>NZ_JAUNOQ010000011.1 GCF_030531065.1 Phascolarctobacterium sp. | reverse complement strand
TTATAAAAATAAGACCATGCGATGCATGGTCTTATTTTTATATACGCAGACATCTGCCGACAAGGACGCAGGCCTGACTGCCAAAAAATAAAGCATATACCTTTCGGTATGTGTTTTATTTTTATGATATAATGTTGACAGAAACTTAGTGAAGCGACGGTAGCGGTAATGAAAAATCTTAACAGTTTATATTTTTCCATACGCATACAGCAGCTGTTGGGGCAGATGTCAGTTGTTGGTACAACACTGGTTGTAGCTCCTATGGGTTACGGCAAAACTGTAGCGGTTAATCATTTTTTGCAGGCTCAGGAGCAAAAGGGCAATATCGTTATGCGTCAAAGCATTTATGGCGCCGGAAGAGAAGTTTTTTGGCAGGGCGTGCGGCGCACCTGGAGCAATCTGCCTCTTGGAGAAGCGCTTTCGCAGCAGACGATGCCCGCAGATACTAATAGCCGCGCCTTGGTTTTAGAATTATTTGCTAAGCTTTTGCCGCAAGAGGAATGCTATTGGTTTATAGATGACTTGCACTTGCTGGAAGATAAGACGGCGAGCGAGTTTATTTATGCCTTAAGTAAGGCGGGGTTCGCTAAGCTGCATCTTGTGCTGGCCAGCAGGGAGCAGATTTTTACGCAGGCGCAGCGTATGAGTTTAGGACAGCAAGTAATGCTTATTGATAAACAAGCTTTGGCTTTTACTCGCGAAGAACTCGCTGAGTACAGCCGACGCTGCGGTTTATCAATTTCCTCGAGATTGTTAAATTCTCTGCATGAAGCCTGTGAAGGATGGGTTTCTATTATCTATCTTAATTTTTTGGCTTACAGCAAATACCAACGGCTGCTGCTCGACAATAAAAGCGTGTATGAAATGATTACCTCGGTTTTATTAGAACCGTTAACGAAAACGCAGCGGGAATTATTGCTGTTAATGGGACAGCCTGAAGAATTTACACCGCAGCAGATAGCTTTTGTGTATGGGAATGATTGTACGGAGGAAATTTGCCGGCTATTGGATTTTAATGCCTTTATTATATCGCTGGCTAACGGCAATTTGCGCTGCCATCATATGCTCAAGCAAGCTACTCGTCACGCTTTCTCGCTTTTGCCTCAGGCTGAACAGCGAAGGTATTTCTGTCAGTTTGGCAAATGGTATGTGCAGCAGCAGGATTACGAGGAAGCTCTTGATTGGCTGTACCGCGGACAGGATTTTACCTGTCTATTGGCGGTAGTACAGCAGCTGCGTGATTGGTCAATGCGAGAGGAGCATAAGCAGCATTTATTCGATTGGCTGCGGGAATGCTCGCCGACGATTTTGTGGCAGTATCCGCAGGCGGTGCTGATTATAATGCGCCGTATGTTTTCTTTGAATATGATTAAAGAAATGCTGCAGGTTAAGGAGTGGTATATCACTGCGTTGGAGCGTAATACCGCGCTTACTACCGAAGAACGCAATAATTATTACGGCGAGCTGGAGGTTATTCTTAGTTTTTTGTCTTTCAATAGTATCACAGGTATGAGCAAGCACCATCGTAAGGCTTACCAATTGCTTAGCGGCGCGCCGCAGACCTTGAGCAAGCAGGGAGTGTGGTCCTTTGGCGCTCCCAGTATTCTTGGTTTGTACCTTAAAGCCAACGGCGGATTGCAGCAAACCATAGACGAAATGTATGATTGTATGCCGCCGTATTATTTGCTGAGTAATTGGCATGGAGCTGGAGCCGCAGAGGCGACAGAAGCGGAGGCTTTGCTTTTGCAAGGACGGCTGGATGAAATGGATATCTGCTTGCAAAAGGCTTATTATCTGGCGCGCAAGCATGAGCAGGAATGTATTACGTTGTGCTGTGATTTTCTTGCTATGCAGCGGGATATCTTCAACGGAATAGCTAATGAGCAGATAGAAAAATATCGAAGGCATGAAGGCCATGTATGGAAGCAAAGTGTGCTGCTGAATACTGCGGATATGTGCGTAGGCTTTTATTACGCGCTTTTAGGCGACTCGCAGCGGTTGCCGGGATGGCTGGCAAATAAAGAAAACGGGGAAACCATCGTGCTCTATCCTGCGCTGCCCTGCTGTAATTATATTAAAGCCCAGTGCTTGTTGTCCAAGCGTTGTTATACGGAACTTTTGGTGCGCTATGACGATTTGCAGGCAGAGTGCAAGCCCTATAATAATTTTTTGTGCCGGCTGTATTTGCTGGTACAAAAAGCGGCGGCGCTAGCTGGCTTAGGAGAATTGCCGAAGGCTAAGGCGGCGCTGGTTAACGCGCTGAAATTAGCTGCTGCCGATAATATTATCTTGCCCTTTGCGCAGAACATTACTCTTTTAAAGGAGCTGTTGGACAGGGAGCGCGGCGGCGAGCATTGCGAGCTGGTAAAAAAAATTTTAGCTTTGGGCCGACAGTTCGCAGCGGGACGAGAAAAAGTAATCCAGAAGGGCTCGGCAGGAAAGCTTTTAACAGCGCTGTCGCCGCAGGAACTGCAGATTGCGCAGCTGGCAGCGGCAAGGCACACCAACAAAGAAATTGCCGCTATACTCAATCTCAGAGAGGGAACGATTAAGCAATATCTTAACCGTATTTTTTTAAAACTGCAAATCGATACCAAAGCGAAGAATAAGCGCCATCAGCTAAGCAACTATTTTTCGTCAACTAACTAATGGTTAATTATTTAATAATAGGGTTTAGGCTATACTATATTTGACAAAGTAAAGCCAGACCCTATTTTTTTATTTGCTGGCGAAAGGAGCGTTAAAATGAAACGATGGCAAACTATTCTTTCCTCCTGCTTAATAGCACTTCTTATGCTGACAAGCGTTGTTTGGGCAGCTACCAAATATAAAACTCAGACTAAAATCGACGGGACTAAGCTTACCGTGCAGCACTATGTAGTAGGCAGCGGCAAGATTAAAAATTCCGCGGTGTTATTTGATAAGAAAAATAAAATTGTAGCTCGTTGGAACCCGGTTACGAGCAATAAATGGTATAAAATTTACGAGAATGGCTATAAGGACATCCGCTTTCTTCATTACGTTATAGATACGGGTACGCTGGCCGCCGGCAAATATCGTTTTGTTGCTACCACTACCTTCGATAATAAGCGCACGGTTAAGGACACCCACGTAATTAACTATAAGCCAAAGCTAACGATGAAATATAACAGAACCAAGGTGGTGCGCAATAGCAACGGCGACATTTTACAGCGTTTGTATTTCAAAAAAAGCGGCTCCAAAGGTAAAACGTGCTATGCACAGATTTTTGATAAGAGGAATAAGCTGGTACATAGCGTAAAGTATAAGGCGCAAAACGGCAATCAGGATTTTGCTTTCAGCTGGAATGGTTGGGGCAGAGGCACATCTGCTAAAAAATGCCCGAAGGGCATCTATACGGTAAAATACTGGATGGACGGAGTTAATCCCAAAACGGCGAAATTCCGCTTGAGCATATAAGGAGGGACGAATTATGAAAAAGAGAAATATATTCAGCCTGCTGATAACCCTGCTTTTATGCTGCTTGGCTACTGCTGCTATGGCTGCGAAAAGCGATTGGAAAAATGCTCAGGGCAGCTATGTGTGGACGGAAAGCAGCCAATATAATAACGGTATTTTGAATATCAAACCCTTGGAAGACGATATTTATCTGTTTGAATTTAAAGTAATGCGCGGCAGCGAGGCCGAAGACAGCGCCGAAGAGTTTCAGACCGCGGGAACTTTGCTGCTGAACGACGACGGCGTTGGCGAGGCGGATGTGCTTGTAGGCGAAGATGATAGCGTAATTATTCAGTTCGCTTTGGCGAATAAAACGATGACCGTTAAGCAGACAGGTAAGCTGCCCTTGGATATTCAGGGAGATTACCAATTTAACGAGCCAACCTTTGACGTTTCGGAAAACGCCGCTGTGGCGATTATCGAAAGTTTGCCGGCTAATTTAACAAGCCTAAGCGCGGCTAACCGGCCGTACCGGCTGCTCTATGCCGATGAAACGGTGGACGGATGGTTCTATCAGGTTATTGCCGTACATGAGCCTACTAATAGTATTATTGCTAAATATTTGGTAGCGGCGGATCTGAACGCCGTATATCGTAACGATGCAGAGGAACCGGGTTTGATTTATGGCACTCCGGAAAGTATGCTGGCCGCTAAACGGGTTCCCCTTGTAGAAGAAGAGCAGGACAATCCTCCGTATGTAGAAAACGGCGAGCTGCAGGGCAATACAGAGGAAGAGGATCAGCCCGCCGTTAACGAAGCGCAGGCTACGCCGCTGGTAAAAATTGCCGCTGAACAGGAAAGCCTGCGTGCCGGGGAAAGCACTAAGATTGTGGCAGAGCTTCCGGGTAATCTTGGTTACACTGTTGCCAATCTGCAAAGCTCTAATAAAGACGTACTAAAAATTGACGGAGATAAAATTGTCGGCGTAGCTCCCGGTACGGCGACTGTAACAGGTACGCTTAATATAGAAAAGGGTAAGAAAAAGTTTGCAGTAAGAGTAACCGTTTTTGAGCCTAGGCTGGAAGTATATAATATGCCGACACATATTAACATAGGCGATAAGCTGTCGCTGCAAGCTTTTATCACAGGAGAGGAAGGCGATGTAAAGGCTCAGTGGAGCGTTAATAATGAAAAAATTGCCGTTATTGAAAAAAATAAGCTTGTAGGTAAGGCTGACGGATTGGTAACGGTAACAGCAAAGCGCGGCGATATGCAAAGCTCTTGGTTCGTTGCCGTAGGCAAGGCAGAGCTGCCTATGGGAGCAATTGATGGGGACGATGACGACGACTATAGCTGGATGACAGGTATGCTTGCCGCCTTTATTGGCGGTATCGTTGCTATTGCCGGCGGCGCGCTGTGGTTCTTTAAAAGAAGAAAATGAAGGAAGGCTGCAGGCTGCTTTGAAAGCAGCCTTTGCCTTTAAAAAGAGGAGGGTATACTATGGGATTGATTAAAGCAGGTATGGGAGCAGTCGGCGGCGTTTTGGGAGATCAATGGAAGGAGTTTATTTACTGTGAAAGCCTGAAGCCGGACGTATTGGTAGTCAAGGGCAGAAAGCGGACTTCCAGCCAAGGGCGCAGCTCCAACACCAGTGCAGAAGACAACATCATCAGCAACGGCTCGGCCATTGCTGTCAGCGACGGTCAATGTATGATTATTGTAGAAAGCGGCAAGGTGGTAGAAATTTGTTCCGAGCCCGGCGAATTTGTGTATGATACCTTTACGGAGCCGTCTCTTTTGGCCGACGGCTTGAATATGCAAAGCGTAAAGAACGTTTTTGCTCAAATCGGCAAACGCTTTACCTACGGCGGCGATCCCGGTAAGGATCAGCGAGTGTACTACTTCAATACTAAGGAAATTATTGGCAATAAATACGGCACTGCCAGCCCTATTCCTTTCCGCGTAGTTGATCGGCGCATAGGGCTGGATATGGATATTGCTATTCGCTGCTTTGGCGAATACAGCTATAAAATTACCAATCCGATTTTGTTTTATACCAATGTTTGCGGCAACGTGGAAAGCGAGTATCTGCGCAGCGAAATTGACAGCCAGCTAAAAACGGAACTGCTGACGGGCTTGAACACGGCCTTTGGAATAATGAGCGAAAAAGGTGTGCGCTACAGCGCTTTGCCGGGCCATGCGGAAGAAATTGGCAGCGAGCTTAACGAAGTTTTGAGCAAGAAGTGGCGCGACCTGCGTGGCGTAGAGGTTATTTCCTTCGGCGTAAGCAGCGTTAAAGCCAGCGAAGAAGATGAAAAATATATTCGCGATTTGCAGGCTCTATCTAATCCTAATGCGCGGGCGGCATTTATGACCGGCGCTGCCGGAGCCGCTATGCAAACTGCCGCCGGTAATGAAGGCGGCGCTATGATGGGCTTTATGGGTATGGGTATGGCCGGCGCTCAAGGCGGCAACATGATGAACGCTATTAACCGACAAATGGCTTATCCTCCGCAGGGCGGAGGTCCAGACGACCCACAAGGCTATCCTTCGCAGGGCGAAGGTTTACAGCAGACCGCTTCTCAGGGCATGGCCGGAGCAGCAGCCTCTGCTGGGTGGGCCTGCTCCTGCGGCCATAGTGGCAATACCGGTAAATTTTGCGCCGAATGCGGCAAACCGCGGCAAGCAGCTCAATCTCAAGGCTGGACCTGTACTTGCGGCGCTGTAAATCAAGGAAAATTCTGTACGAATTGCGGCAGTAAAAAGCCTGCGGAGGCGCCGCTGTATAAATGCGATAAATGCGGTTGGCTTCCGCCCGATCCGAAAAATCCGCCTAAGTTTTGCCCTGAATGCGGAGATATTTTCGATGCGAGGGATATTCAGTAATTTATTGCCATGAAGAAGAGGTGAATTGTATGGCTGATACCAGCGTTAGTTATAAATGCTTGTGCTGCGGCGCTCCTCTAAGCTTTTTGCCCGGAGCGGATAAAGTAACCTGCGAGTATTGCGGCGCCGAGCTAGATATAAAGGTCGTTGAAGAAATATTTGCCAAAAAAGAAGCGGCTGCCGCACAGGCGCAGGCTGCCAAAGAAAGAAAATGGAATACAGCGGCGGCAGGTAACGAGTGGGAAAAAGAAGAAGCCGAAATGCTGCGAGCCTTTACCTGCTCCAGTTGCGGCGCGGAAATCGTCAGCGACGGCAATACTATGGCGACAGAATGCTGCTACTGCGGCAATCCCACTATGCTGCCCAGCCGCTTCCACGGTATGCTGAAGCCCGACTTCATTATTCCCTTTAAAAAAACTAAGGAAGAGGCGGTTGCCGCTCTGAAAAAATTCTATGAAGGAAAAAAGCTGCTGCCCAATGCTTTCACGGCTAATAATCGCGTAGAAGCTATTCAGGGAATGTATGTGCCTTTCTGGCTTTTTGATGCAGATATTGACGCTCAATGTATGTATAAGGCCAGCCGCAGCACCGCAGTGACTACCGACGACGAGGTTATTACTACTACCGAGTATTATAACTGCCAGCGCGACGGCGCTATGAAGTTTGAACGCATTCCTGTGGACGGTTCTGAAAAAATGGACGACGCCTTTATGGAAAGTATCGAGCCCTTCGATTATAGGGAAATGGCGCCCTTCAGCACCGCTTATCTGACCGGATATTTGGCAGATAAATACGACGTAGACGCCGAAGCGGCTGTGGAACGTGCAGACCGGCGCGTTAACAACAGCGCTAAGATGTGCTTGGCTAATACGGTGGAGGGATATGACAACATAGAGCCGACTGATGATTGTACTATAGTGAAAAACGACAGCGCTGTGCATTATGCTATGGCGCCTGTGTGGATTTTGACAACGCGCTATAATAACGATCCTTATACTTTTATGATGAATGGTCAAACAGGCAAGGTAGTGGGCAGTTTGCCCGTCGATTATGGCAAGCTGCGTAATTATTGCATTATGGTCTTTGTTATTGCCGCACTCTTAGGCCTTGCTATTGTGTACCTTGCTTTATAAGGAGGCTGTCATAATGAAAAAAATATTTTTAATCTTGACATTAGCGGCAGCAATGCTGCTTAGTGCAGCGACTGCCTTAGCGGCAGCTCCCAGCGTGATGGATAACGCTAATCTGCTGTCCCCTGATGAACTAATCAGGGTCGAACAAGCCTTAGAGCAATGCGAGCGGGAATACAACGTGCGTATAGGCGTAGTAACCGCCGCAAGCATCGGCGACCAAAAGCCCGGCGATTTTGCCAATGCTCTCATTGACGAAGCCTACAATGACGGCGTTAATGGTAATATGGTGCTGCTGCAGGTTATCGATCAGCGAAAATGGTATATTAGCACCGATAAAAAGCTGAAAGAGGTTATTGTAGGCAACGAAGGCGTGGAGTATATGAGCAAGGCCTTTGTTCCTTATTTAAAGAAAGAAGATTATGCAGAAGCTTATATAATCTATGCCAATAAGGCCGGCGAGCTTTTGGCTTATTACGAAGAAAACGGCGAGGGCTGGACGCCGGACAAGGAGTTTCCTTGGTTAGGTGTGTTGGGTTCGTTGGCCTTCGGCGCTTTAGCCGCTTTCATCTATCGGCTCGGCTTGTTAGCTACTATGAGCAATGTGCGTAAACAAGTGGAGGCCAATGTTTATCTTAATAAGGAAAGCTTTAGTTTACTCGCTACCGAGGATACCTATATGTATTCCACTGTGAGCGTTGTTCCTCTTGCTAAGCATAACAACAATAATAATGATGCTGACGGCTCCGTGACCGACAGTAGCAGCGACGGCGATCATGGCGGCGGAGGAGGAGACTATTAAAGGATAAGCGGCGAAGAGTCAGGCGTAAGCCTGGCTCTTTTTTGTATGTAAGGAGGCTTGAGATTTTTTATGCTCAGCTATATGCCGACGAAAATTTTTTTGCTATAATTATAGCAATAATAAAGACGAAGAAGGTGTGCTTATGTATTTTCAATACGGCGAGAAGGAGCTGACGTATCTTAAACAAAAGGACAAGCGCCTGGCCGCCGTCATCGAGCAGATTGGATTTATTAAGCGAGAAACCGACGACGACCTCTTTGCGTCCGTTGTACATCATATAGTGGGCCAGCAAATTTCGTCGAAAGCGCAGGCTACAGTTTGGGCTCGTCTGCAAAATTATTTGGGAATTATTGAACCGCAAACTGTAAACGCAGCGCCTGCCGAAGCTTTGCAGGCTTTGGGCATGAGTATGCGTAAAGCGCTGTATATAAAAGATTTTGCTGCGAGAGTCGTTGACGGCAGTTTCGATTTAGAAGCAGTAAAGCATATGGAAGATCAAGAAGCTATCGCAGCTTTGAGCAGCTTAAAGGGCATTGGCGTGTGGACGGCAGAAATGATTTTGCTTTTTTGTTTGCAGCGCCGCGATATTTTGAGCTTTGACGATTTAGCAATCCAGCGCGGCCTGCGCATGCTGTATCATCACCGTAAAATAACGAAAGAGCTGTTTGCTCGATATCGCCGCCGCTACAGCCCTTACGGCAGCGTCGCCAGCTTGTATTTATGGGCCATAGCAGGAGGAGCGGTAGAAGGCATGAAGGATTATGGCGCGCAGAAGAAAATAAATAAGAAGCAATAAATTCCGAAAAGAGGTACAACCATGTTTTTTAAAAATCGCTACGCTTCGCCTTTAGGCGAAATGATTATGCTCAGCGACGGCGAAAGCCTGACCAATCTGAATTTTATTGACGATAAATTTTATCCTGCTGCCTTGGCGGCACAGTCGCAGGAGGCGCATCTGCCTGTTTTCGACGCTGCCGCTAAGTGGCTGGACGTTTATTTTGCCGGCAATAATCCGGGGGCGTTGCCGCCGCTTTCCTTGCAGGGAAGCGCTTTTAGTTTGCAAGTGTGGCGGCTGCTGGCGCAAATTCCCTACGGCGGTGTAGTTACCTATAAAGAACTGGCGCAAAAGATTGCGGCGCAGCGCGGTTTGACCGCTATGTCGGCGCAGGCTGTAGGAGGCGCGGTAGGGCATAACCCCGTTTGTATTATGGTTCCCTGCCATCGTGTTGTCGGGACGAACGGCAGCCTGACGGGCTATGCCGGAGGCTTATGGCGCAAGGAAAGACTTTTGCAGCTGGAAGGCTTTGCTGTGCAAAATTTATTTGCCGTCAGCAGGTGAGTATGTTATAATTACAAAATTACAAAAAATATTTTTCCAAAGGAGCTGTTCCTATGCAAAATAGATTATATTTGCCCGTCGCCGCTTTGGCTTTGGGGCATTTGGTAACGGATATGCAGGCCGGAGCGCTGCCCATCGTTCTGCCCCAGCTGAAGGAATTATTTTCCTTGAGCTATTCGCAGCTGGCGGCTATTGTGCTGCTGCAAAATATTATGTCCTCGGTTATTCAGCCTGCCTTTGGTTATTTAACTGATAAGCGCTCTTTGCCGCGCTTGCTGCCTGTTTGCGCGGCGTTGGCGGGAGCTGGTTTTGCTTTTGTCGGGTTCGTGCCATCCTACGCGCTGCTTTTATGTACGGTAGTTTTCATAAGCTTGGCCAGCGCGACCTACCATCCCCAGGCCTCGAAGACGGTAAATTTTTTAAGCGACGACAGCAACCGTGCGAAAAATATGGGCCTTTTTTCCATTGGCGGCAATGCCGGTATGGCCTTTGGCTCTATGCTGATGACTTTTCTGCTGGGGCTTGCGGGCGGCTTGCGGAATACGGTGTATTTTGTGCTGCCAGGACTTTTAGTTTTTGGCTTGATGGCTAAATGTATGCCGGATTACCAGCGGGTCAATGTGGAACACGCGGCTAATGTCGCCAGGCAGAAGTCCGAGGGGACGGCGCAAAAATTTTCTTACTTCGGTTTATTTCTAATTTTATTTTATATTTTTATGCGCTCGTCCATTCATTCCGGCATTTCTACTTACCTGCCGCTTTTCTTCATTAAATTCCGCGGCTTTGAGCCGGTGGCCGCCAGCGCGTTGGTGAGCAGCTTTTTGCTGGGCGGCGTGGGTGGCACTTACGTCGGCTCGGTGCTCAGCGACAAGTTGGGCGCGCGAAAAATTTTGCTGGGCTCTATTACGTTGAGCATTCCGGCGATTTTTGCCGTGACCGTAGTTACGACGCAGGCTTTGGCTGTGAGCGCGGCGTTTTTATCCGGCTTTTTCATTATCGGGTCGTTTGCGACGACGATTATTCTGGCGCAGTGCATGATGCCCAATAACGTAGGCATGGCGTCCGGTCTGACGATCGGTTTCAGCGTGGGCCTGGGCGGCTTTGGCGTAACTATTTTAGGATTTTTGGCCGACAGGTACGGCTTGCCCTTTATTATGCAGCTTTTAGTTTGGCTGCCCATAGTCGCCGCCTTGGTGGCTTTGCGCATACCTATTCCGAAAAATTTGCAGAAATAAGCCGATAGGTGATGCTTATGAAAAATTTATTTTTAATTGGCGGGCCTATGGGCGTAGGCAAAAGTACGGCAGGGCAAATACTTAAAAAGCGGCTGCCCCACAGCGTTTTTCTGGACGGCGATTGGTGCTGGGACGCCCATCCCTTTGTGGTTAATACGGCAACGAAGCACATGGTTATGGAAAATATTTGCTTTTTGCTTAAAAATTTTTTGGCGTGCCCGGCATACGAAAATATAATATTTTGCTGGGTGATGCACGAGCAGAAGATTATCGACGAGCTGCTGGCAAATTTACCGGTGGACAGCTGCCGTGCGACGGCGTTTTCCTTGCTTTGCCGGGAGGCAGAGCTGCGCTCGCGGCTGCAAAAAGACGTGGACGCCGGGCTGCGTTCAGATGACATTATCGAGCGCAGTATTGCAAGGCTTCCTTTATATAAGGAGCTGGCTACGATAAAAATAGATACTTCCGGCATGAACGCGGAGGCTGCGGCCGACACGCTTCTGTTACATATAAAATAAGAGGGGTTAATCATGGAAAAAAATTACCGTTTAGGCGTTCTTTACGGCTTGGGCGCTTATTTAATTTGGGGCGTATTGCCCGTATATTGGAAGCAGCTGCAGCACGTAGAGGCTTTGGAGATTTTAGCCAGTCGTTTTTTATGGTCTGCTGTATTTGTTTTTCTGCTGATTGCGGCGACAGGAAAATTCAAGATCTTTTTGCAGGAGAGCAGGGCTATCTTCAGCTCCTGGAAAACAGGCGTCTGCATGATTTTAGCCGCTGTTACCATCAGCTTTAACTGGGGGATTTTTATTTGGGCCGTAGAGGTGGGGCGCATTGTGGAAACCAGTATGGGCTATTACATCAACCCGCTGGTCAGCGTGCTTTTCGGTATGCTTTTTTTGCGCGAACGCCTTTCCCGTTTGCAAATTATAGCCGTGCTGTGGGCTGCTGCCGGCATCGCCGTAATTATTTTTAAAAACGGCAGCCTGCCGTGGGTATCCGTGGGTTTGGCGGCGACTTTCGCTTTGTACGGCCTGTTGAAAAAGCTGATTAAGGCGCAGGCCTTGACCAGCATTATGCTGGAAACGCTTTTGATATCGCCGCTGATGGCCTATTACCTGTATTATTTGAGTCAGCGCGGAGGCAATATTTACCAAAGCTGCGATACGCTGACGCTGGGTTTTTTGATAGGCGCCGGCGTAGTCACAGCCACGCCTTTACTCTTGTTTACGGGCTGCGCTAAACTGCTGCCTTTAAATATGGTGGGCTTTATGCAGTATATATCGCCGTCGATTACGCTGCTTTTGGGAATTTTCGTTTACGGCGAGGACTTTACGGCGACGCATGCCGTTTCTTTTGGCTGTATTTGGATTGGCCTGCTGTTTTTTACTTATTCACAGCTGAAGCGTGTGGACTGATAGCTGGTATAAGTTGCGTTGTTGCGGAATTATTTTAAAGATGATACAATAAATAGCATGAATTTAGAGAATCAACGATATGGAAGAAATAAAAATACGGTAGTAAACCATCAATATATTGCTAGCGCTGAGTATAGACGCAAATTTGATAAAATTACCGATAATAAAGAACTTAGACGTACATTGTATAGTGCAGCTAAAGAAATGCTTAGTCATCGTAGTGGCACTCTTTTTGAAGATATGTATTGGTTGGATTTGGATACAAGTAAAATTATTGTCAAAGTAACGGATGCTGCGGATGAGAAGAAGATCAGCTATACTTTGGCAATATTAAAAGCAATTCAAGGCAAGAAAATTTTAACTATGCATACGCATCCAGACAGTTTTCCACCGAGCGATGCGGACTTTAGATCTGCATATCTGCATAATTATCATGAAAATTTAGTGCTTTGTCATGATGGAACGATATTTACTTATAATGCTCATAGTGATATAAATACAGAGCTTTATATGATGTATGTTGCAAAGTTCAAGAAAAAAGGTTATAATGAACGTGAAGCACAAATAAGTGCTTTAAATATGCTAAAGAGAATGGGTGGAATATCTTTTGAGGAGGTGTAGCTAATTATGAAATTAAAACCGTATATTTTGGATGATAAAGTAGTAATTCCAGACTACATTAAAGATATGACAGAAACTGAATTAGATAAAGAAATAGAACGCATCGAAAGAGAAGAGCTGTTAAGGCATCAGAGGTTAACAGCTATAGCAGTTTAACAAAATAACCTAAGAGGGGTTACTTGAGGTGGAAGATTTCATCCGATCTACACGTCGATAGTACAGATAGGAAACCCGAGATATGCGGAAGACTCGGACGCCTGCCAAGTAATCCATTGTAAAATCTAATAGTTTTTCCAACGCGCTTAGTAATTACTGGGCGCGTTTTGCGTTAATTAAATATTTTGTTAAGCAGGCGGTTATCTGTGTAAATGGGTAGCCATTTTTTTATCATGCCGTTAGCTAATCCTTTGTTCATTTTATTTTTATGATGCCGCATTTTTCTTAACGTAAAAATTTCGCGGCACATTTTAATTATCAGAAAAAGGAAACCTGCTTGTTCAAGCCTTTTGCCGAAGATAGCGTAAAATATATGTTAAATAACGGAGCGCGCGGTAAAATTTTTACTTGACAGCCTGAATCGCAGAATAAATTTAGACGCGCGGCTGCGCTTAACGAAGCGGCGGCACTATATCTAGGGCTGTGGAAAGATGCCGGGAGATGTTATTAAAGTTATCCACAGTTTGTGTATAACATGTTGATAAAGCGGTAAGAAGTGCATAAATAAGCCTTTTATTCAGAAAGCCTTTAGTGGATAACTTGTAGACAGCGCCGAGTTATGCACAAAAACTGTGGATAAGTTTGTGTATACTGTTGATAACCTGGAAGGCACAGACCACAGCTAGTAGTATTTTCCCCTGTCGCTGTTTGTCAAAGCAGAAGCAAATGTGCGCAGTTTATACGCAAACGCAGGTTTTTTACATAAAGTGCAGTTTGTGCTTGCTTTACGCGCCGATTTTAGCGATAATATTAGTATGAAAAATTATGTGTTTAAATGGAGGCAGGAAGAATGGCTTTAAAACAAGCGATAGCCGTAGCCGCTTTGCAGGAAGCGGCAGGCGAGGTAATAAATAAATCCGTATGCGAGGTTCCCGGCGGCTGGCTGGCTTTGGTGCGTACTGCGGACGGCAAGCGTTTGGCAGTGGCGGCTCAGGGAGAAGCTCCTTTGTGCGCTATGCTGAAGGAAGCGGAGCAAAAGACTGAGGTTAAGGGCGTGCAGGTTACTGTAGCGGCGCTTAACGCCAATAACGCCGCCGTTGTGCGCCGTTTTGTCAAATGGGCCGCGCCGTCGGCCTGCGGCACTCGCGGCGCCAGCGTGGGCTTTAGCGATTGGCTGGGCGAGGCCGACGCCTTTGCCGCCGAGCTGTTTGCTAAGCGTCAGCTGAAGCCGGTACTGGTAGATTATACTGCCGAGGACAGCGCCGCTTTGCAGCGCAATTTTCTGGAGGCTGTGGACGCCGCGACCTGGGGCGTGCTGGAAGCAGGCTGGCGCGAGGGTTACGGCGCTAACGCGGCCGGTTTGAAAACCGAGGAGGATATCGTTAAGGCGCTGCTTTACGGCTACAGTATGATTGGCTTCGATTGCAGCGATAAAATAAATTTGGATATTGAAAAGCTGTCCGACGCTGAGGTAGAAAAGCGCTTTGAGGAATTTAACGAAACCTTCCGCGCAGCGGTTAACGCATCTTATCTCAACGCTGAATTTAAAGTGGGCAATAGCAAGCTTTCTTTTGAAGAAACGCAGCTGCACCGTATTATTCTGGAATACGGCGAAGCGATTATGCACGTGCAGTTCATTTATAATTCTTATTTGAAAAATACGCCCTGGGATATCGATTTTGAGCTGTCTTTGTCCAAGCCGGGCAAGCTGCTGACGCCGCAGGAGCATTATCTGATTGCCAACGAGCTGGAGCGCAACGGCATTAAGCTGGCTGCCGTTTGTCTGGATATGCTGAACGAGGACGCGGCGCTGGCAGAAAATTTACAGCTGCACTGCGACATTGCGTCGGCTTTTGAATACCGCCTGAGCCTGGGCAACGCCGATATCGGCTTGGCCGACCCGGCGGCAGTAATGAAATACGCTAAGGGCAAGGTGCATTTCAAGCTGAACAATATTCTGTGGCTGAGCGCCGTCAAACTTATCGCCGCGAGCGACGCTGAGCTGTACGCTAAGCTGGCGGAAACTGCCGGCATCAGCCCCGCCCCCGTCGAGAGCTTGTGCGGTACGGAAGCAGGCCGTGCCTTAGCTTTGAGCTATAAAAAGGCGCTCAATCCGAAGGAGGCTGGTTTGGCCGCTGCCGTTAAAGAATTTTTAGCGGGCCATAAGGCTGAATATGCTGAAGCTGTGCGAAATGACGTGGGCAGCTTCCTGAAAAAAATATAAAGTGAAATTTTGGCAGCCGGTGCAAGGTTCAGCGTCGGCTGCTTTTCTCTGCCAAAGAGCGTGTGCGCAATCTGCGGACTTTGAATAGATATGTATACTGAAAAGGAGCGCAAAATAAGGCAATTTACTTTTTGTGCGCGGTTCAAGTACAAAAATCGGAGAATGCTTTTGTGTGGTGTATAAAAAAGCATTTTCTAAAATTTTTCTAGAAAATAGTTGACAAGTCGCTGAAAAGGTAGTATAGTATCAGTAATTTCAAATCGACACATAAAGGTGATGATTGGGAATAAAGATAAGTGCAAAGCTTGCAGAGAGCCGATGGTTGGTGCAAATCGGCGCGGAGCCTTATTGAGTAAATCACCCATGAACTCGTCAGCGAAAGTGAAAGCGAGTAGACTGATGCGCAGCGGAGGCGTTAGCTCCGAGCCGGTTGATGGACTGGTGCTGAAGTGATAAATTAGGGTGGTACCGCGTAATTTACGCCCCTACTTGCATATGCAGGTAGGGGCTTTTTTAGTCCATCAGAAAATGTACTTGAATGGAGGAGAGAAAATGTTTGAAAAGGTGCTTGTAACCGGACAAAATGACGAAACTTTATTGCCGCGTATTTTGCGCGTGCTTTCCAAGCAAGGCGCTCAGGTACGTTCTTTGCGGATGGACGCCGAAGCGGATACGATGAAGCTGGAAATTCAGTTGGACGCTTTAGCAGCCGCGCAGGTGGCTAAACTTTTGACCAAGCAGGTTGCCGTGGTGTCCGTTAATACTTTGGCCTAAGGGGGATGCAGCAATGAAGTTAAAGGGCTCGCAAGCAATCGTTAAGGCGCTGCTGGAGCAAGGAGTGGATACGGTTTTCGGCTATCCCGGCGGTCAGGTCATTCCCCTGTACGACGCGCTGTACGACGCGCCGCTGAAAAATGTGCTGACGGCTCACGAGCAGGGTGCTATCCACGCGGCGGACGGCTACGCCAGAGCCAGCGGCAAAACCGGCGTATGCATAGCCACCTCCGGCCCGGGCGCGACAAATATCGTTACAGGATTGGCAACGGCTTATCTGGATTCTGTGCCGCTGGTAGCGATTACCGGACAGGTGCCGGTGGGTAATTTAGGCCGCGATTCCTTTCAGGAAATAGATATTGTGGGCGTGACCGTGCCCATTACGAAATACAACGCGCTGGTGCGCCGCAGCGAGGATTTGCTGCCGACGCTGCGCCGGGCTTTCGCTATTGCGAAAGAGGGACGGCCAGGGCCTGTGCTAGTGGATATCCCAAGTAATTTGCAGGTAGCGGAAATGGAGTGGACGGAGCCTGAGGAGCAGGCGGTCGCCGCTAAGCCTGTTCCGGATAAAACAAGCCTGCAGCAGGCGGCAGAGCTGCTGAACAAGGCGCGGAAGCCGGTGCTTTTAGTAGGCGGCGGTGCGTTGAACAGCGACGCGGGCAAGGAACTGGCGGAGCTGGCTGCCAAGGCCGACCTGCCCATCGTCAATACGCTGATGGGCGTGGGCGCAGTACCGGGAAGCAATCCCCGCTGCCTGGGCATGACCGGTATGCATGGGCATATTGCGTCCAATATGGCGGTAGTCAACGCCGACGTTTTAGTCGTGGCTGGCAGCCGTTTCAGCGAGCGCGTTACCGGCGACCGTACCCGCTATGTAGGGCAAAAAACAATTATTCAGCTGGATATCGACCCTTCGGAAATCGATAAAAATATTGCCGTCAGCGTGCCGGTGGTGGGCGACATCAAGGCATCCTTGCAGGAGCTGCTGCCCTTGGTAAATAAAGCGGAGCATGCGGACTGGTGGCGGCAGATTAAAGCGTGGGACGCTACCGAGGACCACAGTCTGGAACACGGCGACCGCTTAACCGCTCCCTGGCTGATGAAGCATTTAAGCAAGACCTTCGGCGACGAAGCCGTCTACGTTACGGACGTAGGGCAGAACCAAATGTGGGCTGCACAGCATCTGACGGTGGATAAGCCGCGGCACCATCTGACCAGCGGCGGCTGCGGCACTATGGGCTTCGGCCTGCCTGCGGCTTTGGGCGCGGCCTTCGCCAAGCCCGGCGGTACGATAGTGCATATCTGCGGCGACGGAGGCTTTAAGATGACTGGCATGGAGCTGTACACAGCCTGCCGCGAGCAGAAAAAGCTTATCAGCATCGTTATCAACAACAGTTGCCTGGGCATGGTGCGCCAATGGCAGCACCTGTTCTACGACGCCCGTTATTCTTCGACTATTTTGTCGGATTTTGATTTTATCGGCTTCGCTCGTTCCTGCGGCGCCGACGGCGTGCAGGCGGCGACCTGCGAGGACTTTGCCGCCGCTTTGGAAAAAGCCAAGGCTGCTGCGGGACCCTTCCTTATCGAAGCTGTTATTCAGCAGGGCGATATCGTCGAGCCCATGGTAGCGCCGGGAGCGGTACTGGATGATTTTGTGAAGGTGGAAAAATAAGGCCGGTCATAAAATAAGGGAAGAAATATTTGCTTCAAATATTTTTAAATAAAAATACAATTAACAGACTTGAATCAAAGAAAAGAGGTAAAAGAAAATGGTAAAAATGTATTATGACAGCGACGCAAATCTGGAATTATTGGCAGGCAAAACCGTAGCGATTATCGGCTACGGCTCTCAAGGCCACGCTCATGCGCTTAACTTAAAGGAAAGCGGCGTGGACGTAGTAGTAGGCTTGTACGAAGGCTCCAAATCCTGGGCTAAGGCTGAGGCCGCCGGTCTGAAGGTTATGACCGCTTACGACGCCGCCGCTAAAGCTGACGTTATTATGATGCTGATTCCCGATGAGAAGCAAGCCGCTACCTACAAAAAGGATATTGCTCCGAACCTGACCGCAGGCAAGGCCCTGGCTTTCGCTCACGGTTTCAACATTCATTTCGGCCAAATTGTGCCTCCGGCAGACGTTGACGTATTCATGGTTGCTCCTAAAGGTCCGGGTCATCTTGTTCGCCGCACCTACACCGAAGGCAGCGGCGTGCCCGTGCTGGTAACCGCTTATCAGGATTACACCGGCAAGGCTCACGACATCGCTCTGGCTTATGCTAAAGGCATCGGCGGCACCCGCGCCGGCGCTTTGGAAACCACCTTCCGCGAAGAAACCGAAACCGACCTGTTCGGCGAGCAGGCAGTTCTGTGCGGCGGCGTTTGCGCTCTGATGAACGCAGGCTTTGAAACTCTGGTAGAAGCAGGTTATGAACCTGAAAGCGCATACTTTGAATGCATGCACGAAATGAAATTGATTGTCGACCTGATGTATGAAGGCGGCATGGCTAAAATGCGTCATTCCATTTCCGATACCGCTGAATACGGCGACTACACCACCGGTTCGCGCATCATTACCGCCGAGACCAAGGCCGCTATGAAGCAGGTGCTGGCAGAAATCCAGGACGGTACCTTCGCTAAGAAATGGCTGCTGGAAAATCAATGCGGCCGTCCGCAATTCAACGCTATGCGCCGTCGCGCTGCGCAAACCCAGGCTGAAAAGGTTGGCGCTCAGCTGCGCGGTATGATGTCCTTCCTGAAAAAGAAATAAAGAAGAAAACGCAGGGACAGATAAGCAACAGATTTAAATAAGGGAAAGCAAAAGACCGCTTACCGTTTGGCAGGCGGTCTTTTTGTATGTGCAAGAAAAATTGGGCGGCAGCAGGATTTTATGTATAGATTATAGAATAAAATATATATGTACATTTGGGGGGGACGAGCGCTTCGCTTAATTCTTTCCGAATAATAATCTCCTCCCATAAATTCAATTTGGGAGGTGTTTTTATGCGTAAAAATTTATTGAGAAAAATTATGGTTAGCGTTTTAGCGGCGGCTGCGTTCAGTGGAGCGGCGCAGATGAGTAGTTGCGCTGCGGCGGATGATAATTATACAAAAATTGGCAACGGTAATGCTGCGAACGGAAAGATAAATATTATTGAAGGAAAATATTTGGAGATACAAGGATATAGCTATGCGGGTAAGCCGAGCGTAGCGGAATATACAGGAGCGCAGGTTTATATCGGCGGCTCTGTAGAAGTAAAGAAAGTTTTTGGCGCTTTTTCTAACGATTATACGAAAAATGTTTTTAATAATGAGGTAATAATCGACGGCAATGCTAAAATATTAGGAAACAATGGGTATGGCGTCGTTTA
Organism: Phascolarctobacterium sp.; assembly: GCF_030531065.1. GTDB lineage: Bacteria > Bacillota > Negativicutes > Acidaminococcales > Acidaminococcaceae > Phascolarctobacterium_A. The sequence continues at coordinate 57,491 of NZ_JAUNOQ010000011.1, read as the reverse complement.
TGGCGCTGGTGCGGAGATGATGCCAAGTAATGGTAAAAATATCCCGGAGCGTTATAATAATACGGTGACAATCAAGGGTAACGTGGAGGTTGTTGACGGCGACGTTTACGGAGCTTTGGGTAATGCGCACAATAATACGGTAAATATAGAGGGAAACGCGAAAATCAACGGAGATATTTATGGCGGGTCTTCCTATTATGCAAAAGATAATTACGCTATTAAAGAAAATACGGTTAATATTTCCGGCGGAAGTGTCACCGGAGATATTGTCGGCGGTATTACCTGCGGCGGTGTCCCCATAAACATGGGAAGTAGTGCCGGAGGTAGTAAAGGCGACGTTATAGGCAATATCGTTAATATTAGCGGTGGATATATTACAGGCAGAGTTATTGGCGGCTTGGCTACTAAAGATGACCAAATAACCGACAATAAAGTCGTTTTGCGAGAAACGGGCAACGTAGCTAATGCGGCATTATATGGCAGCAATTTTGCGATAAACGACAGTAACATAAGAAATAACACGCTGCTCATCGACGGTTGGAGCGGCGCTGCCTTGGGCGCGTATAATTTTAGCGGCATCGATATGCAGAATATCGCGTGGCAGAACGGCGGTACGGTACTATCACTTACGGGTTCTGCCGACGACCTCAAAGCTTCGTTGGCGAATACGCAAATCAAGCTTAATAGCGTAAACTTTAACGGCGGCAAGAAGTTGCAGGCTGGCGAAAGTATGACGCTGGTTACCAGTTCCAGCGGCGCTAATTTGGGAATTACGCAGGATAATGTAAAAGTAAGCGATAAGTTTGTCGCAGGCGTGGGCGTTGCCGGATCAGGCGAAGCAATTATAGAAAGCGGGAAAGTTGCATATAAAATAACGGAAGTAACGGTGAATAAGCAAGTTAACCTAGTCGCTGAAAATCGCGCAGTAGCGGCTGCGTTTGTTAATCAAGGCAGCGATTTAATTTCCGACGGCTTGTTAAGCTTAACGGCGGACGCTCATTACGGCGTTAAAACTTTTGCCGCAGTCTACGGCAACCGCAGCAAGTACGACGTGAACAGCGATTTAAAAATCAACGGCTGGAGCGGACTTTTCGGCGTGGGCGCGAGCAAGAAGCTGAAGAGCGGCGATTTGAGCTGGGGCGTATTTTTTGAAAATGGGAGCGGCAATTACCGCACGTTCAACAGCTTTAACGATGATTTCTTTCGCGGCGATGGCAGTTTGGTCTACAATGGCGGCGGCGCGATGCTGCGTTATAAACAAGAAAACGGCGTATACACTGAAGGCAGCTTGCGCGCCGGTATGTTGAAAAGCGAAATGAAAAACGCTTTGCGAGACGGCGTAGGCAATAGTTACGGATATAAAACTGATACCGCTTATTATGGAGCGCACGTAGGCTTAGGCAGAATTTATAATTTAAGCGGCAGCAGTGAACTGGATATATACGGAAAATATTTCCATACATATAACGCAAGCGACAGCTTTACGGTAGCGGACGATAAATTTTCTTTCGACAGCGTTACCAGCGACCGTCTGCAAATAGGAGCGCGTTTAACAGCCAATAAACAAGGCAGGTGGACGGCTTATTATGGCTTAGCCTGGGAATATGAATTTAACGGCGACGCGGATATGCGGGTACAGAATTTGAGTGCGCCGACGCAGAGCCTGCAGGGAAGCACATATATTGGCGAAATAGGAGTACGCTATGCGGCAAGTAAAGAATCTCCGTGGAGCTTAGATGCTAAAGTGCGCGGATATGCGGGCGAACGGGAAGGATTCAGCGGCAACGTGCAAGTAACTTATAACTTTTAAAGTATTTTAGACATATATCTCTTTCTCTTTATTATCCGCGAGAAAAGGCGAAGCAATTTAAATAAGGGAAAGCAAAAGACCGCTTACCGTTTGGCAGGCGGTCTTTTGATATTGCTTTTATACTTCACCTTCGTCCATAATATTCAGCTTGCGCTTCCAGTAGCGGGAATAAATTGCGCCCAGGGGATTGTGAGCCAGCAGGCGGTCTTTGACTACGATATTGGTAACCGGTCCGCTGCAGTTCATATTGAAAACTGCGTCGTGGCCTACGCACAGACCGCAGGAAATGAAAAGCTCCACTCCCTGCTCCGCTAAAAATTTTGCCTGGAATTTAGGATTGCACATGGCTTCGTGCTCCAGCTCCGGTTTAACCTGCTTCAAGCCCAGCTCCTTTTTGGGGAAGCTGCAGTTTTTGCAGCAAACGCTGTAAAATTCAAAGCCCTGCTGCTCAAAATATTTGGCGATATAGCGGGCCTCGCTGTTGAGCCCGATGCAGAAGGCCATGCCCAGCTTTTTGTAGCCCATGGCTTTGGCGAATTCGGCGGTTTCCTGCAGGCGGCAGATATTGCTGTAAAAGGTGCCTTCCACATAGGCGGCGGCCTGCATGATTTTTAATTCCTCTTCGGTATAAGCCGCTTTGACCTCGTCCAGCGGCACGCCGGTGCAGTTGACGCCTTTGGTATAGCAGGCGTGGCTGGGACAGCTTGCGCATTTACATTTCATTTTGGATTCCTCCTCCGATTTTTATTTATATCCTACCACATTGACGCAGATTTTCCAAATTTTATCTTGTTGTTTCCCGGCGGCAAGGGCGTGCGTACCGTTGTGTACGCCACGGGACAGTTAGTGTTGAAAGCTATGAAGTACCGCCCCTTTTTGATAAAGCCAAATCATGAGGAGCTGGGAGAATTTTTTGGCATGGCGCCTTTGCGGGATACGGCGGCGCTTCTGCCTTTGCGTCAGAAAATTCGCAGCCTGTAAAAATTTTCTTTACAGGTATTGCGCTTGCCGCTTGACGGTGATATAATTATTAAGCTTGTATATATTATATATACTTCTTCTGCTCCCGAATGGGGGCCAAAGTCCAAAGGAGGAGGTGATTTCGTGAAAGCATACGAAGTCATGTACATCGTTAAACCCATTGAAGAGGAAGCATTTGAAGCAATCGTTGCTAAATTTGAAAACCTCATCACTGCAAACGGTGGTAATGTAGAAAAAACCGATCGTTGGGGCAAAAAACGCCTTGCTTACGAGATTCAGGATCTGACCGAAGGCCTGTACGTTCTCGTAACCTTCCAGGCTGAAGCCGCTGCTGTTAAAGAACTTGATCGCGTTATGAAAATTACCGATGAAGTAATGCGCCACATGATTATCAGAAAAGGTGAATAATCGATGAACAGGATTATTTTATTAGGCAGACTTACTAGAGATCCGGAAGTGCGCTACACAAGTACCGGTAAAGTTGTTTGTCAGTTCACCCTGGCGGTGGACAGACCTTTCGCCAATCAAGATGGGCAAAGAGAAGCCGATTTTATCCCGGTTATTATCTGGGGTAAGCAGGCAGAAACATGCGGCAATAGTCTCACCAAAGGGCAGCGCGCGCTGATTGAAGGCCGCCTGCAGATCCGCAGCTACGACGGTAAGGATGGCAATAAACATTGGGTAACTGAAGTTATCGCCGACCGCTTCGAGTTTATCGAGCGCAAGAGCGATTTTGCCAACGCCCGTCCCAGCAACCCGGCACCTTCCAATGCTCCCGCACAAGGCGGCGGTATGGAATCTTTCGGTCAAGCGGTTCCCTTTGATGAAGAAATTCCATTCTAAAATAAGGGAGGTTATGCAATGAAACGTGAAAGAGGCAGAAGACCCAGAAGAAAAGTATGCAGCTTCTGTGTTGATAAAGTTGAAGAAATCGATTACAAGGATGTAGCTAAGCTGCGCCGTTACATTACCGAACGCGGTAAGATTTTACCCCGTCGTATTTCCGGCACCTGCGCTAAACATCAACGCCAATTGACCGTAGCAATCAAACGCGCTCGCTGCGTTGCTTTGCTGCCGTTTACCTGCGAGTAAGAGTTAATTAGCAGCACAAACTAGAAAATCCCACGGCTTAAACGCTGTGGGATTTTTTTGTTGATTGATGCTTGTTAAATTATTTTGAATGTGATATACTCAAAATAACCAAAGGCAATGGTGGTGTTCGTTGAGCACACAAAAGAAAAATCCCAGGATGGCGGTCCTGGGATTTTTTGTTTGGGCTGACTGTGAACTTACAGATATCTGTCCAACCACTTGCAAATATAGTAACCAGCTATACTTGCCGCAACAGATACCAAAAAGGCAACGATGGTATTGTTCATTGAAGCACCTCCTTCCTGCTGGAAGAAGTCACAGCTTTTTTATTTTATCATATCTAAGTCAATCTGCGAAGGCTTGAAAAAAGTAAAATTTTTACCGTTAAGTAAAGAATGACAGAGCTGCGGCAGGCGTGATATAATATGAAATACAGATGAATTTAAACGAGGTGAATTTCATGCGTAAATCTTTGCGAGTTTTCTTTTTGACTTTTTTATTGACGATAATGTGCGCTGCGGTGGCTTTGGCCTACAGCCCCGGCCAGCGGACCTTTAAGCTGCTGGGCGAAACTTTGAACAGCGACCGTCATCCGGTGCATTTAGTAGTAACCCAAACCATCGATATGCGCGAGGTGCTGACGCCGGAGGCTTACGCCAAGCTGTCCAAAGCCCAGCAAAAGCGCGTCAACCGCACAGAATATAACGAGGCTAAGGGCATTAATGCCGAACGCATCACTACTACCGACGGCGAAGGCAATGTACTGAAGGATTCCGTAAGCTTCTGTCGCGGCGGCTACTGGTACACTATCGATTACGTTCATAAAACTTACGACCGTATTCCAGAATTGCCAGGCATGAGCGTAGCGTTTGCGGAAACCTTGGTAAGCTGGTTCAGCAGCAAGCCCGAAAGCGGCAGCGATGCGGCTACCGGTTATGATTACGACCGCCTGACCAAGGGCGCTAATACGCTGAGCTTTTATTATGCTAAGGGCGGAGATGAATGGAAGGGCTACGAAGTAAGCTATCTGCCGCGCTTCGACGTAGTGGAAATTTCCGGCGAGGTGGATGAAGCGACAGCCTTTGCCATGCCGCCTGAAGATTTTAAACAGGTTCCCGACCAGACCATGCGTAATTACGCCAATAAATTGATGTCCAGAAAATAAAAATCTACATAAGCGCCATCGTTCAGCGTAGCGGTGGCGCTTTTTCCGTCCGCAGGCGTTGCATAAAGCGGGCGTGTATTGTAAAATATATTAGATATACAGCTATCTGCGTAATGCTAAATATATATGATGAGGAGCGATTACTGTGAGTACAAATTTAGAGGTTGGTATCGTCGGTTTGCCGAACGTAGGAAAAAGCACTTTGTTTAACGCTATTACCAAGGCTGGCGCCGAAGCGGCCAATTATCCCTTCTGCACTATCGAGCCCAACGTGGGCGTAGTGGACGTGCCTGATAAACGCCTGGAGGTTTTGAGCGAGATGTTTAAATCGCGTAAAATCGTTCCGGCGGCTATGCGCTTTGTGGATATTGCCGGTTTGGTTAAGGGCGCGTCCAAGGGCGAGGGCCTGGGCAATAAATTTTTGTCCCATATCCGCGAGGTGGACGCCGTAGCCGAGGTTGTGCGCTGCTTTGAGGACGGCAATATTACTCACGTGGAGGGCAGCATCGACCCGCTGCGCGATATCGAAATTATTAACACCGAGTTGTGCCTGGCCGATATGGAAACGGTGGAAAAGCGTCAGGAGCGTTTGGTGAAGCTGGCCAAGACCGGCGATAAAAAAGTGAAGCTGGAGCAGGCCGTTATGGAAAAGGTTATGGCCGGGCTGTCCGAGGCTGTGCCTGCGCGCCGTTTGGGCCTGAACGAGGAAGAGCTGGAATTTTTGGGCGAGCTGCATTTGCTGACCATGAAGCCGGTGCTGTACGTGACGAACGTAGCGGAGGGCGAGGTAGCCGATACCTCTGCTAACACTTATGTGCAGGCCGTAAAAAAATACGCGGCTGAAGAGGGCGCGGAGGTTATCGTGGTGTCCGCTAAAATGGAAAGCGAAATCGCCGAGCTGCCAGCCGACGAGGCCGCAGAATTTTTAGCTATGGCCGGGCTGGAAGAAACGGGCCTGGACCGTTTGATTAAGGCCGGCTTTAAGCTGTTGGGCTTGATGACCTTCCTGACGGCAGGCGAAATCGAATCCCGCGCCTGGACTATTAAGCAGAATACGAAAGCGCCGCAGGCCGCCGGTAAAATTCATACCGATTTTGAACGCGGCTTCATCCGCGCCGAAATTGTTTCTTACGACGATTTGGTAGCCTGCGGCAGTAAGGCCGCCGCTCGCGAAAAAGGCTTGGTGCGCCTGGAGGGTAAGGATTACGTTATGCAGGACGGCGACGTAGTAGAATTCAGGTTTAATGTGTAGGTTTGATGGGAAAATTTTTTTGAAGTAAAAATGAGAGCGCAGCTAGCGAAAGTAAGCTGCGTTCTTTTTTGTTTAAATATGATATAATATTATCAGTAATTTGGATAGGAGATTTTAGTATGGAAAATTTAGAGTTACTAGTAAAAGAATTATGTAAGCATACTGAAGAATTGCCATGGCTAGAATTTAAATATAATAATTATACTCCAGATACAATTGGGGAAGATATTAGTGCGTTAGCAAATGCTGCTGCTTTGGAAGAAAGAAACTATGCATACTTTTTGTGGGGAGTAGAAGATAGCACTCATAAAATAATTGGCACTGATTATAATTTACAAAATTTGAAAAAGGGAAACCAAGAATTAGAAAATTGGCTCAGAGGTATACTTTCTGCAAATGCTGATTTTGAATATCATGCTGTACCTGTAGATGGAGTAATTGTAGGTATTTTAATTATTCATTGCGCTATTAATAATCCAGTTACATTTAAAAAAGTAGAATATATTCGCGTGGGAAGCTATACTAAAAAATTGATAGATTATCCTGCGTTGCAGGCTCGTTTATGGAATAGGTTGCATAATAGAAATTTTGAAGAGATGACTGCAAGACAAGATATGAACTTGATTGATGCTTTAGCATTGGTAAATTATAATACTTACTTTGATTTAATGAATTTAGTACAGCCAGATTCTAGAGAACAAATAGCTCACTATTTAATAGAGGAAGATTGTATTATTCGTAATGATAGCGGCTTATACGATATTACAAATATGGGTGCTGTTCTTTTAGCAAAAAATCTATCAGATTTTTCTAGAATAGTACGTAAAGCAATACGAGTTGTTCAATATGAGGGTACTAATCGACTCAATATGTTGAAAGAAGAAATATTTAAAAATGGATATGCTTGTGATTTTGAAAATTTATTGAAGTATATAGAATCTTTAACACCTACTAGGGAAATAATTAATGAAAATGGTTTACGAGAAAAGAAAGTTTCATATCCTAATTTGGCAATTAGGGAAGCTGTTGCAAATGCTTTGATCCATCAAGATTTTTCAATATCAGGGACTGGACCGACGGTAGAAATATTTGCTAATAGAATTGAGATCATAAATTCAGGCGTACCTTTGGTTGATATAAGACGTATAGTGGATAATCCTCCTAAATCGCGTAATGAAAAACTTGCTAGTTTAATGCGGCGGTTAAAAATTTGTGAAGAGCTTGGTACAGGGTGGGATAAAATAGTAACTGCTTGCGAATTGGCACAGTTACCTGCGCCAAAAATTGAGCTTTATGAAGAAAGTACTAAAGTAACCTTATATGCTGCTGTAAATTTTAGTAGTCTTTCATTAGAAGATAAATTGTGGGCTGCTTACTTGCACGCATGTATTATGCATATTCAAGGAGAGCAATTGACAAATAGTTCTCTTAGAAAACGTTTTGGCTTGCCTGTAACTTCTGCCGGAAGCATATCAAGATTAATAAAAGAAGCTGTAAAACGTAACATTATAAAACCTCTTGATCCATCAACCTCCAATAAATATATGAGATATGTACCTGTTTGGGCATAATTTGTTTATTTGCTGGTCATTTGCTGTGAAAGTAAAAAGAAGCTCGGAAATATTTGAATAAAACAATATATAGTATGCTCATTTTGATTTTATTATATTTGAGGGGTATAAGCTTATTTGCCAGTCATTTGCTGAACTAACAAAAGCAGCATTGTTGCCTTGAATTTGATTGCAGAGGTTCTAAAAAATTTGCAACCCATCAACATGAAAAAGTTTGTGGAATTGGGAGTATTTTGTTAATTTTTAAAACTATTCCTTCTTGCCCCGTTGCTTTTTCTTAGCAATTTGATAAAATAGAATTTGCGGAAGGAGGCGCTTTTCTTGCTGTTTGATACGCATATGCATTGCGATTATTCCTGTGACAGTCATATGGAATTTGCCGACGCTATTGCCGCCGCGCAGGCGCAGAATATCGGCATGATTGTTACGGAGCATTGGGATTACGATTATCCGACCAATCCCACTGCTTTTATTTTTGATATAGACAAATATTTTGACCGCCTGCAGCCCTTGTGCGGCGATAAAGTGCTGATAGGTATTGAAATTGGTATGCAGGCCCATACTGCGGCGGAGGATAAAAAAGTGGCGCAGGGGCACGCCTTCGATTATGTGCTGGGCTCCATTCACTGCATCGGCGGACGCGATTTGTACGAGCCGACTTGCTACGAAGGCAGGACGCGGCAGCAAATAGTCGAAGAATTTTTAAACGAGTCCATCGCTTGCGTGGCGCAGGACAGGGATTTCGATTCTTTCGCGCATATCGATTATATCTGCCGCTACTGGCCCTACGCAGGCGTGGGGCGCGAACTGCGCCTGCAGGACGCGCCGGAACTTTTCGACAGGCTTTTCCGTTTGCTCATCGAAAAAAATATTCCGATTGAAATTAACACGCGCCGTTTGGACGACGCGGCTGCGGTCGCCGGTTTACTGCCGTTGTATAAACGCTATCGCGCGTTGGGCGGCGAATACTGCACCGTCGGCAGCGACGCGCATTATGCGGAACACGTTGGCCGGCGCTTGTCGGAGGCTTTGCGTATGGCGGCGGCGTGCGGCCTTACGCCGGTGTATTTTCAAGAACGAAAGATGCGGATTATGGAGGTAACCCAATGAGATGCGTGCGTTTTAAGGATTTAAGAACGGGACATTTAGGCATAGGTTATATTGACGGCGGCGTGGTACGCCGCGTGCAGGGAACGCTGGAAACCTTTTGGCAGATTACAGACGAAACCTTCGCTATGGACGAAATTCAGCTTTTAGCGCCCTGCGTGCCCAAGCAGATTATTTGCGTAAGCTTCAATTATAAAAAACACGCCGACGAGTTCGGCGTCAGCGTGCCGCGCGAGCCCAGCATTTTTGCCAAGGCGGCGCATACGGTTATCGGAACGGAAGAAAATATTATCTGGCCGAAGCAGGTAAAGGAATTGGCTTACGGCGCGGAGCTGGGCATCGTCGTTAAAAAAATGATGAAGAACGTAGCGCCGGAAAATGTGCATAAATATATTTTGGGCTACACCTGCGCTAACGACGTCACTGCCAGCGATTTACAGCGGCAGGAGCGGCAATGGCTGCGCTGCAAATCCTTCGACACTTTCTGCCCGTTGGGGCCGTGGCTGGAGACGGAGCTTGACCCGACAGATTTATCCATTAAGCTGTGGCATAACGGCGTGCTGAAGCAGGACGCCCGCACAAGCGATATGGTCTACAGCCCGTATGAAATTTTGAGTTATATTTCGCACAGCTTTACGCTGGACGCCGGCGATTTAATTTTGACTGGCACGCCCATGGGCTCCGGCTTGATGGGCGAGGGCGACGAAGTGAAAATAGAAATCGAGGGCATCGGCTCTATTACTAACAGAGTTATTAAAGAAGCGTAAACAATTACAGCGGCAGGAGTCGTCCTGCCGCTTATTTGCTGCCTTGAACGGCGCAGCGGCAATATTTTATTAAGTTGAAGAGCTCTTTACAATATTATTCCTTTATGTTATAGTAATCTACATATCGTTGACTGATTGGTCAGTTAGTTAATTCAGTTAGTTAATGGAGGTTAGAAATGCTACAAAATATGACGGAGGGCGCGCCGTTAAAGCTGATAATTCCTTTTATGGTGCCCCTGTTAATCGGCAATGTTTTTCAGCAGCTGTATAATATTGCCGATATTATTATTGTTGGCCGCACTATCGGCGTGGAAGCGTTGGCGGCGGTGGGCGCGGTATCGCCGCTTTTTATGATGACCATGGTGCTGACCATCGGCTTGAGCAACGGCTTTACGGTAGTGACGGGACAGCGCTATGGCGCGCGGGATATGGAAGGTATGCGCCGCAGTATCGGCACCTGCATTGTGCTGAGCGTTTTTTTCGTGCTGCTGATTATGGGTGTAATGCATTTGGTTATCGACCCGGTGCTGGCGCTGATGAATATTCCGCAGGAGCTGCTGCCTAACGCTTACGCTTACGTGATGATTATCGTGGACGGGCTGTTCGCTATGATGGGTTATAATTTGCTGTCCGGTATTATGCGTTCGTTGGGCGACAGCAAAACGCCGTTGTATTTTTTAATCGTGTCGTCCGTGGTCAATGTGGCTTTGGCGCTGGCGTTTATCCTTTATCTGGGCTGGGGCGTGCCGGGCAGCGCTATCGCTTTGGTTATAGCGCAGGCAATTTCGGCGGTTTTGTGCGTGTTTTATATTTATAAGCGCTTCCCACAGCTGCACGTCGGGCGCAAGGATTTTAATCTGGACTGGCCGGAAATATGGGCGCACCTGCGCATGGGTTTGCCCATGGCGGTGCAGTTCAGCGTTCTGGGCATGGGCATTATTATTTTGCAGTCGGTGTGCAATAAATTCGGCGGGCAGCAGATTGCCGGTTTTACAACGGCCATCCGCGTGGAGCAGCTGGCTCTGCAGCCCATGATTTCTTTTGGTATCGCAATGGCGGTGTTTACGGCGCAGAATTTTGGCGCGCGCCGTTTCGACCGCATCCGCGAGGCTGTGCGCCGCTGTTCGGTTTTGTCGTTTGCCTTTAGCGTTGTGGCGGCCGCGCTATTGTTTATGTTTGGCGAAGAGGTTATCGGCGTCTTTCTGGACGACCCGGCGCCGGAGGTTATGCAGGCCGCGCATATGTATATTGCCTATACAGTGCCCGCCTATTTCTTCCTGAGCCAGATTTTTATTTACCGCAACGCCTGTCAGGGCATGGGCATCGGTATGATACCCATGCTTGCCGGCTGTGTGGAGCTGATAATGCGTTCCGCCGTCGCTATTTATTTAAGCGGGCCTTACGGTTTTATGGGCGTATGTATTGCCGAGCCCGTAGCCTGGATAAGCTGCTCGATTTTCGTTTTCGCCAGCTACCATTATTTTATCCGCGTGCTGGAAAAGAAGAGCGCGTTAAGCGCTTGAGCTTTATAATTTGTTCTTATCGCTTTCTACTTTCATCCTCAGCCAGCTCGTTCGCCAATGATTGCAAGGTGACGCCGCGCAAGCTGTTTTCCAAAGCGCGTTTGGCCGCCGCTAGTTTAGCGTCCAAAAGCAAATGCACTCTTTTGCCCACAGGGCACGCCGGATTGGGCTGCTCGTGAAAATGGAAAAGCTGCTGCTCTTGCCCTTCCACGGCGAAAAAAATATCTTGTAAAGTAATTTCCTGCGGCGTTTTGCGCAGTGAGGCGCCGCCGACGCCGGCTTCTACGTCCACTAAACCGGCTTCCTTTAGCTGGCCTAAAATTTTACGGATAATAACGGGATTGACGTTGACGCTGCCAGCCAAAAAATTAGAGGTCAATTTATATTCGCCGCCGAAACGCACCAGGCACAGCATAATATGTACGGCTATCGTAAAGCGTGAAGAAAATTGCATAAGTCCTTCCTCCTTTTGCGTTTATTATACCCCTCGCTGGTTGTAACGTCAATGCTTACAATATTTTGCTGTAACTATTGACATTACAACATGGTGATGCTATTATATAGTTGTAATCGATGAGATTACAACTATATAATTACCAATCGCGCCGCCGCCAAGGGCGGGCGCAATCATTAGGAGGTCCCCAATTATGAAAATTGCTGTTGTTTGCGCTAACGGAAAATCAGGTCGAGCCATTACCGAAGAATTGATTCGCCGCGGTCAGGACGTGACCGCCATAGTGCGCAAGGAAAATAAATCCCAAGCGCCCAACGCCGTTATTAAAGATATTTTTGCTGTTACAGCTGAAGATTTAAAACCGTTCGACGTAGTAATCGACGCCTTCGGCGCTTGGACGGAAGAAACTTTGCCCCAGCTGCCGCAAAGCCTAGAGCATTTGTGCGACATTTTAAGCGGCTCTTCCGCTCGCCTTTTAGTTGTCGGCGGCGCGGGCAGCTTGTTCGTCAACAAGGAGCGCACCGTTTGCGTGGCGGACGCGCCCGACTTCCCCGATATTTTTAAATCCGTTGCCGCAGCTCACGCCCAGGCGTTAGCCATGCTGCGTAAGCGTCAGGACGTAAAGTGGACTTACGTTAGCCCGGCCTGCGATTTCCGGGCAGACGGCGAACGCACCGGCAAATATTTATTGGGCGGCGAAGCGCTGCTACTTAACGCGCAAGGCGAAAGCGTCATCAGTTACGCCGATTACGCCGTAGCGATGGCCGACGAAGCGCTGAACGGAAACCACGTTCAACAACAAATTTCCGTAGTCAAAGCGTAAGCGCAATTTTCCGAACGCATTTTACAACCAATCTGGCAAAAACAAAACCACCGCAAGCCCGGCGATGAGCGCCTGCAAGCTTACGGTGGTTTTTATTTGCGCGTTTTACGCGATTTCGATAACGTCGAAGCCGGTGTCCTCGATGGCCGTTTTGATGGCGGCTTCGTCGGGGGCGGGGCCGGAAACCGTAGCGCAGTTATCCTCCAGGGATACGCTGACGCTGGTGATGCCGGGCAGAGCCTTGAGGGCTTCGGTTACGGCCTGTACGCAATGCTGGCAGTGCATACCGCCGATGAAAATCGTTTTAATCATGATAGGTCACTCCTTTGATTTAATGATGAATTTGGCAATTCTTGATTGCCGCTTAGCTGATAAAAATATTATAGGGCAGCCGTTTTATTTTTTCAAGCCTGCTTACAGCTTAACAAAACGCAAACGCAGCGCGTTGGTCACTACGGAAACGGAGCTGCAGCTCATGGCGGCGGCGGCCAGCATGGGGTTGAGCAGCCAGCTGTAGGCCGGATATAATAAACCTGCGGCCAGCGGTATGCCGATGGTATTATAGATGAAAGCCCAGAAAAGATTTTCTTTAATATTCTTCATAACGCTGCGGCTCAATTTTATAGCGCGCACTGCGTCCTGCAAATCGCTTTTAATGAGCACCATGTCGGCGGCTTCGATGGCCACGTCGGTGCCCGCGCCGATAGCGACGCCCACGTCGGCGCGCGCCAGCGCGGGAGCGTCGTTGACGCCGTCGCCCACCATGGCGACCGTATGCCCTGCTTCCTGCAGCTCGCGGACGACGCGCTCCTTATCCTGCGGCAGCACCTGCGCGACGGCTTCGTCCAGTCCTACCTGGCGGCGGATAGCTTCGGCGGTGGTTTGGTTGTCGCCCGTCAGCATAATAACGCGCAGCCCCATTTCCTTGAGCCGGGCGATAGCGGCGGCGCTGGTGGGCTTTACGGCGTCGGCTACGGCGATAACGCCCAGCAAAATATTTTCGCGGGCAAAGTAGAGCGGCGTTTTGCCCTGGCTTGCCAGCTCCTGCTGTTGCTGCGCCAGGGGTTCGACGTCCACTCCCGTTTCCGCCATCAGCTGCAAATTGCCCGCGGCGTAGGGAACGCCGTCGATGCTTGCTGTCAGCCCGCGTCCGGGCAGGTTCGTATAAGCGGAGGCCGTCGGCCATTTTAATTTTGCGTCCGCAGCGGCGGCGATAACCGCTTGTCCCAACGGATGCTCGGATAAGCTTTCCAGAGCTGCGGCCGTCGCCAGCAATTCGTCCCGGCCGGCGCTTACAGGCAGCACGTCGGTCACGATGGGCTTGCCTTCCGTAACCGTGCCCGTCTTGTCCAAAATTACGGTGTCGACCTTATGCGCGGTTTCCAAAGCCGTTGCGGATTTGATAAGGATGCCCTGCTTCGCGCCGCGCCCCGTGCCGACCATAATCGCCGTGGGCGTCGCCAAACCCAAAGCGCAGGGACAGGAAATAACTAAAACGGAAATCGCGATAGTCAAAGCGAAGTGCAGACTTTCGCCCAGCAGCAGCCAGATGACGGCGGCCAGCGCGGCGATGCTGATAACTGCGGGTACGAAAACGCCGCTGATTTTGTCGGCCAGCTTGGCGATGGGCGCTTTGGAAGAAGTGGCTTCTTCTACGAGCGCGATAATTTTGGCGAGCGCGGTGTCGGAACCGACGGCCGTGGCCTGCATTTTAAAATAGCCGCTGCGGTTGATGGTGCCGCCCGTCACTTTATCGCCGCAAACTTTATCCACGGGCAGGCTTTCGCCCGTCAAAGCGCTTTCGTCCAGCGCGCCGCTGCCTTCGGTAATTTTTCCGTCCACGGGCACGGCGGCGCCGGATTTAACGATAAGAATATCGCCGGTCACTACGTCTTCCACGGGAATTTCGCCCTGCACGCCGCGGCGTTCGACCAAAGCCGTTTTAGGAGCCAGATTCATCAGCGCGGTGATGGCGTCGGAGGTGCGGCTTTTGGCGCGGGCCTCTAAAAATTTGCCCAAGGTAATCAGCGCTAAAATCATCGCGGCGGATTCAAAATACAGCGCCTGCGCGAAATCGGGCAGCAGCTGCCATTGCCGGTGTCCGACGGCGTAGGCTAGGCCGAAAACGGCGTACAAGCCGTAAACGAAGGCTGCGCCGCTGCCGATGGCGATTAAAGAATCCATATTGGGCGCGCCGGTGAAAAGATTGCGGAAGCCGTGCAGAAAATATTTGCGTCCGGCAAATAATACCGGAATGCAGAACAACAGCTGCAATAAAGCGTTGATCATTTCATTGGCGTCGCCTAAAACAAAAGCGGGCAGGGGCCAGCCGTACATGCGCCCCATATGCAGATAAAATAACGGAGCGGTAAAGCCCAGCGATAAAATTAAACGCTGGCGCATTTCCTGCAGCTCTTCAGCCGCCGCGTCCTTTGGCTTGGCTTGCGCGGTTGGGCGTCCGCTTTCACGGTGCTGCGCCGCGCCGAAGCCCAGCTTTTCAATGCGGGTGATAATGGCCGCCGCGTCGGTTTGGCTTTCGTCAAAGCTTACGTTGGCTTTATTCGTCAGCAGGTTGACGGAAACGGAATCCACGCCCTGCATTTTGCTCACGACCTTTTCGATGCGGGACGAACAGGCGCTGCAGCTCATGCCGGTTATATCTAAAATTTCTTTACGCATGATTATACTCCCTTCTGTGAGAATTTTGACAGAAGCGTCAGCTTCTGCTATTATTATAGCAAATGCTATCTTGTTTTCAAGAATGCACTATTTTGGTAGCTACTACCTGAAAGGATACTGTAAAAAGGAGGGAGCGCGTTATGGAAAAAGAAAATTTAAACGCCAACTGCCCGGTGGCGGCGACGCTGCAGCTTATCGGCGGCAAATACAAGGCGCTGCTGCTGTGGCATTTATCCGGCAGAGTGCTGCGCTTTAACGAGCTGCACCGTTTGGTGCCGGAAGCTACGCCCAAAATGCTGACGCAGCAGCTGCGCGAATTGGAGGCCGACGCTTTGATTTTGCGTAAGGTTTATCCCGTTGTGCCGCCCAAGGTGGAATACAGCCTGACGGAACGCGGGCAGAGCCTGTTTCCCATTTTGCAGGCTATGTACGCGTGGGGCAGCAGGCTGATGGAATCCGAGGGCGCGTGCCCGCACTGCTCCATGCAGCCGCAAAAATAAAAAAGCTTCCGGTTTTTCCGGAAGCTTGTAAGCGTCTGCGTCAGATTTTACAGATAAAGCGCGTAGTAGGCCGCGGCGGCCAGCACGACGATAAAGGCGGCGGCGTGAGGATAATCCTTTTTCTTAATAGAAGAATAAATGGCGCGCAGGGCGACGAGGCCGATTAAGATCCAGACGGGGCCGTTTACTTCGTGGAAAAATTTTTCAAACATAGCAGCTACTCCTTTAGAAAATTTTTTCGGATATAAAAAAACACCCGCTTGCGCAGGTGTTAAGCTTGAATGGTGCCTCAGCACAGAATCGAACTGTGGACACAAGGATTTTCAGTCCTTTGCTCTACCAACTGAGCTACCGAGGCAGAATGGCGACCCGGATGGGACTCGAACCCACGACCTCCGCCGTGACAGGGCGGCATTCTAACCAACTGAACCACCGGGCCATTACTTATTGAGGCTTAAAAATGGGCAAAAAAAATGGTGGGCGCTAACGGGATCGAACCGCTGACATTCTGCTTGTAAGGCAGACGCTCTCCCAGCTGAGCTAAGCGCCCGGAATGGTGACCGGTGGGGGAATCGAACCCCCGATACCGCCGTGAAAGGGCGGTGTCTTAACCGCTTGACCAACCGGCCAAAGTGTGGTGACCCATGTAGGCCTCGAACCTACGACACCCTGATTAAGAGTCAGGTGCTCTACCAACTGAGCTAATGGGCCGTGGTCACGTTACTCGATTATAATACACTATCGCAGAGAAAAATGCAAGAGTTTTTTGCAAAAAAAATGAAATTTTTTTGAGATGCGGAGAAAAAGGTTTGACTATGACTGGAGAAAAGCATACAATAAAAATGATAAAGAGCTTTTAAATATTTATTTACGGAGGACAGATTTATGCAGTACGATATTGCCGTTATCGGCGGCGGGCCTGCAGGCGTTTCTGCCGCTATCACAGCTTCCAGTAAGGGGCGCAGCGTTATTTTATTTGAAGCCCACGGCTTCAGCCCGCGTCTGCGCAGCGTCGCCAAAATTACCGACTATATGGGCATTCCCGATTTGTCAGGCACGGAGCTGATGGATATTTTTGTTAAGCATCTGAAGCAGATGGCTGTAGATATTATTGAAGAAAAAATTATTTCTTTGCGCGAGGTAGGCGAAGGCTTTATTTTGGGCACGCCGCACGAGGAATATTCCGCGTCGGCCGTCGTGCTGGCGACGGGCATTTCCCGCTCCACGCTGTTCCCCGGCGAAAAAGAATTTTTGGGACGCGGCGTCAGCTACTGCGCTTTTGTGGACGGCGCCAAATATAAAAATAAACGCGTAGCCGCCGTGGCTACGGTTCCCGACGCTATGGAGGAAATAGAATATCTGGCGGACCAATGCGAGCATGTTTTCTTCTTCCCACGTTATCAGGGCTTTGTGCCCCCTAAGAAAAAAAATATTACCGTAGTTTTAGATACGCCGACAGAAATCACGGGTACGGATAAGGTTACGGGCATCCGCGCCGGCGAAGATTTTTACAGCGTGCAGGCAACTTTCGTTTTCCGCGCTACCGACCCGCTGAACAGCTTTTTGCCGGGATTGGAAATTCGCGGCCGCAGCATTTATGTGGACGATCAGGCCCAAACCAATATTGAAGGCGTTTTCGCCGGCGGCGACTGCACCGGACAGCCCTGGCAGGTCAACCGCGCCGCAGGGCAGGGGCAGAAAGCCGGGCTCAGCGCTATCCGTTATCTTTCCCGCCGCGACGAAGGTATAGGTTATTGAAGAAAAGCTTTTTTCTTGCACGGGATTGTGCTAAAATATAATTTACAATGTTTTTGATTTGGAGGAATATGTATGTTAGATATGAAATTTGTCCGCGAAAATCCGGACAAGGTAATAGAAGCCGTTAAGAACCGCAACGGTAATCTGGATTTGACGGAATTTTTAGAGCTGGATAAGAAGCGCCGCGAGCTGACCCAGCAGGTGGAGGCTTTGAAAAAAGAACGCAATAGCGCTTCGCAGGAAATCGGCAAGCTGAAAAAAGCCGGACAGGACGCTGCTGAACAAATGGCGGCCGTGCGCGCTTTGGGCGATAAAATCGCCGACGACGACAAAACTTTGAAGGAAGTTGAAGAAAGATTAAAAACAATTCTGCTGACCATTCCCAATATTCCGGCTGAGGACGTGCCGGTGGGCAAGGACGATACCTGCAATCCCGTTGTGCGCACCTGGGGCGAACCCACGAAATTCGATTTTGAGCCGAAAGCGCACTGGGATTTGGGCGAAGGCCTGGGCATTTTGGATTTTGAGCGCGGCGTCAAGGTTTCCGGAGCGCGTTACGTTTTCTATCGCGGTTTGGGTTCTCGCTTAGAGCGAGCCGTTATCAATTTCTTTTTGGATTTGCACACGCAAAAGCACGGCTACACTGAATTTTTCCCGCCGTTCATCGTCAACGGCGCCAGCATGCAGGGCACGGGCCAGCTGCCTAAATTTGCCGAGGATATGTATAAGCTGGAAAACGGCGATATGTACCTCATTCCTACGGCGGAGGTTCCCGTAACCAATTATCATCGCGACGATATGCTCAGCGGCGATCAGCTGCCGTTGAAATACACCGCTTACAGCGCGTGCTTCCGTGCGGAGGCCGGCGCGGCAGGCCGCGATACCCGCGGTTTGATTCGTATGCACCAGTTCAATAAGGTAGAGCTGGTTAAATTTACGAAGCCGGAGGAATCCTGGGAGGAGCTGGATAAGCTGACCCATGACGCGGAGGAAGTGCTGCAGCTGCTGGAGCTGCCCTATCACGTAGTGCGCCTGTGTACCGGCGATTTGGGCTTCAGCTCCGCTACTACTTACGATTTGGAGGTTTGGCTGCCCGCCGCCAACTGCTATCGTGAAATTTCCTCCTGCTCCAACTTCCTGGACTTCCAGGCCCGCCGCGCTAACATTCGTTTCCGCCGCGACGCTAAGTCCAAGCCGGAATTTGTGCATACGCTTAACGGCAGCGGCGTAGCCGTAGGCCGTACAGTAGCGGCTATTCTGGAAAATTATCAGCAGGCCGACGGCAGCGTAGTAGTGCCCAAGGTACTGCGTCCCTACATGGGCTGCGACGTTATCAAGGCTCCCGAAAAATAAAAGCTGCCTCTTCAGGCAAAACTCAAGCAAAATATTTCAGCGCAAGCCGCCCGCAAAGGGCGGCTTTTTTGCCGCACGTCGGTCTGCGCTTTCAAAAATATTATGCGGCAATGATTTTAAAAATCCAAAACCGGGGCGTTGACTGAAAGCTAAAGCGGCAAGCGCAATTTGCTTTTTCTTGAAAAACTGCAAATTTTCCGCTTAAAAATGAGCCAATCCGCAGTTATTGTAAAATTTTTCCCAACTCCTCAAAAAAAATCAATTTTCTGCCGTTTTCCTATTGTACTTTCCGCTTATTGTGGTACAATCTAATGAGAAAAATATATGCTAAGGCAAGGGGAGAGTGGATATGAGAAGAGATAAACATTTTCAGCTCAGCCGCGAGGCTGTGGAAAAATTGGCGAGCCAATACGGCACGCCGTTGTTAGTCCTTTCTTTGGAAGAAGTTAAGAAAAATTATCAGGTTTTGAAAAAATATATGCCCCGGGTGCGCATCCACTACGCAATCAAGGCTAATCCCCATCCGGAAATTTTGCGGGTGATGGCCGATATGGGCTCCTGCTTCGACGTGGCGTCCGACGGCGAGATTCGCACGCTGAACGCTATGGGCGTGGAAGGCGGTCGTATGATTTACGCCAATCCGGTGAAGCTGGGCGTAGGCCTGGAGGCCTGCCGTGACTGCGGCGTGACGAAGATGACCTTCGACAGCGCCAGCGAAATAGAAAAAATTAAAAAACAATGTCCCGACGCGACGGTGCTGCTGCGTTTGCGTATCGATAATTCCTCTGCGCATGTGGACTTGAATAAAAAATTCGGCGCGGCGCGGGAAAACGCGCTGGCCTTAATGCTGCAAGCCAAGCAAGCGGGGCTTGATATAGCGGGCGTGGCCTTCCACGTCGGCAGCCAGACCGTCAGCTCCGACCCATATCTGCACGCTTTGGATATTGCGCGCGGCTTGTTCGACGAGGCGGAGGCAGCCGGGCTGCACCTGCGCATTCTGGATATCGGCGGCGGGTTCCCCATTCCCGAGCCCAAGGTGAAATTTAATCTGCCGGAAATGCTGAAACAGATCAGCGCCCGCTTAAATGAAGATTTCCCGGAGACGGAAATTTGGGCGGAGCCCGGACGCTACATCTGCGGCACGGCTGTGAATTTGATTACCAGCGTTATCGGCGTGACCGAACGCGGCGGCCAGCCCTGGTACTTTTTGGACGAGGGGTTGTACGGAACTTTTTCCGGCGTTATTTTCGACCAGTGGGATTTCAAACTGCTGAGCTTTAAGGAAGGCGACGAGCGCGTCGCCGCTACCTTTGCCGGCCCCAGCTGCGACAGTCTGGACATTATGTTCCGCGGACGCATGACCGCTCCCCTTGAGGTCGGCGATTTGCTTTTGGTGCCCGCCTGCGGCGCGTATACTTCCGCTTCGGCTACAACTTTCAACGGCTTCAGCAAAGCGCGTTTTGTTGTTTGGGAAGAAGTTAAGGAAGAAGTTATGCCTGTCGCCGCAGAAATTTTGGCTCCGGCAGTATAAATATTTTTTAGAGCTGTAAACCGGCCCTTAAAGGTTAGATGGAAACTAACTTTTGAGAGGCCGGTTTTTTGCGCGTGCGCCGCTCTTGACAGGGCGGCGCTTTTGCTTTGTTGAAGCGCGGCGTAAATTTTGAAGCTGACTTTTTGTCTGTAAGCTACATTATTCGCTGTAAAAAATGTAGTCGTTCATCAAAAGTTCGTTGCATTTTTTGTTTTTGAAGCGCGACGTACAATTTTGCGGCGAACTTTTTGTGGATGAATATACAATCTAAGTGCAACAAGCCGTGAAATAAGCATGGCACATAGAACTCTGATATAATGGTGTTTGCAAAGACAACATTAACAGGAGGTTTCTATGTGCCACTACAAACATCTTACACCATATGAACGAGAAAAGATACTATTTTTTCTTGCCGAAGGGAAAATATTTCTACGATTGCTGTGCTTCTAAACCGTAACAAATCTACAATTTCCCGTGAAATCCGCCGTAATTCTTCTAACGGACTTTATTCAACAATGCAGGCTCAGGCTAAATATACAGAACGTCGCGGCAAAATAAAAATCAGCCATGATATTTCAGGACGTCCTGCCGGGGCCAGAAACCGTTCAAGGCTAGGGCACCGGGAAGCAGATACCGTAGCAGGAAAGGCCAAATGTGCCTGCTTAGTTACATTGGTTGATAGAAAAAGCCGCTACCTGTTGGGCGGAAAGGCCGAAGGTAAAAACGCACAATCCGTTAATGAAGTAATGATAAGAGTATTTACAAACCAACCGTTGCATTCGATAACTCCTGACAGGGGCAAAGAATTTGCAAAGCACGAAGAAGTAACAAAAGCGCTGGAGAATGTGCAATTTTATTTTCCTGCGCCACACCATCCGTGGGAACGTGGCTGTAACGAGAACACTAACGGCTTACTAAGAGAATATTTTCCTAAAGGAAAAGATATCTCTAACATACCGGAAGAATATATTCAAGAGCAGATAGATAAGCTAAATCTGCGGCCAAGGAAATGCCTCGGCTTTAAAACACCATATGAGGTCTATTTTAAAACATCGTTGCACTTAGCTTGACAATTCGCCTTGTAAAAACAAAAGGGATTTGCCGCCGCCGTATCTGAATTGCGCCGCTATTTTTTATTTGTACTAACAGGTTGGGTATGATAAAATATTAAAATACAGCGGCGCACAGCAGTGCGTCCGGAGGTCGAAATGAATTTTTGCAAAGACGACGCTGGTATGCCGTTGCTCAATGCCATGCTGCGTTATAAATATGAAAACGTGTACCCGCTGCACACGCCCGGACATAAGGGCGGGCGCGGCATGGAAAGGCTGCTGCGGCAGGAGCTGGGCGGCGGCGCGGCTATGGACGTTTCCCTGATGAGCGAGCTGGACGACATTCACGAGCCTGCGAGCTATATTAAAGACGCGCAGGCTTTGGCTGCGAAAACCTACGGCAGCGACGCCTGCTTTTGGGCGCTCAACGGCACGACCCAGGCCATTCACGCCATGCTGATGACGGCGCTGCAGCCGGGCGAAAAGCTGCTGCTGCCGCGCAACGCGCACCGCAGCGTGGCGGGCGGTTTGATTTTGGGCGGCGTCGAGGCTGTTTATCTGCAGCCGGAATTTAACGCGGCCTTCGGCTTGCAGATGCAGGTGACACCGGAGGCGGTAGAGCGGGCTTTAATTGAGGATAAGGCGATTAAAGCCGTTTTGCTGACGACGCCCAATTATTACGGCGTGGCGGCGCGCACGGCGGAAATTGCCGCGATCTGCCACGCTCACGGCGCAGTTTTATTAGTGGACGAGGCTCACGGGCCGCATTTGGGCTTTAGCGATTTGCTGCCGCCCTCGGCTTTGCAGAGCGGCGCCGATGCCTGCGCTCAAAGCACGCATAAAATTCTGGGCGCGATGACCCAGTGCAGTATGCTGCACGTGCGGGGCGAGCGGCTGGATTTGCAGCGAGCCGCCGACGTGATGAGCGTGCTGACGACCACCAGCCCCAATTATTTGCTGATGGCCAGCCTGGACGCGGCGCGCGCACAGGCGCAGGCTTACGGCAAACAAATGGCGGAGGCTGCCGTGGCGGCGGCGCAGAAGCTGCGGCGTTTGTGCGCGGCCCACGCGGGCCTGCGCGTGCTGGAGGAAGCCGATTGCGGCGGGCTGCGCCTGGACCACACCAAGGTAACGGTTAATTTTGCGGACTGGGGTTATAACGGCGTGGAAGTCGGCGACGCTTTGCGGCAGGCGGGCGTGGCCGTGGAGCTGGTGGACGCGCGGAACGTCTTGTTTTTAGTGACTTACGCCGATACTACGGCTGATTACGAAGCGGCGCTGCGGCGCATTGACGAAGCGCTGCGAGCTTTAGAGCGGCAAAAGCGGCGGCCTTTGAGCGGCGCTGCGGCGCAGTCCGTTCCGGCGACGGCGGCGGCGCTGACGCTGCGCGAAGTTTTTTACAGCGCCAAGCAAGCCGTGCCTTTAGCGCAGGCTGCGGGGCGCGTCTGCGGCGAGCAGGTCAGCTTTTATCCGCCGGGGATACCGGTGCTGCTGCCAGGAGAAATCGTCACGCCGGAAATAATTTCTTACTGCCGGGCGATGAAGGCTTTGGGGCTGCCTGTCAGCGGCCCTGCGGACAGCTCGCTGCAAACGCTGCGGGTGGTGCGCGAATAAATTGCGCTGTAAAATATTAGTGAAGTTGTGTCCCGCAATTATATATTTCTTCGCTCAAACCGTTTTTTGACGTTCATTTCGGGCAGAAGCTAACGAAAGTGTTCAAAACTCGCGACTGTACAGCAGGTTATAGTTTTCGTCTTACGATAAACAGTGCAGAAGAGTTTGGGGCAAACGACGCTTAGCGCTCAAACATTTCACACTTTCTGCGCTTCTATGCCCTCATTCACTAAAAACGCTATTCGCTGCGAAATATAATAATTGCCCGGCTTTGCAAAACGCAAAAATCACTGCATTATTTAGATGATGTATTATAGAGGATAAAACAATGCGAGGAAAATTTATAACATTTGAGGGCGCGGATGGCGGCGGCAAATCTACGCAGGTGCAGCTGGCGGCGGATTATCTGCGGCGGCGGGGCTGCGAGGTCGTGGTCAGTCGGGAGCCGGGCGGCACGCCGCTGGCGGAAAAGGTGCGCGCGTTGGTGCTGGACCCGGAACTGCCCCTGAGCAATATTTCCCAAACGCTGCTGTATTTGGCGGCCCGCAGCGAGCACGTCGATAAGCTGCTGCGTCCGGCGGTAGCGGCGGGAAAATTCGTGCTCTGCGACCGTTTCAGCGATTCGACGCTGGCGTATCAGGGACTGGCCCTGGACAAAAGCGCGGAGGAATTAAGCGAGCTGCGGCGGCTCAACGCTTTTGCCGCAGGCGGCTTAACGCCGGACTTGACGCTGCTTTTGGACGGCAGTCCCGAAATTTTGGCGCGGCGGCGCGAACGGCGCGGCGTCAGCGACCGTTACGAGCGGCAGGGGCTGGACTATCAGCGCAAATTGCGGCAGGGCTTTCTGACTTTGGCGCAGGCCGAGCCCGAACGTATTAAAATTATCGACGCCGAAGGAGATTTGCAGACCGTAGCCGCCGCCGTGCGGCGGGCTTTGGACGCGCTGCTGGACGGGGCGGAATAAATGTGGGATAATATTCTTGGACACGAGCGCCAGAAAAAATTTTTACAAAATTATTTGCGGGCAGACGAACGGCCCCACGCTTTGTTGTTCGTCGGCGCGGAAGGGCTGGGCAAAAAACAGCTGGCGCTGGCATTTGCCAAAGCGCTGCTGTGCTTCAACCATACGGGAACGGACGGCTGCGAAGCCTGCCGCTTATTAAATTTGGAGGACGGAAATTTAAGCCATCCCGATTTTATTTTAGTACAGCGGGAATTGAATCCCGATACGGGACGCTTGAAGGATATCAGCATCGACCAGATTAAGGAGCTGATCGGCAAGGCCGCCTTTGCGCCCGTGCTGTCGCCGGTTAAGGTGTGCTTGGTAGAAGATGCGGACAGAATGTCCGTCGCCGCAGCCAACAGTTTTTTAAAGCTTTTGGAAGAGCCGCCGGCGGGGTGGGTTATCGTTTTGCTGGCGTCGGCGGAAGCAAAGCTGCTGACGACCATTCTTTCCCGCGTAGTCTGCCTGCGCTTCCAGCCGGTATCTGCGGCGCAGGTGGCGAATTTTTTGGCGGCGCGCGGCGTCGCGGCGCAAGAAGCGGAGGTACTGGCGCGTATCAGCGAAGGCTCCGTGGGCCTGGCCCTGGACTTGCAGCGGCAAAAGGCGCTGGAGCTGCGGCAGCAGGCCTTGGCTTTTGCGGAAGCGCTGCCCCTGGCCATGCCCTTGAATTATCTAGCGGGGCGCGTGTGGCAGCAGAAAAATTTCGAGCGTCCGCAGGCTTTGCTGTTTGTCAAGCTGCTGCAGCTGTTGCTGCGCGATTTGCTGATGTGCAAGCTGAATTTGACGGCGGATTTATATAATTGCGACCTGCGCGAGCAGCTGCAAGCGCAAAGCGCTGCGTGGCGCGCAGCCGGTTTAAAGCTGGCGCTGGCAGCTACTCAGGAGGCTTACGCAGTCCTGGAGAGCAGCGCCGGCGTGCGCATGACGCTGGAAGCCCTGGCTCTTAAAATAGATCAAGCGTATAAGGAGTGAGAAAGTTGCCGACAGTTGTAGGTATCAGATTTAAAAAAGCCTGTAAAATATATTATTTCGACCCGGCGGAAACCGGAGTAGCCAAAGGCGATTTCGCCATCGTGGAAACCGCGCGCGGCGTGGAATACGGCGAGGTGGTCATCGGCCCGCGCGAGGTGGAGGAAAGCGGTATCGTTTCGCCGCTCAAGCCGGTAATGCGCAAGGCGACGGCAGAGGACGACCTGAAGCTGGCAGAAAATAAAATTCGCGAAAAGGAAGCTTTCAATATCTGCCTGCGAAAAATAAAAAACCACGAGCTGCCCATGCGGCTCATCGACGTGGAATTTACCTTCGACGTAAATAAAATTATTTTTTATTTTACCGCCGAC
The DNA here is from genome assembly GCF_030531065.1 of Phascolarctobacterium sp. GTDB lineage: Bacteria > Bacillota > Negativicutes > Acidaminococcales > Acidaminococcaceae > Phascolarctobacterium_A. The sequence continues at coordinate 32,116 of NZ_JAUNOQ010000011.1, read as the reverse complement.
GGACGCATCGACTTCCGCGAGCTGGTAAAGGATTTGGCGGCGGTTTTCCGCACCCGCATCGAGCTGCGCCAGATAGGCGTGCGCGACGAAGCGAAAATGCTGGGCGGCATCGGCTGCTGCGGCCGCCCGCTGTGCTGCGCTACTTTTCTGGGCGATTTTGAGCCCGTGTCCATCCGCATGGCCAAGGACCAGAACTTGTCGCTCAACCCGACGAAAATTTCCGGCATCTGCGGCCGTCTGATGTGCTGCCTGAAATACGAAAACCATATGTACTGCAAGAATTGCGGCAGCGGCGGCCGCCGCGAGCGGATAGAAATTCCCAAAATGGGCGCGCTGGTGATTACGCCCTTGGGCGAGGGACAGGTGGTCGGTATTAACCGCAGCCAGCATTCGGCGTCGGTTAAGCTGGCTCCCGATAATATTATTCAGGTGGATTGGGACGAAATTGTGGACGCTTCCCAGGCTGAAGATGTTTGAGGAGCAGGGCAGCCTGCGCTGCGATTATCTGCCGGGTTGCTTATATAAGATTTGGCAGGACGCTAATGAATTTTGCTTTACGACGGACGCGGTGTTTTTGGGAAATTTCCCGCATCTCGTGACCAAAGCCAAAGCGTTGGAGCTGGGCTGCGGCACCGGAGCCGTCAGTATGCTTTTAGCCAGCCGCGGCGCGGCCCACGTGACGGCCGTCGACTGCAACGCGAACGTGACGAAATTGCTGCGCCGCAGCGCTGCCGCTAACGGCCTGGAGGACAGGCTGACGGTGGTGGACGGCGATATCCGCGATTATAAAGCGCTGCTGCGCCCGGAAAGCATGGATTTGGTCGCCGCCAACCCGCCCTACCGCAACAGCGGCAACGTGCGCCGTATCGGTACCGCCGCCTGCCACGAGCTGACCGCCACGCTGGAGGATTTTTTTAAAGCGGCGGCCTTCGCCGTGCGCTATCGCGGGCGCTTCGCTTTGGTGCAGCTGCCCGACCGTTTCGCGGAAAGTATGCAGCTGGCTTTTAAATACGGCCTGCAGCCCAAGCGTCTGCAATGGGTGCATTCTGCTGCGGACAAACCGGCCTGGATTTTCCTGATGGAAATGGTCAAGGGCGGCAGCCGCGGCTTAGAGGTTTTACCGCCGCTGATTATGTATGATAAGGACGGCTGCTATACGGAGCAAGTAAAAAAATATTACGCAACAGAGCTGCCGCAATAGCGGCAGTTTTGCTTATATAGATATAAATTTTATGTATCGCAAAGGACGAATGCGCCTGGGGTCACGAATTTGACGGCTTCGCTTAATTTATGTTAAAATAAAACGAGTTAAGGAGGTCGAGAAGGTTGAAGAAGAAACTCCCGTTGCATTTGCCTTGTTTGTGGGCGGCAGTAATCCTGATATTGTTGACGCCGCTCTTGACGGGCTTTGATATTACGCGCCGCGTTACGATAGAGGCCGACGGCCAGACCAAAGAGGTGCGCACTAACGCCGCCAGTCCCGCGCAGATTTTGCAGGAGGCTGGCGTTACGCTGGAACCCGGCGACGGCTGGCGTTTGCAGGGACCCAATAAACGGGTGCAGGACGGCAGCGTGATTACGGTGGTGCGCGGCGTGCCCTTCAGCGTTATCCGCGGCGAGCAGGCGGCGGAATATAAAAGCTCCAAGGCAACTGTCGGCGAGGCCCTGAAGGATATTGGGATTGCCTATAAAAAGGAGCGCGTCTATCCTCCTGTCGGCGAGCCCTTAGAGCCCCATATGCAGATTTATGTTCTGGGCAGGGGCGAAGAGCTGCATTTCAGCGAAGCCAGCGTGGATATCCCCGTTAAATATGAAGAGGACCACAGTATGAATTTCGGTACCGAAAGCGTGAAGCATCCCGGCAAGCCGGGCAAGCAGACCATTGTTTCCAAACGGATAAAAAGCCGCGACGGCAAGCATTCTATGCAGGAGCTGACCCGCCGCGTAACCGAAGAGCCCGAAAGCAAAATTATCCGCAAGGGCATGGCGATGTCGGTGTACACGCCTGAAGGCTATAAGCGTTACACAAAAAAAATGACGGCGCACGCTTCCGCTTATGTGGCGACGGGTAACCGCACTTCCATAGGAATCGTTCCTTACGAGGGGATTGTGGCCGTCGACCCGCGCGTAATTCCCTACTATACTAAAATGTATATTCCGGGATACGGCATCGCTATGGCGGGAGATACGGGCGGCGATATGGTGGGCAACCGGATAGATTTATTCTTTAACGATTATCATCGGGCCATCAACTGGGGCAGGCGCGACGTCGAAATTTATATTCTTGCTGAATAGAGGAAGTTTAATTTATGCTGAAAGAAGTGCTGGTAGTAGAAGGAAAAATGGATACGGTTGCGATTCGCAAAGCGTTGGAGGCCGATACCATCGAAACGGGCGGCTTTACGCTGGCTCCCTATACGCTGCGGCAGATTGAAGCCGCTTATAAAAAGCGGGGCATTATCATCCTGACGGATCCGGACGGCGCCGGCGAGCGTATCCGCCGTTTTCTGACCCAACGCTTTCCCGACGCGGGGCAGGCCTTTATCCCCAAATGCGACGCCACCGCCAACGACGACGTGGGCGTGGAGCAGGCGCGGCCGCAGGCGATTTTAGCGGCCTTGAGCAAGGTGCGCCATCAAGAATACCGGCCGCGGCAGGAATTTACTCATATGGATTTGTTTCGCTACGGACTGACCGGCAGCGAACGGGCGTCAGCGCGGCGCGACGCGCTGGGCGCGGAGCTGGGCGTCGGCTACGGCAACGCCAAACGCTTTTTGGAGCGCCTGAATCATTACGGAGTAACCCGCGAGGAATTTTTAGCGGCGATAAAAAAATTAGGAGAGTGAACGTGGATAAACCTGTTATTGCGTCCCCGGCGGTAACGCATCATATTCTGCACCGCTTCAAGCTGCGCGCTGATAAAAAGCTGGGACAAAATTTTTTGATAGACGAAGATATTGTGCGCCGCATTGTTGAAGCAGCCGAGCTGACGCCGGCAGATACGGTGCTGGAGGTGGGGCCGGGCATCGGCACTCTGACCCAGGGGCTGGCGGAAAGCGGCGCGAAGGTTGTCGCCGTGGAGCTGGACAAGCGCCTGCTGCCGGTTCTGGCTACGACGCTGGACGGCTACGACAACGTGCGCGTCGTCAGCGGCGATATTTTGCAGGTGGATATTATGCGGGAGGTGGACGCGCCGGACTTTAAGGTGTGCGCCAATCTGCCCTATTATATTACGACGCCGATTATTTTTGCGCTTTTGGAAAAGCGTTTGCCCATGGAGCGTTTGGTCGCCATGGTGCAGAAGGAAGTGGCCGAGCGGATGGCGGCGCGGCCCGGCGGCAAGGATTACGGCGCGCTGTCCGTAGCCATTCAGTATTATACGGAGCCGGAAATCGCTTTCATCGTGCCGCCCTCGTCCTTCATTCCCGCTCCGGCCGTGGATTCTGCGGTCATCGTGTGCAAGCGCCGCAGTCGGCCGCCGGTGCAGGTGTGCGACGAAGGCTTATTCTTCCGCGTGGTCAAGGCGGCCTTTTCCCTGCGCCGCAAAATGCTCAGCAATTCGCTGAAAAATATGGGCGTGAACGGCGAGCAGGTAGCGCGTTGGTTAGAATTGGCGGCGGTGGACGGCAAGCGCCGCGCCGAAACCCTGAGCCTGGAAGAATTTGCGCGGCTGACCAATACCTTTGGGGAGGCGTGCGGCTGATTTAATTTGCATAACGAAAAAAGCGTACAAAAAAGCGACGGATGTCGAAGCTAGAGACGTCCGTCGCTTTTGCTATGCGCATATTATTTTAGAAAAGAAAATTTTAAGCCGCCGCTTAATCTATCAGCTTAATCTTTTTCCAGCCGCCGCTGCGCCAACGGTAAATAAAGACGCAGGCGCGCAGAATTTCGTCCGCGCACATGGCCAGCCAGACGCCGATAAGCCCCAGGCCGCAGACAATGCCCAAAATGTAGGAGCCCAGAGTCGCGGTCAGCCACATGGAAATCAACCCCGTCGTTACCGGCCATTTAATATCGCCCGCTGCCTGCAGGGACATAACCATGACCATATTGACGGCGCGGCCCATCTCCAGAAAAATTTCAATGAGAAAGATATGCCGCCCCAGCTCCAAAACTTCGGGATTGTCGGTAAAAATACCGTAAATAAAATCGCTGTTCAGATACAGCAGGAAGGTCAGCGAGCCGCTGATGAACACGCCTAGGCGAACGGTTTTCCACACGCGCGCGCTCACGGCGTCCAGATTGCCGACGCCGATTAAAAAGCCCACGATGATTTGCGTCGCCATAGCCAGCGACTGCGTATAAACGTAAGTGCAGTTGGCGATAATGTAGGCGTAAATCTTCGTGGTAATGACCACCAGCCCCATGACGTTGACGAAACGCATAATGACCATCTGGGAGATTTGGTAGGAAAGGGATTCGCCGCCGGAGGGCAGGCCCAGGTAGAGAATTTTAAAAAGCGTATGCCTGGGAAAGGGCGTAAGATATTTCCAGGACAGGCGCACGTCGATAAAACGGCGGAAGAAATACATAATGAGCAGCAGGCCCAAAACCTTGCTGGTATTGGTGCTGATGGTAACGCCCAGAACGCCCAGAGAGGGGATGGGGCCGAAGCCGTGAATCAAAAAGCAGTTGCCCGTAATATTGACGACGTTCATGATGATGGAAGTCATCATAGTGACCTTCAGCAACGAATAGCCGCGGAAAAAGGAAATAAAGGAGATGTAGGCCGACTGCACGATAATAAACAGGCCGATATAGCGCAGAAACAGCGCGGCCTCCGCCCAAATATCCGGCGGTACGTCTAAAAGATGCAGAAAGAAATCGTCAAAAACGAATAATACCAAGCTGATAACGCCGCCAAGGACCACGTTGGTCAGCAAGGCGACCGTGCAGACCTCGGCGACCTTTTCCTTATTGCCCGCGCCCCGGTGCTGGGCGATTAAAATTGTAGCGGCCATGCTGATAACGCTGAGCGCGATAATAACGATATTGATAATCTGGTTGGCGTTGCCGACCGCAGCCACGGAATGCTGGGAATAACGGCTCAGCATAAACTGGTCCACGTTGCCGACCATCATTTGCAGCAAAATTTCAATGAAGATGGGCCAGGTCATTTTAAAGACGGACAATCTTTCACCGTGTTCTTTGAATTTACTCATCTTTTGCCCCCTCGCAGGCGCGGCAAGCCGGCTATTAGCGTTATAAAAAAAGTTTGCCTGCGCCTTGGCTGTAAAACGCCTTTGTAACTTGAGATATTATACGCGCGGGCAAAGCCGTTGTAAAGCGGCGGCTAAATGATTTCACAAGATTTTTACACGGGGGAGGCGCAGTCAAAAAAATCATAGTTAGTCATTGACAACCGTAGAAAAAAATAGTATAGTGTTCTTAAACAGGAACAATAAAAGAAGAGCTGAATGAGGGACTATGGATCTTATCGAAGGACTTACCAATTTTAATTTGACCAAGCAGGAAGCGACGCTGTATGTGCTGCTGCTCAAGGCCGGTCAGCTGACGGGCTACGAGGCCTCCAAACAGACGGGGATTTCGCGCTCCAATACCTACACGGCTTTGGCCGGACTGGTGGACAAGGGCGCGGCCTACGTGCTGGAGGAGGGCAAGGTGACGCGCTACACGCCGGTGGCTCCTGCGGAATTTTGCGCCAATAAGCTGAACCGTCTGGCAGAAATTAAAGAAGATATCCTCGGCCAGCTGCCGGCGCTGCCAGGCGACGCGGAAGGCTACGTCACGATTAAGGGCGAGCGCGAGATTATCAATAAGCTGCGCAATACGGTGCGTCAGGCGCAGGCGCGCATTTACGTGTCGGCCAACGCGCGGGTTTTGGCGCTGCTGCGCCAGCCGTTAGCGGAGGCTGTGGCCCGCGGGCTGAAGGTGGTCGTTATCAGCGATAAGTCCTTTACGCTTCCGGGCGCAATTTGCTACGGCACGGTAAAGCAGAACGAGCAAATACGCCTGATTGCCGATTCCCGCACGGTTTTGACCGGGGATTTGGAGGACGCGGAAGATTCCAGCTGCTTGTATTCCTGTAAGCGTAATCTGGTAGATTTATTTAAAGAAGCTTTGAAAAACGAGATTGCGCTGATCCAACTTACGGAAAGGTGATATAGATGTCGAAAAAAATACCCTTTGTTACTAAAGAAAAATTAGAAAAAATCGTAGCCGAGTACCCGACGCCCTTTCATCTGTACGACGAGGCCGGCATCCGCCGCACGGCGCGCCTGCTGTACAAGGCTTTTGCGTGGAACAAGGGCTTTAAGGAATATTTTGCCGTGAAGGCTACGCCTAACCCCTACCTGCTGCAAATTTTGCGCGAGGAGGGCTGCGGCGCGGACTGCTCGTCCTATACGGAGCTTTTGCTGAGCGACGCCGTGGGCTTTAAGGAAAGCGAGATTATGTTTTCCTCCAACGCTACGCCGGCGGAGGATTTCCGGCTGGCCCGCAAGCTGAACGTCACCATCAATCTGGACGATATTACGCATATTGATTTTCTGGAAAAGGTGGCCGATATTCCCGACACGATTAGCTGCCGTTATAATCCAGGCGGCCATTTCGCGATCGCCAATAATATTATGGATAACCCCGGCGACGCCAAATACGGCATGACGCATGAGCAAATTATCGAAGCTTATAAAATTTTGCTGCAAAAGGGCGTGAAGCATTTCGGGATGCACGCTTTTCTGGCTTCCAATACCGTGACCAACGCTTATTATCCGGAGCTGGCGCGGATTCTGTTCAAGGTGGCCGTGGAGCTGAAGGAAAAAACCGGCGCGCATATCGAGTTTATCAATTTGTCCGGCGGCGTCGGCGTGGCGTACCGCCCCGAACAGCAGGATAACGATATTTTGGCGATAGGCGAGGGTGTGCGTCAGGCTTACGAAGAAATTTTAGTACCGGCGGGTATGGACGACGTAAAAATTTTTACGGAGCTGGGACGCTTTATGCTGGCGCCCAACGGCGGTCTGGTTACGAAGGCTATCCACGAGAAGCACACCTATAAGGAATATATCGGCTGCGACGCCTGCGCCGCCAACCTGATGCGTCCGGCGATTTACGGCGCTTACCACCATATTACGGTAATGGGCAAGGAGGACGTGCCCTGCGACCACAAGTACGACGTTACCGGCGGCCTGTGCGAAAACAGCGATAAATTCGCTATCGACAGGATGCTGCCCAAAATCGATATCGGCGACCTGCTCTTTATTCACGACGCGGGCGCGCACGGCTTTTCCATGGGCTATAATTACAACGGCAAGCTGCGCAGCGCGGAAATACTTTTGCAGGAGGACGGCAGCGCCAGGCTGATCCGCCGCGCCGAAACTCCCGCCGATTATTTTGCAACTTTCGACTTCAGTCCCGAATACGGCGCAAAGCTGGCGGAGGAAGCGAAAATAAAAATGTAGGGCGCGTGCGCGCCGACGAATCCGTCACACAAAATTTGCTTGTTTGGCGGATTTTTTTATTATAAAATTATTTTAGAATTACAGGCGGGGCTGCGCCCTGCGCGGATGGAGGGTAATCATGGAAAATAAATACGCCGTTTACGAGGAGGCGCTGGCCGAGGAGCTCATCCCGGCCATGGGCTGTACGGAGCCCATCGCTATCGCTTATTGCGCCGCCGTGTGCCGCGAGCAGCTGGGCTGCTTTCCGGAGCAGGTAGAAATCTGGGTCAGCCGCAATATTATCAAAAACGTCAAGAGCGTGGTCGTGCCCAATACGAATCAGATGAAGGGCATCGAGGTCGCCTGCGCCGCGGGCCTGGTGGCCGCGCACCCGGAGCGGCAGCTGGAGGTGCTGGCCTATATCGACGGGCGGGAAAAGGAAGCGATTAAACGCCTGGCGGAATCGGGTACGATTAAGATTCACGTTTCGGAGGAGCCCGATATTTTTTACATCCGCGTTTTCGTTGCGGGCGGCGGGCAGAACGCCGAAGTGACGATTCGCACGGACCATACTAATATCACTTCCATCAAAAAGAACGGCGCGACGGTTTTGGAAAAACCAATCGTGCCGGAGACTGCGGCAACGGCGCAGAGCGTGTGGACTATCGAAGACGTTTTGGACGCGGCGCGTAATATGCCGCTGGATAACGCGCTGCCGTTATTGAAACGCCAGATTGAGTATAATATGGCTATTTCCGAAGAAGGTTTGGCGCGCGATTACGGCGCGAGCATCGGCAAAATTTTGCTGCAGCGCGACCCCGAAAGCTTGCGCACGCGGGCGCGGGCTACGGCGGCGGCGGGCAGCGACGCGCGTATGAACGGCTGCGAGCTGCCGGTGGTTATCGTATCGGGCAGCGGCAACCAGGGGATTACGGCGAGCGTTCCCGTTGTGGTTTACGCCCGTGCGCTGGGCGTTAGCGAAGAAAAATTGTACCGCGCCGTGCTGCTCAGCGATTTGGTGACGATTTACTTAAAGCAGGGCATCGGCAAGTTGTCGGCTTACTGCGGCGCGGTCAGCGCGGGCTGCGGCAGCGGGGCGGGCGTCGCTTATCTGCACGATATGACGGACGAGCAAATCGAGCATACGGTGGAAAACGCTTTGGCCATCAATTCCGGCATTATCTGCGACGGCGCAAAATCGTCCTGCGCCGCTAAAATCGCCATGGCGGTAGAGGGCGGCCTGCTGGGTTTCGATATGTCGATGGCGCAGCGCAATTTTGCCGGCGGCGACGGCATCGTGCAGGAAACTGCCGACGAAACCATCGCCGCGGTGGGCAAAATCGCCAGCCAGGGCATGGTGGAAACCGATAAAGAAATTATCGACGTCATGCTGGGCCTCTAAAATTAAAAAGACTGTCGCATTAAAAAATGCGGCAGTCTTTATTTTTAGCAAAAATATTTTTGTAAAATGCTTCGCAGTTTTGCTGATGTATGGTATAATATTGGGCATGAGATAGTCGGCTTGTCGGTTTTCCTACTCCCTAAGAGTAGGGGGTGATACTATGACTGTTGCTGAAGCGTTATCGTTGATGATTAGCTTCGCTACGCTTGTAGTTCTCATTCTCTCATTTCGCAAATAAAATGAGAAAAACCGCCTAACGTGCGGTTAAGCGGCTTCCTTTCAAACAATACTTTTTTGGGGAGAGCCGACTTACCACAACCGGCTATCTCTTTTCTTATTGTAAACGCAAAACGAAAAATAGTCAAGGCTTATCGCTTTATACAAACGCCGCCGAGCTGTAACCGCACGTCCGCGCCCGTCCGCTCAACGGACGAAGTGCGTGCCAATCCACGGCTCCTTTTCCGGCAAGCCGTATTTTTCTTTGCCTAGGGCGATGGAGCGCATCAAAAAGGTCATATTGCGGGCCAGAGTGCGCATGGTTTGCAGACCCTCGCCGTCCTGCAGCGCTTCGCCCGGCTCGCGGCCGTGCACGCTGTTCCAGTATTGGCTGGAAGCGATGGGCATCCCGCAGATGGCGAAATATTTATTTAATTCGTCGAAGGTGGATGATAAACCGCCGCGGCGCGCTACGACTACGCTCGCGCCTACCTTCATGGTTTTGTCGAACTGTGTGCTGAAGAACAGCCTGTCGAGGAAGGCGATAAGCGTAGCGTTAGCCGAAGCGTAATAAACCGGACTGGCGATTACCAAACCGTCGCACTCCGCAAATTTGGGAGCGGCGGCGTTGACCTCGTCGTCGAAAACGCAGCGGCCCGTTTGCGCGCATTTGCGGCAGGCGATGCAGCCGCGGATAGCCTTGTGCCCAATGTGCAGCACTTCTGTTTCCACGCCCTCGGCCTGAAAAATTTTTATCATTTCCTGCAAGGCGATATCCGTATTGCCGTGGACGTGCGGACTGCCGTTGACCAATAAAACCTTCATTATAAAAACCTCCTTGTTACGCCGCGCGGAAATTTCCCGCGCGCTTCCTATCCTTATTATAAGGCATGAAGTTGACTTTAAGTCAAGCGTTTCAAGGGAGGCCTGTAAATTTTTCTTGCGAATTACAGCGTGCGCCCGTAGAAGCTTTGCAGCTTATTCACAATCTGGTCCACATATTCGGGCACATAATAGGTTTGGATATGCGTTGCGCCGGGGACGGTGAACAGCTCTTTGTCGCTCGTGCCGGTGGCTTTGGCGAAAGCGTCCTCGGACATATAGAGGGAGTCGGCCTTAGCGCCTGCGATGAGCAGCAGCGGCGCGTTAATCAAATCTATGTTATCCGTTGCGTCCCAGCTCATCAATTCCATGAGGCTGCCGGTGGTATAGCGGAAGGTGGAGTTGGGATGACGATGGGTGCGGCCGTAGTACATCATGCCCTCGCGGTACAAATCGGTGCCGATTTTGGCGATGCCCTCGTCGGTCAGCGCGTCGAAGTCCACGTTGCCGGCATAGGAAACGGTTCCGTCGGCAATTTCAGCGGCGCGGGCTGCGGCTGCCTGAGCCATGCGCTCTTGCACGTTGTCCAATTGGGAATCGATATAACCGTTGCGTCTTACGCGGCCGCTGTTGAACATGCTGATGGTAGCGAAGGCCTTCACGCGCTTTTCGGATTTGGCTGCGTTCAGAGTGTAGCCGCCGCCGCCGCAGATGCCCAAAGCGCCTAAGCGGTCAGCGTCCACGCCGGGATATTGGCTGATGTAGTCCACCATGCCGTGGATATCTTCGGTGCGGTAGTAGGGCACGTCCAGATTGCGGGGTTCGCCGCCGCTGGCTCCCTGATAAGCCGCGTCCGCAGCGATGGTGATGTAGCCGAGCTCTGCCAGGCGCTGCGCGTACAGGCCTGCTACCTGCTCCTTAACGCCGCCGTTGGGATGAGCGACGACCACCGCCGGATATTTTTTCAGCGGATTATAATTAGCCGGAGTATAAACATTGGCGGCGATTTTTACGCCGTGCAGCATATAGCTTACAGGATGAATATTAACCTGTCCCTTGATATTCTGCGTGATGGCGTGGTCATAAACTAAAGTGTAGGGGTTATCCTGATAAGGAGCGGCGGCGGCGCTGCCCGCTACGCCCAAGGCCAAAGCCATTAAAGCTGCCAGATAAATTTTTTTCATGATGCTTACCTCGTTTCTCAAATTATTTTCGTTCTTTAAATTATTATTGAAGAATTATTTTTGCAAAACCTTTTCTAAAACGGCTTGCGCGTTGTCGCCGGTTTTTTGACCGACGCGCTCGCCCAATAATTTAACTGCCGCCTGCAATTCGTCTGCCGTAATGCCCACGTTCAGGCTGCAGCGCATATGCCCGGCTAATTGCGGATTTACGTTGCCGATGCCCGCCAGCGCGCCGACGGTAGCGAATTCGCGCTCCTGATAGGTGAGCAGGTCGCGCTCAAATAAATCGTTGAAAAGATGCTCGCGCAGCAGCGTATTGGCGAAGGGAGCGAAGTCGTAAAGCTTGCCGCCTATGGGGCGTCCGGCTATTTCGGTCTGCGTTTTCGTGCCGTTGGCCAGACGGTCGCGGTTGGGGTCGACGGGAGTAGCATCGCGGCCGACAACGTCCTCAATACCTGCGGCCTTGCGTTCCTCCAGTACGCTGATGAGCGTGTTCAAACCGTTCAGACAGCGGGGAAAGCCGGAATAAGCGTACAGGTGCAGCAGCACTTCCTTCACTTCGTTGACGGTCATGCCGGCGTCCAACGCCTGGTTCAGAGCGGGGCGCAAATTTTCCAAATCGCCCTGAGCCGTAAAAGCGGCTACGGTAACTATGCTGGATTCGCGCGGAGTAAGCGGCTGTTTATCGGCGGCGTGCGCCGGGCCGCCCAAAATTCCTAAGCTGGCAAGCGCTAAACAGGAAATGACGATGGATTTTTTAAACATAGTAGTTGCCTCCTTACCAATTCTTTTTATCCTTGCGGCAGTCTTTATTAGTTTTACGTTCTTCCACCATTTTTACGAACCATTCCACCATGGCGGGGTCGTAGTGGGAGAAGAAGGAGCTTTCTTTTTTATCAAGCGCTGCGATGGCCGCCATATCTTCGTCCGTAAGCGCGAAATCAAAAACGTTGAAGTTCTCTACCATTCTCTCGTAATGCGTGGACTTGGGGATAACAACGACGCCGCGCTGAATGTGCCATCTGAGCATTACCTGCGCCGTAGTCTTGCCGTATTTGGCGCCGATGGCTTTTAGCGTTTCGTCCTCAAACAATCCTTTGCGGCCTTCGCCGAAGGGAGCCCAGGCTTCGATTTGCACATTATATTTATCCATGTACTCTTTAGCCACAACCTGCTGGTTATAGGGATGAGTTTCAACCTGGTTTACCATGGGGCGGATGCGGGCGAAGCTGGCGATGTCTACCAGGCGGTCGGGATAGAAATTAGAAACGCCAATCGCTTTGATTTTTCCGGCTTCGTACAATTCCTCCAACGCTCTCCACGCGCCGTAATAATCGGCAAAGGGTTGGTGCAGCAAACACAAATCCAGATAATCGGTCTTGAGCTTTCTCAAAGATTCCTCGACGGAGGCTTTGCAGGCTTCGTAACCGTAATGTTCCACCCAGATTTTAGTGGTCAGGAAAATTTCCCGGCGGGGGACGCCTGACTTAACCAGCGCTGCGCCGACTTCTTCCTCATTAAAATAGCTTTGCGCCGTGTCGATGGAACGATAACCGGCTTTGAGCGCGTCTAAAACGCAGCGCTCGCATTCGTCCTTCGTTACCTGGTAAACGCCGTAGCCAAGGATTGGCATTTTTACGCCGTTGCTTAAAGTTACATATTCCATAATTAAAACCTCGCTTTCATTTTTGTAGATATACGCGTTTGCTATTTACAACAGCTGTGGTATAATGTAGCTGTAAGTTTAATTAAATTATAGAAGTTAAAGTCAGCTTTAAGTCAAGAGCTTTTTGGAAAAAATTTTGGAGGCGGTAGAAATGTTTTATACGATTGGCGAAATGGCGAAGATTATGCAGGTGCAGCCTTCGACCCTGCGCTATTATGATAAGGAGGGTTTGCTGCCGTTCGTGGAGCGCAGCGAGGGCGGCATCCGTATGTTTAAAGAAAGCGACTACGAGGGGCTGTGCATCATCAGCTGTTTGAAAAATTCCGGTATGCCCTTAAAGGATATCAAAGAATTTATGCGTATGGTGCAGCAGGGAGACGCGTCCATCGAGCAGCGCCTGGCGCTTATCAAAAAGCAGCAGGCCGCCATGGAGGAGCAAATGGCTAACCTGCAAAAAATTATGCGCATTTTGGATTATAAAGTGTGGTATTACCAGACGGCTAAGGAAGCGGGCTCCACCGCCGTGCCGCGCGAAATGGACGAGGACGAGGTGCCGGCCGAGCTGCGGGAGGTTCGCAAGCAGCTGCGCGATATGCACTACCGTCCGGAAGAACTGCTGGTGAAGGAGCAGTAAAGCTTGGCGGCGGCTGACGCACATTTTTTGCAGGCGGCAAACAAAATAACAAAATAAAAAACAAGAGGCGATATGTACTCCTTTTTTGGGTAAATCGTCACTTGTTTTGTTTTTGCAGCATGACGGATGGCTGGAAAATTTCGCGGCGGGAATTTTTTGTTAAAGAGCCCCAATTTGACTTCTTCGCATTCTGCTGTTATAATATAAATACAGAAAGGTACTACCGATAAGCGGTTGTCCCTCAAGCAGTAGTTAAAAAAATAACCGCTCGTTTTGTCAGGACGGGGCGGTTATTTTTTGCGTTCTTTTCCAATCTTAATACCAAGGTTGATACACCCAAATGCTACAAAAGCAATAAGGGTTAAAAGGCCAATGACCTCAGTACAACTTATGGTGATCGCCCCCTCTCTAATTAGATTTCGACAAAAAATCCTATCAAGGGAGGGACGCACCCTCCCTTACACAGAGAGGGACAACCGCATACCGTTATGGTAGTACCTAGATATTATTATAGCATAAAAGAAACATAAGTTCGATATTACTGCGGTTTCTAATCCTGCTTATAGGTATATTGAATTTTAAAGAGCATAGAGCATAATAAAGGCTCCTTACGTCTGCGTGCGTAAGGAGCCTTTGATGTGTGTTCGCCAATTTTGGATTGGCAGTTTGGGTGTCGAAATGAAATGTGGCGATGAAATTAGAAAGTGAATATTACTTCGGACCACATAACTTGGTTAGCGTCGTCGCCTTCGCGGGATTCAAAGTCGGTGTATTTCAGACCGAGAACTATGTTCTTAGCCAAGGTTACATTGCCGCCGACTTCGTAGCCCTTATAGCCGTCGCCAGCAACGGTGTTGTAAGAAGCGGGCTGAGTTGCGTAAGTACCTGCGAATACGGTAGGCTCAAGGTAGGTAGCCCAAGGACGTTCGCTGTATTTAGCGTACAAGCCCCAGCTGCCGACTTGAGAAGCTTTGGCGCCTTTGTAGTTTAATCCTACTAAATAGCCGTTGTCGTCAAAGCCGCCGCTTTGTTCAACGTCGCCGTTGAAGTAAGATGCGCTCAGTTTCAAATCTTTGGCGATGGGGAATGCTACAGCAGCTTCGATAAATTCTTTATCGTAAGTTTCGGTTTGCATATCGGTTTTGAAGTAACGCACGTTAGCGTTTACTACGCCCAATTTAGCGCCTAAATCGGCAACGTAAATGCGGTCGCCTTCAAAAGATTGTTGCGGATTGATAACATTACCGTCGTCGTCTAAGACGTTGGCTTTGCGTCCGCCGACGGAAGTGCTGGAAACGCCCTTCAAAGCCCAACCGGTCAGCTTAAGGTCCTTGCCGTAGGACAGTTTAATGCCGTCGCCGCGGGTATCCATGGTGTCGGTGTAAACGAAATCGTTGCGGCCTGCGTCAACCTTAATGCCGCCAATCTTGCCGGATACGAAAGCCCAGTTCAAATTGGTGTCGTCTTCGCCGGAGTTATTGTCGGTGTATTGGTTGTTTTCCAAACGCGCGGTGTAAGTCCAGTCGTCGTTTACTGCGCCGTTAATGAACAGACGGGTACGCAGACGACCATGGTCGCCGCCGCGGGAAGTATCGCCGGAAGCGTAGGACATACGAACTTGGCCGGTGATTTTTACGTTATCGGCTTTCTTTTCCAGGTTGGCGACGCGCACGCCCAGAGTGTCCAGTTCGTCGGCGAATTCTGCTGCCAGCTTGTCGACGTTAGCGCCGCGAGCCATAGCCTTCGCTACGATTTGCGCCATTTCATAACGGGTCATCAGCTTGTCGCCGCCGAAGGTAGCGTCGCCGTAGCCGTCGATTACGCCTGCTGCAGCCAGCTTGTTTACGCTGTCATATGCCCAGTGGCCTGCGGGAACGTCGCTGAACGGGTTTGCGGCATAGGCGGAAGCGGTTACGCCCAGAGCCATTGCCATTGCTAATACGAGAGACTTTTTCATTTTCTTTTCCTCCCTTTGCTTTGAGAAAAATATTTACAAAACGCCGCTCCCAGATTAACGCGCCCTCGGTTTTTGAGTTGCCTTGTTTCCTCAAAATGCGGTAGCGTCGGCTGCGCGCAGCGTTTTACAGCTATAGGCAGGCCGGCCGCCAGGGACGCGGCCGACCGGGTGTAAAAAGGCAGTGAATGTGAGTAAAACCCCCACCCCTGGAGGCAAAATCCTTAGTACTACCATGGCTGCTTTTTACATTTCCATTATAGAAGAGCGCGAATAGATAAACAAATCATAAAATTAATGGGAATCATTAATTGGAGTACTAACGAATTTGCTTTCCAAAACCCTTACGTATTCCTCCATAGCGTCGTTGGCGCGGCTGCGTTTCCAAAAGATGCAGTAGCGCTTGGTCAGCTGCCGGTTGTTGCGGTACAAGGGGATGCAATGGATAAAACCGCTGTAGCGGGCGCGGTTGACGGAATACATATCCATGGGCAGGTAGCCCTTATCGCTGATAACCATATACATAGCTTCCTCTAAATTGGCCGCGTATAAAAAATTATCGCTCATATCCAGTCTGAGGCGGAAGAAACGCTTTTCCGAGCTTTGCTGTTCGGGCGCGGCGACGAGAATGCAGGGAGTGGCGCGCAGCATATTCGGTTCGGCGTAGTCCAGACGGCTCAGCTTGGATTGGGGCGCGACGGCGATAAAAGCGCCGGCGGTAGCCAGCTGGCGGCAGCCGTATTCGTCCGTGACAGAATTGCGCTGGTCGTTGAAGGCCAAATCGATTTCGTCGCGGGCAATCATTTCGCAAAGCTCGTCGTGGGTTCCGGATACTAAATTCAGCGACAGCTCCGGATATTTCGCCAGCAGGGTGGAGGCCGCGTCCAAAAGCTCGGCGCCGCCGTAGCTGCTTAAAGCGCCGATGCGCAGCAAATTGCCGCTGAGCCTGCCAATTTGCTTGGTTTCGCTTTTCAAACGGTTGAATTCCTCCACCAGCAGCAGGCAGTTGCGGTAGAAAAATTCTCCGGCCGGTGTCAGGCAGAATTTGCGGTTGCCGCGCTGAATCAGCTGCACGCCCAGCTCGCGTTCCAAAGATTTTATCTGCTGCGAGATGGCGGATTGAGTAATATAACATTGCTCCGCCGCTTCGGTAAAGCTTTTGCAATTTACAACGGCCGTAAAATATTTTATTTGCTGCATAAGCATGAAATGTCTCCTCCTTATGATAAACATTATTTAACCTTATGGTATTATAAGCGGGCAGGGATAAACAAATTCTAAAATTAATGCCTTTCATTAGCGATGGTAATGTTTGGAGTGAGGATAAATAAGCTTTACTTCTTTTATAACTGCTGAAGCCGACTAAAGGTCAAGTGATAAAAGTGCAAATCTTTTGTTACGCTTCTTGACTTAAAGTGAGCTTTAAGGTATAAAATAAAAATAAATAAGCCGCCGGTAGCGGCGGCTATAAGCTAAGGAGGACGTATGAAAAAATTAATTACCGTTTTAATGTTGGTTTTTGTAGCGCTAATTGTCGCCGCTTGCGGCGGACAAACTCCAAGCAGCGCGGCGCAGCCCGCTCCGGCCAAAACGGCTCCGACGGCGGCAAGCGAAGGCTTGCAGGGCAAAAAGACTTTAATCGCTTATTTTACTTATAGCGGCACGACCGAAAGGGCGGCGCAGGACGCGCAAAAAATTATCGGCGGCGACCTGTTTAAAATTGCTACGGTAAATCCCTATCCGTCCGCTTACCGCGAGTGTACCGAAGTAGCGAAGGCCGAAATGCAGAACGACGCGCGCCCGGCGCTGCAGGGGACGCTGCCGGATAAGCAAAACTACGACGTGATTTTTATCGGCTATCCCATTTGGTGGCACCAGGCGCCCATGGCGGTGTTCAGCTTTATCGAGAAAAGTAATTTGAGCGGCAAAACCGTAGTGCTGTTCTGTACCAGCGGCGGCAGCGATATCAGCGAAACCCTGCCCAAGCTGCACGACGCGTTAAATAAGAAAAACGCTAAAGTAATCGACGGCATCACCGTCAACCGCCCGCAGGGCATTGACGAATGGCTGAATAAATTGGGATATAAAAAATAAGCACACGCAAAAAAAAGCTGGCGCACGAGCTTAACGGTAAGCTTAATGCGCCAGCTTTTTGGCTTATTTAAAATCAATAATTAGTTTTTTATTCATTCCTCGCGCCAGGGCTTGTAATGTAGCAAGCGTAGGTATGCAAGCGCCGCTTTCTATACGGCTGATGTTGGATTGGCGGACGCCGGACCGCAGGGACAATTCATGCTGCGTTATATGAGTTTCTGCTCTCGCTGCCGCTAATGCGCGAACTACTTCAAATTCAACTCTGGTAGCGTCGTGTTCAGCTTTAAATTCCGGATCTTGCATTTGTTTGGCAAAATATTTTTTTAAATCGCTCATTTCACTTCGCCTCCTTGGCGCCAAAGCGTTTTTCGTAATCCGCTTTATATTTCTTCGCCAAATTTAATTCTGATTTTGGAGTTTTGCTAGTCTTTTTGATGAAGCCGTTAGTAAGGATTATTTTATTGCCGACGTAGAAAAAATAAAATATTCTGCTGATGTCGCTGGCAAATTTAATTCTTAATTCAAAAATGCCGCTTTCAATGTGTTTGGAATGCGGTTCTCGCAAGGTATTTCCAAATTCTTCCAAAAGCAAAAGACTATCTAACGCTTTGTTTCGCATTTTGATATTAAGGCTATCCAAAAAAATTTCTACAGGAGCTTCCCCGTTTTCGAGTCTGTAAAAATCAACGTCAAACAAATTACGCACCGCCTTTAAACATATTATATTCCTTTGAGGGAATATTGTCAATTAAAGCAAAAGCTGGCGCACGAGCTTAACGGTAAGCTTAATGCGCCAGCTTTTTTGTATGCGCTATTACATTTTAAGCGGCCGGTGGAGCGGCGTTTAAATATTTTGCCCCATGCGGTACGCTTCCTGCATAGCGGGCGTAGCTTTCACTTCGCCCTTTTGGTAAACGCCTTCGCCGTAAATTTTGCCCTTGACTGCGGCGCCCGTCAAACAGTCGGTAAAGCCGTACAATGCGTCCATAGTACGTTCCATCGAAGCTTTATGTTCGGCGGCGGTGGCGATAAAATAAAATTCCTTATCGACGATTTGCGTCCATTTGGCAACGGCGCGGTCGATAAAAGTTTTCATTTGGCCGCTCATGGAATAAAAATAAACGGGCGTGGCCAAAACGATGACGTCGGCTGCCTGCATCTTGTCGATGATTTCGTTGGCGTCGTCCTTTTGCACGCATTTGCCGCTTTCACGGCAGCCGTAGCAGGCCAGGCAGTAATTGATTTTCTTTTCCTGTAAGCGGATTTTTTCTACCGTGTGACCGGCGGCCTCCGCACCCTTGCGGAATTCGTCGCACAAAATATCGGAATTGCCGCCCTTACGCGGACTGCCGCCTAAAATTAAAACTTTCTTGCTCATATTTTTCTTCCTCCTGATAGATTGGATTGTATTTTTATTTTACAACTTGAACCTTGCTTGAAGTCAAGAGAAAATTTTCTTCAGTTATAACCGAAACGAGCGATGAAAATCGTGATTTCTTCAGTTATAACTGAAATGAGCAACAAAATTTGCTTGCGCTTCAGTTATAACTGTGATAAGATGAAACCGAAAGAAGGGATATAATGATTACGCGCGAATTATATATGCAAAAGATACGTCCTTTTATTGGGAATGATTTGATTAAGGTAATTACAGGTATTCGCCGCAGCGGCAAATCCGTAATGTTGGAGCTGATTAAAAATGAATTATTGGCACGCGGCATCGCTGCGGAAAATTTTATTACTATCAATTTTGAAAATTTAAGCAACGCGCGTTTATGTACGGCGGAGGCTTTGCATGAAGAAATTACGGCGAGGGCGCGCCAAATTAAGGGCAAGGCATATTTGTTTTTTGACGAAATACAGGAGGTGGCGTCTTGGGAAAAATGTATCAATTCCTTGCGCGTGGCTTTGGACTGCGATATTTATCTTACGGGTTCCAACGCTAAATTGCTGAGCGGCGAATTGGCGACGTATTTAGCCGGCCGTTATGTAGAATTTATTATTTATCCGTTTTCTTTTGCAGAATTTTGCGAGCTGCATCAAGAAGTTTTTCCGGACTATTCTTTAGCGCAGCGCTTTGCAGAATATTTGACGTTTGGCGGCATGCCTTATTTAAGCGTTTTGCGTTACGAACAAGCGCCGTGCCGTCAGTACTTGCAGGATTTGTATAATTCTGTAGAGTTAAAGGATATTGTAAAACGGAATAATATTAGAGACGTGGATTTATTGGAAAGAATTATCGCCTATTTAACGGTGAATACAGGCAATAGTTTTTCCGCTAACAGCATCACAAAATATTTTAAAAGCGAAGGACGCAAAGTCGCGGCAGAAACTATTTTAAATTATCTTAAAGCGGCTACGGATGCGTTTTTATTTTATCAGGTTAAGTGCGAAGATTTACAAGGGAAAAAATTGCTGGCTGTGAACGAAAAATATTATATGGCGGACCATGGCATTCGCGAGGCGGTGTTTGGCGGCAATTTGCCCAATATCAATTTGATTTTGGAAAATATAGTTTATCTGGAGCTTTTGCGGCGCGGGTATACGGTATATGTAGGGCGCAACGGCGCGCAGGAAATAGATTTTGCGGCTGTAAAGCAGGGCAAGAAAATTTATATTCAGGTGACTTATCTGTTAGCGTCGCCGGAAACTGTGGAACGGGAATTTGGCGCATACGACGGTATCGAGGATAATTTTCCTAAGTATGTAGTTTCCATGGACGAATTTGATTTGAGCCGCAACGGGATTATTCACTATAATATTAAAGATTTTTTACTCGGTCAATGGTAACGAAATTTTAAAATAAAATCTGTAAAGCAAAACCACCGTAAGCTTGAGGGCTGTACTTGCTCGCCTTACGGTGGTTTTGTATTTCTAAATTTTAGATTCGTTTACGCCTTATATCCTCTAGCTTGCGCGACTTTTGCGAAAGCGTTGGCTGCGGCGTCGATAGTTTTTTGAATATCCTCCGGGCTGTGCGCCAGCGAGAGGAAATTGGTTTCAAACTGGGACGGCGGCAGGTAAACGCCCTGCTCCAGCATGGAATGGAAGTAAATTTTGAAAGCTTCCAAATCGCATGCCGCCGCGCCGTCGTAATCTTCTACAGGCTTATCGCTGAAAAAGACGGTGAACATACTGCCCAGACGGTGCACCTGCACGGGCATGCCCGCTTTGGCTGCGGCGCGTTCCAGCCCGCCGGTTAAAATAGCGGTCATACTCTCCAGCTTTTCGCAGACCTTATGCTGCTCCATATAGTTCAGCGCCGCTATGCCTGCGGCCATCGCCAACGGATTGCCGCTCAGGGTTCCGGCCTGGTACATCGGCCCCGCAGGCGAAACCTGCTGCATGATTTCGCGCTTGCCGCCGTAGGCCGCTACCGGCAGGCCGCCGCCGATAACCTTGCCCAGGCAGGTAATATCCGGGTCGATTTCGTACAGCGACTGGCTGCCGCCCTGGGCGCTGCGGAAACCGCTCATCACTTCGTCGCAGATTAAGAGAGCGCCATATTTTTTAGTCAGCTCGCGCACCGCCTGCAGATAGCCGTCATGCGGCAGCACTAAGCCCATATTGCCGGGGGTGGGCTCTAAAATTACGGCCGCGATTTCCGCGCCGCGCTCGGCGAAAACTTTTTCCAGCGCGGGCAAATTATTGAACGGCACGGTGATGGTGGTGGACGCTACGGCTTTAGGCACGCCGGGGCTGTCCGGCACGCCGAAGGTGGTAGCGCCGCTGCCGGCCTTCACCAGCAAACTGTCGTGGTGGCCGTGATAGCAGCCGATAAATTTTACGATGCAGTCGCGTCCCGTGTAGGCGCGGGCCAGGCGCAGGGCGCTCATCGTCGCTTCCGTGCCGCTGTTGACCATGCGCACCATGTCCATGGAGGGAACTAAGCGGCAGACTAATTTGGCCAGCTCGGTTTCGGCCAGCGTAGGCGCGCCGTAGGACGTGCCCTTTTCTGCCGCCGCCTGAATCGCTTTCGTTACGCAATCGGGAGCGTGGCCCATAAGCAGCGGGCCGTAGCTCAAAACGTAATCGATATATTCGTTGCCGTCGATATCGTAGATTTTACTGCCCTTGCCGCCGGCGATAAAGGGCGGCACGCCGCCGACGCTGCGGAAGGAGCGGACGGGGCTGTTGACGCCGCCGGGGATGTAGTGGCGCGCTTCTTCAAAGGCGTGAGTTGATTTTATGTTAGTCATAATAATCCTTCCTTCAAAGCAGCCGATAAAATACCATCTGCTTCGTTATGGCTCCTAGGAGTATTAATTATACGCCGTCGTCGCCACGCCTCGCATCTGGTACTTTCTCGACTGCTTTATTTTTGGTTTATCCAAAAGGCTTTATCAGCGATTTTCTTGCAGCCATTTTGCCACGTCCAGCGCATGATAGGTGATAATCATTTTCGCGCCGGCGCGTTTGAAGCCCAGCATAGTTTCCATAACGATGCGTTTTTCGTCAATCCAGCCTTTGGCCGCCGCGGCTTTAACCATGGCGTATTCGCCGCTGACATTGTAAACGCACAGCGGACGGTTAAAGGTTTCATGGACGCGCCGCACGATATCCAAAAATGCCAGCGCGGGTTTAACCATCACAATGTCCGCGCCTTCTTCGATATCCAGCGCCACTTCGCGCAGCGCTTCGTCGCCGTTGGCCGGGTCCATCTGGTAGCCCTTGCGGTCGCCTGCGGATGGAGTAGAGTCTGCTGCCGCGCGGAAGGGACCGTAATAGGCGGAAGCAAATTTTGCGGAGTACGCCATGATGGGAATGTTATTAAACCCGGCGGCGTCCAGCGCTTCGCGAATGGCCTTCACATAGCCATCCATCATATTGGAGGGCGCAATCATATCGGCGCCTGCCCGGCAATGGGAAACGGCGACCTTCGCCAGCAGCGGCAGGGTTTCGTCGTTGTTGACGGTGCAGCCGTTTTCCAAAACGCCGCAGTGGCCGTGCTCGGTATATTCGCACATGCAGACGTCGGTAATAATAACGAGGTCGGGATATTTTTCTTTGATGAGTTTGCAGGCCTTTTGCACGGGTTCGTTCATATCCCAGGCGCTGCTGCCGACGGCGTCCTTGTAGGACGGCACGCCGAACAGGATAATCGCGGGGATGCCCAGCTTAACTACCTCGTCCACGCATTCGGAAACGCGGTCGACGGACCAGTGGTAATTTCCGGGCAGGGATTCGATTTCGTGTTTAATATTTTCGCCGGGCACGACGAAAATCGGATAAATTAAATCTTTAGCGGATACTTCCGTTTCGCGGATCATAGCGCGCAGATTTTCGGTAGCGCGCGTGCGGCGCGGACGGTAGATGGGAAAACCTGTAATGGACATTTTGCATTCACTCCTTACATAATTATGACGAAAGGAAGCGGCTGACTTTTGTCGGCGCTTATTTATGATAAAAATTTTCGATAGCTCGCATTAAGCCGTCGATGGTATATTCTTGCGCTTCAATTGCCGGAGCGAAGCCGTGCTTGCGCAAAGTTTCCGCGGTCACGGGGCCGATGGCGGCAAGCGCGGCGTTGGCTAATAATTTTTGCTCGTTGCCCAAAACTTTCAGCAGGTTGGTCACGGTGGAAGAGCTGGTGAAGGTTACGACGCTGGCGTCGCCGTTTTGTAAGGCTGCCAAAAGCTCGTCCTTGTTTTCGCAGTCGGCAACCGTTTCGTAAGCCGTAACGACGTTTACGTCCGCGCCGATTTTGCGCAGGGATTCGGGCAGCACTTCGCGGGCCACCTTGGCGCGGGCGATTAAAATTTTATCGCCGGGAACGATTTTATCAGCCAAGGCTTCGGCCAGTTCTTCCGCTTTGTAGGCGGAGGGAATAAGGTCGGCGGCGAGGCCGCGTTCCGCCAGGGCTTGCGCGGTGGCGCTGCCGATGGCCGCCAGCTTGGCGTTGGCCAGGGCGCGGGCGTCTTTGCCTGCTTGCAGTAAGCGTTGGAAGAAATAATCCACGCCGTTGGCGCTGGTGAAGACCAGCCATTTATAAGCGTTGAGCTCGCCGATAGCTTTATCCAAAGGAGCGTAATCGGCGGCCGGGACGATTTTGATTGCCGGGACTTCGATAACCTTTGCGCCCCGGGCTTCCAGTTTTTTGGTCAGCTCGCTGGCCTGAGCGCGGGCGCGGGTGACGATAACGGTTTTGCCGAACAGCGGCTTGTTGTCGAACCATTGCAGCTGCTCGCGCAGCTTAACTACCTCGCCGACGATGAAGATGGCGGGGGGCTTCAAATTATTTTTCTTGACGTCTTCGGCGGCTGCGCCCAGTGTGGTGACGAGCGTGCGCTGCTCCGGATGGGTGCCCCAGCGGATAACGGCGGCGGGGCAGCTTGCACTGCGACCGTTGGCGATGAGCTGCTTGCTGATTTTTTCAATATTTTCCACGCCCATGAGGAAGACGAGCGTATCGACGGCGGTGGCCAAGCCCTGCCAGTTAATGGTGGATTCGCCTTTCGTCGGGTCCTCGTGGCCGGTGATTACGGCAAAGGAGGTCGCCACATGGCGGTGGGTAACGGGGATACCGGCGTATTCGGCGACGGCAATGGCGCTGGTAACGCCGGGAACGAATTCAAAGGGCTGGCCCGCTTCCAGCAGCTCGATGGCTTCTTCGCCGCCGCGGCCGAAAACGAAGGGGTCGCCGCCCTTTAAGCGGGCGACGGTTTTGCCTTCCTGGGCCAGCTTGACAAGCAATTTATTGATATCGGGCTGGCGCATGGTGTGGTTGGCGCTGGCCTTGCCCACGTAAACCATTTCTGCGTCCTTGCGGGCGAAGGCCAGAATGCGGGGGTCGGCCAGGCGGTCGTAAACTACGGCGTCGGCGGTTTCCAGACATTCCTTGGCTTTTAAGCCTAATAAGCCGGGGTCGCCGGGGCCTGCGCCTATCAAATAAACTTTACCCTGTTTAGTCATTATGTCACTCTCCTTAAAGTATGGCGGCCAAAATTTCCCGGCCGCCGTTAGCCAGCATTTTTCTGCCTAATTCTTGTCCCAGGCTGACGGCGTCGTCGGCGCTGCCTGTAATTGTGTCGCGTAAAACGGTGCTGCCGTCCAAAGCGGCGATGATAGCCTCCACGCGGATTTTATTGCCCTCCACGTCGGCGTGCACGCCGATGGGAACCTGACAGCCGCCTTCGACTAAGCCCAAAAAGGCGCGTTCGGCGCCGGTGGCCTGACGTGTGGGCAGGTCGTTTAAAAAGTCCAGCATGGCGCGCGTTTCCTTGTCGCCGTCGCGGCATTCGATTGCCAAAGCGCCCTGGCCCACGGCAGGCAGGCAAACGGCGGAGGGAATCAAGCTTTGAATGCGGTCGGCGTGGCCCAAACGCTCCAGACCTGCGGCTGCCAGAATAACGGCGTCGTATAGGCCCTCGTCCAGCTTGCGCAGGCGGGTATCCACATTGCCGCGCAAATCCCGGATATCTAAATCGGGGCGGGCGGCTAACAGCTGGGCCCTGCGGCGCAGGCTGGAGGTGCCGACTACCGCGCCCAGCGGCAGCTCGGCGAAGCTGGCGTATTTATTGCTGACGAAAGCGTCGCCTACGTTGGCGCGAGTGGTGATGGCCGTCAGGCACAAGCCTTCGGGCAGCACCGTGGGCATATCCTTCAGGCTGTGAACCGCTAAATCGATTTCGCCGCTCAGCAGTTCTTCTTCGATTTCTTTGGTGAAGAGTCCCTTGCCGCCGATTTGCGCCAGGGGCACGTCCAAAATTTTATCGCCCTTGGTAACTATCTTTTTTAATTCTATTTCGCATTCGGGATATTGCCGGCGCAGGCAGGCTGCAATGTGGTTGCTCTGCCACAGAGCCAGCAGGCTTTGCCTAGTCCCAATCTTCAATTTTGCTTTCATCGCCAAACTCCTCTCCGCTTTCGTTCAGTAAGAATAAATCGCACATCATTTTTTTGTAGCGTTCCTCCTCCGGCGTACCGGCTACGGCGTTCATGGCCTTCATGGGCTCGCGCAGGAATTTATGCTCCAGCCTCTGAGTCATCAAATCGATAATGCGGCGTTGCCCGTCCGTCAGCTCCGGCAGCTTGATAAAGGCTTTTTTGAGCACCTTCTGGCGCAGAAAATTCATTTTGTCGTGCAGCTGCACCATTACGGGACGCATGGTGTAATAGCGCAGGCGTTCTTTGAGCGCTTCGATTTCTTCGGCGATAATTTGCTCGGCAATTTGCGCTTCGTGGCTGCGGAAATTTTTATTGACGTCCACCACGTCCTCTAGGTCGTCGATATTATAGACGGTCACGCCCTTCATGCCGTTTAAGGCCGGGTCCACGTCGCGGGGCACGGCGATATCGATAAGAATCAGCGGCCGTCCCTGACGCTGGGGCAGTAACGGCCCTAAATTTTCGGCGGTCAGCACATAATGGGGCGCGCCGGTAGAGGTGATGATGATATCGGCCTGCGCCGCCTGCTTGAACATTTCCTGATAGGGGATGGCCGTGCCGCTGAATTTTTCGGCCAGCTCCTGGGCGTGGTCAAAATTGCGGTTGCTGACGAAAATTGTTTTCGCGCCCTTGTCGATGAGATGGCGCGCCGTCAGCTCGCTCATGTGGCCCGCGCCGACTACGAGGATATTGGCGCGCGTCAAATCGCCCAAAATATCGATGGCCAGATCGACGGCGGCGCTGGAAACAGACACGCTGCTGTAAGCGATCTTCGTTTCCGTGCGCACGCGCTTGCCCACGGCGATGGCGCGGTTCATCAGCGTATTTAAAATCGTATCCGTCATGCCGCTGTTGCGGGCGATTTGGTAAGCGTTTTTAATCTGGCTCAAAATCTGCCCTTCGCCGATAATCAGCGAATCCAGACTGGAGGCGACGCGGAAGAGATGCCTTACGCATAAGGTGCCGGTCAGATTATAAAAATATTCGCCCTTATAATTTTCGCCCGCCAAATGCTTGAGCAGATGCTTTAAAAAGGGAATGGCCTCGCGCGGATTTTCGATAACCATGTACAGCTCCGTGCGGTTGCAGGTAGAAAGCAGCATGGCTTCGGGGATGTTATCGTAATTGCGCATACGCCGAAGTATGCTGGCTACCCGGTCGCTGCTGAAATTAAAGCGTTCACGGATTTCAACGGGCGCCGTTTTGTGATTGAGTCCTAAAACCGTTAATTGCATCGATGATTTTCTCCTTTGCTTGAGCAGCTTGGCCTGCCGTTAATAAATTTAAAATTTCGTCGTCCAGCGTTTGCCGCCAAAAGGCTGTGCGCTGCGCGGGCGTGGAAGGTATTTGTCGCGCCGCCGCGCGCTGCTGGCGCAAAAATTCGTTGAAGTCCGCCAGCTCCGGCGTTACGGCGCGCTGCAAAAGTTTTTTGAGCAAATGCGTAAAGGCCGGCACGCCGCCGGTCGCCAAAGCTACGGCGATATTTCTCTGCCTGAAGGACGAGGGAACGATGAAATTGCTCAGCTCCGGCTCGGTAATATTATTGCACAGGCAGGGCGCGTCGGCTGTGATTTGTCTGTTGACTGCGGCGCTGTCCGTAGCGGCGACGACGATGAAAGCGCCGTCAAGGTACTGCGGGTCGTAAGCCGCGCGCACTAATTTGCAATTATAAAGCTGCGCCCGCTTTTGCAGTTCGCTACTAAACTTCGGGGCGACGACCGTAACGCAAGCCTGGGCTGCGCACAGCGACAACAGCTTGCGCGCCGCCACTGCGCCGCCGCCGACAATCACGCAGCGCTTTCCTTGTAAGCGCAGCATTGCCGGGTAGTAAAAATCGTTCTTAATAAGCATTGCTTTATTCACCTGCCGGGAAACGATAATATATTTCATTAAACAGTCTTCTTAACTTATATATGATACCATAAATCACATATTTTATAAAGCATAGAAGCGTGAATTTGTTCGGGAAAGCGGGAAAAAGAAAATGCCCGACGCTGCTCCGGCCGTTTTAGTTTTCGCGCCTAAATTTTTTCACGGCGGCGCAAAATTTGTTTTCGTATTGCTATTGCCGTCGGCTTAGCATATGATATTATTGGTAATAGACGAACGCTTTGATAAAGGCGAATGAGCAAAAGCGTTCTTGCTGCCAACAGCGTGGGAGGTAAAACAATGCTCAAGCAAATTAAATATTTTCAAGCGGTTGTCCGCTGCAAAAATTTTACAGAAGCTGCGGAAGAATGTTTTATTTCGCAATCCGCAATCTCGCAACAGCTGCAAAATTTGGAAAACGAATTAGGAGTCAGATTATTAAACCGCGAAAACAGAAAATTTTCGCTAACGCCTGCGGGAGAACATTTTTACCGTCAAAGCCTTATACTGACGGCAGATTTTGAAAGGCTGCGCCGCGAAACCGTTCGTATAGCGCAAAGGACGGCTTTGGAATTGCGTATAGGTTATTTAAAGAGCCATAGCAGGCAAGAATTTGCTTTGGCAATCGCAGACTTTGCGGCCAAATATCCCAATGTTGCCGTGCAGATTATGAGCGGCAGCCATGAAGACTTGTACTACGCTTTGCGCAACGACGGCGTCGATTTAATATTAAGCGACCAACGCAGGGCGTTTTCGGACGAATATGTTAATTGCGTTTTAGCTATACGCGACGTTTACGTAGAAATAGCGGCAAGAAATCCGTTGTCCGCTTTGTTCAGCGTAGAGCTGGCGCAGTTAAAAAATATTCCTTGCATTTTAGTGGCGGCCGCTGAGCAGCAAGAAACGGAACGAAACTATTACCGCGACGTTTTAGGCGTCCGGGGAGATTTTTTGTTTGCGGAAAATTTAGAGGAAGCGCGTTTTTTAGTAATCCGAAATAAAGGATTTTTACCGGTCGACAGCGGCGAACGCGAACCGGAATTTGCGCCTGCGCTGAGCCGAGTATTATTAACGCGCAAAGGCAAACCCATCAAATCGACGAGCTGCGCTTTTTGGCGCGCCGATAATTCAGGCTATTACGTAGAAGAGTTCGCCGATATGTTAAAGTCGCAGTTTGCGTCGGAAAATAACTAAAACATGAATTATTAGACCGAGACGCGTTTGCCAACTTCGGTTGACGCGCCTTTGCCATAAGTTTTTCTTATTGCTTTTCCCGTGAATGAGAATTGCTTTCCATGGCTGCCATACGTAAAATAAAAGTAAATACATGAGCAACAGGAGGCTTTAGAAATGAAAAACGTAATGATTTTAACGGGAGCCGGACAAATAGGCATGGCTATCGCCCGCAGAATGGGCTGCAACATGAAGATTGTGATTGGCGATAAAAATCTGGAAAACGCCAAGGTTGTTTCTAGAACGATGAACGAAGCGGGTTTCGATACTACGCCGACGGAAATGGATTTGTCTTCGCGCGCGTCGATTATGCAAATGCTCGGATTAGCGCAGAGCTTCGGCGAAATTGCTATCTTGGTCAACGCGGCGGGCGTTTCGCCCAGCCAAGCGCCGATAGAAGCAATTTTAAAAGTTGATTTGTACGGCACGGCCGTTTTACTGGAAGAAGTTGGAAAAATAATAAAAAGAGGCGGTTCCGGCGTCACGATTTCCAGCCAGTCCGGTTGGCGTATGCCGGCCTTGTCGGCGGAAGATGACGCTTTACTTGCTACCGCGCCGACGGAAGAATTGCTATCCTTGCCCTTATTGCAGCCGCAAAATATCCGCGATACGTTGCACGCTTACCAATTAGCGAAACGGTGCAATGAAAAGCGCGTAATGGCGGAAGCCGTGAAATGGGGCGAACGTGGCGCGCGACTTAACGCCATTGCTCCGGGAATTATCGTAACGCCTTTGGCAATAGACGAATTTAACGGGCCGCGCGGCGATTTTTATAAGAATATGTTTGCTAAGTGTCCCGCCGGACGTCCGGGCACTGCGGATGAAGTAGCTAATGTGGCCGAGCTGTTATTGAGCGACAGGAGCGCGTTTATTACGGGTTCTACGTTTTTGATTGACGGCGGCGCTACCGCCAGTTATTTTTACGGGCCGCTGGCACCCGCGAATTTATAATTCTATAAGTAAAGTATAAACCGCCAAAAGCAAGGAAGCTGCAGCCGACTCTGAAAATAGTTGGCTGCAGCTTTCAAATTTTGTTTTGCGCGCTTACGCGCTCGTTTCTAATTTAGGCGCAGCCACCAAGAAATTTATGATGACTGCTTATATCTCGAAGCGAATCAGATTAGCCTCTGATAAATTCTCCCTCTTTCATAATTACCTGCATATTTTCTACGCTGATAGCGCGGATATTTTCCAAAGGATTGCCGTCGATAACCAAAAGGTCGGCGCTCTTGCCATTTTCCAAAGAACCGGTAATATCGTTTTTGAAATTTTAGACGCGAGGTGTAAAGCTATTCGACTACTTGCAGACCGTTGGCCTGCGCCAAAGCGTATATTTCTTCCTTACTCAAGCGGGAAAGCTTGAGAATCTGAGCTAAGGTATACTTGTCTTTGAGCATATCGAGCGCTATATCACGATTTCTTGCAGCGCGTTCTTCCCTGCGTCCTTCCATGCGTTCGTCCTTTAATCTTGTGGATAATACCATGTATTCTCGCCTCGCTTTCTTATCTTGCCGCAGCCGTACTACCTCCGTTTCTACTTCCTGCGTAAATTTATCAATAGGCACGTTTTCGTTCACGTAACGCAAAAAGTTTTTGACCAGCGGCGTTACGTTGCCGCGCATACCTTGCGAATTTAGTAGCAGTACGGTTACTTCGTTTTTGAGTTCCAGCGCTAAATTTTCCAGGCATCTGCTTTTGAAGGTGTAGACATAGCGCCCTTCGTTGAAAAAATCAAATGCGCAGATGAAAACTAAAACCAACGGATTTAATTCGTCGAAATCCTGCCCTTTTTGCAGCATATCCATGTCCATGATGGACTGGTAGTAGCGCGTGCGCTTAGGCAACACCGGTTCGCCGCTTATATCGCCTAAAGTATTTTTGACCTGCATTTCCAGATTGTAGCGCGTGCGTTTATCGTCCGCAATGATAACGTCCAGACGCACGCCGCGGCTGTCGTAATACGGCTCGATGGTCTTTTCCGTTTCGGTGTAAATAATATCGGCGATTTTCTTTTGCATAATTGCGCCGACGAGTTTTTTACACAGGCGCTTGTTTTCCATAACTTTCTTAAACATAAAATCGTTGCTGATGGGCAATGTGTCAAAGCTGTTTTTAGTCATGCTCGTCTCCTTAATTATAACATTTTCCGGATTATTTTGTCATGGAGTTTTGCTTTTTTAGCGGCGGGTGCGGTTCGTATTCCGCTTGCGGGGCGGTAATTGCGGGCGGGAAGGATATTTTACCGGGCGCGGGCGGCAGTTGCCGGTAAAACAAAAAAGCAGTACCGCCGGTTGCGCTTGAGTTACAACCGACCTGGTACTGCATTATCTCTTAAAAAGTTTGGGGGAGGCTAAGAGATACGATTACGTATTTTATTGGCATAATTTGCCGCACTGTAAAATTTTGCGCGGCTTGCGGCTTAGACGGGGACTTCCAAGCCGTTGGCCTGCGCCAAAGCGTAAATTTCTTCCTTACTCAAGCGGGAAAGCTTGAGAATCTGCGCTAAGGTATACTTATCCTTGAGCATATCGAGAGCAATGTCGCGTATACCCTCTGCTCTACCTTCCCTGCGTCCTTCCATGCGTTCGTCGTGTAATGCCATTTCTAACAACATAAACTGCCTCCTCACCTCGCTGTCGCGCTTGAGCGCAGCCACGGCAGCGTCCACTTCTTCTGTAAATTCGTCGCTTACGGTTTTATCGTTTACATATGCCAAAAAGCTTTTAGCCAAGGGCGAAATGTCGCCCTTGCTTCCCAAAGAATTGACGAACACCACCGTCGCGCCGTTGCCCATTTCTAATTCAGGATTCTCCAGGCATTTGTTTTTAAAGGTGTAGACGTATCTTCCTTCGTCGAATAAATCAAAGGCGCAGATAAAGATAATATAGGTGTCGTTAAGCTTATCGAAATCCTGCCCTTTGCCAAGCAAATCCATATCAAGCGACGCCTGGTAATAGCGCGTGCGTTTCGGCAAAAGCGGTTCGCCGGTTTCCGCGCTTTTATTGTTTTTTACCTGCATTTCTAGGTTATAATGCGTGCGCTTTTCGTCGGCGACGATGATGTCGAGCCGCACGCCGCGGCTGTCGACGCCTGTTTGAATCGTTTTTTCGGCGTAGGGATAGGAAAGCTCGGCGATTTTGATGTTGAGCAGCTCTTCGATAAGACGCTTGCAGATGCGTTTGTTTTTCATCACCTGCTGGAACAGGAAATTATTTTGGATTGTCAGGTCTTCAAATTTAGTCATGCTCGTCTCCTTAATTATAACATTTTCCGGATTATTTTGTCATGGAGTTTTGCTTTTTTAGCGGCGGGTGCGGTTCGTATTCCGCTTGCGGGGCGGTAATTGCGGGCGGGAAGGATATTTTACCGGGCGCGGGCGGCAGTTGCCGGTAAAACAAAAAAGCAGTACCGCCGGTTGCGTTTGAGTTACAACCGACTTGGTACTGCATTATCTCTTAAAAAGTTTTGGGGGAGAGGGTAAGAGATACGATTAGACTTTTGATTTTTTGACTTTTATATATTATAACAAAAAAGGATGTGCTTGGCAAGATAATTTTTAGAAAATTATAAATAGAATTATAAAATTGGGAGGGGTTTAGGGGAACGAAACGATACCGAAAAGAACGTTCGTATTTATTTTTTTCTATGGCGTTCTTGCGTTACGTTAGGCGTGTTTGTAGTTACTTCTTTTGTCGGCAAAAGACCTGCTAATAAAAGTCAAGTAAAATTTTCATAAGTTTTTAATCTCAAAA
>NZ_JAUNOQ010000003.1 GCF_030531065.1 Phascolarctobacterium sp. | reverse complement strand
ATTGAAATTTCTTTTCTTTCTTTCAAAAATGTCCTTGACAAAGGGTACAGTTTACAGATAGAAGAAGAAAAGACAACAAAAATAATTGTAAAAAACATCAAAAAAAGTGTTGACAACATCAAAAACATCTGTTACAATGTACTCAACATCAAAAATGATGTTAAAACAAATCAGAAAGCGAGATGAAAACAAAATGAAGGTTATAAAACCCTTCAAACCTGCCAGCGTAAGACCTGCGCCGCGGCTGGGCAGAAACATTCTTGAGAATGCAAAAGCCGCCAGCGCAAGGCCAGCGGCAACGGCAAAGAAAAGCTAACTAATTAGTTAGCACGTGGGCAGTGCGTCGACAAAAAGCCATTGCCTACATGAATAGTATATCAAAGATTAAGCATAAAGACAAGCAGAAGAAAGGATAGGATAGCGTCAGTTTACTGTAGGAATCAAGAAAGCAGATTCCACCAATTTTGTCTTACTAATTAAGTTTTTCAAGACTGAATTGCCATTTTCAGCCAACTAAGCTAAGCATCTTCTATCAGTGCTGTTAAATTCTTATATTATGTTGCAACCACATCTTTTTAGTGTCTGCAAACTTAACCCACATTGTATGCTGTCAAAATATTTGCCATAAGGCTTACGTGCTTTATTCTCAAATGCTATCAGCTGTTGCGGCGTTAAAAATATCTCATCTTCTTCTACTTCAACAGGCTTCTTTTGCAACCTCACAAGCTTTATCATCTTGCCTCCGTTTAATTTATACGCCCGGAGCCTTGCCATAGCGTCAGCTCCTGCCAGGCTCCACGCCATTGGCCTGCTGCTCATTCTCGCGCTTAATACATGGCTTACATGTCCTTCCGCACTGCAAGCAAGTACCCCTTCCTCCTTGCGTAATCTCGTCTTTGCGGCTTCAAAATTGCGTAATATATATCCCAGCCCATCTAATATCCGCTTCTCAGCCGCCTGCGTATCTGTTCCTTCTGCTATCTTCTCTACTAAGTTCTGCAATCTTTTCCGTTTTCCTGCTACAATAAGCGAACAAATTCTGCCTCTTGCTTCTTCTGCCGCCTCTCCAAGGCAGGCAGTCATCCTGAACAGCGTCTTGTTCAGGTGAAATTCGTCTAATACATGCCTGGATTTATCTATATAATCTGTCGCTGTTTTTATCCACGGGCCTCCGTCAGCGTTTATATATACCTTTTTTATCTTACTCAAGTCATAGTGCTGTTCAATGTACCTATATACCTGTATCCATAGCTTTTTATTGTTTTCCCCGGAATATAGCCCGCAAAAATAATGCGGATAGACCAGCTTATTTCGCTTGCTCCCAAGCGTTTCCGGTTCAATCCCCTCATAAACATATACCATCTTAGTAATAGTAGAATCCTTTTCTCCATTTTTTTGCAGCGCTATGTGATCTTCGTCAGCGTCTACATAAAGATATTCTACTGTTTTCTTCTCGCCGCTGTAATGCTCTTTTGGAAAATGCAGCTTATGTATTTTATCCATAACAGTCTGCTTGCTTACCATATCCATAATGCTGACATTATCGCCGGCTTTGCTATACGAAGTTTCTACCGCCTCTTCCAGGAGGCAGGCATACGCATCTTCACTAATGCGTTCATGGCTCTCAATTTGCAGGTATTTATCAATGAGATATGTTGTCTTGCCAGTTACTTTGTTCTTGAACAGAGTCTTATTAAAATTAACAGGTCCTATGGATGTAAGGAGCTGCTTTGAATCTGTACGCACAACATGCCATTTCTGTTTGCGCGCTTCGCTTTCGAGCAAGAACTTATTACAGTCATTCAAGGTTTCGGAGATGATATCCAGACCAAATTTCAGTACTTCCTGCTGGACACTTTTTACAAAGTCGGCCATATCTTCAGGATGACAAATAAATTTCTCGATAGCTTTTTGCAAATTGTGAGTGCCAAATTCCACAAAACGTTGTATACTAGTATGCAAAGAGAACACCTCCATTGTGTATTGTTTTGTTTGCTACTTAATCATAACACAATTTGGTGTTCTCTTTTATTTTATTTCTTTCTTTTCCTACAAAAACTTTACGCTAGCGATAACAAAAAGGACGGCCAGAGCCGTCTGCTGGTGTGTAAGAAAGGGAATCATGACTAATTTACAAAATGCTATCCAAACATTACAATTAAATAATAAATTGGTAATTCTGCGCAGCTGCGGCGGCAGTAAGCAAAGGGAGCTGTTGGCTTCTTTGACGCAGGATTATGCGAAGGTGGATTTATCCTTGCCTAACCTGCGCTTGCAGGAGCAGCAGAATCCGCAACTTTTTGCTGAAGGCCTGCGTTTGCCGGTTTATCTGGCAGATTTGCAATGTGCGCCGTCCCTGCTCTCTGTATTATTATCTTGTAAACTGACTTTGGGGCAGATAATAGCCAGCTGTTCGCAGAGCTATTATTTAGAGGAACTGGCAGCGCAGGCGGACGCAGGCAGTGTCGCTTTTGTGGAGCTGCCCTTGCAGGTTGCAGATGCGTTTGTCCGCAAGCCCTTTGCGCCGCAGGAAAGCTATCTGCAAAACTTGCGCGGAGCAGAGAAGCGGCAGCTAGTGGCGGCTATGTTGGGAGAAAGAGAGGTTTACTCTTCCTGGGTGCGGCGCGTGTTGCAGCAGGATATTATGGAGCGTACTACGGTGAGCGACGAGGTAAAATTTTACCGCTTTTTGTGCGCTGTGGCCAGTATGGCGGGCTGCGTGGTGAATTATACTATTTTGGCTAATAATGTGGGCATAACCGCGCCTACGGCCAAGCAATGGCTGCAGTTTTTGGCGGGTACGGGGCTGGTATATCTTTTGCCGCCGGTGGAGCATGTGGCAGGTAAGCGTTTGGTAAAGGCTCCGAAGGTATATTTCCGGGAGGCGGGCGCTGCGGCGCATTTATTGCAGCTGTATGACGGCGCGTCGCTTTTGCAGAGTGTGTATTTTAAGAACCTGTACGAAAATTACGTGGTCAGCGCGCTGCGGGAAAGCTATTTGCGTTGGGGGCAGGAACCTGACTTTAGGTTTTACCGCGATTCCAATAATAAGGAGATCAGCCTGCTTGTGCAGGCACAAGGAGTGCTGTATCCTGTTATGATTTGTCAGGAGACATTTAGTACAAACAGGTTGGGAAAGTTTTTTGCGCTGCTACCCGGGTATGCGGAAGAGCAGGGGTTACAGCTGGGCACTGGCTGTATGATAACGCTGGGAGGCGAGTGCATGCAGGTAAGTGGCGGCTTGTGGCAGATTAATGCGGATGTGCTGTGAGACGTAAATTAACAATATCTTTTGGCAATATAAAACCGGCCCCAAATTGTTAGCTGTTGAATCTAACTTTTGGGGGCCGGTGTGTTGTTAAGAGGTTTTTGATGAATTAAGGTAATGATTTGTTGGACGCTAGAAGCTTTTGTTTGTGCTTAATTTAGCGTTTTAAATTTCTTTCAGCCACAAGCCGTGCAGGTTGCAGTATTCGTAAGCCGCTACGGCCTTATCGCCTTCGGTAAGGGCAAAGGTGGCTTCGGGTTTATCGCCGGGCTTTAAGGTTTTCATTTGGCCGCCTGCCGCGGTTTGTAAATAAATGAATTGAATGTAGTGCTCCGGCAGCATGGGATGGGCAACGCTGCCTACGGCTACATGCACCAGATTGCCTTCGACGGTTACTACGGGAACATGCTTTTCCTGCGCCGCATCCACAGTATTGGGAATGAGTTCTTGTATATCCTGCGGGTTGTTGGCTGGCGCTTTATTGCCTTCCGTTATAATTTGCACAATAGAACCGCATTGCTTGCAAAGGAAAAATTTCGGCTTCGTCATTCTTATCACTCCTTCGGATATTTGGGGGGCGGGCGCTGAATTTTATCAGTCGTAACCGCCTTTATATTTTCATTATACTCTAAAAAATATAAAATAGATAGCGTTTCACAAAGAGTTTTATTATGTGAAATAGTTTTGCATTATGTGATAAAAATATGACGGCCTTGGATCTGCAAGGATATAATTTATTCGCCGCTTACAAAAAAGCTGAGGTGCCCGGCTGTAGGCAGCTTTCATGTATACATAATATCTCCGCTGCGCATCTTGCATTTTTGACTGTAATATAGTAAAGTAGTATAAGACTTATAAGAGTTTTCCAGAGGGGAAAGGTGTGTTGTATTATGAATTTTAAAAAGTTTATTAAAGTAGCGGTATGCTGCATGATGGCGGCTGCTGTAGCCGTAATGGCCGGCTGTGGCGGCAGCGAAAAAAAGGCTGAAGCTCCGAAAAAGGTTTTGAAGGTTGGTATGGAATGCGCTTATGCGCCCTACAACTGGTCCCAGACCAATGCTGACGGCGGCGCCGTGAAAATTGCCGGTTCCAGCGAATATGCTTATGGCTATGACGTTATCATTGCTAAAAAGCTGGCTGATTCCATGGGCGCAGAGCTGGAAGTACACAAAATTGAATGGGACGGCCTGCCTCCCGCAGTTGTCAGCGGCAAGATCGACGCTGCTATCGCCGGTATGTCCATCACCTCCAAACGTAAAGAAACCGTTGACTTTACTAAACCCTACTATTATGCTAATGTCGTAGCTTTGGTTAAAAAGGGTACTCCGCAGGCTGAGGCTAAGAGCGTTGCCGATTTGAAGGGCTCCGTTGCTACCTCCCAGTTGAATACTATTTGGTATGACCAAATCGATCAGGTTCCCGACGTTAAAAAGCTGCCCGCTATCGATACCGTTCCCGGTATGATCGTAGCTTTGAAATCCGGCAAATGCAATTTGATCGTTACCGATATTCCTACCGCCAAGGCTGCAGCTTTTGCTAACCCTGAGCTGGCTATGATTGAATTCCCTGAAGACAAGGGCTTCAAGACCTCCCGCGAGGACGTAGAGATCGGCATTGCCGTTAAGAAGGGCAATAAAGAGCTGCTCGACGCTATGGACAAGGTTTTGGGCGGTATGACCGAAGCTGACTTCAATAAGATTATGGATGAAGCTATTCAGAAACAACCGTTGGCAAAATAAAATGCTGATATTTAGGGGCGGCAGTGTGTCGCCCCTTTTTCCGTAATTTGGATTTTTATTAAGGTGGTGTAATTGATGCCGGAAACATTTTTTGGCTGGGTTGCTTTTTTGCTGGGCCAGTACGGTTCCGTGCTGCTTAAAGGCGCTGTAGTAACCTTGCTGCTGGCTGTGGTCGGTACCTTTATCGGCTGCTTAATAGGCCTGGTAGTTGGCGTTATCCAGACTATTCCCATGGAGGATAACGACAGCGCTTTGAAAAAGCTGTGTATCCGCTGCGTGCAGCGGCTGCTGGACGCTTATGTGGAGGTATTCCGCGGTACGCCGATGATTGTGCAGGCCATGGTGGTTTATTATGGCGCTATGAGCGTCTTTGATATCGATATGTCGCCGATGTTCGCCGGCTTTTTGGTAGTATCCATCAATACGGGCGCTTATATGGCGGAAACGGTTCGCGGCGGTATTGAATCTGTGGATTTGGGACAAAAGGAAGCGGCTATCGCTATCGGTATGGATCATTTCCAGACCATGCGCTGCGTTATCCTGCCGCAGGCGTTGCGCAATGTTATGCCGCAGCTGGGCAACAATTTGATTATCAATATTAAGGATACTTCGGTCTTGAATGTTATTTCCGTTACCGAGCTGTATTTTGCTTCTAAGTCGGCTGCAGGCGTGTACTATAAGTATTTTGAAATCTTTTTCATTACCTGCGTCGTTTATTTCATTATGACCTTTACCGCGTCGCGTCTGCTGCGCTGGCTGGAAAGCAAGATGGACGGCCCCAAGGATTACCAGCTGGTGACCTATGACCCGATGATGGACCCCTGCGGCGCTGTGCCGCTGCCCACGAAAAAGCAGAAAGGACGGTATTAAGCTATGGATAAGGAATTACTTGTTTCCGTCTGCGATCTGCATAAGGATTTTGGCGAGCGGCAAATTCTGCGCGGTATCAGCTTCGATATTCACCGCGGCGATGTGGTGTGCGTTATCGGTCCTTCGGGCAGCGGCAAGTCGACGCTGATCCGCTGCATCAATTATTTGGAGCATCCTACGGGCGGACACATCGAATACCGCGGACAGAACGTCATCGAAGCTTTTAAAAAGCTGACGCTGTTCCGCACTAAGGTCGGCATGGTGTTCCAATCCTTTAATTTGTTCAACAATATGACGGTTTTGGAAAACTGCATGGTAGGGCAGATTAAGGTTTTGGGCAAAAAGAAGGAAGCAGCTAAAGCGACGGCGCTTAAATATTTGAAGCATGTAGGTATGGACAGCTACGTCAACGCTAAGCCGCATCAATTAAGCGGCGGCCAGAAGCAGCGCGTAGCGATTGCCCGCGCCCTGGCCCTGGAGCCGGAGGTGCTGCTGATGGACGAGCCTACCAGCGCCCTGGACCCGGAAATGGTAGGCGAGGTGCTGCGCGTTATCCGCGAGCTGGCTAAGGAAGGCTTGACCATGGTTATCGTTACCCATGAAATGGCTTTCGCCCGCGATGTATCCAGCAGGGTTATCTTTATCGACCAGGGTGTGATTGCTGAGGACGGTACGCCGCAGCAGCTTTTTGGCCAGCCGAAAAATCAAAGGACGAAGGACTTTCTGGCGCGCTTCCAGAATAATTAAGGACTGCGCGCCTGTGAGGGACGCCGGGCGTAGAAGTACGCTGCGGCGTCTCTTTTTGTCATTGTTGTATTTTATGTGACTTTTTAAAAGCGTTAGAGGAATATAATCCATGATTGGCGAATAAGATAGCAAGAATTTTTTTGACAAGGTGTGATGAATGATGAGGGCTTTACGCAGTATTTTATTTTTGGCACTTTTGCTGTTGTGCCAGACGGCATGGGCGGCGAAGGGCACTATTTTATATATACCGCTGGACAACAGGCCGGTATGCCTTGATTATACGGTGCAGACCATGCGGGCCGCAGGCTGGGATGTGCGGACGCCGCCTGCGGCATATATTGCCGACGATAAACGCTGCGGCGACCCGGAGCAGCTTTTTGCCTGGCTGGAGCAGCACGCTAAATCGTCTGCGGCGGTGGTGGCTTCTTCCGACGCGCTGCTGTACGGCGGACTTGTGGCCAGCCGTACTCATGAAATTCCTCTGGAGGTTTTGCAGCAGCGGGCGGAGCGCTTGGTTAATTTGAAGAGCACCCACGGCGGGCAGACTGTTTATGTGTTTACGACCATTATGCGTTCGCCCAAGGCCAGCGCTGCTCCCGTAGAGCCTGCCTATTATAAGGAGTGGGGGCCGAAGCTGTTCCGTTTGGGCGAGCTGGAGGATAAGCTGGAGCTGAAGCAGATTAAACGCCGCGAAGTGCGGGAGCTGGCGGATCTGCGTGCGGAAATTCCTGTGGAGGTTTTAGAGGATTTGCGTACCCGCCGCAGCAATAATATCCGCGCTACGGAGCTTTTGCTGCACGGCGTGGAAAGCGGCGATTTTGATTATCTGCTGATTGGGCGCGACGATACGGCTCCTTTTTCCCAGGCGCATCGGGAAGCCCGCAGCATGGATATTTTAGTCAACGAACTGCCGAAGGAACGCATTCGCTTCTTCGCCGGTGCAGATCAGCTGGGGATGCTGCTTTTGAGCCGCGCGTCTTCGCGCTTGCAGTACGAACTGCCGCTGGTAAACGTAACCTACGCTCCTGGCAAGGGCGGCGCGACGGTGCCTACTTATGAGGACGATACGCTTGCCGCAAGCGCCAGACAGCATATTTACGCTGCGGGCGGCTTCCCTGCGCGTTTGCGCCGTCATGCAGACTTAGTGCTGGCGGTGAATACGCCTGCGGACGGCGTAACGCTGGAAGCAAGCGACGCCGCTAATACTTACGCAACGCCGCGCGCGACGGAGCGCTTCGTTAATAGTGTGGAGCGCTTGCTGGAACACGGGCATCAGGTGGCCGTGGCCGACGTTAAGTACGGCAACGGTTCTGATAACGGCTTGGTCAAGGAGCTGTTCAACAGAAAAATTGCTTATAGCCTGGCCGCCTACGACGGCTGGAACACCGCCGGCAACAGCCTGGGCTTTGCCCTTGCGCAGGGGCTTTTATACGATATGTACGACGCGGAAGCGCATAAGCAACTGCTGGAAACGCGCTATCTTGACGATTGGGCGTACCAGGCCAACGTGCGCATGCAAACATACCGTCAGCTGATTTGGCCCAGCTATTGGCCGAACAGCGGCTTGGACGACGAACAGCGCAGCGCTGCCGAGCAATTTATTACCCAGGAAATAAAGACGCTGACCGCTCCGTATATGGGAGCTGCGGCTGCGCGCTATCAATTTACGCTGCCCTGGAGCAGAATGTTTGAAGTAAAAGTAGAGGCGAAAAATGCGGAATAAAATTTGCCTGAGATTAGTAGAAGCGGATGACGCGCCGGGCTTGGCGGCGCTGTACGCTCCTTTCGTCGAGAGCGACGACCGCAGGTTGAGCGACGTTTCCTTTGAGTACGTCGCGCCTTCGGTGGCAGAATTTCGCCAGCGTATTGCGGATATCAGCGCGGACTATCCCTATCTGGTATGCCAGCGGGGCGGCGAATATCTGGGCTACGCTTACGCGCACCAGTTTATTCCGCGCGCCGCTTACCAATGGGGCGCGGAGGTAACTATTTACCTAGCGCCTGCCGGGCAGGGCTGCGGCCTAGGCAAAGTGCTGTACGATGCGTTAGAGAATATTTTGCGCTTGCAGGGCGTGGTGAAAGCCTACGCTTGCGTCACTGCCAGCAACGAGCATAGCGTAAAATTCCATGAAGCGCGGGGTTACCGTATTGTGGGGACTTTTAAGGATACGGGCTTTAAGCACGGACACTGGCTGGATATGGTGTGGCTGGAAAAAGCTCTGGCCGAGCTGCCGCGGGAGCCGCAGCCTTTAGCAGGCTGGCGCGAGCTGCAACAGGAAAGCGTAGCGAAGATTTTGGAGGAGGCGAACCAAGCGGCCGCAGGGCTGCCATGATAAAGGTAGGACGCATTCTATGGATTTCAAAAAATATTGTAAACAACACCGTCCTAGTTCCAAGGCGGAAGAATTTTTACGTTATATCGGGCCGGGTCTGTTAATAACAGTGGGCTTTATCGACCCGGGCAACTGGGCGTCTAATCTGGCGGCTGGCGCGGATTACGGCTATTTGCTGCTGTG
Source organism: Phascolarctobacterium sp. (assembly GCF_030531065.1). Classification (GTDB taxonomy): domain Bacteria; phylum Bacillota; class Negativicutes; order Acidaminococcales; family Acidaminococcaceae; genus Phascolarctobacterium_A. The sequence continues at coordinate 187,842 of NZ_JAUNOQ010000003.1, read as the reverse complement.
GATGGTAACGCTTTCAACAATCATGTTGATTATTTTACAGCATAACGCCGCGCATTTGGGCATTGCTACCGGTTTATGCTTGTCGGAGGCGGCGACGGCGTACTTGCCAAAGTGGCTGTCGCGTCCCATTTTACTGTCGGCGGTGCTGGCTTCCGTCGCCACCGCCTTGGCTGAAATTTTGGGCGGAGCGATTGCTTTACAGCTGCTGTTTGGCCTGCCGCTGTGGCTGGGCAGCATTTTAATGGCTGCTTTGTGCTCGTGGCTATTGCGGTCTAATTCCTATAGCAAGCTGGAGAAGATTATTATCGGCTTCGTGTCGCTCATCGGGCTTTCGTTTTTAGCGGAAATCGTCATGGTGCCGTTAGATTGGAGCGCGGCTGCCAGGGGCTGGGTAACGCCCAGCATTCCGCAGGGCTCGCTGCTGGTCATCATGAGCGTTTTGGGCGCGGTGGTCATGCCGCATAATTTGTATTTACATTCGGAGGTTATCCAAAGCCGCCACTGGAATTTAGAGGACGAAGCAATTATCAAGCGGCAGTTGGATTTTGAATTTCTCGACACGCTTTTGTCCATGAGCATCGGTTGGGCGATTAACAGCGCCATGATTTTGGTCGCGGCGGCTGTGTTTTTTGCCAATAAGGTGCAGGTAAGCGATTTGGCGCAGGCCGTGGATATGCTGCGGCCGCTTTTGGGCAACAACGCGGCGGTGCTGTTCGCCGTGGCGCTGCTGTTCGCAGGCATTTCGTCGACGGCTACTGCCGGTATGGCGGGGGCCAGCGTGTACGCCGGTATTTTCGGCGAGGGCTACGACGTGCAGGACCCGCATTCCTGGCACGGCGTGCTGTTGACCTATTGGCTGGCGGTGCTCGTGATTTTATTTATCGACGACCCTTTCCAGGGTTTGATTTATTCGCAAATGGCGCTCAGCGTGCAGCTGCCCTGGACCATCGGCATTTTGATTTATCTTACTTCGTCTAAAAAGGTTATGGGCAAATTCGCCAACAGCCTGCGTTTGAAAATTACGCTGTGCGTAATCGGCGCGATAGTTATCGCGTTGAATATTATGCTGCTGTTGGAAGCCGTGGGCGCTGTCAGCTTTTGAAATATGTATAATAAAACGACCTCAAGCGTAGGCCTTGCTATGCTTGGGGTCGTTTTGCTGTGGGAAAATGCGATTTGACGCTTATCGTTTATGCGCTGGTTTATAAGATGAAGCTTTCGGCAGTTATACGTTAAACCGCTTCTAGTAAAAATTTTTGCGAGTACTCGCAGTTTTAGCTATTAGCTTTCTAAGCTGCGCTCGTTAAGCAAAAAATCGAAAACGCTCATTACTAAAATGCCGTCGTCGTTATAATATGGCATGGGCGCATCCTTAGTAATAATAATTTTTTTGAAAAAATCGCCGGTCAGCATTAAGGAGCGCTGCTCCTGCCGCATTTTTGTCTGGTCCGGTATGGCGTAAGCAGACTGAATATAGTAACGCTTGGACCCTTTATTGCAAACAAAGTCGATTTTCAACTGTTTGCGGATACCGTTGCCTTTTTCGTTGGTGCTGTTCGTTGTGATGACGCCTACGTCCACATTAAACCCGCGTATTTTTAGTTCGTTGAAAATTATATTTTCCATAGCGTGGGTTTCTTCCAGCTGGCGAAAATTAAGTCTGGCGTTACGTAATCCTAAATCGGTAAAGTAATATTTGATGGGCGTATCGATATATTTCCGGCCTTTGATATCGTAACGCATAGCTTTGTCGATAAGAAAGGAATCGCATAGATAGTCTATGTATCGGGCTAAAGTGACGTTGCTGATAATTTTCTTCTTAACGCTTTTGAAAGTGGCCGCTAATTTTGTCGGATTGGTCAACGATCCGATAGAAGAGGATAAAATATTTATCAGCTCTTCCAGTTCCGGCTGATTGCGCACGTTATGTCTGCCTACAATATCGGAAATATAAGTTTCGTTAAACAACGATTTTAAAAAGGCGATTTTTTCTTCCGGCGCGGCAATATTCAGCACTAAGGGTAAGCCGCCGTAAAGCATGTATTCGTTCCAACCGCTTTGTGGAGAGCCGGGATGGACGGACATAAATTCTGCAAAGCTGAGCGGATACATATGAATCTCGTCGCCGCGCCCGCGAAATTCGGTAATGATATCCTTGGATAGAAAGCGGGCGTTGCTGCCCGTTACGTAGATATCTACGTTTGGAATGCGGCTCAGGCCGTTAAGCACGTCTTCAAATTCGTTTAATAGTTGAATTTCATCAAGCAAGATATAATATCGGTCGTCGTCTTGAATTTGCGATTTTAAATAAGGATACAAAATTTCCGGGTCGCGGAAGCTTTTATTTTCAAAGGAATCAAAGGCAATTTCGATAATGTGATTTGCGTTTATGCCCTCGTCCAACAGGCGCTGCTTAAATAAAGTAAACAATAAATAAGATTTTCCGCAGCGGCGCATACCGGTAATAACTTTAATGAGCCCGTTATGTTTTTTGCTTAGCAATTTATTGAGATAAAGGTTTCTTTTAATTTCCATGATAGAAGCCGCTCCTAATGAAAATTTTTACGAGTACTCGCAGTTTTATTTAATAGTATTATACCTCGTTGCGTCGTCTTGAACAAGCTTTAGTAAAAATTTTTGCGAGTACTCGCAATTTTAGCTAATAGAAAATTACGCTTAGGGGAGTTTTGCTATTGAGCGGCAGCTTGGAAAATTAAAGTTTACCATTGGCGCGAGATGTTATAAAATAATAAGCAAAGCGGAAATAAATTCTTAGAGCGACGTTGAGCGCTGCTTGCAAGCTTGTAGGAGTAAAAAATTACGACAAGCTTGCAGAAAAATTACGACAAGCGCGATGGAGAAAATTTTTTCAAAGGAGAATGCAGATGGCTGATATAAAGAAGGAACAAGAGCGCGACGAGCTGCACCGCGCGATATGGGCGATTGCCGACGAATTGCGCGGCAGCGTAGACGGCTGGGATTTTAAATCTTATGTCCTGGGCATGATGTTCTACCGTTATATTTCGGAAAACCTGGCTAATTATATTAACGAAGGCGAAAAAGAAGCGGGCAGGGAAGCTTTCGATTACGTTTTGATGGCGGACGAGGAAGCGGAGCAGGCGCGCGCGGATTTAGTACGCACCAAGGGCTTCTTCATAGTGCCGTCGGAACTTTTTTGTAATGTGCGGCAGCGGGCGGCAAACGACGAAAATTTAAACATGACGTTGGAAGCGGTCTTCCGCCACATTGAAGAATCGGCGAAGGGCAGCGACAGCGAAGACGATTTTGCGGGACTGTTTGACGATATCGACGTCAACAGCAATAAATTGGGCGCGACCGTCGCCAAGCGTAACGCTAATTTAGTGAAGCTTTTGGACGGCGTGGCTAATATGCGTTTAGGAAACTATAAAGAAAATTCCATCGACGCTTTCGGCGACGCTTACGAATATTTAATGAGCATGTACGCTTCCAACGCGGGCAAGAGCGGCGGCGAATTTTTTACGCCGCAGGATGTGTCCGAACTGTTGACGCGCCTTGCCGTCGCCGGAAAAACGGAAGTCAATAAAGTTTACGACCCGGCTTGCGGCAGCGGGTCTCTGCTTTTAAAAGCCGCTAAAGTTTTGGGCAGGGAAAATGTGCGCCAGGGATTTTTCGGACAGGAAATAAATTTGACGACGTATAATCTTTGCCGCATCAATATGTTTTTGCACGATATTGATTTCGATAAATTCGACATCGCGCACGAGGATACTTTGACCGCGCCGCAGCATTGGGACGACGAGCCTTTTGAAGTTATCGTTTCTAATCCGCCGTATTCCATAAAATGGGAGGGCGACGATAATCCCGTGCTGATTAACGACCCGCGCTTTGCTCCAGCCGGGGTGTTGGCGCCCAAATCCAAAGCCGATATGGCGTTCATCATGCATTCTCTGGCCTGGCTGGCGACTAACGGCACGGCGGCGATAGTTTGCTTTCCGGGGATTATGTATCGCGGCGGCGCGGAAAAGAAAATCCGCAAGTATTTAATCGATAATAATTTTATCGACTGCATTATCCAACTGCCGAGCAATTTGTTTTTCGGGACGAGTATAGCCACCTGCATTATGGTTTTGAAACGTAGCAAGGCGGACAACCGCACGCTCTTTATCGACGCTTCCAAAGAATTTGTCAAGGTGACGAATAACAACCGCTTGACGGAAGCGAATATCAAGCGTATCGTCGAAGAATTTACGGCGCGTGAAGATGTGGCGCATCTGGCGCGCTGCGTGCCGTATGAGCAAATTGTGGAGCAGGATTATAATTTGTCCGTCAGCAATTACGTTGAACCGGAAGATACGCGCGAAGTAATTGATATCGTAAAGCTGAACGCGGAAATTGCCGAGATTGTGAAACGCGAAGAAAAGCTGCGCGCGGAAATTGATAAGATTATTGCGGAGCTGGAAGCGTGAGGCAAATTTGCTTCTAACATAAAAATGACATTCTAACATAATTATGTTAGAACGAGAAAATTTATGTTAGGAAGAATATCTGGAATAAGAAAGCGTGTGGCGTAGATAAATTTAACGCTAGTAAGTATTAAAATTTTTAGAAGCTGATAGGTGTTTCGTGATGAAATTGCGAAAATTATCGCAGAAATCGAGGTAGGTATATGAACGAGAAATATTTGGAGGCTGTTAAAACCATAAAAACGGCAATTTTAAGAAGCCAAAACAGGGCTGCAAAATATACAAACGCAGAAATGCTGTCTTTATATTACGCCATTGGCGGTTATGTTTCCAGCAATTCCAGAGAAGGTACTTGGGGAACAGGTGCTATTGATGAAATAAGCGCCCGTTTGCGTGAAGAACTTCCGGGGCTGCGTGGCTTTTCTTCCGGAAATATCAAACTGATGCGTCAATTTTTTGAAGCATGGCGACCGTATTTGCAAACAAATGCTGAATTTTTTTTGGAAAGTAAATCGGTAGCCACGGCTATCGATTTAGAACAGACAGATGACGCAGGTTTGGTAGTTTCGGAAAAACGATTGCCGGCGGCTATCGTTTTTCCGATGGAAGCGTTCATGGAAATCAGCTTTACGCATCACATGGAAATTCTTCACAAAACTAAAGAACTGGATGAAAGGCTTTTTTACATTCGTGAATGTGCAACAGGCCATTGGAGTAAAACTGCCCTGCGTACCAGGCTAAAAGAAAATTTTTATCAGCATAAAGGTGCGTTGACCAATAATTTTTCCATGACTTTGCCGGATGATAAGCAATATATGAAAGCGATTCAGACCTTTAAGGACGAATATTTTCTGGATTTTATCAATACCGAAGAACTTGATTTAACCGATCCGCAGGATTTAGACGAACGTGTTCTGGAAAAAGAAATCATCAGCAACATACGTAATTTCATTCAATGTCTTGGTTCCGGTTTCTGTTTTGTTGGAAATCAGCATCGCATTGAAGTAGACGGCGAGGAATTTTTTGCTGATTTGCTATTTTTTCAGCGTGACTTGAAAGCGTTGGTTGTGATTGAACTGAAAAAAGGAAAGTTCAAGCCGTCTTATCTGGGGCAGCTAAACTTCTATTTGTCGGCTTTGGACGAACAAGAGCGCAAGAATGGAGAAAATCCGGCTATCGGTATTCTTCTATGCCGTGAAGCAAATAAAAGCGTTGTAGAACTGGCGATTCGTGATTATTCCAAACCGATGGGTGTAGCGACCTATCGCACAGCGGATGAATTGCCTATCAGCTATAAAGTTCTTGCACCAATTATTGAGGAAGTGCCTAAGATGCTGAATGAAGCGGAATTTACGGAAGGCGATAAAGAGTAATGAAATTGATAAGATTATTGCGGAGCTGGAAGCGTGAGGCAAATTTGTTTCTAACATAAAAATGACGTTCTAACATAATTATGTTAGAACGAGAAAAATTATGTTAGAAAGCTGGCGAAGATAAATTTAGCGTCAGCAGGTATTAAATTTTTTCTGGAATCTGAACTCGATAATAGAAATATCAGAAGCACATCAAATATGATATAATATATTTAATAGAGAAAGCAGGTGGCGGTATGTGTAATAAAGGTAAACTAAAAAATATTACTGAAGATACCGTTAAGGCTATTTTGTCGGTATCTTCGGAAGTAGAAAAAATTATTTTGTTCGGCTCGCAAGCGCGCGGCGATAGCAATGCAGAATCAGATATCGATATTTTAGTCGTGATAGATGCGCCAGAAGAACAATTAAGTAAAATTAAAAGGGCCATGCGCAATCTTACAAGTATGATTAGCTTGGAGCAAGATGAAGTAGTGTCTTTAATTATCAGCGATAAAAAAGAGTATCAGGATATGGCGGACACTTTGTTCTATAGAAATATTGCTAGAGATGGGATTGAATTATATGGGAGAGCAAGCTAAACTTTTATCGCAATACAGATTTGACAAGGCAATGCAATGTATCAAAGTTGCCGAGCATGTTATGCAAATAAATGATTACAATTTAGTCTCCAATAGAGCCTATTATGCTATATTTCATGGAATGAGAGCTGTGTTAGCGCTGGAAAGAAAAGACTTTGAAAAGCATTCTGGCGTAATAGGGTATTTCCGAAAAGAATATATTAAGACGCAGATTTTTCCTGTGGAAGCGTCGGCAATTATTGGTAACGCATTTGATAGCAGAAATGAAAGCGATTATAAAGATTGGTATAATGTTAGTCAAGACGACGCAGAGATTCAATTACAAGCGGCGATTGATTTTTTAGGAATGGTCAAAAGATATTTGTTGTCTAAAGATGTGTTGTAGATTATGTTGAGAGCTGTTGCATTAAGTTTATTATAGCATATATGCGGCAGCTCTTTAGTTGCACTTGGGAGAAATGGAAACATTGCAAAGGAACGGTGACGACGCATGAGCAGGTTAAGCGAATTGATACGCGAGTTGTGCCCTGATGGGGTGGAGTATAAAAAGCTAGGGGAAGTTGCAACTGTATATCGAGGCGGCAATTTTCAAAAGAAAGATTTTGTTGAGCAAGGCGTTCCTTGTATTCACTACGGGCAAATTTATACGAGATATAATCTTTTTACTGATAAAACTTTGACTTTTATAAGCAAAGAGAAAGCAGAAAAGCAAAAAATAGCTGTAAAAAATGATATTATTATGGCTGTAACTAGTGAAAATATCGAAGATGTATGTAAATGTGTGGCTTGGTTGGGTGATGAGAACGTAGCTGTGAGTGGGCATTCTGCAATTATACATCATTCGTTAGACGCTAAATATCTGACGTATTTTTTTCATTCAAAGCAGTTCTTTTCCCAAAAAAGGAAATTGGCTCATGGAACTAAGGTCATTGAAGTAACGCCGGATAGTCTGAATAGCGTGATTCTCCCTGTACCTCCGCTGGAGGTACAACGTGAAATTGTCCGCGTGCTGGACAAGTTCACGTTCTATACAGCCGAGCTTACAGCCGAGCTTACAGCTCGGAAGAAGCAGTACGAATGTTACAGGGATAAGCTGTTGAATTTTGAGGAATGGGGGGGAACAAGTGATGTCGTATGGCGGACGCTTGGCGATGTTTGTAGTGTAGTTGCAGGTGGAACTCCATCAAAGAAAAATGATAGCTATTGGGTTGGTGGAAATATAAAATGGTTAGGTTCAACTGTATGTAAAAATCAAAAAACTGTTGATGAGGTGACTGGTTATATTACAGAAAAAGGATTTGCCGAATCGTCAGCAAAAATAATGAAGGCTGGAACAACACTCATTGCTTTAGTAGGAGCAACAATAGGCAAAGTTGCATTCTTGCCTTTTGAAGCTTCTATTAACCAAAATATTGCAGGAATATATCCTAAAGATACAAATACGTTGAATCCCTCATATCTTTATTATGCGTGTACTGCGTTATATCCTAAGTTTTTAGCCTTAACGCATGGGTCAAAACTTACTATGGCTAATATGGAGTTCGTCCGTTCGTTAAAAGTAGCAGTACCGTCTATTGAGATTCAGAATCGCATTGTCAACGTCCTCGACCGCTTCGACGCGCTGTGTAACGATTTGACTAGCGGCTTGCCAGCAGAAATTGCGTTGCGGCAGAAGCAGTACGAATATTATCGCGACAAGCTGTTAGATTTTAAAAGATTAGATGCGTAGTGCAAAATGAAAAATAAAAACAGGTAACGACTGCAAAAAGTGAAATGGAGGCGAGAGCGTGAGTTCCTATAATATTGTGCTGGCGACGAACGAAAGCACCGTGGTCGCCGCTTACGAGCCGCAAAGCGCGCGCAGCGACGCTTATCAAAGCGAGGCCGCGCTGGAGGCGGCGTTCATCAAAATGCTGGGCGAGCAGGGCTACGAGTACGCGGCGTTGCACAGCGAGCAGGATTTAATCGCCAATTTGCGGCGTCAGCTGGAGCTGCTGAATAATTATCGCTTTACCGATAAGGAGTGGCAAAGCTTTTTTCAAAATAAAATCGCCAACGCCAACGAAGGCGTCGTAGAAAAAACGCGCAAAATCCAGGAGGATTACGTGCAGAATTTGACGCGCGAGGACGGGACGACTTTTAATATCGCGCTAATCGATAAAAAGAACATCCACAACAACCGCCTGCAGGTCATCAACCAATACGCCGTGGGTACGAGCGAGGGCGCGCGCTACGACAACCGTTACGACGTTACGATTTTGGTCAACGGGTTGCCGCTGGTACACGTGGAATTAAAGCGGCGCGGCGTGGCGATAAAGGAAGCTTTCAATCAAATTAACCGCTACCAGCGCGACAGCTTTTGGGCGGGCTGCGGTTTGTACGAATACGTGCAGGTTTTTGTCATTTCCAACGGCACGTTTACGAAATATTATTCCAATACGACGCGAGCGAACCACATTAAGGAAAACGAAAACGGCGGCCAGCGTCGCGGCAGGAAAACGTCCAACAGTTTTGAATTTACGTCCTATTGGGCGGACGGCAATAATAAAGTCATCGCCGACCTGGTGGATTTTACGAAAACCTTTTTCGCGAAACATACGCTGCTCAATATCCTGACGAAATATTGCGTGTTCACGACGGAAAATTTGCTTTTGGTTATGCGCCCGTACCAGATTGTGGCGACGGAAAGAATTTTAAACCGCATCGAAATCGCCGCCAATTATAAAAAGCTGGGCAGCGTCGAGGCGGGCGGGTATATCTGGCACACTACGGGCAGCGGCAAAACCCTGACTTCGTTTAAGGCGGCGCAGCTGGCGTCGGCGCTGCCGTATATCGATAAGGTAATGTTCGTCGTCGACCGCAAGGATTTGGACTACCAGACGATTAAAGAGTACGAACGCTTTGCTAAAGGCTGCGTAACGCCGAACAAAAGCACCGCCGTTTTGCAGCGGCAGCTGGAGGATACGGACGAGAAGGGATTTTACAAAGAGTATCCCATCATCGTCACCACGATTCAGAAATTATCCATCTTTATCGCTAAAAATCCGCATCACCCGATTAGGGATAAGCGCGTCGCGTTGATTTTTGACGAATGCCATCGCAGTCAGTTCGGCGATATGCACGCGCGTATCGTCGGCGGGCAGATACGCAAGGGCGAAAAGACGATTAAAGTAGAAAAGTATTTTAAGCATTATTGCATCTTCGGCTTTACCGGCACGCCGATTTTCGCCGCCAACGCGGGGACGGGCGGCAATCCTAATTTGAAAACGACGGAGCAGGCCTTCGGCGCGAAGCTGCATACCTACACCATCGTCGACGCGATTAACGACGGCAACGTGCTGCCCTTCCGCATCGATTTTATCAATACGGTTAAGCAAAAGGACGGCAGGCAGGATAAGCAGGTCGCCGCCATCGATACCGAAGCGGCGCTCAATTCGCCGGAGCGTATCGGCGCCGTCGTGCAATATATTTTGGAGCACTTCGACCAAAAGACCGTGCGCGGCGCTTATTATTCGCTGAAGGGCCAGCGCGTCAACGGCTTTAATTCCATTTTCGCCGTCAGCTCGATTGCGGCTTGTAAAAAATATTATGGGGAAATCAAAAAGCAGTTGGCCGAGCGGCGCCGCAATTTGACCGTCGCGACGATTTTTTCTTTCGCGCCCAACGAAGAGGAAAACGCGGACGGCGTGTTGGCGGACGAAAGCTTTGACGTCGACGGCCTGGACGCAAGCTCACGCGATTTTTTAGAAGCGGCGATTGCCGATTATAATAAGGTCTTTCATACTAATTTTAATACTTCCGCTAAGGAATTTGAAAATTATTATAAGGATTTGTCTCAGCGCGTGAAGAACCGCGAAGTAGATTTGTTAATTGTGGTCAATATGTTTTTGACCGGTTTCGACGCGACGACGCTGAATACTTTGTGGGTGGATAAGAATTTAAAAATGCACGGACTCGTTCAAGCCTTTTCGCGCACCAACCGCATTTTAAATTCCGTCAAGACTTTCGGCAATATCGTCTGCTTCCGTGATCTGGAGCAGGCGACGGATGACGCTATCGCCCTGTTCGGCGATAAGGAAGCCAGCGGCATTGTGCTTTTGAAATCTTACGACGATTATTATTACGGTTATAAGGACGCCGACGGCGTCGAGCAAAAAGGTTACGAGCAGCGCATTGCGGAATTGCAGGAACGCTTTCCGCTGGGCGAAGCGATTATCGGCGAGCAAAATAAAAAAGACTTTCTCGTTTTGTTCGGGAATATTTTGCGCTTGCGCAATATCCTCGCCGCTTTCGACCGCTTTGCCGGCAACGAAATTTTATCGCCGCTTGATTTTCAGGATTATACGGGCACGTACCATGATATATATGAAGCAATGAAACGGAATAAAGGCGACAAGGACAGCATCATCGACGACGTTGTTTTTGAAATGGAGCTCGTCAAGCAGGTGGAGGTAAATATAGATTATATTTTGCTGCTGGTCGCTAAATATCACGCTTCTAATTGCCGGGATAAAGAAATTTTGGTAGCTATCGACAAGGCTATTAAATCCAGCTTGCAGCTGCGCTCGAAAAGAGAGCTGATAGAAAATTTCATCGCGACGGTCAACGCTTCGACGAATGTCAAGGACGATTGGCAGAACTTTGTGCAGGAGCGCTGCGCAAGCGATATGCAGGCTTTGATTGCGGAAGAACGCTTGAAGCCGGAAGAAACGCAAAGATTTGTGCAGAACGCTTTTCGCGACGGTGTGCTGAAAACGACCGGCACGGAAGTGGACAGGCTGCTGCCTCCGGTTTCGCGCTTCGGCGGCGGCTCGCGCGATAAGAAGAAGCAGACCGTTTTGCAAAAGCTGCAAACGTTTTTTGAAAAATATTTCGGCTTGGCAAACTTTAGCGAAGCGGCGCAAGAGCCGCAGAAGCAAAGCGCTTATGCGGAAGCGGCGGTTTTGCTTAAAGCTGCGGACGTTAAGGAGCAGTACGGCTCAAGGCAAGATTAAACAAAGCGCATAATAAAACAACCTCAGGCGTGCCTTGCGCTTGAGGTTGTTTTGCTGTAACGGTATGAAAATTATAATTTGCGGCGTTAATTTTTCCAAGGGACGGCTTTCTTTTCCAGCCATTGCAGCAGCAGATTAAAGATTAAGCCTAACAGCGACAGGACGATTACGCCCGCCATCAAGCGGTCGGTAATCATCAAATCGCCGTAATGCAGAATCAGCGCGCCGATGCCGACCTGGGCCGCGATCATTTCGGCGGCGACTAAAAGCAGCAAGGACGTGCCTGCCGCCAGCCGCAGCCCGGCGAAAATCATGGGCAGGGCGTTGGGCAGCACGACGCTTTTCATCGTTTTCCACCAGCCGGCGTTAAAGCTGACCGCTACCTTGATAAGCAGGGCGTCGACGTTTTTGACGCCGCTGTAGGTGTTCATGGCTACGGGGAAAAAGACGCCCAAGGCGATAATCGTGACTTTCGACAATTCGCCGATACCCAGCCACAGAATGAACAGCGGCAGCAGAGCGATTTTAGGAATGGGGTACAGGGCGTTGACGATGGGGCTGCCGATTTTGTCGGCCAGCGCCGACGTACCGGTGACAAGGCCGACGGCCAGACCGATAAGACTGCCTACGGCGAAGCCCGCCAAAATGCGGTACATACTGGCTGCCAGGCTGACGCCTATTTCTCCGTCGGCAATTAGCGTCAGCAGCGCGGCGACAATCCGGCTGGGCGCGGGCAGAAAGAGGGAGGATACTACGCCCGCACGGCAGATGAGCTCCCACAAAATTACTACGCAGATAATGGAAACTACGGATACCCAATGGGGATAGCTTTTCTGCCAATGGGTCATACGGTTGCGGACAGTGTATTCATGCTTAGCCATTGTTTTCCACCTCCATCAGAGCGGCGCGGGCGTCCTTGCTGATGTGCTCCCAAATGATGCGGATAAATTCGGCGACGGCCTCGGCGTGTTCCGGTTTGTCGCGGTCGGCGCGGGGGATGCCGATAGTCAGAATTTTGCTGACCCTGCCGGGGCGGCGCGACAGCAGCACAACCCTGTCGGCCAGCATGACGGCTTCCTGGATATTGTGGGTAACGTATAATGTAGTAAGGCGCGTTTTTTCCCACAGCGTTACCAGCTCCTCCTGCATGATGGTGCGCGTTTGGGCGTCCAGCGCGCTGAAGGGCTCGTCCATCAGCAGCAGGTCGGGCTCGATGGCCAGGGCGCGGGCGATGCCGACGCGCTGGCGCATACCGCCGCTTAATTGATGGGGAAAGGATTTTTCAAAGCCCTTCAGGCCGACAAGCTCGATATAATGCTTGATGCGTTCTTCCCTCTGGGCGGCAGGCATACCTGCGGTTTCCAGGCCGAAGGCGATATTATCGTGTACGTTGCGCCAGGGAAAGAGCCCCGTTTCCTGAAAGACGATGCTCATACGCGGCTCGTAGCCCTCGTCGACCTCCGTAAATTTTACCGCGCCGCTGGTGGGCTGCAAAAGGCCGGACGCAATGTTAAGCAAGGTGGATTTACCGCAACCTGACGGGCCTACTAATGCTACAAATTCTTCTTTGTTTACTGTCAGTTCAATATCCTGCAGGACGGACAGCGCCTGGCCGCGGTTATTGGTAAAATCCTTGCAGATTTTATCAATTACTAATTTCATAAGCTGCATAACCTCCCATAATACTAAAAACAGAAAGCAGGGTGGATCGCTCCGCCCTGCTTCAAGCTACACCTTACTTATTTGGCGGCCGCCTCCTGGAAGGAGGTAATGGCAACGTCCTTGGCGTCCAGCTTGCCGGACATCATCTTATTAGCGGTGTACCATTTGATTTGGGTGTCGATATCGGAAGCCAGCAGCTGGCCGTTTTTATCGATGTAGGGCAGGCCTGCCTTAATATCCTCGGCGGGAGCCTTTACATATTTGGCTACGATATTAACGACCTCGTCCAGCTTTTTGGCGTCCTTCTTTTCTATGGCCGCTTCATAATAATAGTTGCAGGCTTTAACGTAAGCCTTCATAAAGCGTTCGGCAGCATCCTTGTTCTGCATAAATTCAGGAGAGTAGAAAATTGCGGAGGTCTGATAGGGAATTACGTCGCCTACCTGCACTACCAGCTTGCCGTAACCGGCCTTTTGTACTTTGGTGATATTGGGCTCGTTGAGAATGCAGCCGTCGATTTGCTTGCTTTCCAGGGCTGCCATAACGGCGCTGACCTTGTTCAGCGGGACGATTTCCACGTCGTCCAGGCTCATGCCCTGAGTTTCCAGCATACGGCCTAACATATAATGGAAGGTAGAACCCTTTTGCGTAATGCCGATGCGTTTGCCTTTCAGGTCCTTCAAGCTTTGTACGCCATTGTTGAAATTATCGGCGGTGACCAAAAGCGCGGAAGAAGAATAACCTTTCTGCTCGCGGCCCTTATCCGCTACGATGCCCAGCTTCTGCCCGTTGGCCGCCATATTATACAGGCTGGCGGTGATGCCCGTAGCGCCTACGTTTACTTTAGAGGAGGCGGTGGCTACGGCGATGGGGTGGGCGGCGTCAAACCATTGGGCGTCGATTTCAAGACCCTCGTCGGCGAAGAAGCCTTTATCCATCGCGATAAATAAAGGCGCGCTGCTGGTCAGGCGCAGCATGCCCAGGCTTACCTTTGTTTTTTCCTTAGGAGCTTTGCTGGGGGCGTCGTTGCCGCCGCAGCCGGCCAGCGCCAGCAGCATGCACATGGCCGTTAAAAATGCTAAAATCTTTTTCATACTATACATCCCTTCTCCTTGGCTGATGAAATAAAATATCATCGTTATTGTACACTATTTGGCGCGAAAAAGCAGTAGCTTTTGCAGAAATTTTACCGGGACACAAGCGATTTGTACGCTTTGTTACAGTAAGCGTGCGTATTGAAGTTGCGGTATGGCCGTATAACTGATATACTTAATAAAAATGATTTTGGCGGAGCTGGTGAGATGTATTTTGTAGGCAGGATTGACAGGGAAATTTATAAATGTATAGCAGAAGATATAGTAACGGATGAAGTGGTAATAACTGATAATCAAATACAACATATTCGGGAAAGGCATTTAGATGCTTATGAACAGGCTGTTAAGTTATTATATGCTGCTATCGCTGATCCCGATTATATTATTCGTGATAAGCATCCAAATAGCGGTTTAATAATTAAACGGATAAAAACGGAAACTTCTTATATACAGTTAGTTTTAAGAATTTGTACAGAGAGCGACGCGCCTAACTATAAAAATTCGATAATTTCTTGCTGGAAAATTAGTGAAAATAGATTGAACAATTACCTGAGAAATAAAGAAATACTTTACAGGAAATTATAAATAAGGTAAAATAGAAACAGATAAAAGGCACGAAGCAGGAAGTTATCTGAGGTGGTAAATTTCGTTGCAACCACGCACCCATTGGGTCAAAAGAGATGCAGGAGCGGCGACGCCTGCCAGATAGCTTTCTGTTTAATTATTTTGAACAGGATTTTCGTTTAACGGTTATCTAATATAGGGATAGCCGTTTTTTTATGCGTTAAAGGGCGACGTCGTATTCCGCAACCCCTTATAGCGTTACATAAATTACTTTAAGCGTATTTTATGGCTGCTTTTTGAAACTTTGGTAAAATCTGTGTGCTTTGTTACAATAATCGTCAAATAATGTTATAATAAATTTAATATGAAACGCTGACGCGGGGGTAGCGTTGGGGAAGGAAGTGACGGAGTGAAAAACTCTTGGAAGATAAAGCTGGCTGCCGCAGGCTGCAGTATGCTGCTGTGTACGGGCGCTGCTGCCAGCGAAACGCTGCTGGCCAGTACGACGCTGCAGCAGGAGCATGGAAAAGCGACAGTGGAGCTGTGGGGCGAGCGTCTGCCCGGCGGCTACACGGAACAGCTTTTGCTGCTGCTTAAGGAGGACGGCAAGCTGATAACCGCTTATGCGCCCTCGGTTAAGGGCGGCTATAATCCTATTTTGCAGGCGGTGCAGGTGAAGCCGCTGCCGGAAGGGAATGAGCGGCAGAGCGGTGTGCCGCAGCAGCTGCTGCTTAGCCTGGGACAGGGCGCTTGGGAGGCAGGTAGCGAATACAGAATCATTGATTTTACCAAGCCTAAGCGGATTGCGGAGCTGTTCAGCGCTGCCGACAGCATGGGCATCGTCACTAACGCCTCTAATAAGGAAAACGCTTTGGAAATTACGCTGCAGGACGGGCAGAAAAATAATGCGCCGCTGCCCGAAAGCTTTCCTGAAAGCGGCAAGGTGGAATTCGGCGGCTTATTTTCGCTGACGGCGTATGATGTGGACGGCGACGGGCAGCAGGAGCTGCTGACAAGCCAGCAGCTGACGCAGCGCAGGCAGCTTTTGGCGGATGTGGGCGCGGTATGGCGGCTGCAGCAAGATGACGATAAAAACGAACAGTGGCAGCGCAGCGCCTTTACGGTGATGACCGCTACGCCGGTAGATAAAAGCAATACCATTAATGACGGCTGCGATTTTGACGCGGGCAGCATCTTGCCGCGCAAAATGGTAGTGCCGGGCGGCGAAGCAACCTATCCGGTTTTTGCGTCGCCAAACGTAGAGCTGCAAAATAAAATTAACGCTTACCTGGAAAAGGAATGCGCGGAATATTTACAGCTCTTTTACCAGGGGCAGGCGGATATGGCCTTTAAAGTGTTGCGCGCCGACGATTTACTGCTGTCGCTGCAGCTGATAAGCGGCAAGAACAGCTTCAGGCACCATCAGCTGCACATTGACCCAGCTACGGGCGAGCCGGTGCAGCTAGAGCAGATTTTGAATTCTGACGACCCGGATTTGCGCCCTTTGCTTAATTTGCTCTGCACTAATAAAAATATGGATTTTACAGAAGGTATATCCAAAGAATGGTATATCGAGGGCAATAACCTCTTCCTGATGCAGAATATTTGCGGCAAAGACGAAGTCGCGGGCTTCGCTTTAGGCAATCTGCATAAATTCTTGTTGGATAAGAAATGGCTGCAACAAAGCTGACTGACCAGTCAGCTTTGGCTGAAAAATAAAGTAAAATGGAGATAAAAGAAGCATAAGACGTTTAATTAGCTTTAATCGCATTTGCTTTTATCAACGGGCTCATTTATAATAGAAGTATTCTGAAACTGAGCCATTGTCTATTTTTGCTTGTATATAGATATGATAGTTTCTGAGAGTAGAAGAATGAAGGAGGTTTTTCTATGTTAAGTTTTATCCGCTCCAGCCGCGCTAAAAGGGCTATGGCTGCAGCTATGGCGGCGGCTGTGATGCTGACCGTTGCGGGCTGCGCCCAAAAGGAGCAGGCTGCGCCGCAGGCTACGCTGGTTAAAACCATGCAGGTCATCAAGCGCGATACCCCTATTGTGTACGATTATACCGGCTTTGTGCAAGCGCAGCAGGAAATGGAGCTCAAAGCGCAGGTAAGCGGTCAGATTATGGGTAAATATTTTAAAGGCGGCGACACCGTCACCGCAGGACAGCAGCTTTATTCCATCGACCAACGTACTTATCAGGCTAATTTGCTCAACGCCCAGGCAGGTCTGGCTAACGCGCGCGCCGCTTTGGCTAACGCCGCCATGGACGCCGAGCGTTATACTAAATTGTACGAGCAAAACGCTATTTCCAAGCAGGTGCTGGATAACGCCATTATGCAGCGCGACCAGGCGCAGGCTTCGGTAAACGCGCAGGAAGCGCTCGTTGAAAACGCGCAAATCAGCATGACCGATACCAGCGTTGTCGCTCCCTTTACCGGGCGCATTGACACCACGGCTTTGGAAGTAGGCAACTACGTAACCGCCGGACAGACGACCTTGGCGACGATTTCCAATACCGACCCCGTATTCGTGCAGTTCAGCGTGGCCGAGCCGGAATATTTGAAGCTGTCCTCCTCGCAGACTGCCGAGGGCGGCGCGGCGCTGGATAATTTGACCATCGTTTTGAGCGACGGCAGCCAGTACGATTTGAAGGGACAGGTTGCCGAAGTGAACCGCGGCATTAACGACAACACCGGCACCTTGACGATTAAGGCGTTGTTCGATAACCCGCAGCGTCGCTTGCTGCCGGGTATGTTCGCTCACGTGCAGGCTACTGCCGGTACTAAAGAGGGCGCTTTGCTGATTCCCAAGCGCGCCGTCGTTGAATTGATGTATAAAAAATTCGTTTATATTGTCGGTAGCGATAATAAAGTAACGATGAAGGAAATTACCTTAGGACCCAGCGTCGACCGCTTATACATGGTAGAAAGCGGCCTCGACGGCAGCGAAACCCTTGTAGTAGAAGGTACGGGCAAGGTACGCCAGGGCTCCGAGGTTAAGCCGGAACCCATGACGGAGGCCGAGCTTGATACTGCAGAACAGGATTCTGCAGCGCAAAAATAAGGAGGTAGGCTAAATGGCACGTTTCTTTATTGATCGTCCCGTATTCGCTATAGTATTGGCGATTTTGATCACCTTGCTTGGCGCTTTGGCCGGTTTTAGCTTACCTATCGCGCAATATCCGCAGATTACTAAACCGCGTATTACCGTAGAAACCACGTATACCGGCGCCAGCGCCGACGTAGTAGAAGAAGCCGTTGCCCAGGCTATCGAACAGAAGGTCAGCGGCGTAGAAAATATGCTGGATATGAACTCCATCAGTACCAGTAACGGCCAGTACGAATTGAACGTTCAGTTCAACCTGGACAAGAACGCCGATATCGCGTCCGTAGAGGTACAGAACCGCGTATCCCAGGCTAACAGCTCCATGCCCGCCGAAGTAACCGCTTACGGTATCACTACGACTAAGCAATCGGCGGAAACTATTATGTACTTCGGCTTGTATTCGCCGAACAAGACTTACGACGGTATGTTCCTGCGTACTTACGCCGACGCCAACTTTATCGACGCCGTGAAGCGCGTTAAGGGTGTTTCGTCTGTCAACGAATACGGTCCGGAATATTCCATGCGCCTGTGGCTGAACCCGGAAAAGATGGCGCAGCTGGGCGTGACGGTGGACGATGTTACTAACGCTATCCAAACGCAGAATATCCAGGCGGCCGTAGGCTCCATCGGCGACCGTCCTACCGACGCTATGCAGGAGCGTACTTATTCCGCCAGCGCCCAGGGCCGTTTAAAAACGCCGGAAGAATTTGGCAACGTTATCGTCCGCACGCAAAAAGGCGATAATTTGAAGCTGCGTGATATCGCTACGATTAAAGAAGGGCCGCGTAACGATATGACCGTCAGCCGGATAAACGGCGGCGACTCCGTTGTATTCCCTGTATCTTTGACGTCCGACGCCAACTCTTTGGAAACCGTCGGCAATATTAAAGAAGTATTGGCGGATGCAGAATCGCGTTTCCCGGACGATATGAAGCTGATTATCGTTCAGGATAATACCCAGTTCATTACGGAATCCCTGAACAAGGTTGCCCATACATTTTTCGAAGCGTTGGCTTTGGTTATCTTCGTAGTATTCATGTTCCTGGGCAGCTGGCGCGCCACGCTTATTCCTATGCTGGCCGTGCCGGTATCTTTGGTAGGCACCTTCGCTTCCTTCGTAATTTTAGGCTTTACCATTAATACGCTGACGGCGTTCGCCATGATTCTGGCAATCGGTCTGGTTGTCGACGACGCCATCGTCGTAGTAGAGGCGGTAGAGCATCATATTCAGGAAAACGGTATGTCGCCTAAGGAAGCCACCTACCG
Organism: Phascolarctobacterium sp.; assembly: GCF_030531065.1. Classification (GTDB taxonomy): domain Bacteria; phylum Bacillota; class Negativicutes; order Acidaminococcales; family Acidaminococcaceae; genus Phascolarctobacterium_A. Next base: position 168,755 of record NZ_JAUNOQ010000003.1, on the reverse strand, counting down.
CGCTATGAACGAAGTATCCGGCCCTGTTGTGGCCATCGCCTTCGTGCTGGCGGCGGTATTCATTCCTACAGCCTTTACCGGCGGTACCGTCGGCGAATTGTATAAGCAGTTTGCGATTACTATTTCCGTATCCATGCTGCTTTCGGCCATCGTCGCTTTGTCCCTGACGCCGGCGCTGTGCGCCCTGATTTTGGTTAAGAAGGACGAGGAGACGGCTCCTAAAGGCTTTATCGGTAAAATGGTAGCGGGATTTAATAATTGGTACGCCCGTATGCTGGCAAAATACGTGAAAAACGTCGAGGTGTGCATCCGCAGGTCCAAGCTGATGCTGACCTGCTTAGTTGTTATCGTCATCTGCATCGGCGCTTTGGCGAAGGTAACGCCCACCGGCTTCGTGCCGAACGAGGACCAGGGCATGAGCGCCGTATCTATTTCCCTGCCTGAAGCCGCTTCCAGTAACCGCACAATTCAGTTACTGAGCGAGATTGGCGAAAGAGCAGGAAAGCTGCCGGGCGTAAAAAATGTCCTGACGGTTAGCGGCGTAGATATTCTGAGTAACGCGCAAAAGGCTAATTCCGCTTTGCTGGTAATTGCTATGGACGATTACCAGAACCGCGATAATTCGGTGCAGGATATTATCCCGATGATGTACGGCATGAGCGCCGATTTCCCCGACGCTCAGATTATGGCCTTCCAGCCGCCCTCTTTGCCGGGCGCGTCCAATACCGGTACTTTGAGCCTGTACTTGATGAACCTGGGCGGCGAGGATGTAGAAGTTATGGGCCAGCGCGCCAACGAATTTTTGGCGAAGGCTAACCAACGGCCGGAAATCGCTATGGTTTATACGACGCTGAATACCACGACGCCCATGTATAATTTTGAAGTCGATCGCGAAAAGGCACAATCCCTGAACGTGCCCGTATCCAGCGTGTACAATGCTTTGCAGACTTTCTTGGGCGGCTACGAAATCAACGATATCAATAACTTCGGCCGTACCTGGAAGGTAGTGATGCAGGCCGATTCCAAATACCGTACCGGCGTCAACGATATGCGTTACTTCTTTGTGCGCAGTAACGACGGGCAGCTGGTGCCGCTGAACACCTTGGTAACGCCGCAAGAGAAAAACAGTTCCCTGATTATGACGCGCTTTAACGGCGCGCGCGCGATTAAGATTGCGGGCGACCCTGCCGACGGTTATTCCACCGGTCAGGCTATGGCAGCTTTGGAAGAAGTAGCCGCGGAAACGCTGCCCAATACGTACACCTACGAATGGGTTGACCAGAGCCGCGACGAAATCGAAGCAGGCAGCCGTTCTACGCAAATCTATATCATTTCCATGATTTTCGTCTTCCTGCTTTTGGCGGCGCTGTACGAAAGCTGGACCATTCCTCTGGCCGTACTGCTGTCCGTGCCCTCCGCAATATTCGGCTGCTTCCTGTCGCAGTACCTGCGCGGGCAGAACAACGACGTTTATATGCAGATTGCTCTGATTACCCTTATCGGCTTGTCTGCGAAGAACGCCATTTTGATTGTCGAATATGCCAAGATGTACATGGAGCAAGGTATGGATGCTGTGCAGGCTGCCATTGAAGCCGCTCATGTCCGCCTGCGTCCTATTTTGATGACGTCCTTTGCGTTTATTCTGGGCTGCTTGCCGCTGGCTATCGCTACCGGCCCGGGCGCCGGCGCGCGCGTGTCCATGGGTAACGCCGTAGTAGGCGGCATGGCCATTGCTACCGCTTTCGGCATCTTCCTCATTCCTACGCTCTTCGTGGTTGTAGAACATTTCTTCAGCCGTAAGAAGAAAGAAGACGTTACTGAACAGCTGTAAGAAGCGCGGTAAGTTAACATCGTTTTAAAACGAAGCTCCGCTCGTCCCTTATCGGGTCGGGCGGAGCTTTTTGCCTATATAATTATTTTTAAAACTCGCGTCGGCCTACCTCTGCCATGTCCCTGCTTAGCCACTACATTGACGCAGCCTGCATCCTCAAGTTTGACGAGAATGCGGTTTATGCTGCGGACATTCATGTGCATCTCCTCAGCCAACTGTTCTGCCGTAATAGGATTGCCGATTTTTTCTAACGCATTGTTAAGCTTTTGCAACGTAGCTACGGTAAAACCGCAGTGCTCGGCCATGACCTTAAGAGGGGTTTTCTCTAGTAGTTCTGTGGTTACTGCAGGCGCTACATTTTCAGAACTGTCCCTGGCGATATAGGCTCGCACGTCGATATCCTTGAAGGCATGGTTCAAGGCCATTGTTGAATGAGCTTTCGCTTCTAACATGCTGTTGCCAAGACCGATACCTAAGCAGACGCGGAAGCGCTGCAGCTGTTGTCCGAATTGCAGCAGTTTAATATGATCCTGCTGCTTTAAGAAAACATTATTGAGCATATTTTTGGAGGTTACAATAAATAAAGGTACAATATCGTCTGAGAAAACCGCTGCCTGAAGCTTGTGAGCTATGGTATATACATATTCTCTGATTTCGTGTTGATAGCGTAGCTTTTCCCAGTCGCGCACGGCGGGGTCTTTTTCATTGTCAAAAATATAGTTATAGTGAATCGCTACAACGGCATAGTTGCCCTGCTTTTCAGAAACATTTAAATGCTGAAGCTGGAGGTAGTATATTTGCTCCTTGATGATTTCTCTGGCAGGATAAATGCGCAGGCAGGGAATGCCGGCTTTGGTTAGTAGTTCGTGGCATACCTGGTGACTGGTAAGGCAGATAACCTCATTGTTTTGCTGATAGCGTTTACTATGCGCATGGAAGAGCTTTTCATTTAAATTTTCGGCATTAGGGTCTATGGTCGCAGTATAAATTTTAGCGTCGTTTATCCCGACAGTTTGCAGAGCTTCCCGAATAATCTGCGGATCATAGGTGTCCAAGCTGATATGCTTTAAATCGCTGTGAAAATTAATACTTGCCTGTAAAAGCGCTTGCATTGCTGAAATACGATTATGTGGTAAAAAGCTCCAGGGAATTGAGGCCTTCTTTAAATGTGCAAGGGTAAAGTAGTAATTATAGACGCCTGTAAAAAGAATGGCGTCAACCTGCTTTTCTAAAATACGAGTTTTTTTCGGAGTCTCTGTAATAACGTCTGTTTCTACAGAGACAATATCAATGTCGATTGTTTCTTCTCTTATTACCTTTATTAGAATATCTATGATACTTTTAGCGCCTATAATTCCCAGCTTCATGTCTGTTACCTCTTTTTTAGACGTAGTTTATAATTATAGACCTAATTATACGCCTATTAAAGTCCTTTGTCTAGTTGTATTCTTAGAGAAGAAATTTAGCAATTATTTAGGTGGAATGTATGGAAAACAATAAACTTGTTGAATATTTAAACCAGCAGAAGCAGCAGATTAGCTACTTATATGAAAATATAGTCCGTATCGAAACTCCTTCTGCAGATAAGCCGGCCTTAGAAAAGCTGGCGGCTCATTTAGATACTTATTTGAATGCTATGGGCTTAAAGGTGCAAAAGCACTGCTTTGAGACTGCTGGCCCCACTTTAGTAGCAGAAAGCCAGGCTACGGAGCTGGCGCCGATTCTGCTGTGCAGCCATATGGATACCGTGCATCCTGTAGGCGCTTTTGGCGAGGATGTGTTTGTGCGGGACGCTGTGAATCCGGATATTGTGCGTGGTCCAGGCGTTTACGATACTAAAGGCGGCATAGTTATTGCTATATTTGTCCTGAAGGCTTTGCAGGCCTTAGGTTATAACAAACGCCAGCTGAAGCTGGTTTTAGTGAGTGATGAAGAGGTGGCTCATACCCTTAGCAACGGGGCTAGCGCGGTTATTATTGAGCAGGAAGCCTGTGGAGCCTGCTGCTGCTTTAACTGTGACAGCGGCCGTTTGCATGACCAGATTGTACTAGAGCGTAATGGCGGCGGCATCTTGAAGGTTAAGGTCTACGGTAAGGCCGCTCACGCGGGTAATGCTCCTTGGGACGGGGCTAATGCAATCCTGGCGGCGGCGGAGAAAATATCTGCTATAGCCAAATTAAGCGATTATGATGATGCTTATTTTGGCACAGGCGTAATCAAAGGCGGGACCAAGAGCAATATTGTCCCGGACTACTGTGAATTTGTCAATGATATTCGCTTTAAGACTAATGAAGCCTACGATAGCGCTCTAAACAACATTCGCAAAATAGTTGAGGACAATCCTAATCCGTTGATTCATGCAGAATTAGAGGCTGTAGGTCTGTTCAGAGCCTTGGAAAAGGTAGCTAAGACAGACGCTTTGATGGAGCGGTTTGCCAACGCTGCTGAGGAATTAGGCTATAAGCGGCCTACAGGTATATTTGTCGGCGGCTGCAGTGATGCGGCTTTTGTGTCGCATGTGGGTGTGCCTACCTTATGCGGTACAGGTATCATTGGCGACCATAACCATACCTTGGAAGAATATGCTTATGAAAGCAGCATTTTAGAGCAGGCTGCCAAAATCGTTTTAACCATTATAAATTTACCTGATGATTTTTAAGTGAGGAGCTGAAAAGTATGAAAATTGACCGCGTGGATATTATTAATGTACACAACCCGTTTAATCACCCCTTTACTACTAGTTTTACAAGCTTTGTAAATCGTGATGCACTGTTAATCAAGGTTTATTCTGAAGGCTTAGTCGGGTGGGGTGAATGCAAAGCCTTTTATGGTCCCTTTTACAATCCTGAGGATAACGGTACTGTTTTGCATGTGTTAAAGAATATTATCATTCCTGCTATTTTACACGAGGATATTGCAGGACCTGCAGAGTTTATTGAAAGGTTTAAGTATATCAAGGGTAATCGTTTGGCTAAGGCTGCTATTGAAAATGCTTTATGGGAGCTGCTGAGTCAAAGAACAGGTAAGTCTATTAAAACTCTGTTAGGAGGCACTCAAGACGAAATTAAGGTAGGCGTATCCCTGGGCAGCGAAAAATCCTTAGATGATTTGTATCGCATGATTGAAAAATACCTGAAGCAAGGCTATCATCGTACTAAGATTAAAATTCATCCCGGGAAGGATATAGATGTTATCAAGGGAATTCGTAAGGAATTTGGCGATATTACCTTGACGGTTGACGCTAACTCTGCTTATAGTTTAAAGGATGTGGAGCTTTTTAAGGCTTTGGACGAATACAAGCTGCAATATATTGAGCAGCCTTTGGGAGAATGTGATTTGGTAGACCATGCGGAGCTGCAATCTCAGATTTCTACTCCTATCTGCTTAGATGAATCTATTGATTCTTATGACGCCTGCGTAGCCGCTATTAAGCTTAAGGCCTGCCGTGTAGTTAATATTAAGTCTAGCCGTGTTGGAGGAATGTATGAAGGAAAGCGTATTCACGATTTGTGCGTTGCCAACAACATTCCACTATGGTGCGGCGGTATGACGGAATTAGGCATTGGCCGTGCTCAAAACGTATCCTTTGCTTCTTTGCCTGGTTTTACGGAATTAGCGCATGATGTGGCTGCAGCAAATCGTTATTTTAACCAGGATATTACTCTGCCAATGGTTGATATTACTGATAGATGTACCATCATCGTTCCCGATGAAACCAATGGTATTAAGTATGATGTAGATGAAAAAGCTATCGATGCTATGACGGTAGCGCATTGGATTATGAAATAAGGAGCAGAAAATGGAATTTAAGGAAATAATTAACAGTCCGGGGATGTGGATAGCTTCCTCCATCATGATAATCACAATTATTGTTGAAAGCGCTGTTTTCCTGAAGGCGGGTATCGATGAAGCCAGGCGTATGGGTATTCCTAAGGAAAGATGGATGGCTGGCATACGCTCAGCTGCTATTACAGCCGTAGGGCCTTCCTTTGCACCGGTTATCATAATGATGGCTTTGTTAGCTGTTATGGGTACCCCCACGACATGGATGCGTATGAATGACATTGGCGCTGCTCGTTCAGAGATGGCCATGATTACGTTGGCGGCCAAGGTTGCTGGCGTCGAGCCTAACACTGCAAGCTGGGGCCTGAAGGGCTTTGCTTACGCTCTGTGGGGAATGGCATTAAACAATGTGGGGTGGATGCTGGCGGCTTTGCTTTTAACCCATCGTATGAGCAAGGTTGTAGCTTCTCTGAATTCTAAGTATGACGCTAATACAGTTAAGCTGCTTATCGCTGGCTCTGGCATTGGCTTGTTCGCATTCCTGCTGGCTCCCGCTTTAGTGCCCTATAAAACTAGTACGTGGATTGCAGCTTTTGTAGGAGCAGGCTCCATGGTAGTAATTTCTACTGTATTTAAAAACTATCCTCGTCTGCAAGAGGTTGGCTTGGGCTTATCGATTGTTATTGGCATGTATGTTACTGCCGCAATTATGGGCTAAGGAGGTTAAAAAATGAGCGCTTTTGAAAAGAAATCCGTACGCATTGGCGTTACCTTTTTAAGCTGCGGTATTATTGCGAACTTTATTCCTGCAGTGTATGTATATTTTGCTTATGGTATCATCCCTCCTTTCAGCGATTTACTGAAGATCTGGGGTGTGGCTTTGGCTGGCTTTGGCATAACCTACATTGTACAGCCTACAGCTTTCTACACAATGATGGGAGTAGCAGGCAGCTATATCGGCTGGCTCAGCGGTAATTGTGCCGATATCCGTATTCCGGCAATTACTATGGCTCAAAAGGCTTCCGGCTATGAAGCCGCTACTCCTGAGGGCGATGTGATGGCTACAATCGGAGTTGCTGTTTCTACGTTTGTTTCTATTTTTATTATTTCTCTTTTTACTTATCTTGGAGGCGAAGTAATTAACAATCTGCCTCCCTTTATAAAGAACGGCTTCCGCTATCTGATGCCATCCTTATTTGGAGCCGTTTATATGCAGCTTTGTCTGAAGCATCTTAAGGCGGGCTTTATTACTATTATTCTGGCTGCTGGCGCCGCTTTTATCTTGAAAAGCTTTTTACATGTGCATATCATTTGGTTGAGCCTGGTTTGTATAGCCATAGGTATTGCGGTTACGCAAATGGTAGAGAAGAAAGGGCAGTAGTATACATTAGCAACGAAATAGCTGATAAAAGTCAAAAATATCCTTTGTTGTGGTCAAGCATTTTTGTAACGCTTGTGGCGAAAGGAACGCCGGGCCAAATGCAACTAAACTTTGGCTTTCATAAATTTTATGGTTTAGAGCGAAATAGCTTAAAACGCTGTTTTGCCCTAAACCATTTTTTATTTTTGCTGCGCGTTAAAAAAGATTATTAACTTTCATTAGCATAAAAAAGCATAAAAAACATAAAAAAGATTTTAGCTCTTTTAAGTAAATAGACAAAGACTTAACCGCGTCGTTAAGGTGACGGGGGCAACAGTTAGGGGTAAGCGCGCCGCTTATAATTAAACAAGCACAAGGAGCTGCTAATATTTTCCCCTGCTTCGCTCAGGGCGGAGCGATTATGTTGTGGAGGTGAGCGCATGGGTCCTGTAACAACTAATCCTTGGCTGATTGCCGTTATCAATATGACTATCGTATTTGGCGTGCTAATCGCTTTAGGCGTATTGATGAGTCTGATTCAGGTAGTCGATCCCACGAAGGCTAAAGCGAAATAAGCCCGTCGTATTTGGTTTCAAAGCAGTTTTCTGCTTTAACAACTTCATGGATGGCAGAAGCGATTCTGGTTCATGGCGCGGCGGCGCGAAGGCAAGCCGACTAGGGGAGGCGGCGGGGCTTGAGAGTTCGTAAGCGTTGAACGAAATGAAGTTTTTATTGCCTTTGGCAATACGCACTTATATTAAAATCCCATATCGGGAAAAGAGGAGGAATTTATCTCATGGTTGAAGCATTTGTTGTTGCTTTAGCATCTGTATGGGCCGACAGCGGGTTTTCCGCTTTGACCAGCGGCAACATTATTATGATCTGCGTTGGCCTGGTACTGTTGTATATGGCTATCGGTAAGGGCTTTGAGCCTTTGCTGCTTTCCCCTATCGCCTTTGGCTGCCTGCTGGCCAATATTCCTAAAAATGGTTTCGAGGCTCCCGGCGTAATGTCCGTTATTATGTATGGTATCCAACACGAAGTATTCCCGCCGTTGATTTTCTTGGGCGTAGGCGCAATGACCGACTTCGGTCCGCTGATCGCTAACCCCAAAACCCTGCTGTTGGGCGCTGCCGCTCAAATCGGCGTATTCGTATCCCTGATGGGCGCTATGGCTTTGGGCTTCACCGTACAGGAAGCTTCCGCTATCGGCATCATCGGCGGCGCGGACGGCCCGACCGCTATTTATCTGGCTGCTAAAATGGCTCCCAATCTGCTGGGCGCTATCGCCGTTGCTGCATATTCCTACATGTCTTTGGTTCCGCTGATTCAGCCTCCTATTATGAAACTGTTCACCAGCGAAGCAGAGCGTAAGATCGTTATGCAGCAGCTGCGCCCTGTTTCTAAATTTGAAAAGGTCGTATTCCCCATTGTCTGCACCATCGTTATTTCCCTGTTGTTACCCCCTGTAACCGCTTTGATCGGTATGCTGATGCTGGGTAACTTGTTCAAAGAAGCAGGCTGCCTGGATCGTTTGAGCGATACCGCGCAAAACGCTTTGATGAACACCGTAACCATCATGCTGGCTACCGGTACCGGCTTGACCATGAGCGCAGAAGCTTTCCTGAACTACCAAACCATCCTGATCATCTTCCTGGGCTTGGTTGCTTTCGCAGCAGGCACCTGGGGCGGCGTTGTGTTCGGCAAGATTATGTGCAAGCTTGACGGCGGCAAGACTAATCCGCTTATCGGTTCCGCAGGCGTATCCGCAGTACCTATGGCAGCGCGCGTATCCCAGATCGTCGGCCAAAAAGCAAACCCTGCCAACTTCCTGCTGATGCACGCTATGGGCCCGAACGTTGCAGGCGTTATCGGTACCGCAGTTGCTGCCGGTACGATGCTGGCTATGATTGGTCCTGTTGCTAAATAATTCCAACGTTGGCTTCTCCCCTCTGATATGCGCGTTGCCCCTGCGGGGGCGCACCCTACTTATAAAATAAGACTCGGCTTTGCTTGCCGGGTCTTATTTTTTTGCCTCCGGCTTTAGAAAACGCTGAGAAACGCCGCTAAAACGTCGAAACGCGGCCTTTTATTTGCTTTGCGGGCGATTTTGAATTTAGAAAATATAGCAAGCGAAAGGTAGATAAAATAAGCGCTTTTTGTAACTAATCTAACTATATGACGCCCATATGATGTGACGTGAGCAACAGAATGTAAAAAAATTTAAAATTATACTTATTAAAGTAAGATAAAAGAATCTTACGGAGTTTACCCCTGTAATTTTTGAGGAAGAGGTGAGTGTATGGGTCCTGTAACAACCAATCCGTGGCTGATTGCCCTTATTAACATGACCATCGTTTTCGGCGTGCTTATCGCTTTGGGCGTTTTGATGAGCCTGATTCAGGTAGTCGATCCGACCAGGGCTAAAGCCAAATAATCCAGGTTTAGAAGCAGCATTGCTGCTTTAAGCAGCTTCGCGCAGCGCAAGCACGGCGTCGCCTGTTGCAGACGCAAGGTCAGCACCCGACAGGCTAGGGGAGACTGGCGGAAGCAGGCTGACGGTTAGGGTCTGGCTGCACAATGAAGCAATTTTATTGCCTTTGGCAATACGCACTTATATTACATCCCATTGATGGGAAACAAGGAGGAAATTATCATATGTTTGAAGCATTTATCGTTGCTTTGTCTTCCGTATGGGCAGACAGCGGCTTCTCCGCTTTGACCGGCGGTCATGTAATCATGATTTGCGTTGGTCTGGTTCTGTTGTACATGGCTATTGGCAAAGGCTTTGAGCCCTTGCTGCTGTCCCCTATCGCATTTGGCTGCATTCTGGCCAACATTCCTAAAAACGGCTTTGAGGCTCCTGGCGTAATGTCCGTTATTATGTACGGTATTAACCACGAAGTATTCCCGCCGTTGATTTTCTTAGGCGTAGGCGCAATGACCGACTTCGGTCCGCTGATCGCTAACCCCAAGACTTTGCTGCTGGGCGCTGCCGCTCAGGCAGGCGTATTCGTAGCGCTGCTGGGCGCTATGCTGCTGGGCTTCTCCGTACAGGAAGCTGCCGCTATCGGTATCATCGGCGGCGCAGACGGCCCGACCTCCATTTATCTGGCTGCTAAGATGGCTCCGCAGCTGTTGGGCGCTATCGCCGTTGCCGCATACTCCTACATGTCTCTGGTTCCGCTGATTCAGCCTCCTATCATGCACCTGTTCACCACCGAAGCTGACCGCAAGATTGTTATGCAGCAGCTGCGTCCGGTTTCCAAATTTGAAAAGATCGTATTCCCGATCATGACCACCATCGTAATTTCCTTGCTGTTACCTTCCGTAACCGCTTTGATTGGTATGCTGATGCTGGGCAACCTGTTCAAAGAAGCCGGCTGCCTGGATCGTTTGAGCGATACCGCGCAAAACGCTTTGATGAACACCGTAACTATCATGCTGGCTACCGGTACCGGCTTGACCATGAGCGCAGAGTCCTTCCTGAACTATCAGACCATCCTGATTATCTTCTTAGGTCTGGTTGCATTCATCGGCGGTACTGCTGCCGGCGTAATCTTCGGTAAGCTGATGTGCGCTATCGACGGCGGCAAGACTAACCCGTTGATTGGTTCCGCAGGCGTATCCGCTGTACCTATGGCAGCCCGCGTATCTCAAAAGGTTGGTCAAAAGTGCAATCCGGCAAACTTCCTGCTGATGCACGCTATGGGCCCGAACGTTGCAGGCGTTATCGGTACCGCAGTTGCAGCCGGTACTATGCTGGCTATGATTGGTCCTGTTGCTAAATAATTAAAGTATTTGCTTCTCCCCGCCGATACATTTTCAGTATATTGTTTAAAACGTAAAACGCCCGACCGTTTGGCCGGGCGTTTCACTATGTAAGAAAGCGTTTGCTGAACGCAAAGTATAATCGAAAAGCTTTGGAAGATATCGCTGGCAGCTAAAAAAGCGCAAAAAAATAACCAGTTCGCAGCTGGTTATTTTTCTTTTGTCAAGATAATTCGCAGTTACCTTAACAACGTCTCCCAATCTTTCTAATCGCAAATTGAAGATTGAGAGGATATTAAATGGTTGCTTTGCGTTATTATTGTAGCAAAATGCCAGCATAAAACTGTGACTTAGGCAACATAAATATATTAAAAAAATATAGTAAGCTTAAAGAAGATAAAGTAAGCGATTTATGTAAATAATGTAAGCAAGACGGCTGAACAAAGTGTGACTTAGGCAACAGAAGATTAAAAAAATTAAATTTATACTTATTAAAGTAAGATAAGTAAGCGATCTTACGGAGTTTTTCCCTGTAATTATTGAGGAAGAGGTGAGTGTATGGGTCCTGTAACAACTAATCCGTGGCTGATTGCCCTCATTAACATGACCATAGTTTTCGGTGTGCTGATCGCTTTGGGCGTATTGATGAGCCTTATCCAGGTAGTCGATCCGACTAGAGCTAAAGCAAAATAATTCAGGTTTAGAAGCAGCATTGCTGCTTTAAGCAGCTTCGCGCAGTACAGTCGTTGTGTTTACTAAACTGCTGAAGAAATTTGTTCTTCATTCCGACAGGCTAGGGGAGACTGAAGGAGCAGTTTGATGGCGAAAGGCTTTGCTGTATAGTGGAGCAATTTTATTGCCTTTGGCAATACGCACTTATATTACATCCCGTTGATGGGAAACAAGGAGGAAATTATCACATGTTTGAAGCATTTATCGTTGCTTTGTCTTCCGTATGGGCAGACAGCGGCTTCTCCGCTTTGACCGGCGGTCATGTAATCATGATTTGCGTTGGTCTGGTTCTGTTGTACATGGCTATTGGCAAAGGCTTTGAGCCCTTGCTGCTGTCCCCTATCGCATTTGGCTGCATTCTGGCCAACATTCCTAAAAACGGCTTTGAGGCTCCTGGCGTAATGTCCGTTATTATGTACGGTATTAACCACGAAGTATTCCCGCCGTTGATTTTCTTAGGCGTAGGCGCAATGACCGACTTCGGTCCGCTGATCGCTAACCCCAAGACTTTGCTGCTGGGCGCTGCCGCTCAGGCAGGCGTATTCGTAGCGCTGCTGGGCGCTATGCTGCTGGGCTTCTCCGTACAGGAAGCTGCCGCTATCGGTATCATCGGCGGCGCAGACGGCCCGACCTCCATTTATCTGGCTGCTAAGATGGCTCCGCAGCTGTTGGGCGCTATCGCCGTTGCCGCATACTCCTACATGTCTCTGGTTCCGCTGATTCAGCCTCCTATCATGCACCTGTTCACCACCGAAGCTGACCGCAAGATTGTTATGCAGCAGCTGCGTCCGGTTTCCAAATTTGAAAAGATCGTATTCCCGATCATGACCACCATCGTAATTTCCTTGCTGTTACCTTCCGTAACCGCTTTGATTGGTATGCTGATGCTGGGCAACCTGTTCAAAGAAGCCGGCTGCCTGGATCGTTTGAGCGATACCGCGCAAAACGCTTTGATGAACACCGTAACCATCATGCTGGCTACCGGTACTGGCTTGACCATGAGCGCAGAGTCCTTCCTGAACTACCAAACCATCCTGATCATTATCCTTGGTCTGGTTGCTTTCGTAGCTGGTACTGCTGCAGGCGTAATCTTCGGTAAGATTATGTGCATGGTTGACGGCGGCCAAACCAACCCGTTGATTGGTTCCGCAGGCGTATCCGCTGTACCTATGGCAGCCCGCGTATCTCAAAAGGTTGGTCAAAAGTGCAATCCGGCAAACTTCCTGCTGATGCACGCTATGGGCCCGAACGTTGCAGGCGTAATCGGTACCGCAGTTGCAGCCGGTACCATGCTGGCTATGATTGGCCCTGTAGCAAAATAATCCTTTGCTAAGCAACTCCCCTGGGAGGGTGCGGCAAACGCACCCTCCATCAATTTATACTATAAGAAAAGTTATAAGCTATACACTAGATTATTCCTTCATAGATTAGTCGGCGGCGCCGCTTGGTCGCGGCCTCTGAAAATGTAATAAACATAACGCTTTTAGCGAAAGATACTTACGGAATTAAAGAAAAATTTTATGCGCCGCTCGCTTGGAACTTTTGTTGCGGCTCCCAAAGCGCGTAATTAAAGATGCAGTATTTTATCAGAGGTATCATTGTACCTGATAAGTACACATAATATCCATACCATAGTACAGATTAACGCATTAAATTTGGAAAACAACTTTTTAAAAGCAGATATAGAGCGGTTAGCACCGCGAAAAAATGTAAAAATATACAGGAAAGCCTGCTGCAAAGCCAGCCACGCTTTCATTGACGCTCTTGGTATATAGCGCCGTCAGGCGCCGTATATAAAAATTTTATAAGGAGGAACAGAAAATGTCCCCAGCAGTAAAATGTTTAATTCTGTTGGCAGTAATTGCATTATTCTTCGTAACTGAACTTATCCCTCTTGCAGTTACTGCTACCGCCGGCGCTATCGCTTGCGGTCTTTTAGGGCTGATTCCTGCTAAGCAGGTATTCAGCGGCCTGTCCAACTCTACTGTAGTATTGTTCGCAGGCATGTTCGTAGTTGGTGCAGCAATGTTCTACACCGGCTTGGCTCAAGCCATTGGTAACACCGTTGTTAAAATGGTGGGTACCGGTGAAAACAGCTTGATGTTCGGTTTGATGATTGTTGGTACTGCACTGTCCGCAGTATTGTCCAACACCGGTACCGCAGCCTGCCTGCTGCCCGTTGCTTTGGGTATTTGCGCATCCGCTAAAATCCCCGCATCCCGTCAGTTGATGCCTTTGGCATTTGCTTGCGGTTGGGGCGGTATCATCACCATGGTAGGTACGCCTCCTAACATCATCGCTACCGGCGCTCTGACCGCTGCCGGCCTGCCCGCTTTCGGCTTCTTCGAATTCGCTTGGATCGGTATCCCCGTATCCGTAGCAGGCATGCTGTACATGATGTTCGTCGGCAAATACCTGCTGCCGAAGAAAGAACTGGACGCTGACCAGGAAGTTGAGCAAGAGATTGAAGCTAACGAAACTTCCAAGAACAAGATGATCATCTCCGGCGTTATCCTGCTCGCAGTAGTATTGGTAATGGCTCTGAATATCAAAGGCGTAACCTTGGAAATGGCAGCAATCATCGGCGCATTGGTATGCGTACTGACCGGCTGCTTAACTGAAAAACAAGCATACGCTTCCATCGACTGGGTAACCATTTTCCTGTTCGCTGGTATGATGCCTGTATCTTCCGCAATGGATAAAACCGGCGCTGGCAAATTGATCGCTGAATGGACTGTCGGCCTGATGGGCGGCTCTCCTTCTCCGCTTCTGGTAACCGGCGTACTGTTCATCCTGTCCTGCGGCCTGACCCAGTTCATGTCCAACACCGCATCCGCAGCTCTGCTGTGCCCGATCGGTATTGCAATTTCCAAGCAACTGGGCGCTGACCCGAAAGCAGTTCTGATGGCTATCGCCGTTGCAGCATCCTGCGCATTCGCAACTCCGGTAGGTACTCCTCCGAACACGCTGGTACTTGGCCCTGGCGGATACAAATTCATGGACTATGTAAAAGCTGGTACCGGTCTGGTAATCGTAGCTTTCGTAGTATCCCTGGTTGTTATTCCGATGGTATGGCCGTTCTTCCCCGGCAAATAATGCTCGACAGCATATAAAGCGCCATCTGCTGCGTCACGGCTCCTAGGAGTACTAATTGTACGCCGTTGTCGCCGTTCCTTGCATCTGACACTTTCTCCGCTGTCTCAAAAGACAACAAATCTAAAGCCTGTCGCTTCGGCGGCAGGCTTTTTTTCGCTTGCTAAGAAGTGCATCTGCGGATAAATAATCTTTGTTTGTGTATATTTAATCATAAGGCTGTCGCCTGGTAATATGTAAAGACGCTAAGGGGATTGTGACAAAGACTTGAATTTAGATAAGAAATATGCTATCATTGATGGTGACCAGAATTAAGTAACTAAAAAAAGCATAAAGGGGCTATTAAGTAATTAAATTAAGCAAGGGAAGTGCTAGATTTGCTTACCGGGCTCCGGAGCCTTTTGCGGTAAAATGTATATAAATAAAAAACGCATTTTGCCTGTATGTAATTACTGATTTTGGCCGTAAAATTTTATAAGGAGGAACAAAAAATGTCCCCAGCAATTAAATGTTTAATTCTGTTGGCAGTAGTTGCATTATTCTTCGTAACTGAACTTATCCCTCTTGCAGTTACTGCTACTGGCGCAGCCATTGGTTGCGGCCTTTTAGGGCTGATTCCTGCTAAGCAGGTATTCAGCGGCCTGTCCAACTCTACTGTAGTATTGTTCGCAGGCATGTTCGTAGTTGGTGCAGCAATGTTCTACACCGGCTTGGCTCAAGCCATTGGTAACACCGTTGTTAAAATGGTGGGTACCGGTGAAAACAGCTTGATGTTCGGTTTGATGATTGTTGGTACTGCACTGTCCGCAGTATTGTCCAACACCGGTACCGCAGCCTGCCTGCTGCCCGTTGCTTTGGGTATTTGCGCATCCGCTAAAATCCCCGCATCCCGTCAGTTGATGCCTTTGGCATTTGCTTGCGGTTGGGGCGGTATCATCACCATGGTAGGTACGCCTCCTAACATCATCGCTACCGGCGCTCTGACCGCTGCCGGCCTGCCCGCTTTCGGCTTCTTCGAATTCGCTTGGATCGGTATCCCCGTATCCGTAGCAGGCATGCTGTACATGATGTTCGTCGGCAAATACCTGCTGCCGAAGAAAGAACTGGACGCTGACCAGGAAGTTGAGCAAGAGATTGAAGCTAACGAAACTTCCAAGAACAAGATGATCATCTCCGGCGTTATCCTGCTCGCAGTAGTATTGGTAATGGCTCTGAATATCAAAGGCGTAACCTTGGAAATGGCAGCAATCATCGGCGCATTGGTATGCGTACTGACCGGCTGCTTAACTGAAAAACAAGCATACGCTTCCATCGACTGGGTAACCATTTTCCTGTTCGCTGGTATGATGCCTGTATCTTCCGCAATGGATAAAACCGGCGCTGGCAAATTGATCGCTGAATGGACTGTCGGCCTGATGGGCGGCTCTCCTTCTCCGCTTCTGGTAACCGGCGTACTGTTCATCCTGTCCTGCGGCCTGACCCAGTTCATGTCCAACACCGCATCCGCAGCTCTGCTGTGCCCGATCGGTATTGCAATTTCCAAGCAACTGGGCGCTGACCCGAAAGCAGTTCTGATGGCTATCGCCGTTGCAGCATCCTGCGCATTCGCAACTCCGGTAGGTACTCCTCCGAACACGCTGGTACTTGGCCCTGGCGGATACAAATTCATGGACTATGTAAAAGCTGGTACCGGTCTGGTAATCGTAGCTTTCGTAGTATCCTTGGTTGTTATTCCGATGGTATGGCCGTTCTTCCCCGGCAAATAATTAAAAATCTCTGACGCATTCTCCACGATTTTGGAAAATTCGACAGCATATAAAGTGCCATCCGGTACTTTCTCCGCTGTCTCAAAAGACAACAAAATTAAAGCCTGTTGCTTCGGCGGCAGGCTTTTTTGTATAAAAAAAGAGCTGCCACACCTTTTTGATGTGACAGCTCCATCTTTATTTTCCTGTAAGTTCAATTACCACTATTTCCGGCGCCGCTTCCGTGCGCACCGGCGGACCCCAGAAGCCGTAGCCCGCGCTGGTGATAGCGGTCAAACCGTTATGTTCGCAGCGGCCGTAATCCAGCTGATACATTTTTTTCGTAATTAAACGATTGGGGAAGAGCTGGCCGGTATGGGTGTGACCGGAAAGGTACAGGTCGTAGCCTGCGGCGGCAGCTTCTGCCATTTTACGGGGCTGGTGGTCTAGCAGAATGCTGTAGTAAGCATTGTTGTTGGCAGCCAGTGAATTAAGGCTGTCTGCAGTGCGGCTGCGGCTGAAGTCGGTAAGACCCGTAATTTTTATTTTGCCGTCTACAATGGCGTCGGCATCGCGCAGGACGGTAAAGCCTTGCTGCTCCAGCATACGCTGCCAAAGTTCGGGGTCGTCGATATATTCATGGTTGCCGAAGGATACGTAAACTCCTTTAGGCGCACGGACGCCGCTAAGGGCGGCAAGCGAATCCTCTTCCTGCACGTAGGCAATTTTTTCATCGACTAAATCTCCGGCGATAAGTACCGCGTCGGGTTGCAGTTCGTTGATTCTTTCCGTCAGGCGTTCGGCGTAGCTGCGGCCAAGGATACGTCCTAGATGCAGGTCGGTCAGAAATAGCATTTTATAATGCTCGCCGCTGGCAAGCTTATCCGTCGCAATGCGTTCGGTACGTACAACAGGATGAAAAGCGCGGTAGCTGCCCCAGGCTACGAACAGGCAGATGACGCTGAAGCAGACGGCGGCTAATTTGGCGGATGGCAGCTGCCAGCCGATTATTTTGCCTGCCAGCAATAAAAGCAAATGCAGCGCTGCCAATAGCAATGTATAGTAACCGAACGCCAGCCACAGGCCTTCCAGCCAGGCGGATATTTTGACCAGAGCATGGGGCAGGGAAGGCGAAAGCAGACGGCTGAAAATAGCGTTGAGCGTTAGCAGCAGGTAAGCCGCGCCAAAAGCGGCGCTGTGTCCCCAAGGCAGGTTGAAGCGGTAGTACAAATAGCCGATAAGGCTGAGCAGTAAATCTACGGAGCCAATAAGGAAGATAATGCGCATATGTATAATACTCCTTGTCAAATAGTTTTGATTTTATATCATACATATTATACAGCTTATAGCACGCTTTAAGTCAAGGGTAGCGTTTGACA
Organism: Phascolarctobacterium sp.; assembly: GCF_030531065.1. Taxonomy (GTDB): domain Bacteria; phylum Bacillota; class Negativicutes; order Acidaminococcales; family Acidaminococcaceae; genus Phascolarctobacterium_A. Next base: position 151,061 of record NZ_JAUNOQ010000003.1, on the reverse strand, counting down.
TTTGCGTGAAAAAACGGGCGCAGATACGCTCCGCGCCCGTTCTGGATTATTCTGGTATTTTATTTACGCCTTCCAATATAATAGAGGGACGATAGGAAAATTCTTTGATATTTTCCCTCGTGCTGACGCCGCTGAGCACCAGGCAGGTCATGAGGCCGCTTTCCATACCGGCCACGATATCCGTGTCCATGCGGTCGCCGATCATAGCCGCATCCTCGGAATGCACGTCCAGCAGGCGCAGGCCTGTACGCATCATCAGGGGGTTGGGCTTGCCTACATAGTAGGCGTGGCAGCCGGTTGCCAGTTCGATAGGAGCTACCAGCGCGCGGCAGGAGGGAATAACGCCGAATTCCGAAGGACCGGTGAGGTCGGAATTGGTACCGATCAGCCGTGCGCCCTGGTTGATCAGCTGGCAGGCTTTGATGATCATATTGTAATTGTAAGAATTTGTTTCTCCTACTACTACGTAATCGGGATTAACGTCATTCATCGTAATGCCGACGTCGTACAAGGCGTTTACAAGGCCCGGCGCTCCTATGACATAGGCGCTGCTTCCGGGGGATTGCGTGTGGATGAATTTGGCGGTGGCCAAAGAGCTGGTGTAGAAATGGCTTTCGTCCACCTCTAAGCCCATGCGCTCTAATTTTTGCTGCAATTCTTTGGGGCTGCGTTCGCTGGAGTTGGTAAGAAATAGAAAGCGTTTATCGTTTTTATAAAGCCAGTCGATAAAATCTTTAACGCCCGGCAGCAGACGGTTGCCATGGTAGATAACGCCGTCCATGTCGCAGATATAGCCCTGCTTGCCGCGCAATTCTTCTAAAAGGCGCAGATTTTGTTCCTGTTCAGTCATGTTTATCATCCTTTGCTTGTTCAATATCTTTATTCTACAATTCTATTATGAAAGAAAAGCTTATTTTTTGCAAGGGCTTGGTGGCAGCGCCGCTTGTACAAGTAGTAAACTTTTTGTTAAATCTGCGGCGTTTGCAGTAAAGCTGCTAAAGAAGTGTACAAAAAATGTGAATTTAAATAAAGTGGCTTTTTATATATTGACATAGAAAAAAGAGCGTGATAAAATAATAAATTTTTGACAATTTGAAACGGCAGTGATAAAATGTATGCATAAGGTTTATAAGCAACGGAATTTTTTAAAATGGGAGGGTGGAAAATGTTTGCTGCGGGCGACCGTGTGGTGTATCCTTTGCATGGCGGAGCTATTGTTCAATGCGTGGAGCAACGGGAACAAAATGGCAAGAGGATAGATTATTATATTTTGCAGATGCTTTTTGAAAGCATGACGATAGCGATACCGGTAAGCAGCGCGCAAAAGCTGGGGCTGCGCAAAATTGGCGACGAAAAGACTTTGGCGCTGATTCAGGATGTTCTGCGCGAGGTTCCGGATGTACAGGCAGTCAAAAGTATTTCTTGGAATCGTCGCTTTCAGTTATATATGGAAAAAATTAAGAGCGGCAGCGTTGTGGAGGTAGCGAAAATTTTTAAGCTGCTGATTTTGTTGGAGCGCAGTAAAAAAATATCTGTGGGCGAGAGGCGGCTGCTGCACAGCACCAGACAGATTTTGCAGAGCGAGGTTATGCTGATACGCAATATTGACGCTCAAAATGCTGGAAGCTGGCTGGAAACCTGCTGCCAGTAAAGTTTTACTTTAGATAATAGCATAGCGGTTTTGTGTCAGGCAGTTTTGCGCTGGCCGGTCCTGCAGCGGACGTATGCAGGATTGTGCCGGTATGGACTGCCTGCTTTTTGTTACCGAATAGCTATAACTATTTTACAAAGCTGACATATTTAGTGGGATTAGTTACTTGTTTTTTAACTTTATTCGCTGTATCATATAATTGGTACAATATTAAATAGCAGTGTTGTATCTATTTTTGCAGGAAAGGAGGTGGCGTAATGTTAAAAAAATTGGTTAGCCTGACTATTTCTTTGATTATTATTATTACCGGACTCATACTTACAGATTATTCTTTACCCTTCATGTCGGAATATTTGGGCTACGATCTGCATGACAACGGTGTCTTTGGTATAACCTTTGCCAACATCATTTTAGTATTGCCGGGGTTCTTTGTTTTCGGCTGGCTGGCGTTGGTGCTGGCGCCCTTTGTCACTAACGGCATTTTTAATTATGCCGAGCGTTTAACTGTCAACTTGTCGCGTATTCCTACCAGCGATATCCTGGTAATGATTTTTGGCATTGGCATCGGCCTGATTCTGGCCAATCTGATAGGCGGGCCCTTTTCCCGTCTGCCTATTATAGGGCCGTATATACCGATTTTCCTTAGCCTGATATTGGCTGTGGTAGGCGCTAAGCTGGCTTTGCGCAAGCATAACGATATAGTTGAATTTTTTAACCGCATTCCCAGCCGCAGGACGGCTAAGCTGGAAGCGGCGAAAAACGATAATGTTTTGGACGGCCCGCTGGGCGACCGCCTGTACAGCAGTAATAAGCTGCTGGATACCAGCGTAATTATCGACGGGCGCATTATGGATATTATGTCCGCAGGCTTTTTGGACGGTAAGCTAGTCGTGCCTAATTTTGTGCTGGAGGAGCTGCAGAAGCTGTCTGATTCTGCCGACAGCCTCAAACGCGCCAAGGGCCGGCGCGGCCTGGATTTGGTGCAGGATTTACAGATAAGCTATAAGGACCAGCTGCTGGTAGTGGATAACGATTATGATGATTTAAGCGAGGTAGACGCCAAGCTGGTGCGCCTGGCCAAGCAGGCCAACGCGGATATTATTACTAATGACTACAATTTGAATAAGGTCGCCGGTATTCAGGGCATTAAGGTGCTGAATATCAACGAGCTGGCTAACGCTATTAAGCCTGTGGTTATTGCCGGTGAAGAAATGACTGTTTATTTGGTTAAGGAAGGCAAGGAGCCTAATCAGGCCGTGGCTTATTTGGACGACGGCACTATGATCGTAGTGGAAAACGGCCGCCGCGGTATCGGCAGCAGTATAGCCATAGTAGTGACTTCTGTGCTGCAAACAGCTGCGGGGCGCATGATTTTTGCCAAGGCTAAATATTAATAGCATAGCTGATTTTACAGACTGAGGCAGGCCCTGTCTCAGTCTGTAGTTTAATATGGGAGGAAAGCGATGGAAAAAGTAATTGCCATTGTACCTGCGGCAGGAGCGGGCAGGCGTTTGGGCCTAGGGTTTAATAAGGCCTTTGCTATGCTGCGGGGCGCGCCGCTTTTAGCACATTGCCTGCGGATGCTGGAGCGTACCGGGCTGGTAGAGCGGGCGGTGGTGGTATTGGCAGCGGATGAGGTCGAGGAAGGGCGTTCTTTACTGGCAAGGTACCGGGCGGAATATTTCCCTGAGTTGCCGTTCCAGGTAGTAGCAGGCGGAAAGGAACGCCAGGACAGCGTAGCCAACGCTTTGGCCGTTGTTCCGGAGACCGCGGGTTATATCGCCGTTCACGACGGGGCGCGTCCCTTTGCCGGGCGCGAGGTTTTCGCCCGTACTTTAGCGGCAGCTATGCTTTATGGCGCGGCTATCGCTGCAGTGCCCGTGAAAAACACCATTAAAGTGGTCGACGCCGACGGGCAGGTAATAGCTACGCCGGCGCGCAGTACCCTGCAGGCAGTGCAGACGCCGCAGATTTTTGCAGCCAATCTGCTGAAAAGAGCTTATGCCTATCTGGCAGCTCACCCTGCCGCCGTAACGGACGACGCTTCGGTAGTGGAGCTGCTGGGACATAAGGTGGTAGTAGCGGAGGGCCGTTACGAAAATATTAAAATAACTACGCCGGAGGATTTGGCTTTGGCCGAATATCTGCTGGCGCGACAGGAGCGGGAGTATGGAAAAGAAGAATAGCCTGCCGCAGCTGCGTATAGGCTGCGGCTATGATGTGCATAAACTGACGGAAGGACGCAAGCTGATTTTATGCGGCGTGGGAATTCCCTACGAGCTGGGGCTTTTGGGCCACAGCGATGCGGACGTGGCTTTGCACGCTTTGATGGACGCGCTGCTGGGAGCTGCCGCTTTAGGCGATATCGGCAAGCATTTTCCCGATACGGACGAGCGCTTCAAGGGGGCCGACAGCATGAAGCTGACGGCGCATGTTAAGGAGCTGCTGACGCAGCGGGGCTGGCGCGTTAATAATGTGGACGTGACGATTATCGCCCAGCGTCCCAAGCTGGCTGGCTATATCCCGCAGATGCGGGCCAATGTGGCGGCGGTTTTGGAGGTGGAGGAGGCCGCGGTGAATATCAAAGCCACGACTACCGAAAAGCTGGGCTTTGCGGGACGCGGCGAGGGCATGGCTGCCGAAGCGGTGGCCTCTATTATCAGCGCAATTTAAGATACTTTTTCGATATAAATTGGCTAAAGAAGCCATAGTATGGTATAATTCTACTGAAGCTTATAAAGTAAACTGTTAGCAGTGAGCTATAAATTTGGAGGGAGATTTAAAGATGTGTAGTGATGAAGTAAGAGTTCGCTTTGCACCGAGCCCAACGGGTCCGTTCCATATCGGCGGCGCCCGCAGCGCTCTGTTTAACTGGCTGCTGGCCCGTAAGACTGGCGGCAAGCTGATTTTGCGTATCGAGGATACTGACCGTGAGCGTTCCACGCCGGAATCCGAGGAAAATATTAAGGCTGCGTTAAAATGGCTGGGTATGGATTGGGATGAAGGCGTCGACGTGGGCGGCCCCAACGGCCCTTACCATCAAATGGAGCGCCTGGAGCTGTATAAAAAATATACGGATAAGCTGCTGGCGGAAGGCAAGGCTTATTATTGCTATTGTACCGACGAGGAGCTGGAGGAAGAACGCCAGTCCTTGATTAAAGAAGGCAAAATGCCGCGTTACATGGGCAAATGCCGCCATTTAACGCCGGAGCAGGTCGCTAAGTACGAGGCCGAGGGCCGTAAGCCCACGGTGCGCTTTCGCGTACCTGCCGATAAGCAGATTTTAGTACGCGATATGGTACGCGGCGACGTAGTTTTCGATTCCAATAATATCGGCGATTTCGTTATTGTAAAGTCCGACGGTATCCCGACTTATAACTACGCCGTAGTTATCGACGACGCTTTGATGCACATTACTCATGTTATCCGCGCCGAGGAGCATTTATCCAATACGCCGCGCCAATGCCTGATTTATGACGCGCTGGGCTTTAAGCAGCCGACCTTTGGGCATATTTCCCTGATTTTGGGCAAGGACCATACCAAGATGAGCAAGCGCCACGGCGCTACCAGCGTGGACCAATATCGGCAGCTGGGTTATCTGCCGGCCGCTATCAATAATTTCCTGGCTCTGCTTGGCTGGGCTCCTAACAGCGAGCAGGAAATTTTCAGCATGGATGAGCTGATCAAGGAATTTTCCATGGACCGCGTGGCTAAAAACCCCGCAGTTTTCGATATCGACAAGCTGAACTGGATCAATCAGCATTATATGCGTCAGCTGGACGCAGACGCTTTCTTCGACTGCGCTAAGCCCCATATGATAGCCGCAGGCTATATGACGGGCGAAGAAACGGGCGAGAAGCTGGTCTGGCTGCGCAGGGTAGTGGCAACGGCGCAGGAGCATGTTTCCTATGCCGCTCAGATTCCCGCTTGTGTGGAAATGTATTTTAACGACGAATTTGCTTTTGAAAACGAAGAAGCGGAAGCTGTTCTGAAGGGCGAAAACGTACCGGTAGTCATCAATATGCTGCTGGAGGAGCTGCCTAAAGTTGAAGCTTTGGATAACGCCAGCGTTAAGGCGCTGTTTAAGCAGATTCAAAAGGCTACCAAGCTTAAGGGCAAGGACGTATTCATGCCTATCCGCGTGGCCTTGACCGGCAACCAGCACGGCCCGGAGCTGGCGGCTATGGTGCCGCTGCTGGGCGCAGAGCGTACTGCCGGGAGAATTAAAGCCAGCATGGCGAAGGCCGGCGTAACGCTGTAAGCTGAGCGCGACAGAAGGAGATGCACAATGTCTATTAAAGTTTATAATACATTGACGAAGCAGAAAGAAGAATTTATCCCCATCCATCCGGGAAAGGCTAATATTTATGTGTGCGGCGTAACGCCCTATAACCATCCCCATGTCGGCAATGCCCGTCCCTTTGTTACCTGGGACGTTATCCGCCGTTTTTTGGAGCATGAGGGCTACGACGTTACGCATGTGCAGAACTTTACCGATGTAGACGACAAAATCATCAATACTGCCAATAAAGAGGGCGTGCAGTGGTACGATATCTGCAACCGTTACATCGATTCTTATTTTGAGGTAATGGATAAGCTCAACGTGCGCCGCGCCCACGTTTATCCCCGCGTATCCGAGCATATCGAGGATATTATTCAAACAGTACAAACCTTAATCGATAACGGCTATGCCTACGTTGTGGACGGCGACGTTTTCTACAGCGTGGAAAAATTCAAATATTACGGCCAGCTGTCCGGACGCAATCTGGAGGATATGCTGGCTGGCGCGCGCGTAGATGTGGACGACCGCAAGCGTAATCCCATGGATTTCGCTTTGTGGAAATCGGCTAAGCCGGGCGAACCCTCCTGGGACAGCCCCTGGGGCAAAGGCCGTCCTGGCTGGCATATCGAATGCTCGACCATGAGCATGAAGTATTTGGGAGAATCCTTCGATTTCCATGGCGGCGGCAGCGACCTTATCTTCCCGCACCATGAAAACGAAATCGCGCAATCCGAGGGCTGCACCGGCTGCCATCCTTTTGTGCATTACTGGCTGCATAACGGCTTTATTACCGTAAATGAAGAAAAAATGTCCAAATCCCTTGGCAATTTCTTCATGGTTATCGATATTTTAGAGCATTACGACCCGGAAACCTTGCGCTTCTTCATCGTATCGACCCACTATCGCAGCCCCCTGGACTTCAGCGACGCCCGTCTGACGGAAGCGCAGAAGAGTCTGGCCCGTCTGCGTCAGGCTCAGGAAACCCTGGGCGAGCTGGCAGCCATGATGAGCGCCGGGCCTACGGAAGCAAGTCTGGAGCTGCGTGCTAAAGCCCGCGAGCTGCGCGAAGCCTTTATGGAGGCTATGCGCGACGACTTTAACACGGCGCTGGCTATCAGCCATATGTTTGCGCTGGCTAAGGAAATCAATATCTATCATAAAGCGATTACCGACGCCGCCGCTAAGCCGGACGGCAAGCTGGTCGCTATGCTGGACGAGGTATTCAGCGAAATGTGCTCCATCATCGGCGTATTGGAAAAGACTGCCGCTCCGGCGGAAGCCGCTGCGGACGACAGCAAGGAAGCCGAGCTGGTAGAGCTGCTGATTAGTATGCGTCAGGAGGCCCGCAAGGCTAAGAATTACGCTTTGGCCGACGAGCTGCGCAATAAACTGGGCGCTGTCGGCATTGTTTTGCAGGATACTCCGCAAGGCGTAAAATGGTCTAAACAATGAAATTTGCACAATATCAAATATTAAAGGAACATGCGCTGGCTGCTTGTAAAGCGGCCGGCGCAGACTTTCCTGCTGCCAAACAGCTGAACCCTATTTTGTTGGCATATATCGGCGACGTGGTTTTTTCTATGTATATTCGGCTGCGTCTTTTGCCTGTGTCCAGTCATGTGCGTATCGTAAATGACCTGGGCGCTAAAATGGTGTCGGCTGTTTATCAATGCCAGGCGATGACGGAGCTGAAGGCCGGGCTGACGCCGGAGGAGGAGGCTGTTTTCCGCCGTGGGCGCAACGCTAAATCCCAGGTGCCGAAAAGCGCTTCCGTTTATGAATACAGAATGGCTACGGCCTTTGAGGCGTTGCTTGGCTATTTGTTTTTGGAGGAGCGGGAGCAGCGCCTGCACGAGCTGTTGGACGAGTCCTTCGTTATCATTACGGGAAAGATGCAGGCAGCTGCAAAGAAGGAGGTTTGAAGATGAATATGCATGTAAAATTGGTACGTCATACGCCGGAACCGGAGCGCACGGTAGCCATGAGCGCTCGTTTGTGTTATTCGCCTATTGGCGCTGCGCAGCTGGAGGAACGCATCAGCGACGAGCAGGCTGCTAATTTGGTACGCAAGTTAGTCAGCATGGGGCATTTATCCACGCTGGAGCATGTAACCTTCACCTTTGCGATTGAAGGCGTGTCCCGCGTGCTGACCCACCAACTGGTGCGCCACCGCATTGCCTCCTATTCCCAGCAATCCCAGCGCTATGTGAAGGAGCATGCCTTTGAAACTATTCTGCCGCCTTCTATTGCCGCTAACGCTGAAGCGCAGGCTAAATTTGCCGCGCTGATGGAGGAAATCCAGTCCTTGTACAATGAGTTTACCGAAGCAGGGATTCCGGCGGAGGACGCTCGTTACATTCTGCCGAACGCAACGGAAACCAAGATTGTCTGCACCTTTAACGCCCGTTCCTTGCTGAACTTTTTCAGCCTGCGCTGCTGCACCCGCGCTCAATGGGAAATAAGAGCGTTGGCCAATAAAATGCTGGCCGAATGCCAGAAGGTTGCGCCGGTGATTTTTGAAAACGCAGGGCCTACCTGCGTATCCGAGGGCGTGTGCCACGAGGGCGCTATGTCCTGCGGCAGATTGCAGGCTATTTTAGCGCAGCGGGCTAAAGCGCAGGCTGCGAAATAAGGGAGGACAGGCTATGACTCAGCAAGCAAGCGACGTGATTGCCGGCCGTAACGCTGTGTCCGAAGCGCTGCGGGGGCAGCGTTCTATCAATAAAATTTTAATACAGGAGGGCGCGCGCGGCGGTAGTCTGGGCGAGCTGGTTGCCGCTGCGAAAAATAAGGGCGTGCCCGTGGAAATAGTTAAGGCTGAAAGGTTGGATAAGCTGGCGCCGGGACTGCGGCACCAGGGAGCCGTCGCTTTGGCTGCTCCTATCGCCTTTCAAAGCCTGGACGATGTTTTCGCCAAGGCTGCGGCCAAGGACGAGCCGCCATTTCTGCTGCTGCTGGACGAGCTGCAGGACCCGCAGAATGTAGGCGCGCTGCTGCGTACTGCCGATGCTGCCGGAGTGCATGGGGTTTTGCTGCCGCGCCGCCGCAGCTGTCCGTTAAACGCGGCGGTGGCTAAGATTTCCGCCGGGGCGGTGGAGTATGTGCCGGTGGTGCAAATCGGCAATATTGCCCAGGCTATCGACGAATTGAAGCAGCGGGGCTGTTGGGTTGTCGGCGCCGATATGGACGGCGTGGATTTTTACGCCGCCAATATGACGGGGCCGATTGTTTTGGTCATTGGCGCCGAGGGCAAGGGCCTTGGCCGTCTGGTTAAGCAAAAGTGCGACGATATCGTCAGCATTCCTATGAACGGCGGCGTCAATTCTCTGAACGCTTCCAATGCAGGCGCGGTACTGATGTACGAGGTTGTGCGCCAGCGCCGTTTGTTTCAGTGAGGTGTGAAGCATGGGCGAATACCTGATTGTGGACGGTTATAATGTAATCAACGCCTGGAAGGAATTTGCCCGGCTGCGGCAAACGAGCCTGGAGCATGCCCGCGAGCTGTTAATCGCCGGAGTATCGGAGTACGCGGCCTTTAAAGGCTATCGTGCTATCGTGGTTTTCGACGCGCAGGAGGTTGTCGGAGCTGCCGCTGTGGAAACGGTACACGGCATTCAGGTGGTTTATACCAGCGAGGGCGAAACCGCGGATTCGTGGATTGAACGGCGGGCCTACGAGCTGGGACGGGGCGTTGGCAAGGCCAAGGTTTTTGTCGTGACCAGCGATTATGCCGAGCAGATAAATATTTTGGGCGCCGGAGCGTATCGCATTTCCTCCAGAGAATTCCACGAGGATTATCTGAAGGCAAAAAAAGAAATAGCCGCCCGCTTGCGCGTGCCGGACCGCGCGCTGAACCGCAACGAGCTTGGCGGACGCATTAACGGACATGTGCTGGAGCATCTGGAAAAATTACGCCGCCGCAAAAGTTGACGGCGCGGGCTATACAGGATATAATAAAAAAGTATTATTTTTTAGAAGACCCATACGGAGGAAATGTAGTTTATGACCACAGATACGGAAAAGAAAAACGATCCTTATGAAGCTTTTGCTGATAAGCAGGATGAGGAAATCGTTTTAGATGCCCAGCTTAACGATAATGTACTGGCGCAGGAGTATTTGCTGCATAAATACAGAAACTTTGTCAGAGCCAAGGCGCGCAGCTATTTTTTAATCGGCGCAGAGCGGGAGGATATTATTCAGGAGGGCATGATCGGCCTTTATAAGGCCATCCGCGACTTCCGCGGAGATAAGCAGGCGTCCTTCCGCGCCTTTGCGGAGCTGTGCGTGACCAGGCAGATTATTACCGCTATTAAAACGGCAACCCGGCAAAAGCACATTCCGCTGAACTCTTACGTTTCGCTTAATAAGCCTATTTACGAGGAGGACAGCGACCGTACTCTGCTGGATATTATCAGCGGCGTGCGCGTAGCCAATCCCGAAGATATGGTCATCAGCAGGGAGGAATTCAGCGATATTGAAAATAAAATGAATAATATTCTCAGCGATCTGGAATGGAAAGTGCTGATGAGCTATTTGGACGGTAAATCCTATCAGGAAATTGCCGTGGAGCTTGACCGGCACATCAAGTCCATAGACAACGCTTTGCAGCGCGTTAAACGCAAGCTGGAAAAGTATATTATCAGCAAGGGCGATATCACCGATTTGCGAACCGTTTACAGCGGGCTTCTGGCTATTGACCCTTATGACCGCTTTAAGGGCAAGGACTCTAAAAACAGCTGATTACTGATAAAACTGTAACAGTACCATACATCATTTTGCAATTTTCAGAATGGTGTATTTTTTTTAAAGGATTTTAGCGGCTTTCAGCGAATAGAATAAGTAACAATTTGATTTGATAATATTAACACTTCGGTGTCATAGGAGGTTTTTCAAATGAATCAAGTAGAAGAATTGTTAAAGGTAGTCGAGCAGGCTCAAGCCGACAAGGGCAACGTAGTTATCGTTACCGGCAAACCGGGCAGCGGCAAGAGCAAGGTGCTGCGCGAAGCGGCTGAAATTAAAAAATGGACCTATGTAGACTGCCGTATGCTGATCAGCGAGGAATTTTTGGCTATTCCTGCCGCCGACAGAGGCTTATACGCTCCTGATATGTTTGCTGAAATCCTGGAAAGCTACAATGCAGACGTTATCATTCTGGACAGACTGCAAACTCTGTTTGTGCCCGTATTCCACATCAACACCGACAGCCTCATGCGCAAGCTGAGCAAGAAATTTACCATTATTACCGCATGGCCCGGCTATATTGAAAACGGCAACCTGTGCTACGATAAATTCGACGGCACGGAAGCTATCCGCATCAGTCCCGACGGCTTCAAGATTTGGAACGTAGAATAAGCTGAAGAATTTATTCTGTAATATAGCGGAGGCAAGGCATGGCTCAAAAAAAGCGTCGTTTTGCAGTTCTGACGGGCGGCGGCGACTGCCCCGGCTTGAACGCCGTTATCAGAGCCGTAGTAAAAACCTTTTTGCAGAATGACTGCGAGGTGTACGGAGTTCTGAACGGGTTTAACGGACTGGTCAATGATAATTTGCAGTTAATGGATTATGCCAGCGTTTCGGGCATTCTGCCCCGCGGCGGCACTATTTTAGGCACTACCAACCGCGATAATCCGTTTCGTTTCGCTGTGGAAAAAGAGAACGGCGAAATTGTTTATGAGGATATGCGGGACAAGGTGCTGGAAAACCTGCGTAAGTATGATATTGAAGCCCTAGTTGTCATCGGCGGCGACGGCAGCCTGAATATTGGCGCTCAGTTAGCACGGGAGTGCGGCGTTAAGGTAGTAGGCGTGCCTAAGACTATCGATAACGACCTGCCGTGTACCGAGCGTACATTTGGCTTTGATACGGCTATGGCCATGGCGACGGAAGCTTTGGACAGGCTGCATACTACGGCGGAATCCCATCATCGGGTTATGATTTTGGAGGTTATGGGCCGTTATGCCGGCTGGATTGCTTTGCACAGCGGCATTGCCGGCGGCGCAGACGTTATTCTGCTGCCGGAAATTCCCTATAAGCTGGATAAGGTGCTGGAAAAAATACAGCAGCGGAAGCAGGCCGGCAAAAATTTCAGCATTGTTGTCGTAGCGGAGGGCGCTAAGCCTGAGGGCGGCGAAATGTCCGTAGCCAGAGTGGTTAAGGGTAGCTTTGAGCCTATCAGATTAGGCGGCATTGGCGATAAGGTGGCGCGCGAAATTGAAGAGCGTACGGAAATAGAAGCACGTTGTACGGTACTGGGGTATTTGCAGCGCGGCGGCTCGCCTACAGCCTTTGACAGAGTATTGTCTACCCGCTATGGCGTTGCGGCAGCCGAGGCGTGCCTGCGCGGCGAATATAATGTTATGGTTTCCCTGTATCACGATAAAATCGTAACCGTTTATATTCAAAAAGCGGCTTCCAAACCGCAGCAGGTGCCGGTGGACAGCGAAATTATCCGCACGGGCCGCCAGCTGGGAATTTGCTTTGGCGATTAAATTAAGAACGAAAAATTAATTTTTGATTCATTTAAAAAGTATATCATAGGAGACAGTCCGGACGGGCTGTCTCTTATTTTTTGCTCTGACAAAGAATTGCTGCGCTTAAAGCCAAAAATATGTAATATGTATGGCCGATAATTGCAGATCCTGCTGTTTCAGAGTATAATATATAAGATTAACAAATTTTGAAAGGATGTTAGTATGGATCAATACCTTGTTGCGGTTGTAGTTGGTATAGTAGAAGGCCTGACGGAGTTTTTGCCGGTTTCTTCTACCGGGCATATGATTATCGTAGGTCATTTATTGGGCTTTGACGGTCATGTTGCGGACGTCTTTGACGTATTCGTCCAGCTGGGCGCGATTTTATCCGTTATCTTTATTTATAAAGAACGCTTTTATCGTTTCTTCACTAAAGATGGCTGGGATATGCATAAGGGCCTGTCCGTGTGGCATATCGCTGCCGGTATCGTGCCGGTTATGGCAGTGGCCTATGTGGGATATTCTTACATTAAGCAATATCTTTTTTCTCCTTTTACCGTGGCCATTGGCCTGGTGTTGGGCGGCCTGCTGCTGATGCTGGCAGAGCGTCTGACTAAAGGGCGCGAAACGGAGCTGGTCGACGATGTGGATAAAATAAGCATCAGACAAGCGCTGTGGGTGGGCGTGTTCCAATTTCTGTCCTTGTGGCCCGGCTTTTCCCGCAGCGGCAGTACTATAGCAGGCGGTTTAATCGTGGGGCTTTCGCGTCAGGCCGCGGCCAGCTATACCTTCCTGATAGCGGTTCCCTTAATGTTTGTGGCTTGCACTTATGATTTACTGAAGAATCTGGCTTACCTGAATAAGGATGATTTAATTGTCCTGGGCATAGGCTTTGTAGTTTCCTTCTTTGTAGCATATTGGTCCGTGCTGTGGTTCCTTAAATTCTTGCACAAATACGATTTGACGAGCTTTGCCTGGTATCGTATTGCCTTGGCCTTTGTTACCTATTGGTACTTTTATATGTAAGAGGGCGAAAATCTGAGCAGATAATTCCGGCTTGACAAAGCAGCAGGTATCCATTATAATGATTCGTGTATAATTTTATATTGATGATGCTGGCATAGCTCAATAGGCAGAGCAGCTGATTTGTAATCAGCAGGTTGTGGGTTCGATTCCTATTGCCAGCTCCAAAGCAAAAACCGCCCCTAGACTGCGTCTAGGGGCTTTTCTATATGCCTGATGGGCACAAAAATCAGTTACTCGTGGGCACAACGTGGGCACAACGCAAAAGCTTTTATAAGCCGAAGTCGAACAAGGGGAGATTCGGCTATTTTAAATTTTCTATTTTTGTAGGGGCTTTACCGCCGTCGCTAATACACTTATATTCAAGATAAGCTTGTATCAAAAGGCTGCCAATTGCTCCTGCATATTGCACAGGAATGCCAATAGCTTTATCATGGCATCCTTCTCGCAACCTTGTAATTAAAATGTAGTTTTTGTTATTATAATTGCAACGTTCCCATGTAATTGTAAATTTATAGTCATTGTTTGTAAGGGCTTGTCCTAGCTCTTTTAAGCAAGTAAATTTGGGCGGTTTTGAAGATGGGTTTGCTGTAAAAGTGGAATTGGAGGCATATTGATTGTTCGGCATATTTGTTACACTCCTTTTTGATAGCGAAAGTTACTATTACACCTGCTTAATTATAAAGGGATAAATATAAAAGAAACATTGGGTTAGGACGAAAACACAATCATGTCGATTTTCCCCAGCGACAATCACCTTACAAATCGCGATAACTCTTCAAATGCTGGGAGCATATCGCAGTAAGCTAATAGTGCTAAACCCAATTTATATTGATAGTATAGCATAAGCAGACAAAGAATACAAAGTCCATTGAATTGCTGTAACTAAAAAAGCAACGGTTAATGCGAGTGGCGAGGGTTACGACTCTGCCAATGCTACCACCGTTACGCCTACGCGTTCTCGTCGTAACGGGGAAACCGTTGCTTCTTCCGCTACCAATATATCACAAAAAGCAGAAGAACGCAAAATCTTGGTACTAAAAGTGAGAAAGAAGCTTTACATCACACCGCAGGAGTTTTTGAAGAAATATGCTGTAAAGCAGGAAGGAGAAGCAGACAATGCGACTGGTAAGAACGGGCAGAGTGCGCGTAGTGAACATGACCAGCAAAATAAAAGCAGAGTACCCGAACCTGCCGAAAGTGCAAAGGCAGAAAGCGGACAGGCGAACGAAAGCCAAAACAGCGAAGCTGAAAGGGTAGAAAATAAAAAAGCCGTTAGCGTTGAAGAAAACATTGCTAACGGCAAAAAAGCTATCCAAAAGGTTATTGAAACACACGAAGATGTAGAGAACGCCATGTATCGCGAAGATATGGGCAATATTGATTTCGTGTGGGGAACAGAAGGTCGCGGAGCTAAATTCAAGGGCGGTTATGGCATTGCGCATATTATTGCTAAGCGTAATGCAGAAAATGGCAATGGGCAAAATACCGCGAATAAATTAGTAGAAGTAATTGCTAAAGGGAAAATTGTAGGAAGGCAAGATGGAGTGGGCAACACCGGCGAGCCTAGGTTGAAACTTGGATATGATCGTTATACTGCGGTGTTGTCTATGCCTGATAACAAAAATACTTGGATTTTGACTGGCTTTGAAAATACAAAAGAAGCGATAACAAGTGAACACGGTGAAGGATTCGATTCAGCCGCGTCTACTGCTACCACGCCTACACTTACGCGTCGTGATAGAGATGTTGTCGCTTCTTCCGCTACCAATATATCACAAAAAGCAGAAGAACGCAAAGCCTTCGCACCAGCGAATTTTTATTTGCGTACAAAGGTGCTTAGTGTTACAATAAAAAATAAAGACGCGAAAAATAATCTTAAAAGAGGGAAGATCATGCCAAGAGTAGCTTATTCCAAAGCTGATAGAGAAAACGTAAAGAGAAGATTGGCCAAGGTAGGTCTGGAGCTGTTTTTACAGCAGGGTATACAGCATACTACTGTAGAACAAATTTATAAAAGGGTCGGAATTTCGCGTACCTTTTTCTACACCTTTTTTTCAACGAAGGAAGATTTGATATTAGAGGTTCTGTATTTGCAGCAGCCTAAAATTTTAGAAGCCGCGCGTAACTTAGTGCACGATGACTCGCTTAGCTGGCGAGAAGCTTTTACGAAGCTGTTGTATGCCTGCTGCTATGGCGAAAAGGGCGGGGTCGCTATATTGAGCATCGAGGAGCAGCAGCTGGTGTTCCGGCGATTAACGGCTGCCAGCTATGAACAGTTCAGGCAGAAACAAGCCCGCTTGTTTAAAGATATTCTGGAAATTTTTGGAATTCAGGCTACGGACGAGCAGGTAGCTGTGATTATCAATTTAAGCTTGTCGATATTTATAGTACGGCAGGCTATTCCTGCCGCGCTGCCGCTGTTTGTAGAGGAGGCTGCGGACGCCGCTGTGGATTTTCAAATTAAAGCTTTGGTGGATTTTTTGGAGCAGCTGCGCAGTAAAAGCGAATAATTTTTAGGTTACGGCGGTTTTTAAATTACAAGAAAAAGTGTAAAAGTTTTTACGCAAACCTGTTGACAAATTGGCTGGAATCCTGTATAATTCTTTTTGTCGCAAACGGAGAGGTTCCCGAGTGGTTAAAGGGAGCAGACTGTAAATCTGCCGCGTTTCGCTTCGTTGGTTCGAATCCAACCCTCTCCACCAACATTTCATCGCGGGGTGGAGCAGTTGGTAGCTCGTCGGGCTCATAACCCGAAGGTCGGTGGTTCAAGTCCGCCCCCCGCAACCAAAACATGCTGATGTAGCTCAGTCGGCAGAGCGTATCCTTGGTAAGGATAAGGTCACCAGTTCAATCCTGGTCATCAGCTCCATATTTTACGGCGGCGTAGCTCAGTTGGCTAGAGCATGCGGTTCATACCCGCAGTGTCCGCGGTTCGAATCCGTGCGCCGCCACCAAAAAGAAAGCAAGGCTCCCGAAGAAAAGGGAGTCTTTTTGTATGCTCAGTTGGCGACAAAGGCATTAGAGGCGCTGGATAACAAGGAACAGCGAGGCTTGCGAAGCGAAGGCGTACTGGAAGTACGTCGAGCAAGCAAACGAAGCTGCGACGCAGGAAGACAGCGTCAAT
Organism: Phascolarctobacterium sp.; assembly: GCF_030531065.1. Taxonomy (GTDB): domain Bacteria; phylum Bacillota; class Negativicutes; order Acidaminococcales; family Acidaminococcaceae; genus Phascolarctobacterium_A. Next base: position 134,505 of record NZ_JAUNOQ010000003.1, on the reverse strand, counting down.
AATGACTTTGAGAGCATGCGGTTTATACCCGCAGTCATCCGCGGTTCGAATCCGTGCGCCGCCACCAAAAAGAAAGCAAGGCTCCCGAAGAAAAGGGAGTCTTTTTGTATGCTCAGTTGGCGACAAAGGCATTAGAGGCGCTGGATAACAAGGAACAGCGAGGCTTGCGAAGCGAAGGCGTACTGGATTTTCTTATATTTCTTTTGCTGCCGGCAGGATTTTACCGCTGCAGGGCGAATATAAATTGATAGGTTAATTTGACCTTCGTAAAAATTTTTGTGATGTATTGATTGGAGGAAATTCACAATGGCAAAAGCTAAATATGAAAGAACTAAACCGCATCTGAATATCGGCACCATCGGTCACGTTGACCATGGCAAGACCACCCTGACCGCAGCCATCACCAAAGTACTGGCAGCACGCGGCGGCGCAGAATTCATGGACTATTCCATGATCGATAAGGCTCCGGAAGAGCGCGAGCGCGGCATCACCATCAACACCGCACACGTTGAATATGAAACCGCAACCCGCCACTATGCACACGTTGACTGCCCGGGCCATGCCGACTATGTAAAGAACATGATCACCGGCGCAGCTCAGATGGACGGCGCTATCCTGGTAGTATCCGCTGCCGACGGCCCGATGCCCCAGACCCGTGAGCACATCCTGCTGGCCCGCCAGGTAGGCGTACCTGCAATGGTAGTATTCCTGAACAAAGTAGATATGGTAGACGACGAAGAGCTGCTGGAACTGGTAGAAATGGAAGTTCGCGAACTGCTGAGCTCCTATGACTTCCCCGGCGACGACATTCCTGTAGTAGCAGGTTCCGCACTGAAAGCTTTGGAAGGCGACCCGAAATACGAAGCAAAGATTATGGAACTGATGGACGCAGTAGACAGCTACATTCCGCTGCCTGAGCGCGCAACCGACAAACCGTTCCTGATGCCCGTCGAGGACGTATTCACCATCACCGGTCGCGGCACCGTAGCAACCGGTCGTGTAGAGCGCGGTACCGTAAAAGTAGGCGACACCGTAGAAATCGTCGGCATGAAGGACGAGAAGAAGTCCACCGTAGTAACCGGCGTAGAAATGTTCCGCAAACTGTTGGACGAAGCAGTAGCCGGCGATAACATCGGCTGCCTGCTGCGCGGCGTGGACCGTAAGGAAATCGAGCGCGGCCAGGTACTGGCAAAACCGGGCAGCATCCATCCGCACACCAAATTCAAAGGCGAAGTATATGTACTGACCAAAGAAGAAGGCGGCCGTCATACTCCGTTCTTCAACGGCTACCGTCCGCAATTCTATTTCCGTACTACCGACGTAACCGGCGTAACCGAGCTGCCGGAAGGCGTAGAGATGGTAATGCCTGGCGATAACGTAACCATGGAAGTAGAGCTGATCACTCCGATCGCCATCGAAAAAGGCCTGCGTTTCGCTATCCGTGAAGGCGGTCGTACCGTTGGCGCCGGCGTTGTTTCCGAAGTAGAAGAAGTATAATTTACAGACCATACAGGACCGGTCGGTTAAGGCCGGTCTTGTCTGTTTACAGCAGGCCCTGCCGCTGTTTTACCAAGCATAAAAAAATTCACAGTCTGTGAAGGATTATAGTTGACATAAAGTGTTAACTGTGGTACTCTATATTAGCGACAATTTGTGATTGGTTTTATTTTATGACGTAAGCGAGGTGTAACTAAATGCGTAACCTGATTACTTTGGCTTGCACTGAATGCAAACAAAGAAACTATCAAACCAACAAAAACAAAAAGAACGATCCTGATCGTATCGAGCTGAATAAATACTGCAAGTTCTGCAAAAAGCACACTCTGCACAAAGAAACCAAATAATTTTTTGTGTTAATTGGGTAGTAATAGCAAGGATGTGACGAGATGGCCGTTCCGGAAACTACGGGCTCTGAGGAAAAAGGCTTCAGCATTGCCAGCTTTCTCAGAGAAACTAAAGTAGAATTGAAAAAGGTAACCTGGCCTACCAAGCAAGAGCTTATTGCTAACACCATTGTGGTTATGATTGCAGTTTGTTTGTGCGCAGCGTTGATTTGGGTAATCGATACCTGCTTCAGCGTATTGTTCAGAATGCTTCTGCAATAAAGCGATAGGACTTAAGTAAGGAGGGTAGGGGAAGCGTTGCTTTCCGCTTGTTGATGGAAGAAGAAAAGCAAGAAAGACATTGGTATGTAATTCATACCTATTCTGGATATGAGAATAAAGTACGCACTAACCTGGAACGCAAGGTTCAATCCTTGGGCATGGAAAATGAAATTTTCAATGTTATTATTCCCATGGAAAAAGAGGTTGAGCTTAGTAAAGACGGTAAAAAGAAGCTGGTCGAGCGCAAGGTTTTCCCCGGCTATGTGCTGGTGGAAATGATTGTTAACGACCGCAGCTGGTATGCCGTTCGCAATACTCCGGGTGTAACAGGCTTTGTCGGATCCGGAACCAAGCCGATTCCTTTGACTGACTCTGAAGTGCAGCAGATTATGCGCGCTATGGGCGTGGCAGAGGAGCGGCCTCATATTGATTTTCAGTTGCAGCAGCTGGTGCGACTCAAAACTGGCCCCTTTGTTGACCAGGTGGGAAGAATTTCCGACATTAACGAGGAACGCGGTAAGCTGAAGGTTCTCGTTGATATGTTTGGGCGCGAAACTCCTGTTGAAATTGATTTTACACAAGTAGAAGAAGCTGAATAAGTAAGGAGGTGTAATTAAATGCCGAAGAAAGTCGTTAAAATGGTAAAATTACAGGTACCGGCTGCAAAAGCAACCCCGGCTCCTCCTGTAGGTCCTGCGCTTGGCCAGGCTGGTGTTAACATCATGGCCTTCGTTAAGGAATTTAACGCACGTACTGAAAAACAAGCTGGTCTCATCATTCCTGTTGAGATCACTGTTTTCGAGGATCGTTCCTTTACTTTCGTAACCAAAACCCCTCCGGCTGCAGTTCTGCTGAAAAAGGCTGCTGGTCTGGAAAAGGCTTCTGGTGAACCAAACAAAAAGAAAGTTGCTAAGCTGGGTCGCGATAAGGTTCGCGAAATCGCAGAAAGCAAAATGGCTGACCTCAATGCTGCAAGCGTAGAAGCTGCTATGAGAATGGTAGAAGGCACTGCACGCAGCATGGGTATCGTAATCGAAGACTGATTTTAAGCAGTTTTCTTAATTGGTGGGAGGCACAAGCCGTTCGTACCACATAGGAGGAATTTTAACAATGGGTAAAAAGTATGCTGACGCTTTGAAATTAATCGAAGCTGACAAATTCTACTCTCCGAAAGAAGCAGTAGAGCTGGTTAAGAAAACCGCTACCACTAAATTCGACAGCACCGTTGAAGTTGCTTTCCGTCTGGGCGTTAACCCTAAATACCCTGATCAGCAGGTTCGCGGCGCATTGGTTCTGCCCAACGGCACCGGTAAATCCAAAACTGTTTTGGTTTTTGCTAAGGGCCCCAAGATTGCTGAGGCAGAAGCTGCAGGCGCTGACTTTGTTGGCGGCGAAGAATTCGTTGACAAAATTAAACAAGGCTGGATGGACTTTGACGTCTGCATCGCAACCCCCGATATGATGGGTCTGGTTGGCCGCCTTGGTAAAATCCTTGGCCCTCGCGGTTTAATGCCTAACCCGAAGGTTGGTACCGTTACCATGGACGTAACTCGTGCCGTTAAGGAATCTAAAGCTGGTAAAATCGAGTATCGTACCGATAAAGCCGGCAACGTACAAGCTCCTATCGGTAAAGCTTCCTTTACTGAAGAGCAATTATTGCAAAACTACATCGCTTTGGCTGACACTCTGGTTAAGGTTAAACCTTCCGGCGCTAAAGGTCAATACATTAAGTCTGTTACCATGTCCACCACCATGGGCCCTGGTATTAAATTAGACGTTTTAAAGGCTAACAGCGACAAATAATTGTAGTTTTACTATTTTACTAAATCAGAAGATAATCGGGCCATAGACAGCAGGTGCCTAACCGCGTAAGTTTTTGTTACGCCTGCCGAGGCTGGAGCGTGAAGATATATAGACCTTCCGACCTCCGGCTGCGGCCGAGAGGTCTTTTTGATTTAATAAAAACATCAAAAGAAGGAGGTGCAATCCAATGGCAGTTATTAAACCTGAAAAAGTTGCTAAAGTTGCTGAGATTAAAGAGCTGTTGACCAGTTCCAAATGCACAGTTTTAGTAGACTTCTGTGGTTTGACTGTTGCTCAGGATACCGCTCTGCGCCGCAAAATGCGTGAGGCTGGCGTTCACTACAATGTAGTAAAGAACACTCTGCTGCGTATTGCTGCACAAGAGGCTGGCATTGAGGGCTTGGAGCCCGCTCTGGAGAAAAACACCGCTATCGCTGTTGCTCCGGAAGATCCTGTTGCAGTTGCAAAAATTATTTGCGATTTCGCAAAAGAAAACAAAGAACTGAAAGTTAAGGTTGGCGTTCTTGACGGCAAGATTATCAGCGCTGACGAAATTAAGGCTTTGGCTTCTCTGCCGCCGAAAGAAGTTCTTATCGCCAAGATGCTGGGCAGCATGAACGCTCCTATCGCTGGCTTTGTCAACGTACTGCAAGGTACTATCCGCAATGTCGTATATGCGCTGGACGCTGTACGCAAACAAAAAGAGTCCGCTTAATTCGTGGCGGCGCGCTGCTTAGAGCAGCTTAAAAATAAAAAATTACTTAATTACTGGAGGTAACTATAATGAATAAAGATCAAATCATCGAAGCTATTGAATCCATGACCGTATTGGAACTGTCCGAACTGGTTAAAGCTCTGGAAGAAAAATTTGGCGTATCCGCTGCTGCTCCTGTTGCTGTAGCTGCTGCTCCTGTTGCTGCTGCTGGCGAAGCTGCTGCTGAAAAGACTGAATTCGACGTAATCCTGGCTTCCGCTGGTTCTTCCAAGATCCAAGTTATCAAAGCTGTTCGCGAAGCTACCGGCCTGGGCCTGAAAGAAGCTAAAGAGCTGGTTGACGGCGCTCCGAAAGCTATTAAAGAAAAAATCTCCAAAGCTGACGCTGACGCTCTGAAAGAGAAACTGGAAGCTGCTGGCGCTACCGTAGAAGTTAAATAATTAGCGCCCAAAACAGGGCATTAATATAACTTTGAAATATAGCTCTGAAATCACTGGCTCATGTGGTTTCAGGGCTTGTTTTATTGTTGTGACAAATGAAAAACAGAGCTGGAAAAATTCGTGATACTAAAATGATACTACGCATTGATAAGCATCGATATTAACGGAGAAATAGTGTAAGAAAGTTTTGCTGGAAATGGATCTGGATACATTACGCCAATGCTACCATAAGCGTAGCTGTTTTTTACTTTCAGCTGCTTTATAATCGTCTTTCGCTGATAAAATCATTGGTTAATTTATTGTTTTCCAGCGCCGCATGGTATTGGGCCAGCGACAGCGTTACCTTACCGCTTTTAATGCCTATTTGCTGCTGCTCCTTGAGCTTGGCGATGGTACGGTTGATCGTCTTGACTGTCATGCCCAGCTCTTCGCGGATTTCTTCGCGCGTTTTGTTCAGCTTATAGAAGCCCTTCGCTTCAATTTCACTTTTCTGCACATTTTTGAGCAAGTAATCGATAAACAGATAGGTGGGAGGATAAAAAAGCTTGGCGCCCCGGTTGTAGGACGAGCGGTAGAGCTTGAAGGCTATTTCCTTAGCGATCAGCCGCAAAAAATGCATATCCTTGGACAGCCACATTTCAAAATCCTCGCGGGAAATCATAAAAGCGACGCATTCCGTCAGGGTTTCGATGGTGACGGAGGTTTTTTCCATACCCGCTACAATGGCTACCTCGCCGATGAAATCAACGGCTTCATTTTTTTCAATCATGAAAACATTGCCGTTTTCAAATTCGTTGATAACGCGGTGGTCGCCGTGTACAATGATGCCGAAATAATTCAGCGGATAATCCTTCTGATGAATTATATATCCCGGCGGGAAGGTGCGGATGCTATAACGCTGCAATAATTCCTTCGGCATATGCTCGAAATAAGTTTTAGCGGCAGGATATTTTTCCAATAATTCTTCCAGCTTCATTTACACACCACTCGCTTTCCCCAAAATAGATAAAAAATTATTATTTTAGAAAAATCATATCATAAAAAGGCCCTTTTGTCCTTTTTTGTACAGAAAAAATTTGTTACAATCCCTTTATAGCAAATTATTAAGTTGATTATGCTGAAAATGAGGAGGACGTTGTTTGTATGAAAAAAGAGAACTATCTTTATAGTGGCCTCAGCGAGCGCCTGCGCTCCGAATGGAAGATTTATCTTGCCGCCTTCGTATTTATTATTATTGCCGATGCTATCGGGCAGATTCGTATTCCGGTCGGGCCGGGCGTATTGATTTTATTCCCGATTTTTTATTCTATTTTTTTGGGGATTTTGTCAGGTCCGCAGCTGGGTAAATTTTTCAGCCGCAAGGACGTAGCGGCAGCTTCCAAGCTGGTTATTGTCTGCATTTGCCCGTTTATCGCCAAATTGGGCATCAATGCGGGCGCTAATATTGCAACCGTAATTTCCGCTGGGCCGGCGCTGCTTTTGCAGGAGTTTGGCAATCTGGGCACTATTTTGCTGTCCTTGCCGGTGGCTATTTTGCTGGGGATGAAGCGCGAGGCTATCGGCGCCTGCCATTCCATTAATCGTGAAACGAATCTTGCTTTAGTGCAGGACCTTTTCGGACCGGAATCACCGGAGGCGAGAGGCAGTCTTTCCATATACATCATCGGCGGCATGGTGGGAACTATTTATTTCGGCTTTATGACGACCATTGTGGCGGCGCTGGGCTGGTTCCATCCCTATGCTTTGGGTATGGCCGCAGGCGTCGGCGCAGGCATTATGATGGCTTCTGCCACCGCCAGCCTTACCGCTATGTTTCCGGATATGGCTACGCAGATTTCCGCTTTGGCCAGCGCCAGCGAAACTATTTCCGGCATTGACGGTATTTATATGGCGCTGTTCGTGGGTATCCCTTTGTGTAATTGGCTGTACAAAAAATTGCAGCCGGTTTTGAATCCGCAGGGAGCCAGAGATGCAGAGGAGGGGAAATAATGCGTTATTTAGAATGGGCAGTAATGTTTTTAGTGGCGGGCTTCGGTATGTGCTTGGCAAATTTTGTGGGCTTTAAGGTTGATTTTTTAGCGTCTCTTCCCGGAGTGCTGATTTTGTTGGCTATTTCTTTGGCTTCCGTGTGGCTGAGCAAGGTGATTCCCTTAAAGCTGCCGGTTATCGCTTATTGTTCCGTTTTGGGCTTGCTGCTGGCCTGCCCGCTGTCGCCGGTGCGCGATACCGTTATTGCCGCGGCAGGCAAAATCAATTTCACCGCGCCTTTGACTATGGTCGGCGCTTATGCGGGTATTTCTATCAGCGACAAGCTGAAGGAGTTCGTAGCGCAGGGCTGGAAGATGGTTTTAATCGCCTGTCTGGTTATGACCGGTACCTTTATTTGCTCTGCCTTCATTGCGAATGTTGTCCTGTCCTGGACTGGCGTTATTTAAGATAACGGGAGTGATTAGCCTTGGGAGAAATAAATTTAATCTGCGATACATTGATACATGATTGCTCCGTGCTGGCTGACGGTCTGAAAATTAAGGACCATATGTCCGTAGCTGTCAAGGATGGCAGAATTATGGATATTTTGCCGCAGGAGGCTGCGCATAAGTATCAGGCCAGGGAAATAATTCAGGAGCAGGATAAATTGTGGCTGCCCGGTCTGGTCGACAGCCATATGCATACCGGACAGCAGCTGCTCAAAGGGCTGGTGCTGGACGAGTTGCCCATGATCTGGACGCGCATAATGCTGCCGTTTGAAAGCGCCATGACCGCTGAAAAAATGCGGCTGAGCGCTCAGGTCGCGGCCTTGGAGATGATTGCTTCCGGCACTACCGGCTTTGTGGACGCAGGCGGCTATTTTATGGAGGAAGCGGGCCGCGTATATCTGCAGTCCGGCCTGCGCGGCGCTTTAAGCCATTCCACGATGGATCAGGGGAATTTTCCCGCATTTATAAAAGAAAGTACCGAGGAAGCGCTGGCAAAGACCGACGCTTTATATGATGAATTTCATAATCAAAGTAATTTAAAGGTTTTTTATTCGCTGCGAGCTTTGATGAATTGCTCGGAAAAACTCATTACTAACGCTGCGGCACGGGCCAGGGAGCGCAAAACCTACTTGCAGGCGCATATGAACGAATACGCCGGCGAGGTAAATTATACCTTGGAGCGCTACCAACTGCGTCCGTTTGCATATCTGGAAAAGCTGGGCGCACTGGGAGAAAACTTTCTGGCAGCCCATTGCTTGATGCTGTCGGCTAAAGAACGCGCTCTGCTGGCCGCAAGGAAGGTTAAAGTCGCGCATTGTCCCTTCAGTAATTGCGGCAAGGGCGTGCCCGATACTCCCGCGCTGCTGGAGGCTGGGATACATGTGGCGCTGGGCAGCGACGGCGCGGCTCACGGCGGCTTGAGCCTGTGGAACGAGATGAAAATTTTCCGCTCCGTGATGAACGCTTTTTGGGGCACGCGGCTGGCCGAGCCTGCCGTTATGCCTGCCGAAAATATTTTGCGTATGGCTTTTGGCGGCGGCAGGCTTTTGCAGGAGGGCGCCAGCAACGCCGGGGGCTTGACCATCGGCGCGCCTGCTGATATGATTGCCCTTGATTGGAGCGGGATTCATTTGCGTTCTTCCTTGAACCGGCTTAACAGCCTTTTGGAATGCGCCGGCGGCGGCGACGTTTGCGACAGTATGGTGGCCGGTAAATTTTTGCTGCGCCGCAGGGAGTTCCTGACCTTGGATAAGGAAGAGGTTTGCTATGAGCTCAAGCGCTATCTTGCGAAGGAGCAGGGCAGATAATATTATGGACATGACCTTGTTAATTATCGCTGCGGCTAATGCCGTAATTGGCTGGAGCATCGGTATCTGCGGTATTGCGGGCTTTCTGCTGCCCATGCTGTACACGGCCGCGCTGGGCTATTCTGTGGAGTTGGCGCTGGCGGCCAGCTTTCTGGCGTTTCTGGTTTCCGGCGTTATCGGCTCGTATAATTATTACCGCGCCGGCAACCTCGAAAAAAATATTTCCTTAAAGCTTAGCGTTGGCAGTATAGCGGGCGCTGTGGCGGGAGTTTATTTGCAGGCGCTGATCAGCCAGTCCGCCGCTAAAACTATTTTATATCTGGTGGTTTTGCTATCGGGGCTTTCTATATTGTACCGTTTGCGGCGGGAGCGAAAGCCAGGCTGCGCTGCCGACGGCGTGCCTGCGCATAACGGCGGATTAGTTGACAAGACCTGGTTTTTGCTGGCGCTGGGATTAAGCACCGGCGCAGTCTGCTCTCTTTCGGGGGCAGGCGGGCCTATTCTTGTGATGCCGCTTTTGGTGACGTTGGGCGTTTCGCCGCGTTTGGCCGTGGGCATTGCGCTGCTGAATTCGGTGTTCATTGCCGTTCCGTCCTGCGTTGGTTATCTGGCGCGCGTGAATGCGGCGGAACTGTGGCGGCTGTTGCTGTTAGTGTGCATTAGCCACGGGCTGGGGGTGCTGGTTGGCAGCCGTATGGCCAGCATAGTTCCCGTCAAGGCGCTGAAAATTTTTGTGGCCGTGTTTTCTGTGGGCATTGCAATTTATATGCTGGCGTGAGCTGGAGAAATATCATATTATTTAATTTTAACGAGGACTGAATCCTGAAATAAGCGGGGTTCGGTTCTTTTTATTTTCTGACTTGTGAGTTTGATGGCAGCTATTCGGCAGAAATAGCGGCTATTAAAGAAAAGTTGACGAAAAAATACGGAGATAATATAATTTTAGTATAAAGAAGCTGTAAATGATTTTGCTGACTTAGCTGGAGTTTAAAATTAGTGGGAGGTGTTGGCGTGCGTACAAATCTTCAAGAGAATCAGGAAATAGAAAAATTAAAAGAATGTATAGTGAAAGCTCTTAATCCCACAAAAATTTATTTGTTTGGCTCTTTTGCCGAAGGAAAGCAAAAAGAAGATAGCGATTTTGATTTTTATGTCGTTATGCAGGATAATACTGATGAACGAATGGTATCTTTGACTACAAAAGCATATAAAGCAATTATGGGGATAGGTAATCGCGCGGTAGACATAATAGTGAATAAAGAACACCGTTTTAACAGCCGAAAAAATTTGAATCTTACGGTTGAAAACGAGGTTGCAAGAAAAGGAGTACTTGTATATGGCAAATGATTTTCAAGAATGGCTGAATTATGCAGCCCGCGATTTAGAAGCAGCAAGATTTTTGCAAGCTATGAAGCCGCAGCCAGTAGAGATTATTTGCTATCATTGTGAACAGTGTGCCGAAAAAGCAATAAAAGCTATAATTGTCTACAAAGGTGCTCAGGGTGGTTTGCCGAGGAGACATGAGCTTGTTTTTTTGCTTCATCAGATAAAAAATATGGTTGAGATATCTGATAGAATTTATGATTGCGCCGCTTCATTAACACCTTATGGAATTTCTGTTCGTTATCCCAACGACTTAGAATTGTTAGCGGAAGATGCAGATTTGGCTATAAAGTATGCCGAAGAAATTTTGACTTGGGCTGGCAAGATTTGCCAATAACTATGGGAGATGATTACGATGACCTATTGTTACGTTTGTCCGCACCGCTGCGGCGTTGACCGACCGGAAAATATGGCGGATACCAACGGTATGTTCGGCAGCTGCGGCTGCGGGATGCAGCCCATTGTGGCCCGCGCCGGCCTGCATATGTGGGAGGAGCCCTGCATCAGCGGCACTCGCGGCAGCGGCACGGTTTTTTTCAGCGGCTGCAATCTGCACTGCGTTTTTTGCCAGAATTACGATATCAGCTGCAAGGGCTTCGGCAAGGAAATAACGGTGGCGCGGCTGCGGGAAATTTATCAGGAGCTGATCGCCAGGGGCGCGCATAATATCAATCTGGTCACGCCCACCCATTTTACGGAAGCGATTATCCAAAGCCTGGACACGCCGCTGCCCGTGCCGGTGGTGTATAATACCAGCGGCTTTGAAGCGCAGGATACGTTGCGCCGTTTGCAGGGCAAGGTGCAGATTTATCTGCCCGATTTGAAATATGCCGACGATCTGGCGGCGATAAATTACAGCAACGCGCCTTATTACTTCCGCATTGCTACCGAAGCGATTAAGGAAATGTACCGGCAGGTGGGCGATTACCAACTGGACGGCGACGGCCTGCTGACCAAGGGCGTGGTGATCCGCCATTTGCTTCTGCCGGGGATGCTCGATAATACCAGGCGGGTTATCGATTGGGTAGCCAAAACCTTCAGGCCGGGGCAGGTGATGTTCAGCCTGATGCACCAGTATATTCCCTGCGGCCGCGCCGCCGAATATCCGGAAATCAACCGCAAGGTGACGGACGCGGAATACGCGGAGGCGGAAGCTTATTTAATGGCCAGCTCCATCGAGGACGGCTTTGTGCAGGAGGGCGAGGCGGCCTGCGAGGATTTTGTGCCTTGCTTTGACGGTACGGGCGTGTAAAATATTGACAAAAATATCGTGAGATTTTATAATTTTATCAGTAGGTCATATAACTGACGGAAGTGGTTCACCACAGGGGAGTATGACCGGTGCGGCCGACCGTCTGGGCAAATTTTTGTACCAGTGCGTCGGTTTTTCTTTTTTGCCGGTAATTTAGAAGCGATGAGGAGGAATATTTAATGAAGGAATTAGCTTTGAAATATGGCTGCAATCCCAATCAGGCCAAAGCGCGGATTTACATGGCCAACGGACAGGAGCTGCCCATCGAGGTGCTTAACGGCCGTCCGGGTTACATCAATTTTCTGGACGCCTTTAACAGCTGGCAGCTGGTTAAGGAATTGAAGGAGGCCGTCGGCCTGCCCGCCGCCGCATCCTTTAAGCATGTCAGCCCTGCGGGAGCCGCCGTGGGCCTGCCTTTGAGCGATACGCTGAAAAAAATTTATTATGTGGACGATTTGGAGCTGTCGCCCTTGGCCAACGCTTACGCCCGCGCCCGCGGCGCGGACCGCATGAGCTCTTACGGCGATTTTGTAGCGCTGTCCGACGTGTGCGATAAGGAAACGGCTGCTATGCTGGCCCGCGAGGTTTCCGACGGCGTTATCGCGCCCGGTTATACCGAGGAAGCGCTGGCTATTTTGAAAACCAAACGTAAGGGAACGTATAATATTATTAAAATCGACCCGGATTACAAACCGGAGCTGACGGAAAGCAAGCAGGTTTTCGGCATTACCTTTGAGCAGGACCGCAACGAAGCGAAGATTACTGAAGCCTTGCTGGAAAAACGCCCGACCGTGAATAAGGAAATTCCGGCCAACGCCGCCCGCGATTTATTGATTTCTTTAATCGTGCTGAAATATACCCAATCCAATTCCGTTTGCTATGTGAAGGACGGACAGGCCATCGGTATCGGCGCAGGACAGCAGTCCCGCGTACACTGCACCCGTCTGGCGGGCAATAAGGCGGATATTTGGTGGCTGCGCCAGAATCCCAAGGTCTTGGCTCTGCCCTTTAAGGACAGCATCCGCCGCCCCGACCGCGACAACACCATCGACGTGTATATTTCCGACGATTATGAGGACGTGCTGGCCGACGGCGTTTGGGAAAACTTCTTTACGGAAAAGCCGGAGCCTTTGACCCGCGAGGAGAAAAAGGCCTGGATAGCTCAGCTGCAGGACGTGGCTTTGGGCAGCGACGCCTTCTTCCCATTCGGCGATAATATCGAGCGCGCGCATCGCAGCGGCGTAAAATATATCGCGCAGGCAGGCGGCTCTATCCGCGACGATAATGTTATCGAAACCTGCGATAAATACGGCATCGCTATGGCCTTTACGGGCCTGCGCCTGTTCCATCACTAAGCTGCGAAGGCTTTTTGCGCGCCTTACTTCAAGCAAAAAATAAAAATAGCGTTTAATTTTTTCTGACATCTTATTACGGCTGCTTCCGTTTTCCGGCGGAAGCAGCCCTTTTGCTTCCTATCGCGTTACGTGATAGGAATATTTTTCTTTCTTTAAGAAGTTGAAACTCCTTTGCCTATTTGCACGCCGACGTTTAAATCCACTTCAAAAATGCGGTTCCAGGGCAGGCGTGCGCCTACGGTCAAATCGCGCAGATAATAGGCGGCGCTGCCGGTTTGGAAAAAGGGCGTGCGTCCTAAATTACGGTGCAGCAGCAGCCAGGCGTCCAGGCTGAGCCGCGTTTGGATACGCGCTTCCACCTGCGGTTTATTTTCTAAAGTCAGGGCCGTCGGCGTAACGCCGAAGCTTTCCAAATAAGGGCGTAGCCATGGGTGCAGCCGCTTTTGGTAAAAATAATCTTCCACAATGCGTTCGGCGCTGAAGCGCAGGTTTGCGGCGTATAGGGCGAGCAGCTGCCGTTCGCTGGCGTGGGCGCTGCGCAGCTGGCGCAGGCGGCCGCTGAAAATTACGGCCTGGGCCAGCGCCGTGCCGGAGGAATTGCTGAAGGTGTTCCACCCGGCGTAGGCTGCCAAACGGTTCAGCGGCGCGTCGTGGGCCAGAAGCTGGGGCAGCAGCAGTTCTTCTTCGGCAAAATTAGCGCTGGCGTCGATTAAGGCCACAGGCTTGCCGCTGCGCAGCAGCTTTTGCAAATTCTCCACTTGCGCTGCGCCGGGACGGCTGTTATCGTCGCCGCAGTTAATGTAGCAAATTATATCGGCGTCCTGTAAATCATCGACCAGCTGCGCGCCGAGCAGCTGCGCCTGACTGCGCAAAGCGGCGTTGACGCTGACGGCCATGTAGGGCATGTATTTAAATTCCGAAGACGGGTCGGCGTACTGCAAATTGATTTTGGGCTGCCAGTTGCCGGTTTGCAAATAGCGTCGCGCCAAAAGCAGCGCGGCGATTTCGTCCGCGCCATAGGTAAGCCGGGCTTGGTTTTGCCAGCCGTGCCGCTCGATGAGATTTTCTAAACGCAGGGCGTTGCGGTGGGGCAGACCTAAGGGTGAAGCGTCGTCCTGGCCGATAACGACGGCGGGCAGTCCGTTTGACGGAGCCGCGCCGCAGAGCTTAGCCAGCAGCAGGCTGTTAAAGCTTTGGCTTTGCTCGTAAAGCTTCAGATATTTTTCTAAAACAGGGGACGGTATTCGCTGTTGATAATCTAAAAGCCGGCGCGTAAAGTAAGGGTCGTTATTGATTTCCGTCATGTCCAGCAGCTGGGAATAACGCATGAGATGGTACTGGTACCAGCGGTCGGGCAGCAGCTCGTCGCTGACCAGCAGGCGGGGGATAACGCTGAAAATTGTCTGCGGGCTTTGGCTGCGGCGCCAGAGCTGCTGCAAAGCGTCGGCCAGCCGCGTTTGCTCCTGGAAGCTTGCGGTGCGCTGCCGCGATTGCAGCAGGCCGCCGTGGAGCAAAAGGTCGGCGGAAACAATGCCGTAGGGGTAGGCGGGAGCGTTAGCTTCCAGCCAGACTAAAAGTTTTTCTTTAGCCGCAGGCTGTTGGTAGTTGTCAAGCAGAGCTTTTGGCGGTACAATTACATCTATAGCGGCTAAGCGTCCCAGCTTTTGCACCATGGCGCCGCACACGGGGCGGCTGTCCAGGGGCAGCAGCAGCACGCGGTCGTTCGGCTGCGTTTTTGGCACAGCCAGAGGCCGGGCGGAGGGCAGGCTGCAAAAAGCAAAATAACAAGCGAGCGCGCAGAGCGAGAAGAATAGCAAAATATATTTCAGCTTGTTCATGGTAGCGCTCCTTTCGCAAATTATATCGCTTACATTATACCATTTCTACCGCGGCTCTGTCGTCGCTTTCAGCTCGCCAATCGCCGGGTGTCAGGTATATGTTGTACATCAGCTCTCGCTTCGCTTTTGGCTTGCGAATCGCTGTGTAAAATTATTTTATTTTTTGCAGCGCGCGCTTGCTTTGGCAAATGCGTTTGTAATTTCAGCGGCGCGGAGCGAAGCCGCTTTGGTTTTGCAAAATTGCAAAGCTGGCAGGGTCAGAAAATTATAGAAAAAATCGGTTATGTAAAATTATAGATTTATTTACGGGAGGAAGTATGCGGATTATTACCGGCCGGGCGCGGGGGCTGTCGCTGACCGTGCCCAAAACCTATGATGTGCGGCCCACGGCGGACCGCGTTAAGGAATCGCTTTTTAATATTATCGGCAGCAAAATAATCGGCGCGAAGGTGCTGGATTTGTTCGCCGGAACGGGCAATTTAGGCTTGGAAAGCTGGAGCCGCGGCGCAGCGGCCATTACCTTTATCGACGAAAGCAAGGAATCGCTGCGCCTGGTAAAAAGCAATATTGCCAAATGCCGCGCCGAGGCGGACTGCACGGTTATCAAGGGCAGCGCGCCGATGATTGCGGAACGGCTGGCGGCGCAGGGGCAGCGCTTCGACTTTGCCTTTTGCGACCCGCCCTATAACAAGGGTTGGGTGCAGCAGATTGTGGCTGTGCTGGAGCGAAGTCCTTTTTTGGCCGCGGGCGGTTATTTAATAGTGGAGCGTTCCGCTCACGACCCCTTGCCGCCGCTGCCGCCCACATGCGAGCTGGTGCGCGGCAGCCGTTACGGCGAAACGGCGGTGGATTTTATTTTATGGCGGGGCTGATAACTTTTCGGAAGATATTTGCCGAATAGCTTGATAATTTGTTAAAATAAAAAAGGATATTAGCGTTTTGTGTCGAATAGATAAGAGACAAATTAGGTGGCTTTTAGCCTTGGGCAAGAGCCAGAGATAATGTAGGAGGTCTGGCTTATGCGCAGAGCAGTTTGTCCAGGTAGCTTTGACCCTGTAACTAAAGGTCATATAGATATTTTTGAAAGAGCGAGCGCTATGTTTGACGAGCTGATTATCAGCGTCTTTCATAATCCCGGTAAGGATAAGGCCATGTTTTCCATGCAGGAGCGCGTGGAAATGCTGGAGGAGGCCACCAAGCATATTCCCAATGTGCGCGTGACCTGCTTTTCCGGGCTGCTGAACGAGTTTTGCCGCAAGGAGGAGGCTCATTTCATCGTCAGGGGCCTGCGGGCTTTTACTGATTTTGAATATGAATTTCAGCGGGCGCTGCTGCTGAAAAAAATAGACTGCCGCTTGGAAACGGTGTTTATTATGACCAACGCCAAGTATTCCTTCGTCAGCTCCTCCGGTGTGCGCGAGCTGGCAACCTTTGGCGGACAGCTGAAGGATTTGGTGCCCGAATGTATTGAAGAACGCGTGCGCAAGCATGTTTGTGAAAAGTTTGAATGATGTGCGGAGATGACGGAAATGATTGAACGCAATAATACTAACGTAGCTTTGGACAGACTCTTTGAAGAACTGTATAATATGATTGCCGAAGCTAAGAACGTGCCGTTTACGGAAAAAATTCTGCTGGATGAAAGCGACTTGGCTAATCTTATCGAGGATTTAAAAGAGGCGATTCCCCGCGAGATAAAGAGCGCTACCCAGGTTTTAGAGGAGCAGAAAAGCATTGTCAACAAGGCTTACGCCGACGCCGACCGTATCGTGCAGCAGGCTAAGGACGAGGCTGCGCGGATTGTGGCCGCAGCTCAGGCCGAAGCCGACGCGAAGATTCAGCAGGAGGAAATCGTTAAGCAGGCTAACGCTGTGGCTGAGGAAATCAAAAACAACGCGCTGCGCTATCAGGAGGAAACCAAGGCTGCCGCCGACGATTACGCGCTGCGGGTGAAGCACGATTCCCTGCAATATGCCGACGATATGCTGGCCTATTTGGGCGAAAATTTACAGAGCGCTTTGCAGGGCATGGCCGATAACCGCGAAAACATCAGCAACGAGATGCGCAACGTGCTGAATGGGCAGGCTGCAGAGCCGCAGCCTGAAGAACCTGAGGAAGAAGAATAAAAGTAAACAGCAAATTGCAAAAATAAAAGGCAGGTGCCGTTTGGCGCTTGCTTTTTTCTTTACCTTTTTTGATATTTATGTTTCCTCTCGCAAAACGCGATGGGAAAAGCATGTTCGCTTTAATTCGCTGCGGTACAGTATAGTTTTCTGCCTTCGGCGTTTATGATACGAGGGGCAAAAGCAGATGGAAAAGGGAAAGTTGGATTAAATTTTTACATAACGCGGCGACAGCAGAAAATCGTTTCCCGTTCTGTTCAGACTGTCGTCGTATTGCACAAGGGACCACAGGTCGGTGGCGGCTAGGTCCAGTTCAAGCTGTCGGACGAAGGCTTCGCTGCGGTTTTGCGTGGGAGCGTGTCCCAATTTGGTGATGAGGGGCAGCAGCGCCGTTTGCTTCATGGTTTTCAGCAAAAGGCGGCCGGTATCGTTAAAGGCCAGCACGCGCAGGTAGGCCGGCTGCGGCTGTTCCCAAAAGCTGCGGGGTTTATCCAGCAGCAGCTGGCAAAACAAACGGCGGATACGGCTGGCGCTGTAGCGCTTGTTGACGCAGCGGCGCAGGGCGTCGTCTAAGGAAGAGCAATCGGCGGCCTGCTTGAGCAAATTTTCCAGCCCTTCGCCACACTGGCAGCGTTCCGCTATTTGGCTGGGAGCGAGCAGGCGCAGGCGATAGCTTAGCAGCTGCCAGAAAAGCCGGCGGTCATAGCCTGGACGCGCTGACGCAAGCGCGGCGCGGACATTTTCGGGCACAGCCTGCCGCCAGGAGCCGTCGCCTTGGCTTAAGGAGCGGCGGATGGCGGTGGCACTGGCCATGCTGCCGCTTATTTCCGTACTGTTGTAGCCCGCGTCCAGCCTTTGCAGAAATAATGGGACGATATCCGTGCCCTGCAAAGCCTTGCAGTATTCCAGCGCCAGAATATCGTTGGGCTGGCTGATATCGCCTAAGGCTTGGGAGCAGGCGGCCGCGTAGCCGCTGCCTTTTTGGATGAGCCGCTTGATTTGGCTTTGCGTATCGCTGCTGCTCAGACGCCTGGCTAAGGCTGCAAAATCGCGGGACGCCGTTTCTGCGCCGCAGGCCAGCGCGCTTACGCAGCCTGTGGCTTTGAGCGCCTGCACTGCGCCCTGAGCGAAATATTGGGCGCTGCGCAGGGAAAAGGCGCATGGCAGCTCCAGCACTAAATCGACGCCGTTGGCGCAGGCCAGCGCGGCGCGCTGCCATTTATTTAAGCAGGCCGGCTCGCCGCGCTGCATAAAGCTGCCGCTCATGACGGCGATGACGGGCTGACCGGTAAGCTCTTTGGCTTTTTGCGCGTGGTATAAATGGCCGTTATGAAAAGGATTGTATTCGGCGACTATGCCTGTGGCTTGCAAGTTCTGCGGCTGCATATTTCTGTGCGCTCCTTTCACAGCATGATTAAGGGTATTATAGCATGTATACACAAAATATTCACTATTCAATTTGCCCGAAATAGTGTATACTAATATTATGGTTAAAGCGAAGCAGCTTGCCTTAACAGGAAGCTTTGACGTTACGTTTATTTTCTGACCTTCCGGGAGGCATATCATGATTGTTTTTGTAGTAAACTGCGGCAGCTCTTCCATTAAATATCAGCTGATAAATATGGAAGGCGAAAAGGTAATGGCCAAGGGCCTGATCGAGCGCATCGGCATGGAAGGCTCCACTCTCAAGCACACGCCGTCAGGAAAATATACTATCGATATTAAAGAGGAAATTCCCGATCATGTTGTGGGCATTAAAATCGCTTTGCGGGCGCTGACCGATAAGGATTACGGCGTTATCGGCGATATGTCGGAGATCGACGCCGTAGGCCACCGCGTAGTACACGGCGGCGAGCGCTTTACCGACAGCGTGCTGATTACTTCGGACGTGCTGGCCGGCATCGAAGCTTGCAGCGAGATTGCTCCCCTGCATAATCCGCCTAATTTGTACGGCATTAACGCCTGCATGGAGATTATGAAGGGCGTGCCCCAGGTAGCGGTGTTCGATACGGCGTTCCATCAGACCATGCCCAAGGTAGCCTATCTGTACGGCCTGCCCTACGAAATGTATGTTAAGTACGGCCTGCGCCGGTACGGCTTCCACGGCACCTCCCATAAATATGTGGCTCAGCGGGCGGCGGAAATGATGGGCGAGCATATGAACGATTTGCGCATCATCACCTGCCATTTGGGCAACGGCGCCAGCATTACGGCCATCAAATACGGCAAATCCATCGACACCAGCATGGGCTACACTCCTTTGGAGGGCCTGATTATGGGGACGCGCAGCGGTGAGATTGACCCGGCCATCATTCCCTTTTTGATGGAAAAGGAAAATATGACGGCGCAGCAGATCGACGATTATCTGAACCGGCGCAGCGGCATTTTGGGCATCAGCGGCTTGTCCAGCGATTTCCGCGATTTGGAAAGCGCGGCCAACCGCGGCGACGACCGCAGCCAGCTGGCTATCGACGTTTTTGCGTACAAGGTTAAGAAATATATCGGCGGGTACGTGGCCGCTATGGGCGGCGTGGACGCTATCGTTTTTACGGCCGGCCTGGGCGAAAATTCTCCCTTTATGCGCGATAAAATTTGCAACGGCTTGGAATATTTGGGCACCCGCGTGGACCCGGAGCTGAATAAAATCCGCGGCAAGGAGCGGGAGATCAGCGTGCGCCGCGCCCGCGTGAAAATTTTTGTGGTTCCGACTAACGAGGAACTGGTAATCGCCCGCGATACTTATAATATTTGCCGCCGCATCATTAAGCTGTAGGCAAAATTTGAACGCTGATTTTTAGCTTTTGTCCAGAGGTTTTCCTTGACAAAGAGCTTTAAGACCGCTATAATTGTAACGATTGGTGAAATATGATAAAGATAAATGTCGCAGAAATCAAGAAAAGACTGGTTGGAGCCAAGAACCTTGCTTTCGAGCTGGAGCCTGCCGAGCTGGAAATAACGCCTGAGGAAATGGCGCTTATGGGCAGCGTGAGGCTGGAAGGAACGATAAGCAACGTAGGCGACGTGCTGCTGCTGAAAGCGCGGCTGTCGGGACAGGTTAAGCGTACTTGCGGACGCTGCCTGAAGGAATTTACGGCTGCCGCTGAGGCAGAGGTGGTGGAAAAATTTTATCCGGCCGGTGCTGAAAATATTGAAAATGATGCTTTTGTCTACGATTCGGACGTTATTGAAATAACGGAACCGCTTCGTGAAGGGCTGCTGCTTGCAGAGCCCATGCAGGCTCTGTGTAAGCCTGATTGCCGGGGACTTTGTCCGGTGTGCGGCGCCGACCTTAACGAAGGCGACTGCGGCTGCGACAGGCTGACGGTTGATCCCAGGCTGGCGGCATTAAAGCAATTCATCAAAAATTAAATTTCACTTCATAGCACTGAGGAGGTGTATTGAGAAATGGCAGTACCTAAGAGAAAAATGTCCAAAGCCCGCCGCGATAGACGTCGTGCTAACTGGAAATTGAGCGTTCCCGGCATGGTTGAATGCCCGCAATGTCATGAATTGAAAATGCCGCATCGCGTTTGCCCTGAATGCGGTTACTACAACGGCAAGCAAGTCATTGCTGTCGCTGAATAAGCAAGACCTTTAAGCCTCTGGAGAAATCCGGAGGCTTTTTACTTTTCCCGCAGTTTTTTTGCGTAGGAGCTTTAATTGACTAAGTAAAAAAATCGAAGCTTTTTCATAGTTCTGTTACAAAAAGGGGTTGCCAAATACTGCGGATGCTTTTATAATAAAAACAGATATTATGAGCTGGTACTAAAAAGCGGGTGAGGTAATGAACTCTTCAAAAAAGTTAATACGTCATAAAAGCTTAAAGAAGCTGCTGCGGGAGAATCCCTTCAGCACGGACGAGCAGCTGGCGCAGCTTTTGAACGTCAGCGTGCAGACCATCCGTTTGGACCGCGTGGCGCTGGGCATACCGGAGCTGCGCGCCCGCACCCGTACTATGGCCGAGGAGGCCCAGACCAAGGTTCGCGCTATCGATAAAAAGGATATTGTGGGCGAGCTGCTGGATCTGGAGCTTAATAAGGCGGGCATTTCTACGCTGAAGATATCAGCCGATATGGTACTGGACAAGACCGGCGTGGCGCGGGGCTATTATATGTTCGCTATGGCCAATACCCTGGCTTTGGCCGTGGTGGACGCAGAGCTGGCGCTGACAGCCGTCGGCAACGTCAAGTACAAGGTTCCTGTCAACGCGGGAGCTACTTTGGTGGCGAAGGCCGTTGTGACTCACCGCCGCCTGGATAAGTATTATATTTTTGTATCCATAAAAAGCAATAACGAAGAAGTTTTTCGTGCTAAATTTATTATTGTTTCGTTGGACAACCGGGATAAACATGAAAGGGAGCAGGAAGCATGAAAATCGCAGTAGACGTTATGGGTACCGATTACGGTCCCAAGGAGCTTGTTTTAGGCGCAGTCAACGCGGTTAAGGCCTACGGCTGTGAAACGGTGCTGGTAGGCGATGAGAAGATCATTCGCGAGCTGCTGGAGCAGTATCATGCGGCCAACGAGCCGAAGATAACTGTTCGCCATGCCGGCGAAGTGATCGCTATGGACGAGCATCCTGCTATCGCGGTTAAATCGAAAAAGGACGCTTCTATTGTGGTGGCAGCTAAGCTGCTGCGCAATAAGGAATGCGACGCGCTGGTGTCCTCAGGCAGTACGGGCGCGGCGGTCGCCGCAGCGCTGTTCGGCGTGGGTCGCATTAAGGGCGTGGAACGTCCGTCCATCGCTACGCCGATTCCCAGCCTGACCGGTACTACCGTAGTGCTGGACAGCGGCGCCAAGGTGGACGCCAAACCGGAGCATATGGTGCAGAGCGCCATCATGGGCACGGTTTATGCAGAAAAAATCTTAAAAATTTCTGCGCCGCGGGTAGGACTTTTGAACATCGGTGAAGAAGAAACTAAAGGTAACGAACAAGCTTTGGCAACCTACCCTTTGCTGAAGGAAGCCAAAACGATAAAATTTATCGGCAACGTAGAGGGCCGCGATATCAATAAGGGCACGGTGGACGTAGTGGTCTGCGACGGCTTTGTGGGCAACGTCGTGTTGAAGTTTGGCGAAGGCCTGGCGGGCGCTATTATGACGCTGGTCAAGGAAGCTATTTTAAGCGGCGGGCTGCTGGCTAAAATCGGCGGACTTTTGATTAAGCCCGCGCTGCGCAAGCTGAAAAAACGTCTGGACCCTGCCGAATACGGCGGCGCGCTGCTTCTTGGCATCCGCGCTCCCTTTATTATCTGTCATGGCAGCTCCAAGGCCAAGGCCATCACCAACGCTATCCGCGTGGCTATGGATTTTGCCGATCAGGACGTAGTAAGCATTATCGCGCAAAGGATTGCCGAATCTCAGAAGAAATGAGGAAATAGATCAATGACAAGAGCAGTTGGTATTTTAGGTGTAGGACATTACGTTCCTGAAAAAATTATCACGAATAAGGATATGGAAAAGATTGTCGAGACCAGCGATGAATGGATCACCGAGCGTACCGGCATCAAACAGCGCCATATTGCGGCTGCTGAGGAGGCAACCTCCGACCTAGCTTATAAGGCTGCTGTGGAAGCGTTGAAGGACGCGGGCGTAAGCGCTGAAGAGCTGGACTTGGTAATTGTGGGCACGGCTTCTTCCGATTATATTTTCCCGTCCACCGCTTGTCTGGTGCAGGCGCGCCTGGGCGCGAAGAACGCGGCTGCCTTTGATTTGGCGGCCGGCTGCAGCGGTTTTGTTTACAGCCTGGCAGTTGCCAGCCAGATGATTAAAAGCGGCCTGTATAATAAAATTTTGATTATCGGCGCGGAAACCCTGTCCCGCATTATGAACTGGACCGACCGCAACACCTGCGTACTGTTCGGCGACGGCGCAGGCGCTGCCGTCATCGGCGAGGTAGAAGAGGGCTACGGCGTTTTGGGCATCGATATGGGCGCGGACGGCAACGGCGGCAAGCATTTGCTGCAGCCCGCAGGCGGCAGCCGTCAGCCTGCTACCGCAGAAACCGTAGCGGCTAACGACCACACGATTCATATGAACGGCCAGGAAGTTTTCAAATTTGCCATTCAGATTATGGGCAAAACGGCGAAACGCGCTTTGGCTAACGCTAATATGAAGCCGGAGGAGCTGGATATGCTGTTCCCGCATCAGGCGAATTACCGCATTATTACCTCTGCAGCTAAACGCCTGAAAATGTCCATGGATAAGGTTTGGGTGAATGTGGATAAATACGCCAACACCTCCGCCGCTTCCATCCCTATCGCTTTGTGCGAGGCGCAGGCGGCAGGCAAGCTGAAAAAGGGCGACAATATTATTCTGGACGGCTTCGGCGCCGGTCTTACCTGGGCTTCTATCGTGCTCAAGTGGAGCAAGTAATAATTTTTTTGGAATATCGCATTTACTTATAGATGGTTTTGCAATTAGAGAGTATAATTAAAGAAAGCGAGGTTTATTCCCATGAGCAAGATCGCATTCGTATTTCCGGGACAAGGCTCCCAAACCGTCGGCATGTGCAAGGCCTTTTACGACGCTTATCCTGTGGTAAAGCAAATTTTTGAAGAGGCGGACGACGCTTTGGGCTTTTCCATCAGCAAAATGTGCTTTGAAGGACCGGAGGATCAGCTGCGTTTGACTTTTAATACCCAGCCGGCTATTTTGACTGCCAGCATTGCCTGCGCCGCCGTTTTGAAGGAACACGGCGTGAGCTGCGATATTGCCGCAGGCCACAGCTTGGGCGAATATTCCGCGTTGGTGAACGTCGGCGCGCTGAAATTTGCCGACGCTGTCCGCATCGTTAATAAACGCGGCCAGTTCATGCAGGAGGCCGTTCCCGTAGGCGAGGGCAGCATGGCGGCCGTTCTTGGCCTGGAAAGCGAAAAGATTGTGGAAATCTGCCGCAATGTAGAGGCTGAAATGGGCGAAGCCGTACAGGCAGTAAACTTTAACTGCCCCGGCCAGGTGGTAATTGCCGGCGCTGTAAATCCTGTGAATAAGGCTATCGAAGCTTTGAAGGCAGCAGGCGCTAAGCGCGCCGTGCTGCTGCCCGTAAGCGCTCCCTTCCACAGCACGCTGATGCAGCCCGCAGCCGAGCGTTTGGCTGAGGTTCTGGCTCCCATTGAGATTAAGGATATTACCGTTCCCGTTGTGGCTAACGTAACCGCGCATGAGGTAACCAGCGGCGCAGAAATTAAAGCGCTGCTCATTAAGCAGGCAGCTATGCCAGTTCTGTGGGAAACTTCCGTCCGCCATATGGTGGAAGGCGGCGTGGATACTTTCGTAGAGGTTGGCCCCGGCAAGGTATTGACCGGCTTTACCAAGAAAATCGCCAAGGGCATGACCGCTCTGAACGTGGAAGACCCGGCCAGCCTGGAAAAAACTTTGGCGCATTTCGCAAAATAAAATCGGAGAGATTTAGGAGAGAAGAATTATGAAATTAGAAGGCAAAAAAGCCCTTGTAACCGGCGCTTCCCGCGGCATTGGTCGCGCTATCGCTTTGGCGCTGGCAGCCGAAGGCGCGGACGTAGCCGTAAACTACGCCGGCAGCGAAGCGGCAGCCAAAGAGGTGGCAGCCGAGATTGAAGCCATGGGCCGCAAGGCTGTGGTTATTCAGGCCGATATTTCTTCCAACGAAGCGGCTACCGCTATGGTGGATGGAGTAGTTAAGGAATTTGGCCGCATCGATATTCTGGTGAACAACGCGGGCATTACCCGCGACGGTTTGCTGATGCGTATGAAGGAAGAGGATTGGGACGCCGTTTTGACCACCAATCTGAAAGGCGTATTTAATTGCACCAAGGCTTCCGTAAAATATATGATGAAGCAAAAGGCCGGCAGCATTGTCAGCATCAGCTCCGTAGTGGGCTTGATGGGCAACGCGGGCCAGGCTAATTACGCCGCAGCTAAGGCCGGCGTAATCGGCTTTACCAAAGCCGTGGCTAAAGAGGTGGCCGCCCGCGGCATTACCGTCAACGCCGTGGCTCCCGGCTTCATCAAAACCGATATGACCGCCGTGCTTTCCGACAAGGTGGTCGAAGGACTGCTGACTAATATTCCGCTGAATAGATTGGGTGAAACCAGCGATATTGCCAAGGCTGTCGTCTTCCTTGTGAGCGACGATGCCAAATATATAACCGGACAGACTTTACATGTCGACGGTGGTATGGTAATGTAATAGGGCAACCTGCAAATTTGCCATTGGAAGGAGGTGAATCGTAATGAGCACTTTCGAAAAAGTAAGAGACATCACTGTTGAACAACTGAGCGTTGACGCTGACGAAGTAAAGATGGAATCCGCTTTCATCGATGACCTCGGCGCTGACTCCCTCGACATCGTTGAATTGATCATGGCTTTCGAAGAGGAATTCGGCGTAGAAATTCCTGACGAAAAAGCAGAAAAGATTCGCACCGTAGCTGACGCTGTTAAGCTGCTGGATGAAGAGAAATAATTCTTTCATTGTAATTTTCTTTGCCGGCTTATGTTGGGGGAACCTTCGCGGTTCCCCGGCACAAGCTGCTTAAGTCCTGAAATGGGGGATATTTGTTGAAACTACCAGTGCTGAAAATCGGTAAGCTTGTAGCTCAAGTACCGATTATACAAGGAGGCATGGCTATCAGGCTTTCCACTGCCCGTTTGGCAGCGGCCGTAGCAAACGAAGGCGGTATCGGCCTTATCGCTGCGTCCGGTATGAGCTTTGACGAATTACGCACAGAAATTCGTTTGGCAAGGAAATTGACCGGAGGCAAAGGCATTATCGGTATCAACGCCATGTTTGCAGCCAGAGAGTTTTTAGGCCTTATAACTACTGCCGCACAAGAGAAAATTGACTTAATCGTGGCCGGCGCCGGTTTTTCAAGAGATATTTTTGCCGTCGGACGTAAATATGGCGTTGAGGTAGTACCTATCGTATCATCTGTTAAGCTGGCTAAAATATCTGAGAAGCTGGGCGCATCCGCTATCGTTGTGGAAGGCACGGAAGCGGGCGGACATCTTGGTACCCAACAGTCCATAAAAGAGATACTTCCGGAAATTGTAAAGTCCGTTAATATACCGGTTATTGCCGCAGGCGGCGCAGTATGCGGACGCGACGTGGCAGATCTTTTGAATTTGGGCGCCAGCGGCGTGCAGATGGGCAGCCGTTTTGCCGCCAGTGAGGAATCCAACGGCGCGCCTGCGCTGAAAGAATTTTATTTGAAAATGACTAAAGAAGACGTTGTGCAGATTGACAGCCCCGTGGGCTATAAGGGACGCGCAATCCGCAATCCCTTTGCGCAGTTGTCTTTGGAAAATAAAGCTCCCAAACCTACCCAATGCGACCTGTGCTTAAAGCATTGCACACACAGCTTCTGTATTATCCGCGCTTTAACCAGAGCGCAGCAGGGCGACGTGGAAACGGGCCTGGTGTTTACGGGCGCCAATATGTGGAAAATTAAAGAGATTTTGCCTGTTAAGGAAATCTTTAGACGCATAAAAGAAGAAATAGCAAAAATTTAGTGTGAGGTGAACAATTTTGAGTAAAAGAAGAGTTGTAGTAACCGGCGTGGGCCCTGTAACCCCTATCGGTATTGGTAAGGATACATTCTGGGGCAATCTGGTTGCCGGTAAGTCCGGCATTGGTCATATTACCCAATTCGATACGGAAGGTTTTACTGTAAAAATTGCCGGTGAGGTCAAGGATTTTGATTATACTGCCTTTATTGATAAAAAAGAAGGCAAGCGTATGGATCGTGTGACTCACTTTGCAGTGGCTGCGGCTAAACTGGCTATCGAGGACGCTAAGCTGGACATGACCAAGGAAGATCCCCTGCGCTGCGGCGTTTGCGTTGGCAGCGGCATCGGCGGCATCCATACCTTCCTGGAGCAATCCCTGAAATACGGCGACAAGGGCCCGTCCAAGATCAGCCCCTTCTTCATTCCCATGGAAATTCCCAATATGTCCGCCGGTCAGATTGCTATCGCTACCGGTATGAAGGGGCCTAACACGGCGATTGTTACTGCCTGTGCTACCGGCACCAACTGCATTGGCGACGCTTTGCGCACCATTCAGTACGGCGACGCCGACGTAATGCTGGCTGGCGGCGCTGAAGCTGCCGTTTCTCCTATCGCTATTGCCGGTTTTGCCAACATGAAGGCTTTGTCCACCAATAACGAGCATCCCGAAGAGGCTTCCTGCCCCTTTGATAAAAAGCGCGACGGCTTTGTTATGGGCGAAGGCGCCGGCGTCTTGGTTCTGGAAGAGCTGGAGCACGCTAAAGCCCGCGGCGCGCATATTTACGCCGAGCTGGTTGGCTTTGGCATGAACTGCGACGCTTACCATATCACCGCTCCCGATCCGACCGGCGAAACTCCGGCCGCCTGCATTCAGGCTGCCATTAAAGACGCCGGTGTGCAACCGGAAGAAGTCGATTACATCAACGCTCACGGCACCTCCACTCACCGCAACGATTTGGGCGAAACCATCGCCTTTAAAAAGGTTTTCGGCGAGCACGCTTACGAGCTGTGCATCAGCTCCAATAAATCCATGATCGGCCATCTGCTGGGCGCTGCCGGCGCGGTAGAAGCTATCGCTACCGTTATGACCATTGAAAACAGCATCGTTCCGCCGACCATCAACTACCGCGATAAAGATTTGGACGATCCGGAAGGCGTTTTGGATTTGGACTACGTTCCCAACGTAGCCCGCGAAAGAGAAGTAAACGTAGCTCTGAGCGATAATCTGGGCTTTGGCGGCCACAACGCTTCTATTGTTTTCAAAAAATACGTTGACTAAAAAGCAGGTTGATAGTAATGCAGGATAAACGTAAACAGCAGCTGCAAGGCTTCTGTGACAGCCTGGGTATCCATATGCATGACCTGGAGCTGCTGGATATGGCTCTGACCCATACATCCTATGCCCATGAGGCCAAGCAGACTCCCAAACCGCAGCATAACGAGCGCATTGAATTTTTGGGCGATTCGGTGCTGAGCGTAATTGTCAGCACCTATATGTACCAAAATTTTCCGGATTTAGCCGAAGGCCAGCTTACGAAGCTGCGCGCTCATCTGGTATGCGAAACCTCTCTGTTTGAATACGCCAAAAAAATCAATTTAGGAGCTTACCTTCGTCTTGGCAAGGGCGAGGAGCTGAGCGGCGGGCGCGAGCGTCCCTCCATTTTAGCAGACGCTTTTGAATCGGTGCTGGGCGCTATTTATTTGGACCTAGGTTTTGAAAAAGTGCAGAGCTACCTGTTGGCGATGATGCGGCAGGAGATCGATTATATTTGCCGTCACGGTATTTATAACGATTATAAAACGCGCTTGCAGGAATTTTTGCAGCGCGACGGCGATGTGGATATCAGCTACCAGCTGATGAGCAGCACCGGACCGGAGCATAATAAGGTTTTTACCTCTGAGGTAATGGTTCAGGGCCGCGTAATCGGCGAGGGCAAGGGTCGCACTAAAAAGGATTCCGAGCAGCATGCCGCGCAGCAAGCTTTGGCGCAGCTGCACGTACAGACACCTAAATAATGTTACAAACTTAACGTCTTAAATCTCATTACGGGGTTTAAGACGTTTTTTGTTTACAAAGAAGCTGTTTGATGATACAATTAGCCCACCGATTTACTAGGCTATTGGTTTGATGATTTTGTGAGGAGGCGTTGAAAATGATTTTTAAATTATGGAATATTTTGCAGGAATTGCAATCGGACGCTTACGAATGGGTGGAGCTGTCCCATTCCTTGAATAACGACAGTCCCTTTTGGGCGGGGATTCCTGCCGGCAGCGTAGAGCTGGCTAAGACCTGTTTTGATTGGGGCAATCCCATGCTGGAATGTTTGATTCAAACTTTTAAATTCCCCGGGCAGTTCGGCA
Source organism: Phascolarctobacterium sp. (assembly GCF_030531065.1). Classification (GTDB taxonomy): domain Bacteria; phylum Bacillota; class Negativicutes; order Acidaminococcales; family Acidaminococcaceae; genus Phascolarctobacterium_A. The sequence continues at coordinate 105,856 of NZ_JAUNOQ010000003.1, read as the reverse complement.
CGCACATCGATTTTCCGGGTCACTTCGCCAAGGGCGCGGCTTTATCCGAAAAATTTGGCGCAGGCCAGCTGCTCTTTCCCTTGTGTATAATCGACGTTACTGCCAAGGTTGCCGAGGACGTGCATTGCGCTGTGACCGTGGAGGACATTAAAGCTTACGAAGCGCAGTACGGCCCGATTCCCGACGGCGCTTTTGTGGCTTTGCGCACCGATTGGAGCAAGAACTGGCCCGATATGGACAAGCTGAGCGGCATTGCCGCCGATGGCAGCGAGAACTTCCCCGGCTGGTCGCTGGAGGCTTTGCAATATATTTATGAAGAACGCAATGCGGCCGCCAACGGACACGAAACCTTAGATACGGACGCCAGCGCCGCTGCTGCCGCCGCCGGAGATTTGGCCTGCGAGCGTTATGTGCTGAGCAAGGGCAAAATTCAAATCTAGGTGCTGAATAATCTGGATAAGGTGGCTCCGGCGGGAGCGCTGCTGCTTGCCGCCTGGCCGCGCATCGAAGGCGCTACCGGCCTGCCCGCTCGCGTCTTTGCCATCACGCCGAAAAAATAAAATAGCGCCGGCGTTGTTATTTCTGAAAACGTACATGGGTATGCGTACCTGTGTACGTTTTTCGTTTGTTATGGTATAATGTTGTACACAGCGATGCGGAGCAGCGGCAAAATTTTTTTATGGATTTTTGATGGTCAGAATCATTTTGCCTGCCAAAAATTTAATTTCAGGCGAGTCTGGCGAAAGCAAGCCGCAAATTAAAATAAAATTTTCAGGAGCGTGAGCTTATGCGGAAAATAAAATTGATTATGCAGATTGTGGCGGCTTTTATCATCGCCATGTTCGCTTACAATTTAGTTTACGAGCCGTACCGGCAGGAGGCGCGTACCACGGTGCAGCAGGGCCTGCCGCGTTGGGAGCAGCTTGTGGGCCAGGCTGCGGAGCCGGATAAGGAAGTTCCCGACGGCAAGCTGCGCGTTACCGTGCTGGACGTGGGGCAGGGCGACGCTATTTTATTGCAGGACGGCAAGCGCAACGTGCTGATCGACGTGGGCGACAGCCGCAAGGACGAAACGGGCAAGGGCGGGCGTCCGGCTTTGGAGCAGGCTTTGGCCAAGGCTGGCGTGCAGGCAGGACGCGACAAAATCAACACCGTCATCGTTACCCATCACCACGGCGACCATATGGGGAATATCAAATGGCTGGCAGGCAAATATAATGTCAGCAATATTTATGACAACGCTATGCCCAATACGAAAAATCAGACCTCCGTGTGGCTGAACCGGGAGCTGCGGGCCGGGCATTATCATAACCGTGTGCTCAAGGCGGGGGATAAGGTGGATTTCGGCAAGGGCTATTATCTGGAGGTGCTGTCGCCGGGAGATTTTATTGCCGCCAAGGATTTGAAAAACCTGAATAATACCAGCATCGTGATGAAACTGCATTACGGCGAGTTTACTATGCTGTTTACGGGCGACGCCGAAGCGCCTGTGGAGGACGCATTGCAAAAGCGTTACGGCGATAATTTAAAAAGCGACGTGCTCAAGGTGGGGCATCACGGCAGCAAAACGTCGTCCATTTATAAATTTATCAGCCGCGTAAAGCCGCAGTACGCGCTGATAAGCTGCGGCGCTTTCAAAATTTATAACCACCCCAATAAAAACGTCGTGGGCAGCTTGCAGCATTTGGGAGCGCGCGTCATGACCACGTTTGAGCGCGGCAATTTGACGGTGACGACGGACGGCAAAGCCTTCGAGGTACAAGCGGAGCGGTGATTGCGAATAGTGACTTTGCTTAAAATTTTTTCTTGACATACTGCCCGTAATGTGATAACATATCATACTACATCACTATCAGTAAGTGCAGGTGTAATTGACAACAAATATTGCCGGGTCAGTGGTTGAACGGCGTATCTTGCTTATAATGAAGGATGAGGCACATCATCGCAGACAACAGACAAGGTCCTTGTGGTAAGAACCTTGTTTTTTTTGTCACGATTGGATGCGCTGCTTTTAATGTGTTCAAGAATAAACGAAGGGGTGAGGAATTACATGTTTAAACCGGTTCAAGTAGGTGACAGAACTCGGTATAGTTATGCCAGAATTAAAGAAATATTGCCCATGCCTCATTTGATCGACATTCAAAGGAAATCCTATGAGTGGTTCATCAAGGAAGGTCTTGTAGATATTCTGCATGATATTTCTCCGATAAAAGACTTTTCCGGTAATCTGGAGCTGTATTTTGAAAGCTTCAGCCTGGGCGAGCCTAAATACGGCGTTGAGGAGTGTAAGGAAAGGGACGAGTCTTATTCCGCTCCGATGAACGTAAAAGTGCGCCTGGTATATAAGGATACCGGCGAAATTAAGGAATCCTCCGTATTTATGGGCGATTTTCCGCTGATGACCGAAACCGGTACCTTTGTTATCAATGGTGCGGAGCGCGTTATCGTCAGCCAGCTGGTGCGTTCTCCCGGCGTGTACTACAGCGCTACCATCGACCCCAGCGGCAAAAAGCTGTACGGCACAACTGTGATTCCTAACCGCGGCGCCTGGATTGAATATGAAACCGACGTCAACGACGTTATCTATGCCCGCGTAGACCGCACCCGTAAGCTGCCCGCTACGGTGCTGCTGCGCGCTTTGGGTTTGTCCTCCAACGACGAGATTATCTCCTGCTTTGGTCAGCACCCTGCTTTGATTACTACCCTGGAAAAGGATACCACTAAAAACAGGGACGAGGCTATGCTGGAGGTTTATAAAAAGCTGCGTCCCGGCGAGCCTACAATTCTGGAAAACGCCGTTTCCCTCATCGAAGCTACTTTCTTTGATAATAAACGCTATGATTTAGCCAGCGTCGGCCGTTACAAGCTGAACAAAAAGCTGGGCTGGCGCCATCGTTTGGAAGGCACGGTGCTGGCAGAGCCTTTGGTGGATCAGGAAACCGGCGAAATTATTCTGCCGGAAGGCACTAAAATGACGGAGGAAAATCTGGATAAGGTAGAAGCCAGCGGCGTTTACGCCGAAGAAGGCCTGCGTCGTTTGAAGGTTATGCACCACGAGCAGCCCATGCGGATGCTCTTTACTACCGGTATCGATGAAAAGAAGCATATTATTACGGTAGAAGACGTTTTAGCTTCCTTTAATTATCTGCTGAACCTGATGGACGGTTACGGCACCGGCGACGATATCGACCATTTGGGCAACCGCCGTGTGCGCTGCGTAGGCGAGCTGCTGCAAAACCAGTTCCGCATCGGCTTGGCGCGCATGGAGCGCGTAGTGCGCGAGCGTATGTCCATTCAGGATACCGAAGTTATCACGCCGCAGGCTTTAATCAATATCCGTCCAGTTGTGGCCGCAATTAAGGAATTCTTCGGCAGCAGCCAGCTGTCCCAATTTATGGACCAGAACAATCCGCTGGCCGAGCTGACGCATAAACGCCGTCTGTCCGCACTGGGCCCCGGCGGCTTGTCCCGTGAACGCGCAGGCTACGAAGTCCGCGACGTACATAACTCCCACTATGGCCGTATGTGCCCCATTGAAACGCCTGAAGGTCCGAACATCGGCTTGATCGGCTCCTTGTCCACCTTCGCCGTTATCAATAAATACGGCTTTATGGAAACTCCTTACCGCATTGTAGATAAGGAACATAAACGCGTAACCAACGAAGTTAAATATATGACTGCCGACGAAGAGGATAAGTACATCGTTGCCCAGGCCAACGAACCCTTGGACGACGAAGGCTATTTCCTGGGCGAGCGCGTTACTGCCCGCGCCAAGGACGACGTACTTTCCATCGCTCCGGAGCGCTGCGATTTAATGGACGTTTCTCCTAAGCAGGTAGTGTCCATTGCAACGGCGCTGATTCCCTTCCTGGAAAACGACGACGCGAACCGCGCTTTGATGGGCGCGAATATGCAGCGTCAGGCAGTTCCCCTGTTGTGTACTCAGGCCCCGATCATCGGTACCGGTATGGAATACAAGGTGGCCGTCGACTCCGGCGTTTGCGTACTGGCTAAACGCGCTGGCGAAGTAATCCGCGTTGTCGGCAACGAAATTCGCGTGCGTGCGGAAAACGGCGAAGTGGATATTTACCCGCTGCTGAAATTCAAACGCTCCAACCAGGGCACTTGCGTAAACCAGCGTCCTATCGTTTTCAAAGGCGATAAGGTAGTGGAAAAGCAGGTTCTGGCCGACGGCCCGGCAACCGACCACGGCGAGCTGGCTTTGGGCCACAATGTTATCGTCGCTTATATGCCTTGGGAAGGCTATAACTACGAGGACGCCGTTCTGCTGAACGAGGATTTGGTCAAGGCTGATATCTTTACTTCTATTCATATTGAAGAATACGACTGCGACGCCCGCGATACCAAACTGGGCAAAGAGGAAATTACCCGCGAGCTGCCCAACGTAGGCGAGGAAGCGTTGAAGGATCTGGACGAGCGCGGCATTATCCGCATCGGCGCGGAGGTGCGCCCCGGCGATATTCTGGTAGGCAAGGTTACTCCTAAGGGCGAAACCGAGCTGACCGCAGAGGAACGCCTGCTGCGCGCCATCTTCGGCGAAAAAGCCCGCGAAGTACGCGACAGTTCCCTGCGCGTACCCCACGGCGAAGCCGGTAAGATTGTCAGCGTTAAGGTGTTCAGCCGCGAAAACGGCGACGACCTGCCGCCGGGAGTAAACGAGCAGGTACGCGTACATATCGCGCAAAAACGCAAAATTTCCGAAGGCGATAAGATGGCTGGCCGTCACGGCAACAAGGGCGTCGTTTCCCGCATTATGGCCCGCGAGGATATGCCCTTCCTGCCCAGCGGCGAGCCGGTGCATATCGTACTGAATCCTTTGGGCGTACCTTCCCGTATGAATATCGGCCAGGTTTTGGAAAACCATTTGGGCTGGGCTGCCCGCGCTCTGGGCATGCAGATTGAAAACGACGCCCAAGGTCTGGTTGAGCGCTTGACTAAATACGGCTACGACGTAGAAAAATACGGCATGCCTAAGACTGTAGAGATAGATAAATTCGGCGACAAGAGCATTAAGGCCGTACAGATTTCCGTGCCTGTCTTCGACGGTGCGCACGAGCAGGATATTGCCGACGCTTTGGAGCTGGCAGGTATCGATAAGACGGCTAAGACCGTATTGTATGACGGCCGTACCGGCGAACCCTTCGACAACCCGGTAACCGTCGGCCTCACCTATTATCTGAAGCTGCACCATTTGGTTGACGATAAGATTCACGCCCGCAGCACCGGACCGTACTCCCTTGTTACGCAGCAGCCTTTGGGCGGCAAGGCGCAGTTCGGCGGCCAGAGATTCGGCGAGATGGAGGTTTGGGCGCTGGAGGCTTACGGCGCCGCGTACACTTTGCAGGAAATTCTGACCGTGAAGTCCGACGACGTGGTTGGCCGCGTTAAGACCTACGAAGCCATCGTGAAGGGCGAAAACGTGCCCGATCCCGGCATTCCTGAATCCTTCAAGGTATTGGTTAAGGAATTGCAGTCCATCGGTTTGGATATTAAAGTACTCAACGAGGACGAGGAAGAAATTTCCCTGCGCGACGATGAGGACGACGAGGTCAACGTGCATGAAAGCGACGAAGAAACCAACGTCCGCGAAATAGGCAATATGGAAAGCCATTATGAAGAAAATGCAGGCGAACAGCCTGACGATTATGCTGACAATGACTCCACCGACGATATTTCAGATATTATTGCCGACGTAGGTAATTATCCGGACGGCATGTCCATCAGAGAAACTCCGGACATCGACCTGGATGCTTACGACAATAATTAAGAGAAGGGAGCGAACGATTCTTGTTAGATGTAAATAATTTCGTTTCTATGCGTATCGGTTTGGCTTCTCCTGATCAGATCAGAGCCTGGTCCTATGGCGAAGTAAAAAAACCGGAAACCATCAATTATAGAACCTTAAAGCCGGAACGCGACGGCTTGTTCTGCGAAAGAATCTTTGGCCCTACTAAGGACTGGGAATGTCATTGCGGCAAGTATAAACGTATCCGTTATAAGGGTATTATCTGCGATAAGTGTGGCGTTGAGGTTACGCGCAGCAAGGTGCGTCGCGAGCGCATGGGCCACATCGAGCTGGCTGCGCCCGTGTCCCACATCTGGTATTTTAAAGGTATTCCCAGCCGCATGGGCTTGATTCTGGATGTTTCTCCCCGTAATCTGGAAAAGGTGCTGTATTTTGCCAGCTACATCGTACTGGATCCGGGAGATACGCCGTTGGCTAAAAAGCAGCTGCTCACCGAAGCCGAATATGTGGAAGCCCGCGACAAATACGGCGATGACTTCCGCGTAGGCATGGGCGCTCAGGCCGTTAAGGAGCTGTTGGAGGAGATCGACCTTCCGGCTTTGACTAACGAGCTGCGCGCCGAGATGAAGGAAGTCAGCGGCCAGCGCAAGGTACGCGCAGTACGCCGTTTAGAGGTTTGCGAAGCCTTTTTGAAATCCGGCAATCGTCCCGAATGGATGATTCTGGACGTTGTGCCGGTAATCCCGCCCGAACTGCGCCCCATGGTACAGCTGGACGGCGGCCGCTTTGCTACCTCCGACCTGAACGATTTGTACCGCCGCGTTATCAACCGCAATAACCGTCTGAAACGCCTGCTGGAGCTGCACGCTCCCGATATTATCGTGCGCAACGAAAAACGTATGCTGCAAGAGGCTGTGGACGCTTTAATCGATAACGGCCGCCGCGGCCGTCCCGTAACCGGCCCCGGCAACCGTCCTTTGAAATCCCTGTCCGATATGCTGAAGGGCAAGCAGGGCCGCTTCCGTCAGAACCTGCTGGGTAAGCGCGTCGACTATTCCGGTCGTTCCGTAATCGTTGTCGGCCCGGAACTGAAAATGCACCAGTGCGGCCTGCCGAAGGAAATGGCTTTGGAGCTGTTCAAGCCCTTCGTTATGAAGCGTTTGGTTTCCAGCGGACTGGCAACCAATATCAAGAGCGCTAAGCGTAAGGTGGAACGCGCCGAGGCCGAGGTTTGGGATATCCTTGAGGATGTAATCAAGGAGCACCCCGTACTGCTGAACCGTGCGCCGACGCTGCACAGACTTGGTATTCAGGCTTTCGAGCCTATTTTGTCCGAGGGCCGCGCTATTAAGCTGCATCCCTTGGTATGTACCGCTTACAACGCCGACTTCGACGGCGACCAGATGGCCGTCCATCTGCCCTTGTCCGTAGAAGCTCAGGCCGAAGCGCGTATGCTGATGATGTCCGTAAATAATATTCTGGCTCCCAAGGACGGCAAGCCTGTCGCCGTACCTACCCAGGATATGGTTTTGGGCGCTTACTATCTGACTATCGTGAAGGAGGGCGCTTTCGGCGAGGGCAAACGCTTCAGCAGCGTTGACGAAGCCCAGCTGGCTTACTTCCATCACGCGGTAGATTTGCAGGCGCTGATTAAAGTATATATTCCCAACAGCGAAATTTTTGACGAGCCGAAAAACGAGGGCGTATCCCTGGTTACTACGACCGTGGGCAATACCATTTTCAACGGCGAGCTGCCGGCAGAAATGCGTTACTTCCATAAGGAAAAAGACGCCGACGGCAACGAGGAGTGGCATTTAGGCAAGCTGATCAACAAGAAAGAGCTGGGCAAACTGGTTGCCAAAGCTCATAAGCTGTTCGGCAATCTGCGTACTGCCGAAATTCTGGATATCGTTAAGAAAATGGGTTATGATAACGCCTGCAAGTCCGGTATTTCCATCGCTACCTCCGATATTAAGATTCCTGCCGAAAAGCAGGCTATCCTGGACGCAACGGAAAAAGAAGTCGATAAGGCAGAGCGTATGTTCCGCCGCGGCCTGATGAGCAACGACGAGCGTTACCGCAAGGTTATCGAGCTGTGGAACCAGGCTACCGACAAGGTTACGGAAGCGTTGATGAAATCCACCATGGACAAGTTCAACCCCGTGTACATGATGGCCGACTCCGGCGCCCGCGGCAACCAGCAGCAGATTCGTCAGCTGGCCGGTATGCGCGGTTTGATGGCCGACCCGTCCGGCCGTATCATCGACCGTCCTATCAAGTCTAACTTCCGCGAAGGCCTGACCATTTTGGAATACTTCATTTCTTCTCACGGCGCGCGCAAAGGCCTGGCCGATACTGCGTTGCGTACCGCCGACTCCGGTTATCTGACCCGCCGTCTGGTAGACGTCGCTCAGGACGTTATCGTGCGCGAGGACGACTGCGACGTTGTGGGTATGAATCTGGTGAAGGAGCGCAGCCGTCTGAGCAAAGCCGTTTTGGGCGCCAGCCAGAATAAAATCCGCGAAAGAATTATGGGCCGCACTTTGGCCAGCGGCGTGCTGGACGCAGAGGGCAATTTAATTGCCGAGGCGGATACCAACATTACCGAGGAGCTGTTCGCTAAGCTTAACGGAGCCAAGGTTGAAGAAATCAGCCTGTATTCTACTGAAGATATGAACGGCGAGGACGTTGAGCCTGTCCGCATCAATATCAGCGACGAGTTCGCGCATAAGGTGCTCAAGGAAGCTATGATGCACAACTTCGACGGCAAGGAAGCCGCAGCCGACATTGTCAACGGCGCGGGCGAGGTTCTGGTACCGGCAGGAGCCGCTATCAACGAGGCTGTTATCGACGCTATTTTGCACGACGGCACTGTGAAGGAAATCCGTATCCGCAATAACGATATTGCCGGTATCGAAGTGGAAGCCATCACCGAAGGCAAAAAGAATCAGACCATTATCGAATCCCTGCACGACCGTATTATCGGCCGCAATCTGGCGGAGGATATTCTGGACGAAAACGGCGAAGTCCTGTTCCATATTAACGACTACGTTACCGAGCCGATTGCCGAACGCATTTGCCAGCTGCGCACCAAGGTTAAGATTCGCAGCGTATTGACCTGTAAATCTAAATTCGGCGTCTGCCGCAAATGCTATGGCCGCAACCTGGCTACGGGCAGGAACGTCGACGTAGGCGAAGCTGTCGGCACCATCGCCGCACAATCCATCGGCGAACCCGGCACCCAGCTTACCATGCGTACCTTCCATACCGGCGGCGTTGCCGGCGGCGACGATATCACCCAAGGCCTGCCGCGTGTTGAGGAGCTGTTTGAAGCGCGCAAGCCCAAGCATCCTGGCATTCTTACCGAAAACAGCGGCAGCGTGCATATTATCGAAGAAGGTGGTATGCGCCGCGTAATCGTAACCGGCGAGGACGGTCTGGGCCAGGAATACGCTATTCCTTACGGCGCTAAGCTGGCCGTGGCCGACGGCGACGTTATCGCCAAGGGCGACCGCATCACCGAGGGCTCCCTCAATCCTCACGACGTATTGCGTATCAGCGGCGTGAAGGCTACGCAGAATTATCTGGTTTCCCAGGTTGTCGGCGTTTACAAGTCTCAGGGCGTTGATATCAACAGTAAGCATATCGAGGTAATGGTGCGTCAGATGATGCGCAAGGTTCGTATCGACGAATCCGGCGATACCACGATGCTGCCGGGCGAGTATGTGGACGTAGCGGAATTTGAGGAGCAGAATACCGCTATGCGCGAGGCCGGCAAGGAGCCGGCCGAAGGCCGCCCCATCCTGCTGGGTATCACCAAGGCTTCTCTGGCAACAGATTCCTTCCTGTCCGCCGCTTCCTTCCAGGAAACGACCCGCGTGCTCACCGACGCCGCTATCAAGGGCAAGGTCGACCCGCTGCTGGGACTCAAGGAAAACGTTATCATCGGCAAGCTGATTCCGGCCGGAACCGGCATGAGCCGTTATCGCGACATTAAAGTAAAATATAACCTGCCGGGCGAAAAACCGGCGGAAGCTGCCGCCGATAAACCGGAGCAGGAATAATTTATTGGCAAGCGCCTCAGGAGTCTGCAAAGCTCCGGGGCGCTTTGCTGTAAACAAGTAATTTTGAGGAGACGCTTATGCAGTTTTTTTATTGTCCTCAATGCGGCAGGCGGCTGGACAGCCGTCCCTTCGGCGACGACGGGACGACGCCTTGGTGCAGTCATTGCCATAAGCCTTATTTTGAAATTTTTCCCGTGGTGGCGATTACCATGGTGGTCGACGAATTGGACGAAGTCGCTTTGCTCAAGCAAAAATATCTGTCCAGCGACTATTATAATTTTGTTTCCGGCTATGTGCAGCCCGGCGAAACGGCCGAAGCCTGCGCCGTGCGCGAGGTGCGGGAGGAAATTGGCGTTACGGCGCGCAGCCTGCATTTTATTTGCAGCCACTGGGTGGAAGACCAGCAAATGCTGCTGCTGGGCTTTATGGCCAAGGCTGAAAAAACAGACTTCACGCTGTCCGGCGAGGTGGACGAAGCCGTGTGGCTGCCGGCGGCGCAGGCCTTGGAGAAGGTTTATCCTGTCGGCAACATTACCCATACCATGCTGGCGCAATATTTAAAGGCGCAAAAACAGCCTGAAGGCGCTCGCTGCAATATTTAACGGTTAAAAAATAATGTAAACGCGCCTTGCGCAATGTTAAAAGGAGTATTTGCTATGCTGATTAAAAATTTTCCTGCTCCCTGCCGGGTGGATTATGTGCCTTCGCCCTATGAGCCTGACGAAGACGGCGTTATGGACGTGGGCTATAAAACCGGCAAACTCAGCGACGGCCGCGCTTACCGTTTGGAATGCTGGCGCATGGACGATATGCTGATGCTGACGGTGCTGTTTGCCGACGCGGGCCTGGAGGCTTATTGCCGCGACGATATGTATTTGCTGCTGGAGGGCGAGGGGATTTTGCTCTTTAAGGCAGGACGGCGGCCCTTGCAGGCCGCGCGTACTCAGGACGATATCGGTCAGAGGATGTGGGCCTTGAACCTGATGCTGGCTGATAAGCAGGGCGTTTACGGCGAGCTGCTGGTGGAACTGAACAGGTATAAGTAAAAGGGGTTTGCTTTTCCCGTAACGCAGCGTTGTCTGAAGAAAAATTTTATAAAAATAACGCCCCAGCGCACTGTGCAGACAGCGCCGGGGCGTTTGATGTTTTGGAGCTGCTTTGCGTTTTTGACGCAGGCAGCTTTTTTTCTTAGCCTAAAAATTGCGGCAAAAAATTTACTTAAAAGATTTATTCTAAAAATTTTTGGCAAAACTGGATTTGTAATGACTAGTAATTTGCTTTAAGACGCTAGTTTATCGTAAGCGCGTCAGCGCTCAAATAAAATCCGCTCAATGCGGATTTTAGCTTGATTGGGGGGGACGAGGTGATATAATTCTTTTTGAAAGAAGATAAAAATTTAGCGATAATTTGCTGAATCTTGACGATAATCATATAGTGTTTGCGGAGGTGGATTAAATGTATGAAAATGTATTGGCAAATAAACAATATTGGGAAAGGTTTCTGGAGCAATTAAAGATTGATTATGGAACGCCTAGATTTAAAGCAGAAGTAGTCTTCGATACGTTATTATTGCCGGAAATAGTCGTGGAACTTGTAAGTAAAGCTTTGGGCAAAGAGAACTGCGAAGATTTTAAATTTGTTGTTAAGGAATATCCTATACTTAGCCATCGTGTTGATATAGACAAAGATAATAAGCGCTCTTTTTGTATTGATTATTTGCTGAGCTGCGCCGATAAAATGTATTTAGTGGAATTGAAAACAGACAAAGGGTCTGTGAAAGGAGAACAACTTGAAAAATACCGGAGTCTGGCCGAAGCCGGTGAATTTTCCGAGACGTATGGGGATTATATGGAAATTGTCAAAGGCAATAAAAAACGCTACGCTCAGCAGGCACAGCGTGTGGAAGCTGCTCAGGAAAAGTTTCGTGATGAAGCTGAAATAATTTATATTGTTCCCGACGAAAATGCTTTTTTGCGCAAGCAAGGCGTCAAATACATTTCATTGCGGGCGGCGCTGGCTGATATGAAAAATTACAGCTCCTTAACGCAGACTTTTTTGCAAATTTGGCAAATAGCGACGACGGCTGCTGCTAGTAAGGAAGGCTTTAAGTAAGCGAGGTAATAGAAGTATTTTAAGGGCAGGTGATAGATGATGAAAAGCAGACGGCAAGGGATAGGTACGATTTTTTTATGGTGTTTAACGATATGTTGCAGCGTTTTGCTTATAGCGGGCTGCGGGGGCAAGCAAATTACGCCGCAGGAATATTTTGCAGTTTTGGACGCTAACGAAACGAAGATTGACCAAATACTTGTTGATACCTCTAAAGGCCGCGGCTATTGGGAGCTGGGACGCAAGGAAAGTAAGGAACTGCAGGAGCAGCTGGCTACTCGTATAGACAGTTTGAGGCTGGCAAAGGATAAGCAGCTGGCAGATGAAGTGAAATCTTTATATATGAATGAGAGCAAACGTCTTGAGATTATTTGCGCCATGCTCGACAGCGAGAATCAGGATGGTCATGTTGCTAAAATTCTAGGATTGTATAAGGAGTTTGAAGATAACGCTAAAATTTTTAGGGATAAATACAAAATAAAGAACGACTTTGCTTATAAAGAAAAGCGAAAGGAAGAAGAACGCCGTCAGGAGGAGGAGCGCGAATATCGCCGCCAAGAGGAAGAACGTAAGGAACGCGAAAGAAAAGCCATGGAAGAGCATGCTAAGCGCATAGCTGCGAATAAAAGAGAGATAATTGCGTATGAAAAATATAGCGAGAGTAGTGAATCGTTTATTCCTACCAATTCCATTAGGATTCAAAATGGGGAATTACGTTTTTGTCGTTGGACGAGAAACATACAGTATCCTTTTGCTGTGATTGAATATATTGTTGATTATCCTAATCAAAGATTAAGACTTGAAACGAGAGGATATGATGCGGGCAGTAACCTGATAATGCATAATAGGTTCAATAATCAATGGCATTATTTTAGCGAATTAGCTCGAAATCCTGTGATAAAAAATGGAACATTAGATGAAGTGGCGGTAGTAAAAGAATACCTGCAGTCAATCGACGAATGGAATATTTGAAGCTGCGCAGAAGAGAAATAATAACGCCGTTTGAGTAGAGTGATGCGTGTAAAATTTTGTCGTCTTACTTTCGTTTATGAATAGCGTGGGGAAGAATGGACGGTACTGCGTATGATGAAAAATAAAGTAATTGGAAAAAGGAAAGGAGCCGTTATGATGAGATTATCAAAAAAATTATTGGGTTTAACATTGGGTGGTATGTTTATTGTTAATGCTGCCAGCGCATGCAATGTGACTGTTGACTCTATGCCAACAGTATCATATACTATAGCGTTATGTCCCCAAAAAAGTTTATATTTGTATAATCAAGGCATTGGGTACGTTGATTCTGCATGGATAACATTGGGTACTCAAAGGCAATATGGAGCCGAAACTATACAAGTTCATTATAAATATCCTAAAGAATATATTGAGCAATATAACCGATGGGATCCGCGGCAATATTATGGCCCTGGGACGCCGGAGCAATTATTTGCAAAAGCAGAAAGAATTTTACAAGTTGCTTTAAATCATAATGGAATAAATGAAGATTTTGACATTTCTGAGGCCCCTCCCGAAATTGCAGAACAAGTAAAAAAAGAAAGTTATAGCGAATTAAGAGAATATTACAGAGAGTTATTTAAAGATGTATATAATATGGCGAATCCTTATGAGCAGCCTGCTAATAATCAGAAAACCGACGATACTGCGCAGAATAAATTAAATAATGAAGAGGAAGATAAAAGATTAGCAGAAGCGTCTTTAACCAGCTTTAAATTAGACAAGGCTGCATACGACGTTAAGTTAACTTCAATTCTGCCGGTAGAGCTGTTAGATGACGATTATATATTCAATGCTGAAGAAGCAATCCCAAAATTTTCTAAAGAAGAAAAACAGCTTGCTAAACGTATTAGGAAAGGAGTCAACGCTGCGCTGGCAAAATATTTTGGCGCAGGGACCTTGCATGACGGCTGCTTGGTTTTGCAAAAAATGCGGCTTCAAGCTGAAAAACAGAATAAGCAGACGGAAGCTTCCGCGCCTACGTCCAAGCATTATGTGTGCAAGCTTTGGATAGGCAGGAAAAAACCGGCAAAAGGTTTATTGGACTTGTTAACTAAAACAATGGGAATCAATGATACTTTTGAAGAAATATATCCTGCGGTAGTCGTTTATACGATAGAAAATGGAAAGCCGGATACGGTTTGGATTAAAACAAAGGATGAAGATAAAATTCGCATTGAAAAGATATATAAACTGTAACGCTTTGATGGATTTTTGATAAAGCCGCTTCAATTCAAAAATAGGCGGATAACGTAGCGTTTTTATTGATAAGAGGAGCAGAGGATGAAACGAAAGATACAGGCGCTGGTTTTAGTATGCGCGTTATTTTTTAGTCTGCCCTGCTGGGCGGCGGCTAAGTCGTTAGCACAATACAGGAATACGGAATACGGCTATAGTATTCTGATTCCAGATACTTTCAGAATCAATCCGGAAATCAAGTTTCCTATGATTTTTCATGGAAAAGACGAATTTGCTATGATTAATATTATAATGGCAAATAGAGCAGATATTTCGGTCGCAGACGATAGATTGGGAGAATGGTTGTTTGAGTATGGGTCTAAAGCGGCGGCTGCTATGGACGGGGAGATTGTGTCGCAGCAGCGTGTAACGCTGAATAACCATGACGCTTATTTCACTTTATTCGCTTTCAAAAGAAACGGTAAAGGTTATGTATTTATTATGGAAAGCGTACCGGATGGTAAATTTATATACAACATAGCGGCCATTACCTTGCCGGTAGACGGCTATGCCGAATTAATAACGCAGTCAATCAATAGCTTTCGTTGGTAAGGCTAAAAGTGATTTATCGCTCCAAGTAAGGAGCGGCAAGCTAAAAATTTAAAAGAACCGTTATCCGCGCAGGAGTTTGTAAGCTGCGCGGATTTTTTGTGCTCAGTAGGTCTATATTGTTTTGTCATGCCCAACATAAATTTTTCAAAGTTAAGCTACAATTAAGCTGAAGCTGATAAGCTGTACTGTGGTATAATATCAGCGGGAGGATAACGCTATGAAAATTTTATTAGCTGAAGACGATTTGAATTTAGGCAAGCTACTGAGCGTTTTGCTGCGCAAGCGTAACATTGCTGTCGATTGGGTGCAGGACGGCGAAGCGGCTTATGAAAAAATTTACAGCGACGGCTACGACGTAGCGGTGCTGGACTGGATGATGCCGCGGCTTAGCGGGCTCGATTTATGCAAGCGCTTGCGCGAAGAAGAATACCAGGGCAAAATACTTTTGCTGACGGCGCGGGACGCGGTGGCCGACAGGGTGCAGGGGCTCAACGCCGGGGCGGACGATTACCTCGTCAAACCGTTCGACGTTGAAGAGCTGACGGCGCGGCTGCACGCCCTGTGCCGCCGTCACGACCAGTACGTCGCCGATAATCTGACCTGCGGCGCGTATACTCTGGAGGCGGCGACTTATTGCCTCGTTTATGAAAATAAGCGCGTGGAGCTGCGTCCGCGCGAATACAAACTGCTGGAATTTTTGCTGCGCAACAAGGGGCAGGTTATTCCCCGCGCCGTGCTGCAGGACCGCATCTGGGGCATTGACAGCGACGTTACGGATAATAATCTGGACGTGCATATCCGTTTGCTGCGCAAAAAAATAGCCCAGCTGAACAACGAGGAGCTAATCAAAACGATGCGCGGAGTTGGCTATTATGTGGAATAAACTGGTGGAAAATTTGCGCCGCCGCATGACCTGTATTTACGCGGGTATTTTTGCGGCGTTGATTTTGTTTGTGGTGGCGGCCGCTTACGCTTTCATCTGGTGGGCGATTTTGGACCACGAAAAGCAAGGCCTGGTTACTCAGGCGCACCACGAGGTGGAAGAATGGCTGAACAGCGGCGAAGCTCCCTGCTCCAACGACGCGATCAGGCAGGGGCGGATGCTGGCGTATTTTGTGGGAACCGACGGCAAAACGGTTATTCTGGACCAGTTGGGCAGCGGGCCGCAGGGCCGCGCTATTGGTAATCATCGCAACGATTGGCCGCGCGAATTTAATTCAACGAGGCTGCTGCGCATGCACGGCGTGGGCGAGGACGTCGCGTCGCGTTACCGTTATTTGGCGGCGGTGGTTCCGGTTGATCGCGGGGGCGAAAGAATTGGCAGCCTGTATATGTTTAAAAACGTAGAATTTTATTATACGGCGGCCTTCAATACGTTGTTTAAAGTTTTATGCGTCGCCGCGGCGCTGTTTTTAGCGGCCTGCTTCTTCGGCTATTGGCTGGCGGGGCGCACGATTTTGCCGGTCAGCCGCATGTACGCCAAACAGCAGCAGTTCACAGCCGACGCTTCCCATGAAATGCGCACGCCGCTGGCCGTAATCCGGCTGGCTATCAAAAGCTTGCAGGAGGACGAAGACAGCTGTTACAGCGACTTTGCTAAAGAATCGCTCGCCATGATTCACGATGAAACTTTGCGCATGACGCGGCTCACGGAAAATCTGATGGAGCTGGCGCGCAGCGACCAGGGCGCGTTGATCGCGGCTATGGCGGACGTGGATATGAGCGAGCTGTGCCGCCGGGCGGCTAAGAAGCTGGAGCTGGTGTGCGCCGCCAAAGGGCAGACCTTGCTGACGGAAATCGACGGCGGCCTGCGCATTATGGGCGACGAAGCGGCGCTGACCCGCTTGCTGGTAATATTATTGGATAACGCCAGTAAATATTCGCCTTCCGGTACGGCGGTGACGCTGCGGGTGGCTATGCAGCGCGGCTACTTGCTCATGGAGGTGCGGGACGAGGGCTGCGGCATCAGCGACGATGATAAAAAGAAGGTTTTCGACCGCTTTTTCCGCGTGGATAAAGCGCGCAGCCGCAGTCAGGGCGGCCTGGGGTTGGGGCTGTCGCTGGCGCAGGCCATAGGGCGGCAGCATCACGGCAGCATCAAGCTGCTCGATAATACGCCGCGCGGCACGATTGTGCAAGTGCTTTTGCCGACTAATGCTTGCGGTTAGCTTAAATTAAAAATACAAAAGGGACTATCGATAACCAAAGACTGTCACACCTGACGATAGAGCTTCGTCGATGTGACAGCCTTTTTTCATGCAAGATACCTCAAAGTTTCCTGAAGGTTCCATCGAGTAAATTATAGTGAACTACCAACAGCTCACAACCGTACATATCCTGTAGACGGGCCAGACCCAACTTTTGTAATATAGCCGCTCTTTACAAGTTCTGTCAAAGTCCTTTCAATAGTTACCTTGCTGATATCCGGGTAAAATTCCATAATTTCTTTTTTTGTTATCTTTCCAATTTTATTATTAAATAAGGCTTTAATCCGAGCAGGTTTAGAAAGCTTCCGATCAATCAAATGTCCCACCCGGTTCTCAAATTCATCATATGCTTTCAATATTACGCCCAAGTAATATTTTATAAATGGCTCATAACTGTTTTCGTTCTCATGCCAACCGCTTGAACTCGATTGTAACACCTCATAATAAGTTTCTTTTGTTTTTTCAATAAGCATTTCTATACTTACATATTTGCCAACTATATAACCGGCCTTATAGAAAAGCAAAAGAGTCAATAAGCGGCTCATACGCCCATTACCATCATTGAAAGGATGTATACAGAGAAAATCTAAAATAAACATAGGAATAAGTAACAGCTTATCTATACGATCTTTTTCCCATGCTTCAAAGAAATTGCTGCAAAGTTCATTCATCGCTTCCTCAGTCTGAAATGCAGGAACCGGAATAAACCTTGCTTTCTGATTACCATTAGCATCTGTTTCAGCAATAACATTATCAGAATTTTTATATCTGCCACCTATCGCACTTTGCGAAAAGGAATACAAATCCCGGTGCAGCTGCAAAATAACGCTAGGACGGACAGCGATATATTCATAACTTTCATGAATTATTGCCAAAACTTCACGATACCCGGCAATTTCCTGTTCAGAACGATTCTTGGGTTCAGATTTTTGGCTGACTAACTCTTCCAAACGCCTATCACTTGTATAAATACCTTCAATTCTGTTTGACGCGCCTGTACTCTGGATAAGTGCAACATCAAGCAGAGTTTTTAATTCGTCGCTATTCGCTTCAATAAAAAGCTCCTGTTTTCCCTTATATTCATGAATACGCCCAAGCATCTGTACTATCTCCATATTCAACAGTTTTTCAGGAGTTTTCCTGTAATCAAAATGTCTCATAATTATCTCCTTCATTTTTATTTTATCTCCATCATTTTAACACTAAATGATGGAGATAGCAATTTTCTTGATAGAGATATTTTTCGGCTTTACCTCTCATCCGCCTCACGAACTGACAGATCCTTCGTCCCGGCAAATTTATAACCACAATCATAGCAGAGCTGCCTGCTGGGATACCACATACCCAAAAGCAGAAACTAATAAGCAAAGGCTTCAACATCACCATGACCACAAATCTGAAAAGCGAGGTGTCCAATATGTGCAATCTGAGCGATTTATTTGTGGAAAAAGGGATAAAGAAGGTAGACAACAAGGGGTACACTTTAACCATCGCTTACAAATTACAGTGACCAATCTATATAAAGGCAGTTTTGATATCAACGAAATAAGTGATATCACCTTGCTTACTCCAAAATCTGTTTTTGAGCTTAGCTTAAATTAAAATGAACACCCTCTTAATAATCGATTAAGAACGCTTGGTTATAATGAGCGCATAATGCAGCGATTATTAAGGGGGATTTTTATGAAGAGTAAGTATTGGCTGGGCTTGTGGCTGGCTGCCGTATTGCTGCTGTTTTTTTGCAACGGCAGCCTGCTTGTTACCGACAGCGTGGAATCCAATTACGCGCTGACGGCTAAAGAAATGGTTGTGAGCGGCGATTGGCTGTCGCCGCAAATTTACGGGCGCTATTGGTACGACAAGCCGATAATGTTTTATTGGCTGACGGCGTTGGGCTTTAAGCTGTTCGGCTTTACGGAATTTGGCGCGCGGTTATTTCCCGCCGTATTCGGCTTAGCGGGGCTGGGGCTGGTTTGCTGGGGCGGTAGGCGCTTGTACGACGAGCGCGTCGGCTTTTACAGCGGCGTGGCGCTTTTGAGCAGCGTGGAATTTTTCCTCATCAGCAAATCGGTTATTACGGATGCGGTACTGTTTTTCTTTTTCAGCGCGACGCTGCTGTTTTTCTATTTGGGATATCGCGACGGTAAGGCGGCCGACTGGTATGTAATGTACGTCAGCGCGGCGCTGGCGGTGCTGACGAAGGGACCTGTCGGCGTGCTGCTGCCGGGGCTGATTATCACCTTATTCCTCCTGTGGCGGCGCGATTGGCGCGTGCTGACTCGCTGCCGTTTGTTTAGCGGTACGGCGCTTTTAGCGCTTGTCGCCGCGCCGTGGTATGTTTTTATGTATCATCAGCACGGCATGGATTTTATCAATACCTTTTTCGGCGTGCATAATTTCCTGCGCGCTTCGGTATCGGAACACCCTAAGGACGACGTTATTTACTATTACGCGCTGGTCAATTTGCTGGCCTTCTTCCCTTGGAGCGGGCTGCTGCCTGCTATGGTGCGCAGCTACTGCGGCGAAGACGGCTGGGAGATTAAACCGCAGGAAGGCTTCCTGATGCTGTGGGCTGTTGTCGTTTTCGTTTTCTTCCAGTGCATGGCGACTAAATATATTACGTATACCTATCCGCTGCTCTTCCCGGCGTCGCTTCTGATAGGCAAGCTGCTGGCGGAAAAGGGCGAGCGTTGTTTTACCAAGGGCTATTGTTTCTTTTTGGAAGCGTTCTTTGTGCTGCTGCTGGGCGCGGCCTGGTATGTGCAGGATAAGGGCATAGTGCCGATTACGGAGCTGTTCCTGTTGCCGCTGAGCCTGATTGTGGGGCTGCTGTTCTTTGTGATTCTGTTTTTTAACGGACGCCGCGCTATGGGCGTGGGCGCGGTGTGCCTGATGTTTTATTTGGGATTGACGGCGGGGCTGGCCGTTCCTTTAAGCGAGATGCGTTCAGCTAAAGGCCTGGGCTTGCTGCTGCGCGATAAGCAGATTGAAACGGCGTGCGTGTACGGCGCGTATCCCACGTCCGCCGTATTCTACAGCGACAGCCGTTTGCTGAAGCTGCTGTACCAAAAGGACGAGGCGGCTTACCTGCCGAAGAATAATTCCTGGAGCAGCAAAAACGTTATGCCGTATACCTTGTGGGAAAATAATTCCTGCCGCTGGATAATCGCGCGCGCAAAGGATTCCGACGGCCTGGCTAAGCAAGGCTGCGCTAAGCGCAAGCTGGCGGGGCAGGCCGGGCAATGGCAGCTGTGGCGCAGTTGAGCAGTTCGGCAAAAATAATTCTAAAAAACGCTTGCATTTTCTCAAATTTGTGTTATAATGACGTACATAAGTAAATATTGAGTGGATGACGTATATGGGAGAAGGCCTTGCCTACCGAAGGAGCAAAACTCTCAGGTGCTTCGCTGAAGCGGAACCGTATGCCGACACAACTCTGGAGAGTCCCTTAAATGGGCGCCGAAGGTGCACGGATGCGACGCATCCTAATCTCTCAGGCCAAAGGACGGAGAAAGCTTATGCAAGGCTGCACAGAGCCTTCATATTGTCATTGACTTTTACCGGAGTATGAGCGCAATACTCCGGTTTTTTATTTACTTACGCAATTTTACGCTAACCAAATGAGGGAAAAGGGAGATGTTTTGTTATGTTGGATACTTTAAACGCGATTGATTCGTTCGTCTGGGGGCCGCCGCTTTTAGTGCTGCTGGTCGGCACGGGCATTTGGCTGACCATCCGCCTGCAGCTTTTGCAGGTTTTCAAACTGGGCAGCGCTTTGAAATTGATTTTTAGCGCCAAGAACGACGGGCACGGCGACGTCAACAGCTTTAAGGCTTTATGTACGGCGTTGGCCGCTACGGTTGGCACCGGTAATATCGTCGGCGTGGCTACCGCGATTAAGGCGGGCGGGCCCGGCGCGCTCTTTTGGATGTGGATGGCGGCTTTCTTCGGCATGGCTACGAAATACGCCGAATGTTTGCTGGCCGTAAAATACCGCACGGTGGACGCCGACGGCAATATTTCCGGCGGCCCGATGTATTATATTGAAAACGGTATGGGCAAAGCCTACAAGCCCTTGGCTGTTATTTTCGCCGCTTTTGGCGTGCTGTGCGCTTACTTTGGCATTGGCACCTTCGCTCAGGTAAACTCCATCGTGGAAATTACGCAAATTTCCGCCGGCATTCCCGTTATTTACACCGGTATTGCCTTGACCGTGTTGGTAGCGGCAGTTACCATCGGCGGCTTGAAATCCATCGCGACCGTAGCGGCTAAGGTTGTTCCCGGCATGGCCG
Source organism: Phascolarctobacterium sp. (assembly GCF_030531065.1). Classification (GTDB taxonomy): domain Bacteria; phylum Bacillota; class Negativicutes; order Acidaminococcales; family Acidaminococcaceae; genus Phascolarctobacterium_A. Next base: position 84,615 of record NZ_JAUNOQ010000003.1, on the reverse strand, counting down.
TGCTGTACTTTTTGACGACCGTTGGCATTTTGATCGCCTTCGCCGATCAGTTGCCCGCTGCTATCGCCACCGTACTGCATGACGCTTTTACGCCGACTGCGGCGCAGGGCGGCTTTTTAGGCGCGACTGTTATGCTGGCTATGCGCAGCGGCGTGGCCCGCGGCGTTTTCTCCAACGAATCCGGCTTGGGCTCCGCTCCTATCGTAGCTGCGGCCGCTAAAACCAAATGGCCTGCCGAGCAGGGCCTGGTTTCTATGACCGGTACCTTTATCGACACCATTATTATTTGTACTTTGACCGGTCTTTCCTTAACCGTTACCGGCGTTTGGTGCGGCGATTTGAACGGCGCGGCCATGACGGACGCGGCTTTCAGAATGGCTTTCCCCGCGTGGGGCGGCATGCTGCTCTTAATCGGCCTGGTGCTCTTCGCCTTTACGACGATTCTGGGCTGGAACTATTACGGCGAGCGCTGCGTGGAATATCTGCTGGGCGTTAAAGCGATTATGCCTTACCGCGTTATCTTCATTATTCTTATTGCCTGCGGCCCCTTCCTCAAGCTGGAGGAAATCTGGGTGCTGGCGGATATCGTCAACGGCCTTATGGCCATCCCTAACTTGATCGCTTTGCTGGCTTTGACCGGCGTGGTAGTTGCTGAAACGAAAGCTTACCAAAAGCATTTAAAGGAAAACGAAAAATAAATTGTAACGAAAATGCGTTAAAGAGGGCTTCTTTGTGAAAAGAGCCCTCTTTTGCTATGCAGAAGGCGTTAGCTTTGCTATAATGGAAATATAGCTATTACTGCCAATTAACCGGCGGTAAGCTTTTACTTGAGAAAGGATGTGGCGTCATGAGTATTTTGGGCAACATCATTTGGTTTATTTTCGGCGGAATTTTTGCCGGTCTCGGCTGGTTCTTCATCGGCGTGCTGTGGTGCGCGACGATTATTGGCATTCCCGTAGGCCTGCAATGCTTTAAATTTGGCCGTTTGAGCTTTTTCCCCTTTGGCAAGAGCATTACCTACGGCGGAGGCGCGGGCAGCCTGCTGCTGAATATTTTGTGGCTGATTTTCGGCGGCGTGGAAATGGCTTTGGCCCATGTCACCTTTGGCCTGACGCTGTGCGTGACGATTATCGGCATTCCCTTCGGTTTGCAGCATTTTAAGCTGGCCAAGCTGGCGCTGCTGCCCTTCGGCGCGGAAATAGTCGAAGATTGACGGTGGGATGAATAGGAAAGACTGGAGATGGTTTGATGCTGACGAAAAGCTTTATTGAATTTTTGTACGACGCGGCGCATATCCAGCGCTGGAACGAGCATATCCGTCCCGGCGGCTTTACGGAGCTGGATAAGCAGGCGCATAAGATGATGATTATGTACGTGCTGGCGCGGCATGAGGAGGACGACCACGGCGTTAAGCTGAACTGGCGCAGCCTCATCGAGGGCGGCATTTTTGAATTTTTACAGCGCAACGTGCTGACGGATATCAAGCCGCCGGTTTTTCACGAGATGATGCGCGTCTACGGCAAGGAGCTCAACGCCTGGGTGTACGAGGAGCTGCGCCGCCGCATTCCCGATATTCAGGACGATTTTATGGAAAAGATGCGCAATTATTTTGAGGACGCCGCTTACTGCCCCATGGAAAAGAAAATCCTGCGGGCGGCGCATTATCTGGCGACGAAATGGGAATTTGAAATCATTTACCACTTTAACGAAGGCATTTACGGCAGCGAGGATACGAAGGCGTTAATCGATAACGAGCTGGAGGACCATTACGATTTGGCGGCGGTGAAGAAGCTGGCGTTAAACGGCAAGAGCAGCAAGTTTATCGATTTGGTGGGGCAGCTGCGCTTTCAAAAGCGTTGGGCGCAGTCGCCGCGCGTACCGGAAACCTCCGTTATGGGGCACGTGCTGTTAGTGGCGATAATGGCTTATTTCTGCGCCGTCAAGCTGGGCGCTTGCGACGAGCGCATTGTGGGCGACTTTTTGTGCGGCTTGTTCCACGACCTGCCGGAGGTGCTGACGCGCGACATCATCAGTCCGGTGAAGCGCAGCGTGCCGGGGCTGGACGATTTGATTAAACGTATCGAGGAACGTCTGGTGGCGGAAAAAATTTTGCCGCTCCTGCCCTACGGCTGGCACGAGGATATTTTATATTATACGCAAAACGAATTTACGAACCGCATCAGGCTGGACGGTAAGACAATGCAGGTGGACATCGACGAGCTGGACGAAAAATATAATTACGACGGCTGTCACGCTATCGACGGCACGGTGCTCAAGGCCTGCGATAATCTGGCTGCTTTCGTAGAAGTGTGGTTGTCGCGCCGCTATGGCATTACTTCTAAGCACATGACTGAGGGAGAGCAAAGCATCAGGGAGATGTATAAGGGTAAAATTATCGGCGGTATTGATTTTGGCAGCGTCTACGACGAGTTTGAATAAAGATTGGGGCCGGCGCTTTTACGTCGGCCCTGCAATCAATAGAGCGCAATATTAACGCTGAAGACGCGCTATTAGCATAACTCAAAAGGCTCAGCATTCAGAAAATAGCAAAAATTTTCTCGAAAAAGCATTTACAGTATACAGTATACAAGCTATAATATAGGTAGTAGGTAAGTAGTTCCCATTCATTGTTTAAAGGAGGTCAGATTATGAATATTTTTGAAATGGCTCAGATTCCCCTGAATAAAGCTATTGAAACCATGAAATTGGACGCAGGCGCAGCGCAGATTATCGCTAATCCTGAGCGTACTCTGGAGGTTGCTATTCCGGTAAAGATGGACGACGGCACGACAAAGGTTTTCACCGGTTACCGCAGCCAGCACAGCACCATTCTTGGCCCGGCTAAGGGCGGCGTGCGCTATCACCAAAACGTTAACATGGACGAAGTTAAAACCTTAGCTTTTTGGATGACCTGCAAATGCGCAGTTGCCGGTCTGCCTTACGGCGGCGGTAAGGGCGGCATTATCGTAGACCCGTCCAAGCTGTCCAAACGCGAATTGGAAGCGCTGACTCGCGGCTTTATTGATAAAATCGCGCCGATTATCGGTGAAAAACGCGATATTCCCGCGCCTGATATGAATACCAACGCTCAAATCATGGGTTGGATGATGGACGAATACAGCAAGCTGACCGGACAATACGAGCCCGGCTTTATTACCGGTAAAGCTATCGCCGTAGGCGGCTCTTTGGGACGTACTGCCGCTACGGGACGCGGCGTGGTTGTGGCCGCGTTGGAGGCTTTGAAGCTGAAAGGCATCGCTCCCGCCGACGCTACCGCAGCAGTACAAGGGTTTGGCAACGTAGGCAGCTGGACTGCTAAACTGTTCTGCGACGCAGGCGTAAAGGTTGTGGCCTTGAGCGACGTATTCGGCGCTATTTATAACGCCGACGGCTTCGATTGCTATGCTGTGGACGAATATGTGAAGAAAACCGGCAGCGTAGTCGGCTATCCGGGCAGTCATCCCATCACTAACGCCGAGCTTTTGGCAATGAAGGTTACGGTTCTGGCTCCGTGCGCTATGGAGCTGCAAATTACCGCCGACAATGCGGACGCAGTGCAGGCCGAGATTATCTGCGAAGGCGCTAACGGCCCGACGACTCCCGACGCCGACGCAATTCTGGACGCTAAGGGAATTATGGTTGTGCCCGATATTCTGGCTAACGGCGGCGGCGTAACCGTAAGCTATTTTGAATGGGTACAAAATCTCTATCGTTACTTCTGGACGGAGGAAGAGGTTATCGAAAAGCAAACCGCTATGATGATCAAAGCTTTCAAAGAAGTACATGCTAAAGCCGAGCAATACGGCGTCGATATGCGCGTAGCGGCGTACATCGTCGCTTTGAACAGTTTGGTAGAAGCGATGAAGATTCGCGGAATGTGCTGAAAGTAAAAAATAAAAACTGACTCTGCGGAGCAATAAAAAGCTTATCCCCGACAATCAACTGGTTGCCGGGGATTTTTGTAGTGTGCACTGAAATGCTGTAAGGTAAATTTAAAATAAGAAGCTTTATGGCCACCGTTTCGTTGGCGAAAATTTTAAGTTGCGTACCAGAGTTGTTTTTCTTGCGTTTTCTATGTATAATAAAAGCATAGAAATCCCTACTTTACATACTTGAGAAGGAGGTTGAAATTATGCTGGCGAATATGTTTGTTGATAACGCTAAAGTCATGGCTAAAGGGCAAATCACTATTCCGAAAGATATAAGAAAAATTCTTGGCGTAGCAAGCGGCGACCGTATTACGTTTATCGTTGAAGGCAATAGCGTTCGGATTGTTAATTCGGCCATTTATGCTATGCAGGTTTTACAAAAAGAGATGGCTGGGGAAGCGGAACGTGCAGGAATAAATTCTGATGACGATATTGTGGCGCTTGTTAAAGAATTGCGAACTGAGGATAAGTCTGCATGAGAGTTTTGATAGATACCAATGTTTTAATTTCCGCTGCTTTGAACGAAAATGGCGTACCTTTTCAGGCTTATGTTAAAGCGGCATCATATCCGAATCATGGCTTGATTTGCGAGCAAAATGTTGATGAAATGAAGCGGATATTTCATAAAAAATTTCCTGAACGCATTACAGCTTTGGATAAGTTCCTTTCTGTCGCTCTTTTGACCTTGGAGTTGGTACCTGTCCCAACAGAAGAAAATTTTTATGAAATCTACGTCCGCGATATAAATGACCGTCCGATTTTGAGGGCTGCTATTAAAGCTAAAGCTGATATTTTGCTTACGGGCGATAAAGATTTTTTAGAGTCAGGCATTAAGAATCCTGCGGTTATGACTCCTGCTGAGTTTCTAAAATACTAAGGAAAATAACAAAAAAGTTTTATAATTTCTTTTGTACTTCGTTTAGAAAGCTGTACGGCCATTTTGTTGAGGGACGTGCAGTTTTCTTTTTCCGCAGGCAGGAAAAATCTTCCTGCTTATGGAATTATAACACATCAAGTTTTGTCGCAAAGGAGGGAACTCAATGCTGTTAGGTATAGATGTAGGCGGCACTTTTACGGACGCGGTGCTGCTGGAGCAGGCGGAGGTGGCGGCGCAGGCCAAGGTTCCCACGACCCACGAGGATGTGCTGCACTGTTTGCTGGCCGCGCTGGACGCGGTATTGCCGCAGGCAGAGCGGGCGGCGGAAAAATTAGAGCGGGTAGTAATTTCCAGCACCATAGTTACCAATGCGCTGACGGAAGGCAAGCTGGACCCGGTGTTGCTGGCGGTCATTACCGGCCCCGGCATGAATATTAAAGGTCATGTGCCGGTAACGCCTTATTATTTGAGCGGTTATGTGGATCATCGCGGCAAGATTACGGCGCAGCTGGATTGGACGAAGCACCGCGATTTGTTAAACAGACAAGGGCGCGGCGTGTGCGCCGTCAGCGGCAAATTTGCCGTGCGCGATCCGCAGCTGGAATTTCAGGCGCAGCATGAGCTGAAAAAATGCGGTTACGAAAAGATTTTTCTGGGCAGCGAGCTGAGCGGCGAGCTGAATTTTATCCGCCGGACTAATTCCGCTTATTTTGCGGCGCAGGTCTACGCTTTGTTTAAGCGTTTCAGCCAGCGTATCGCAAGGGCTTTGGCTGAGCGCGGCATTACTGCGCCGGTGCATATTTTAAAGGCGGACGGCGGCACGCTGCCTTTAGCCGTAGCTTTGGAGCAGCCCGTGGAGGCGGTGTTTACCGGACCGGCGGCTTCTGTGCTGGGCATCGAGGCTTTGGCTGCGCCGTCGGTCAACAGCATTTCGCTGGACGTTGGCGGCACAACTACGGATATTGCCTTTTGGGAAAAGAGTCTGCCATTGATGGCCAAGCGCGGCGCAATTATCAACGGCTATCCTACGGCGGTGCGCTCCTTCCATATGCGCAGTATCGGCATCGGCGGCGACAGCCGCATTCATAAGCTGGCGGACGGCGGTTATCAGGTGGGACCGGAGCGCGAAGGCCCGGCGGCAGCCGTGGGCGGCAGTAAGGCCACCTTGTCCGACGCGCTGATTACGGCGGGCTATGTAAGCTTTGGCGAGCCGCAGCGGTCGCGGCAGGCCATTGCCGCTTTGGGCGGCGAGCCGGAGCCGACGGCGCGGCAGATTATTGCCGGCGCAGTAGCCGTTATCCGGCGCACGATTCAGGAAATGCTGGACGAGTGGGCCAAGCAGCCCGTTTATACGGTGGACGACGTTATCCGCGGCACGGAGTTTGTGCCTCAGCGTTTAATCGGCGTGGGCGGCGGCGCTCCCGGGCTGATTACGGCTTTGGGCGAGGCGATGGGGCTGCCCGTGGATATTCCCTTGGGCGCGATGGTGGCCAACGCCGTCGGCGCGGCGGTAGCGAGACCCACTTTGAGCGCTGGCCTGCGGGCGGACACTACCGACGGCTATTACATCATACCGGAAAGCGGACGGCGGGAGCGTTTGCCGCGGGGCTTCGGCAAGGCTATGGCGCAGGATATTCTTAGCCAGTGGCTGCGGGAGCAGACGGCGGAATGGCTGCTGCCCGATCAGGAAACGGAGCTAATCAGCTACGAGCATTTTAATACCGTACACGGCTATTATGACCGGGGCGATATTTACAGCCTGCGCATGCAGCTCAAGCCCGGCATTCTGCACAAGGTTCGCGGCAGGGAGGTGCGCTTTTAATGGCTAAAAATACTTTAGGCTTAGTTTTTTTTCCGGCCTTTGACTGGATGATCAGCCCCGGACACCCGGAGCGCCAGGAACGGCTTTTATATACCCGCGACCAGCTGGAGGAAGAAGGCTTGTTCGATTGCGAGGAAATTCGCGAATACCGTCCCCGTCTGGCGCAGATAGAAGATTTGCAGCGGGCGCACGTGGGCGTGCCCAATATTGCCCGGCTGATAACGCCTGCGCATCTTACCTCTGCCGGAGGCTGCCTAGCGGCGGCGGACGCCGTAATGCAGCGGGAGGTGCGGCGCGCCTTTGCGCTGGTGCGGCCGCCGGGACATCACGCTATGCGCGTTGTTCACGGAATTCGCGGCTTTTGTACTGTTAATATCGAAGCGATCATGGTAGAATATTTACGGAGCAAGTATAATATCCGTAAAATCGCCGTGGTGGACACGGACGTGCATCATGGCGACGGTTCGCAGGATATTTTTTACCACGATCCCAATACTTTATATATTTCTTTTCATCAGGACGGGCGCACGCTGTACCCGGGTACCGGTTTTCCGGAGGAGGCTGGCAGTCCTGCGGCGTGGGGCACCAATATTAACCTGCCGCTGCTGCCGGGAACTGGGGACGAGGGCCTGCACCGTTTGTACGACGGGCTCATCAGCCATATTTTAGAGGATTTTCAGCCGGAGCTGATTATCAACAGCGCCGGTCAGGACAATCATTTCAGCGATCCCTTGGCTTCCATGCAGGTGACGGCGCAGGGTTATGCGCGTCTGGCCGCTAAGCTGCAGGCCGATATTGCTGTGCTGGAGGGCGGTTATTCTATTGAAAGCGCTCTTCCCTATGTGAACACAGGCATTATTTTGGCCATGGCCGGTTTGGACTACAGCAAGGTAGTGGAGCCGGACAGCAGTATGCTGCGGCGGCAGGACCCGCGCTGCAATAAGCGGGTGGACCAGCTTATCGAGCAGGCCGGAGAAATTTATTTTCAGCGAGCGGCTATGCAACAGCGCCTGTTGGCTCAATGCGGCGGCACATGGCAGCGGCGCAAGCATATTTATTATGATGAGGAAGGCATTCGCGAGGAGCAGCTGGAAACTCTGCGCTATTGTGCGTACCGTGCCTGCGGCGGCTATTTTACTATACAGACGGCGGCGGAGGGCACGCGCTTCGGCGACCAAAGCGCTTTTATCGTTTGCCTGCCGCGCGGCGTGTGCGCCAAGTGCCGTCAGGCTGCGTATGACGAAGCCCTGCGGGAAAAGAAACGCGGCAAATGGCAGTATGTGCTGGTGCAAAATATAGACAGCGGTGTGATTGAGGAGCTGTAATGGGACGCGGCTAGGTAAATAAAATGTTTGGAAACGAGGTTTTTGCATGTTAAAGGAATTGGTTATTGCTACTCATAACCAGGGCAAGGTAGATGAATTTAAAGTTTTAATGAAGGACTTGCCCATCGAAATTAAATATTTGGCGGATTTTGATAAAGTGGAGGAGCCTGCGGAAACAGGCCGCACCTTTGCGGCTAATGCGCGGTTGAAGGCCGTGTATTACGCTAAAAAGCTGGGCAAGCCCTGCATTGCCGACGATTCCGGGCTGGAGGTGCAGGCTTTGGACGGGGCGCCCGGCGTGCGCAGCGCCCGTTATGCCGGAGAAGAAGCCAGCGACGAGGATAATAATAACCTGCTGCTGCACAATATGAAATTCCAGGTGAAGCGTACCTGCCGCTTTCGCTGCGCCTTATGCGTGGCCCAGCCTGACGGCAAGGTGCTGAACGAGGTGGACGGCGTTTGCGACGGTATGCTGCTGCACGCGCCTTTGGGCAGCGAGGGCTTCGGCTACGACCCGCTTTTTTGGTCCACGGAATTGCACAAGGGTATGGGCGAGGCCAGCATGCAGGAAAAAAATAAAATCAGCCATCGTGGTAAGGCTATCCGTAAGCTGGTGGCTATTTGGAGCAAAAAGAAATGAAAATAGGCATCACCGGCGACACTCACGGCAGCGTGCAGGCCATTCGCAAAATATTGCAGCTCACGCCGCCGGTGGAGCTGTGGCTGCATACGGGCGACCATGCGGCGGACGCCAATCTGCTGCAAAATCTGACGGGGATTGAAACGGTCTGTGTGCGCGGCAACTGCGATTTGCTGGACAACGGCGCAAAGTACGACGAATTTCTTGTCCTGGAAAATTTTAAGCTGTGGCTGACGCACGGGCATAAATATATTCAGTGGAACGAGAAGGCGGACTTGGGCTATTGGGCCAGGCAGCTGGACCAGGATATAGTTGTGTACGGGCATACGCATGCGCCGGTCAACGCCTATTACGGCGATACGCTGCTCGTTAATCCGGGCAGCCCTGCTCGCCCTCGCGGCGGCTCCAAGCCCTGCTTTGCCGTGCTGACCTTGCAGCGGGGCGCAAAGCCGGAGGTAGAGCTTATAGAATTAAAATAAAATCGCTGCTTTTATGTACCGACCACCAAAAGTTAGACCTAAAAATTTAACTATGGGAGGTCGGTATTTTTATGGCTCAGTAGGCTATTTTGATGTATTTGCTAGATTACGCAATAAAAAGCCGTTACTGCGGTAGTAACGGCTGAATTTCTTAATGGTGTATTTGCTCGATGTACGCATGGAAAAAGAAAAACCGTTACTGAGATAGTAACGGTTCTAGAGATCAAAATGGTGTGTTTGCTTGATGTACGCAGGAAAAAAGAAAAGGGGCTGTCGCACTAAAAAAAGTGTGACAACCCCAGACATTCATAATGGTGACCTCAGCAGGACTCGAACCTGCGACCTTTTGATTCGTAGTCAAACGCTCTATCCAGCTGAGCTATGAGGCCAACAACGTAATTAATTATAACTAGGGACGGCGCTTTTGTCAATACTTTTTTGTGAAAATTTATTGACGAAATTTTTAACGCTGACCTTTATTGCCAAAGATTAAAAATAAACAGGACGCCATGCGGTTTGCAAAATATTTTATGCTTGTACTTGTATGTGAGGTTTTCATTATGTTGGCTTAGGAAAAATGAAATGACGACAAGCTAGAGAAAGTAAGGATTTTTTGCGTAGTAAAAGCTTGTCGGGGGGGGACAAGCGTGTTATAATGAAAATATAGTATAAATCGAAAAACTTTTGTTGTAAATTTTTAATCTGATGTAGGTGTGCCGAGATGATTTTGCAAAATTATTTAATAAAAGGAAAAGCGTTGGCTTTTGATGAAAGCAATTTGTTTCTGTATTATGCAAAAATTGCTTTAAAGGGCGAGTGCGAAGTCTTTGTTGCCGTAGACGATTGCGAACAATATGGCGGAGCGGTTTTTGGCGAAATAAGCGCCGATGGCGTAGGCATGATTAAATATATTTCTGTCAAGAAAGAAATGCGTAATCAGGGGATTGCGCAAAAACTTTTGCTTTATGCTGCGGAAAATTTTTTCGCTCAAGGCTGCCGCTCTGTTGCTTTGGAATTTGTTGTGGAGAAAAACGCTGCTTTGCGCCGGGTTGTTGAAAAGTCAGGGTTTTACGTAAAAAAAGAATCCATCAGCGTTATCAACACCAGTACGCCTCATACCAGAAGCGTTTTTCATAAATATATGGCTGAAGAAGGCGACAGATTGGATTCTTTTATGAAAAAACGCCGCTTCGTTATAAAAAATTTCTGCGAAGCCGACGCGGAAAGTTTACGGCAAATTAAAGATGAAATAGGAAAAGCTTATCCCTCATATCTGGATCCGTTTAGCGAAAGGCGTAAGAGAATCGACGAGGGAAGCTTTTTAGTAATTAAAAATGAGAAAACGGTGGGTTATCTCGCTTTAACGGAATTGCCAAATAATCCTCAGGTGGCGGAAGTATCTTGCCGCGCTTGTTTGGACAGCTATAAAAATACCGGCGTGGGCGTCTGGACTTTGCTGAAAACTTTAGAATATGTAGCCGCCTCGCCTGACAAAATAAAGAAAGTAATTTTTAATATTGACGCGGCCGATAAAAAACTTACCAATATGTTGGGGAAGCTGCCGGTTTCGTTCCCGGGCAGCAAAGAAATAAAATTAACTACCTTCTATAAAGATAGAACAGCAAAATAAGCTCGTAAGAAATTTTTGAGGCGGATAGGAGTTGCAGAATGATTTACCGCAATATCAATTTATATAAGCCGTCGAAGTTTAATATTTTGTTGCCGCTGCAGGACGGAGCGCTCGCTTACAGCGGCATGGGCGGCGTTTGCAAACGCTGGACGGCTTTGGAAAAAGCAATTTACGATTTATTGGCGGGCGGAGGCAGCCAGCGGGAGGCGGCGAGGCTTGCGCCAAGCCAGCTTTATTTAAGTAAGTTTTTGGATAGCCTTATCCATGAAATGTTCGTCCTGAAAAAAGCCAGCGACGAATTAAAACTTTTCGAGCAAGCTATTGCTATCTTAAAAAATAAAAAGGAAAAAGCGCTTTCTTTAACCGTCGCTCCTACCATGGCCTGCAATTTTGCCTGCGATTATTGCTTTCAGGGATTGCATGACGCAAGCAAACCTATGGAGCAAAGAGTGCAGGAGCAAGTTCTTAATTTCATTGGGAATAATATTTACGATAAAAAAGGCGTGCATATTACGTGGTATGGCGGCGAGCCTTTGCTGGCCGTGCCCGTTATCGAAAGCTTGACAGGGAAAATATTATCTCTATGTGAAAATAACGGCTGCGATTACAGCGCGAGTATCGTAACGAACGGTTTCAACTTGACGTTTGCGGTAGCGGACAGACTGGCGCAATGCAAAATCAGTTCCGTGCAGATAACCATAGACGGAGACGCGCAGGCGCACGACAGCCGCCGTTATTTAAAAGGAGGCGGAGCTACGTTTGCCGCGATTATGGAGAATTTGCGGAATGTAGTTCTTGAAAACAAGCTGAATTTTAATATCAGAGTGAATATTGACCAACGCAATAAGGACAGTATAGAAAATTTATTGCTCTATTTAAGCGAGCAGGGCTTTGGCGGGCGCGAAAATTTTAACGTTTATTTTGCGCCCGTGGATATCGGAATAGGGACGGCCGGTTTAAATGCGGACGAAGTAATGAGCTTGGAAAATTTTAGCGCGTTGGAGCTGAAACTTTTAAAGAAAGCCGTCGCTTTAAAATTACATACGCCGGGGCTGCCGATAAGATTGGGCAGCTTGTGCGGCGCTGTGCGCAGAAACAGCTTTGTGATTTTGCCGGACGGAAGTGTGCATAAATGCTGGAACACGGTATCCGACGCCAAGCTGAGCGTCGGCAATATCGGCGATTGCCAAAAAATTTATGAGAACAAGCTTTATCAGAATTGGCTGACGCGGCCGCTCTTGAAATATGAGGAATGCTACGAATGTATAGCGCTGCCGCAGTGCGCAGGGGGCTGCGCTGATAAAACGGGAGCTTATGGCGCGTCCTGCCGCAGCTTGAAAAATAATTTACGCGAGCGGCTGCAATTATACGCGATAAATGAGAATATGGCGCAAGCGGAAGAATTTGTTTAGCCGTGTTCTATTTATAAATATTTTATAAGGAGGCACAAGAATATGAAAATGAGTTTTGTGAGCACAGTAGCTACGGAAAGCGTTGCGGAAATTTTTGCAGCGGCAGGATATCAGGGAGAGGCGGCAAAGCTGGCTCGCGGCGAGTACGCCGACGTCAAAGCCGTGGGCTCCGTCAAGGTTGCGGATTTTACGCGCGTTGCGTTTTATGAAAACGCCGACGGCAGCGGCAAGCACGTCGTTGTGGACAAGAACTGCGCTGCGGTGGAAGTAGCTTTTGCACCGCAATTAACGGTGGTAGAAACTTACGCTAAAGGAATTAAGAGCGACGCCGTTAAAGAATTGCCGGAGGGCGAATATACGGCGGCGGAATTAAAAGCGTTCGATAAAGTAATCGTGCCGCGCGGCTTCTATGCGGTGTTCGCCGGTAACAGCGAGGACGAGCATACCGTAAGAATTTTTGAAAACGAAGAATGCGTTATCGACGGCAAGGTTGACGAATACGCGAAGGTTTTGCTGTTCACTTTGGGCAAGGACGACGTGCGCATCAATTTCGGCATCAAAGAAGAATTGACGGACGACGATTTGCTGGCAGTGGCTGGCGGCAAAGCCTGCGGCAACGATATTGAGATGGGCGATTGCAATCCGTTTGATTCCTGCGGTAACGATTCCATTGGCAATGTGAAAAAATAATTTTATTTTCCCCGGTTCTGTTATCAACGGATGTAGGATAATGTTTTTCTGAAAAATTTTTGTATTGAAAGAAGGTTAAGCGCTATGAAAATGAATTTTGTGAGCACGGTGGCGACGGAAAGCGTTGCGGAAATTTTTGCGGCGGCTGGGTACCAGGGCGAAGCGCTCAAGCTGGCGCGCGGCGAATACGACGACGTTAAGGCTGTAGGCTCAATTAAGGTTGCTGATTTTACGCGCGTTGCGTTTTATGAAAATGCCGACGGCAGCGGCAAGCACGTAATCGTGGACAAGGACTGCGCTGCGGCGGAGGTAGCTTTTGCGCCGCAATTAACGGTGGTAGAAACTTATGCCAAAGGATTTAAGGGCGACGTTGCCAAAGAATTGCCGGAGGGAGAATATACGGCGGCGGAATTAAAAGAGTTCGATAAGGTAATCGTGCCGCGCGGCTTTTACGCAGTATTTGCCGGTAACAACGAGGACGAGCACACCGTAAGAATTTTTGAAAACGAAGAATGCGTTATTGACGGCAAGGTTGACGAATACGCTAAGGTTTTGTTGTTCACCTTAGGTAAGGACGACGTGCGCATCAATTTCGGCATCAAAGAAGAATTGACGGACGACGATTTGCTGGTAGTGGCCGGCGGCAAGGGCTGCGGCAATAAAATTAAAGCGGGCGCCGGCAGCGGCACTTTCTGCGGTAACCGTACTGGTATCGAGGTAGGGTTATAAGATATACTGACGGCGTGGCCAAGCGGCGGATGTATTAGTTCGTCGCTCTGGCTATTTTTCGCCTGCTGAAAAATAAGGAGCAACGTATGTTAGTTTACGAGGCAGACAGTTACGCTAAAGGCGTGCGCGGAGAAAATATAATACAGTTGCCGGAAGGGGAATACCTTGCGGAAGAGCTAAAACAGTTTGACAAAATATTATTGCCGCGAGGTTTTTATGCGGCGTTTGTTGCTCACCAAGAGGATAAGAATAAGGTCAGGGTGTTTGAAAATGAAGCGTGCGTAATCGATTCGCATCTTGACGAATATAATAAAATTTTAATATTCAACCTGGGAAAGCGAGGTATACATATCGATTTAGGTATTAAGGAAGAACTGAGCGACGAGGATTTATTAGCTGTGGCTGGCGGCAAACGCAAGGAGAGCTGCAGAATATTTGTTACCGACTGCCCCTCCTTATGCGCCGAGCATAAAGGACCGCTGGATGACAGCTATCGTTTTTGCATCGAACATCTTGTAACCAGATGACGTTTGAAAAATAAAATTTAGGGAGGGGAGTGGCAATGCGTTTTATAAACAGCAGCGAAAGCGCGAGCTTTGTGCAAATTTTTGCTAAAGCTTTTTATCAGGGAAATTGCAATCGCTTAAAACGCGGCGAGTATAGCGCCGGAGATTTTTCCGTCGTCGGTTCCGTTAAGGTTGCGGATTTTACGCGAGCGGCGTTTTATGAAAATGCCGACGGCAGCGGCAAAAATTTTACCGTCGATAAGGATTGTGCGGACATAAAAATTCCTTTTGTTCCTAAATTAGCGGTGATAGAAACTTACGCCCAAGGAATCAAAGGCGAGGCTGTTAAAGCGTTGCCGGAGGGCGAATACATGGCGGCGGAATTAAAAGAGTTCGATAAAGTAATCGTACCGCGCGGTTTTTACGCGGTGTTTGCAGGTAATGTTGAGGATGGACACGCCGTAAGAATTTTTGAAAACGAGGAATGCGTAGTCGACGAAAAAATTGACGGATACGCTAAGGTTCTGCTGTTTACTTTGGGACAGGACGACGTGCGCATTAACTTCGGCATCAAAGAAGAATTAACGGACGATGATTTGCTGGCGGTGGCCGGCGGCAAGAAATGCAATAAATGCGATATCCACGCTCCCGGCTGTGGAAAATTCGTGGCGAGGGATTTTTAGGGTTAAGGAGGTAATGAATTATGGACAAAAAATTTATCGATCATGCCAAAAATGAGCAGCTTACGAACGAGGAAATGGAAAAGGTAGCAGGGGGTAGCGACTTAAAGTTGAGAGTTAAGGCGCCAGCTTTCTTGAGCGAAGTGAAAAAGCCGGTAATTTGGAAAACCGAGGATTAAAGAAATATTAACGAAAGGAAGGATTATTATGGAAAAGAACAAAGAATTTATCGCTAATGCTAAAAGCGAGCAGCTTACGAACGAAGAAATGGAAGCGGTAGCAGGCGGCAGCCTCTATAAGCTGGAGTTTCAGAAACCCAAAGAGCTGATTAGGATACTAGAGGAGGAAGCGAAAAAGTCGGTAATTTGGGAAACCAAGAATTAAATAAAAGTATAAACGAAAGGAAGGGCCATTATGGAGGGGAACAAAGAATTTATCGCCAATGCCAAAAATGAACAGCTTACGGAAAAAGAAATGGAAGCGGTAGCAGGCGGCGGCAGTATAGAATGTAGCGGGGTGAAACGAGCGGGCTTAGGCGGCAGCTACTCGACGGATACTTTTATGTTAAACAAAATGAAAAAGGAGTTGGAGGATAGTAACTTGAAAAAGGTGGAAAACCTTTTACGTTCAGGAGAATGGTGAAAGAGCCGGGCTTGAACGACCGGTAGTTTGGAAAACGGCCGAATAGTTAAAACACCGGAATAAAGCCATGGGATTTAAGGATTGGAATTATGAAAAAATATTTTCTTTACGCGGTGGGCGGCGTTATTGCGTTGAGCGCTGCGCTCGTTGTTTATGGGTTTTATTTGAATATTAAAAGTGAAAACAACATAGCTAAAATGATGGAGGAACGCGCTCATTCGTTGACAGTAGCCGAAGTAGGCTACAGGATGTTGGCGCCTCAGTACAGCTATGGCAGTATAAAATTATTTTCCGAAACCATGACGGACGTCGTCGCCCGCGTTGAAGGCAGGGTGACGGACGTTTATGTGCAAAAGAGCCAAGCGGTAAAACGCGGGCAGGTTTTATATAAAATCCATAACGACGATATGGATTTGGAATTGTCCAAGCTGCAAAGCAAGATAGCGGCGGCGCAGGCGGAATATGTCAAGGTTGAGGCGGATAAGGAGCGCAGGGCGACGTTGGTGAAGGTTGGCGCAGTTTCGCGTTCGGAATACGATTCTTATATAGCGGCGGCTAAAGCCGCCGCCACCGAGGTAGAGGTTTTGGAAGCGGAATACCAGCAATTAAAAAATATGCACGGCAATCAGGCGGTTACAGCTCCGCTGGACGGCGAAGCGCTACTCTTATACGCCGAAAAAGGCGATTATGTGCAGAAGGGTCAGTCCGTCGCTTTAATCGGAGATTTTCGCGAGCTTTATTTTCAAAAAAATCTTTCCTATAGGGACGTCAAGAATTTACGCTTGTCCGAATCGGAACAATATTTAGTGTTTAATGAAGCGGATTTTTTGGAAAAAGGTTTTGATTCTTCATATAAGCTGCAGGGGCAGAATATAGAAAATAAAGTTAAGCTTGCGTTGGCGGAAACAGAACCGCCTTTAGATGTGGAGGCTCCTATTTATACTATCACTTGGAAGGTTGACAACAGAGCCGGGCTTTTGGAAACGGGCGTATATAGAGATGTAAAAATAGTCGACGCTATTAGCTATAAAGCGTTGTGCGTAGATAATAAAGCGCTTTTCAATATCGACGATGAGCGAAAGGCAGCGTTTATTGTGGATGAAAACAAACGCCTGCAGTTACGAAAGGTAACTACGGGCGCTGCTAACGATACATATACAGAAATTTTAAGTGGGCTTGAGGAAGGCGACGAGGTTATAATTTCCGGCAAGGAAGGCTTGCAGGAAGGCGCGAAGGTGGAGGTGTACAGGCGTGAAGGAATCAGAGAAGCTTTTTAGCAGTCAGGCCTTGGAGCGTTTACGCAATCCGGATCAGATGGATTCCCTGCTGACGATTATTCCTTTGGGCGGCTGGGCGGCTTTGCTTGCGGTAGCGTTATTGGTATTATCCGTTTGCGTGTGGTCTGTCTTCGGCGTTATTGCCGAAAAAGTCAACGGCTTTGGTATGCTCGTCGATTCCGGCGGTATAGTTAATGTAGAAAGTTTGAGTTCGGGACAGATAGAAAAAATTTATGTTCATAAAGGCGCGCGCGTTAAGGCGGGAGATTTGCTGGCGGTATTGCAGCAGCCGGATTTGGCGGAGGATAAAATTATGGCCGAATATAGTATCGGCCTGGCAAAATCAAATACCGACGCTATGTCGAGCTTAGCGCAATACGATAGTATTACGCAAAAATACGATACTTACCGTTATGTGTACAGCCCGTTCGACGGCATCGTCAGCGAAATAAAAATAACCGATGGGTCTGTTGTCGGCGCAGGAACGGATTTATTTTCCGTTCGCCGCGACCAGAAGAGCAACGATATGCACGGCGTAATGTATGCTCCGGCTGCAGGCGGCAAAAAGGTTAAGCCGGGCATGGTTGTGCAAATGCAGCCTAACGATATCGACGCTTCGGAATACGGTAGCTTGCTGGGGATAGTACGCGAAACTTCGGAATATCCCGTGAGCGCGGAGCGTATGGTCAAGACGTTAGGCAACAAAGCGCTGGCGGACGTGGCGTTGGAAAAATGCGACGGAGCGGCGATGGAAATCCATGTGGAATTGATTCGTGATAAGGATAATAGCAGCGGATATTTATGGTCGTCGGTGATTGATAATAATATTATGGTTACTCCCGGCAGCGTTTACAGCGGGATGATAATTGTCGAAAGAAAGCCTCCTATCAGCAAAGTTTTCGGCAAGCTCAGCAATTGGTTGCGCAATGACTGATAAAAAAAGAAAACATGTTAAAACGCCGTCCATTCTGCAAATGGAGGCTGTGGAATGCGGCGCCGCGTCTTTAGCTATGGTTTTGGCTTATTACGGCTTGTGGGTGCCATTGGAGCAATTACGTCAGGACTGCGGCATCGGCCGCGACGGAAGTAAGGCGCTGAACATTGTAAAAGCCGCGAGAAATTATAATATGAAGGCGAGCGGATTTCGCTGGAAGGCGGAAAGCTTGCGCGATAAACCGTGGCCCGCAATTTTGCATTGGGAATTTAATCATTTTGTAGTTTTAGAGGGAATAGAGGGTGATAAGGTTTATCTTAACGACCCTGCGGCGGGGCACAGAACGATTGATTTTAAAAAATTTTGCTATTCGTATACCGGTATCGCGCTGCACATGGAGCCCGATGCGGCGTTTAAGCCAGGCGGCAAAAAATATAATATACGTCGCGTTTTAGGGCAGAAGCTGTTAGCTGATCGCAAAGCGACGTTGTTTATCAGTATTTTAAGCTTGTGCATGGTCGTGCCGGGTTTAGCTATACCTGCAATCAGCGAAACGTTTTTAGACGACGTAATCACTATGCGTCATGCCGATTGGAATTTTAACGTTTTATTGGCGTTGGCGTTTACGGGTATAGTGCAGGCTTTTTTAGTGGGTCTGCGTTCATGGAGCCTGACGCGCTGGCAAACGAAGCTGACCTTGCAGGATTCCGGAAGATTCTTGTGGCATATTTTGCATTTGCCAGGCAGCTTTTTCCAGCAGCGTCATGCGGGAGAAATAGCTTCCAGAATAGGCTTTAATTTATCGGTAGCCGATATGCTGACGCGGCAGGCAGCTACTGCCGTTATAGATACGTTTATTGCTATTTTTTATTTGGCGCTGCTGTTCCAGTACAGCATAACCCTTACGCTGATTGGCTTGTTGTTCAGCGCTCTCAATATTGCCGTTTTGTTTAAAATGCGCAGCTTTATTATGGAAAAAGCCATGCTCATGCTGCAGGAAAACGGCGTTTTGCAGGCCATTACCATCAACGGCTTGCAGTCCATCGATACGTTAAAGGCTAACGGCAATGAAGCGGACTTTTTTGCTAAATGGTCCGGGGCGCAAAATAAAATGATGAAGGAAAGCCAAAAGATTCAGTTTATCAGTCAAAACGTAAGCTTGCTGCCGGAATTTTTGGGCGGCGTTAACGTGGCTTTAATTATGACTATCGGCGGCTTTCAAATCATGGACGGAGTTTTATCAGCCGGTACTTTTATAGCTTTTAAAATGCTTATGGGAAATTTTTCTGAGCCTGTTAATAAATTGCTGTCCTTAGGACAGGGGCTGCAAAATACCGAAATGATGCTGAGGCGTTTGGACGATATTTATAATTACCCTAAGGACGATTACTTATATAATTCTTCGGAAAATACGGCGCAGAAGGATTATTTTAGCGGCGAGCTGCGTATGGAAAACCTTACTTTTGGCTACAGTAAATTATCTGCGCCGTTACTGGAAAATTTTAATTTGCACTTGCGGCCGGGGCGTTGGGTCGCTTTGGTAGGCGGCAGCGGCTGCGGTAAGTCAACGGTTGCAAAATTAGTTTTAGGGGAAGAAAAACCGTGGGACGGGAAAATTTTATTTGACGGCTATGAACGGCAACAGTTAAATAGAAATTTGCTTTCGTACGGCGTCGCGGCTGTTAATCAGGAAATATTTCTCTTTTCCGGTTCGGTACGCGATAATATAACCTTATTTGACGAAAATATTACGCCGAAGGATGTGCGCGAAGCCGCGATAGACGCGGAAATCGACGAAACTATTATGCAGCTTGACGGCGGTTATGAAGCGCCTGTAGACGAAGGCGGCAAGAATTTCAGCGGCGGGCAACGGCAAAGAATGGAGCTGGCGCGCGCTTTGGTGCATAATCCGGCAATGCTGGTTTTGGACGAGGCGACAAGCGCTTTAGACCCGCTTACGGAAAAAAGAGTGTTGGACAATATCCGCAGGCGCGGCTGTTCCTGCTTAATTGTAGCCCATAGGTTGAGTACGATTCGCGATTGCGACGAAATTATCGTTATGGATAAGGGCAAGATAATACAGCGCGGCACTCATGACGAGCTGATGGCGCAAGCGGGTCTTTATCGCGTGCTGGTGGAAAATTGAGGAGGCAATAACGTGTTTAAGTTTTATAAAAAAGAAGTATTGCCTCAGGGAAAGCGCTTCGCGCTGTACGGCGAGGAGCAGATTATCCAGCTCGTACACGGGCAGGCGGAAGTCTATTTGACGCGCGGGGAAGAAGGCGTAGACTATCAGCAGCTTTATCTGATGACGGTCGGCGAAGGGCATTTGGTTTTTAATGTACCGGACAATAAAGAAATAGGCTTGTACATATCCGCCTTGGAAGATTGCGAGATTGCCTTTATAACCGTGGCGGAGCTTTTGCAGGCGGAGCCTGAAAGAGAAAAGCTGACTTATTTGCGGCGCAAAATGAACCAATGGTTTTATAGTACTAAAGACTGCCGCTGGCTTCGTTATAGCGATATCTACAACGGACTTTCCCAGGCAGAGGACGTCTTGACAGGCGAAACACCGGAAGAAACTATTTGGTTGGAGTTTTGCTACAGCCGTCGGCTTTTAGCAGCGGCAGCGCAGCAAGAATTTAAAGCAAAGCTGGAGCAGGCCAGACTCAGCTTTGTTAACCGCGCGCAACAGCAGGATAATCTCATGGCTGCCGCCGCCGCTAATTTATTGCATACGGAACGGCGGGAGCTGGCTTATGCCGCCAACGCTTTGGAAGACGGCGGTAAACCTGTTTTATTGGTGGTAAAAGCCGTAGCAAGATATTTTGCCTTGCCTGTAGCAAAATTTCAGGATTTGGAAAGCAGTAATGGCGACGCCGTATCCTTGCTGCAAAAAATGCTGCGGAGGCTAGGGGTATATGTGCGCTTGGTAAAGCCGGATAACGCTTGGTATAGGAACGATAGCGGCGTGCTGATAGGATTTTGGAAGGATACCGGCGAACCGGCGGCTTTGCTGCCCGATACGCCGACAAGCTATAAAGCTTATAGCGCCAGCCAGCCTTTGGGGGTTAGCGTTGACGAAAGCGTAGCGGCATTACTGCAGGAGAATTTTTTCGTATGCTACGCCGCTTTGACGCAGCCTAAATTGAATCTGCGCGATTTGCTGAACTTTGTATTGCGGAATATCTGGAAGCACGATCTTGCGGCGATTATGCTCATAAGCGTTATTGCGGGCATGGTGCCGCTGCTTACGCCGTTGATTACAGGAACTATTTTTAGCGATATAATACCGATTAACGATCGGCGGGCGCTGAGCACGGTTACGCAGGTGCTGTTGGTTTCCGCTTTTACTATGGCGGGGATTGGCTATGCGCGCAATATTGCCATCATGCGCATAAAGAATAGCGTCGATATAAAATTAAGCAGCGGTATTATGCTGCGGGTGCTGTCTTTGCCGATGAGTTTTTTCCGTAAATATCAAGTGGGCGAGCTTTTTACTCGTATAGAAAGTATTCACGGTATATGCGACTCGTTAATGGGAAGCAGTATCGGCGCTGTGTTTAATATGGCGTTTTCTTTCTGGAGTTTGGCATTGATGCTGTATTACAGCGCTAAGCTTACTGTTGTCGCTTTGGCCTTGTGGTTTGTCTATCTGCTGATTGTAGGCGTAATATATTATAATATTGTGCGTATAAACAGGCAGATAGTAATTGCATCCGGCAAGGTAACCGCTTTGGTTTTACAAATATTTAACGGCTTGAATAAATTCAGGATAGCTGGCGCGGAAAAGCAAGCGTATTCTTTATGGGCCAAATTATTCGGCGAACAATGGCGTTGGAACGTAAAAAAACGCAGGCAGCGCAATTATCTTGAAGCGGTAAATACTGTTTTGGGATTTTTATTGCCACTGATAATTTATGCGATGACCATGCATTGGATTAAAGAAGCGGCGGCCCAGGGCGCTAATCCGGATATGGATTATGCAACCTTTTTAGCTTTCCAGGCCGCCTTTAGCGGTTTTAATGCCGTTATTATTTCTGTAGTGCCAACGATTAGTGATTTGTTAAACATTAAACCTAATCTTGAGCGACTGGTTCCCGTCTTGGAGACCGTTCCGGAGGTTGCTTCTGATAATATAGAGGTTGGCGTTTTACGCGGAGATATTGATTTAGAAAAAGTATCTTTCAGGTATGACGAGAATGCACCTATGGTGTTGGATAATTTAACGCTGCATATTAAAGAGGGAGAGGCGGTGGCTATTGTCGGGACAAGCGGCTGCGGCAAGTCCACTCTTATAAGGTTGTTATTGGGCTTTGAAAAACCTGCATATGGGGCGATTTATTATGACAGATATAATTTAGAGGACATCGACATAACGTCGGTGCGCTCGCAGATGGGCGTGGTTTTGCAAAACGGTCGGCTTTTAACGGGGCGAATTTTTGATAATATAGTCGGCACACTGCCTTTGACGAGGGAAGACGCGTGGAAGGCGGCAGAAAAGGTAGGGCTGGATAAGGATATTATGAATATGCCCATGGGCATGGAAACTATTATCAGCGAGGGCGCCGGTAATATTTCCGGCGGGCAGAAGCAAAGGATTTTATTAGCGCGTGCTTTGGTAAATAATCCTAGGATTATCATTATGGACGAGGCCACCAGCGCTTTGGACAATGTGACGCAGAAAAAGGTGTCCGATAGTATAGACGCTATGCGTGTGACAAGAATTATCGTTGCACATCGCTTGAGTACCGTGCAAAACGTCGACCGTATTTTAGTTATGGACAAGGGGCGCATAGTGGAAAGCGGCAGTTATTATGAACTTATAAATATGGGAGGGGTATTCGCCTCTTTGGTTAAACGGCAATTGGTTTAATGCAGCTTGCAGGAAAAGTATGAGGCTATTTTTATTTTGTCAATGCTTTCTTGTGAAAATTTATTGACGAATTTTTAGCGATAGCCTATAATTTAGCTAATGTCTGTATTATTGCTATGCAGTGAGCATCAAGAGGTTTATATGGGGCTTTCATGGGGATGATTGTTAGTATAAACGATGCGGGCGCATAATAATGAATACAAATGTCTGTTGCATATATGCTGTTAAAGGCTGCACGATCAGGCCCATATAGGACGGCACAGAGGTGCCCGTCAGTATGGGCGTTGTATTTTTTGACAGTCGTATATATTTTGAAGGAGGATTTTTTGTGCCCGTTTCCCTAGTTATTTTAATATTGTATATTGCTGCTCTGTTCGGCATTTCCTGGTTCGCTAAGAAACGCAGCGAGGGCAACAATGAGAATTTTGCTCTGGCCGGACGTAAGCTGTCAGCGCCGCTGATTTGCGTAACCATTATCGGCTTGGCCGTGGGCGGCGCTTCTACCATAGGCGTTTCGGAGCATGCCTTCCGCGTAGGCCTGAGCGCGGGCTGGTATACTATTGCCTGGGCCTTGGGCGCTATTGTTATGGGCTTGTTTATGGCAAAAAAATACCGCGAGCAGAATATCACGACGATTACCGAGCTTATCGAACGCCATCACAGTACCGGCGCGGTAATCTTAGGCGTGTTCTGCCAGATTGTTATTCAGCTGGTTATTATTTCCTTGCAGTATATTGCCGGCGGCAGTATCCTGCACGCTATTCTGCCCGATATTTTTGATTTCAAAACAGGCATGATTGTCAGCGCTATTACTTTTATCGGTATTACCTTTATCGGCGGCATGTGGTCAGCTTCTCTTTCCAATGTGCTGAACATCATTCTGATTTACGCTGGTATTTTGGCCGCTACGGTAATTCAGTTTAACAAAATCGGCACTATGGAGCATTTGGCTGCGGCGCTGCCGACCAATGTGCCCTGGTTCAGCTTTATCGACGGCGTAGGCCCTGTGACGATTACCAGCTGGGTGGTTACGCTGATTACGGTAAATCTTTCCCTGCAGAGCATTCTGCAAATTTCTTTGGGTGCTAAGGATGCGGCAACGGCTAAAAAGGGCTTTGTCTGGGGCGGCATTTTGATGCTGCCGGTAGGTGTGCTGGCCGCTTTTCTGGGAATTGTAGCTAAAGCTATGTATCCTGACGCGCAGGCTGCGTTGGCTTTACCGCAGGTTATCGTAGGCTTGCAGCCGGTGTTGGCCGGTATTACGCTGGCGGCTTTGTGGGCGGCAGATGTGTCGACGGCCTGCAATTTACTGCTGAGCGCAGGCACACTGTTTTCCAGTGACATTTACAAGCGTTTTATCAATCCGTCCTGCGACGATTCCCGGCAGTTGCTTATGACTCGCCTGTGCGTTATGATTAGCGGTATTTTGACGCTGGGGCTGGCTATGAGCGTTTCCAGTATTTTGGGCACGATTATGATTGGCCTATCTTTGACTGCGGCCTTCAGCGTTATTGTTATCGTGGCGCTGTTTATGCCCAAATACACTTCTAAAGCCGCAGGCTTTTGGACGCTGCTGGCAGGCTTGGTGCTGCTAGTTTTGTGGCAGCTTACTCCGGCAGTACGCGTTTTCCCGAACGTCATTTATATGGAGTGGTTGGTGTGCATTGCCGCTTACGTTCTGGTTGCTCTTATCAGCCCGGCTAAAAAGCAGGCTTAATAAAATATTTTGTAAAGCTAAGGAGCTGTAGCATTGACGAAAATAAAGCGTCTAATGTGACAGCTCTTTTTTTTGTAAAAAAACTGTGAAATACAGTGAAGCAGCGTTATAATTTTGATACGGGAACATGTCTTTTAGTTTTCGCAAATGTTCGTGGCACGCATAATGAAACACTAGGAAACGTGGAAAGAAAGACGCCCATTAACAGGGCAAAAAACGCACTTAAAAATCCTAAGTTTTTTAGCAAAAAGTGTTGACACGCTTTGTTTAAGATGTTACAATATATCAGTATCGCGGGTGAGCTATGCGCTCTATGAAGGAGGTAACCTGATGACGCTTGAGGCTTTAAAGCAAGCTGAGCAGCGGACTGTCGGCGTAAAGCAGACGGAAAAGGCTGTGGCAAGACAAGCGGCGGAGCTGGTCTACATTGCTGTTGATGCGGACGAGCGCGTTACCGGGAAATTGCTCGCGCTGTGCCGGGAAAACAACGTGCCTGCCGTTACGACGGAAAGCATGGTGGATATCGGACGGGCGTGCGGCATTAACGTCAAGGCTGCGGCTGCTGCAATACTCAAAGCTTGATAAGGGCTTGGCGCAAGCCGAGTTTTTATAATCATTAAAATCTAATTGTTTGGAAAGGAGGTGCCGATATGCCTACAATTAACCAACTGGTACGCAAAGGCAGAGAAGTTCTGAAAAGCAAATCTACTGCTCCGGCATTGAAAGAATGCCCGCAAAAACGTGGCGTATGCACCCGTGTTTACACCACTACCCCGAAGAAACCTAACTCTGCACTTCGTAAAGTAGCTCGTGTACGTTTGACCAACGGCATCGAGGTTACTGCTTATATTCCGGGTATCGGCCATAATCTTCAGGAACACAGTGTTGTTCTGATCAGAGGCGGAAGAGTTAAGGACCTTCCTGGTGTGCGTTACCATATCATTCGCGGTGCTCTTGATACTGCAGGCGTTGCTAACCGCAACCAATCTCGCTCTAAGTACGGTGCAAAACGTGCTAAAGCAAAGAAATAATTTCAAGAAAACATTAAGAATGATTTAATCCTAAGGAGGGAAACACATGCCGAGAAAAGGCCCTGTAACTAAAAGAGACGTACTGCCGGATCCGGTGTACGGTTCTAAGCTTTTAACTAGATTTATTAATAAAATTATGCTCGACGGCAAAAAAGGCGTTGCTGAGCGTATCGTATACGATGCATTCGACCTGGTTCGTGCAAAAACCGGCAAGGATCCTTTGGAAGTATTCGACGCTGCTATGCAGAACGTAATGCCGCTGCTGGAAGTTCGTGCTCGCCGTGTTGGCGGCGCCAACTATCAGGTTCCGGTGGAAGTCCGTGCTGACCGTAAAACCACTCTGGGTATTCGCTGGCTGGTAAACTATTCTCGTCTGCGTGGCGAAAGAACCATGTACGAGCGCGTTGCCGGTGAAATCATGGATGCATCCAATGGCACTGGTGCAGCCGTTAAGAAACGCGAAGATACCCACAAAATGGCAGAAGCAAACAAAGCATTTGCTCATTACCGCTGGTAATGGCCTGACTCATTTGTTTTGAGGAGGATTTAGAAGTGGGCAGATTAATACCGCTTGAGAGAACTAGAAATATCGGCATCATGGCTCACATCGACGCCGGTAAAACGACTACCACCGAACGTATCCTGTTCTATACCGGCAAAACCCATAAAATCGGCGAAGTTCATGAAGGCGCCGCTACTATGGACTGGATGGTTCAGGAGCAAGAACGTGGTATAACCATTACTTCTGCTGCTACCACCTGCTACTGGCAAGGTTCTGAGCATCAATTCGACAAGCACCGCATTAACATCATCGACACTCCGGGCCACGTTGACTTCACTGTAGAGGTTGAGCGTTCCCTGCGTGTACTCGATGGTTCCGTTGCAGTTTTCTGCGCTAAGGGCGGCGTTGAGCCTCAGTCTGAAACCGTATGGCGTCAGGCTGACAAGTATCATGTACCCCGTATGGCGTATGTAAACAAAATGGATATTACCGGCGCTGACTTCTATCGCGTAATCGATATGATGAAAACCCGCCTGAACGCCAACGCAGTTCCCATTCAGCTGCCTATCGGCTTTGAAGATACCTTCCAGGGCATGGTAGACCTGATTAAAATGAGAGCTATCGTTTATGACGATGCGCTGGGCAAGGAAGAAGAGTTCGTTGATATTCCGGAAGACATGAAGGAAAAAGCCGAAGAGTACCGTGCAGCTTTAGTTGAGGCGGTTGCCGAGGGCGACGACGAACTGATGATGAAATATCTGGAAGGCGAAGAGCTGACGGAGGAGGAACTGATCGCCGGTATCCGTAAGCAAACCATCGCTTGCAACATGACCCCCGTATGCTGTGGTTCTTCCTATAAGAACAAAGGCGTACAGCCTCTGCTGGATGCAGTAGTTCAATTCATGCCCGCTCCTACCGATATTCCGAATATCAAAGGCGTAAATCCTGACACCGGCGAAGAAGACGAGCGCCCGTCCAGCGACGAGGCTCCGTTCTCCGCACTGGCCTTCAAGATTGCTACCGACCCCTTCGTTGGTAAGCTGGCATTCTTCCGTGTATATTCCGGTACCCTGACCGCTGGCTCTTATGTATACAACTCCACTAAGGGCAAACGCGAGCGTATCGGCCGTATCCTGCAAATGCACGCTAACCACCGTGAAGAAATCGAACAGGTTTATTCCGGTGATATCGCAGCTGCTGTAGGCTTAAAAGACACCACCACTGGTGATACCCTCTGCGATGAGAAAAACGAGATCATTCTGGAATCCATGGTATTCCCCGATCCTGTAATCTCTGTTGCAGTTGAACCTAAAACTAAAGCTGACCAGGAAAAGATGGGCATTGCCCTGCAAAAACTGGCAGAAGAAGATCCGACCTTCCGCGTTCACACTGATCCGGAAACCTCCCAGACCATTATTTCCGGTATGGGCGAGCTGCACCTGGACATCATTGTTGACCGTCTGCTGCGCGAATTCAAAGTAGGCTGTACTGTTGGTAATCCGCAGGTTGCTTATCGTGAAACCATTCGCAAAGCCGTTAAATCCGAAGGCAAGTTCGTTCGTCAGTCCGGCGGTAAAGGCCAATACGGTCACTGCTGGCTGGAGATTACTCCGCGCGAACCTGGCGAAGGCTTCCTGTTCGAAAACAAGGTTGTCGGCGGCGCTATTCCTAAGGAATATATCGCTCCTATCGAAGCAGGCGTTAAGGAAGCTATGGAAAACGGCGTAGTTGCCGGTTATCCGATGGTTGACATCGCCGTTGCTGTATATGATGGTTCTTACCATGAAGTCGACTCTTCTGAAATGGCCTTCAAGATTGCTGGTTCCATGGGCTTCAGAGCCGGCGCTGAAAAAGCAAATCCGGTTATCCTCGAACCTTACATGAAAGTCGAAGTTACCGTTCCTGAAGAATACATGGGCGACGTAATCGGCGACATCAACTCTCGCCGTGGTCGTATCGACGGTATGGAAGCTCGTAACGGCGCTCAGGTTATCAGCGCATTTGTTCCGCTGGCTGAAATGTTCGGCTATGCAACCGACCTGCGCAGCAAGACCCAGGGCCGCGGCAACTACTCTATGGAAGTAGACCATTACGAAGACGTACCTAGAAACATTGCTGAAGCAATCATTGCTAAAAACAAAGGCACTAACTAAGCCTAGTTTTAACAAAACCTAAGGAGGAAATTCACAATGGCAAAAGCTAAATATGAAAGAACTAAACCGCATCTGAATATCGGCACCATCGGTCACGTTGACCATGGCAAGACCACCCTGACCGCAGCCATCACCAAAGTACTGGCAGCACGCGGCGGCGCAGAATTCATGGACTATTCCATGATCGATAAGGCTCCGGAAGAGCGCGAGCGCGGCATCACCATCAACACCGCACACGTTGAATATGAAACCGCAACCCGCCACTATGCACACGTTGACTGCCCGGGCCATGCCGACTATGTAAAGAACATGATCACCGGCGCAGCTCAGATGGACGGCGCTATCCTGGTAGTATCCGCTGCCGACGGCCCGATGCCCCAGACCCGTGAGCACATCCTGCTGGCCCGCCAGGTAGGCGTACCTGCAATGGTAGTATTCCTGAACAAAGTAGATATGGTAGACGACGAAGAGCTGCTGGAACTGGTAGAAATGGAAGTTCGCGAACTGCTGAGCTCCTATGACTTCCCCGGCGACGACATTCCTGTAGTAGCAGGTTCCGCACTGAAAGCTTTGGAAGGCGACCCGAAATACGAAGCAAAGATTATGGAACTGATGGACGCAGTAGACAGCTACATTCCGCTGCCTGAGCGCGCAACCGACAAACCGTTCCTGATGCCCGTCGAGGACGTATTCACCATCACCGGTCGCGGCACCGTAGCAACCGGTCGTGTAGAGCGCGGTACCGTAAAAGTAGGCGACACCGTAGAAATCGTCGGCATGAAGGACGAGAAGAAGTCCACCGTAGTAACCGGCGTAGAAATGTTCCGCAAACTGTTGGACGAAGCAGTAGCCGGCGATAACATCGGCTGCCTGCTGCGCGGCGTGGACCGTAAGGAAATCGAGCGCGGCCAGGTACTGGCAAAACCGGGCAGCATCCATCCGCACACCAAATTCAAAGGCGAAGTATATGTACTGACCAAAGAAGAAGGCGGCCGTCATACTCCGTTCTTCAACGGCTACCGTCCGCAATTCTATTTCCGTACTACCGACGTAACCGGCGTAACCGAGCTGCCGGAAGGCGTAGAGATGGTAATGCCTGGCGATAACGTAACCATGGAAGTAGAGCTGATCACTCCGATCGCCATCGAAAAAGGCCTGCGTTTCGCTATCCGTGAAGGCGGTCGTACCGTTGGCGCCGGCGTTGTTTCCGAAGTAGAAGAAGTATAATTTACCAAGTAATTTATTTTAGTTAGATCCCTGGTATGAGGGGGGCTAAAAGGACCCCCTCATATTCTTATGTTTGTTGGTATGGCCCTGCGATGATGTGAAAGGTTGCTTGCCTGTTAGACAGGGAGATTTTCACGGAGTATGTCCGTTCATAGAAACTGGGCGATTTAGGAGGATATTTTTTAATGGCTAAGTCTCAAAAGATTAGAATACGCCTGAAAGCGTATGACCACAAAGCACTGGATCAAAGTGCTACCAAGATTGTAGAAACTGCAAAACGTACCGGTGCTCAGGTTTCCGGTCCGATTCCCCTTCCTACTGAAAAAAATATTTACACTATTCTGCGTTCCCCGCATGTAAACAAAGATTCCCGTGAGCAATTTGAAATGCGTACTCACAAAAGACTTGTAGACATTCTGGAACCCACCGCTAAGACCGTTGACGCTTTGATGCGTTTGGATCTTCCCGCTGGCGTAGATATCGAAATTAAACTGTAAGGAGGAGGTGCAATAATGGCTAAAGGTATCTTAGGCAAAAAACTGGGCATGACCCAAATTTTTGAAGCTGACGGACGACTGATTCCTGTGACTGTTGTAGAAGCAGGTCCCTGCGTTGTACTTCAAAACAAAACCGAAGAAACAGACGGTTATAATGCTGTTCAACTTGGTTTTGGTGAAATTAAAGAAAAACATACCACCAAACCGATGAAAGGCCATTTTGACAAAGCTGGCGTTGCGCCTGTTAAGTTTGTCAGAGAATTGCGTTTGTCTGCTCCTTCTGAATATACAATCGGTCAAAAAGTTACCGCTGACATTTTCGCTGACGGCGAATTGATCGATGCAAGCGGCGTTTCCCGCGGCAAAGGCTTTGCAGGCACTATTAAGCGCCACAATTTCTCTCGCGGACCTATGAAACATGGTTCTAAATCTCACCGTGAACCCGGTTCTATGGGCCCCATGCATTCTGGTCCTGGCGGTCGCGTAATTAAAGGCAAAAAGCTGCCTGGCCGTATGGGCAACCAAAATGTAACCGTTCAACGCCTGACTATCGTTAAGGTCGACGTAGAACGCAATCTTATTCTGGTTAAAGGCGCTATTCCGGGCGCTGCTGGTTCTTACGTAGTTTTGAAAGAAACTGTAAAACCCAACAAAAAATAAGATAAGCGAAAGAAAGGAGGATGCTTCTAATGCCGAAGTTATCAGTATATAATCTGGCCGGTGAAGTTGCCGGTGAAATAGAATTAAATGATTCCGTATTTGGCGCTGAGTTCAATGAAGCTGTAGTGCATCAAGCAGTTGTAATGCAGCTGGCAAATCAACGTCAAGGTACTTCCGCAACCAAGACCCGCGGTCTTGTTCGTGGCGGCGGCCGTAAGCCTTGGAAACAAAAAGGCACTGGTCGTGCTCGTTGCGGCTCCAACCGTTCTCCTGTATGGGTAGGTGGCGGTACCACTTTTGGTCCCCAACCCCGCAGCTATGCAAAGAAAATGCCCCGCAAAGCCCGTCGTCTGGCTCTGTGCTGCGCACTGTCTGCAAAAGTTGCAGCTGGCGAACTGGTAGTAGTTGAAGGCTTGGCTTTCGACGCTCCCAAAACTAAACAAGTAGCTTCCCTGCTGAAAGCTTTTGAAGCTGCTGACAAGAAGGCTCTGCTGATTACCGATGGTTCCAACGAAAATGTTGCTCTTTCTGCTCGCAATATGCCGAAAGTAACCACCATCACTAACATGGGTCTGAACTGCTTTGATATCCTGAACAGCAACAAGGTATTCCTTGCTAAAGATGTTGTAGAAAAAATTGAGGAGGTGCTCGCATAATGGCTGCTAATCCTCGCGATTTACTGCTTCGCCCCATCATCACTGAAAAAACTTCTCAAATGATGCAGGAGAACAAATACACTTTCCAGGTTCCGCTGGAAGCTAACAAAGTAGAAATTCGTCAAGCTGTTGAAGCAGTTTTTGGCGTAAAAGTAGTGAATGTTAACACTATCCGCGTTATGGGCAAAACCAAACGCGTGGGTAAATATGTTGGCAAACGTTCCGATTATAAGAAAGCAATCGTGAAGCTTGCTGAAGGCAATACGATTCCCCTTTTCGAAGGAATGTAATTAACGTATAACAGGAGGTCAAGTTAAATGGCTATTAAAAGCTTTAATCCGTATTCTCCTTCCAGACGCTTTATTACTGTGTCTGCCTTCGAAGAGATTACGACTGACAAGCCTTACCGCCCGCTTGTTGAGAAACTTGCTAAACATGCTGGCCGTAACAATACCGGTAAGATGACCGTCCGTCACCAAGGCGGCGGCCATAAGAGACAATATCGTATCATTGACTTCAAACGCAACAAAGACGGTATTCCCGCTAAGGTTGCTACCATTGAGTACGATCCTAACCGTAACGCTCGCATCGCTCTGGTCAACTATGTTGACGGCGAAAAACGCTACATCATTGCTCCGCTGGATTTGAAGGTTGGCGACGTTGTAGTAAGCGGCGCTGACGCCGACATCAAGACCGGCAACTGCCTGCCGCTGAAAAACATTCCCCTGGGTACTATGGTACACAATGTGGAAATGAAGATCGGCAAAGGCGGCCAAATGGCTCGCAGTGCTGGTACCAGCGCTCAACTGATGGCTAAGGAAGGCGACTACGCTCTGCTGCGTCTGCCCTCCGGCGAAATCCGTAAAGTACATATCAACTGCCGTGCAACCATCGGCCAGGTTGGTAACATTGATGCTGAAAACATCTGCATCGGTAAAGCTGGTCGCAGCCGTTGGCTGGGTATCCGTCCTGCTAACCGCGGCGTTGTAATGAATCCTAACGACCATCCGCACGGCGGCGGCGAAGGCCACTCCCCTGTTGGTCGTAAGCGTCCTGTTACTCCTTGGGGTAAATGTGCATTTGGTACCCGTACTCGCAAAGAGAAAAAAGCTTCTACTAAGTTAATTTTGAAACGTAGAACCAAATAATAGAACAGGATAAAGAAAGGAGGCTAACCTAGTGTCCAGATCAGTTAAAAAAGGACCTTTTGTCCATGCAAGTCTTTTGAAAAAGATTGACGCGCTTAATGCCGCTAATGATAAAAAAGTTGTAAAGACCTGGTCTCGCAGCTCTACTATTATTCCGTCTTTCGTTGGTCACACCATTGCGGTTCATGACGGACGCAAACATGTTCCGGTATTCATTACCGAGGATATGGTAGGCCACAAATTAGGAGAATTTGCTCCTACTCGTACTTACAAGGGTCACGCAGACAAGACCACCGGTTTAAAATAAGGGGAAGGGAGGAACTAAAGAATGGAAGCACAAGCAGTTGCTAAATATATTCGCATTGCTCCGCGCAAACTGCGCATCGTTATCAATCTGATCCGCGGCAAATCCGTTGGTGAAGCATTCGCTATCCTCAAATACACCCCGAAGGTTGGTTCTGAGGTAATCGAAAAGGTTCTGCGCAGCGCAGTAGCAAACGCAGAGCATAACTTTGACATGAACGTGGATAACCTGATCGTATCTTCCTGCTTTGTAGATCAAGGTCCGACCATGAAACGCATTCATCCTCGTTCTCGTGGACAGGCTTTCAAAATTTTGAAACGCTCTAGCCACGTTACCGTAGCTGTTAAAGAAAAATAATATCCCGTCAGAAGGAGGGAATAGATAGTGGGTCAAAAAGTTAATCCGCATGGTCTTCGCGTTGGCGTTATCAAAGGCTGGGATTCCAAATGGTACGCTGATAAAGACTATGAGAAATACCTGTTAGAAGATATTAAAATCCGTGAATTCATTAAAGAAAAATTATTCCTGTCCGGTATCTCTAAAGTAGAAATCGAACGCGCCTCCAACAAAGCCCGCATTTCCATCCATACTGCAAAACCTGGTATGGTAATCGGTCGTCAAGGCAGCAACATTGAACTGCTGAAATCCGACCTGAAAAAAATGACTGAGAGCGCTATCGACATCAATATCGTAGAAGTTAAAACCCCGGATATGGACGCAACCTTGGTTGCAGAGAACATTGCAGCACAGCTGGAACGCCGTATCGCTTTCCGTCGTGCAATGAAGCAATGCGTTGGCCGTACTATGCGTATGGGCGCTAAGGGTATCAAAATTACCTGCGGCGGTCGTCTGGGCGGCGCTGAAATCGCTCGCAGCGAATCCTATCGCGAAGGCAGCATTCCTCTGCATACTCTGCGCGCTGACATTGATTACGGCACTGCAGAAGCTCATACCACCTATGGCCGCATCGGCGTAAAGGTATGGATTTATAAAGGCGAAGTTCTTCCTGAAAGCAAAGAAGCAGCTAAAACTGCTCCGGCAAAGGAGGCATAATCAGACATGTTATTACCGAAGAGAGTTAAACATCGTAAACAACATAGAGGTCGTATGACCGGTCGCGCTATGCGCGGTAACAAGATCGCTCATGGCGATTATGGTCTGGTAGCTTTGGAGCCCGCTTGGGTTACTAACCGTCAGATTGAAGCCGCCCGTATCGCCATGACTCGTTACATCAAACGTGGCGGTCAAGTTTGGATTCAAATTTTCCCGGATAAACCGATTACGGCAAAACCTGCTGAAACTCGTATGGGTTCTGGTAAAGGTTCTCCGGAATACTGGGTAGCAGTAGTTAAACCTGGCCGTGTACTGTTCGAAATGAACGGTGTTAGCGAAGAGGTTGCTAAAGAGGCAATGCGTCTTGCTAGCCACAAATTGCCGATCAAATGCAAATTTGTGACCAAGGCTCAACAGGAAGCTGAAGCTGCCGCACAAGAAAAGGGTGGTGAAGCTTAATGAAAACAACAGAAATTCGTGAATTGTCTGCTGCTGAGTTAGACACCAAATTGGCAGATTTGAAAGAAGAACTTTTCAATCTGCGTTTTCAAATGGCAACCGGTCAATGTGAAAACCCGATGAAAATTCGTGACGTAAAGAAATCCATTGCCCGTATCAAAACAATTCAGCGTGAAC
The DNA here is from genome assembly GCF_030531065.1 of Phascolarctobacterium sp. Taxonomy (GTDB): domain Bacteria; phylum Bacillota; class Negativicutes; order Acidaminococcales; family Acidaminococcaceae; genus Phascolarctobacterium_A. The sequence goes on along the minus strand of NZ_JAUNOQ010000003.1, from coordinate 50,583 downwards.
GCGAGCTCAAGGCTTAACTGTTTTGAAGTATAACAAGGAGGAAACAGTCGTGACCGAAGAAAGAAACGCACGTGTTACCCGTATTGGTAAAGTTGTCAGCGATAAAATGCAGAAAACTGTAGTAGTTGCAGTAGAACGTTTCGTTCAGCATCCGCTGTACAAAAAAGGCGTACAACATACTATTAAATTTAAAGCTCATGACGAAAATAACGAAGCGCATATCGGCGACGTAGTGCAAATTATGCAAACCCGTCCGCTGTCCAAGGATAAATGCTGGCGCGTTATTGAGATCTTAGAGCGTGCAAAATAATTTTTGCCGATGCTTTAGACCGGCAAGGGAGGGAAATCCATGATACAACAACAAACTATCCTTAATGTTGGTGACAACACCGGCGCTAAGAAGGTTATGTGTATCCGTGTATTAGGCGGTTCTTACCGTAAATATGCTAATATCGGTGACGTTATCGTATGTGCTGTTAAAGATGCATCACCCGGTGGCGTTGTAAAAAAAGGCGACGTAGTTAAAGCAGTTGTTGTTCGTTCCGTAAAGGGTGTTCGTCGTGCAGACGGTTCCTACATCCGCTTCGACGAGAACGCAGCAGTTGTAATCAAAGAAGACAAGAGCCCGCGCGGCACCCGTATTTTTGGGCCTGTTGCCCGCGAACTCCGCGAAAAAGACTTCATGAAAATCATTTCTCTGGCACCGGAAGTGCTGTAAGAAATTAGATAACGCACTATAAGGAGGTGTTCTTGACATGGCAAATGCTGTAAAGCTGCATGTTAAAAAAGGCGATACCGTTCTTGTACTGTCCGGTAAGGATAAAGGCAAGCAAGGTAAGATCGTTGAAGCTCTGCCTAAGAAAGCCAAAGTGGTTGTTGAAGGCGTAAATAAAGTAAAACGTCATACCAAACCGTCTCAGGCAAATCCTCAAGGCGGTATCATTACTAAAGAGGCTCCCATCGCTTCTTCCAAGGTAATGGTTGTATGTCCGGCTTGCAAAAAAGCTACCCGTATTAAAAAGACCGAAGTTGCCGGCGCTTTTGTAAGAGCCTGCAAAAAATGCGGTGAAGTAATCGATAAATAATTTTCCGGGAAAGGAGGAAATAACTGAATGGCAAAGACCAGATTGCAAGAAAAATATTTGTCCGAAGTCGTTAAAGGGCTGCAAGACAAATTCCAATATAAAAACGTAATGGAAATCCCTAAAATTGAGAAAGTTGTCATCAATATGGGCGTTGGCGAAGCAGTTGGCAACAGCAAAGCTCTGGAGTCCGCAGTTGCTGATATGACTCAGATCGCAGGTCAAAAACCTGTTATCACCAAAGCTAAAAAGTCCATCGCAGCTTTCAAAGTACGTCAAGGTATGCCTTTGGGCGCTAAGGTTACTCTGCGCGGCGACCGTATGTACTATTTCCTTGATAAACTGATGAATCTCGCTCTTCCGCGCGTACGTGACTTCCGCGGTGTTAGCGCTACTGCTTTCGACGGCCGTGGTAACTACGCACTGGGCCTGAAAGAACAATTGATTTTCCCGGAAATCGAATACGATAAGATCGATAAAGTTCGTGGCATGGATATCATCATTGTAACTACCGCTAAGACTGACGAGGAAGCTAGAGAATTGCTCAAACTCCTCGGAATGCCGTTCGGCGCATAAGTGAGGAGGGAATACCGTGGCTAAAAAAGCCCTGATTGAAAAATGGAAAGGCGAGCCTAAGTACGAAGTTCGCCAATATAATCGCTGCAAAGTATGCGGCAGACCTCATGGCTATATGCGTAAATTTGGCCTCTGCCGTATCTGCTTCCGTGAATATGCTTACAAAGGCGCTATTCCGGGCGTAACTAAAGCAAGCTGGTAAGATAGACAACAAGGAAGGAGGGTATTTAAGTATGGTAATGACTGACCCGATTGCTGATATGCTTACCCGTATTCGTAATGCAAATTCAGTTCATCACGATAGAGTTGAAATCCCCGGCAGCAAAATTAAGGTTGCTATTGCCGAAATTTTGAAGGCTGAAGGTTTCATTAAAGATTTTGAAGTTATCGCTGACAATAAGCAAAACGTTATTAAAGTCAGCCTGAAATACGGTGCCAATAAAGAGAAGGTTATCTCCGGTATTAAACGTATTTCCAAACCCGGTCTGAGAGTTTATTCTCAAAAAGACCAACTGCCTAGAGTCCTCGGAGGTCTGGGTATTGCATTGATTTCTACTTCCCAAGGCTTGATGACCGACAAAGCTGCTCGCAAAGCAGGCTTGGGCGGTGAAGTTCTTGCATACGTATGGTAATACTAAAAAGATAGGAGGTGCTCGTACGTGTCTAGAATTGGTAAGATGCCAATTACTGTTCCCGCTGGTGTAACAGTTACTATTGAAAACAATCATGTGACCGTTAAAGGTCCTAAAGGCGAGCTGGCTCGTCAAATCAATAAAAACATGAAGCTGACCATGGACAATGGTGTTATCACCGTTGAGCGTCCTAACGACGAAAAAGAGAACCGTTCTCTGCATGGCCTGTCCCGCACTCTGATCAACAACATGATCGTAGGCGTAACCCAGGGCTTCAGCAAAACCCTGGAAATCAACGGCGTAGGTTACCGTGCTGCTAAACAAGGCAACAACATCAACTTCACTCTGGGTTTCTCTCACCCGGTTGTTAAAGAGCCGCCTGCTGGTATTACTTTTGAGGTTCCCGCTCCGAACAAAATCGTTGTAAGCGGTGCCGACAAAGAAGTCGTAGGCGCAGTTGCTGCTGAAATCCGTACTTTGCGTCCGCCTGAGCCTTATAAAGGTAAAGGTATCCGTTATGAAGGCGAACATGTTCGTCGTAAGATCGGTAAAGCTGGCGCTAAAGGCAAGAAATAATTTCTAAAAGAAGGGAGTGAAACTCTTGCTTAACAGAGTTGATAAAAACGAGAAACGTCAAAAACGTCATCTCCGTTCTCGTAGATATATTATCGGTACAGCAGAAAGACCTCGTCTGAACGTATATCGTTCCCTGTCCAACATTTACGCACAGGTTATTAACGATGAAACCGGCGAAACCATCGTTGCTGCTAACACCGTTCAAAAAGATCTGAAAGAAAACTACGGCGGCAATATTGAAGCTGCTAAGGCCGTAGGCAAAGCAATCGCTGAAAAGGCACTGGCTAAAGGCGTTAAAGAGGTAGTATTCGATCGTGGCGGTTACCTGTACCACGGCCGCGTTGCTGCTCTGGCAGAAGCTGCCCGCGAAGCTGGCCTTGTATTCTAAGAGAAGGAGGAAATAAAGTGGCGAACTTCGAAAATAAAGAAAACGAATTACAAGAAAGAGTCGTTTTCATCAACCGTGTTGCTAAGGTTGTTAAAGGCGGACGTCGTTTCTCCTTCGCTGCACTTGTTGTTGTAGGTGATGAAAATGGTCATGTAGGCATGGGCCTGGGTAAAGCTGCAGAGGTTCCTGAAGCTATCCGTAAGGGCGTTGAAGACGCTAAGAAAAGCCTGGTTAGCGTACCGCTGGTTGGTACTACCATTCCTCATGAAATCATCGGCGTATTCGGCGCAGGCCGCGTATTCCTGAAACCGGCTAGAGAAGGTACCGGCGTTATCGCTGGCGGCCCTGTTCGTGCCGTTCTGGAGCTGGCTGGCGTTCGTGATATTCTGACTAAATCTCAGGGCTCTTCCAACCCGAACAATATGGTTCGTGCAACCATTGAAGGTCTGAAGGCTTTGAAGAGCGCTGAATCTGTTGCAGCTCTGCGTGGTAAAACCGTAGAAGAATTGTTGGGCTAAGGAGGACTTTGTCATGGCACAAATTAAAATTACTCTGACCCGCAGCTTGATCGGTTACCCGAAAGATCAGCGTGCAACCGTTAAAGCTCTGGGCTTAGGCAAAATCAATACTAATGTTGTTAAAGAAGATACTCCGACTATTCGCGGCATGATTCATAAAGTAGAACATCTCGTGAAAGTTGAAGAAGCGTAAGGCAAGGAGGTGTACTGAAGATGAAATTACATGAATTGTCTCCCGCTCCTGGCTCTAAACGTGCAGCAGTTCGCGTAGGCCGTGGCCTGGGTTCCGGCCTGGGCAAAACTTCCGGTAAAGGCCAGAAGGGTCAGAAATCCCGTTCCGGCGGCGTAAAGCGCCCTGGTTTTGAAGGCGGTCAAAGACCTTTGTACCTGCGTCTTCCGAAACGCGGCTTCTACAATAAATTTGGCAAGGAATATGTTGAAATCAACGTTTCCGTACTCAATCGCTTTGAGGACGGCACCGTTGTTGAACCTGTAATGCTCATCGAAGAAGGTATCGTTAAAAACATTCGCGACGGTATCCGTATTCTCGGCAATGGTGAATTAACCAAAAAGCTTACCGTTCAAGCTATGGGCTTCAGCAAATCCGCTGAAGAGAAAATTATCGCAGCAGGCGGTAAGATTGAGGTGATCTAAAGTGTTAGCAGCCCTCGCAAACATATTTAGAATTACAGAACTCAGGCAAAAAGTTATATTTACTCTCGCCATGTTCATCGTATTCAGGGCTGGAACACATATCCCTGTTCCTGGCGTTAACGCTACAGTAATTGAACAGCTTTTCCGCAGCGGCAATTTGTTTGGCCTCTTGGATATGTTCAGCGGCGGCGCCTTGAGCAAATTCTCAATTTTTGCTATGAGTATTACCCCATACATCAATGCTTCAATTATTTTGCAGCTGTTGAAGGTGGTTGTACCAACCTTGGAGCAATGGTCCAAGGAAGGCGAAGAAGGCTATAAGAAAACGACAAAGCTGACCCGTATGCTGACGGTGGCTTTGGCGTTTATCCAGGCCTGCGGTATGGCCTATGGCCTGAAGATGGCGATCAATAACCCCGGAATCATGTCGATTCTGCTGATCGCTTTAACTCTTACGGCAGGCACTGTCTTTCTTATGTGGATCGGCGAGCAGATTACTGCCCGCGGCGTCGGCAACGGTATTTCTCTGATAATTTTTGCCGGTATCGTATCCCGTCTGCCCGACGGCTTAAAAATAATTTTCCAATATTTACAAGCAGGCACGGTCAACATCTTGAACGTAATTTTGTTCGCGGCTATTGCTCTGGCTATGATAGTTTTTGTAATTATCATCTCCCAGGGTATTCGCAAAATTCCCGTTCAATATGCAAAGCGTGTTGTAGGCAAAAAAGCATATGGCGGTCATACAAGCTATATACCTTTAAAGGTCAATCAGGCTGGCGTAATTCCCATCATCTTCGCTTCTTCTGTGTTGATGTTCCCGGTAACTATCGCCCAGTTTGTAGACGTTCCCTGGGTTAAAACCATGGGCAAGTGGTTTGAGTGGGGCAGCCCGCTGCAAACTACTCTCTATGTTCTGATGATTTTGTTCTTCACCTATTTCTATACGGCTGTCAGCCTGAACATCGGTGATTTGTCGGACAATATTAAAAAGAACGGCGGTTTTATTCCCGGACTTCGTCCCGGTAAGCCTACAACAGATTATCTTGACAGAGTAATGTCCAGAATAACTCTGGCAGGCGCCATCTTCCTCTCATTAATTGCGCTGATGCCTCACGTTATCGGCTGGATAACCCGCATTGATGGTATTTACTTCGGCGGTACTGCTCTTTTGATCGTAGTCGGCGTTGCATTGGATACTATGAAGCAAATAGAGTCTCTGGTACTGATGCGTCATTATCATGGCTTTATGAAATAGGAGGAATTCAGAATGTATATTCTTTTAATGGGACCTCCGGGTGCCGGCAAAGGCACTCAAGCAGAAAAACTCATTGATGAATTTAAAATCCCTCATATCTCCACTGGAGACATGTTCCGTGCAGCTGTAAAGCAAGGCACTGAGCTTGGTAAAGAGGCAAAAAGATACATGGATGCCGGCGGCCTTGTCCCCGACGTCGTAACCATTGGCATTGTTCGCGAAGGCTTGTCCAAACCCGAATGTGCAAATGGCTTTATTTTGGATGGCTTCCCGAGAACTGAAGAGCAGGCAGTTGCTCTGGACGGGATCCTGAAAGACCTGGGCATTAAATTGACCGGTGTTGTAAATATCGCTGTTCCTGATTCCGAGCTGGTTGGCCGCGTTACCGGCCGCCGCATCTGCAAAGCCTGCGGCGCTACCTATCACGTAAGCTTTAATCCCAGCAAGGTTGACGATGTATGCGATAAGTGCGGCGGTAATCTTTATCAGCGTGACGACGATAAGGAAGCAACCGTTAAGAATCGTTTACAGGCATATCATGCACAAACTGAACCGTTAATCGAGTACTACAAAAAACAAGGCTTATTCAAGGATATCGACGGCTTGCAGCCTATCGACAAAGTATATGCCGACGTTAAGGCTAGTCTCGGATGTAGCAAATAAGGAGGTAAAGCTGTGTCCAAACAGGATGTAATTGAGGTTGAAGGCACAATTCTTGAAGCGCTTCCCAATGCTATGTTCCAGGTACAACTGGTCAACGGTCACACCATTCTCGCACATATATCCGGTAAGATTCGTATGAACTTCATCAAGATTTTGCCTGGTGATAAGGTTACCGTGGAGCTTACTCCGTACGACCTCAATCGTGGAAGAATTACTTATCGGTATAAATAACCAAGACAGGCAAAGAGGAGGTTTAAATTATGAAAGTAAGACCGTCTGTTAAGCCAATATGTGAAAAATGCAAAGTCATTAAACGTAAAGGCCATGTAATGGTAATTTGCGAAAATCCGAAACATAAACAAAAACAAGGTTAAGAAGGAGGTGCACATTAATGGCACGTATTTCTGGTGTCGATTTGCCGAGAGATAAACGCATTGAGTATGCACTGCCGTATATTTACGGTATCGGCCTGACTCTCTCTCGTGAAATCTTAGCTAAAACTGGTATTAACCCGGACACTCGCGTTCGCGATCTGACCGAGGATGAAGTAGCCAAGATCCGTGAAACTCTGGATCAGGGTTATAAAGTAGAAGGTGACCTCCGCCGTGAGGAATCCCTCAACATCAAACGCTTAATCGAAATTGGTTCCTATCGTGGCAGAAGACATCGTGCAGGTCTGCCCGTTCGCGGCCAAAACACTAAAAACAATGCCCGCACCCGTAAAGGTCCGAAACGTACTATTGCAGGCAAGAAGAAATAATTAGCGAGGGAGGGATAAACCAGTGGCTGGCAAGAAAGTTGTTCGCAACAAAAAGAAAGTTAGCAAAAACGTAATTAACGGTGTAGCACACATTCGCTCCACTTTCAATAATACTATTGTTACCATCTCTGATACCGAAGGTAACGTTTTGAGCTGGGCATCCGCAGGTGGCCTCGGTTTCCGCGGCAGCCGCAAGAGCACTCCGTTTGCTGCGCAAATGGCTGCTGAAGAAGCAACTAAAGCTGCAATGGATCATGGCTTAAAACAAGTTGAAGTATATGTAAAAGGCCCTGGCGCTGGCCGTGAAGCTGCTATCCGTGCGCTTCAGGCTGCAGGTCTCGAAGTTAACTCCATTAAAGACGTTACTCCGATTCCGCATAATGGCTGCCGTCCGCCGAAACGCAGAAGAGTATAATTGGAGGTGTACCTAGATGGCAATTGATAGAACGCCTGTCCTGAAAAGATGCAGATCTTTGGGCTTAGCTCCCGCATTTCTGGGCATTAGCAAGGAATCTAAACGCCAAGCTAAACGCCAAAACAGAAAAAAGAGCGAGTATGGCATTCAGTTAACTGAAAAACAAAAAGCTAAATTTATTTATGGTGTCCTGGAAAAACAATTCCGCGGCTACTATGATAAAGCTAAGAAGATGGAAGGTATCACCGGTGAAAACCTGCTGATCCTTTTGGAAAGAAGAATTGATAATATCGTTTTCCGCCTGGGCTTGGCTAACACCCGCCGTCAGGCTCGCCAAATCGTAAGACATGGCCACATTGCCGTTAACGGCAAGCGTCTGGACATTCCTTCCGCTTTGGTAAAAGCTGGCGATGTTGTAAGCGTAATGGAAAACAGCCGTGCAAAAGAATACTTCAAAGGCATGGACGAGACTCTGGCTACTAAAGCAGTTCCGGCTTGGCTGGTTCTGGACGCTGCTAATCTGAGCGGTAAAGTAGATCGTTTCCCGACTCGTGAGGAAATTGATGTTCCTATCGAAGAGCATCTCATCGTTGAGTTGTACTCTAAATAATTAGTGAACATCTTGTGCCACCCACTGAGAGACGTATTGTGGTAATACGCGAAAGAAGGAGGCTTTCCGAATGATTGAAATTGAAAAACCTAAGATGGTTACAGCTGAGATCAGCGAAGATGGTCGCTATGGCAAATTTGTTTGGGAGCCGCTGGAGAGAGGCTATGGCATTACGCTGGGCAACAGCCTGCGTCGCGTTTTGCTGTCCTCCCTGCCGGGTGCCGCAGTAACTTACGTTAAAATTGACGGAGTTCTGCACGAGTTTGCTACTATTCCTGGCGTTCGTGAGGATGTCGCAGACATCATTCTGAACATTAAGGCTTTGTGCCTGAAAATGGAAGGCGAAGAGGAAAAAGTCCTGCGAATTGAATGCTCTGGTGAGCAGGAAGTTACTGCGGCAAATATTATTGCTGACAGCGATGTAGAGATTTTGAACCCTGAGCTGCATATTGCGACTTTAGATAAGGACGCAGTTTTCAATATGGAAATCCATGTTGATAAGGGCCTCGGTTATGTTCCTGCGGATAAGAATAAACAGCCGGATCAGCCCATCGGAATTATTCCGGTAGACTCCATTTACTCTCCCATTACCAGAGTAAAATTTGCTGTTAACGATACCCGCGTAGGCAATGTTACCAACTATGACAAGCTTACTTTGGAAGTTTGGACTGACGGCAGCGTTATGCCTGATGAAGCTGTAAACATGGCTTCCGGCATCTTAATTGATTATCTCAAGTTGTTCCATACCGGCGATACCGATACTCCTACTATCAGCGTAGCCGGCGGTTCTGAACCGGAAGGTGCTGAACCTAAAAAAGAGGGTCCTGGTGCAATGTCTATCGACGATCTTGACCTGTCCGTGCGCAGCAACAACTGCCTGCGCCGTGCCGGTATCAATACCGTAGAAGAGTTAACCATGAAATCCGAAGAAGATATGATGAAAGTTCGTAACTTGGGCCGTAAGTCCCTGGATGAAGTTAAGAAGAAACTTAGCGATCTGGGATTGTCCTTACGCAAAAGTGATGAAGACTAATTAAGGGGGTCAGAAGTACATGGCATACAGAAAACTGGGTCGTAATTCCAGCAACCGTAAAGCTCTGTTTCGCAGCATTTTAACTTCCTTCTTCAAATATGGCAGAATCGAAACCACCATTACCAAGGCTAAAGAAGTAGCTAAGCAATCCGCTCAGCTGATCACCTTGGCTAAACGCGGCGACCTGCATGCTCGCCGTCAGGTTTTGGCAGTACTGGTTGACGAAGCCGTTACCAAAAAACTGTTTGAAGAAATTGCTCCGAAATATGAAGGCAGACAAGGCGGCTTTACTCGTATTTACAGAGTAGGTCCCCGTCGCGGTGATGCTGCAGAAATGGCTATTATCGAGCTCATCTAATTCAGAGCGTTTTAAGCAGGAACTTCGGTTCCTGCTTTTTCTTTTTGTATTTGCTATTATGCTGATAATGCAATATAATTATAATCTAAGGAGACTCTTGACAGTACCTCGATGTATGAGATGTTTGAGACGCCGCAGATAATAGAAATTTTTGATATCATTGATTCTTTTAAAAAGAATGCTATGGCATAGTATAGCGCCAGACTAGCAAAAAAGCAAACCCCTTACTCTTCTGACTTTTATCAGAATGGTAAGGGGTTTATTGCTTGCACTATGCCGTGTAGCTGAATAGCTGGCGGCGTTAAGCTGTCTTTAAGGATTTTTCCTTTTTCTTTTGGATCATGTAGAGAACTGCGCAAACGGTTACGCCCACGGCGTCGGTTACGATACCGGGATACATCAGGCCCAGGGAGCCGGCTAGGACGATAACGCGCAGCCACAATGCCAACGGAGCCAGAAAATAGCCTTCCGTTGCAACGGCCAGCAGGAATACGCCAAGGCAGGCGGAGGCTGCCGTCCAGACGCCTTCAAATACAGTGGTGTCGATAAGCATCAGCTGGGGCGAGAAGACGAACATAAAGGGAACGATAAAGCCTGCGATGGCCAGCTTGACGGAAGCGAAGCCGGTCTTCATGGGATCGCCGCCGGAAAGGCCGGCTGCGGCAAAGGAAGCCAGCGCTACAGGCGGAGTCAGGTTTGCAAACATGGCGTAATAGAACGAGAACATATGAGCTGCTGCCGGAGCGATACCAAGCTTAGCCAGTGCCGGAGCGGCGATAGCTGCGGTGATGATGTAAGCCGGAATGGAGGGCAGGCCCATGCCGAGGATCATGCAGGTTATCATGGTGAATACCAGCGTGAAGAGGATGCTGGTGCCGCCCAAAGCAATGATGGTGTTGGCCATGGTCAGGCCAAAGCCGGTTTTGGAGCAGACGCCGATGATAATGCCTACGCAGGCGCAGGCTACGGCTACGGATACGGTTTGCTTAGCGCCGTCGGCCAGAGCGGTTACCATATCGTTAAAGCTCATGCGGGTTTCTTTTTTCAGCTGCGCTACGATAATCGTCAGCACGATGGTCAGTACTGCCGAATAAACGACGGTAGTGCCGGAAAAGAAGAGCATGTAGAGCAAGAAAAATACGGGAATTAAAAGATGGCCGCGGGAATTGATAACGGCTTTAAAGGAAGGCAGCTGTTCTTTGGGGAGACCGACCAAGCCGTCCTTGGAGGCGCGCAGCTGTACCTGAATGATAATGCCGAGATAATAAAGTAAGGCTGGGATTGCCGCCCAAATAATAATGCTGGAATATTTTACGCCCAGCATTTCCGCCATGATAAAAGCGGCCGCGCCCATGATGGGAGGAAGCAGCTGACCGCCTACAGAAGCTGCGGATTCTACTGCGCCGGCAAATTCTTTGGAATAGCCGGTTTTTTTCATCAGCGGGATGGTGAACGCGCCGGTAGTAACGACGTTGGCTACTGCGGAGCCGTTGATGGAGCCTAAAAGACCGGAAGCCAGTACGGAAACCTTCGCCGGGCCGCCTTTAGTATGACCGGCCAGGGATAACGCGAGGTCGTTGAACAGCTGTCCCATACCGGATTTGCTCATGACAGCGCCGAACAGAATAAACAGATAAATATAGCTGGCCGCTACGTTGACGGACGTGCCGTAAATGCCTTCGGTGTTGGCGAAGAAATGGTTGGAAAGACTGAGCCAGTCGTAGCCGCGGTGCATGAACATACCCGGCATTTCGCGCCCGAACAGACCGTAACCAATAAAAATAAGGCTCAAAATAGATAATACATTGCCGCTTACACGTCTGGAGGCTTCCAAAACGAGAACTACCAGCAGCGTGGCCATGATCATGTCCATCGTATTGGCGTTGCCGGCTCTTTCGACTACGCCTAAATAGTTAGTAGAAATATAGATGGGCGCCGCTAAGGACAGCGCGACTAACAGCCAGTCTATAATGGACGGCGTGGTAAAGCTGGATTTTTTACACATGGGATACATCAGGAAGGTAAGCGCCAGCATCATGGATACGTGAATGGAACGGTGAATCAGCGTTAAGGGCGGACCAAAGGTCGCGGTGTATAAATGGTACAGGGAAACGAGCAGGCAAAGCACGAAGAAAATCTTTTTCATGACGCCGGAAAAGCTTCTGGTCGTAGATTCCTTGTCCAGCTTTTTGATAATTTCGTCGGATTTTTTTTGCATTTCGGCGCTGGCTTCAAAGTTTAACTGCTCGTCCGCCGGCTTCTTTTTAATATCCGTCATCGAAAACACCCCTTCTCTCAATAACTAAAACTAATCTGGTATGTTCAGGAAGGATACGTCCGCTGGTTACCAGAACATCATTAATTTTGATTTCGCGCGTGAACATGTTGGAATTAATCCAAACAAACTGAGGGAAAAGCTGACCTATTTCCTCCATATAAATGCGTCCTTTTTCTATACGGGTTCGTTTGCCCTTGTTTTCGGGAATGCCTGCGCCGAAGGCAGGAAAGGAAATAGCGTCTAATTCCAGCGTATTGTCGGCGTTGATATGATAATATTCGTGCCAGGAGATGCGCTCTAAGGAATGAATCCAGCCGAAGAACAGCTTGTCGCCTGTTTTTACAGGATAGCGCACATACTCTTTGCCCGTTTGATAATCATAAATACGCAGGACTTTTTTGTTGGAATATAGTTGCTGCCAGCCCAAAAGGCTGGCAGCAATAGTACTGAGCAGTAAAATTACTGTTATTAATGTCTTCTTTGACATGTTTTTCACTGGAATGAAATTCGTTTGCTTGAGAAACTGATGACAGCTTCTTATTTCAGCAAGCCCTTTTCCTTATAATACTTGATGGCGCCGGGGTGCAGCTGAACGGAGGTGCCTTGAATACCGCGCAGAGCAGTGTCCAGTTTGATTTCGCGTTTTGCGGTTGCATGGGAAGCGCCGATAACCTCTAAGCCCTTAGGATCGTAGATACCGGACAACAGGTCGTAAACCACATCGTCGGACAGGTTCTTGCTGACCAGCATGATATTCATAACGGCTGCGGTAGTGGTATCCTTTTGAGTGCCGTATACGTCTTTAGGAATAGTCCATTCTACATAGAAGGGATATTTAGCGATTAATTTTTTCAAAGCTTCGCCTTCAACGGGAACGAATACGATTTCTTTGGCGGTACCCAGTTCTTTAATCGTAGCGTTGCCTAAGCCGGAGGTTACGAAAGCTACGTCGCACTGGCCGTTTTTAATTTGGTCGATAGCTTCGCCGTAGGAGAGGTAGTCGACCTTAGCGTCCTTATAGGTCATGCCGTGAGCTTCAAACATCATGCGCGCGTTCAGCTCTACGCCGGAGTTAGGCGCGCCAACGCCTACGCGCTTGCCTTTCAGGTCTTCAAATTTAGTAATGCCGCTGTCCTTGGTGGTTACAATCTGGCAGACATTCGGCCACAAGCCCATCATAGCGCGCAGATCCTCGGCTTTGGGTTTGCCCTGGTAAGCGCCGAAGGCTTCTACTGCCTGGATAACGGAGTCGCTCATAGCGATGGCCATTTCGCCCTTGCCGGTCAGGATAGCGTTGATGTTTTCAGCCGTAGCGCCGGTTGCCGTAGCGGATGTTTTGTAGCCCATTTCGCCGACAACTTTAGAGAAAGCGCCGCCGATGGGGAAGTAAATGCCGCTGGTGGGACCCGTCAGCACCGTGATAAACTCCTTGGAACGATCGAGCTTACCGGCGCTTTTGCCGTCCGCTTTCTTGTCGCCGCCGCAGGCTGCCACGGTTAAAGCCATAACGATCATCATCATGAGAGCAATAATTTTTTTCATAAACATTTCGCCTCTTTCCTCTTGACTTTTCACAATTGTAAAGCTACAATTCCTTAATTCAATTATATCATATCGCTATGCGTTACGATAGTTTTTTACGGAAAATAAAAAATACTCTGCGTTAGGAGTCGTTAAGCCTTAATGATTTTGTAAAAATGTTTATAAAAATGCAAAAAAGTAATCGCCCTGCCGACTATTCTTTACAGGCGCAGACTGTCGGCTTATAATTAAATTAGAAAAGAGCGATTAAAAAATTTTTCGCGAAGGAGGTTCGCAATGGAATTTCAATTTAACGGACAGAATTATTCTTACGGTTCGCGCCGTCGCGTCGTATACGCAAAACGCGGCATGGTCTGCACCTCGCAGCCGTTGGCGGCGCAGGCCGGCCTGCAAATTTTGCAGCGGGGCGGCAACGCCATCGACGCTGCTATTGCCACGGCTATCTGCCAGACGGTGACGGAGCCGACGAATAACGGCTTGGGCAGCGATTGCTTTGCGTTGGTTTGGGTCAAGGATAAGCTATACGGTTTGAACGGCAGCGGCTATGCGCCGCAGAATTTGACGGCGGCAGCGGTAGCGGCTCATGGATATACGGAGAAGATGCCGTTTTTCGGCTGGTGCGCCGTAACGGTGCCGGGCGCGGCCGCGGCATGGGCCGAGCTGCACAAGCGCTTTGGCAGGCTGCCCTTCGCGCAGTTGTTTGAACCTGCGATCAGCTACGCGGAAGACGGCTATCCGGTTTCGCCCATCGTGGCGCGTTTTTGGCAGGCGGGCGTAGAAAAGTTCACTCCTTATAAAGGCGACGCGGCTATCGCGCCGTGGTTCGCAGCCTTCGCTCCGCAGGGACGCGCGCCCAAAACAGGCGAAATTGTTCGCTTGCCGGGGCACGCTAAAACTTTGCGCCTGTTGGCGGAAAGCTATTGTGAAAGCTTGTACCGCGGCGAGCTGGCGCGGGAGATAGCCGCGTTCAGCGAGCGTACCGGCGGCTTTTTGACGGCGGCGGATTTGGCGGATTACCATGCGGAGTGGCAGGAGCCGCTGCATATAAATTACCGCGGCTACGAGGTATGGGAAATGCCGCCTAACGGGCACGGCGTCACAGCGTTGATGGCGCTGAATATTTTAAAGGGCTTTGAGTTTGCCGACAGGGACTGCGGCGCAACTTTCCATAAGCAAATCGAAGCGATGAAGCTGGCTTTTGCCGACGGCATGAAATATATCGCCGACCCGCGCTATATGAAAGTAAAAACCGAGGAGCTGCTGTCGGAGGAGTACACGGCGCAGCGGCGCGCTTTGATAGGCGAGCAGGCGCTGCTGCCTAAGGCCGGCAAACCGTTCTGCGGGGGGACGGTGTACTTGTGTACGGCGGACGGCGAGGGCAATATGGTTTCCTTTATCCAAAGCAATTACAAGGATTTCGGCAGCGGCGTCGTGCTGCCGGGGTATGGGTTTAATTTTAATTGCCGCGCTGCGGGGTTCAGCCTGGACCCACAGTCGGACGATTATTTGCAGCCGCGCAAAAAACCGTATCACACGATAATTCCCGGCTTTTTGACGAAGGACGGACGTGCAGTCGGACCGTTCGGCGTGATGGGCGCTTATATGCAGCCGCAGGGCCACGTGCAGGTGATTATGAACACGGTGGACTTTTTGCTGAATCCACAGGCCGCGTTGGACGCGCCGCGCTGGCAGTGGCTTGAAGGCAAAAAAATTTTGCTGGAGGACAGGGTCCCACAGGATATTGTAGACGAATTGCGCCGCCGCGGACACGAGGTAGCAGTGACGGGCGATTATACGAGCTTCGGGCGCGGCGAGATTATCTGGCGCGACGACGCGGGCGTGCTGGCCGGGGCGACGGAACCGCGCGCCGACGGCACAGTAGCGGCTTGGTAGCGTTTGGTTACTTGCGGGTGACTAGGGCACTAAAAAGTGCTTACTTTACACTAAGAAGCGCGCGGCGTATAATGAAGCTATCCTAAAAATTCCGAGGAGGTATTCGATTATGAAAAAAGAAATAGAAACCTTTGTTGCAGAACAAACTAAAGCTTTGCTGGCCGCTCCAAGCGCCTGCAAGGAAATAAAGGCCGCAGCCGAAGCCTGGATTGCCGCCGTTGGCACTGACGGCGAAAAAGCGGCGACGGAAAAATATATCGCCGAGCTGGAGGCGGATATTATGCCCATCGACGGCTTAATCGCTTTCGCCGGGTCGGAAGCCGGCGTAAAAGTTTTCGGCGCGGAGCTGGCAAAAAATATTTTGGCTCATGCGGAAGAAATTAAAGGCGCTGGCGCGACTTACTGCGACTGCCCGGCTTGCGCTGCCTGCAAAGCAATTTTAGAACATAAGGAAGAAATGCTGTAAGGAAATAGAATGTTTAACGCTTTGGCGAAGTACAGGTTGCTGCGCCAAAGCGCTATTTCTTTATTAAAAGCGAACGCGCCGCCGCAAAATGCGACGGCGCGTTTACAGAAAGAATAGTATATGATATAATGGTTTTCAGAGATAGCTGACTTGTCGGTTTTCCTACTACCTACGGGTAGGGGGTGATGGCATGACGGTTGCAGAAGCCTTGTCGTTGATGATAAGTTTTGCCACGTTAGTAGTCCTCATTCTCTCGTTTAATCGTCCGCGATAAAATGAGAAAAACCGCCTAACGTGCGGTTAAGCGGTCTTCCGTCAACTTTTTAAGTTAGAAGGGGAGAGCTGACTTCCCACGGTCGGCTATCTCTTCCTTTATTATAAGGCTTAATTAAAAAATAGTCAATGTGTTCAATAAAGCATAATATGCTTTTGGCAAAAACGCAAAAAAATAACCGCCGAGCCTCGGAAACTTGCGGTTATTTTTAACTAAAGTTTAAGGGACAACCGCTTATCGGTAGCGTCTCTTTGTATTTATATTATAGCAAGGCGAAAGCAAAAAGTCAAATTTCCTACGCCTTTTACCACAGTCCCAGGCAATGCTGCATGACAAGGCTGACGAACGTGATGCCGACCCAGCAACAGAAACCCATGAGGATGGGCTTGCCGCCCGTTTTAATCAGCTTAATGATGTTTGTATTCAGCCCGATGGCGCTCATGGACATAATTATAAAAAATTTGCTCAGGTTCTTTAGCGGGGTGAAGGCTTCGTTGGCGACGCCCATATTTAAAGCTACGGTAGTAATTAAAGAAGCCAGTACGAAATAAATTATGAAAAACGGAAAGACGCTTTTGACGCTGAATTTTTGCCCGTCGCTTTGCCCGCCCTTCGCCGCCAGACAGGCCAGCGCCATGGTGATGGGGATAATCGCCAGCGTGCGCGTCAATTTTACGGTGACGGCTTTATCCAGCGTCGCCGAGCCGAGGTGGTGCATGGAATCCCAGGTCGCAGCTGCCGCCGTGACGGACGAAGTGTCGTTGACCGCCGTGCCGGCAAAAATGCCGAAGGCTTCGCCGCTGCCGGTAGAAAAACCCACCAGCATTCCCAAAGTCGGGAAGCAGAGCGCGGCCACCATATTGAAAAAGAAAATGACGGAGATGGCCTGCGCTACTTCTTCGTCGTTGGCTTTGATAACGGGAGCCGTAGCCGCTACTGCCGAACCGCCGCAAATGGAGGAACCCACGCCAACGAGCGTGGAAATTTTGCCGGGGATGCGCAGCAGCTTGTGCAGCGCCCAGGCGATAACGAGCGAGGTGGCGATGGTCGTAATAATGATGGGCAGCGATTGCTTGCCTGTTTGCAGGACGACGGATAAATTCAAACCGAAGCCCAATAAAATAACCGCATATTGCAGAATTTTTTTGGAAACGAAATTTACGCCGCTTTGCAGAGGCGTTTTATTTTTAATAAACAGCGTGATGAGCATTCCCGCGAGGATGGCGAAGACCGGGCCGCCCACCAGCGGGAAAATTTTGCCCAGGAACCAGCAGGGTATAGAAATAAGTAAGCAAAGCAGAATGCCTTTAAAATTCTTTTGGAAAAATTGCATGAACCAACCTTCTTTCATAAAACGATAGTAATATATTAACAGAAAAATGTCGATGATGTCAAACGCCGCAGAGTGTGGTAAAATATTATGTAAAACACAGCGGTTCGCAAAAAGCTTGTGCGAAGCTATTTATCGCGCAGCGCTTGGCGAGCCGCGGTGTAGAGGCTGCAATATTTTTTTATTGGAGGGGATACTAATGGAGTATACAAAATTAACGCCTGACATATTACAAAAGCTGCGCGAGATAGTGGGGGAGGAAAATGTGCTGACGGACGCGGCTTTGTTAGAACCTTATGGACACGACGAGGTGACGGACCCGGCCTATCATAAGTTGCCGGAGGCTGTCGCTTTGGCGGAAAACGCCGAACAGGTTGCGGCGATTATCGCTCTGGCGAACGAATATCGTTTTCCGGTAACGCCGCGCGGAGCGGGAACAGGTTTGGCCTGCGGCGCGGTGCCTGTTTACGGCGGCCTGGTCTTGTCCTTGGAAAAAATGAACCGCATTATCGAAATTAACGCGGACGCTATGTACGCCGTCGTGGAGCCGGGCGTGCGCACTTCGGATTTGCAGGCGGCGGCGGAAGCTAAGGGCGTGTTTTACGCGGGCGACCCCTGCAGCGGCGATTCCTGCTTCATCGGCGGGAACATCGCGACGAACGCGGGCGGCAACCGCGCCGTAAAATACGGCACGACCAGGCATCAGGTGTACGCTGTGGAAGCGGTCAACCCGCAGGGCAAAATCGTGCGCTTGGGCGCGCGTTTGCAAAAGCAGTCCACGGGCTATTGCCTGGAGCAGCTCGTCATTGGCAGCGAGGGAACGCTGGGCGTTATTACGCAGGCAACTTTGAAGCTGATGCCGCTGCCGCAATACAGCGTCGACCTGCTGGTTGTCTTCCCCGGAGCGGAGGAGGCTATCGGCACGGTGCAAAAAATTATCGGCGCGGGGATAACGCCTACCTGCGTGGAGTATATGGATAATATCACTATTAAATCCGTAGAAAAATATCTGGGCTGCAAGCTGCAGGGCAGCGATAAGGGAAATTATCTTATTATAGAAGTCGAAGGCGTCAGCGAGGACGATTTGGATGAGAAATCCATCGCGCTGGATGAAATTTGCACGGCGAACGGCGCTTCCGATGTGCTGGTGGCCGACCATGATAAAATCTGGCAGGCGCGCAAAGCGTTCGCCGAAGCGGTGCGCGCCGAAAGCCTTATCGTCTGCAAGGAGGACGTGGTTGCGCCCGTGGATCAGGAGCCGCTGCTGTTGGCGGAGATTTTGCGCCTGGCGGAGAAGTACGACTTGGTAACGCGCATTGCCAGCCACGCGGGCGACGGCAATATCCATTTGAATATTTTAAAACGCCCCGAAGAAGATTACGCCGAGTGGGAGCGGCGCGTGGAGCAGAACCAGCAGGAGCTGTACGCTTTTATTTACGCTCACGGCGGCCGTCTTTCGGGCGAGCACGGCATCGGTTTTAAACGCAAGCGCTTAATGGAAGAATTTACGGAGCCGGAGGAGCTGGCGATGATGAAAGCAATTAAGAAGGCGCTGGACCCCAATAATATTTTGAATCCGGGAAAAATTTTTGATATTGAATAAGCAAATTAAATTTGGAGGAGCAGAAATTATGAAAGAGATATATACGTTAGCAGAAAAATACCATCAGGACGGCAATAATTGCGTGGAGTCCGTAGTTAAAGCCTGCAACGAGGGCTTGCAGCTCCAGTTGCCGCCGCAGGCCATCAGGATGATCAGCGGTATGGGCGGCGGCATCGGGCGCAGCGGCTGCGTTTGCGGCGCGCTGTCCGGCTCGGCGATGGTCATCAGCTCCATCGTCGGCAGGCTCGACCCGTCGGAAAAGCATCAGACGGAGGTTTATAAATATACGCACGAATTTTACGAGCGCTTTATGCAGCATTTCGGTTCGGCCTGCTGCGCCCAGCTCAATAAATTATCTTTCGGTACGCCGGAATATCGTACCAAGTGTATTAAAATCACGGCCGAAGCTGCGGACATGGTTTCGGATTATATTATGGAAAAAGGCTTGTTGGCTGATAAAAAATAAAACGCGCCGGCGTTGGGAATCGCAAAACGGTTTGTAAATCATGATTCGCAGATGGGACGCCGCTTTGGCTTTTGGAGTTTTATTTGCAGTTTGAAGTTTTATTGTTAAGGTGATGCTCATGGATTTTAAAATACAAGCGCCTTTCGAGCCGGCGGGCGACCAGCCGCAGGCTATCGCTAAGCTGGCGGCGGGCGTGGAAAAAGGATTGCGGACGCAGGTGCTTTTGGGCGCGACGGGTACGGGCAAGACGTACACTATTGCCCAGGTAATAAATAAAGTGCGCAAGCCGACGCTGGTCATCGCGCACAATAAAACTCTGGCCGCGCAGCTGGCCAGCGAGCTGAAGGCCTTCTTCCCGGAGAACGCCGTGGAATACTTTGTCAGCTATTACGATTACTACCAGCCTGAAGCTTATATTCCGCAGTCGGATACGTATATCGAGAAGGACGCTTCCATCAACGACGAAATCGATAAGCTGCGCCACTCGGCGACCAGCGCCTTGTTCGAGCGCAAGGACGTTATCATCGTGGCCAGCGTGTCCTGCATTTACGGCTTGGGCGCGCCCCAGGATTATTACGATATGGTGCTGTCGCTGCGCTTGGGGCAGATTATCGACCGCCAGAAAATTTTGCACAAGCTGGTGGAAATCCAGTACGACCGCAACGATATAGATTTTAAGCGCGGCACCTTCCGCGTGCGCGGCGACGTTATCGAAGTGATTCCGGCGGCCTACGGCGAAAAGGCCGTGCGCATCGAAATGTTCGACGACGAGGTGGACCGTATTTTGGAGTTCGACGTGCTGACGGGCGAAATTTTGGCGCAGCGCAACCACGTGGCTATTTTTCCCGCGTCCCACTATGTTACGAGCCGTGAAAATCTGGAGCGGGCGATGGACGACATCCGCGAGGAATTGCAGGAACGCTTAGAGTACTTGAACAGTAATTTTAAATTATTGGAAGCCCAGCGCCTGGAGCAGCGCACGAATTACGATTTGGAAATGATGAACGAAATGGGCTACTGCTCCGGCATTGAAAATTATTCGCGGCATTTGGCGGGGCGTAAGGCGGGCGAAGCGCCGTTTACGCTGGTCAATTATTTTCCCAAGGATTTTTTGCTGGTGGTGGACGAGTCCCACGTGACGCTGCCGCAGATCCGCGCTATGTACGCGGGCGACCGTTCGCGCAAGGAAATGCTGGTGGAGCACGGCTTTCGTCTGCCTTCCGCGTTCGATAACAGGCCGCTGACCTTCGACGAATTTCAGTCGCAGATTAAGCAGGCGATTTACGTATCGGCTACGCCCGCCGCTTACGAAATGGAGCAGGCAGACCAGGTAGTGGAGCAGATTATCCGTCCTACGGGTTTGCTGGATCCGCAGATTGAAATACGGCCCATCAAGGGGCAGATCGACGATTTGCTGGGCGAAATCAATAAGGTGGCGGCGGCCAACGAGCGCGTGTTGGTGACGACGCTGACGAAACGCATGGCCGAGGACCTGACGGAGTATTTGAAGCAGGCCGGCGTGCGCGTGCGTTATCTGCATTCGGAAATAGCTACGATTGAGAGAGCGGAAATTATCGACAGCCTGCGGGCAGGCAAGTTCGACGTGCTGGTGGGCATCAACCTGCTGCGCGAAGGCTTGGATTTGCCGGAGGTGTCGCTGATTGCCATTCTGGACGCGGACAAGGAGGGTTTTTTGCGCAGCGATACGGCGATGATTCAAACGATAGGCCGCGCCGCCCGCAACGCTCACGGGCGCGTTATTATGTACGCCGACAGGATTACGGACAGTATGCAGCGGGCTATCGACGAAACCAACCGCCGCCGCGAAAAGCAGGAAGCGTATAATAAAGAGCATCATATTACGCCGAAAACGATTTATAAAGAGCAGCGCCAGCTGATTAAGCTCACCAAGGTGGCCGACGGCGACGACGCGCCGACTTACGGTAGCAAAAATTTGAAGAAACAGTCCAGGAAAGAGCTGACGGTTATGGCGCGGGAGTTGGAGCGGCGTATGCAGGAAGCGGCCAAGGCTTTGGACTTTGAAGCGGCGGCCGAGCTGCGCGACCAGTTGATTTTAGTGAAGGGGCAGCTGGGGCAAAAGCTGCTGCCCAAGAAGAGTAAAAAGTAAAGCGTTAATTTATTTAACGCGGGAGAAGTTATGCAGGAAAAATTGATTGTTAAAGGCGCGCGCCAGCACAATTTAAAGGATATAACGGTAGAAATACCGCGCAATAAAATGGTTGTTATTACCGGCCTCAGCGGCAGCGGCAAATCCAGCCTAGCCTTTGATACCATTTATGCGGAGGGGCAGCGCCGTTATGTGGAAAGCCTGTCCGCCTACGCGCGGCAGTTTTTGGGGCAGATGGATAAGCCGGACGTGGATTATATCGAGGGCCTGAGTCCGGCGATTTCCATCGACCAGAAGACGACGAGCCGCAATCACCGTTCTACCGTGGGCACGGTGACGGAAATTTACGATTATCTGCGTTTGCTGTTCGCGCGTATCGGCGAGCCGCACTGCCCTAAATGCGGCAAGCTGATAGAGCAGCAGAGCGTGCAGCAAATCGTCGACCAGGTTTTGGCGCTGCCTGTGGGAACGCGCTTTATGGTGATGGCGCCGCTGGTGCGGGGGCGCAAGGGCGAGCATCAAAGAGTGCTGGACGATATGCGCCGCGCGGGCTATGTGCGTATGTTCGTGGACGGCGAGGTGCGTACATTAGATGAAGAAATTATTTTAGATAAAAAGAAAAAGCACAGCCTGTCGGTGGTTATCGACCGTTTGGCGGTGCGGGATAATATCCGTCAGCGCTTGACCGATTCTGTGGAAACGGCGCTGAAGCTGGCCGACGGCTTTGCCGAGGTTGCCGTGCTGGGCGAGGAGCGGCAGATTATGCTGTTCAGCGAGCATTTTGCCTGCAATGATTGCGGAATTAGCCTGCCGGCTATTGAGCCGCGTTTGTTTTCCTTTAATAATCCTTACGGCGCTTGCCCGGACTGCACCGGTCTGGGCATGAATATGGAATTTGACCAGGCGCTGATTATTCCCGACGGCAGCAAAAGCTTTGCCGACCGCTGCCTGGCGGCGTTCAGCAATAACCAGAATTCCTATTTTATGAAGCAGCTGGCGGCTGTGCTGGCGGAGAACGGTTACAGCCTGGACAACAGCTGGAACGATTTGCCGCCCGCTATGCAGGAGCTGCTGTGGCACGGCGCAGGCGAGCGCAAGTATAATTTCTGGTATGAAAATTTGCAGGGCGAGGTTAAGCTGTACGCCAAAGAATTTGAAGGCGTTCTGAATATTTTGAAGCGGCGTTACCGCGAGGCGTTCAGCGACGCGATGCGGCAGGAGTACGAGGAATTTATGACGAGCACGCCCTGCCCGACCTGTCACGGCAGCCGCTTAAAGCCGGAGGTTTTGTCGATTTTGGTGGGCGGCAAAAATATTTGTCAGGTGACGGCGCTGACGGTGCGCGACTGCCTGAAGTTTTTTGCCGACTTGCAGCTGACGCAGCGGCAGCAGCTTATCGGCAAGCAGGTGCTGAAGGAAATAGGCGCGCGGCTGCAATTTTTAAACGACGTGGGCCTGGACTATCTGACGCTGGACCGCAGCGCCGGCAGCTTGTCCGGCGGCGAGGCGCAGCGCATTCGTTTAGCGACGCAAATCGGCAGCGGACTGACGGGCGTGCTGTATATTTTGGACGAGCCTTCCATCGGCCTGCACCAGCGCGACAACAGCAAACTTTTGGCTACCTTGCAGCATTTGCGGGATTTGGGCAATACGCTGCTGGTGGTTGAGCACGATGAGGAAACGATGTACGCCGCCGACCAGATTATCGATATCGGACCCGGCGCAGGCGAGCACGGCGGCCAGGTGGTGGCGCAGGGCACGGCGGAAGAAATCAAAACGGTAGAAAATTCTATGACCGGCGCGTATCTGAGCGGCCGCAAATTTATTCCCGTGCCAAAAAGACGCCGTCCATGCGACGGGCGCTTTTTGACGATTAAGGGCGCGCGGGCCAATAATTTAAAAAATATCGACGTGTCGATTCCGTTGGGCGTCTTTACTGTAGTAACCGGCGTCAGCGGCAGCGGCAAATCCACGCTGATTAACGATATTTTATATAATACCTTGGGCGCGAAGCTGAACGGCGCGCGTCTGCGTCCCGCCGAACACGACTGCATCGAGGGCATCGAATACGCCGATAAGGTTATCAATATCGACCAGTCGCCCATCGGACGCACGCCGCGTTCCAATCCCGCGACGTACACGGGCGTTTTCGATTTTATCCGCGAGCTGTTCAGCCAGACGAACGAAGCGAAAATGCGCGGCTATAAGGCCGGGCGCTTCAGCTTTAACGTCAAGGGCGGGCGCTGCGAGGCCTGCCGCGGCGACGGCATGAATAAAATCGAGATGAATTTCCTGCCGGACGTGTACGTGCCCTGCGAGGTGTGCCACGGGGCGCGCTATAACCGCGATACGCTGGAGGTGCATTATAAAGGAAAGAATATCGCCGAGGTCTTGGACATGACGGTCAGCGAAGCCTGCGAGTTCTTTAAAAACCTGCCCCGCATTGCGCGCAAGCTGGAGGTTTTGGAGGACGTGGGCCTGGGCTATATCCATTTAGGCCAGGCGGCGACGACTTTATCCGGCGGCGAAGCGCAGCGCGTCAAGCTGGCGACGGAGCTGTCGCGCCGCAGTACGGGGCGTACCGTGTATATTTTGGACGAGCCTACGACGGGCCTGCATATTGCCGACGTGCATAAGCTGCTCGACGTGCTGCAGCGTTTGGTCGAAGGCGGCGACAGCGTTATCGTCATCGAGCATAATCTGGACGTGATTAAGGTCGCCGATTATATCATAGACTTGGGCCCCGAAGGCGGCGATAAGGGCGGCACGCTGGTGGCCTGCGGTACGCCGGAGGAAGTGGCGAAGGTGAAAAAATCGTATACGGGGCAATATATTAAGCGCGAGCTGGCTAAGGCGAAAAAGAACGGGTGGTACCAATGACGGAATTAGCGGCGGGGTTCAGCGACAGCATTAAAAACGCGCTGGCTGTGCTGCCGGATAAGCCCGGCGTGTACCTGATGCACGACGCCGAGGGCAAGGTTATTTATGTGGGCAAGGCAGTGGTGCTCAAAAACAGGGTGCGCAGCTATTTCCGCAATCTGGCCAGCCATACGCCCAAGGTGCGGGCTATGGTGGCGAAGATTGCCGAAATCGAAACCATCGTCACGTCCAGCGAGGTCGAGGCGCTGATTCTGGAATGCAACCTGATTAAGAAATACCGCCCGCGTTATAATATCAGCTTGAAGGACGATAAAACCTATCCTTATTTAAAGGTGACGGTGCAGGAGGATTTTCCGCGTTTGTTCGCCACGCGCAGGCTGAGCCGCGACGGCGCTAAATATTACGGCCCTTACGCCGACGCGGGCGCGATGCACGCTACGGTCAAGCTGCTGCGCGGTATGTTCCCGTTGCGCACCTGCCGCAAGATGAACCCCGACCGCCCCTGCCTGAATTATCATATCAAACGCTGCTTAGCTCCCTGCGCCGGGTATGTGAGCAAGGACGAATACCGCAAAATGATTCAAAGCGTGTGCATGGTTCTGGACGGGCGCACAACGGAGCTGGAGCGCGATTTAAAGCGGCGCATGCAGGAGGCGGCGGAAAATTACGCTTTTGAAGAAGCGGCGCGTTTGCGCGACCAGCTGCAGGCGGTGGAGCGGCTCAACGAATCGCAAAAGGCCGTGACGAATAACGGCGGCGATATGGACGTTATCGGTTACGGGCAGGATATGACCGGCATTTGCCTGCAAATATTTTTCGTGCGTAAGGGCAAGCTTATCGGGCGCGATAATTTTTTCCTGCACGACGACGGCGACGAGCCGCGCGAGGTGCTGACTGCTTTCGTTAAACAGTATTATAATGAAGCTACTTTTATACCGAAGGAAATAATTTTGCCGTACCTGCCGGAGGAGGACGAGCTGCGGCTGATAACGTCGTGGCTGACGGAAAAGGCGCAGCGCAAGGTAGAGCTGCTGACGCCCCAGCGCGGCGTGAAAAAGGATTTGCTGCAGTTGGCCGACGACAACGCCGCTAAGCTTTTGGAAGAGCGCTTGCGCAAGGGCAGCCTGTCGCTGAAAAACGACGCGCAGGCCGCTGAAGAATTGCAGCAGGCGCTGGGGCTGCCGCATTCTCTGGAGCGGATGGATTGCTTCGATATCAGCCATACGCAGGGCAGCGAAACGGTGGCGTCCATGGTGGTTTTCCGCAACGGCAGCGTCAGCAAGAAGGATTACCGTAAGTATAAGATAGTGTCCGCCGAGGGCAAGCCGGACGATTTTAAATCCATGCAGGAGGTTGTTTACCGGCGTTACAAGGATTACGAGGATTTGCCCAGTCTGGTGGTCATCGACGGCGGCAAGGGGCAGCTCAGCTCGGCGTTAGAGGTTATCCGCGGTCTAGGGCTGGCCGAGCTGCCGGTAGTAGGCCTAGCCAAGCGCGAGGAAGAAATTTTCGTGCCGCATCAAAGCGAAAGCATTTTGCTGGACAGGGACAGCGCGGCGCTGCATCTCATTCAGCGTATCCGCGACGAGGCGCACCGTTTTGCGATTACCTACCACCGCAAGCTGCGGGGCAAGCGCAATCTGGTTTCCGTGCTGGACCATGTGGAGGGCATTGGCCCCAAACGGCGGCAGGAGCTGTGGAAGGCGTTCAAAACTTTGGACGCGATGAAAGCGGCGGACGTGGAAGCGTTGGCGGCGGTGGAAGGCATGAACCGCGCGGCGGCGCAGACCTTGTATGATTTTTTCCGGCTGGAGCTGCCGGAGAAAAAAGAGATTTTAAAGTGAAAGGATTTCTCCCCCAGTCACCTTCGGTGACAGCCCCCTCAATGAGGGGGCACAAATAAGAGATTATCCTCAATTATTGCCCCCTCTTAGAGGGGGCTGGCATTTTGCTTGCAAAATGACTGGGGGAGTTATTTTGTTGCAAAACTATGTGATTTAGAATCATGCTGCATTTTTCACATTTTTATAGCATATTAAAGTCATAAGTATGGTATAATGAGTATATCTCAATATACTTTTTGGAAGGAGTGAATTTTATGGCTAAATGGGTTTGCAATATTTGCGGTTATGTTTACGACCCCGAAGTGGGCGATCCGGATAACGGCGTTGCGGCAGGCACCGCTTGGGAGGACGTCCCGGAGGATTGGGTTTGCCCGCTGTGCGGCGTAGGCAAGGATGAGTTCAGTCAGGAGTAACGGCTGTAAAATTTAATTGCGTTAGCGCAACCCCTGTTTCGCGTGTGCGGAACAGGGGTTTTAGCATTGCCTGCCAAAAATAATTTTGCCGGAGAAAAATCCTTGCGCGGAAATTTGCTTGAGCAGATTTCTTAGCGGGATTTTTTGTTTTAAGCCGTTTGTCGCTTTCTGCTTGTTGGCCCACTGCCCGAAAGTGAAACAGGGACAAGCTAGAGAAAGTAAAGCAATGCAGACACAAAAAGCTTGTCGGGGGGGACGACAGTGCTATAATAAAAGTGTGCAGATTTTTTCCAAAAGTGAAATTATTTTACACACTAAGCAGATGAAAATGATTTATAAAAATCAGGAGGTGCTCTTTATGAAGAAAATTAACAAACGCTTGAGCAGGAGCATACTGTGCTCCATCTTGGCTGCGAGCGTGTTGGGCGTGTGCGTGGGTGCGCAGGCGGCCAGTTTAAACGGCAATACCGATAAAGTTTTTGGCGACGACGGTAAGACAGTTACTTTGGAAACTATTTCGCAGTCCGGCAGCAGCAAATTCGTTATCGGCCAGGGCGACGTCAGCATTCAGACGAGCGGCAGCGTAGGCACGCTGTTG
Source organism: Phascolarctobacterium sp. (assembly GCF_030531065.1). Taxonomy (GTDB): domain Bacteria; phylum Bacillota; class Negativicutes; order Acidaminococcales; family Acidaminococcaceae; genus Phascolarctobacterium_A. The sequence goes on along the minus strand of NZ_JAUNOQ010000003.1, from coordinate 23,345 downwards.
AGCGATTTGGCTACAGTGACGAGTGCTAACGGCATGGGCGAGAAATTAGAGGCTCTGCGTTATGCTTTGAACCAAGAGGGTCATAAAGATGGTTCTGCTGTTATTACCGGCTTAGTAGGTGGCGAAGGCAAGCTTGACGGAAATACTGTTGCAATCTTAAAAGGAGCAGTAGAGAATGATAATATAGTAGATACATATTCAATATTTAGTAAAATACTAAATATTAATACCGTAGATGCAGATACTAATAACTATAGTACTTCAGAACCTATAACTGTAACTATTGGCGGAGAAACTGAGCCGGTAGTTCTTGGCCTTATAGGTGGAGATCTTTCAGTTAATCTTGGTATTGATGCTCCATCAGCAGAACCACCACTAAAGGCAGAGAATACTAGCGTAGATAGAAATAACTCAGTAAACATATACATTAATAGCGGTAATGTATTAGGTGGATTTGGCGGAAGTGCTGCTATTAGTATTGCAAATGTTGAAGTATCAAATATAGTTTCTACTAAAGGTAATACCAAAACTACTATTAATGGTGGCGTTACTACCAATGTCAATGGAAGAGCGAATGTAGCTGGTTTTGCTAACGGCGGTTTGGCTGCGACTATTGGCGGTAGTGCTGACAGTTTTGTTACTGGTAACACTGTGCTGAGTGTTGATTCCACAGTTAATGGCCAAAATATTGAGGGCGTTACTGTTGGCTTGGCAGGTGGCGGTGCAGCTATTACTACGCTTGCTGGTACTGCGAACAGCGAGGTTGGAGGAACTGCTACAGTAACTATTAACAATAGTTTAAGCGCCGGAGTTATCGGCGGCGGCGTAGCGGCTGCTATTGACGCCAGTGAAATCGGTAATTTGATTAAATATCCTGATGGGGATAACCGGATTGGTAATGATGGTGATCCTGATAATATCTACAGTGATGTTTCTATAATTAAGCTTAATCATGTTAACCAAGGCGGCACGGCTACCGCCAACACCGGCAACACAAATATAAGCCTGACTGGCACGACTACGGCGGCGGGCGTAATCGGCGGCGGTTTGGCTGTGGCTACGCACGGCTATGTTGGAAAGACTGGTGATATTGAAAATAAATCTGTGGGCAATTCTATTGCTACAGTAGAAACTAAAAAGAACACTATTAATGTGGCTTTGGATACTGAAAATTTAGATAAGGGTAATTTAATTGGGGCTGTTAAGAAATTTGAAAGTGTAGATACAACAAATTCCAATGGTTTAATTACTGGACTGCAAGCAATTATTGGATATGATGCCAAGACAAATACGGAAGGTAACGGTGCTGCCGGTAACGGCGCGGTCGTAGGCGTAATCGGCGGCGGCGCGGCCGTGGCTTTGGACAACGCCATTAACCCGTTAACCAGCGACGCGCGCTATCCTAATGCGGACGGCTATGTAGGCGCGCAGGCTAAGGCAGAATTTGGCGGCGCGGAAATCAATCTGCAAAGCGGCTACGCGGTAGGAACCTTTGGCGGCGGCTTGGCTGCAGCTACTAATTTTGCCAACGCTACTTCTAAAACGGCTCAAGGTATCGTTATCAACGCCAACGGCGCGGAAGCGATTGGCGTTTGGGGCAACGGCGTAGCTTACTTCACCGGTAAGGAGAATGCTTCTGCCGAGCGTAATAATCTTGCTGGCAAAGCTCTTGTTGAGGCAGTAAATACGACTATCAATATTAACGACGGCGAATATGGCGTGGACGGCGCTTACGGCGGCGGTATCGCTATCGACGACAGCAACGCCGATACGGTAAACGCTATCGTTGAAACGAAGGGCGTAAGCACTATTAACGTGAGCGGCGAAGTTAATCCGTTGAATTATGAGGTGCTGGGAGTTACAGACGCTACGGCTAAAGAAGATTACATAAACGCAATCGGTACGGCGGCGCAGGATTACGCCATCGTTGGCGGCGGTGTTGCTGCTGGCGGCGGCGCGTTGAGCGAAGTCAACGAATCCGTTATCAATGTTAATAGCGGTGCGCAAGTGAACGGCGATATTTTAGCGGGCGGCATTGCCGTTTTGGGCTATGATACTAATGGAGCAAAATCCGGGTCTTATGTGACTAAGAGTACCGTAAATCTGAACAGCGGCGCTACTGTCGACGGTAGCGTATACGCGGGCGGCGCAGTAGACAAGGGCGTTGACGCTTATACTAAAGCGAAAGCAGACGTTGCAAAATCCGTCGTTAATCTGAACGGCGCGGAAGTTACGGGTCAACTCGTCGGTACGGGCGTGGGCGACGCGACAATAAGCACAGTTGAGAGTGCGCTGAACGTCAACGGCGCTAACACTTTGGGCTTGACCAAAGAAGACGCAAGCAAAATTACCGGTTTTGATACCGTTACTTTCGCAGCGGACAGCACGACTACGCTGGACAAAAATTTGCAAGCGGGTGGCTCCGTAGCCGTTATCGACGGCAGCCAAGGCACGATTACCGTAGCAAACGGCGCGCGTCTGGACGTTAGCAATTTGACTCCTGGCGATGCACGTTATCTTGTTGCCGCAAATTACAATGACAGCAGTTCTACTTTGTGGAGCGACGAAGCGTTGGCGTTCGATAGAACGGAATACTACGCTTACGGTGACAATACTAATAGCGAATATACCGTAACCTATAAAAATTTGGACGATTTGACGGAAAAAGAAACGGAAGACGCAGTTGACGCTATGGCCAACAGCTTCGGCAGATACGCCCGCTACATGAACGGACTGGGCCGTGAAGTAATTACGAACGGCGACGCCGTAGCCGAGCAGGCTCCCGGCGCGAAAGCTTTCTTCGCCGACGCTACCACCTTGGGCAGCACGGCGGCGGCTGAAAGCGCGGCAGCCGGCATGATGATGTTCGGCGAAGCTGCGGGCGTAACGAGTAACGCCGTTTCCATCGCGCAGGATATGGCCGACACTGCGGCTCTGCGCCTGTCCTTTACGCAGGATTATGTAACCGGCGACGAAAAGGTGGACACGGACGGCAATATCTGGGCCAGATACGTGAAGAACAAACACGACGTGGACGGCATGAGCAGCAGCTTCGGCAGCATTTATTCCAGCAGCGATTACGACGGCGTAATGATTGGCGCGGACTTCGCTAAGGTTGGCAAAGCGCAGAGCGGTATCGCGTTTACCTACGGCGACGGCGATTCGCACGGCGCGGGCGTAAGCAACGATTTCGATATGTGGGGCATTACGCTGTTCGGCAATATCAAGAACGACGACAGCAATGTTATTGCCGACATCGGCTACAGCAAGAGCAGCAATGATTTGACCGGCTCCGTAATGGGCAAGCGTTTGACTGCCGACCGCGATCTGGATATCTTCAGCGTGGGCGTGCGCGCAGAAAAACTCTATACCAACGATAATCTGCAGGTAGTGCCTTACGCAGGGCTGCGGTTCTTCAGCGTCGACCCGGACAGCTATACCACGTATTACAACGGGCAAAAAGCGTTCAGCTACGACGCCGAGCGTCAAAACCTGTGGACGCTGCCGGTGGGCGTAAGCCTGCGTCATGAAACGACCACCAATAACGGCTGGAAGTTGACGCCGCAAGTAGACGTATCGTATATCTGGGCCTTCGGCGATACGGACAACGACATGGACGTATCCTTGTTGGGCGGCCGTTCGCATTTGAACTACACCGTAATGGACAGCGGCAGCTGGCTGGGAACGGTGGCCTTTGAAGCGACGAAAGCCGACTGGACCTGCGGCCTGGGCTACAGCTACCAGAAGGGCAGCGATATGCAAAGCGATAAATGGTTCGTCAATGTAGAATATAGCTTCTGATAATTTACTGGTACAAAAAACCGTGCTGTTCAACTGCGAACGGCACGGTTTTTACATTTTGGTGTTGTCTTTTGAAAAAAACTCGCGTTCCTGCGGTTGCAGAATGATTCGCAAGGAGACTGTTTATTTCTTTATTTCCACATTTACCTCGAATAAACGTCGCCAGGGGAAGGTCAGCTTAAACTGGCTACCCTTGGTGACGTTATATTTTTGCGCTAAAGCGCCGCATTCCTTGTTGATATAATTAAGTATCGGCTTTTCTGCCGTACCCAAATCGTATTTTAAATCTTCGCGGCTGTGCCGGGAAAGCTCGTTGGAAATATAGCTGCGGGCGTTGCTTTGATAAAACCAGTCGTCGATAATGCGCTGGCGCAAAAGTAAATTGCGCTTTGGCTGCGGCATGGCCTGCGCCATTATTCCTTGAGCAATAGCGTAGCCCACGGCATTATCCGCAGTGTTCCAGCCGTTGTAAGCCGATAATCGTTCCAGCGTATCGCTTTGCGCTAAAAGGCTCATAAAGCCGTTGTCCGCGCCGTTGGAATAGCTGACGTCGGCCAGCGAAACCTGCTTGCCTGCGTCCAATTGCCTGGCAATGGTCGCAGCAAAGTTTCTGTTGGCTGGCGAGGAGAAAAATTGATTGTCTCCGGCGGTAGAATCTTTTACGATACCGTCCTGCGGCGTGTTGAGCGCTAAAATTAAATCGGCGGCCTGGGGAGTAAGCGCTTGCCTGGCTCCGGCGGCTATGATTTGCTGCGGCACGGAATCCTGCAGGCGGGCGTCGCTGTACTGGGGCAGGGTGGCGGGCCCCGCTCCGGGGCTGTACAGCGGGTAGATAGCCGGCTGTACCGCATGGGCCTCGTTATAGGCGCGGACTAAGAGCACAAGCCCCAGCTGGTCAACGCCGTCGATAATCTGAAAATCCTCCGGCTTCATGTCGAAGGTACTCAGGCTTAGCTGGCGCGCTTCTAAATGCGTTGCGGAAAGCGGCGCGTTATCGTCCTTGCCGATGGCCAGATAATGAAACTTGCCGTTGCGGGCCATGTGGGTCAGCTCCGTATTGATTTGCAAATTTTTCTGGCGGCGTTCCAGCCAGTCGCCTAATTCGTCCCGGCGCAGATTGCGCTCCAGCGCCTGCTTTTGCAGCTGTTCTGCCGGCGTCAGCTTGTTTTGCTCGCTCTTGTCCCATAATTGGCTGTAAGCAAAAATGCTGGGGCCGACAACGCTGTAATACGGCGGCTCTACGTTGCCTTTGCTGGCGCGAGGCGTGCGCATGATGGTGGAAAAGGCGTATAGCTTGATGGGCAGCATATTTTTCAGAGCATAAAGATGCTGCAACCGCTGGTCAAGCTGTTCCTTGCTGATGCTGTGGGTGCGGCTGGCCACTAAGCCTCCGTACAGCAGACTGTCCGTACTGATAACGGCGGCGTCCGCCTTGGGAGCTTTGGTTTGCAGCCAGTTCCAGATGCCTTCCGGGTCGCCGCTGCGGTCGTTGGCAGCGATGTATTTTTCCGGCGGCAGAATAATTTTGCAGCCGGCCGCTTCCATAGTCTGCTGTACGTAGGCGGAGCAGACCGGGCGGTTATCCAGCGGGATGTAGAGCACCGTCAGCTGCCTGGCCTGTACAGACGCCGGTAGCAGGGAGGCTGTCGCGCAAAGGGCTGCCGCTATTTTTCTTGACCATGATTTCCTGTGAAACATATGACTTACGCTTCTTTCTTTATAAGTGAAATAAAATTCTTAGCATTCTTCAAAAAGCTGTAACATATATTATACACGAAAAACAATCTTTTTGCCAGCGCTCCCTTGACAAGCGTTCAGGGTGTGCTATAATTAGCACGTAAGTAAAAATTATAAAGGTAATGCGAAGGATCTGCCGTCGTCCTAATCCTCACAGAAAATGCTGCCGCGGCTGAGAGCAGCAGGGTAATACGATGAGCGCACCGCCTTCAAACCGACTGCGGAAAGCTGCGGCAAGTATGCCAGTCCGTACTACCGGCGTTAACGGTACCGAGTGGGCCTGTGTCCTTACATGGGTCAATGAGGGTGGAACCGCGGAGCAACTCCGTCCCTTTAGTGAGGGATGGGGTTTATTTTTTTGCCCTTCCTCACATTGTTCAAATACATTTTAGGAGGAAAACACCATGTCTGAAGAAAACAAATTTAGCTTTGAAAACGAAGCTTACCGCAAAACCTATTGGCACACCTGCTCCCATGTGCTGGCGCAGGCTATGAAACGCTTGCATCCCGACGTCAAGCTGGCTATCGGCCCCAGCATCGATAACGGTTTTTATTATGATTTTGATACTCCCGCGCCGTTTACTCCCGAAGACCTGGCGGCTTTGGAAGCGGAAATGCGCAAAATCTGCAAGGAAAAGCTGAAGCTGGAGCGCTTCGAGCTGCCCCGTGAGGAAGCTGTCAAGCTGATGGAGGAGAAGGGCGAGCCCTATAAGGTAGAGCTGATTAACGATTTGCCGGAGGACGCCGTTATCAGCTTCTATAAGCAAGGCGAATTTACCGATTTGTGCGCAGGCCCCCATGTGGACTCTACCGGCCGCATTAAGGGCAACGCTATTAAGCTGACTTCCGCTACCGGCGCTTACTGGCGCGGCGACTCCAAACGCAAAATGCTGCAGCGTATTTACGGCGTCGCTTTCCCGAAGAAGGAGGAGCTGGACGCTTACCTGGAGCAGCAGGCAGAAGCCTTGAAGCGCGACCATAATAAGCTGGGCCGCGAGCTGGAATATTTTACCACCGTCGATTATATTGGCCAGGGGCTGCCCATCCTGCTGCCGAAGGGCGCGCGCGTTATCCAATTATTACAGCGTTGGGTAGAAGATACCGAGCAAAAGCGCGGTTATTTGCTGACCAAGACTCCGCTGATGGCTAAACGCGATTTGTACCGCATTTCCGGCCACTGGGATCATTACCTGGACGGTATGTTTATCTTGGGCGACCCGCACGACGAAACCAAGGAATGCTTTGCCCTGCGTCCTATGACCTGCCCCTTCCAATATCAGGTATTCCTCAACCGTCAGCGCTCCTATCGCGAGCTGCCCATGCGTTTGGGCGAAACCTCAACCCTGTTCCGCAACGAGGACAGCGGCGAAATGCACGGCCTGATCCGTGTGCGCCAGTTCACCATTTCCGAAGGCCATTTAATTCTGCGTCCCGACCAGTTGGAGGAAGAGTTTAAGGGTTGCCTTGATTTGGCTAAGTACTGCCTGGAAACTGTCGGTATGCTGGACAAATGCACCTTCCGCTTCTCCCAGTGGGACCCTGCCAACCCGAATAATAAATATGAAGGTACCGCCGAGCAATGGAACGAGGCGCAGCGCGTAATGGGCCAGATTCTGGACGATTTGGGCGTTAATTATGAGATTGGCTTTGACGAAGCAGCGTTCTACGGCCCGAAGCTGGATATTCAGTTCCATAATGTTTTCGGCAAGGAGGATACCATCGTAACCATTCAGATCGATATGCTGCTGGCCGAAAAGTTCGGTATGTATTATGTCGACGAAGACGGGCAGAAGAAGCTGCCGTACATCATTCACCGTACTTCTCTGGGCTGCTATGAGCGCACACTGGCTTATTTGATCGAAACCTACGCCGGAGCGCTGCCTACCTGGATGGCTCCGGAGCAGGTACGCTTCCTGCCTGTAACCGAACGCGCTTTGGATTATTGCAACGATTTGGCGCGCAAATTGGAGGAAGCAGGCTACCGCGTCAGCGTTGACGCCCGCAATGAAAAGATTGGCAAGAAGATTCGTGAAGGACAGTTGGAAAAGATTCCGTACATGTTAGTCGTCGGCGATCGCGACATCGAAAACGGTACCGTTTCCCCGCGTCATCGCGCTAAGGGCGACTTGGGCGCTATGCCGTTTGAGCAATTTGCAGCTATTTTGAAAGAGGTTGTGGATTCTAAGGCGAAAGAATAAGGGTGCGCGACGGTTCTGAGATTTCATAAAGAATAAGAAAGAATAAAAATAAGACTTCATTGGCTGATATACTAGCGCGATGAAGTCTTGTTTTTGTCTTTGGCGATGTATTGTAAATTTGGAAAGCAATAGTTACTTTATTTCAATTTGGCAGATTTTGCTCTTTTCAAAAATGATACAGAGGGTTGCCACAATCAGTTCTGTTAGAGGAAAAGTCCACCAGACTGCTTTCAACCCCGCAAAATGCAGGACCCATGCCAGCGGCACCAGTAAGATAACTTGCCGCAAAACAATAAGGAAAACACTAGGCCTTATTTTTGCAATGCCTTGCAGGTGAGAGGTTACAACGATAGTAATACCTGCCGGGATAAAGCTTAGGGAAATTACCCGAAACGCATATTCTCCTATCTGCAATAATTCATTTTTGCTGGAAAATATAGCGAGCAGGGCTCGTGGAAATAACAAAAACACCAAGGAGGCGGCTAACATCAATCCGGTGGAGAGTATGGCGGCGAATTTAACTGTCTGCCGGATACGCTGCTCTTGGCCTGCGCCAAAATTATGACTGATTACTGGAAGCAGTACTTGTTGCAAACCCAATAATGGGATAAAGAAAAATGACTGGATTTTATAGTAAATACCGAGTACTGTTACAGCATCTTCTGAAAAAAGCGCCAGTATCATATTTAGTCCGACAATATACAGCGTATAAAGAGATTGCGTTACAATGGAACCGCTTCCATCCTGATAAATTTGCAAGCAGGTACTTTTATTCCATTGGCCATACTGCGGGTATATCCGTCGGACAGCGATAAATGTTATAATCATGGCCAGCCATTGTCCCATAACGGTTGCGATAGCGGCTCCGGTAATACCCAGGCAAGGCGCGCCAAACAGGCCGAAAATTAAAATGGGGTCAAGAATAATATTGATAACCGCTCCCATAACCTGCGCCGCCATGGGAAGCGTCATGTTTCCCATGGCTTGCAAGATTTTTGTGCAGATTGACTCTATAAAAATACCAAGAGAACCGGCGAACACAATGTTTGTGTAGATTACTCCCTGCGTGTTGACGATTTCATTCGTAGAAGATAGACGAAAGTAGGGTGTGGCCAGAAAAAACTCCAAAACGGCAAACAGCACATAATGGGTCAACGCCAGAACAAGACCGCAGGTTACAACTCCGGGCTGTTTTTCTGTTTCTCCCTGCCCGTCCATTCTGGAGATCAACAAATTTACTCCGGCTCCTGTTCCTGTCGCCAAGGCCGTCATAAGAAGCTGCACTGGGTAAACGATAGAAAGTGCGGTCAGCCCTTCATTCGAGTATTGGGCAATAAAAAAACTATCTACAATGTTGTAGACGGATTGAATTAGCAGGGCTAGCATAACGGGTGGGGACAGTTTTAGAATAAGCCGTTGGATTGGGGTTTGCGTCATGTCCATGTTTGTCACTCCTTGGTACTATATGCTTGCAACAAATTATAATGCGTGGAGTAACTACATGGTCAAGACGTTTTTTAACGAGGATTTTTTATTAAATGCGCTCTGATTTCGCAGTAATACTGATGAATATATTTGAAAAGCTGAAAACCAAGTTCTTCGGCGACAATAAAATCTGTCGTCAAGCCATTCGCTTTCAGCCAGGACAGCAACGGCGATAAATCTGTTTCTTCATCTCGTATACAAGCGGTTAAAACAGCATAATCCCCGCTGGGAAGCCGATAAAGATGTTTAGACTGAATGCCGGAATAGTTCGCATCCGGTAATTTTACATACTCCCGCCGTTTCAACAGCTTATTTTGGATAGCGCGCTCAACGTCCAGAAAATATCCGTAGGTGCGGCGGATAAAATGCTTATTTCGCATTTCCTCTTTCAGCACTTCCTGAAGATTAGCATGATAAGAGGCATCTTCTCTGGTATGGCTTCCAACGATGACAATTTCTGCTTCCCGATGTTCTAAGCGAACAGAGCTGTCCTGAGATTTTAGCTTGATGTACTCGTTTTCTCTCTCGTACCAGTCAATATCTTCAGCGACCTTTTGATAGTATCGGCTTAGGCGTAAGGCTTCCTGCTGGTATTCCATAAGAAGGGCAACGACCTTGTCGTTGTCGCGAAAGGAAAGAATCTGCTTTATTTTTTCCAACGAAATGTCAAGGCGGCGGCAGGTTGTAATAATGTCCAACTGATACATATTCCAACGGGAAAAATAGCTGTAATGATTTTGCGGATCAATATAATCCGGCGTTATAAGGCCGGACTTAATATAAAAATGCAAAGTGTCCTTTGATATTCCGGTTATTTTACTTACTTCGCCAATCTGATATCCATTATCCATGTTCCTCAACCTTGTCTGCTCAATGAATTGTAAGTTATCCAGTATAAGCATCAAAAGCTGTGTTTGTGAAATTCTGCTTTTCTAGCCATTGCTTTTCTTCTTCGTTTTCGGGAATATCAATTCTTTCGATTTTGAAAATGACAGGTCTTGTGCCGTCGTTGCAACAGGCAATCATCATGCGTTCATCATTTGTCCACTTGTGCATAATCGAGCCTCCCTGTAAGGCAGTGTAAACATATCTGCTAATGGCATCCCAAGCTTCTCCGCAGAATTTTCCATTCATCAGATGATAAAAATCATCTCGTTCGCTTGTCCTTTTCAATATAAAGGTATCTCCGACTTTGAAGCAGGGGCAAGGGCCAGATTTTGGATCTGCAAGATATTTTTCTTGAAGTTCCAGAAACACTTTTGTTTCTAAAACAGTGATTTTGCATTCGTGCTGCATATGTAATTACCTCCAAGTTCTGATATGTCATTCCGTTATTTGTATTCTACCACAGTTCCGAGCGTGTGGAAATAAAGAGTTTTCAGGATTGACGTCCTGCCTCTCAAATGCAAATAACCGGAATTGCTGTGGGAAGTTAAAATGTAGTTGCCTGCATCATTCTGGATAAAAATGATATCTTCCTCTTGACAATGTGTCCGAAATCAGATACAATGCAATGTGTCCGAAAGCAGACAAGGAGGGGTGATGTATGAACCACCAGAAAGTGAAAAGGTATAATTGCGTAATGAATGAGATTAACTCCATTTATCACGATGCGGCTATGCGTATGGGCATTTCAAACAGCGCACAGAGTATTTTATATGTCATTTGTGAAAGTGGAGACCGCTGCCTGCAAAGCGAGATTTATAAGCAGACAGGAATCAGCAGAAAGACGATCAATTCCTCCATACGCAAGCTGGAGAAGGAAGGAGTCGTCTATCTGGAACAAGGGCCGGGGTGCAATACGATTGTTTGCCTTACCGATGTGGGAAAAGAGATTGCGGATCAGAAAGCACGCCCGATTATAAAAATTGAAGATGAAATATTTGATGAGTGGACAGAGGACGAAGCGCGGCTGTATCAGGAATTAACAGAGCGGTATCGGGATTCCCTGAAAAAGAAGCTGGACGCTTTGTTCTGATTATCTGTCCAGAAGGAGTTAGTGTGAGCGATAACGATAAAATAGAAAAGAAATATCACTGCCGTTTCTGCGGTTGGACACCGGCGGAAAACGAACCGGACGGCGATTGGGAGCATTGCCCTAATTGCCTTGCAAGCGTACACGAAGCGGACGAGGAAGGTTATGAGTGCGGCGGAAGGCTGCTTCCTGTCAGTATCTGGGTGAAGCCGGATGACAGTTGGAACATTATTCAGCGGTGCAGTCTGTGCGGGGAGTTGACGATGACGCCCATGTCTGAAGATGACAGCCCGATCAAGCTATTATCACTGGCCTCGAACCCATTATCAATTCCGCCGTTCCCTATTGAAAAGATGGAAGAAATGACTGCTATGATGGGCGGACAGGGAGATGTCGGAGGCTATTACGATGAACAGAGAGAATAAAAGAAGAAAGTATGATAAGGGGTATTATAAAAAGCATCCCTGCCTTGATCCGTTTACCTGCAAAATTTGCGGACGGCTGGTGGTGCCGGGCGGCGCAGGCAGCGACCACAGGAATCATTGCCCGAACTGCCTTTCCAGCGTCCATGTAGATGAAAAGCCCGGAGACCGTGCTTCTGACTGCCATGGGATTATGGAGCCGATTGCAGTATGGGTACGCAAAAGCGGCGAATGGGCGATTATTCATCATTGCAGAATCTGCGGCAAATTAAGCTCTAACCGGATTGCCGCTGACGATAACCCGATGAAGCTGATGGCGATTGTCATGCGCCCGTATGGGAGTGAAACCATATCAAGGATCAATGTGCGGAACATGACCGCTTCGATGGAAACGCAGGGATGATGGAGAAAATCACAGTGGTACTCGGAAAAATAAAAAGTCTGTATGACATATGGGAGAAAGAAAAAGCCCATAACCCTAATATGGAAGAAGAAAAAGGAATACGCTGGAGGGCGCTGAGAGCCGCCTTCCCAAAAACAATACCAATCTTTGCCGGATTTTGGTTTTTAGGGCTTACTTACGGAATTTATATGAATACGGCAGGGTTCAGCTTTTGGTATCCTATGATCATGAGCTTTACTATTTTTGCCGGTTCGGTGGAATTTGTGGCGGTAAATATGCTTCTAGGCGCTTTTAATCCTATTCAGGCGTTTACCATGACGCTGATGATTAACGCACGCCACCTGTTCTATGGTATTTCCATGCTGGACAAATTCAAGGGAAGCGGATGGAAAATTTTTTATCTCATTTTTGGTATGTGCGATGAGAGCTTTTCCATTAACTATACGGCGGAAATTCCAAAAGACGTTGACAAAGGCTGGTTTATGTTCTTTGTTACCCTGCTGAACCACCTTTACTGGTTTACGGGGGCAACCCTCGGCGGAATCTTCGGATCGCTGATTCATTTCAATACAGAAGGGCTGGAATTTGTAATGACGGCGATGTTTGTCGTGATTTTTCTGGAACAGTGGTTAAAAGAAAAAACGCATACCAGCGCGCTCTTGGGACTTGGAATTTCCCTTCTGTGCCTGCTGGCATTCGGTTCGGAAAACTTTATTATTCCGGCCATGATCGCGATTCTTGGCGTGTTGACGCTGCTTCGGAATCCGCTTACGAAGGGGTTGGAGAAAACATGACGATGACGCAGAGGTTTATTACTATCGGACTTGTGATTCTTGGAACCATGCTGACGAGATTTCTGCCGTTCCTGTTATTTCCGGCTGGAAAACCTACGCCGAAATACATACAATATCTTGGCAAGGTTCTGCCAGCGGCGGTGTTTGGATTACTGGTGATCTATTGTTTAAGAAATGTAAGCCTGATTTCCGGCAGTCATGGAATCCCTGAATTGATTTCTATTGCGCTGGTGATTGGACTCCACTGCTGGAAACGGCAGATGCTTCTTTCCATAGCAGGAGGAACGGTCTGCTATATGCTGCTGGTTCAGTTTTTGTTTTGATGCGAGAAGAAAGGAACTGGGAAGGCTTTAATCAAAACCTGTACAAATGGTTCCTCAGAGTTAAGGACGAATATTTTTTCCAATGTCGTCAATATCCTGTTTAACTATCAGTTGATGCAGTTTGCCGGGAAGGACGGTGTTTCTGCTTATGTACTGCAATTTCATTTTTACATCCGTTTTTCTGGGCTATTCCATCGGCTTCGCTCCGATTGTCGGATTCCATTATGGAGCGGAAAGCCATGCAGAACTGAAAAGCCTGCTGAAAAAGAGCGCATATGTGACCGGTATCATTACATCTGACAAGTCAATTATATCATGGGCTTGACTAAGCCGATTACACAAATATGTTATTTTACGGGAGCTGTTTTTTGGCTTCTGAATATATTATACGAGGAGAATTTCATTATGAGAAAAATTATCACGATAAGCCGGGAATTTGGCAGCGGAGAAAGGGAACTTGGAAAGCGTCTGGCAGAGTCTCTTGGTATGGCGTACTATGACAGGGAAATTGTTACGGCGCTGGCAGAAAAATTAGGTATGTAGTATGTCGATGAAAACGGTTAGAAGAAGCTGCCGTACATCATTCACCGTACTTCTCTGGGCTGCTACGAGCGCATCCTGGCTTATTTTATCGAAACCTACGCCGGAGCGCTGCCGACCTGGATGGCTCCGGAGCAAGTACGCTTCCTGCCTGTAACCGAACGCGCTTTGGATTATTGCAACGATTTGGCGCACAAGCTGGAGGAAGCAGGCTACCGCGTCAGCGTTGACGCCCGCAACGAAAAGATTGGCAAGAAGATTCGCGAAGGACAGTTGGAAAAGATTCCGTACATGTTAGTCGTCGGCGATTGCGACATTGAAAACGGTACCGTGTCCCCACGTCATTGCGCTAAGGACGACTTGGGCGCTATGCCTTTTGAGCGATTTGCAGCTATTTTGAAAGAGGTTGTGGATTCTAAGGCGAAAGAATAAGGCTGGGCAAAGGCTTGAGCCTTTATAACGAATAAAAAATAAGACTTCACCGGCTGCTGGGCAGTTGGATGAAGTCTTATTTTTTGTTTGTAAGACCGAGAATGTAATCTGTCGTAGTATTATGGAATTTAGCCAACGCAATGAGGATAGATGTAGGAATATCACGATCCCCTCTTTCATAATTACTATAAACGCGTTGGGAGCAGTGCAGTATGTCTGCCATTTCTTTTTGAGTTAGATCACTGTCTTCGCGTAAATCTCTTATCCGTTGGTACATTCGCATCACCTAAATACATTATAGAAATTAGAAAAAGATAATCTTGATGTTTAGCGCAAATTGCGCTAAAATAATTAGCGAGGTATTTGGAGGTGTGTGCATGAATAGCATAAAAATAAACTTGGCAGAGATAAGCGCAAAATACAGCAAAGAGATAAGAACATTTTTTGTTTTATTGTTCTTGTATGGTTTATCCATGATTTCTATAATTCGTGCTAATTATAATTATATTGATGATTTGGGCCGTACAGCGTTTGGTTATAGGGGATGGGCCGGATTCAGCAGATTTATTTCTGAATACCTTTCTGTATTTGTACATACTACTCGTGAATTAAATGATATTTCTCCGCTGCCGCAAATATTAGCTGTTATTATTATGGCACTTGCAAGTACGTTCTTGATACATATTGTTTCATCAATAAGAGGGTTTTGCTATTGGAGTATAGCGGCGGTTTTGCCGTTAGGATTATCTCCTTATTTTCTGGAGTGTTTGTCATATAAATTTGATTCTCCTTATATGGCTTTATCGGTGTTAGCAAGTATATTTCCATTGTTGTTTATGGATAAGGGAATAAAAATATATAGCACGATGGTGATTTTGGGTACGTTGATCATGTGCATGACATATCAAGTATCTTCAGGTATTTTTTTGCTTTGCACTATGTTTGTTGTGGCACTTAAATGGGGGAATGGTCATAAGTTTACTGACTGTATTAAAAGCCTGATAATTTCAGGGGTAAATTTTTTGATTGGCATAATTATTTTCAGAAAAATATTAATGAATCCTGTACATACCTATGTATCTACCGATATAGCAGATAAGAATTCCTTTTTCGATATTGTAAGTAGAAATATAATTACTTATTTTTCCATATTAGAGCAAGATAGTGTAAGATTGTGGATTATTCTATTTATTACCATATGTTTTAGTTTCGTAGTATCTTATGTGATAAATTCTGTTCGGCCAAAGTATAAAACAATATTGATGGCTTCCGTACTTTTAGTGGTCGGCGGTATGTTTTCCTATGGAGGCTATATAATTTTACAGAAGCCGTTATTTGCTCCTAGAGGAATGTATGGATTTGGCGTTTTTGTTGCGTTGGTAGGATTGAGTGCTATTAATTGTTGGCATAAAAACATTTTGGCCAAGCTTTCTTGTTTGGGATTAAGCTGGGCTTTACTAGTATTTTCGTTTACATATGGCAATGTTTTGGCAGAGCAAAAAAGATACACAGATTTTAGAACGCAGCTTGTTTTAAGCGATTTGAGTAAATTGCCTGATTTAAATAATGCTCATCTAAGGAAAATGCAGTTAAGAGGAAATATAGGTAAATCTCCAATAGTAAATAGAATGGCAGCTAAGTATAAAGTATTAAATCGTTTGGTTCCAAAGACACTTGGTGCCGGTTGGCATTGGAGCGAATTTTATCTATATCATTATTTTTCGTTGCCTGGAGTACAGCAGCTGCCAGGTTGGAGCAAGGAACAACCTGATAATATACCTGTAATATTTGATTCTTGCTATCATACTATAAAAGCAAACGATAAGTATATTTTGGTAGAACTTAAATGACAGGAAGGTGCTTGATGAAAAAAATTACTTTGTTGGTTCCATGTTATAACGAAGAGGCAGTAGTGGGTAAATTTTATGATAGAGTTACTGGAATTTTGAACGATATACATCAATATGAGTTTGAAATATTGTTTGTTAATGATGGAAGTAAGGATGGAACTTTAGCGTTAATGAAGACTTTGCGGGCCAAAGATATTAGGGTATCGTATCTTGATTTATCGCGTAACTTTGGCAAAGAAATTGCGATGATTGCAGGCATTGATCATATTAATAGCGATGCTATGATAGTGATGGATGCCGATTTGCAAGATCCGCCAGAATTAATTCCAGAAATGATTTATTGGTGGGAGAAAGGGTATAAAGATGTTTGCGCTAAAAGAAAAAGCAGAGCGGGAGAAACTTGGCTGAAAAAATGGACTAGCCATATGTACTATAAGGTGCTGCAGCAAGTAAGCAGTATACCAATTCAACCGGATGTAGGCGATTTTAGATTGCTTGATGCTCAATGCATAAATGCTATTAAATTGATTCGGGAATCACAGCGTTATACTAAAGGCATTTTTAGCTGGATTGGTTTTGAGAAAAAAGAAATTTTATTTGATAGAGATGCCAGGGTAGCAGGCGTTACTAAATGGAATTATTTTAAGCTAATGAATTTAGCTATAGAAGGGTTAACCAGCTTTACTATTGTTCCTTTGAGAATAGCATCGTTATTAGGGTGTGTTTTATCATTGGTTTCTATTTTATATATGTGCTTGGTGATTTTTAAGACATTAATGTGGGGAGATACAGTAGCAGGATACCCTTCGTTAATATCTGTAGTTTTGTTTATTGGCGGGATTCAATTACTTTTTTTAGGGATAATGGGAGAGTATATTGGAAGAATTTTTAATGAAACAAAATGCAGACCTCTTTATTTTATTAATGAATATAATAATACAACTGTGAAAAAATAATGAAGCGCAGAAGTTTTTTTCACAGATAGGAAAACTTCTTCACAAAATTTTAATAATAATTCTCCACATTCCGTGCTATAATATAAGCATAGAAGCTGACGCTTCTTCAATGAAGGAGGCCAAAATTATGAACGAGAAAGTTTTTAAGGCTTATAATGAACAAATTCAGGCTGAATTTTATTCCGCTTATATGTATTTAGCCATGAGCATGGATATGGAAGCAAAGAATTTTAAGGGCATGGCTCACTGGCTGTATGTGCAATATGAAGAAGAACGTGAGCATGCGCTGAAGCTGCTGAAATTTATGCAGGAGCGCGGCGCTAAACCGGCGCTGCTGCCGGTAGAAGCTCCCGCAGCCGATTACGGCACGCCGCTGGAGCTGTTCAAAAAGGTTTTGGCTCATGAAAAATACGTTACCAGTCGCATCCATGCAATGTACGAGGTTGTCTTGGCAGAAAAGGATTACGCCGCTCAGGTTGAACTGCAATGGTTCATTACAGAGCAGGTGGAGGAAGAAGCTAACGCTTCCGATATCGTGGCGAAATTGGAAATGGCCGGCGACCACATGGGCGGCCTGATGATTATTGACGGTCAGCTGGGCGCAAGAAAATAATAAATAATTATTGACACAAACATTACATTGTGGTATCATATTCGAGTAACAAAGCAGAAGCCTCCCGCTTCTCACCTTGCGGTACTACTCGACAGGGTTGGATATGATATTTTTGCGGGCGGATTTTTCTGCCCGCTTTTATTTTTTGTAAGCAGTAAGCTTACCCCGTGTTCCTGGAGGTGAATTGTCATAGCAAAAGAAAGCTTGCGTATCAATGAAGAAATTCGTGCGCGTGAAGTGCGTGTTATAGCCGGAGACGGCGAACAGCTTGGCATTATGTCCAGCCGTGCTGCGCTGCAGCTTGCAGTGGAAAAACATTTGGACCTGGTTGAGATTGCTCCTACGGCGAAGCCGCCCGTGTGCCGGATTATGGATTACGGCAAGTATCGCTACGAGCAGCAAAAACGTGAAAAGGAAGCCCGTAAAAAACAAAAAACCTTCGACATTAAAGAAGTAAAGCTGCGTCCCGGTATCGAGGACCATGACTTTAACGTCAAGTACAAGAATGCGGTTCGTTTCCTGGAGGATGGCGACAAAGTAAAAGTTACCATCATGTTCCGCGGTCGTGAGCTGTCCCATCCGGAGCTTGGCGAAGTGCTGCTGAATAAAATGGCACAGCAGCTTAAAGAAATTGCCGTTGTGGAAAGAGTGCCCAAATTAGAAGGCAAAAACATGATTATGATTGTTGCGCCTAAACCTGCTAAATAATAGAGGAGGAAATAACTATGCCGAAAATGAAAACCCGCAGAGCTGCTGCAAAGCGCTTTAAGAAAACCGCTTCTGGTGAATTCAAACATTTTAAAAACTTCAAGAGCCACATTCTCGAACATAAATCTCCTGCACGTAAGAGAAACCTGCGCAAAGCAGCTCTGGTTCACAAGACTGATAAAGAACACGTAGCAAAAATGCTGCCGTATGCATAAGCAAGAGATTAAAGGAGGATATTAACCATGGCAAGAGTTAAAGTGGGCGTTACCGCTCATCGTCGTCATAAACACATTCTGAAATTAGCTAAAGGCTACTATGGCTCTCGCAGCAAACAATTCAAAAAAGCTAACGAGCTGGTAATGAAAGCTCTGTCCTATGCTCGCCGCGACCGCCGCGCTAAAAAACGCGAATTCCGTCGTCTGTGGATTGCTCGTATCAACGCTGCAACCCGCGCTAACGGCATGAGCTACAGCCGCTTCATCTGCGGTCTGACCAAAGCCGGTATCGCTATGGACCGCAAGGTTTTGGCTGATATGGCTATCAATGACGCAGCTGCTTTCGCTAAGTTAGTGGAAGCTGCGAAAGCCGCTCTGTAATATATTTTCTATAAAGCACCATCTGCTTTGTTGCGGCTACTGACGCAAAGACCCACGTTATCACAAGCGCAGCGCAGTGAAAACGTGTTGGTCGTGCTAATGTCCGAAGGACGAGAAGTATTAAATATACGCCGTCGTTGCCGCGCCTCGCATCTGGATACTTTCTAGTAAATATATATGTTTCAACAACCAAAAGCCTGCTCCCGTGTGGGGCAGGCTTTTATACGTTCTGTTTGAGGGAAATTATGCTCGAGGTTTTAAGTAAGGCCGCGGCCTTTATTTTAATCATTGCCATAGGCTACGTCTTTAAGAAAAAAGGTGTTTTTGCTCTACAGGATTATCAGCTGGTGGCAAAAATTATTTTAAATATTACTTTGCCCTGCGCCGTTATCAGCAGCTTTGCCCATTTTAAAATGGACTATTCGCTGATTATCGCTGTCTTTTTAGGCTTGATAATGAATGTGGCGATGATGCTGGCGGCGCTGCTGCTGACGCGGCGAGAAACGCCTGCGGCTAAAATTTTTTATATTTTCAGCCTGGCAGGCTATAATATCGGCTGCTTTTCCATGCCTTTTGTGCAGGCCTTTTTGAGCCCCTTCGCCGTTATTGCCATTTGCATGTTCGACGTGGGCAATTCTATTATGTGTACTGGTCTGACCTACGCTTTGACCGCTTCCTGCATCGGCTATGCCGACGGCCATAAGGATAATTTCAGCCTGCGCAGTATTGCGGATAAGCTGCTGCATTCGGCGCCCTTTATGATTTATAATATTATGCTGGCGCTGTCGCTGTTGGGCATCCGCTTCCCTGCGCCTGTGTATACCTTTACGCAGCTGGTGGGAGCCGCCAATCCGTTTTTAAGCATGCTGATGATTGGCATGATGTTTGAAATTAAGCTGGATAAAAAATCCCTGTGCTATATTAAGGAACTGTTCGTGTGGCGCTACGGTGTCAGTCTGGCCTTGGCTGCAGCCTGCTTGTATTTCGCGCCCTTTGCGGCAGAGGTCAATTATGTGCTGGCTTTGGCTGTTATGGCTCCCTGCACCATTATAGGCCCCATATTTATGGAAAAACTGGGAAGCAATGTGCAGCTGGCCAGCCTGTTTAATTCGTTGACTATCGTTATCAGCGTAGCGCTTTTTACGGCTTTCTTTATATTTATCCACGCCTGACACTTAGGCAAATAATGTAATTTGACGCTTACAGGCCGTCCTAGTATAATGTAAGCAATATGATGGGAAGCTGAAAGCTGTCGCTAAAGGAGTTGGTGAAACAGATGAAGGCTTTGCTGCGCTATGTTCTGGGCATCAACCGCAGTATGCTGGTGGCTCTGTCCTTTGCGCTGCTGATAGGCTTAGGCACGCTGCTTTTGATGCTGCCCTGGGCCAACACAAACGGCCAGTGGCGGCCTGTGCTGGACGCGCTGTTTACGGCAACCTCCGCTTCCTGTGTTACGGGTCTGGCCGTGCTGGATACTGGGCGCGATTTGACGCTGTTCGGACAGCTGGTGCTGATTGTGCTTATTCAAATCGGCGGCCTGGGTATTATGACCATTACCAGTCTGCTGAGCATGGGGCTGGGCAAGCGCATCAATATCAGGCAGCGGCTGCTGATTCAGGAATCGCTGAATCAGGATGAGCCCGGCGGCGTACTGCATATTACGAAAAACATTGTGCGCTACACCTTGCTGATGGAGGCTGCCTTCGGCACTTTGCTGGCCGTGTATTTTTATAAGGACATGGGGGCGAAGGCCTTTTACTGGGGTTATTGGCATGCCGTCAGCGCTTTTTGCAACGCGGGCTTTGACCTGATGGGGCATTTTGCCAGCTTCGTCAGCCTGCGGGACGATATAGCGGTTAATTTGTGCTTTATCGTTTTGATTACCGTTGGCGGCATTGGCTTTACGGTTATAGAGGATGTGCTGGCTAAACGCTGCTGGCGTAAATTTACTTTGCATACGAAAATCGTACTCAGCGTTAACGGCTTGCTGCTTCTTGGCGGCACGCTGCTGATTTGGCTGCTGGAACGCGGTAATAACGCTACTGTTGGAGAGTTGAGTGCAGGGCAGCAGCTGTTGGCTGCTTTATTTCAGTCGGTTTCTTTGCGTACTGCGGGCTTTAATACTATAGATATTGCGTCGGTGGGACAGGGGACGCTGTTTATTATGATGGCGCTGATGTTTATCGGCGCGTCGTCTACCTCTACCGGCGGCGGTATCAAAACTACGACCTTTGCCGTGCTGATGGCGTCTACCTTTGCCCTGCTGCGGGGTAAAAAGGATGTTGTGCTGTTCAGGCGGCGCTTGGACAGCGCGGTTATCAATAAAAGCACCAGCGTTTTTGTGCTGGCGGTGCTGTGGGTAGCAACGGCGACCTTTTTGCTGCTGGTGTTGGACGATAAGGGACAGCCGCTGCGGTTTGTTTTGTTTGAGGTCTTTTCGGCCATGGGTACCGTTGGCATGGGCGTAGGTATTACGCCTCAGTGGAACGGCTGGTGCAAGCTGGTCTTAATTTTGACCATGTTTATCGGCCGTATCGGCATACTGACCTTTAGTATGTCTTTCTTTAATAAAAAAACTGACAGACTGCGGTATCCGACAGAAAATATCCTGATTGGTTAAAGAGGTAAAAGCATGAGAGACGGTAAGCATAAGCAATTTTTAGTAGCCGGTTTGGGCGCTTTTGGCACCAGCGTAGCGACGACGCTGCAGGAAATGGGCTACGACGTTTTCGCAGTGGACAGCGACGAAAATTTAGTGCAGAATTTAAGCAGCCAGCTGACCTATGCAGTGTGCGGCGACGCTTCCGACCGCAAAACCTTGCAGGCATTGGCGATTAACGACGTGGATGTGGCAGTAGTGGGCATCGGCAATTTGGAATGCAATATGATGTGTACCATGCTGCTGAAGGAACTGGGGGTGCCGCGGGTAATTTCCAAGGCGATCAACGAGCTGCACGGCGCTATGCTGGGCAAGATAGGCGCAGATAAGGTGGTTTACGCCGAAAAGGATATGGGCAAGCGTGTCGCTCATAATCTTATTTCCAGCGGAGTTATGGATTATATCGAGCTTTCTAAAGAAATCAGCGTTATCAGCCTGCAGCTGCCGAAGGAGCTGGTGGGGAAGAATCTTATCGAGGCCGATTTACGTCGTCGGTATAACGTCAACGTAGTGGCGATTAAGCGAGGTAATAAAACCATGGTCAACCCTGCGGCGCAGGAAGCTTTTTTGGCAGGCGACGAGCTGATTATCTTAGGCACGCACGAGGGTGTAAAAAGAATGGGAGTAGAATTTTAATGGATTTGACGGGCATACATAATCCGCTGGTGAAAGCGGCTGCTGAATTAAAGCAGAAGAAATACCGCCAGCAGCAGGGCTTGTTTTTAGCCGAGGGCCTGCGGACTGTGGAGGAAGCGGTAGCGGCGCGGACGGCGCAGAGCGTTTTTTATACGGCTATAGAGGACGATAGAACACGTGCTGTACTGGAGCGCGCGGCGGCGCGGCAAATTAAGCTGTATTGCGTCAGCGACGGCGTGATGAAAAAAATTGCCGACACGGAAACGCCCCAGGGGATTATTGCGGTCTGCGCTATGCAGAGCCCTGCCTTGGAGCAGCTGGTGGCCAGCGGCAAGCTGCTGCTGGTTTTGGACAGAGTGGGAGACCCAGGCAATTTGGGAACCATGCTGCGTACAGCCGACGCTGCAGGGATTGGCGGCGTAATATTGCTGAAGGGCTGCGCCGATATTTACGCTCCGAAAGCCGTGCGTTCCTCCATGGGCTCACTGTTTCATTTGCCGGTGCTGGCTGGCGTGAGCGAGGAGGAGCTGGTCAGCGGCGTGCGCAGGGCTGGCTATCAGTTGTTGGTGACCTGCCTGGATGGAGCAGATAATTTGTACAAGGCTGATTTAAGCGGTCGCTTGGCTTTCGTCATGGGCAACGAGGCCAACGGCGTCAGCGCAGGGCTTTTGGCTGCGGCGGATAAGCGTGTGTACATTCCCATGCAGGGGCGAGCCGAATCGCTGAATGTGGCTATGGCCGCCGGAATTGTGATGTTTGAAGCGTTGCGCAGGCAAATGAGCTAAATATTTTTACGGAATACGGGAAATTCTTGACAAAGCTGGAAGGTTGTAATATAATATCTTTGTTGACTATGGAGAGGTTCCCGAGTGGTTAAAGGGAGCAGACTGTAAATCTGCCGCGTTTCGCTTCGTTGGTTCGAATCCAACCCTCTCCACCAACATTTCATCGCGGGGTGGAGCAGTTGGTAGCTCGTCGGGCTCATAACCCGAAGGTCGGTGGTTCAAGTCCGCCCCCCGCAACCAAAACATGCTGATGTAGCTCAGTCGGCAGAGCGTATCCTTGGTAAGGATAAGGTCACCAGTTCAATCCTGGTCATCAGCTCCATATTTTACGGCGGCGTAGCTCAGTTGGCTAGAGCATGCGGTTCATACCCGCAGTGTCCGCGGTTCGAATCCGTGCGCCGCCACCAAAAAGAAAGCAAGGCTCCTGAAGAA
>NZ_JAUNOQ010000023.1 GCF_030531065.1 Phascolarctobacterium sp. | reverse complement strand
TAGATTCTTCTTTTTCTTCTCTTTTTGTTGGTTTTTCTCTTCTTATTTCTTCTTGCTATGATTAATTCATAAATATTCACGTTAGTGAATATATCATTGTTATAATATCGTATAACGTATATACTATACTACATTACTGTACACTGTTTTCTCTCTTTCTTTTGAAAGTGTCCTGAATCGAGGTTACAGCTTAATATAAAATACTTGTCGGCAAAATAAATCTCTGCTATACTAAAAACATAGCAAAGCTTGAAAACTTCAAAAAGGCAGTAAACGGACGCTGTTTAAAAGCGTGCCGCGATTGTTTCGTGAATGTTCAACGAAATTCAGCAGTACCAAGCTGACTACGAATTATAACGTAGTTGGTGGTACTGCTTTTTTGTTTTTGCTGAGGAGGTGGTTGTTTTGGGTGAAAGTGGAAGTGGTTAAACAAATTATCTGAGCAAAGTAAATCCCGATATGATATAATTAAGGAGGAACGGTATGACCACTAAATTTGAAGATTTAACAATTCAAAATAATTTTTTATTTCAGCATGTAATGAAGAATGAGCGTATCTGTAAGCTCTTGATTGAAGAACTGCTCAATATCAAAATAGCCAAGCTGACCTATCATCATACAGAAGAAACCATTGAAAACAGCGTCGATAGCCGTGGTATTCGCCTAGATGTTATAGTAGCTGATGAAAATCATACTCATTACAACCTGGAAATGCAGGTAGAAAACCGCAAAAGCAAGGACACCGGCGAGCCGCTTTTGCCAAAGAGAACGCGCTACTACCAGTCGTCGTTGGACATGGATTTATTGAGCAAGGGTCAGGACTTTGATAAGCTTAACCCAACCTATATCATTTTTATCTGCGCTTTTGACTTGTTTAACCAAGGGCGTTACGTTTATACCTTTAAAAACAGATGCTTAGAAAATCTCGATTTGGAATTAAACAACGGCGCTACGGTAACGATTATTAATTCATTAGGCACCAAGGGAAACATTTCGCCCAGAGCCAAAAGCTTTTTAGAATATGTAAACGATAAAATCGTAAGAGACGCTTTCACTCAGGAAATTGCCGATGAGGTAACGCGGTTGAAGCGCAGCAGCGCAGTTAGGAGGCAGTATATGCTATTGGAAATGAAATTGCATGACGCGCGTATGGACGGCAGGGAAGAAGGCCTTGCCGAAGGCTTTGCTGCCGGCGTGCTGGAGGCTGAAGCAAAAGAACGTCAAAGCACCGCTCTGGAAATGCTCAAGGATAAAGAACCGCTAACGAAAATCGTAAAATATTCCCGTCTTAGCGAGGAGGAAATTTACGCCTTGGCGCAGGCCAACGGCTTAACCGTAATTGAATAGAGGATTAAGCGTATAATAAAGATAACGCTCCGGCGTACTGCCTAGAAAACGGTACGTTGGAGCGTTATTTGTTTTTGTAAATACCAGCAGTAAAAATTTTTAAGGACTTACTTTTTACACGTTTCTTTTAGGGAATTACAATAATTGTTCCTGCGCTTGTTTATGTTTGCTGCTGGATGCACAAGACGGCGTTGTGCTAAGGGCGCTGAAAAAATAAATATGCAGGATAAATCTATATAGTCTTGTGGGGGGGTACGGGTGTGGTACAATAATAATATAGTGGCGGTGTGCAGGTGCAGGCGTGTTTTTACTGGGGAGTTCTACCGAAGGTTGGTGCTGTTTAAATCATCTTCTTTCGGCCTCGAAAGAAGATGCAAGAAAGAGGCAAACTTTTGAAAAGTTTGACAAACTTCCGCTTTTTTGCCCGCACAAAAAAGCTTGGCAAAAAATGCTTTGCCATTATCTACAAAAGTATGCAGATATGCTTACTCTTGTGCCCCCTCCTAGAGGGGGCTGTCACCGAAGGTGACTGGGGGAGTTTAGTTCGTGTCCTTTTTTGCGGCAACGGGCCGCATATATAAAAATTTTTATGAGGAAAGGGTTGAGTATTGATGAAACGAAAACAAATTTTAGCGAAAGCTATAACCTTGGGCTTGCTGCTGGCGATGCCGTGCAGCGCGTGGGCGGCGAATTTGGATAAAGATGTTACTTTGGACAAAAATGAAACTTATACAGGAGGTTTAGGCGTAAATAGTGGTGTTACGTTAGATGGTGCAGAAGGAAGTAAGTATAGTGTTACAGTAGAAGGAATTGTTCAGAGCGGTAGTGATGAATATGGTGTTATCAATCAAGGAACAATCGAAAATATTGGTACTTTAACTGCTAAAAGTATTTTGAATAATGGAAAGGTAGAAGTGCAAAATTTAAATATAAATGCTGATACTGATTCTGACGGAGTAGTTAATTCAGGTTCTTCTGCTGATATGGCTTTTAAAGGCGGAATTATTAATGGTTCACTTATTAATGAAAATAAAGCTAATTTGAAAATTAACGGTGATATTACAATTGACGGTGCATTGTGGAATGTAGAAGATTCTGTTACTGAGATAGGTGATGGAGTTACAGTTACTGTTTCAGGAGGGTTTGCTAATAGTATTAGTACATCACAATATAAAGGCGGTGTTATTAAAGCTGGAGGCGCTCATCTTGTTATCTCCGGAAATAATGTTATGTTTGCTAATACAGGTAGCGCTGAATTTGCTTCAATAAAAGCAAATGGAATATTATCACCTTCTGAAAATACAGGAACACTAATCGTAAATGATGAATTAGGCATTTCCTTAAATAATAGTGGTAAAATTATTTACAATGGAGAAAAATCCATAAAAGGGTCATTGCAAAACAATAATGGTTCTATCTATGTTACTAATGGCTTACTAGAAATAGAAGGAGGCTTTACTGTTCAAGGACAAAATGCTGAATTAAAGCAATCTGAAAATGGAGGTCTTGTTTCTGTTATTATAACAGGTGGTTTGAAGTTGGATGATAAATTAGGGGGAACTCCTACTTTACAAGTAGATGATTTGATGGTAGGAACAACATTAAATAATACTGGTATTATCGAAGCACATGAATTAACTGTAAATGGTAAGTTAACTAATAATAAAAATTCGTCAATATATGCTAATAAGTTGACTTTAGGAAATGTTAGTAATCATATAAATAACTCTGTTATAAATATACATGAAAGCATTAAACTTAGTACTGAAACTACTGGCTTAAAAAATAGAGGTGCTCTTTTGTTTGATGGAGCTACTTCTACTATCGATGGTAAAGGTTCTATTATCAACGATGTTTTGACAAGTTCTAATTGGGTTGGTGTTATTGCTAGAAACGAACAAAAAGATCCTATTGAGAGTTTGGTTATTAATACTAAATTAGTCAATCAAGGAGAACTTTATGCTACGAACCTTGCTGTTTTAAATGGCATAGATGGTATTGAACAGACGGATGGTAGTTTTAAAGAAAGCTATGCTTT
The DNA here is from genome assembly GCF_030531065.1 of Phascolarctobacterium sp. Taxonomy (GTDB): domain Bacteria; phylum Bacillota; class Negativicutes; order Acidaminococcales; family Acidaminococcaceae; genus Phascolarctobacterium_A. The sequence goes on along the minus strand of NZ_JAUNOQ010000023.1, from coordinate 25,733 downwards.
CGATGTAGATAATCTGACCATACTGAATGATGGCGAATTTGCTTTGAAAAATGCCGAATACGATTTTACCAGCGTCGGCGTGGGCGCGGGCGCTGCATTGACTTTCGCCAATAATCTTACTGTCAACGAAGCCATGACCGTTGGCGAGGGGGCGAGCGTAACAAGCGAGATGGCAGAAGAGAACTATTGGGATAAAGGCTCTCTTTCTGTAAACTATTTGAGTAATAGCGGTACGCTAACAGTTAATAATATATACGGCGTTAATAGCGACTCTACTGCAAAAAGTATTTATAATGCCGCAACCGGCATAATCAACTTGAATACCGAAGTACATGCTGAAAGCATTGTCAACGAAGGATCTATGGAAGGGCGGCAGATCGTCGGTAATGATATTGTCAACAGCGGAACTATTAAAGCGGGATTAAAAAAAGAGCAGCTAGGAGGTTTGGAAGCCAGTACGCTGACCAGCTATGGAGGAACTGTTGAAGCTCAAATTTTGTCGAGCGGTACTGAGGAGTTGGTAATCAATCTTGTGGGCAACAACCCTCATCAGGTAACGGCTCAGCTTTCAGCTGTTCCTACGCTCACTGTTAACGTCAATAGTTTGACTAAAGATCAGGTGGTAATCGACGCGTTGGATGGCGGTTTTGAGTTCAATGGGCTGACTGTCAACGGCAGTAGCAACGTGACCGACAGCATAGAGGTAGACGATATTGAGGGCGGACTGCAGGCGTTGGCCGACACTACGTCTTTTAATAAAAAAGATGAATTAGCCAGAGGGCAAAACAGAAAGCTTTATTCTGCCGCAGGCAAAATTTTAGGCGCTTTGTACGGCGAAACGGATGCTAACAACCATATTATTACCTCCAGCGTGAAAGAAGCAGTCAACCCCGCCAACCAAGGCATCAGCGAAATGGCTTCTATCGCGCTCATGACCTGGCGGCAGGAAAACAACGATATGAATAAGCGCTTGGGCGAGCTGCGCGACAGCGTCGGCGAGCACGGCGTGTGGGTGCGCATGACGCGCGGCGAAGCTAAGTATGGCAACCAGAATATTAAAAACCAGTACAACGCTTATCAATTAGGCTACGATGAAAAATTGAGCGTTGATAAGCACTGGACCGTGGGCGCTGCGCTGACCTATACGGACGCTGAAAGCAGCTTTAGTTACGGCAAGGGCGAAAACAAGCACAAGGGTCTGGCAATTTACGGCAGCCACCTGAACGACGACGGCAGCTTTATTGATTTAATCGCCCGCTATGCGCGTCTGGAGCATGACTATGAAGTATACGGCGGCGCGGGCAAGGGCGACTTTGATACGAACGGTTACAGCCTGAGCGCGGAATACGGTAAGCGCTTTACGCAAGATAACGGCTTGTGGATTGAGCCGCAGGTGGAATTAACTTACGGCAGAGTAAGCAGCGGCGAGTATCTTACGAATAACGGCGTGAGGGTGCGCCAGGAGGGTATGGACAGCGTGGTTGGCCGTTTGGGCTTCGCTTTAGGCAAAAATTTGGCGCAAGGCAAGGGCAACGTGTACCTGCGCGCGTCGTACCTGTACGATTTCGACGGCGAGACGGACGTGCGTTACAGCTATGGCATACAGAACAAACGCTTTGAGCAAGACCTCGGCGGCGGCTGGTGGGAGGTCGGCGTAGGCACGAACATCAACCTGAGCGAAGCGAGCCATTTATACTTTGACGTAGAAAAAACTTACGGCGGCGACGTGGCGACGCCGTGGCAATGGAACGCAGGCGTGCGCTGGAGTTTCTAAAAATTTGCTGCTTCTGAATATTTACGGCGAAGCTTAATTTAGACAAGATAAAGGACACCTCTTGGAATGGCGTTGAGCGTAGTCAGCGCTGCCTGAGAAGGTGTCCTTTTGTTTGCGGAGGGCGCGGCTTTTAATTTGCCAGACGAAATAAAAAGCTATATAATATTATGTAGCAAGAATTGCTGTCATTTTATTTTTGGAGGAAAATTATGAAAAGAATAGCGATTTTACGTTGTTTGCAGACCTCGGCGTCCTGCGCCGGGTCCGGCTGCCTGCGGGCGATGTTTGACCATGAAAAAAGCTTTGCGCAATATGGCGAGGAGGAGCTGCGGCTGACGGCTATGTGGACCTGTAACGGCTGCGGCGATTCCCTGTTGGGTAATCAGGAGGGGATTCGCAAAAAAATAGAGCGCATGAAGGCGCTGGAGCTGGACGCGCTGCATATCAGCAACTGCACCCATAAAAAGGATGCGGAGGGCGTAAAGCACTTATGCCCGAAAATAAAAGCCATCGTTGAGGAGCTGGAGGCAGCAGGCATTCATGTGGTAGACGGCACTCATTGATGGCAGAATAATTTTCTGCCTGTTTACCGTTTAACCGAAGATTTGGAATCGATTCCGGAAAAATATTTTGACAAAAAATCTGGAATGTAATCCGGAAAAGTCTCTTTTTGAAGAAAAGTTGGGAATTGATTCCGGAAAAATTTGCGCTGGCTGCGCTTTTAGCGTATAATATACGCAAAGAGGTGAGCAATATGCAGTTGATTGAGCGGCAGGAATATTTGGCTTGGCTGGAACGGTGGCAAAGCAAACAAATTATTAAGGTAGTGTCCGGCGTCAGACGGTGCGGCAAATCTACCTTATTTGATTTGTTCAGGCAGCGCTTGCTGCGTCAGGGCGTTCGACCGGAGCAAATTCTTACAGTTAATTTTGAGGCCATCGAGTTTGAGCCTTTACGCGACTACCATCAGCTGTATGCATATATTTCGGAACGCTTGCAGGCGGATAGCATGAACTATATTTTTCTGGACGAGGTGCAGCATTGCCGCGAATATCAAAAAGCAGTGGATAGTCTTTTTATAAAAGATAATTGCGATTTGTATTTGACCGGCTCCAACGCTTATTTTATGTCGGGCGAGCTGGCTACTGTGCTTTCCGGACGTTATGTGGAATTAAAAATGCTGCCTTTGTCCTTTAAGGAATTTATTCAGGGGCTGCAAGGCGATTATGCGCAGCTGAGCAGGGGACAGCAATTCAATCTTTATTTGGAATATGGAGCGCTTCCTTTTATTACGCGGTATAATAGCTTTGGCAGCGACGCGAAAAACTATTTGCAGGATGTGTATAATACTATTATTCTTAACGATATTGTTCAGCGTTTGGGTGTTGCCGATGTGACGGCTTTGGGCAATATTGCGAAATTTATGGTGGATAATATCGGCAATAGGGTTTCCGTTAATAAAATTGCCAATACGCTGAAATCTGCGGGCAAGGGAATAGACAGCAAAACTGTTGACAAGTATTTGCAGGGCTTTACGGACGCTTTATTTTTGTATAAAGCGCCGCGCTACAATATTAAGGGCAAGCAGCTGCTGACGACCTTGGGAAAATATTATGTAGTTGATTTGGGCTTGCGCAATTTGTTAGTGCGCAATAAAGCAAGCGACATAGGACATGTTTTGGAAAACGTGGTTTATTTGGAGCTGTTGCGGCGCGGCTACGAGGTGTATGTAGGCGATTTGGAAAACAGCGAAGTGGACTTTATCGCTTGGAAGGACGGTAGAGCTGAATATTATCAGGTTTCTGCTACGACGTTAGAGGAAAGTACTCTGCAGCGTGAGCTGGCGCCCTTTAAAAATATTCCGGATAATTATCCTAAATATTTACTGACTTTGGATGAAGTTTTTGGCGAAATGGACTACGCAGGCATACGGAAGAAAAATCTTGTGTCCTGGCTGCTGCCGGCTTAAATAAATAATACGCAAATAAAAAAAGGAGCTGCTTTGGTGGAGGCAGCTCCTTTTTTCATCGTTATAGATTATTTTTGGCATCGATTATTTCTGCTCCGTCAGCAGTAAAGCGCACGTTGGCTTTGGCTGGCAGGGTAATTGTTTCGCCGTCGTCGTTGAGCAGCGCTTGCGTATCCTTTTTGAATTTTAAATCGTCGTCCGCTACGGTCCAGCCTTGAGGAACAAGCTTTTCCGCTTTATTTAAAGTGATGGTCTGTGCGCTGGTTACCTGTGCAGCTAGGCAGGCGGCCAGAAAAACGGTAATTAAAGAAAGCTTTTTCACACTAATCACCTCGCTTATCTTGCATGGTTAAAAACATATTTCTCCATATAAGTATTATAGCACGCGGTAGGCTCATATTGAAAAGCTAATATAAATAAGAGTAAATATTACCTGTGAAATATTTGTGCAGAATTTTAGCCGCACAGAATAATAAACGCCCTGCATGGTAGCAGAGCGTTTACTTTTGAGGGAACCGTTAAAAGCATGAAATTTTATTCTGCCAGCAGCTTGCCGATTTCAGCGCATTGTGCCAGAGCGTTGTCGTCAGGCTCGTTCATAGCCAGTACGCCGTCGGCTACCAGCTCTGCGCCTGCTGCGGTTACGCGGTCCTGCCAATCCTGCATATAGCTGCCGCCCCAGCCGTAGGAGCCGAACAAAGCAACCTTGTTTGCAAAAATTTTAGGCTCGCTTGGTTGCAGGCAGGCTGTTGCGCGGCGCGGCAAAAAGTGCTAAGATAAATTCATCAGACCGCGTCGGCGCAGGCACAGCTGCTTCCGGCAGGCGGCTATCAAGCAGGAAATGAGGGACGAGGGTGGAAATAAAAAGCGTTGCGATTGTAGGTATGGGAGCTTTGGGCCTGCTGTACGGCGAGCAGATTGTCAAAAGCTGCGGGCGCGAGGACGTGCGTTTTGTGATGGACGCCGAGCGGTACGAGCGCCATAAGAACGACGTTTATACGGTCAACGGCATGCAGCAGAAATTCGTGCTGCAAAGCGCCGCTGATGCCGAACCGGTGGATTTGGTGATTGTGGCTACTAAATTCAGCGGCTTGGAGCAGGCGCTGACAGAAATGCAGGGTCTGGTGGGCGCGGAAACGGCGATTTTTTCCGTACTCAACGGCATCAGCAGCGAGGACAGGATTAAAGAGCGCTTTGACGATGCTAATTTGCTGTACTGCGTGGCTTTGGGCATGGACGCGGTGCGCGAGGGCACAAGCCTGACCTATCAGCACAGCGGTATGCTGAAAATAGGCTGTCTGGAGGATAAGCAGCGTCCGGCGTTGGCGGCGGTAACGCGCTTTTTGGATAGGGTCGGCCTGCGCTATACTGTGGAGGACGATATCCAGCACGCTTTGTGGGCTAAGCTGCTGCTGAACGTGGGCATTAACCAAACCTGCATGGTTTACGAAACCAGCTACGGCGGCGCGCTGGCGGACGCTAAAGCGCGGGAGGATATGTTTGCCGCTATGCACGAGGTGATTGCGGTGGCGCAGCGCGAGGGTATTAATCTGACGGAGGCTGATTTTGAGGGCTGCGTGCAGGTGCTGCGCGGTCTGGCGCACGAGGGCCTGCCCTCCATGCGGCAGGACGCTCTGGCTAAGCGACCGTCGGAGGTGGAGCTGTTCGCCGGTACGATTATACGCCTGGCGGCTAAGCACGGGCTGGCTGTGCCGGTCAACCGGCGCTATTACGAGCGTATTAAGCAAATAGAAGCTGGCTATTAAAAAAAGGAGCGGCGGCAGTCTGACTGCCGTCGCTCTTGGCATAATACGCTTATTTACGCTTTTGGTCTAAGTCGCGCTGCATATCGCGGGTGCGTTGGTTCTGCAGGTCAGCCTGTCGCTCAATGCGCTGCTGGCTTTGTTGGGAGGCAATGCGATTTTCGCGCATGGCAGGCGTTGGGGGCGTAGGATTGCCTGCATAGAAATTTTCAGCTGCCTGCGCGTTTGCGGCGAATGCGGCAAGCAAAATTGTTAAAGCTAATAAACGGCGCATAGTTAACCGCCTCCTTGTAAGATAAATTATCGGTGCTTGGCATACGTTTTGATGTGGCATATTATATCGCGCAGCGCACTGCGGCTTTCGTCTACCATCAATTATACTATACCATAAAAATGTGGCAGAAGTATGGTGAAGAAGCGGCGATAACTTTTGCCGGCAAATTTTTTTTATGATATAATGTAATGACTTAATAATAGAAGCTGAATAAGCTTAATGCAGCAAGGAGCGGAACGGCAGCGTGACAGCAAAAATTATCATCGGCGTAACTGAAGACGAAACCAGAATGGGGCTTGTGGAAAACGGCCTTCTGATGGAATATCTGGTGGAGCGCACCGCCGAGCAGCATTTGGTGGGCAGCATCTTTAAGGCCCGCGTCTGCAATGTGGTGCGCGGTATTCAGGCTGCCTTCGTCGACATAGGACTGGAGCAGAACGCTTTTTTATATTTGGGCGACGCTATGGACGTAACCGAGGGCCAGAGCGTGGTGGTGCAGATAAGCAAGGACGCCCGCGGCACCAAGGGCCCTACTGCTACCCGGGAAATTACGCTGCCCGGCAGATATGCCGTGCTGCTGCCCCATGCCGATTATGTGGGCATATCACGCAAGATTAACGATAAGGCGGAGCGTGAACGGCTGAACCAGGTGTACAGCGCGGCGCGGCCTGCCGGTATGGGCGTGGTGGTGCGCACTGCGGCAGCCGGCGTAGAGGCGGCGCTGCTGGAGCAGGATATTGCCGAGCTGCACGCCGCCTGGCGCGTGCTGGCGGCGCGGGAGCGCGTGGCCAAGGCTCCCTGTTTGCTGCGGCGGGAGCTGGATTTGCCTATCAGGATTGTGCGCGACTATCTGCGGCCCCAGCTGACGGAAATCGTTATCGATAATCTGGCGGTTTATAAGCGGGTAGAGGAGCTGCTGCAGCAGCTGCCGCAGGCTGCGGCTATCAAGCTGACGCTGTACCAGGGCTTGGAGGATATTTTCGCTTATCATCAGCAGCAGGAGGCGGTAGCGGGGATTTCCGATAAAATGGTGACCTTGCCCAGCGGCGGCTATCTGGTTATCGATTACACGGAGGCTATGACGGTCATCGACGTGAACAGCGGCAAATTCAGCGGTCGGGAAAATTTGGAAGAAACCATTATGCAGATCAACCGGGAGGCAGCGGCAGAGATTGCCCGGCAGCTGCGCCTGCGGGATATCGGCGGCATTATTGTGGCCGATTTTATCGATATGCACAGCGAGGCTCACAAGAACGAAATTCTGAGCGTGTTGCAACAGGCTCTTGCCGGCGATAAGATGCACCCTAAGGTGCAGGATATCACGGTGCTTAATTTAATAGAAATTACCCGTAAAAAATCGCGGCAGAATTTGTCCAGCGTTTTGTACGCGCCCTGTCCCGTCTGCGACGGCAGCGGCCGCGTGCAGAGCAGGGAAACGCTGGCGCTGGAAATTAAGCGCCGCCTGCGCACGTTATTGCGACGGCGCGGCAGCGCGAAAAGCCTTCTGCTTGTGGCTAATCCTTGGCTGGCGGAATGGCTGTGCGGCAAGGATATCAAGGCCTGGGAGCGGGAGCTGGCCTGCAGCCTGAAGGTGGAAAGCGACCCGTCGCTGCACCTTGAAAGTTTTATGATTTTGGACAATACGGGCGTCGATAAGTAAAGTGTCCGGGGCAAATGTTCCTGTAACATTTCGTTACGGGAAGCCCGCGCAATTTTTACAAATAGCGTACGCGCTTTGCCTGGCTGCGCTGATATGCAAAACGAATACGAGAAAGTCCGATGAAAACAACATTGCGATGCTGTTTCCATCGGACTTTTTACATTTTGCTATTATGAAATCGCGGCAGTTTTACTATTGATTAGAGCAAATATACAGGAATATAATATGATGAGGCGTTGATAGGACGTATTTTATCACAACAATCTATCACTAAACCGTTTTTTATTTCCATATTATATTTTCCCAAAACGTTAAAGTTTTTAGAAGCTTTCTTCGGCGTAATTCCTTTTTTTATTTCTATAGGACAAATGCTTTGTCCGTCGACTAATAGTAAATCTATTTCCTTTTGGTCGATATCTCTGTAATAAAAAAGGAAGTCCTTTGGCGTTTGCCCATGGGCGTAAAAATTCTTTACCATTTCTCCGACAACATAGGTTTCAAAAAAAGCGCCGCTCATAGCGCAATTTTCCAACATTTCCGCGTTGGGCCATTTGCATAAATAAGAACATAATCCAGTATCAGTAAAATATAGTTTAGGAGCTTTGATAATACGGTTGGAAATATTTGCCATGTACGGCTGCAATAGATAAACGACACCGGAAGTTTCCAGTATGGAAATCCACTTTTTGCAGGTTCTGACGTCTATGCCTACGCTGCGGGCTATTTCGTCATAATGTAGCTCTTGGGAAGTTCTCAAGGCGACGATGGAAATAAAATTCCTAAATTGCATTTCGCTGGCGGCGGCAATTAACTTTTTTACGTCTTTTTCAATATAAGTATCTACATAAGCTTTAAAATAAATCTCGCGTTTAGAAATGCCTGTAAAAACGTCAGGCATGCCGCCGTTAAAAATATCTTGGAAGATTGCGCTCCTAGGACGATAATATTCTTTAAGGTTGCGCTCTAAATCCGTCAAACGGTTTATATCTGGAGAAAATAATTGCGTGGACAAAGAATATTTTTCTGCTTGGGATAAAGAAAGCATTTCTATTACGCCGCAACGCCCGGCTAAGGAATCAGAAATTCCTTCCTGAAGCTCAAAACGGTTTGAGCCGGTCAAAATATACATCAGCTGACGTTGTTCATTACTTTTCAACCATTTTAATCTTTGTTCATCAATTTTGATTTTAATTTCATCGAGTAGATTAGGCGCTTTTTGAATTTCGTCTATAATAAGCGGCCAGCCGTATCTTTCTAAAAAAAGCCGGGGATTATTAAGCGCTAAATTGCGGTCGTCTGTATCGTCGAGCGTTACCATGGGAACGCTGTCGCCAAATAAGAAGTTGATAGTTGTGGACTTGCCGACTTGCCTTGGCCCGTAAATGACAATGCAGGGAAATGATTGTGCCGCTTCTAAAATAGTTTGTTCAACATGGCGTTTTATGTACATATTATCACCGCCTTGATCTTTTTATAATTATTATAAAGCAAAAGTCCGATGAAAACAACATTGCGATGCTATTTTCATCGGACTTTTTACATTTTGCGTCTTTTGCGGTATACTGTAAAAATAAGATTGAAATCATTTTGCAATAAGAAGGAGCCAGGGACTATGGATTTTTTGAGAGCGCACGGCGAAGAACAAAAGCAGCAGAGAGTGCAGCAGATATTGGACGCCGCAGTCTCTTTGTACGACGAGGTTGGCTACGATAAGATTACCTTTAGCAAAATCGCTAGAAAATTGGACTTTAGCCGCATCAACCTGTATAATTATTTTTCTTGCAAGGAAGATATTTTTTTATTGATCCTGATGCAGGAAATTAAAGCGATGGTGGACGACGCCGGGCGGACGTTTACTAAGCCTGCGCCGGAATTAGAAACGTTTATCGAGCGATGGACGGAATTGCTGCTGCGCCATCAGCGGATGCTGGCGATTTTTTCCATCGTGAATACGATTGTTTTGCGTTACGCGACGGACGACGTGCATAAAAAATTTAGGTGCGATATGTTTGCGGAATATCGCAGGCTGGCGCAAATTGTGCGGCAAGCCGTGCCTGCGCTTACGGACGACGAAGCGATTCGTTTTGTCGATTTTGAAAATAGTTTCGCGCTTATTTTATATCCTGCCAGCGTAGAGTATAAGCAAGCTAACGACATAACTATTTTTCCAACCGCCGGTTATGGTACGCGTAATTTCGCGCCGCAATTTATCAATTACCTGCGGATTATTCTCAGGGGTCTGTTAAAATAAAAAATCGTTCTGGCAGCGAAGTTTTTTATACGCAGCTAAATTACACCTTGTAATTTAGCTAAAAGAGTGATATAATTATTTCGTAACTAAGCTGAAACAGTAAATTATACTATTTTCGGCATATGTTAAAAAGAATTATAGCGCAAAGGGGCGGATAGTATGAAATTTAGCTGGAAGTTTACAGCTGCTGCGGCGATGGCTGCTTTGCTGGCGTTGGCGACAGCCGGTTGCGGCAGTAAAACGGAAGAGGCGAAAAGCAACGCGGCTGCTGGAAAAACTTTAAAATTAGGCGTGGTCAGCTTTGCAGACAATTTAGAGCCGACGAACCATGCGATTGGCTGGACCTTGACTCGCTACGGTTTGGGCGAAACCTTAATTAAATTCGATAAGAAAATGAATGTTACGCCGTGGATTGCCGAAAGCTGGAGCGTATCCGACGATAAGCTGACCTGGACGTTTAAAATAAACGATAAGGCTAAATTTTCCAACGGCAACAAGGTCACTGCCGAAGCCTGCATGGCTTCAATCCAAAGAACAATAGATAAATCTATTGAAGCGAAAAGCTGGGCAAATATCGTTTCCATGAAGGCCGAAGGGCAAAATCTTATGGTTACTACTTCTAAGCCTATGCCGGGGTTGCCAGGCGTTTTTGGCGACCCGTATTTCGTTATCATCGATACTAGCGTGAAGGATAGGGATATTATGCGTATGGGGCCTATTTGTACGGGCCCGTATACCATAGTTTCCTTTAACCAAAACAAGTCGGTGATGAAAGCGAATTCCAATTATTGGGACGGCCCCGTGCCTTACGATAATGTAGAAATACCTTCGGTAAACGATCCGACGACGAGGGCGATGGCCTTGCAAAAGGGCGAAATCGACGCCGCAGTTAATATAGCTTACGGCGATATGGCGTTGTTCAGGGATAAAAAGGGTTACAGAGTAAGTGAAATGGCTTCTATTCGCGATTGTTTAGCACGAATGAACGTCAATGAAGGTAAACCACTTGCAGACCTGCGCGTTAGACAGGCTTTGCTGGCATCTATTGACAGAGAAACCTATTGCCAAAGTCTGCTGCATAATACTTACGTCGCCGGCGGGCCCGCGATGCCGCCGACGTTGGATTTCGGTTATAACGAATTGACCGATCCCAATAGCTATAACGTGGAACGCGCTAAAAAATTACTGGCGGAAGCAGGCTGGCGTGACAGCGACGGCGACGGGTATGTCGACAAGGACGGTAAAAATTTAGAATTGACCTACGTGATTTATACCAGCCGCGCCGAGCTGCCGATTTTTGCCGAAGCGACGCAGGCTGACGCTAAAAAAGCAGGCATTAAGATTGATATTAACGCCGTGGATTACAATGTTTTGGACGGTATCGGCACCAGCGGTAAATACGATTTGCTGATTTCCAATATTCTGGCGACGCAGGCCGGTTCGCCCATCAATTTTATGAATATGTATTGGCGTTCTAACATCAACGGCTCTAATCCGCAAAATTCCTCCGGGTACAGTAATCCTGCCTACGATGCTCTTGGCGACGCTTATTTAAGCGAATTTGACAGCGCCAAACGCCGTCAGATTATTATAGATATGCAGAAAATTTTGCTGAACGACGCGGTAACTATTATCTATGGCTATCCGCAGACTAATATCGTAAGTTCGGATAAGGTTGCTAACGCCGATATTCAGGCCTGCGATTTTTATTGGCTGACGAAGGATTGGCAACCAGTTAAATAAAATTTGCTCTCCATTTTTGGCAAAGCGGCGCTAAGTTGTTTTGCCAATTTTTTTAACAGACAGTGGCGGCGCAGCTATAACGCCGCCTTATTTAGAAAATTGCTAACGAGATGTGGGAAAGGAAAAACGAAATGAAAGCAAGTATTACGTTCGGCGGCATTACCGCCGCTCCGGGGACGAAGGCCAGCGGCTGGGCTCCCGTTTTGGATACCGATTATAAATTGCCGGTGACGGTAATCAACGGCGCACGGGAGGGCAAGAGCGTGCTTCTGACTTCCGCTATTCATGGCTGCGAGTATCCGTCTATCGAGGCTGTGTTCCGAATTGCCGAAAATATCGATCCGCAGGAGCTTTGCGGGCAGCTAATCGTTATCAATCCGGTGAACGTGGACGGCTTTTTAAAACGCACGCCGTATATCGTGCCGCAGGACGGTAAAAATTTAAATCGCTTGTTTCCGGGAAATCCTGCCGGGACTTTAGGCGATAAAATCGCTTACGTGCTGACGGAGGAATATCAAAAGCGCGTGGACTTTCATATCGACACGCATGGCGGCGACATTCCCGAAAAGCAGTTGAGCTACGTCTATTACCCCGGCGTTAGCGAAGACGCGCGGGCTTTGGCGCTTTCAGAGGAAGCTGCGGCTTACGTTTTGTACGCCGACTTTGTAATTAAATCGCGGGCGACGAATCACGCTTATAATTACGCGGCTATCTGCGGCGTGCCGTCTGTAGAATTGGAATTGGGCGACTGCGCCAGCTGGGACGAAAGCGAGGTAAATTTATATTTAGAAAATATTTATAACCTGCTGCGTTATTTGCGGCTGCTGCCGGGCGAGGCGCGCAAGCGCGAGCGCGACGTCTTGTACATAACGCGGGGAGAATATCTTGACGCCGACGCAGACGGGCGCTGGTACGCCTGCGTGGGCAGGGAGGATAAGGTTCGGCGGGGGCAGAAGCTGGGCGAGATCCGCGATTTGTTCGGCAGGACGCTGCGCGAATATTATGCAGAATTTGACGGCGTGGTGCTGATGGTGGTTGCGGCGCTGGCCGTGAAAAAAGGCGACCCGATTATCGCGTATGGGTGTTGACAAATAATGCCGCGTAAGGTAAAATATCACAGTATGGACTGATTTGGTCCGTCCCCAACCGCGCAGAGAGGTTCTGAAAACCCGGCGACGGGTACCGTATTTGGCGAGTCTATCATTAAGGGAGGTGCAATAGATGTACGCAATTATCAAAACCGGCGGCAAGCAATACCGCGTAAGCGAAGGCGAAACCCTGCAAGTTGAAAAGCTGAACGCAGAGGTTGGCGCTGAAGTTGTTTTTGAAGAAGTTCTGACCGTTGTTAACGATGCAGACGTAAAGATTGGTAAGCCCGTAGTTGAAGGCGCAAAGGTTGTTGCTAAAGTTGTTGAACACGGCAAAGCAGACAAGATTTTCGTTTTCAAATACAAAGCTAAATCCAACTACCGTAAACGTCAAGGCCATCGTCAACCGTTTACCACTGTTGAAATTACCGCTATCAACGCTTAATCGCCATGATACAGGTCGATTTGTTCAAGGATAAGCAGGGCATGATCGTTGGCTATAAGGTTAGCGGGCATGCAGGATACAGCGAAGAAGGAACGGACATCGTTTGCAGCGCTGTTTCGGCTTTAACGCAGGCTCCCCTGCTTGGCTTGGAAAGACACTTAAAGCTCAAGCCGTCCTATGTCGTCAATCAGGAGGACGGTATTTTAGAGGCTGCATTGAACAGTGCGCCTACAGACCTGACGCAGGCTATTCTGCAGACCATGGTTTATGGCCTGCAGTCCATAGAACGTCAGTGTCCGCAATATGTTCGTATTCAGGAACATAGGAGGTGAAAGTAATGTTTGAAATTATTCTGCAATTACATGCACATAAAAAAGGTACCGGCAGCTCCCACAACGGTCGTGACTCCAACGCGCAGCGTTTGGGTACCAAGGCTCATGACAGCCAGCTGGTAACCGCTGGCAGCATCATCGTTCGTCAGCGCGGTACTAAATTCCATCCCGGCAACAATGTTGGCATGGGCAAGGACTATACCATTTACGCTACTGTGGAAGGCCGCGTAAAATTTGAGCGCAAAGGCCGCGATAAACGCCAAATCAGCGTATATCCCGTAGAAGCAGCAATGTAATTTAGGCTTTGCAGACCCGCATCTCCAAGAGGTGCGGGTCTTTTTACGTCTAAAGCGTGAGCTTTTTGTTAAGATATGGTGCAGCGGCTGTATTTTAACGCTGAATATGGTATACTTAAAGTATCTTGAAAAAGCATGGAAGCTTGGCTTTTATTTGTGAATTATACTGCAAGGAGTTGATAATTATGTTGGAAGTTGGTTCCGTGGCTCCGGCCTTTACTTTGCCGGACAAGGACGGCAATAGCGTCAGCCTCAGCGATTTTGCCGGTAAAAAGGTAGTGTTGTATTTTTATCCTAAAGATTCTACGCCCGGCTGTACCCGTCAGGCGCAGGCCTTTCGCGACGCTTTTGAGCAGTTTGCCGCCGAGGGCGCTGTGATTGTTGGCATCAGTAAGGACAGCGTAAAATCGCATTTTAATTTTGCCGCGAAGCAGGAGCTGCCCTTTATTTTGCTGTCCGATACGGAAAAAGAGGTTTTGCAGGCCTACGAGGTGTGGCAGGAAAAGAAGCTCTACGGCAAGGTGAGCATGGGCGTGGTACGTTCGGTTTACGTTATCGACGAGGCTGGTAAAATCGCCGCCGCCTGGACGAAGGTAAAGCCGGAGCAGAGCGCTGCCGACGCTTTGGCTTTCGTATGCAGCTGCAATAAATAAGCCGGAACGCATTGCTGCGCAGAGTAATGCGCGGCGATGCGGCACAGCTGTTAACTGTGACTAACTGCATGTTAAAATTTTTGCAAAAATTTAATGTGTTACACTTTATTTCTCCAATAGAGTATGCTATACTTATCAAAGAAAAACAGAAATCAGATTCTTTGTATTAAATTCGTGGGACGCTAAAAGTACCACGAGGGACAAAATGTGCCGAGGCAATAATTATGGATAGCATTATCAATTTACAAAAGAAAATCGTGCCGGAGCTGACGGACCTTTTAGTGCAGCGTTATCAGATTTTGCGTCAGGTAAGCCACGAATACCCTATCGGCAGAAGAGCGCTGGCGGCGAAGCTGGGGCTTAGCGAAAGGGTGCTGCGGGCGCAGGTTGATTTTCTCAAGAAAAGCGGTCTGCTGGATTTTTCCTCCAGCGGCATGAGCGTCACTGACGAGGGCGCCGATATTTTAAAGGAGCTGGCCGATTATGTGCGTAAGCTGCAGGATATTTCCTTTCTGGAAAAATCCTTGAGCGACACGCTGAAGATTGGCCGGGTGGTAATCCTTCCCGGCGATTCCGACCAGGAGGAGGTAGTAAAGAGGGAGATTGGCCGTACTGCGGCGCATATTCTCAGCAAGCTGCTCAGCGACGGCAGCAAGCATATCGTAGCGGTCAGCGGCGGCACGACTATGGCGGCCATGGCGGCTAACGTCAGCGGTTCGCAGCCTGATACGGTAGTGGTTCCGGCCCGCGGCGGCCTGGGCGATAACGTGGAGCTGCAGGCCAACACCATCGCTACGGTTTTAGCCCAGCGTTTGGGGGCGTCTTATCGCCAGCTGTATGTGCCCGACTGCGTCAGTGAGGATATTCTCAACAGTATTTTAAAAGAAGACGTAGGCGTGCGCGCCGTCGTGGATATCATCAAGAAAGCCGATATTCTGGTGCACGGCGTAGGCCGCGCCAGCGTTATGGCCAGGCACCGGCGCTTAAACCCCGATCTGATTGCCAAGCTGGAATCGGCGGGAGCGGTAGGCGAAGCCTTCGGGCAGTACTGTGCACTGGATGGCAGGCAGGTCTATATGACAAATAACGCCGGCCTGATGCTGCAGGATTTGCAGAACATCGGCACCATCATTGGCATTGCCGGCGGTAAGTCCAAGGCTGCCGCTATTTTATCGGTCATCCGCGCGTCGCGGCAGGATATTCTCGTTACCGACGAGGCCGCCGCTCACGAGATTCTGCGCATGGCCCATGAGCATTGTTAACCGGCACGCAAGTGCAATTTATAAAGAAACCCGTCAAAACTAAGGAGGAATTTATTATGACAAAAGTAGGTATCAATGGTTTTGGCCGCATTGGCCGCGAGGTTTTCCGCGTTGCTTTTACTAATCCCGATGTTGAGGTGGTAGCTGTCAACGATCTGACGGATTCCGCTACTTTGGCTCATTTACTGAAATATGATTCCGTGCATGGCACCTTCCCGCATGAAGTAGCTGCCGACGGCGACTGCATCGTGGTAGACGGCAAACGCATTAAGGTATTTGCTTCTCCCGACCCGGCAAAAATTCCCTGGGGCGAAATCGGCGCGGAAATTGTTGTAGAATCCACCGGTCGTTTTACCGAAGGCCCGAAGGCTGCCGCTCACCTGCAGGCAGGCGCTAAAAAGGTTATTATTTCCGCTCCCGCTAAAGGCGAGGATATTACCATCGTTATGGGCGTCAACGAGGACAAATACGACCCTGCTAAGCATAATATTATTTCCAACGCTTCCTGCACCACCAACTGCCTAGCTCCCTTTACCAAGGTGCTGCTGAACAAGTTTGGCATTGAAAGCGGTTTGATGACCACCGTACATTCCTATACCAACGACCAGCGTATTCTGGACCTGCCGCATAAGGATCTGCGCCGTGCCCGCGCTGCCGCCTGCTCCATTATCCCGACCACTACCGGCGCCGCTAAGGCCGTAGCTTTGGTCCTGCCGGAACTGAAAGGCAAGCTCAACGGCTTCGCTATGCGCGTGCCCACTCCTAACGTATCCATTACCGATTTGACCGTTCTGCTGCAAACCGATACTACCGCTGAAGAAATCAACGCCGCTTTGAAGGAAGCTGCCGAGGGCGAATTGAAGGGCATCATGGGCTATAACGAGCTGCCCCTGGTTTCCCGCGATTACAACGGCTGCCCGCTGAGCTCCATCGTCGACGGCCTGTCCACTATGATGGTTGGCCCGCGTATGGCTAAGGTTGTCAGCTGGTACGACAACGAATGGGGTTATTCCAACCGCGTAGTTGACCTGGCTATGTATATTGCTAAAAAGGGCCTGTAAGATAGGAGTAGTTATCCGTGGATAAGAAAACTGTACGTGATTTAGACGTGGCCGGTAAAAAGGTACTGGTGCGCGTAGATTTTAACGTCCCCTTCGACGATAAGGGCAATATTTCCGACGATACCCGTATCCGCGCTTCCCTGGACACCATTAAATATCTGCTGGAGCACAAGGCCGCCGTTATTTTGATGGCGCATCTGGGCCGTCCTAAGGGACAGGTTAATCCTAAATACAGCCTGGCTCCCGTAGCTAGGCATTTGGGCAAGCTGCTGAGCAAAAAGATTCTGTTCGCTGCCGACTGCGTAGGGCCGGAGGCTAAGGCCGCGGCTAAAAAGCTGAAAGCCGGTCATGTGTTGCTGCTGGAAAATCTGCGCTTCCATAAGGAAGAAGAAAAGAACGACATGGAATTTGCCGAGCAGCTGGCATCCCTGGCCGACCTGTACGTTAACGACGGCTTCGGCGTTTCGCACCGCGCGCACGCTTCCGTAGAGGGCGTTACTCACTTCCTGCCCGCTGCCGCAGGATTCCTGCTGGAAAAGGAAATCGAATATGTGGGCCGCGCCGTAACGGAGCCGCTGCATCCCTTTGCCGCTATTATCGGCGGCGCTAAGGTCAGCGATAAAATCGGCGTTATCAATAATCTGCTGGACAAGGTTGATACGCTGCTGATCGGCGGCGGTATGGCTAACACCTTCCTGGCTGCGCAGGGCTGCGCGATGGGCAAATCTCTGGTAGAAGAAGATAAGATAGAGCTGGCTAAGGAGCTGCTGGCGAAGGCTAAGAAGAACAAGGTAAATCTGCTGCTGCCTACGGATTTGGTAATGGCGGAAGCCTTTGCCGCCGACGCTAAGTATATTACCGAGGATATCAAGCATCTTAATCAGGACTATATGGCTCTGGATATCGGCGCAGAAACGGCTAAAGCCTATGCCGCTGCGCTGGCCGACGCTAAGATGATTGTGTGGAACGGGCCTATGGGCGTGTTTGAAATGGACGCTTTTTGCAAGGGTACGGAGGCCGTGGCTAAGGCTGTGGCACGCAGCCGCGCTGTTAGCATCGTAGGCGGCGGCGATAGCGTGGCCGCAGTGGAAAAGCTGGGGCTGGCAAAACGCATTTCGCATATTTCTACGGGCGGCGGCGCATCTCTGGAATATCTGGAGGGCAAGGTGCTGCCCGGCGTGGCGGCTTTGGACGACCTGCGCCGCAAAATGATTGCCGGCAACTGGAAGATGCACAAGACCGTCAGCGAGGCCGTGGAGCTGGCTGAGGATATTGTGATGGAAACTAACGGTACTCTGAACGAGGTAGTTATTTTCCCGCCCTTTACCGCTTTGGAAACCGTGGCTGACGCTATCGACGGCAAGCATGTGGGCTATGGCGCTCAAGACCTGCATTGGGAAGATAAGGGCGCTTTCACCGGCGCTGTTTCCGGCGCGATGATCGCCGATATCTGCGCCGAGTATGTGCTGGTAGGGCACAGCGAACGCCGCACTATTTTCGGCGAGAACGAAAAAATTGTCGCCAGCAAGATTATCGCCGCATACCGCAACGGCTTGAAGCCCATGCTGTGCGTAGGCGAAAATCTGGTCGAGCGCGAAGCTGGCAAGACTGCGCGTAAGATCAATATGCAGCTCAAGAGCGCGCTGCGCGTAATCGCTCCTGAGGACGCCGTTAATCTGGTTATCGCTTACGAGCCCATCTGGGCCATCGGCAGCGGCAAGGCGGCAACTCCGGCGGACGCGCAGGAGGTATGCCGTCTGATTCGCGATAAGGTCGCTAAAATTTTTACGCCGGAAATCGCGCGTCAGGTGCGCATTCTGTACGGCGGCAGCGTTAATGAAAAGAACGCCGCAGATTTCAATATCAGCGGTATCGACGGCGTTCTGGTTGGCGGCGCTTCCTTAAAGGCCGACAGCTTTGCTAAGATAGTACGCAGCTTTTAATTGAAGAGAGCAATGACCCGCAGCCTGCCGGTAAAGCCTTGCGGCTGCCGGCAGGTTGGCGGGTTTTATCGCTTTCTGTACTTATAAATGATAATATATGGAAGGCGAAGCATGAAACATCCTGTACTTTTAATGATTTTAGACGGCTGGGGCATTGCTCCCGCCAGCAGCACCAACGCTGCGGCAGTTGCCAGGACGCCTAACCTCGACGGTTATTTCGCTAATTATCCGCATACTGCCTTACAGGCCAGCGGCAGGGAGGTGGGCCTGCCTGCGGGTCAAATCGGCAATTCCGAGGTGGGGCACTTGAATATCGGCTCCGGCCGCATTATTTACCAAAGCCTGACCCGCATCAGCAAGGCCATTGAGGACGGCGATTTCTTTAAGAACGGCGTGCTGTGCGATACTATGGAAAAAACCAGGGAGGCGGGAGCTGCGCTGCATCTGCTGGGGCTGGTATCCGACGGCGGCGTCCACAGCCATATTTCCCATTTGCTTGCTTTGCTGGAAATGGCTAAGCAGCACGGCTTGAGCCGCGTTTATGTACACGCCTTTTTGGACGGACGCGACGTGCCGCCCCAAAGCGCGTTGACCTATATCGAGGAATTGGAGCAGGCGATGGACAGGATTGGCGTAGGCCGTATCGCTACTGTCAGCGGCCGCTATTACGCCATGGACCGCGATAAACGCTGGGAGCGCGTAGAGCGTGCTTACAGGGCCGTGGCTCTGGGCGAAGGCGTGCCTGCCGCCAGCGCTGCCGCAGGCGTGGAGGCGTCCTATGCTGCCGGTGTGACCGACGAATTTGTGGAGCCGTTGGTAGTAAATGGCGTAGACGGACGCATTAAGGCCGGCGACGGCGTAATTTTCTTTAACTTCCGTCCTGACCGCGCCCGTGAGCTTACTCGTGCGCTGCACGACGAGGACTTTCCGTATTTTGCCCGTCCGGAGGGCGTGAGGCCGGTGCGTTTTGCCTGTATGGCGCAGTATGACGCGACTATCGACGCTCCGGTGGCTTATCCGCCCGAACCCATCGACGATACGCTGGGACAGGTGCTGGCGGCAAGCGGTATGCGGCAGCTGCGCATTGCCGAAACGGAAAAATACGCTCATGTAACCTTCTTCTTTAACGGCGGCGTGGAGGAGCCTAACGCTGGCGAGGAGCGTATCCTTATTCCTTCGCCCAAGATAGCGACCTACGATTTGCAGCCGGAAATGAGCGCCGAGGAGGTAACGCAGGCGCTGCTGGCAGAGCTGGATAAGGATAAATTTGACGCAATCATTCTGAATTTCGCTAATCCCGACATGGTGGGCCATACGGGCGTGCTGGCAGCCGCCGTTAAGGCTATGGAAAAGGTGGACGACTGCGCCGGGCGCATCGTGCGCAAGGTGCTGGAGCTGGGCGGCACGGCCTGCATTACGGCGGACCATGGTAATTTGGAGAAAATGGCGGAGGCGGACGGCGAGCCTAATACGGCTCATACCACCAACCCTGTGCCCTTCATTGTGGTAAGCAAGCAGCAGCATAAGCTGCACAGCGGTATTTTGGCCGATATTGCGCCGACGCTGCTGGAGCTTTTGCATATCGAGCAGCCTGCCGCTATGACGGGTCATAGCTTATTGGAAAAATAAAACTAGAGGTGATTGAACGATGGCAATGATTACTGAAGTATATGCACGTGAAATTCTGGATTCCCGCGGCAATCCTACCGTAGAGGTTGAGGTTTGCCTGGAGGACGGCGCCGTAGGACGCGCTGCTGTTCCCTCCGGCGCTTCCACCGGCGTACACGAGGCTGTGGAGCTGCGCGACGGCGACGCCGAGCGTTATCTGGGCAAGGGCGTAACCAAGGCCGTGGATAATGTCAACGACATTATCGCCGAAGCTATCATCGGCCTAGAGGCAACCCGGCAAACGGAAATCGACGAACTGCTGGTACGTCTGGACGGAACTCCCAACAAGGGCCGCTTGGGCGCTAACGCTATTTTGGGCGTTTCCATGGCGGTGGCTAAGGCGGCAGCCGCTTCCGTAGGCCTGCCCTTGTACCTGTATTTGGGCGGCGTGGCTGCTAAGGAGCTGCCCGTCCCCATGATGAATATTCTCAACGGCGGCCAGCATGCCGACAATAACGTGGATATTCAGGAATTTATGATTATGCCAGTAGGCGCTAAATCTTTCAGCGAGGCTTTGCGCATGAACGCCGAAATTTACCATAACCTGAAAGCGCTGCTGAAATCCAAGGGCTTGAGCACCGCTTTGGGCGACGAGGGCGGCTTTGCGCCTAACCTGAGCTGCAACTCCGAAGCTATCGAGGTTATTTTGGAGGCTGTGGAAAAGGCAGGCTATAAACCGGGCAAGGACATCGTTATCGCTTTGGACGTAGCCAGCAGCGAATTTTACGAGGATGGCAAGTACAATCTGGCGGGCGAGGGCATCGTTAAAACCAGCGAAGAGATGGTGGATTACCTAGCCGGGCTGTGCGAGAAATACCCAATTATTTCCATCGAGGACGGCATGGCCGAGGACGATTGGGACGGCTGGAAGAAGCTGACCAAGAAGTTGGGCAAGAAGGTGCAGCTGGTGGGCGACGACCTGTTTGTTACCAATGAAGAACGCCTGGCGCAGGGCATTAAGAAGGGCGTAGCCAACGCTATTCTGATTAAGGTAAACCAAATCGGTACCCTGACCGAAACCTTTAACGCTATCGAAACCGCTAAGCGCGCAGGCTACACCTGCATTATTTCCCATCGCAGCGGCGAAACCGAGGATACCACTCTGGCGGATATCGCCGTAGCGGTAAACGCAGGCCAGATTAAGACCGGCGCTCCGGCGCGTACTGACCGCGTGGCTAAATACAATCAGCTGCTGCGCATTGAAGAGGATTTGGGCAAGGCGGCCAAGTACAACGGCAAGCACGTTTTCTACAACATCAATAAATAAGCTTAATTGCAGCGCGAGCAGAGGCCTGAAGGCTTCTGCTCTTTTTTTGCGTATTTTCCGACGCTTCTGTTAAATATTTTGCAAAATTACGTTGTAAGCTCACTATATTTATGGTAAAATATCATGGTACAAAAATGTGAGGAGGTAAGCTCTGTGATTGAAACTGTCTTGATAGTTCTTGAAGTTATCGTTTGCATAGCTCTCATTGGCGCAGTTCTGCTGCAGTCCGGCAAAGGCGGCGGTATGAGCAGTACTTTCGGCGGCAGTGACGGTGCTTTTTTTGGTAAGGGCAATGATCTGGATTCAATTATGGCTAAGGCTACGATTTATTTAGGCGCTGCGTTTGCCGTAATTACGTTGGCGCTGGCCAAAATCAACGCTTAATGGCTGTTTGGCGCAGTCTTGGCTTATTACTCATGTTAAAAAGGGCGTAACTACGCTCTTTAAATTTTAAATTTTTTATAAGAAGAAAGGGGTTAGGGTCTTGAGTTATTTAATGATCTCCATCGTTGTTGGCCTCATTGCATTGGCAGTTGCTTTGACGCTCAGCAGCGCAATCGGCAAGGCTCCTGCTGGTACTCAACGTATGCAGGAAATCGCCGGTTACATCCATGAGGGCGCTATGGCGTTCCTGTACAGAGAATACAAGGCTTTGTCTGTATTCGTAATCGTTGTCGCTATTGTTATTTCTATGTTCCTGTCTCCGCTTACCGCAGTTTGCTTCGTTGCAGGCGCTGTTTTCTCCGTAAGCGCAGGCTATATTGGTATGACCGTTGCTACTAAGGCTAACGTTCGTACCGCTGAGGCTGCCCGTCACGGTATGCCGGAAGCTTTGAAAATCGCTTTCTCCGGCGGCGCTGTAATGGGTCTGGGCGTTGTTGGTCTGGGTATCGTTGGCGTTGCCGCAGCTTACATGCTCTTTGGCAATATCGATATTGTTACCGGCTTTGGCTTGGGCGCAAGCTCCATCGCTTTGTTCGCCCGTGTTGGCGGCGGTATTTATACCAAGGCTGCCGACGTTGGCGCCGACCTGGTTGGTAAGGTTGAAGAGGGCCTGCCTGAAGACGATCCGCGTAACCCGGCTACCATCGCTGATAACGTAGGCGATAACGTAGGCGACGTTGCCGGTATGGGCGCCGACTTGTTTGAATCCTATGTAGGCGCTATCATTTCCGCTATTACCCTGGGCGCTGTTGCTTACCCTGGCGGCGAAGGCGTTATGTTCGTATTCGAGCTGGCTTTTGCAGGTATTATCGCTTCTTTGATTGGCGTCGCTTACGCTCGCAGCAGCAAATCCAATAACCCGCAGGCAGCTTTGAACCACGGCACTTATGTTGGCGGTATTATCGTAATTGCTGCCGCTTACTACCTGTCCACTTCTATTTTTGGCAACGCGGCAGCTTTCGTAGCTATCGCTTCCGGCCTGATCGTAGGCCTGCTGATCGGCAAAATTACCGAAATTTATACCTCTGCTGATTATTCTTCCGTTAAGAAAATCGCGCAGCAATCCGAAACCGGCCCGGCAACCACCATTATTTCCGGTCTGG
The DNA here is from genome assembly GCF_030531065.1 of Phascolarctobacterium sp. Taxonomy (GTDB): domain Bacteria; phylum Bacillota; class Negativicutes; order Acidaminococcales; family Acidaminococcaceae; genus Phascolarctobacterium_A. The sequence goes on along the minus strand of NZ_JAUNOQ010000023.1, from coordinate 2,737 downwards.
CAGTTGGTATGTATTCCACCTTCCTGCCGATGATCTTCATCTGCATTGGCGTAATCCTGTCCTTCTTCAGCATGGGCGGCGCTAAGGACGCTGGCATGGGCCTGTTCGGTATCGCTCTGGCAGCAGTTGGTATGCTGTCCACCACCGGCCTGACCGTAGCCGTTGACGCTTATGGTCCTATCGCCGACAATGCAGGCGGCATTGCAGAAATGTCCGAGCTGCCTCCTGAAGTACGTGAAATCACCGATACTCTGGACTCTGTAGGCAACACTACCGCCGCTATCGGCAAAGGCTTTGCTATTGGCTCCGCCGCTTTGACTGCATTGGCTCTGTTCTCCGCTTATGCACATACTGTAGGGCTGAAGGCTATCGACCTGCTGAATCCTGTTACGCTGATCGGTCTGTTCGTCGGCGCAACTCTGCCTTTCGTATTCGGCGCTATGACCATGGAATCCGTTGGTAAGGCTGCTTATCAAATGATTGAAGAGGTTCGCCGTCAATTCCACGAAATCCCCGGCCTGCTGGAAGGCAAGGCTAAGGCTGACTACCAAAAATGCGTAGACATTTCTACCGCAGCTGCTCTGCACGAGATGATTATGCCCGGCGTTATCGCTATCGTTGCTCCTCTGCTGATGGGCTTCCTGTTCGGCACCGAAGCTTTGGGCGGTATGATCGGCGGCGCATTAGCTTCCGGCGTATTGGTTGCTATTTTGATGGCTAACGCAGGCGGCGCTTGGGATAATGCGAAGAAATTCGTGGAAGCAAGCGGCAGAAAGCACACTCCGGTGCATGACGCAACCGTTGTAGGCGATACCGTAGGCGATCCGTTCAAGGATACCTCCGGACCGGCAATGAACATCTTAATTAAATTGATGACCATTGTTGCTCTGGTATTCGCTCCTGTTTTGGCAGCTAACGGCGGCATCCTGCTGAGCTTCTTTAAATAAGAGCTGATTCCGCAAATATTAAACGCTCCTTCCCGTGCGGGAGGAGCGTTTTTACTTGCAATTATTTTGCTTTCGTGCTATATTAAGCATAGAAGGACAACCGCCCACAAGGTGGGTTGACCTGTTAGGGAATAAGAGAATCCATCCTGTCACCGGTCAAGTTTAGGGATGGATTTTCTTTATGCAGAAATTTTATTGACACATCAGTCGAATGAAGGTCAGCAATGCAATGATAAACATTCCGAAGGCCATGAGGTCTTGGAAAGAAAAGTTTTTCATCAGCATCACCTCCAATCTCATTAGATGAAGGCCAAACCACCCTGAACACGGTTGTCTGTTGATATTTTAACACGAAAATTTCGTGAGAGCAACATATGTTTGCAATATTTTGGCGTAGAGGAAACGTTTTGCTTGCAATTATTTTGCTTTCGTGCTATATTAAACATAGAAGGACAACCGCCCACAAGGTGGGTTGACCTGTTATTTGGGAAGAAAGTCCACCCTGCTACTGGCCAAGTATAGGGGTGGATTTTCTTTATGCAGAAATTTTATTGACACATCAGTCGAATGAAGGTCAGCAATGCAATGATAAACATTCCGAAGGCCATGAGGTCTTGGAAAGAAAAGTTTTTCATCAGCATCACCTCCAATCTCATTAGATGAAGGCCAAACCACCCTGAACACGGTTGTCTGTTGATATTTTAACACGAAAATTTCAAAAAGACAACAAATGTTCAAATAATAATGTTGCGTTTAGATGCAGATGGTGTGAGTATTGTGGTATAATGCTTGTACACAGCGATTCGCGAGCCAAAGGCGAAGCGAGAGCTGATGTACAACATATGCCTGACACCCGGCGATTGACGAGCCGTAGGCGATGGCAGAGCCGCGGTAGACATGGTATAATGTAATATGTAATTTGTCAGAAGGAGCGTTTAACTATGCAGATTATGGCGGGGGCAGAAACCTTTTTACTGGAAGGTAATAATGGCAAGGCAGTATTGCTGCTGCACGGTTATACCGGAACGGCGGCGGAAATGCGGCCCTTGGGCGATTATCTGCATGCTCTTGGCTACACTGTGCTGTGCCCACGTCTGCCGGGACATGGCACTACGGTGGAGGATTTGGAGCAGACTACGGCTGACGAGTGGCTGGCAATGGCTGCTGCTGCCTGCGACGAGCTTTTGGCTGGTTATGGTAAGGTATATGTCGCCGGCCTTTCCATGGGCGGCCTGCTGGCGATGGCTATGGCAGCCTCTAAGCCTGTGCGCAGGGCGGCGCTGCTCTCGGCTCCTATTTATGTGCGCGACAGGCGCGTACCATTTTTACCGCTACTGCGCTACTTTATCCGCTATTTGCCTAAGCGGAAGCGTAATTACCATGAGATGGGCAAATATTGCCAAGCTTATGATAAAATGCCTACCAAGCCCTTGACCAGCTTGTTTGCTTTGGTGAAACGCTGTAAAAAGCAGCTGCTGCCGCAAATTACTGTTCCCTGCCTGATTGCTCAATCGACCATCGAGCATACGGTGCAGCCTAAAAGCGCCCGGTATATTTACGACCACTTAGGAACGCCGCCGGAGCAAAAGCAGCTGCTGTGGCTGGAGCGCAGCGGGCATATTTTAACGCTGGATTGCGAGCGGGAAACGGTCTTTGCCGCTGTAGGAAATTTTTTTGAGGCTGACGAAAAGTAATAAGTTTGTAAATTATCCTGCGACACGGCAGGATTTGTCAGAAATAGTCCAGCGGTAATATGTCAAGCTAAAAATTAGTAAAAAGATGAAAGATTT
>NZ_JAUNOQ010000022.1 GCF_030531065.1 Phascolarctobacterium sp. | reverse complement strand
AACAGCACCATGCTTGAGCATGGTGCTGTTTTTATATGCGCAGACATCTGCCGACGCAGTTTATTCTTCTAATATTTTATTTACAAGCGCTTGAATGTGTAGCTGCATGGTATCTAAAACAGGAACGGATAAAGTCTTGTTTTGGAAAAGTAGGGGAAGTTCCGTGCATCCTAAAATTAGCGCTTCAATTTTTTCTTCTTGCGCCATTTCTTCTGCTATATGTATAAATTGGTCGCCTGTTTCTTCTTTAACGATTCCCAATTCCAATTCGTTTAAAATGCGGTCTGCAATGTAGTCCCTGTCTTTTGCTTTCGGAATAACAATTTTGATTCCTGAATCTGTAAACGATTTGGTGAAATAATCGCTTTCCATAGTGGCGCTAGTTCCTAGTAAGCCTACTTTTTTAAAGTTTTGCCTTTGTGTTTCTGCGCGGGTAGTTTCTACGATGCTTACCAGGGGAATGGGCGACAGTCTTTGCAGTTCTTGAAAGACCATATGCCCCGTGTTACAGGCTAAAGCGCCTACATCAGCTCCTGCGGCCGCAAGATTACGGATGCCTGCCAGTAAGTAGTTTGTCAGACCTTCTTTATCGTTTTGAGAACTCATGCGAATTACTTCAAAGCAGCTAAGGCTTTCAATTACAAGCGGTGGGAAAAACGGCTTGTTTAATTTTTTTTGCACGCCGTAAACAATCCCTAAATAATATGGTACGGTAGCTTCGGGGCCAACGCCGCCGATGAGGCCCAATTTTTTCATGCTTCTTCCTCCAATCTTAGCTCAAAAAATATTTGTTCTTCAAAAATTACCCCTTGCAAAAGGATTGGCGCTTTCCCGGCGAAGCGGAAGCCGCTTTTACTATATAGGTTGGCTGCCGGGTGGTTGCCTGCCCAAGTATCAAGCCTGATTACTTTGCAGCGCTTTTCTAATCATCACCGTGCCTCCTTGCAATTTATTTATACTTAGTATATACTGAAAAACAGCATAAGTAAAATCAATGATTGTTATCATAACATTTTGAAAGGTTATTTGAAGATGAACAGATATGTTGCACTGCAAAAAATAGTCGAGCTGGGCAGCTTTACAAAAGCGGCAGAGCTTTTAGGTTATACGCAACCGGCTATGAGCTTGATGATTTCTTCGTTAGAAAAAGAATTATCCATTAAATTGTTGTACCGTTCCAGATATGGTGTCCGTTTGACGTTGGAAGGAAAGCAGCTCTTTCCCGCTATTCAAAAAACTGTTTTGCAGTATAATTCTATGCTGGAAATTGCGAAGCAAATAAGGGGCTTGGATTCCGGAGTTATCCGCATAGGGACGCTTTCGAGTATTTCCTGTCATTGGCTGCCGCCGCTGATTAAAAAATTTCAGCAGCAGTACCCGCGCATAGAATTTATTTTGCATCAAGGTGATAATAATAGCATTCCGGAATGGGTGAGGACGGGCGAAGCGGATTTTGGTTTTGTGAATCTTGACGTGCTGGATAAGGTGCAGGCCAAGTTTATCAAAGAGGGAGAGTACAGGGCTGTTCTTCCGCTGCACCATCCCTTGGCTGGAGCACAGTACGTTACTTTAGAAGCTCTGGAGCGCGACCCTTTTTTAGTCATTGAGGAAGGGGCGTTGAGCAAGCCTTTGGAGGCCTTCCGGCAAAGGGGGCTGGAGCCTAATGTAAAGATTCGCGTGCATGACGATTACTCCATTTTATCAATGGTAGAATCAGGCTTGGGCGTTAGCATCCTGCCGGAGCTTGTTTTGCGGAAAACGAATTATCAGGTTGCTATTTTGCCCATACGTCCTGCTGTTACCCGCAAAATCGGTTTAGTAATGAAGGATAAAAACTCTTTGCCGATTGCCAGTAAATATTTTATAGATTATCTTTTTGAAAGCGTCGACGATTTGCCGTGAATTATTTTGTAAAATTTGACAAGGGATTTACTGGATTATGAAAAACTCTAATTAGGGTTATGGACGAATGCTTAGCCTAAATTATTAACCGCTTTCTTAATCCTGCTTCTTGTGTTATAATAAAGCGGAACATTAAGACTGTATAAAGGAGCTTGCAAAATGCGTATTATTATAGCTGGTGCGGGTAAGCTGGGCTTTAGTATTGCACAGCTGTTGGCAGAAGACCAGTTTGACGTAGTAGTTGTAGAGGTAGACCCAAAGCGTAAGGAAGTAGTGCAAAATTCGCTGGACGTTTTGGCTATCGAGGGCAATTCCTGCAGCCCTACAACCTTTGCCGATCCCGACGTTTGCGACGCCGACGTTTTAATCGCCTGCACTGACAGCGACGAAGTTAATATGGTAACCTGCCTGATGGCTAAGAACCATGGCATTAAGCATACCGTAGCCCGTATTCGTAATGTGGAATATGCGGTGCATGCGCCGGAAATGCTTAATAAGGATATGAAAATCGATTTGGTAATTAACCCGGAGCGCATTACTGCTGTGGAAATCGACCATATTCTGATGACGCCGTCTGCCTTGAATGTAGATGAATTTGCCGAGGGCAAGGTGCGCATGTTTGAGGCGAAGGTTAAAGAGGATTCGCCGCTGATAAATATTCCATTAAAGGATTTGAATATACCTAAGAATATATTGATGGCTATGGTATTTCGCCGCCACAGGATGATTATTCCCCGCGGTAACGATTACGTCATTCCCGGCGATAACGTTTATTTTGTAGGCAAGCACGACGCCATTCGCGATTTTGAAAAAAGCTTCTCTAATACCTATGAGAAATTAGAACGAGTGCTGATTATCGGCGCAGGCCGTACAGGGCGGTTTTTAGCGCCCATGCTGGAAAACCAGGGCATTCAGGTCAAGGTTATTGAAAAAAATAAGGAGCGCTGCCAACTATTGGCGTCCAATTTAAAACGCGGCTTGGTGCTGTGCGGCGACGGTACGGATATCGACCTGTTGATGGAGGAGGGCGTTTCGGAGGCCGATGTAGTTATCTGCCTGACGGAGGACGATAAACTTAACCTTTTGCTGGCGCAGCTGGCCAAGCATTTGGGCGCACGTAAAACCATCGTCCGCGTAGCGCGCAAGGAATATATTGAGCTGATGGAAAAGGTGGGCGTGGATATCGTATTGTCCTCCCGTCTGCTCAGCGCCGGCGAAGTGCTGCGCTTCATCCGCAAGGGCGGCATTGTATCCGTATCCCTTTTGGAGGGCGCTCAGGCGGAAGCGCTGGAAATCATCGTGGGCAAGGGCAGCGAAGTTGACGGCGTGGCTGTGCGCGATTTGCAGCTGCCGCGGGAATGCCTGCTGTGCGCCATTGTGCGTGATAACGAGGCATATATTCCTAACGGCGATACGGTACTGCTGGCTAACGACCGCATTATTTTGTTCATCAAGAGTGAATTTTCCAAGAACACAGTGCCTATGTTTGAGGGCCGAGGGTAGACGCTATGGATGCACGGCTGGTAAATCGTTTATTGGGAAAATTAACGATAGCTTTTTCTTTAGTGCTGCTGCTGCCGTTATTGGCTGCTATTGCCGTAGACCGCGAGCATATTTGGATTTTTGCTTTTAGCTTGATTGCTTCGGTGACAGTGGCATCAATTTTTAATATTTATGGTACGCAGCGCCCACGGCAGCGCTTGCGTGTGCGCGAGGCCATTGCCATAGTTGGCTGCGGCTGGCTGTTGGTGTGCCTCATGGGCTCGCTGCCTTATTTATTTCTTAATCCCGCCGACCCTTTGGCCGCGGTTTTTGAGAGCGTGTCTGGCTTTACGACGACGGGCGTTACTACTGCGCAATCCTTTAATGATTTTCCGCCCAGCGTGTTAGTTTGGCGCTGTTTAACGCATTGGACGGGCGGTATTGGCGTCATTATGCTGTTCATTATCATCATGCCGCAGATGAACAGCGGCACCAGCTACCTGTTTAACGCCGAGCTGCCGGGAGCAGTAGCGGAACGTACTTTGCCTAAAATTAAGGAATCGGCGATGTTGATTCTTTCTGTTTATTTTTCGCTGACGCTGGTGGAGATAATACTGCTGCTTTTAGCCGGCGTGTCCCTGTTCCAGGCTATCAATCTGGCTTTGGCTACTATGGCTACGGGCGGCTTTTCCTATTACCATGACAGCTTGATTTCCTTTGATAATGTTTTTGTGGAAATCATTGCCATAGCCTTCATGCTGATTGCCAGCATGAACTTTTCGCTTTACTATAAAATATGGCGCGGCGATTGGCTGGCCTTTCGCAATGATACGGAGCATCGTTATTATTTGTTCATTTTGGCAGTTGCGGCTCTTTTGATTTGCGGCAATTTGTATCTGACCAATTATTTGCCCTTGGGCGAATGCCTGCGCCACAGTATTTTTCAGGCCGTATCCATCGGCAGTACCACCGGCTTTGCTTCGGACGACTTCGATAACTGGCCCAGCTTCAGCCGCAGCGTGCTTTTGATGCTGATGTTTGTCGGCGGCTGCAGCGGTTCTACGGCGGGCGGCATTAAAATATCGCGTTTGATAATTTTGCTGAAGGCCGGGTGGGCCGAGTTGCTGCGCACGCTGCACCCGCGTATCGTTTATTCCGTAAAAATGGGCGATAAGGATATCGACCCCATTGTCGTAGGCAATATTACGCGCTTTTTTTTCTTATATATATTGGTCTTTATCGTTTTGACATTATTGATTTCCTTGTCGGGCATTTCTGCAATGGAATCCATCGGCCTGATTGCCGCCTGCATGAGCAGCGTCGGCCCTGCCTTTGGCGTAGTAGGACCCACGTCGACCTACAGCAGCCTGCCGGATTGGGCGCGCTTTATCAGCATTGTGGCCATGCTGCTGGGGCGTTTGGAAATCTTTACCATGCTGGCTATCCTGCGTCCTGATTTTTGGCGCGACAAGCAGAATTGGTAAAAGCTTGGGAGATGGGGTATGAATACAAAGGTAATTTTATATCTTTTGGGAAGAATATCGTTCGGCATTGGCGCGGCGCAGTTCATACCTCTGCTGTTGGCCTTGTACTACGGTGAAGGCTGTTACGTTGATTTTACTTTGTCGATTTTTATTGCCGTTGTGCTGTGCGGCTTGTTTGATTATTACGGACGCGACGTTTCGCATAAGGATATATCGGTGCGCGAGGGCATCGGCACGGTCTTTTTTTCCTGGGTGCTGGCTGCGGCCTTGGGTTCGCTGCCATTTTGCTTCATGGGCGTGCTTGACCCGGTGGCCGCTTATTTTGAAAGTATGTCCGGTCTGACTACGACGGGCGCTACGGCCATTGCCAATTTGGAAAGCCTGCCGCGCAGCTTGCTTTTTTGGCGCGTTTTAACTCATTGGATTGGCGGCATAGGCATTATTGTGCTGTTCGTAGCCCTGCTGCCGCAGATTGCAGGCAGCGCTATGTATTTGTTTAACGCCGAGGTTACGGGCTTTTCCAACAGCCGTATCCTGCCGCGTATCCGCACTACGGCGATAGCGCTGTTTTATATTTATCTGTTGCTGACGATTATTTTAACGGGTATTCTGGCGGGTATGGGCATGAGCGAATACGACGCCGTTTATCATGCCTGTTCGGCTATCGCTACAGGCGGCTTTTCCAACTATGATAACAGCGTGGCGCATTTTGGCAGCTCTATGATAGAATATGCTTTAGGTGTTTTTATGATTTTAGCTGCCGGTAACTTTGCCGTTTATTACCAGGTCACGCAGAATGGCTTTAAGGCGTTGTGGCACGATTTGGAATTTAAGGTATATATAGTATTGGTGTTCAGCATCAGCGTGCTGATTACGGCCAATATTGTTATCGTCAACGGCTACAGTTTGGCCGATGGCTTTAAAACGGCTTTTTTTCATGTGGCTTCATTTGCGTCGACAACGGGCTTCGTGGCCGATAATTACGATAACTGGCCTTCGTTTGCCAAGCTGCTGCTGGCGCTTACTTTTTTCACCGGCGGCTGCGCAGGCTCGACTGCGGGCGGCATTAAAATCTGCCGTTTGATTGTGCTGCTGAAAACTGTGGCGGCCGAGCTGCGGCGCACGCTGCATCCGCAAATGCTGCTCAATGTTTACTACAGCAGAAAGCCTTTGCCGGTGCAGACTATTATCAACATCAGCCGTTTCTTTTTTGTATATATTCTGTTAGTGGCCGCTTTGTCCCTCGTGCTGACTTTTGACGGAATGGACGTAACGGAAGCAATTTTTGGCGTGGCATCCTGTATGGCCAGCGTGGGCCCGGCCTTCGACAGTATCGGCGCGACCGGAACTTATGCGCAGGTACCGGCGTGCAGCAAGGCGGCGCTGTCCCTGGCTATGCTGTTGGGCAGACTGGAGCTGTTCACGGCTTTGGCTTTGCTGCGCAGCGAATATTGGCGTAACAGTAAACGCTGGTGAGCAAACAAAAATTGAAATAATTGTAAGGAAGAATGTCTGTCAAAGATGTTCTTCTTTTATTTTGCGCGTTGATAAGGTATAATAAATACTATCCGCTTATATTGGAGGGATGCTAATGAAAAAATACTTCTTACCTATCGGCAAGCGTCAGGAAGAGGTGCTGCTGCCGGAGGAGCATGTTATTTATGATATACACGGCAACGACGCGCAGGTCTGCCCGGATATCGTGGCGGCGACGCGGGAAGCCATTCGCAATCCTATTGGGTCTAAGCCGCTGCGCGAAATTGTCCGCGCCGGTGAAACGGTGACCATCGTTGTCAGCGACATTACTCGTTTGTGCGGTACCGCAGAATTTTTGCCGGTCATAGTGGACGAGCTGAACAGCGTCGGCGTTAAGGACGAGGACATCACCGTTATCGTCGCTACGGGCACGCACCGCGGCCATACGCCGGAGGAGGACGTCGTAGTCTGCGGCGAAGAAATGGTTAAGCGCTTAAAAATCGTGCAGCATGACAGCCGCAAAAAGGAGGATATGGTATCCTTGGGCAAAACCTCCGTTGGCAACGAGGTAGCGCTCAGCAAATATGTAGTTAATGCCGACCGCGTGATTTTAACCGGCGCGGTAACTTTGCATCCCTTTGCCGGCTTTGGCGGCGGGCGCAAGGCAATTATGCCGGGTGTGGCCGCTTACGACAGCATTATGCTGAACCATTGCATGACCATGTCGCCCGTAGAAGGCGGCGGCTGCAACAAGGCCTGCGACGCCAGCCTGCTGGAGGGCAACCCAATTCATCAGGATATGAAGGAAGCGGCGGCTTTGCTGAAGCCTGATTTTCTGGTCAACACTGTTTTTACGCCCGACGGCGAAATCAGCGAGATTGTAGCCGGGCATTGGTATGAAGCCTGGGAGCATGGCTGCAAGGATTTGCTGGCTATGGGCGGCGTGCATATCAAGCAGCTGGCCGACGTCGTTATCGCTTCTGCCGGCGGTTATCCTAAGGATTTGAATTTATATCAGGCTACTAAGTGCCACATGAACGCGCAGTTCGCGGTGAAGAAGGGCGGCATTATGATTTTTACGCTGGATTGCCCGGATATCAAGGAACCGGCCATCTTTACCGACTGCTTCAGCCGTACCGATATGGAGCAGTTTGAAAAGGATATTCGCGCTAATTTTACCATTCCCGCGTTCGTCGCTTTCAAGGCCCGCAGTATTGTCAACGATGTGACGGCTTATCTGGTAACGCGCCCGGAAAATTTTGATTTTGTCCGCAAAACCGGGCATATTCCCTGCCGTACTTTGGCAGAGGCTTGGGAAAAGGCGCAGGAGCAGCTGGCTAGGCAGGGCAAAAAAGATTATACGATTACAATTATGGGTCACGCTTCGGCAACGCTGCCGATTTTGGATAAATAAAAATCAAGCTTCACGACTGTATTTGCAGTAAATTTGTTTTTGCGTAAAGGAGGGGACGCTGCCGACGCATAGCAAGGGGCAGCAGAAATTATGAAAACAAGAAAAGTAGGTATTATCGGTTTGGGACATGTTGGCGCTCATGTAGCGTATAGTCTGGCAATTCAAGGCATTGCCGCCGAATTAGTCTTGGTCGACCTGAAGGAGGCTAAGCTGGCCAGCGAGGTACAGGATTTGCGCGACGCGGTTTTGTACTGTCCGCACGATGTCATTATCAATAGCGGTACCTATGCCGATGTGGGCGATTGCGATATTATTGTCAACTGCATCGGCGATATCGATTTGGTGGCGACGAACAACCGCTTGGACGAATTGAATTTTACGGCTGCGCAGGTCAAGAGCTATATGCATAAGGTTATGGCCAGCGGCTTTAAGGGCTTTATCGTCAACATTACTAATCCTTGCGACGTTATTACGAATTTAATTTATCAGGAAAGCGGCCTGCCTAAGGGGCACGTTTTCGGCACCGGCACGGGGTTGGATTCTTCGCGTTTGATTTCCCAACTGTCCCAGCAGACGGGAGTCGCGCCGCAATCTATTAACGCTTATATGATAGGCGAGCATGGCGCCAGCCAGATGGCTGCCTGGTCCTGCGTAAGCTTTGGCGGCGTGGCTTTGAGCGCGCTGGAAAAGCAGGACGCGCGCTTCGCCTTCGATAAGCCGCAGCTGCAAAAGAAGGCTATCGACGGCGGCTGGGTGACTTATTCGGGCAAGCACTGCACCGAATACGGCATTTGCTCGACCGCAGCCCGCATGGTGCAATGTATTTTCAATGATGAAAAGCGCATTATGCCTGCCAGCATGCTGCTGGACGGCGAGTACGGCGAGCGCGACGTCTTTGTCGGCGTACCCTGCTTGATTGGCAAAAACGGCGTGGAGCGCGTGCTGGAGCTGCCGCTGACGCAGGAGGAGCTGGCGCAGTTCCATATCTGCTGCGAGGATGTGCGCAGAAATATTCAAACTGCGGAGGGGATTCCGGCTGCGGAATAAAAGTGAAAATTTAAAAATAAAGTTTAGAAAGCTTCGGAGCTTCTGTTTGAAAAAGCAGCAAGCACCGGGGCTTTTTATTTTGCGTTTTTTTGCTGCTTTAACAGGTTGGGAGCGTGGCGTTATTGGTTGCGCTAAACTTCGCGGCGTAGCAGGCACGTTAGTGCCCAAATAAAATCCGCTCAATGCGGATTTTAGGTTGACCGGGGGGGACAAGTGATTATAATAAAGGTGAAAGGTAGAAATGGTTATTCGTATTTTTTGTGAAGTGTTCTAGCGAGGGCTAGTGCTTGATAAACCATCTTCTTTCGGCCTCGAAAGAAGATGCAAGAAAGAGGCCAACTTTTGAAAAGTTGGGCAAACGACGCTTTTTGCACCGCAGCAAAAAGCTTGGCAAAAAGTGCCGGTTAAGGGTAAAGTTCTTTATTTGTAAGCGGATAATGCAATGCTATCATACAAAGCAACCCAATATCATTTGGGGTGCAAGAGGGTAGTTGGTAATACAAGTTTATAAATTTTTTATAAAGGAGTTGGGTGTTTATGAAGAAGAAAATTTTTAAAAGAAGCTTGGCTTTGGGAGCATTGATGGCGTTTGTGATGACGGGGAATGTGATGGCGAGGAGCATAGAAAATGAAGATGCAAATATAACTGATAAAAATATTATGTTAGGTAGGATTTTTGTTTCTAATTCAGCAAATTACTCAAATCATAATATAGTAGTTGGAAATGACACCACAAAATCAGTATCAATTGGCAGTTTTATGAATACATATGGTGTAATGGTATGGGGATTTTACAACTATAATACTGCTTGCGATATAAAAATAGAAGGAAAAATAATCGATATAATGAATAATAGTTTTGAGCGTGGTGCGATAGAAGCTGATTATGGTGCAGGAACAATTAATATTATTGGTGATACTGTAAATATTGAGAATTTTGCTGAAGGAGGAAATGGTGTTTTAGTTGCTAATGGCACTACTTATAATGCTAATGGCATTACACCTAATGGTACTATTTCTACTGTTAACATCAAAGGTGATAAGATTAATATTGAAACAGATTTTGGTAATGCAATAAAGGCGATTTCGGAGGGTGTAATTAATATTGAGGGTAAGGATGTTACTTTAATAGGAGATAACGCTATTAAGGCTCGCGGAGATGCTAAAGTATCTATCAATGAAAATATAAAAGGAACTGTAAAATTGGATGGTAATATATCATTCCATTATGATGGACCATCTTCTGGGACAGGGGTTGATGCCTATGTTACTGTAAATTTAACTGGTGCAGATTCTTATTGGAATGGCAATACGGTTGTGACATGGAACAGAGGAGCAAATGAAGTTTTATCGATGGATGATAAGTTGAAAGTAAATAATTTAAAAATTACTTTGTCTGACGGCGCTCAATGGAATCCAGAGCTTGTTAAAGAAGAAGGGGAATTGGGAGGTGCAAATGGCACAAAAGGTAGCCGTTACATTGCCTTGAATAATTTGAATTTAAATAACGGTATCGTTAATATTGACGTTGCTAAAACGCAAGAGCAAGCTATTCAAGTTGAAAATTTAGGCGGTACTGGCGGTACGGTAAACTTTACCGTTGATAAAACTGGCGGAGCATTGAAAACAGGCACTTTTCAAGTTTTTGCTGGAGCAGAGGCTACCCAAGTATCCACTAACTATACTGGTATTAATGCTGACGATATCGGTACTAAAGAAAAATTTAAAGGTTTAGTACAAGAAAGTTTGAAAATTGGTGAGAACAGCAAGGCTACTTTTACAGCACATATAGAAGAAGGCTTGCTTACTCCCGCCATGACCGGCGTAACTACGAACAATATCAACGGCAATACCATTGAGCTTCAAGACATCCAGCAAGGCAAGAGCACCACTACTATGGACGCTATGCGCGATATTGCCAGCACGGCGATTATTGCCTGGCGTCAGGAGGACAGCACTCTTAGCCAGCGTTTGGGCGAACTGCGCAACAGCGAGGGCGACCAGGGCGTATGGGTGCGCATGAGCCGCGGCGAATTTGAATACAGCGGCGCGTATAAGAACCAATACAATTATTTCCAGATGGGTTATGATAAGGCCTACGGCGACTGGCATTACGGCGCTGCCATCAGTCATAACGACGGGCAGACTGCTTACGCCAACGGCAAGGGCGATAACCGCAGCACCAGCTTATCCTTGTACGGCACTTGGTTGGGCGCAAGCGGCCAGTATGCGGACATCGTTTTGAAGCAGGGACGCTTGAGCAATGAATTTGAGATTCACACGGCGGCAGGCGATACGCGCGGCGATTACGACGCCTGGGGTACGTCTTTAAGCGGCGAGTACGGCGTGAAGATGGATATGTCCGACGGCTGGTACGTAACGCCGCAGGCACAGCTGACCTTTATGCGCATTGGCGGCGAGGACTATACTACCAGCAATAATATTCGCGTAAGTCAGGATACCTTGTACAGCACGGTAGGCCGCGTCGGCTTTGAGCTGGGCAAGAACATTACCGACAAGGGCAGCGTTTACGCTAAAGCCTCTTTGCTGCATGAGTTTGCCGGCGATGCGGATACTTATCTGCGTTTGGGCGATTTGCACAACAGCTACAGCCAGGATATCGGCAATACCTGGTATGAAGCCGGTTTAGGCTTTAATTATAAAACCGGCGCTGACAGCTATGTTTACGCCGACGTAGTGAAAACATTTGGCGACGATATCAAGACGCCATGGCAATGGAACGTAGGTATGCGCTGGAGCTTCTAAGGCTTTGGTTTTCTGACTGCATGACGGCATAAAAAAACTCGCGTTAGTCCTTCCTTAAATTTTGGAAGGCTGACGCGAGTTTCGTTTTTACAACAATAATTTAATCCTCAAATTTTTCCGGGAAGAAGATGCGCAGAGTCTTGTCGTCCGCCTTGCTGCCCAAAGCGTTGCCGATGAAGAACAGCACGAGGGAGAAGAACATGCCCAGAACGATTTGATGCAGGCTCATAAATTTAATTTTGAGCGCCATGGTCAGGCAGTACACCAGCACGCCGCCACCCATGGCGGCAATAGCGCCGCATTTATTAGCCTTGGGCCAGAACAGGCCGAAGATCAGCACCCAGAAGAAGGCCGTTTCCAGACCGCCGAAGGCAAACATATTGATCTGCCAGATTACGCTGGGCGGATTGATGGCGATAAAATAAACTATCAAGCCTAAAATGATGGTCGCGGTCAGGCTGTACCAGCGGATTTTATCATTGCTCAAGGTTTCGCCGCGCCGGCCCTTGACGTTCATATACACGTCCTTAACGATGGACGAGGAGGCGCTGAGCAGCAGGGACGACACGGTGGAGATGGTAGCGGCGATGGGCCCGATGATGATAACGCCGGCCCAGAAAGGAGAAAGGCTTTTGATAATCGCCAGGGGCATGATATTGTCGACGCTGTTGCCGTAAGCGGCCAGCCCTTCTGTGAGCACGCCCTTGCTGATAATGCCGATCCAGGTGGCTACGAGAGTCATGGCGCCGATAACGACGGTGCCGATGATCATGGCGTTATGCAGCGCTTTGGTGTTTTTGTAGCTGATGCCGCGCACTACGGATTGGGGCAGGGCCAGGGTGCAGATGCCCACCAGCAGCCATTGGCTGATGTACAGGGAAACAGGCATTTTGCCGCGGGAGAGCGGCTCCAGCATATCGGGGTGGCTGCTGCCGATGTAGGACATAATTTTGGCAAAGCCGCCGCCTGCGCTCATCATGCCGCCCATGAGAATGCACATACCGACGATCATGGCTACGGCGCAGCAGGCGTCAGTTACGGCTACGCCCTTAAAGCCGCCGATGGTGGTATAAACGACTACGATAAGGCCGAAAAGGCTCAGGCCGGTAAGGTAGGAAAAGCCGGTAACCGCTTCAAAAAGCTTGGCCGCGCCGACGAATTGGGCGACCATAGTGGAGCAGAAGAAGGCTACGATAACTACCGCCGCCATATTAGCCAAAAAATCGGATTTGTAACGGGCGCGCAGCACGTCGATAACCGTTACGGCGTCGATCTCGCGGGCGATGAGGGCAATCTTTTTGCCGAAAACGCCCAGCACCAGGAAGATAACGACAACCTGCACGATAGCCATGTACAGCCAGCCGTAGCCAATGACCCAGGCCATGCCGGGGCCGCCGACGAAGGTGCTGACGCTGCTGTAGGTAGCTGCGGTGGTCATCGCCAGAACGAAGCCGCCTAAAGTACGGCCGCCGATAAAATAATCCTTGGCGAAATCCTTTTGCCTGTTTTCCTTGGAGGCGCGCTGGATGTAGGCGCTGATAGCCAGCAGGGCGATCAAAAAGATCAGCACCGGCAGAAGATTGAAAATGCTGCCCATTACTTGCCTTCCTCCTTTTCTTCCAAATCAAAGTTAATAAAAACTTTTTTAGTCAGAATAACGGTAACAAGAACGGCGAACAGCCAGGTGCCGACGCAGCCGCCCCACACCCACAGCGGCGTGTGCCACAGGGTTACGTCGCTATCGGCCAGACCAAAGCCGGCGGCGCACCAAAAAATGATTACCGCAGCGGCGGCGATTACAGTAGCCAGGGCCTCGCGGTTGGCCTGGCGAAATTTTTCACTTCGTTTCATCATAAGCTCCTTTGCGCAGGGCGAGCCTGCAATAATAAATGTCGTGCTTATTATACCATGTGTACAAGCATTTCGCCATGTTCAAGTTAGCTCAACAATAAAATTTGCCGGCGCTGGGACGCAAATCGCAAAAGAAATGTGGAAAGAATAATGAAACGTGATATAATGTTACATGGTGATGTAAGTGAAAGAGCGCATTTACGACGCGGCCACCATGTGGCTGACATTGAGCGTAATATTTTTTTTAGTTGAATATTTGACCGATTGGCTGGAGGTTGTTACTCTGGGCGGACTGGTAGCAGGTTCTTTTATCGAGGGCGCGGTTGTGTTGCTGGGACTGAAATTGATGGGCGCGATTGTGAGCCGTGACTTTTTGCAGGGCTCGCTGCGTCAGGCTTGCTCCCGCAGCGTGGAGCTGTTAAAAGCGCTTATCGTAACGGCGGCCTTCGCCTGGGAGGGCGTATTGACGCTGTGCCATCTGTTGCCGGGCTACACGCTGCACAGCCATGCGCTGCATTTACTGTTTTTGCTGGCGGTATATCCTTTAACCGCTATCGCTTTGGAATTACAAATCAGGGAGAAGGAGCCTGCTCATGGAAATTAAGTTGATTGCCTGTGATATGGACGATACCTTGTTAAATAAGGATTGCAAGATTTCGCCGCGCAACGCCGCCGCTGTAAAGAAGGCCGTGGCGGCTGGCAGGATTTTTTTAATCGCAACCGGGCGCATGTACGTATCCGTGCGTCCTTATGCCGAAGCGCTGGGGCTGGACGTGCCCTTAGTAACATATAACGGCGCACTGGTGAAGGGCAGCCGTAGCGGCAAGGTATTTTACGAGCATAAGATGGAGCTGTCGACGGCGCGGGAGGTTTTGGCGTACTGCCGCGAAAAGGGCTATTATTTGCAGCTATACGTGGGCGACAGTATTTTGATTAAAGAAGAAAACGAGTGCTCGCGGATGTATAGCAAAATCAGCGGTATCCCGACTACTGCTGTGGGCGACGACGTTTTTTCTACGCAAGAAGCTCCTTATAAGATTTTGGTAATGACGGAGGCGCGTGAATTTAACGAGGTTTGGCGGCAATTTGCCGAGCGTTTTGCCGGTAAGCTGGATGTGACCAGCTCTAAAGATAATTTTCTGGAGCTGATGGAGCCGGGCGTCAATAAATGGGAGGCCGTTAAAGCCGTAGCCGCCAGCTACGGCGTAATTCCCGAAGAAATTATGTGCGTCGGCGATTCCAATAACGACGTCAAGATGATAGCTAACGCTGGCATCGGCGTAGCTATGGGTAACGCTAAGGACGCTGTGAAAAATCAGGCTAAAATTATTACCGCTTCCAACGATAATGACGGCGTAGCTTTAGTTATCGAAAGCATTTTGACCAGGCAGGCCGAAGAATAAACAAAACCAAAGCAGGTAGGGAAGAGTCCGTACCTGCTTTAATAATTTTAGAATATGCAATTGACGAGGTGAATAGCGTGAAGCTGCAAAGTCATACGGATATGAGCGCCGTGCACGAGCACGCGCATAACCATCCCAATAAAAAGAAAGTTATCAACCGTCTGGCCCGCATCGAAGGGCATGTGCGTTCTGTTAAAAATATGGTGGAAGCCGACCGCGACTGCTCGGAGGTTTTAATTCAGATAGCAGCCGTGCGCAAGGCTTTGGACAATGCCGCGAAGGTGATCTTAAAGGACCATTTGGAGCATTGCCTCCTGTACGCTATGGAAGAAGGCGAGGGCAGCAAAAGTCTGGAGAATTTTGAAACCGCCATCGACCGTTATCTGCGCTAGGCGAAGCCGGAGGTAGAAATTTTCAGGATGCAGAACTGCGATACTCTCCTGGTATTGTTTCTTTACTGATATAATAATCCCATAGGGGATAAGTCAAGAGTAAAAAGTGTTTTAAGGAGTTTGCATGTCTATTTTGCCGATTTTTATTCCCCACGCGGGTTGCCCGCATCAATGTATCTTTTGCAACCAGCGGGCCATCAGCGGGCAGAAAACAGCCGCGCTGGCAGGCGCTAAGGCTCAGATTGCCCGTTGGCTTACCTGGCTGCGGCCTGACGTCCGGCATGAAGCCGCTTTTTACGGCGGCTCCTTTACGGGCTTGCCAATGGAGCTGCAGGAGCGGCTGCTGGCGCTGACGGACGAGCTTCTCCGGCAGGGCGCGATTGGCAGCGTGCGCTTGTCCACGCGCCCCGATTATATCGATGAAGAACGGCTGGCGCTGTTAAAAGAGCATCAGGTGCGTTTGGTGGAGCTGGGCGTGCAGTCCTTGGACGACGCCGTTTTGCAGGCGGCCGGGCGGGGGCACAGCGCCGGACAGGTTTACCATGCGCACGCTTTGTTGCGGCAGTTTGGTTTGCAGACGGGCGTGCAGCTGATGGTGGGCCTGCCGCTGCAGGATTGGCGCAGCGTGCGGAGGACGGCAGAGCTGGCGGCGGAGCTAAGGCCGGACGTGGCCAGAATTTATCCCGTGCTGGTGGTGAAGGATACGCCGCTGGCCGTTCAGTATGCGGCCGGAAGCTACGTGCCGCTGACGCTGGAGGAGGCGGTGGCGCAGAGCGCTTATGTATACGAAAGGCTGACTGCGGCAGGCGTTAAGGTTATCCGCATCGGGCTGCAGCCCGACGAGGAGCTGTGCGCGCCGGGAAATATTATCGCCGGGCCTTTCCATCCCTCCATGGGGGAGCTGGTGAAGAGCAGGGCGCTGCGGAGCCAGCTTACGCCCCAACTGCAAAGCTTGGCCGATAGCGGCGTACGCGCTGCGGAGCTGCGCTGTCCCGCGCGCTTGCAGTCCAAGCTGCGGGGACTTAAAAGCTGCAATCTGCAGTACTGGCGGCAAATGCTGCCGCAGCTGACGTTGAAAATTACTTCGTGCGAGGGAGAGGAGATAGAGCTATGTCCCAGTGCCGTTCCTTTGAGCCGCTAGTTGGAGCAAACAGTAAAATTTTAATTCTAGGCTCCATGCCCGGCATGAAATCTTTGCAGGAGCAGGAATATTACGCTCATCCGCAAAATCGCTTTTGGAAATTGCTGGCGCTGCTGTTTAACGAGCCCGCGCCTGATGATTACGCCGCCAAAAAAGCTTTGCTGGCGCGGCATGCCGTGGCGCTGTGGGATACGCTGGGCGTGTGCGAGCGCGAGGGCAGCTTGGACAGCGATATAAAAAACGAAACGCCGAACGATGTGCCGGGCTTATTGGCGCGTAATCCGTCCATCCGCGCAATTTTCTGCAACGGCGGTAAGGCGGGCGCGGCCTTCAAAAAATATTTTGCCCGCAGCCTGCCTCCCGGCGTGGAGGTTTTTTATTTTCATTCCACCAGCCCGGCTAACGCGCGTATGAATTTAGCGGCGTTGGCGCAGGAGTGGGGAAGAATTTTGGCATATTTAAAATAAGCGCTGCGGAAAGCAGTGTTAAAATTGCGATATGTATGATAAAATAATAAGATAACATTAGAAAGAGTAAACGGCCTGCGCTGTGGGCCGTGCAGAGACAGGTGATTATTTGTGCGCTTAAAGTCCTTTGCGACCTATGGCTTTAAATCCTTTGCCGATAAAACTGAATTAACCTTTGATAAAGGAATTACGGCTGTTGTCGGGCCTAACGGTTCGGGCAAGAGCAATATTTCCGACGCCATTCGCTGGGCTTTGGGCGAGCAGAGCGCAAAATATTTGCGCGGCTCCAAAATGGAGGACGTAATCTTTTCCGGCAGCGGCAAACGCCGCGCCTTAGGCGTGGCCGAGGTCAGTCTGGAATTTGATAACAGCGACCATACTCTGCCCCTGGATTTTGAGCAGGTGAGCCTGACCCGCCGTTTATTCCGCAGCGGCGACAGCGAGTACGCCATTAATAAAAAGCCCTGCCGCTTGAAGGATGTCATCGATTTGATGGCCGACACGGGCCTGGGCAAGGGCTCCATGTCGATAATCGGTCAGAATAAAATAGACGAGGTGCTCAACAGCAGGCCGGAGGAGCGCCGCGGTTTGTTCGAGGAGGCCGCAGGTATCGCCAAATACCGCCTGCGGAAGAAGGACGCCGTGAAAAAGCTGGACGATACGGCGCTGAACCTGACGCGCATCAACGATATCCGCAGCGAGGTGGACGCGCAGGTAGAGCCTTTGGCGCAGGCGGCGGCTAAGACGAAGCAGTATAATTCTTTGAGCGAAGAGCTGCGCTTATGCCGTTTATCCGTACTGCTGCGCAAGCTGGACAATATGGCGGGCGTACAGGCGGAGCTGAACGCTAAAAAGCAGGCGGCGGCCGACGAATTTTCCCGGCAGGCGGCGCTTTTGAGCGGCAGGGAGGCCGAAGCGGCGGCGTTGCAGCGGCAGCTGGATAAGCTGGCCGAGGATTACAGCAAATTACAGGAAGAAATCAAAAATCAGGAAACGGCGTTGGAAAAGCTGCGCGGTAAGCAGGGCGTGCTGGACGAGCGCGCCGAGCAAAGCCGGCGGGCGGCGGCCAGATTAGAGCAAAGCAACGCTAAGCTGGCGCAGCAGGCGGAGGAGCTGGAAAGCAAAATGCAGTCCTTAGCCGCCGAATTTGACGCAGTGGATAAGGAGCGGGCCAGGGCGGCCTTGCAGACGGAACGCCTGCAGAAGGAACGGGACGAACAAGCAAGACTGCTGAACGAGGTGCAGAACCAAAACGCCAGCGCGCAAAGCGAATTTTTCGCCGCTATGCAGGCGCTGCTGAAAATGCGCAACGAATTGCGCGCTTTGGAGCAGGAGCAGGAGCAGCGGATGCGCCGCCGCGAAGCTTTGAAGAAAAGCATTGAGGAGGCCGAGGCGGCGGCAGCCAAAATCCAGGAGCAGTACAACAGGCTTTTGGAAGCTCAAGTCCGCTGCCAGCATGACGCAGAGCTTTTGCGCACGGACGCCGACGCTTTGCAGACGGCGGCGGCGGCAGCGCAAAAAAATATTACGCAGATTACAGTCAGCCAGCAGCAATGCCAACGGCAGCTGACCATGGCCGAAGCTAAGGAGCAGGGCTTGCGCCGGATGCAGCGGGCCTACGAGGGCTTCGGCTACGGCGTCAAAGCGGCGCTCAAGGCGCAGACACCTTGGCGGCAGCAGCTTTTAGGCGTGGCTGCCGAGCTGATTACAGTTGAAGATAAATATATTACGGCGATAGAAACGGCCTTGGGCGAGGGCGCGCAGAACATTGTAGCGCAAAGCGCCGAGGCGGCTAAAGCGGCCATCGCCTATTTGAAGCAGACCGGAGGCGGCCGCGCTACCTTTCTGCCCTTGGACACGGTGCAGCGCCGCAGCCCTAATAAGGAAGAGGAAGCGCTGGCTAAGCAGCCGGGCATCTGCGGCTTTGCAATGGATTTATTGCAAAGCCGCGCCGAAGCGGAGAACGCTTTGCGTTTTCTGCTGGGGCGGGTGCTGATTGCCGAAAATCTTGACGCGGCCCTGGCGGCGGCGCGGGCGTCGCGCTTTCGTCTGCGCGTAGTAACGCTGCAGGGCGATGTGGTCAACGCCGGCGGCAGCATGACCGGCGGTAGCCGCAAGCAAAAGGAAGGCTATTTGAGCCGCGAGGCGGAAATCAAACAAGCGCAGGAAACTGCGGCCAGGCTGCGGCAGGAAATGCTGAGCTGGCAGGAGCAGCTGGAAGCCCAGGAGGAAGTAGCCAAAACGCAGGGGCGTAAGCTGCAAAATGTCAACGAACAATTACAGCAGCAAATGCTGAAGGCCAGCGAAATTAAGCTGCGCTTGGAGCAGGTGCTGCAAAGCAAACGGCGCGAAAGCGAAAATCTGGCGCTGCTGCTGGACGACCGCAGCCAGGTGACTAACGCTTATTTGCAGAACCGCGATAAGCTGAAGGAGATGCGCGCCGCCGTGGCCCAGCGGGAAAGCCGGGACACGGAAGCCAAGGCGCAGCTGGAGGCCTTGCAGAAGCAAATGGCACAGCTGGGCAGCGCAGTAACGGCTTTGGAAAATAATTTGCAGGACGCTCGCGTGCTTTTGGAAACCTCGGCTGCCAAGAGCAGCTTAATGAGCGAACGAATGCAGGGGCTGGACCAGGACACGTTGCGGGTGCGCCGCGATATGGCGGCCAACAGCGAGGAGGCTGGGCGCTTGCAACAGACCATTGCGGAATGCGGCGCGGAAAAGCAGCGCTTGCAGCAGCAAAGCGAAAACGTGCTGGCCGAGCTCCACCGCATTATGGGCGGCAAGGACGACTTCGCCCAGCAGCGGGGCGAACTGCTGCTGCGGCAGAGTCAGCTGGAAAAAGAAATTGCCCAGGCCCGCAAGCAGACAGGC
Source organism: Phascolarctobacterium sp. (assembly GCF_030531065.1). Taxonomy (GTDB): domain Bacteria; phylum Bacillota; class Negativicutes; order Acidaminococcales; family Acidaminococcaceae; genus Phascolarctobacterium_A. The sequence continues at coordinate 9,705 of NZ_JAUNOQ010000022.1, read as the reverse complement.
GACAGCGAAGCCGCTTTGCGGCAGACGGAGCTTGCCCTAGCGCGGCAGGAAAGTGATTATCAGCATGTGCTGGAGCAGCTGGAGCAGGATTATCAGCTGGACGAAGAGCAGGCGCGGCAAACAGATTTGCAGCAGCTGCAGGCCCTGGACCTTAAAGCGCTGCAAAAGCAGGAAAGCAAGCTGGCGCTGGCTATATCCGCCTTGGGACCCATCAACGCGGCCGCTATCGAGGAATACGAAGCCGTTAAGGAGCGCAGCGAATTTTTGCGGCGGCAGTACGACGATCTTTGCACAGCCAAGGATAATCTGGAAGCTGTCATCAGCGAAATCAACAGCGGCATGACCAAGCGCTTTAAGGAAGCCTTCGCTAAAATTAACGAGTACTTCGCCAAATGCTACGTTAAGCTTTTTGGCGGCGGCACGGCGCTGCTGACGCTGACGCAGCCGGACGACCTCTTAAATTCGGGTATCGACATCGAGGTGCAGCCTCCGGGCAAAAAGCTGCAAAGCCTGTACCTTATGTCCGGCGGCGAAAGAGCGCTGACGGTAATCGCCCTGCTTTTCGCACTGTTGAGCTACCAGCCTTCGCCCTTCTGCATTCTGGACGAAATCGACGCGCCTTTGGACGACGCCAATATTCAGCGTTTCGCCAATTTTCTGCGCGATTATTCCGGTCAGACACAGTTTATCGTCATCACGCACCGCAAGGGCACGATGGAAGCAGCCGATATTATGTACGGCGTGACAATGGAAGAATCCGGTGTATCTAAATTATTATCCGTTAAGATAAATGCAAAGGAGAGTTAAGCTATGGGTTTTTTTGAGCGTTTAAAAGAAGGCCTGACCAAGACCAGACGCAATTTCACCGACCGTATTCAGGAACTGGTCGGCCTGTCCGCCGTAATTGACGAGGACTTTCTGGAAGAACTGGAAATGATTCTGCTGAGCGCCGACGTGGGCGTGCAGACTACGGAAAAGCTTATTGACGCCGTGCGCCAGGCAGCTAAAAAGAAGGAGATTGCCGGGACGCAGGACGTAATGCCCTTTTTGAAAAATTATATGTCCGAAATGCTGAAGGATTCCGGCCAGCGTACCCGCATCGGCGCTAAGCCGACGGTAATTCTGGTGGTCGGCGTCAACGGCGTGGGCAAGACCACGACCATCGGCAAGCTGGCTAATTATTTTACGCTGTTCAAATACAAGGTTATTTTGGCCGCAGGCGATACCTTCCGCGCCGCCGCCGCCGAGCAGCTGCAAATTTGGGGGGAGCGGGCGCACTGCGACGTTATCCGTCACAACGAGGGCGCCGACCCGGCGGCCGTGGTTTTTGACGGAGTCAAGGCTGCCATCGCCCGTAAGGCCGACATATTATTTATCGATACGGCGGGACGCCTGCATAATAAGGCTAATCTGATGAACGAGCTGGAAAAAATCCATCGCATCATTAAACGCGAAATTCCCGACGCGCCCCATGAAACCTTTTTGGTGCTGGACGCTACCACCGGCCAGAACGCTATCAATCAGGCCAAGGTGTTTATGGAAACGGCCAACGTAACGGGCGTAGTGCTGACCAAGCTGGACGGCACGGCCAAGGGCGGCGTAGTTGTGGCTATTAAGGAAGAGCTGGGGCTGCCGGTAAAATGGATTGGCGTGGGCGAGGGCATTATGGATTTCCGCCCCTTCGAGCCCGATAAATTTGTCGAAGCCCTGTTCAGTACGGAAAAATAAATGATGAAATTAAGAAAGCCATCGGCAGAATGAACTCTGGCGATGGCTTTTTGTACGATATTATAATTTATTTGGGGCTCAATGAGACTAAATAAGAGTCCAGGGCTTCCAGCAGGTAGTCCGTTTCTGCCCGCAGGTCAAAATTGCCTATCTGCCTGATTTGCCCTTTCGTCAGGAAAAAGAACATGATGATGCCTTCCAGCGTAAAGGCCACATGGGTGGGCTTAATTGCCGTGACGATTTCGCCGCAGGCGATGGCGTCGTTTACTAAATCGGACATAAACTGATGAATGCGGTACAGCTTATTCTTGACATAGTTTTCAAACATGGGCTGGGGGCTGAGCAGCTCGCGGTAGATAAGGTGAATATTATAGGGGCGCGCCAGCTGCATTTCCGCAATGGAATCGACGTAGCGGCGCAGCTTTTGCAAAGGGGATTCGCTATGGCTGCGGATCTCATCCTGTAATTTTAAAAATTTGTCGGCCTCGGCGTACAGAACCTCCTGATACAGATTCTTCTTGCCGCCAAAATAATAAGAAATCAGGGCGCTGTTGACGCCGCTGGCAGCCGCTATCTGCTTAATGGAGACAGAATTGAAATCATCGTGGGCGAAAAGCAGCGTAGCCGCCTGTAAAATTTTATCGGGGCTGCTGAGAGCGTTTTGCGTTTCTTGATTGTCGTTCATAATATATACCTCGGGGCTTTGTAATCTTATGCTCTATTATACACTATTTTACGTTGCCTGTAACTAGCGCACGGTAATTTCTCCATGACGTAATAAGAAAAATTTTGTTCGATAATTATTGGCTAACGGCGTATCTTTTGTTATAATAAAAGCGTCGACGGAGGTTGCTATGGAAACGATTACGATAATTTTACTGATAAGCATTTTGGTGCTGCTGGCGCTGGTAGCCGCGCTGTTATGGCAGCAGCGCAGAACGCGGCAGGACGGAGCGGGCCAGCGGTTGGAGCTGGCGGAGCGACGTTTGCTGGAGGCCTTGTACGACCTGCGGGGCGAGCAAAGCACATTGGCGCGGGCGGCGCGGATGGAAAACCAGGCGGCCAGCGACAGGCTCAGCGAGCAGCTGGATAAGCGCACGGCGCGTTTGGCCGATTTGACAGATAGAAATCTGGAGCGCATCCGCCTGACGGTGGACGAGCGTTTGAACGAATCGCTGGAGCAGAAATTTTCCCAGGTCAGCCAACGCTTGCAGGAGGTACACGCAACGCTGGGACAGGTGCAGAGCCTGTCCGGCGGCGTGGACGAATTAAAGCGTATTTTATCCAATGTTAAGGTGCGCGGCACCTGGGGCGAAATGCAGCTGGGCAATATTTTGCAGGATATTTTAGATAAGGGACGCTATGTGGAGAACGCGGAGGTCCGCCCTCACAGCGGACTGCGGGTGGAGTACGCGCTGCGGCTGCCCGGTCGCAGCGAGCAGGAGGTGCTGCTGCCCATCGACGCTAAATTTCCCCTGGAGGATTACCAGCGCTTGCAGCAGGCGCGGGAGGCTGGCGACGCCGCTGCGGCTGAAGCCGCTGCCAGACAGCTGGAGCGCAGGCTGAAAAGCGAGGCTAAGGATATTTGCGATAAGTATATCTGCCCGCCTTATTCTACGGACTTTGCCGTTATGTACCTGCCCTGCGAGGGCTTGTTCGCCGAAGCGCTGAATGTGCCGGGCTTGGCGGAAGGCTTGCAGCGGCAGTACCGCGTATGCGTGGCCGGGCCGATGACGCTGGCGGCGTTGGTCAACAGCCTGCAGTTGGGCTTTCGCACCTTGGCGGTGCAGCAGCGCACGACGGAGGTTTGGCGGTTGCTGAACAAGGTAAAGCAGGAGCTGGAGGGCTTGCAGGCAGCCTTGGACAAAAGCGGCAAAAAGCTGGACGAGGCGCAGGCTGCGCTGCAGGGCAGCAGCCGTTATGTAGCGCGGCTGCATAAGCAGCTGGACGCTGTGCAGGTATTGGAGGAGGAACGCCATGGAGCCTGATGCAAATGAGCGCGACAATATTCATAAAAAGCCGCCTTGGTATGTGCAAATATTTTTGTGGCTGTACGGCTTCCTGTGGCTCAATATGATTTTCATCGCCGGGCTTAACAGTTTGCGTCTGGGGTATATCGATGTGGACAGCGTAAGCCTTTTTGGAGCGATGACTGCGGGCTTGTACGTGATTTTTAAGTATCTGCCGTGCTTACTGAGGTAAGACGACGCTATTGGCTATAATTATATACATCAAGGAGGCATACACATGGAATTATGGGATATATACGATCGCGGTAAGCGGCCTACGGGGCGCACGATGCGACGCAATGACTGGATTTTGCAGGACGGCGAATACCATTTGACGGTGCTGGGCGTAGTGCGGCATACTGACGGACGCTTTTTGATTACCCGCCGCGTGCTGACCAAGGCCTGGGCCGCCGGTTGGTGGGAGGTGCCGGGGGGCGCCGTTATGGCGGGCGAAAGCTCGCGGGCGGCCGTGAACCGCGAGGTTTTGGAGGAAACAGGGCTGGACGTATCCGCCGTGCCGGGCGAACCGCTGCTGACCTATCATCGGGAAAATCCCGGCGAGGGCGACAATTACTTTGTGGACTGCTATCGCTTTACTATGGATTTTGCTGCCGACGACGTAAAAATCCGTCCTAACGAAGCGCTGGAGTTTAAGCTGGCGACATTGGACGAGATTAAAGACTTGGCGTCGCAGGGCATTTTCCTGCATTACGACAGTATCAGGCCGGTTTTGGAAAAATAGCCGGAGCGGGTTGGCGAAACGAGGATGTTTTTAGTTTATAAAAATCGATTTATTAAAGGCTAAACGCCTAAGCGTACAGCAAAACAGTGCGCTTAGGCGTTTTTTTGCAAATTGCTTTACTGGCGCATTTCGCGCGGAGCGCGCACAACAAAAGTCGCTCGACGCGACTTTTGTTTGACAGGGGGGGACAACGCGCTATAATTATAAATAACAATATTTTAGATAATCATAGAATAATAGATAAAGTTATCCATAACGCTAACCTTTAGCGTTGAAACATGGCGGAGAGATGGGGGAGAAAGCTTTGTGAAACGCTATTACACGTCGATGTTGTTTTTGCTGTTTATAGCGTTGGATTATGTGGCGGTAATTGGCGCCGAGCAGAGCGCTTTCTGCTTACGTAACTGGTTTTTACGTTCCAGCAATCTGCGTATTTCCTGGCTCAACTTCTGGATAGTATTTCCCAGCCTGTTCCTGCTCTTTATTCATCTGGGACAGCTGTACAGCCGTCGTATGCCCTTCTACAAAGAGGTAGAAAAGCTGTTCCACGCCTGCTGCTACGGCACTCTGGCCGTAATTTTTGTTTTGTATGTGGCGCGCATCGCCGCCACCACCAGCAGAATGTTCGTAGGTTTATTCGGCATTTTGGCTTTCGTTTTGCTGGCAGTTTGCCGTTATTTGTTTAAGCGCTTTTTGCTGCATAAGCAGTTATTGCAGATACCGGTTATCATCGTCGGCGCAGGTAAAACTGCGGATCTGCTGGTCAAGGGCATCGTCAGCGACGCGGGCTTAGGCTACAAAATCGTGGGTCTGCTGGAGGATAACCGCGTACAGCCGGGCATTTTGGAAAAATACCCTGTGCTGGGGCGCTTTGCCGACGCGGAAAGAGTTATCAAAGAAACAGGCGTGAAGCGCGTCTTTATCGCCGCTCCGGGGCTGGCAGAACGCAAATTGGGAATGCTGATTTACCGTATTCAACCGCTGGTAAAAAACATCGGCGTTATTCCTAACTTAGTAGGCGTGCCTACAGGAGCGGTGGAAGTAGAGAGCATGTTCAACGAGCGCCTGGTGCTGCTGCGTTTGAAGAATAATCTGGCGCGGCCGCTGAACCGCTGGCTGAAAACAATTTTCGATTACACGCTGACGATTGTTGGCACGATTTTGATTTCTCCGGTTTTACTGTTTATCGCCGCCTGGATTTATAAGGATTCGCCGGGGCCGGTGATTTTTAAACACACGCGCGTCGGGAAGAACGGCAAGCCGTTCCCCTGCTATAAATTCCGCAGTATGTGCGTGGACGCCAAGGAAAAGCTGGCGGAACTGCTGGCTAACGACCCGGCGGCGCGGGCAGAGTGGGAAAAAGACTTTAAGCTGAAAAACGACCCGCGCATTACCAAAAGCGGCGCGTTCTTGCGCAAGACCAGCCTGGACGAGCTGCCGCAAATCTTTAACGTATTAAAAGGCGAGATGAGCTTAGTCGGGCCCAGACCGATAATAGCGGAAGAACTGGCGCGCTACGGCGAGTATGTGGGCGATTACCTGATGGTCAAGCCGGGTATTACCGGTATGTGGCAGGTGAGCGGTCGCAGCGACACGACGTATGAAGAAAGAGTACAGCTGGACAGCTGGTATGTGCGCAACTGGAGCGTGTGGCTGGACGTAATGCTGCTGTGGCGAACGATTACTGCTGTGTTGGAAAGAAGGGGAGCGTATTGAATTGTGAAAACATTATTGCCTATAAATTTCATTAATCAATAGATTGGTTTTATTGTGAAATATTATTTTATTCTAATTAGGATGTGAAAAACTTGCATGATATTTTTGGCTATAAAAATTTAATAAAAGAGTTAGTCCTTCGAGATATAAAGAGAAAATACCGACGGAGTATACTTGGGTATGCATGGAGTATGCTGAATCCTTTGCTAATGATGTTAATTACAGCAATGGTTTTTTCTAATCTTTTTAGGTTTGATATACAAAATTATGCATTGTATTTACTGACAGGTCAAATCATATTTACTTTCTTTTCAGAATCTACTAGCTTCTCTATGGGCTCTATTTTGGAAAATGGGGCTTTGTTGAAGAAAGTATATGTACCTAAATATTTGTTTCCTATATCAAGAGTTGTTTCTAGCGCTGTTAATCTATGTTTTGCTATGCCAGCTATGATAATCATCATGTTGATTACTGGCCAAAAAATTTCATTTAATTTGCTTTTTTGCGTTGTTCCAGTAGTATTATTGTTCCTTTTTTGCATAGGTGTAGGTTTATTTTTGGCAGCATTTGCTGTGTATTTTCGGGATGCGTTTCATTTGTACGGTGTATTATTGACTGCTTTAAATTACGCAACTCCTATATTTTATCCTACTAAAATCATACCCGTCGAATATGGAATAATTTTAAAAGTAAATCCAATTACATATTTTTTAACTGCTTTTCGTGATGTGGTGTATCTTAATACAATTCCAACAGCAGAAGTGTTATTTACTTGTTTGATTATATCAATAAGTGCGTTAGGAATAGGAATTTATTCGTTTTATAAAACCCAAAATAATTTTATTTTGTATATTTAGAGGATTGCAATGAGTGAAATTATTAAAGTTGATAACGTTACCATGAAATTTAACCTTATGGAGGAACGTGTTGATACGTTAAAAGAATTTTTCGTTAGACTTGCAAAAGGAAATCTTTTGTTCAATGAATTTGTCGCTTTAAAAAATATTACTTTTTCCGTAAATAAAGGTGACATACTTGGAATAATTGGCTTTAACGGTGCTGGGAAAAGCACTATGTTAAAAATATTATCTGGTATACTCAGGCCTTCTAAGGGAAAAGTTATTGTAAATGGTACTGTTGCGCCTTTAATAGAGGTTGGCGCAGGTTTTGATTCGGACTTAACTGCGAGGGAAAATATTTTTTTGAATGGAGCAATTTTAGGCTATGAAAGGAAATTTCTGAAAGAACATTTTAATGAAATTATTGATTTTGCTGAGTTAAGGAAATTTATTGATGTGCCTGTAAAAAATTTTTCTAGCGGGATGTATGCTAGATTAGGATTTTCCATAGCTACTATGGTTCGACCTGACATTTTGATTGTTGATGAAGTTTTATCGGTTGGAGATTTTCATTTCCAGCAGAAATGCGAAAAACGAATTCAAGAAATGATTACTCGAGGAACAACGATTATTATAGTTTCTCATGATATAGACATGATTGAAAGATTGTGTAATAAAGTTTTATGGTTAGATAGGGGGCAAATGAAAGATTTTGGAGATACGATGAGCATTTGTGAAAAATATAAACAATGTTAAAAATATAATGATGAGGTGATTTCGCATGAAAGTAGTGTTATTAGCTGGTGGGTTTGGTACTCGCATTAGTGAAGAAAGTCAATTTAAGCCTAAGCCGATGATTGAAATTGGCGGCAAGCCTATTTTATGGCATATTATGAAAGAGTATTCTTACTATGGATTTAATGAATTTATTATTTGTGCGGGCTATAAGCAGCATATTATTAAAGAATGGTTTGCTGATTATTTCTTACATAATAGTGATATTACTTTTGATTTTACTTCTGGTCAAAATGATATGATTATCCATGACCAGCATTGCGAACCTTGGAAAGTTACTGTTGTTGATACTGGGCTTAATACAATGACTGGTGGACGTATTAAACGTATTCAAAAATATATTGGCGATGAAACTTTTATGATGACTTATGGCGATGGGGTTTGTGATGTTAATATAAAGGAACTTTTAAAATTTCACAAAGAACATGGTAAGTTGGCAACATTGACTGCTGTTATGCTTGATCAATCCAAAGGTGTTTTGGATATTGGGCCTAGCAATAATGTTAAAGCATTTCGAGAGAAGAGTCAGATGGATAGTGCCCCTATAAATGCTGGATATATGGTTTTTGAACCAGAGTTTTTTGATTATATTGATGGAGATAGTACCATTTTGGAGCGTGAACCATTGGAACGATTAGCTAAAGAGGGACAGTTAATGTCTTATATGTATCGTGGTTATTGGCAGTGCATGGATACTAAACGTGAAATGGATATGCTTAATGAGCTTTTAACAAAAGGGAGTGCTCCTTGGAAAGTGTGGAAGGACTAATGGAAGAATTTGATTTATCCTTTTACAAAGGAAAAAAGGTATTTGTTACGGGGCATACAGGGTTTAAAGGTTCTTGGCTATGTAAGGTTTTAGCTAATTTAGGTGCAGAAGTAACAGGTTATTCTTTAAAACCGCCAACAGAGCCTTCTTTGTTTGTTATTGCCAAAATTGAGCAGAATATTAATTCTGTTATTGGCGATATAAGGGATTACCAAAGTTTGAAAAAGGCTTTTGACACTGCGCAGCCTGAAATTGTTTTACATTTAGCGGCACAGCCTATTGTACGTGATAGTTATAAAGATCCTACATATACATATGATACTAATGTTATGGGAACAGTAAATATTCTTGAATGTGTTCGTAACAGTAATTGTGTAAAGTCATTTTTGAATGTAACAACAGATAAGGTTTATTTAAATAAAGAGTGGAATTGGGGATACCGTGAAAATGAAGAATTGGATGGCTTTGATCCTTATTCTAATTCTAAATCTTGTAGTGAATTAGTTACTCATTCCTATAAAAACAGCTTTTTTGCAGATGGAAAAATAGCTATTTCTACAGCACGCGCGGGAAATGTTATTGGCGGTGGCGATTTTGCCAATGATAGAATTATCCCTGATTGTGTACGTGCAGCGTTAAACTATGAGAATATTGTAGTGCGCAATCCTTTTTCTACCAGGCCTTACCAACATGTTTTAGAACCATTATATGCATATCTTATGATTGCTACTAAACAGTATGAAAACAATAGCTTTGCTGGGGCTTATAATATTGGGCCTGATGATGTGGATTGTTTCCAGACTAGTGCTTTAGTAGATTTATTTGTGAATAAGTGGGGCAACGGCTTATCTTGGATTAACCGTTATGATGGTGGACCGCATGAAGCTAATTTCTTAAAATTAGATTGTGCAAAATTAAAAGCAGCATTTGGCTGGAAGCCTAGATGGAATCTGGATACAGCTATTGAGAAGGTTGTGGAATGGAGTAAATGCTGGATTAATGGCGAAGATGTGCGTAAATGCATGGATAAACAGATTGAAGAGTTTTTAGCAAAATAGTCCAGCGGTAATATGTCAAGCTAAAAATTAGTAAAAAGATGAAAGATTT
>NZ_JAUNOQ010000010.1 GCF_030531065.1 Phascolarctobacterium sp. | reverse complement strand
TGTCCAGATTAAAGTTTTTTATGTTAGGAGTGTCCATTTTCTTGGGTACAGTTTATCTGCTATAATGAAGAAAACAAGAAAGGAGACAAGACAAATGAATAAAGAAGAATTTAAAAAAGAATGGCAACATTTTTTGGTTGATATTGGAAAGGTTGAAAAAGAAGTTGCTGAAGATGTTGGGCAGTTTCAACAGAATTTAAATAAGAAAATTAACAGCGGCTCTATTAAGTACATCGAGTTATCCGACATAGTAGAAAAATACGGTTACTCTATTAAAATCCATAAGCAAGAATAATTTTTTTCTAAAATCATTATAGGGAACAAGCATTATACAATCGTTAGAAGAAAGAAGAAGAAAGCCAACAAAAAAGCCGCCTGCATGACTTCATAATGAAGAATATGAAAAATCATACAGACGGCTTAAACATATTATAACGATGTGCAAAATGATGTACAAAATGAGACGCGGCAGAGTTCTTGCGTTGTTTTTAGATGATAGACAAAAAGAGACGCGAAAGAGCTTGCGGCGTGTCAGGTAAACAGATAAGAACAAATATAGATGTAATAATATATGAGCAGATATTCATATAAGTAAAAAAAGAATCCCCCTCCTTTAGCGCTTCACTATACTAAAGTAAAAAATGATAGCTCATCTAGCCATCATAATGAAAACAATCTGTGACATTTAAAATTAGTACCAAACATACCTTTATAATGAAGAATAGGGACTAACATAGTGACAAGCAAACGCCTGACCGCTTGCGGCGCAAGGCTTGCAAGGCTTATACTGTAAATATATGGAATACTTCATATAGAGGTATTCCCACTCCTCCGTGCGTTTCAAAGTGACACCCATATGGGGGGAAACGCGCACTCGCGTTAATTGAATACCCCTTCACAAAATTTTCTACAAATTTTTGAGTTAGGAGGTCATTATGACAACACGTAGAAGAACAAAAGGTGAAGGCTCTATAACAAAAACAACAAGCGGAAAATATCGTGTTCGTTTGGATTGTGGTTACACTGACGGGAAACGTAAACAAATGACTGCTACTTGTGCGACCTTATCAGAAGCACGAATTAAATTAAGGTACTTTGAAGAAATAAACTCAACAACCAATGTAGCGGCAAGCATGAACATGACCGTGCAGCAACTATTCCAAGCTTACATTGATTACAAACGGAAGCGAGATGATGTCAAAGAAACAACGATATACAATTATGAATGTCGTTTAAAATTTCTACCAGATTATATCAAAGAATGTACACTTAACAAAATAAATACTACACTAATAGATAAGTACATTGATGATTTAAAGGTGAAAGGCTTGAAAGAAACTACTATAAAAACCAATATTACTATCTTAGGGTGTATTTTTAATTATGCAGTTCAAATACTTAGAATAATCCCTAGCAGTCCTATCCGTGGCTGTAAAAAGGTTATGAAAGTGAAGATTAAGCCTAATATAGAAATACTTTCCGAAGATGAACATAAAAATATTCGAGCCTATTTAGAAAAATGTTATAAAGAACGGGTAAATTCAAAATTTATAAAGCCTGATTCTAAAACTTTTCTTTACATAGCCTATATGTTAGCATATGAATTAGGATTAAGAGAAGGAGAAATTTTAGGTCTTAGATATTCACGAATCAATCTAAACGACAAGACTATTGTCATAGACAATCAGCTTGTGCGAATAGGGAGTAAAGGCTCTTTTAACTCAACACCTAAAAGTGCTGCATCTATACGTCTATTAGTAATATCAGATGGTCTCACTAATATCCTTAGAGAATACAAAGAACGCTTTCAATATAACGAAAGTGACGACTATCTATTTTCTAAAGATATAAATGGACAAAATATGTTGACAAATAGTACACTACTGGCTATTTTTAAAAAGACTTTAAAAATGGTGGGAATTACAAGACATTTTACTTTTCATATGATTCGTCATACAAATGCTACAAGGTTGATAGAAAAGACTAATAATGACTACAAAACGGTTAGTGAAAGATTAGGTCATTCGTCGGTTGCAATTACTTTCAATGTATACGCACATATTATAAAAAAGCAACATCAGTTAGCTGCTACTCTAATGGACTGCACAAAATAACGTGTCACTATCGTGTCACAATAGCAGAAAGTAATATGGTAAACAAAGACAAGCTACTTCTATATATAGTGTTCTTATGTATTTTAAATTCTATATATAGTAAACAAATAGAGTAATCCCATTATACATAATTTTTACAAGTATGGCTTGAATGTAGCATAAAAAGGATGTAGCCAAAATTTGAAGCACAAAAAATAAGAGCCTTCGGATTTCTCCGAAGGCTCTAAAACCGCTTGGTTTGGCGGAGTGGGTGGGATTCGAACCCACGCACGGGGTAAACCGTCTAACGATTTAGCAAACGGTGTCAGAGCTTTTTATGCTATATTTTTATTACATTTTGTCTATTTTGTATACGTTTTAAAGTACATTTAGCGCTTTTTTTACATGCTTTCTTCTTATTTTTTTGCTTATTGTCCACCTTGTTGTCCACCCAAGTCCTTAATACAGCTATTCAAACAAGCTCAGTGAATAAGCTAACCCGCTCCTCACCAAAGTTCAAGCAAGTATTCTTCGAGCCACCAAAGTAATTTTTCTACATTTTTATCCGATTGCTATTGCTTTCCACAAAAGCAAACGCTTCCGGCACTTTGGTTGTCCAAAGCCGCTCAATTCTCAATCCATGCCTTTCCAGCATTGCTCTACAATCTTTTACTTTCAATTTACAGAAATCTGTTTTAAAATTACGAACACCATTACTTCGCGTTAAATCAACAATGTTTTGTACATCCGTACAGCGTACTAATTCAGCTTCTAAATTAAGAACCTGCGGCAGATACACAATATGCAATCTGCCACAATATTTACTCAAAAGCTCAAGGTTCTTTTTTAAACTAATAGTTTGCTCTACATCCGTGTCAAACACAAGAACTATCGTTGTCCCACCTTGAATAGATAGCATCTGAGATTTAGGAATTAAATTCTGGATAACATTATACACCTTAATTTTACCCGGAATTAATTTTGCCGGATTCTCTTTCAATGCAGCTACTAGTTGCTGCTCGCAAGGCCCTTCTACATAATAGATACACTTATTGCTCATTGCTCCACCCCATTTCCAGCTCATCCAAGAGCGAATCCTGCGGTAGCGAAGCAAATACATCATTTTCTACAGCATTTCTGATGGAATCAGTATTACGCTTCAATACTTCCGAAGCTGAAACAGCCGATACCTTATAAATACCATCTTCCTGCTGCTTTCTCAAAAATATATAGCTATGCTTAGGAAGATTCAAATCCAACATATCCGTATTATGCGTTGTAAAAATCAGCTGCTCATTTATACCAAGCCTATCCAGCATAATACCAAAAATTCTTTTCTCAATGTCACTTTGAATATAAGAAAAATGCTCGTCGCAATAATAGAAAGTACTCTCCCTTGCAATGATAGCTGCAAGGAATATCGCTACATCAATTCCTTCTGCCGTTCCGCTGGAAAGGACTTCACGATTCAAAAGTTTTCCCTCTTGAATAATGATCTCAGTTCCTCCACGACGAATAATGAAAGTATCTTTTAAATCTTTCGACAAGCTTACATCTTGTAGCGTTGGGTCAAGCGTTCCAATTACGGCATGAAGTGTTTTGAGCAAGATAGCCCTATTAGCTCCCGTAAGCTTCAAAGTTTTCTCAATTTCTGGATATGCAAATCTATAACGAATATCCCCCACCAGTTTTTTCAGTGAAGCAGGCGTTTTCATTGCTTCTGCTGTACGATCTTTCAGTTTGGTAGCGCACTTTTCATAAGAGTCAAGCGCAGCTATTTCTGCATCCTTATACTGAATTTTCACCTCATTTGTACTTGAAATAATTTCGGCGGACAGCCGCTGCAAACGATAATCTCCATTTACAAAATCAATAGAAAAAAAACCTTTTTCACCAGTTACCATCTTACAAAGCGGAAGCGGATTGCTATTTGTCATATAGGCAAAAATCCTAAGCAATGCCTTACCGAGACTAGTTTTACCGGTCGCATTCGCGCCCATCAAAATAACCGACTTTTTGTAACGGAACCGTTCTCTTCCTTTCAAAAATTCATCTTCTATGATTGAATTGACAATTTTTTTCGGATAAGTAAAATTGATGTTAAAATCATTAAATCCATAGATACCATTCAAAGTAAGATTTAAGACGATCATCATTCCACCGCCCTTCATTTGTTCGTATTTTGTGAAATAATAATAGCATATTCCCAAACAAATTTCAAGGCTAACCTGCACGGCGACCGTGTCAGTTTACTGTGAGAAGCAAGAAAGCAGATTCCGTTAATAAAACACTTTAATCATTCCATTCAAGATCAAAGGAGGCCTCTTCTGTTGTAATGTGGAATTCGTTTGCGTCAGCAATCAAATATATTTTATTAATAGGATCGTATAATAAGAATAAGCCCTTCTCCAGACCGATACCTACAAGTTTTGTAAGTACTAACTCAGCTCGAGTTTCTTCTCCCATATCTCTACTATAGAATACATCCATTCCTACTTTGATAGAATTATTTTTACTGAACGAATTATCAGTAGTATAAACGCAAGAATACGGAATTCTTTTATATACTATATTTTCTTCATTTTGAATTTCTATAATAAATTCTGTAGGATTATTAGACTCTGACCAAATATCATATATTTTGCCGACAAAGAAATCGCATTCTTCTTGATCCCATATATAGCATTTAGTGTTCTTTTTAATCATCATAATAAATCTCCTCCGATTTTCAATCCTCGCCGCCCGCCTTAAAATTATAGACAGGTTGTAAAATGCATTCTATCTCCACCGTGTCGCTTAGCAATCCCTTAATCTCTTCCAACCTGCGATAAGCAAAGGGCGCTTCGTCCAGCGTAGCCTTATTGATGCACGAGCTGTACACCCCCTGCATCTCCTTCTTAAAGCTGGCTACTGTATAACGGCTGCTTACTTCCGTGCGCTTCAATAGCCGCCCCGAACCGTGCGGCGCAGAACAATTCCATTCTCCATTGCCCTTACCCACGCCCAAAATAACGCCATCCTTCATATTGATAGGAATAATAACACGCTCCCCTGCCTGTGCCGAAATTGCGCCCTTGCGCAACACCTTCCTATCAGGCGTCGTTTCAATGTAATTATGCACGCAGGAAAACGTTTCCTCGACTTTGAGCTTCATACCCTTCACGATCTCGTCCAGCATAGCGGCGCGATTCTGCGCCGCGTATTCCTGCGCAATCCTCTGGTCGTGCAGATAATCCTCCATCAAAGCGCCCGTCAGATACGTCAACTCATAAGGCGCTTCTATATGCCTCTCTTTCAGCTCCGCCTGCCCCGCCTTCAGATAATATTCGGCCACAGCCTTGCCCAAGCTTCTGCTACCGCTGTGAATGACGATATACAAACGCTGATCCTCGTCCTTGTCAACCTCGATAAAATGGTTACCGCCGCCCAGCGTCCCCATGCTAAGCATAGCCTTTTGTAAATTAATATGCTTTAGGCAGCGCAGTTCTGTAAAAGGAAACTCCTCGCTGTAGCGATGAGCCTTCTTCCTGATTTGAAACCCGGCAGGAATTTTATCGCGGATAACCGCATCCAGCTTCTGCCATTCCATTCGTTTGTCCTTTAATTTTGCCAGCGTCATGCCGCAACCTATGTCGATGCCTACGATGCCCGGCATAACGGCGTCCGTCAAGGTCATCGTCAACCCGATAGGCCCAATCTTGCCCGGATGCACGTCGGGCATAACGCGCACCACGCTGCCTGCGGCAGCTGCGTTATCGCAAATCATTTTGACCTGCGCCAAAGCGTACTCTTCCACATTATCAGTAAAGATTTTTGCGGAAGCATACGCGCCTTTAATTTCTCGCATAAGTTTCTCCTTTTATAAGTTTATTAATAATCAACCTCCAAATATGATATATCATTTTAACTAGATGTTTACCGTATAGCCTTGCTTAATTCCGCTACTTTTTGTTTAATCAGTACAGCGACCCTCTCTTTATAATTTTGTATCGCATTGCTTAAACAATCATATGGATGCTCTTCCACATCTACATAATTAATGCTATCCTTCAAATCTTTAATATATTCTTCACAGGCTTTATATACGTTGCAGTAACAATATCTATCCTCATATTTGGAATTTCCCCAAAAACTTTCGCCCGCATACACTTCCATATCGTCAATATCTGCATACATATCTATATAGCTGTGCCTTGTATGATATTTTGATTCATTGAAATCCTGCATAACGCCAGAGCAAGTACTTTTTTCATCAAAATGCTTGAGAATATAAAGATCATTTTCCTCAGCATTTGCTACTCCTCTGGGATATTCTGCAAATGTAGCAAAATCCTCAGGAAGCTTTTTCTTTCCTCCTGTTGCCGCTTCAAATTCATTGACGATTTCAAGTAAAATTTTTTCATATTGGGAATTAAGCTTATGCCAAAAACTATTTTCATCAAAAGTGTAATAATATCTCAATTTATCTTCACGATATTGTACAAAAACATCTAAAATAAATCTTCTGTACTGCGAATAACAAATACGATCAAATTCGTTTTCTGCCGCTCTGAAAGCCTTACTCTCACTGGAATATACATATTGATTTTCCCCTCTAGGATAAGGGCAAGATAAGCTATAATTATGCGCATCCATCTTGATATCCTGTAATTTTATCTCAGGTATTGTAACAGCCTTTAATTTTTTTTCTAATAAATTCGGCAATGTCTTTAAATCTACTGCCGCTGTAGTTACAATACTTAAAGCCTTCGCAGGACAAGCCGCTACAATGCTCTTAGCTTTTGGCAAAAAAGCTTCAGATATGCTTCCCTTGGCTGCGGGAACAGCTTTACCAGCAGAATCTTCTACCAATAAAGTTGTTTCTAAAAAGCAACTACCGCAACCGATACATTTACTATCAACTTGAAATTTTTGCATAATAGAATCCTCCTCAAATTTTATTCCAAATATTACTTATAACTTGCATAAGCTTTCCAGATAGCCGTTACCAATCTGCAATGCCACAATAGTCTCTTGAGCGGCACTTCCATCAGAATTAAGAATCGGAGCATCAATAATTTTCTTCATTGCACAAGCAATGTTAATACAGCTACACAAAGCTTTTCGATCTTCTTCATTATACAAACTCTTATTGCATCCTTTTTCAGCAATCAGCTTGGAAGAATACTTGACCCCTTGGATAAAAATTTTATTCAATTTAGGCAACAAATCAGATACCTGATTACAGCAATCCGTAACGCTATCTAAAATTAATCCTAAATTCTCAGCTTGACTATAAGCTACTTCTGCGCTACGCATCTGCGCATTAGCCATTTTTAAATCTCTTTCAGAGGATTTGACCATATACCCACAAATTCCACCACAAAAAACACTTTTCAAAATTTCCTTATCGCTCATTGGAGAAACAGCCGTCTGTGCCGCGGTTTTAATAGCATGTATCTCCTGAGGACAAAAGCTGAAATTATTAATTTTCGATAAAGACTTTACTTCTTGAAAATCTATTTTTATTATGGTAGTGTAAAGCTCTACAAAGTTTTTCATCGATGTTATTATAATAGCGCGTTTACGATTAGCCACCTTTACCATAGCATTATCCGCTTGTTGCTTTTTGCTTTCTAATAAACGCTTGGCTTCCTGTTCTCTAGCAAAGGCTTGTGCATAACGCTTTCTAGCTTTTTCATCTAAATTTATGGATTTATTGGTGCTTGAGAAAATATGATATACCGCGCCCAAAGCAATCCCTGCTTGTAAAATCATTTTCTTTGATCCTCCTTATAATGACAACACAGATTGATCGTCAAAGAAGATTTCATCAAATTCTTGCAATGACTGAAAATAACATTCTTCATTAAAAACAGCTAAGATTCGATTTAGTCCGTAGATAACTTCTTTTTCTTGTGAACTCATAATTCCTGCATGAAGTTGTTCCATTCCGTCAGAAAACGATTTTTCTAACCTTGCTTTTTCTCTTCGATTATAATTCACAACACGCTCTTTCTGTTCCTGCAAACAACGTAATGCTTCATTAGTAATGTGGTTAAATTGAGCGACTCTCTTCCTATCAGCTTTGCGCTCCATTTGATAGCGCGCAACAGCTTTGCCAATTTCACCTACTATTATCGAAGCTACTATAGCGCCTACGGGCCCAGCTACAGCCCACGCCATAGCTGAAGCCCAACAACCTGCCGTACCTACAATTATTTCAGCAGTACATTCTTCGCCGCTAATATCACCGTCAAGGTACCTATATACAATACCGCCAATCTCAGCGGCAACAGCTATCTGCATTACGGGAAGGTTTTTACTCAGAGTCTTTGCCAAATTCTTGGCGCCATACTTTTGAGCAGCAATCACCATACTATCCTGTACTATGGACAAGCCAGCGCCAGTACCAAACCCTTTAACCGTATCCTTACCAACATTGATAGCCGCAGTTTTTATATCTTGTTTTCCTCTAGCCACTTCCATTAAATTAGTAAGCCCACTTACAGTAGCTGTTACAAAAGCAGCGTCCTGTCCTTTAGCTATAGCTTTACCAGCCATCGGAGACATAGCTTTTACAGTATTATCAAAAGATTTTACATTAGATACAAGTTGCTCTGTTTTTTGCTTTCCTTTATCCAACATATTCTGTAATTTATACTGAGCAGCTTTCGCTCTAACATTTATTTCCGCACTGACCTGCTTACTTATCATATTAGCGCTAGTAGTTAAATCAGGGCTATCTACCCTTGCTTCTTTAACATCAAACCTCTTTTTGTCTGATAAATTATTAAGAGTACATTTAGCATCTTCCGTGTATTTATCCCAAAGATAATCTATATTACTTTTACCGCCTTTAGCTTTATTCAAAGCGGCGTTTGTATTAGCAAGATTAGCATCAGCATTAGCTATCTCTCGTAATTGTTCTATTGACAGTTCTTCTCCATAACGTCTGCGTAACTCATCAATAGGAATAATATGATCGATATTGGACTGTTTTTGATTAACATGAAACTTGCTATCATAAAAAATTCGTTCCCTAGTATATTCGTCCCACGTTGAACGCTTGCCAGCAAAAGCTCTGTTTTTATAACTATCTTTAGCATTATTCCGCCTATAAATATCGTCTATTTGATTACGTTTAATTTTTTCTTCCATAAATAATCACCACTTCTCGCAAATTCCTACTTCAAAACATCGTCGCAAAAGTCCAATATATTTATAGGCTCTGCACTTCTTGCCTGCTCTCCCTGAAATGCTAGCTGCACTTTATTATCTTGTAAAATTTTAACTATCTCTAAATTTATGACATTAGAAATGTTGAGATATTTTATCTGATCAAAGCCAGCCATAAAGCATATAATTTCAATTTTATAGCAGACGTAATGAAACTCAGTAAAATTTACGCGAACATCTTCAGGCTCATGAGTTAACGTAGGATTGTTATTTAAAAAATTTTTAATGTCAAATATAAGTTTGCGCAGCTGATCTTCTGTAGTATCCATAGAAATAGCCAAGTTGAATTTTATTCTTCGCTTACCACATCTACTGACATTAACAATAGGGGCATTTACTAAAAGGGAACTGGGGATATAGACTTCCTCATTAGCAAAAGTTCTTATCTTAGTACTTCTAAAAGATATTTCTTCAACAATCCCCTCAATATCATTAGTTTTTATCCACTCATCTTCCTTAAATGGCTTATCCAGCAAAATAATTACGCTGCTTATAACATTACTAAAAGCATCTTTAGAAGCATACAAAATTGCCGCTGTGCCAATACTTAGAGAAGCGATGAAAGCACTTAGATCATATCCTAATTCATTAGTAAAAATTCCAAAGGCCACTATACAGATAACTATTCTAAACCCAATAGAAATCATATTAGCATAAGCAGTATCATTTTGTTCAACTATATCATCTATAAATCTATATACAATACCCTGATCTCCTGTTTCTTGATTTTTTGGTAAAAATAAGCGGTAAAATCCCCAAAATAAAGAAAAAAGTAAAGTTAAACGTAATGCCTTTACAAGCCATTCAAACAGCCCAACTAAATGTATTGGAGCATTAATAGCCGCAACATAAAAAATGCTCACATACAAGGCTAAACATACTGGCGGTTCTAAAGCAAATATCACAAAATCATCATACTTATTCTCCGTGAGCATTACATATTTTTTTATGATTTTTAAGAGCTTCTTTTCAAAATACCATCTAAAGCAGAATAGTAATATTGCAAAAAAAATAGACCAATACCACGATTCCAATCTACTGACAAAATGCAATATCTCCATTAAGATACACCTCTTGTTTTTATAAAAATAGCCTTCGATATATTTTTTCGAAGGCTATTTATTTAATTATACAGCCAAAGGCCTTCGCATAAATATATTTTATATTATTTACACCACTTCTATTATTTAGAAAATAAATATTAAATATGTCCGCGCATCGATCTAGTTATAGCTGGATAAAGATAGTCTATAATTTTGTTACTTCTTCTATTATTTTAAATAGATAAGAAATCACAACATACTAATCCTATATTATAGAGCATATCATCTGCTCTCTTAAAAAACATCTTATCGTTGGGATCAAAATTAAATCCATCCAAAGCTTGATATACTTTAATAGAATTATTTTCTTTTAAAATAACCATTTTAAAATTCATTGTTCCACAAGCAGTTTTTATTCTAGATTTTGGTTCCTGTACTATTATAACGTCACAACTAACTCCATATCCAGGATTACCATTATAAGAAATCTTTTCCAACAATTTAATAGTTGGCCCAGATACATATGTTTTAGCAACAGTCGGCCCATATCCATCTACTGTATTATTAATAACCTGTATACAAGGATAATTAGTATTTTTATTTAAGAAATATTCTGGTTTAAATCTTTTATATCCAGTAAATTTATCCCCTGATCCATCATTAAGCAATGTCCTTATAACATCTACATCTATCGGAAAGCCAGTCTTGGTTTGATTATCAATATGATCCGCATATTGTTCTTTGTATGTTGGTGTCTTACTTTGTTCTGTTTTAATAACAGGTTGATCGCTATTATTTTTATTACTATCGTTTCCACATCCTATAATGCTACTGCAAACAGCTATCATTAATATAAAAAACAGTATTTTTGTCATTTTTATCACCTAATCTCTTAATATTGTTTCAACTAACTTTTAATTTACTATTCTTTACTCATTAACTCGGCCACATCTACTTCCAAAGCTTTTGCTATCAACAGCAAAGAATTCGTATTATGGGGTCCCTTTCCCCTCTCAATGTCAGAAATTCGCGCACGTGAAACGCCTGCCATTTCTGATAATTTTTCCTGCGTTAAACCCTTTATACGACGATAGTATAATATTTTTGCTCCTAACGTTTTATACTCCATCGCAAACATCCCAAAGCCTCCTTTGTTAAGTATATTATCTCCATTTATTATGTAACATTTCCTCAAATTTTTCAGTTCAATATATTTGATATTTGTGCTTTATCTATGACATTCGCCGTTGTTACGCGATGAACGTGCTCCTTTTGGCTTATAAAATCGCTTTGACGTATCATTTTTCTTATTGTAAAATAAGCCTAGAAACTTTAAAACAATTTATCGTTTCCAATTTTTAAACTCACTTCGCCATCACAGGAGTAAAACTATGCCCAACATCGAATTTTTCTTACAAAATTATGTCAGCGACTATCAAATAAAAACCTTAGCCCAAGGCAAAGATAAATTTATCTGCTCTGCCGCCAAGCCCGTTGCCCAACGTCTTTCTTCCAAAGTTACGGACTCCGGCGGTAATCCGGTCAACCTCGCGACCGCCTTCGCCAATATCGACCTCTCCGACGAGCAAGCTATCCTGCGCTTTTGTAACGCCTACGGCCTGCCCTACTCGTCGCAAAAATGTTTGGATTTGCGCAAAGCCATCAACAGCCAAGAAGACGTCATCAGCTTTCTTTTCGACGACCTTTATCTCAACGAAATGCTGTCGGAGCAAGACTGCTCCAAGCAAAACACGGACGAAGCGCAGCTTTTTTATTTTGCAACAGAAGTCGCCGACGAGGATATCATGCCGCTAATTTTATTTCAACGCTGCGTCAAAATTACGCGCTGCATTTTGACCGTCCAAAACTGGCTGCAAAAGCATGAAGGCTCGCTCAACAGCATTGTCCACTCCTTGGCCTATCTATTATATTTCGCTGGACGCGGCACGCACTATCTCGCCTTGCAGCCGACAACGCCCACGCTGACTTTTTCCGTGAAAATAAACGTCGAAAAAAATCCGCACAACCCCAAGCTATTGCAGCGGTTAGCGAAGCTAAACAACGGCGCGCAGCTCATCGCATTTATCGGCAGCTTAGACGGCAAAACCTTAAAAAATATCAAGGACTACGACAGTAATCTCATTACGCAGGAAGCTTTCAACGCCATTGTGGAAGCAGATATTCCCTGCATGAATAAAATTGACCGCGGCTTCGCCCAAAGCGTCGTCTACGATATCGTCAACGACGGCTTAGGCGCGGCCACTTCTAAAATAAGCGTCGTCGACAACGCGCCCGCGGCCGAATGGTCCACCGCTTATCTGATGAGCGCTATTTATCTCGACCTTTATTACAGCATTATCTATGCCGACACCTATAAAAAATGCCGCAATCCTCAATGCGGCAAATATTTTCTCACTACCGGGCGCCGTGCGGACGCGGTTTACTGCTCCAACGCCTGCGCTTCCAAAATGGGCAAAAAAGGTAAGTATGTGAGAATCAGCAAGCAATAAAAAGTCAAAGCCGGACTGTACTAAGCAGCCCGGCTTTTCGTTTACAGAGACGCTGGCAGCAGCGTCATTTTATAAATTTAAGTAATCGCACAGTATAAGCCCCGCGTTATAATAAGCCATGGAAGCAGTGCTGTTATCCAACATAATCCACTGTCCGTTGTATTCCCCACATACGGCGATGCCCTTACCTGTTTTAATCATCAAGCGGTTATGCTCCCTAGATTTATTGCCTTCGGAATTTGTAATTATTAAATCGAATTCCACTACCGTATCGCTGCCGCTTTTGCTAACAATTTGCGCCGAACGGCAGTCCACGTACCTGCTCGCGCCCTGCCTGCTCATAACCATTGGCAGCTCCGGATCGTTATTCAAATACGTCGGCGGATTAAACAGATGATAATTGGTATTGCCGCTTTTTTTAGTTACAGAAGCGGCAGGCTGCTCTTGCTTTGCCGTTGTCTTTTCCTGCAAATTTTTTAACTTGGTATGCAGCGTATCGATAAGCTCTATATGCGAGCGCATACCCGCGTTCTCCTCCACAATCGCCTGCAGCAATATGTCCTTGTTTTCTACTGTCTTGCCAGTTTTAAGTAGTTCGCACATATTGTACAAAACGTTATTGTATTTTAGCAGGAATTGCGTCGTCGCTTTGGACAACCCTTTGGTCAACGTTTTTTCCCGCTCGTTTTTAATAGCGTCGAGCTTGAAATCGTCTTCACGCAAACGTTTCAAATTCGCTTCGTTCTTCTCTATAATGGCGCTTACATGCTTCAACGCTTTCGCAGAATCTGGCGTCGACTCCTTGCCGATGTATTCCACCACCTTACCCATTTCTATTATCGGATATTGCGCCATCTCATAAATTTCCTCCGCAGCGTTTTTATTGCCGCCGCAGCCCGTCATAACGCTCATCAACAAGACAAGAAGCATTACAGTTATCTTTTTTATACTCATTATATCCTCCAAAATTTTATTCTCCGGCTAACAAATCTTTTCCGTAATTGTTAGCGCCGTTTGTTCCCTTAACGAAAACCAGATACAGGCACAGCAAGCCGTTAAGTACGGGAACGCCCAAGAGCAGCGCCCACCAGCCGCTAAGATTCAAGTCGTGCAGTCGACGAATATTCAAAGAGCAGTTCGCGACTATATTTAGCAAGATAACAACACAAGCTAAAAAACAAATGGCATAATCCAAAGCGCCCATATAATATTCATCGACAAACTCGTCTACTATCGCTAAAATTATGAAGGTCACAACCATCAGAAAAATATTTTTATAAATATAATCCTCTCTGTTCAGCCTGCCTTCAAAGCTCACAAACTGTCTCTTAAATAAAGCCCAGGTCAAAATATTGCCTTTGTTTTGTACATTGGGGTCTAAAATCAACCTGCAAATTTCTTTTAAGTTTTTAGGAACAGCAACCAAAGCCGTCGCCTGAAGCTGCGCTCCACAAACCGGGCAGAACTGGCAGCCTACGGCTACCTCCGCCTTACATTGCGGGCATTGATTTGCTACCCTCATATTTTCTACGATTTCCTGCTTTTGTCCGCATTGAGGACAAAAGGCCGCGTCGTCTGCCATTGGATTATTACAGTATATGCAATTTTTCATTATAACGAACCCTTCCTTTCCAAAATAACGCTTAGTGTCTCTATTGTAAACTAATTCCGGAAACTTTGATTTTTAAAGCGTTTCTTATCTGTAAATTTCTCAACACGACTACTGTTGCGTATTACGTATAAAAAATTAGCCGCAGAAGCTTCAAACTTCTGCGGCTCTTTATCTACTTGAATTCTTCGTCTAACAAATTATATAACACTCACTTTTATGCGGCTCGCGCAGCCGTCTTTTGGCAATTCATACAAAACGGCTGCCCATATTTACTTACGGAATAACGCAAAACCTTCTCCGATATTGCTGCGCCGCATCCTGTACAAATAGCGCCGTCCGGTTGCGTAGCAGTTTCTTTTGGCGTCGTATTCGCTGCTTTGTCATTTCTTTTAGCCTGCGGTTCTGCCGCATTAACCTCATCTGTACGACTGTCCGCTTCCGGGTCGTCGCCGGTCGCAATGCACAAGCTCATCATATAAGCATATTTAATGGCCGCCGTCTGCGCTTTCATCACAGCCTTATCGCCTGCGTCCTGCCCGCTGCCCAAGCCAAAAATCTCAACAGCTTCCCCGCTTTCGCTGTCAACAATCTGTATTCTCATACTCACCGTAGCAAGATGTTCCTTGTTTCCTTTTAGATTAGTAACTTCATCAAAAGCTATTAGCGTAGGCTGCGCAAAGCAAGCCAGATTATTTCTAGCCAGCGCTTCGTTAACCTTATACAAAACGTCTTCCGCCGTAGCGTACTTATAATTATGGAAGCTGTTCAGCCCGTTTTTAGCGATATGGCTGCAATCCGCCATTACCTTTACCAGCTTCCTGGCAATCTTCATATTTTCCATAGTAATAAACTCCTCAATATTCCTCCGGCAACAAAATAGTAATTGTATCATAGCCACTACTATTATTATTGTCTGCTATAATCCATATTTTTACTTCGCTGGTATCATAGCCCGCCAAAATAAAATCTTTGTGCTTCAGAGCTTCATCATTAAGTTCTGCATCTTCCGGAGTGACTTCTCCCCAGTCCAAACGATAAAACCTACCCAAAGAAATAATCAGCTCTGTTTTGAACAGCTCTGATTTTCTAGCCAATTCTGCAACAGTTACAGTTTGATAAATTCTTGCTTTGACAAACGGATTCATATTCTTTTTCCTCCTAACTTATCTTTAAAAAATATGTCCAATGTCCTGCTGTCCAAGAAAAAAACAGTGCAACCCCACATATTTCAGGCTTATTACACTATTTTTTAGCTGGACATTAGACATAACAAAAGAGCAGGATTCCAAAGTTTCCTGCTCCCGTAGTAATTATTGACGTATATATTCTTTTAACTTATCACTTACGCATTCTTCCGAAACACAATAATGCCAACCAAACCTTATCGGCAGCGTTCAAGCTATCATAATCAATATAGCTGATAATACGCCCAAGATCTTATAATGACTATGCGGCAATTTGCTGAACGCCTTTGACCATCCTGCCATAAGGACAATTAGCCGCCACAGCGCAATATTCTTTGCATTTCCTGTCGTGCCACCTCTCTTTTGCGCTGCACAATTTTGGCAGATACCCCTTAGCTAAAGCGTCATCCAATAGCTTCGCTTTGGCGGACATATAAAGCTTTATCCAATGATCGGAAATTTTATTTATCCTAATAATATAGACAGGCTTTCTTATATTCCGCTCGTTAGCTATGCGTAAATTATAATCGCGGCACATAGCCTGAATCCTCATATCAGCTACTACAAAACCTCTTTCTTCTAGCAGGATACGGTAATAATTCAGCTGCACAGCCCAGTCCAGCAGATGCTTTACTCCGTCAGTCCGCCATTCTTTACGAGTTTTTGCCTGCCCTTTCCTCAGCCCTGTTTTATAGACCTCTCCCGTCGCTACGTCCACCTTATAGTACCCCAAAGCCCGCATCAGCTTATAAGAAGACGTGACCTTGTAATCGCCCAGCGTTTTGTCGCTATAATCTACAATCTGCCCGTACAAATCAAACTTACCGCTGGTTATTTCATCCGCCAATCGTTCCTCGCTGAGCATATTGCCGTCAGCATAGCTTTCATGTATGGTATGCACCGCGCTTCCATGGATAGCGTATAACTGCTGCATAGGGTCAACGGCATAATCCGTCGTCTTTTTCAAATACGTTTCCCTTACCCCGCACAGCAGTTCCGTAACTGTAGCCTTATCCAGTTTTCTGTCCAGCGAAGCCGCTACGGCTCTAAGCGTCGGCAGGAACATACATCTTACGACATAAGGACACTGGTTAAAGCATTTAAAAACAGGTATTTCCGTTCCATCCGGGCAAATAAATCTCGTTGCAGGCATTACGCGGCCTTCCTTTCCTCTTCAAACGCAAGACGATTAATACGGCAATAATAATTCTTATCCTCCTGAATATGCTGCCCGGTTATTTTACGCTCCAAATCAAAAATGTCGTCCAGCTCGGACGCACCATCACACAGATATTTTCTGATAAAGTCAAGCAGCTCAGAAAAAGAAGCAAAATATTCTGTTTCAAATGTACTGCCGTCCCCATAGGATAAGCGGAATCTGTCTTTAAAGAAAATGCCGTCAACGTCGTTGGTTACATATACGCCTAAGCCAGCTTCCTCCGAACAGTAAATAATGCGTATATCATTGGCGTAACGCTCACTTATAAGCTTATAAAAATTTTCCATATGCGGCTGCCACGCAGTCTGCGTTTCTACGCCGAAGTAATAATATCCGTCCCTACTGCTGATAACGCCGTCGCAGCCTGTAAGATCGTCGCGCCGGTCAATAATCCCGTTTAGCTCTTTTTCCACATAGCCATGCAGCAGGAACAAATCATATACGCTGCCGTAACCTATATTTTCAAAGCAGGCACGCATCTTGCGAAATAATTTTTCCATAACAGTTCTATCCTTTGCGCAAAAATAAATCTGGTTCATACAATAATTAGCCATACCAAAATCCTCCTGAAAAGCAGAAAAGCGGACAGCCTGAGCTGCCCGCCAAAATTCTTTGCTTCTAAAATAGTGTTGATTCAAATATTGTTTAAAGATTTTTCTTACGCAGCTTTAGGCAACAACGTCAGTTTATTTCTACTGACAGCGGCTATGCCCTCTTCTAAAAGAGTGCCGCCGATACGTTCCAGTTCTGTCGCACGGTTGTAATCTGGAACATCCTGCGAAGACCTTGTAACGGCGTTTACAAGCCCGTAATGGGAATAATCGTTGCCCATAATAAAATGCCGCAGAATAGAACCTCGCTCATTCTTGTTGAGCAGATAACGGTCGCCTAAAATTTCCACAGTTTCTACAGGATTCTCACCGGTGCGGATATTCATAGCGGTGCGCATTTTATCTACCGTCAGAGCAAACCTAGCTTCATCAACTGCCGCCCGGACTATATCCTGCACTTTGAGAAAATATGCTTTATCATCCGCTTCCAGTGTAGCGTCCGAATAGAGTTCGTAAGCGTTATCCGTATCGTCTACCTGCTTTCCGGTATGGTACTTTTTATGCGTAAAGTCCTTGCTTATCATGCCGTTCTTGCAAATGAGACGATACAGCAGCGGCTCTACCTTCAATGCTCCCAATCCAATTTCACTGTTGCTGATAACAAAACCAGCCTGCACTACATCACCCGGAACAATCTCGCTTTTCATTGTCTTGTTGATAATTTTGAGATATAAATGCGTTTCAGTAACATCGCAGCTGATTATTTCGCAGCCCTTCATTTCCGCAATTACCGGCATTACATGATCCACAAGCTCCAGATTATCCAGACGGCGATACCTGTCGCTCAAAAACGCCCGTAGCTTTCCGTCAAGCGTGCGCAGCATCCTCTTTTCAGGATTACGCTCAAGCCAACCGTTAATATTCTTATCAAGCAGTTCAGTATATTCGCTGCGCATACGCTCATAATACTTGTAAGGAATATTCAGCCGTTCCGCAATCTGCCGGTGCGCCACATCAGATACGGCATAAGAGAGGATGTCGCTTCCTGTAGCCACGCTAATCATGCTGCTGACGCTATTGCTGCGGACGGACAAATTTTTCGTATTGGCGATAAGGTCGATACGGGCGTCGCGTTGTCGGTCTAATTCCTCATAGAGTTTTTCAATGTTTTTAATTCCTTGTTTCATTTTCACTACCTCCGTAAAATTTGGTTAATAAAATATCTATGCTAAATAACGGCTGCCACCGCTGACAGCCGTTAGAATTTTAGAAATAAAAAAGACAGACAGTTTTCGCTGTCTGCCCTTCTATCTAACTACTCATATATATGCTACAGGTATTACTTTATCATTATCTTTTAACGTTACCAATTTATCGTAAGTACAAATTACTCCGCCGCTGCCACGTTTGATGCCTGGAATAGAATCTAAAACTGCAAAAGCTTTTATATCTGCCGTTTTTGGATCAGCGTGTTTTTTCATCTCCAAGGGATAGAGCATTCCATTATTCTCTATAAGCAAGTCTATCTCCCTCTGCTCTTTATCCCTATAGAAGTATAAAGACGGCTCCGCAATACCTTTATTATAATAGCTTTTTATAATCTCACCAATAACAAAGGTTTCAAAAAATGCTCCTGCCATAGCGCCGTTTTTTAACACATCTGCCGTAGTCCATTTTGTCAGATAAGCAGCCAATCCCGTATCCATAAAATACAGCTTCGGCGTTTTTACAGCGCGTTTCAATACATTATTAGCATACGGCCTGAGCAAATATACGATATTGCTAGTCACTAATATCGAAAGCCAGCGCTCCGCAGTAGTTACACTGATTCCTACATCACGTGCCAGAGAAGTAATATTGAGCAGTTGCCCCGTCATACTTGCAGCGGCTATCATAAATTTAATGAAATTTACTTCATCCCCTACCTGGGTCAGCTCTCTTACATCACGTTCGATATAAGTTTTAACATACGAAGCGTAAAACATCTGCCAGTCAAAATCAGTATTCACTACTAAATCCGGCATACTTCCCCTGTGAATCATTTTCCATAAAGCGTCATAAGCAAGCGGTTTTAATTCCTTTTTACGGCTCTCAAAATATTCCTGAGCAGGTAGGAACTCGGTATTAAATTTAATATCCTGCTGTTCACGCATAGACAACCCCAACAAATTTAAAACGCCTAAACGCCCTGCTAAAGACTCACCCACATTCTTCATCAGCTTAAACTGCTGGGAACCCGATAAATAAAATACGCCTTTAGCCTGCTTATCGTCCACATACATCTTTATGTACGGAAAAAGGTTGGGAGCATACTGAATCTCATCTATAAAAACAGGAGGCTCATTATCCTTGAAAAATGTCGCAGGTTCTTCTATAGCTGCATGTAGCTGCATAGGGTCGTCTAGCGTAACATAAGCTGCCTTGCTGGCAAAATTACGCAGCAGCGTAGTTTTGCCTACCTGTCTAGGCCCTGTTACTAATACTGCGCCAAACATTTTTGCAGCTGTCTGCAATACTGTTTCCAAATGCCTGTAAACGTACATAGCCTTTCTCCTTTCTGACTAATTCATTTTTTAATATTATATTAGTCTATTTTGATAAAAAAGGCAAGTTTTTTATGTGCCTTATGTTCCTATGTTCCTTTGCAAGGGTTTCTAATATATTTAGAAACCGGCAAGCTGCAATTCATTATAATAATATATAACCAAAATTACAAAATATTACATCTGCAATCCTTTCCTCTGATCCAAAATATCTCTACTTATTTCTATAAAACTAACTCTAAGTTTTTAGTTCCAGTTCCTGTTCCATCAAGAGAAAGTCTATTAATATCATTTAAATTATATACGAATTACATTTTATAATATATATAATATTTTGTTTTTTACTGTTGGAACAGGAACTAGACCATATTTTCCGATTCTGTTTTCTGCTCCGATAAAATTTTATCTAATTTTTTATAAGTCCTTGTAAATAAAAAATCTATCTCGCCTCTCAAAAAAGCTCTTATAATCTGGCTATCATATGAATTCAATTTTTTTTGAGTTTCTATAAGATAGTGATTATATTTATTAGAGTCGGCTTTTCTTAACAATGCTTTTAGGTTCTTAATATTTTTTATTTTATCCCTAAGTATCGTTCCTGGTTCTATATTTATGAATTTTATACGTTGATAAAGTCGAGTTAAACCATTAGCACATACTTGATTGCCATATGATTCAAATAAAGCCCTCCTATCTTCATCACTTTCTATTGTTGGTTTATCATACGCAGGTCCACTGCTCCTATAAAATCCACCCCAAATTCCAGTTCTATCGCATAATATTTCTTCTAAATTCCTGTCTATTTTTTTATTTTACAATTAAAAATCCTGTTTAATTTTCCTTTGCTATATTCATCAAGCCAAAAGAAATATTGAAATTCCATATAATTAAGACATTGTTTTTCTTCTTTACTATTAGCTGTTTCCTTCCACCACTTAGGCCACCAAACTCTAATTCCACAATTTTTACAACGGCGCAATTCATTATTTCTAATAGCTTTTGAGAGTTCTATATAAAAATCAGCAGGAACAACTTTCCCTCTTTTTGCCATACAATCAATATAATTACAACTCACTATGCTCAATCCATACAATAATCCTCTCATTTTATAATAATATTTCCGTAGTTCAACCGGATCATCGTTTCCATGTTTGTTTACTCCATTAAAGACTATCCTATCATTTACATATTTTTCGTATTTTAACTTTAATATTCTTAATTTGCTTTCAACTTCTTCATTGCTTTGAGATTTCTGTATATAGCCTTCATATCTATTGTTTATGTATTTTAGCAGTTCATTGCCAAAGTAATATCTATATTTATTGATTATATTAATTTTATCTTTTTTCTTTCTATAGCTACGATAATACAAACTATGCAGTAGAGAAAATACAATACACGCACTTATTACAGAATAAGCACTACGAATTCTTCTGCGTTTAATTTCTTTCTTCAAATTAATTAGAATTTGAAGAACAATATAAAAAATTAATAATGGTTGTCTTTCATAATCATCATTTTTAGTTTTTGATAATATTAAGTATAACTTTCGCTTTAATCTGCTATTATCTCTATAATCCTCATATCCAATAATATTCTTCACCCATATCATTAGTTTATTTATTAATTCGTTTATTATTATCAGCTTTTTATTTTTTTCATCTTCTGATAATTTATAAAAATTATTTCCTCTTCTTTCTTCATTAATAATTTCATCTATATATTGTAATATTTCATTTATAATGAATTTAATATCTTTTTTTATATTTTCTTTAGTACAGAGTTCTTTTTCAACCCATCTGGAGAGCATCCGAAACTTTAAAATATTTTTATATAAAATCTCTTTCTTATCATAATTATAAATGGATTCTCTAAATAAAATGAATATAATATCGCACCATAAATCACTTTCACTAACTTTATCTCTCAAAAATTTTTTATAATTTGGGTTTTCTTTATCCAGCTCTTTTTCGAGTAAATCAAGACTACCGTATTTATACTGATCTTCATATAGTAAATATTTGTGAAGTTTTTCTCGCACTTCTAGTATAAACTTATCTTCCTCTGAATCAGGTGTTACGATTTTTTCAGTCACTCTAAATCATCCTTTTTTCATATATACTTATCTTACTACCAGCGAGGTTTGTTATTAACAAGCCTAAGCGGTATTAAATTTTTGGAAAGGGGATGTTACGCATTATGCAAAATAACATCTACAACAAACTTAATCAATCAGACGCCAGAACCATTAAAGAGTTTTATTCCAATGGCGGACTATTTTCTCTTTATTATAAGGGAACGTCCCTTTACGAGAGAATATTACCTGATGACGAAATGTTAAAAGCAATGCAATATTGCTATGATTCAGAAGTATTCCAAGAAAAATGCCCTGAAATTTGCAAAATAATTTCAGCATATATTACTCCTGCTCAATCTTCTAAGATCATGGAAATTGCTTTACAACCACCAACAACAAATATAGTTACAGATTCATCAGACCAAAGCTACTATACCAGCGCACACCAAGGAAAAGATGCTTCTACGCATATCGTTTTTCCTCAAACTTTTGGAACGCAAAAAAATTCTCCACAATCGCCAATAGAAACCATAGTTACAAATCCATTAACCAAAAGCTACCAGTCAACCACCTGCCAATTAAACAATCCATCTATAAAAAATATGCAAAAATCGCCAAAGCCAAATGCTGCACAGTTAGCCGAACAATTCCTTCATACAAAGCATGTAAGAATATATTTAGAAACAATATATATTCTTGTATCCAGTTACTATATCCCCTTCACAGAAAATGAATTTTACCGCCAGCTCAATAAATTATTTCGAGAAGAAGCCGAAAAAGTTGGTACAATCAAACTCTACACAGAAATAACAAACTTTATCAAATGCGACGATAAATATGTCATTAGTGATGATCAGTATTTAGCCCAATCTCATCTAATTTGCTTTTTAGACGGATATCTAAATACAGATAATATGACTTTCCTGCCTCCTAATCCACATATTTTTTTCCGTACTTACGTAAACCTAAGCTATTTTGATGTCCAAAAATCATTTAATACCCACATCTTTGATGAATATCTAAATAGCATTACTGGTAATGATCAGATACTTCAAACGCGCATTATTGAAATGATTGGTCTCTGCATAAGCAATGATATGGCCGCTAAGGTTTTATTCCTTTTACAAGGTGTTGGCAATAGCGGAAAATCAACATTAATTTCACTAATTTCAGCATTATTTCCTGAAAATCTTGTCAGCGCAATCAATATAGACGATCTAGGCCAACAATTCAGCATTAGCGAAATTTTTGGCAAAGCTTTAAACACAAGCGCCGAAATGGGAGACGCTCCACTATCAACAAAAACAGTGCGCAGGCTCAAAGAACTCACAGGCGGCGATTTGCTTAGCGCTGATGTTAAATTTAAGTCCTGCATAAAATTCCGTAATACAGCCAAAATTATCGCTGCAACCAATAATATATTGCTTACAGAAAAATGCGATCCAGCATTTTTAAAGCGGATTTTAGTCATTCCATTTAAATATTCAGTTCCCGATAATGGCATTAACTACAAACTTTTGGAACAACTTAAAAGTGAACTTCCTGGTATAACAAGGAAAGCTATTCAAGCTTACATAGCGCTTCGCTCAAGAAATTATATTTTTACCGGCAATTATAATCTTAATGAAGTATACCAAAAAGGTTATTCTATTCCAACAATAACCCCTGACTATCTAAAGAATTTTTTAGACGTAAGGGTAGTCCCTGGTTCTGATGATGACTATATCAGAATAGGTTTACTTTTTGAACTTTATAAAAGCTGGCTGGCAAATAATCATTTCCCCGCACCACCGGATAGCTCTTCTGAGCTATCCTTCGGCAAAGCTTTGCGTAAAATTTACCCATCAAGTAATTTCAAGAAACAGCGCATTCCAAATTGCCAATCTCCGGTAAGCTGCTTAATTTGCTATAAAGTAATCGAATAGTAACAAATTTCAATTATATATTATTGTACTGAGGAGGACTTTGCAATGATTAATATTGATCCATATCGATTCTACTCACCTAAAGAGTTAATCTCTGCCAATGGAGGTCCGTTGCCAATGAGCATATCTGCAATTTATTCGGCTATCAAATCAGGAAGAATTCCGTCCAAGCAGTTAGGAAAACGGCTACTGATTCCCGGTAAATATCTGGAACAATTGATTAACTCCAAATAATTTTCAGAGTGCCGTCTTACAAGGCGGCACTCGCATATTACTTAGGAAAGGTCTGATAAGACATGAAACGAGCAAACGGAGAAGGTAGCATTACCTTCAATGAAAAGCGTCAACGCTACGAATTTAAAATCAGCTATGTTGACACGACCCATCACAAAACCAAACACAAATTATTCACAAGCAAAAAATCAGCTAAAGAAGCAAAAAAAGCAGCTGATGAATTTATGCAAAACCTAGCCATTACAGCAGCAGAAAGCTCATATACGCTTTCATGTTGGCTAGATCAATGGCTTAATGATTTTATAAAAAATACAGTTAAAGTAAAAACTTTTGAGCGTTATGCTAATCTTATAAACCGGAACATTAAACCATACGCTATTTCCAATATGCCACTTACAAGCATAAATGGCTCTATGTTGCAAAAGCATTTCAATTTTCTACTGCTAAACGGCGGCATCCAGTGCTCTGGTATTGCGCCAAGGAGTGTAAACTCAACCAGGCGACTTCTTATTTCTGCTCTTCGCGTTGCTGTTGATGAAACTCTGCTAGAAAAGAATCCAGCAGAAAAAACTAAAGCGCTCCGTGTGCAACCGCCTGCAATACATGTTCTAAGCCATGACGAAGGGAAACGGCTTAGAAGTTCTGCTTTAAAGCGTAACAGGGCAGCCTGGTTAGTCGTATCCTTAGCGTTAGGAACAGGTATGCGAGTATCAGAGATATACGGGCTTGAATGGAAAAATATTGACCTTCAGGCTAAAACCTTAAAGGTTGATAAAATAGTAGTAACCACCGCTAACGGAATCAAGATTCAGGATACAGCAAAAACAAAATCTAGCCAGCGTATAATTCCATTACCCAATAATTTAATATCCGCTCTAAAACGTTATCGCTTATGGCAAAAGATACAATCCATACGCTATGGGTATCCCTATATGACATCTGAATGGGTACTTTCAAACCAGCAAGGACTACCTCGCAGCCCTAACTCATTTTCTGCGCATCAATACAAAGAAATTCTACGTTCCGCAGGAATATCAACAGATGTGCGAATGCACGATCTGCGGCATACTCATGCTACATGGCTGCTAGAAGCAGGTGTCAACGTCAAAGTTGTTTCTGAACGGCTAGGCCACAGCAATTGCCGTATTACATTAGATATCTATGCCCACTGTATGAAAACCATGCAAGACAAAGCCATTGAAGCCCTCAACAAAATATTATAATAATCCTTAGGTCAAAGTCAATTGGTAGTAGAATTTTTTATTGTCCACCTCGTTGTCCACCCGCAAAAAAAATAAGAGCCTTCGGATTTATCCGAAGGCTCAATAACCGCTTGGTTTGGCGGAGTGGGTGGGATTCGAACCCACGCACGGGGTAAACCGTCTAACGATTTAGCAAACCGTCCTCTTCAGCCAGCTTGAGTACCACTCCATTAGACTACTATATTAGTATAACAGAAGTTTTACTTTTTGGCAAGACCTTCTGTACACTTTTTTCTTTGGCGGAAAGGGTGGGATTCGAACCCACGGAAGGCTTGCACCCTCGCTAGTTTTCAAGACTAGAGCCTTAAACCGCTCGGCCACCTTTCCATATAAAAGTAATTATACGTTAAAAGCGTCCTTACGTCAAGCCTTTTACGCTAAAGCTGCGTCCGTCGCCCGCAGAGCCCTTGTCTCCAGCAATGCAGCCTGTTCCTGCATAGCAGCCAGCTCGCTGCTCACCGTTTCGTTATACTCTGCGTCCTTCGTCAGCTGTAAATTGATGCGCACATTATAATCGGCGCAACGCAAAGCCGTACGCGCCAGCAAAGCGCTGCACGCCCCATCGGTGATTACGCCCGGATTGCCAATCGCCACCAGTCTGTCTGCCAGCTGCAGCGTCACTAAAGCCTTACGGGCAATTGCTAACGGCACCGCCGCCGCCTGTTTAGCCGCCATGCGCACAGCCTGCGTCCGCGCAGCCTTTTCCTCATCTGTCGCTTTCGGCAGCTTATAGCACGCCATAAAGCTTTCAAAAACCTTTGCATCGTCCTCTGCCAACTGCAAAAGCTCTGCCCGGACAACCTCGGCCTGCGCCAAAAGCTCCTTAACCTCCGCTTCCTGCGCGGCAAAGCGCTCCTTTCCCACAGTAAGATTGCCTACCATAGAAGCCAGCGCCGCCGCCAAAGCCCCGGCCATAGCCGCAGCGCCGCCGCCCCCCGGAGTGGGCGCTGCCGAAGCCAAAGCCGTCAAAAAATCCTTGCTGCTCAAGTCAGTTAAATTCTGCATTTCTTACCTCTTTTCTATACAAAAGGCTATGCAGCGCGAGCCGCCTTGCTCACGTCCGCATAGCCGTAAACTACAAACTCTTGCTTTGCGCCAGCCAGCGCCGCACCTGCACTACAGCCGCATAAGCGTCCAGCGGCTCCGGCGGCACCTGCAGGCCCAAAGGCAAAAGCTTCCGCCAGCCATGAGGCGGATTTTCCTGCCAATACAGGCTGCGCGCCTCCTCCGTACTGTGCGC
Source organism: Phascolarctobacterium sp. (assembly GCF_030531065.1). GTDB lineage: Bacteria > Bacillota > Negativicutes > Acidaminococcales > Acidaminococcaceae > Phascolarctobacterium_A. The sequence goes on along the minus strand of NZ_JAUNOQ010000010.1, from coordinate 66,013 downwards.
TTCGCCGACCAACGCTAAAGCCGCATCGGGAAAAGCCTTTCGCACTGCAGCGCCGATGGCTTTGCTGTTAGTACCGTTGCCCATAATAATCTGCGCCGGCCGTTCCTGACCAATGAAAGTGCGCAGCTCGCTGGCAATACTGTCCGTCGCCGCAATGTGCAGCGCCAGAATACTACCGTCAGCCGCCACCAGGGCCAGGCCTGTTTTGCTGCGTCCCGGGTCGATTCCCAAATACTTATTCATTATTGGGCAGCACCTCCAGCCGCACCCTGACCGGTCCGGCCGTAGTGATATCGCCCTTGGCATAAGCTCTGAGCGTAAAATTACCGTTAGTGCGGCGCATAGCGTTGCTGGTTTCAATCATCGTCGCCGCGTCCATATTGCCCACTTTGCCAGTCAGCGGGTCTGGCAGCACGCCGGCTTCCACGGCCTTATGGTTGACCTGCGTCAAAAAGGCCATAATAACGTTTTCATAGAGCTCCGGGCTGACGCCTGTGTATTCGTTACTGAAAATCAAAGACCCGTCGGGATAAATAAACTGGTTCTCAAAAATTTCAATTTCACAAACCACCAGCTCGCCCACAATAATATTAGCTACGGTGCGCAATCTGAAAAACAAATTGCCCTTGCTTTTATCTAACGCGTTCACAGCGTCAGTGACCATGTTTTTGGAAAGCCATATGGCTTGCAGCGGCTGCTCTTCTTCCTGCCGCACACCTAAGCGCTGCAAAGCGGCCTCGTTAGCGTTTTGCAGCAGCCAATTAACCTGGACGATATTTTCTTCATGCTTCAGCCCGCCGCGCATTATGCCTGCGTAAACTATCTCGCCGGCACGGTAATAAACCTGCCCCTCGCGCATATTGATAATGCCCTTGCGCAAAGCTTCGGTAGTTTTTTCCAAATTTTCTATTTCGCCTGTCAGCTGGTCTTTGGCGTCGGTCAAGCTTGCTACTTCGGCTTGCGCCTTGCTGTACATATCGTTGACCTGCGCCAGCTTGGCGTCCATTTCGTCGTTTTCTCTGGTGCTTTCCAAAATTTTAGCGTCCAGCAGGCTGATTTTATGGTTCTGCTCGTCCACTTTATCCTTAGCAGCCGTAAGCGCGGCTGCCGCGTCTTCCTTTTCTTCGTTTAGCAGCTTCAACTCCTGCTGCAATTTGTCCATACCGAACAAAGCGGTACGCGCGCTCTGCGAAGCGACCGCCATTACGCCGATTGTCAACACGGCGATTATTGTTCCGCTGGTGACAGTCAGCAGGATGGACGTATATTTAGGGCGCAAACCAAAAACAGACATTTTCCTTTTGCCTATTTTACTGCCCATTTTGTCAGCAATATAAGCGATCAAGCCGCCGACGACGGCCATCACAATAATCAGTCTAATGCCGACCACGCAACCGCCTCCCTAAATCATCATAATAAAAATCCGCCTACACGTTTTTCTTTTTCATCAGGTACAAACCTGTAAACAGACACAAAATATTAGGCAGCGCGCAGGCCAACAGCGGCGGCATAGCTCCGCCCTTGCCCAACCCGGTGGTAAAGGTCATAATCGCGTAATAAATAAAAATTACGATGATACTGATTCCCAAACCAATGGACGAGCTGGTACGCTGCTTCTGCGTCCCTAAGCACGCGCCAATCATCGCGAAAAAGAAACTGGCCAACGGAATATTGATGCGCATGAAGATTTCGCACCATTGCCTGTTAGTAGGCGTCTGCTGCTTTTCCAGCATACCAATATATTCCCGCAGCTCGCGAATGGTCATCTCCTCCGGATCCTTTTGCTCCCAGGATATCTGCTTGGGAGAAAAGTTCAGCGGAATAATCTGCTCTTTAAACTTCGCAGTACTTTGCACGCCCTCTTCGTCGTCCAAAGCGAAAACATTACCGTTGACAATGCGCCAGGTACCGTTTTCCCAATAGCCTTCTCTGGCCGTTTGAATGCGGGATATTCTTCCCTTATTGAATTCTTCGATAGTGATATCGGTCATTTTGCCAAGCTTTTCGTCAAATTTATTAGCGTAGGTAACGCGCTGCGTATCTCCGCTGATAGTTTTGATGACGATATGGCTTTGGGTAGAAGGCCTGCTGTTATGCCTTATTTCTTCATTAAGTATTCTCGAAGCTTCCGCCTTGGAGGCAGGCACTACCTTCTCTGCCCACACCATGGAAAACATACTGACGATAAAGCCAACCACCAGCACCGGCGCCACAATACGGTAATAGCTGACGCCACCAGCCTTCATAGCCACAATCTCACTGCTGCCCGACAGCTTGCCAAAGGCCATCAAAGCAGCCAGCAGCATCGACATGGGAAAGGTATAGTTGATGATCTCCGGCAAATTATACATGAATAAACGCCCTACGGTTTCCAGAGAAGCGCCGTAACGAGTCATGTACTGGGTAATCTTAAACAGCATCGTACTGGCGATAAAAATGCTGGAGAAAGCGGCAATTCCGAAGATAAAGGGATACAGCAGTTCCCTTAAAACATAACGGTCTAATAAACGTAAACCCACTTTTCTTCCTCCTACATACTAAAGTGATCGCCAAGATAATACTTCCTGGCCACAGGGTCGTTAGCGATGGTCTTGCTGTCGCCATGCAGCAAAATCTTGCCTTCTGCCAAAATATACGCCTTATTGACAATGCTCAGCGTTTCGCGCACATTATGGTCCGTAATGAGTACGCCAATGCCGCGCTGGGCTAAATGAGCGATCATGCCCTGAATATCGGCAACCGCGATGGGGTCGATACCGGCGAAAGGCTCGTCCAGCAAAATAAAGGCCGGGTCGGTGGCCAAAGCGCGGGCAATTTCCACGCGGCGGCGCTCGCCGCCGGACAAAGCCTTGCCCTCGCTTTTACGCACATGGTTTAAGCGAAATTCATCCAGCAAAGCGTTCATCTTTTCCTCCCGCTCGGCCGCAGACAAAGATGTAGTTTCTAAAATCGCCATAATATTGTCTTCCACCGTCATTTTGCTGAAAATAGACGCTTCCTGCGGCAAATAGCCAATACCATTGCGAGCCCGCTCATACATGGGCATACCGGAAATATCCTTGCCGTCCAAAGTAACGGTACCGGAATCAGGCTTTTCTATACCGACAATCATGTAGAAGGTCGTTGTCTTGCCTGCGCCATTAGGACCTAAAAGCCCCACTACGCTGCCCTGCTCCACGCTGATACTGACGCCGTCCACCACATGCCGCCCCGAATAAATTTTAACCAATTTATCTGTTCTAATAACCAAGCTCGTGCCCTCCGTTAATTAAGCCGCAGCCAGCTCATCCTGTTGCGTTATGCCAGGAACAACCTGTTGTTCGCTTTGCTGCTCCGTGCCTGTTGCTGCGGACTGTTCAGCGTCTTGTTCCTTGCCGGTAACAGCAGGCTGTGTTTCCGGAATGTAATGAATTTTTACATTGCCGTCGGCAACGGCTACATTGGTATTGGTCAAACGCAGCTTATCCCCGGCTACAGAATTACCGTTCTGCGTAGCCTTGGCGTTGCCAATAAGCTCCACATAACCGCTGTTATCAGTTTTGTAAATAGCACTATCGGCAGAAGCCTTCAGGTCACGAGCCGGACTGTCAATGTCAACGCCGCCATAAGCGTTGGCTACCCCCTGCGCCATATCGTAATCTATTTTAGCCGCGTTCATTACGCTGCCGTCAACATCGGTCAAGCGCGCCCAGCTGCCAATAGTTTCCGCAAACTGACGCTCCTTATAATAATCCACTCTATCGGCGCTAAGGCTTTTGCCCTCCTTAGTAATTACGGCATCACCGACAGCGGAAAGATCATTTTCATTATGAGCAATAAATTCATTGCAGACAATATGCGCATCCTCACGATCGGCAATGACATTGCCTATCAGCGTGCCGCTTTTGCTTTTACTGTTGAACTTAGCATAATCAGCCGTAGCCTTGCCGCCGTTTTGCAACAAAACCACATGCCCCTTAGCCTCTCCTTCGCCTGTTTGCAGATTATATTCCATCTCGTCGGCCTGCACGCTGAAATTATCTGCAGCAGCTAAGCAAGTAGCGCTCAGTCCCAGCGTCAAAATCGCGGCAGCAGCCGTCAGTAAAATTTTCTTTGTATAATTCATTTTATTCGCCGCCTTTCACAACTTTAGCATTTCCTTTAAGCTTTACACTTTTAAACGCACTGGTAGTTATCGCCTTATCTGCAGTAGCAGTCCACGCATCCTTCAGCATTTTTACATGCCCTTCGCCAGTGATAAGCTCCTTATTCTGGTTCCAGGTTACTTTATCCGCATAAAGCTCGCCGCCCGTGTTCAGTACGGCTTTAACGCTGCCCTCCAAAGAAAAATCATTTTTATTAATTTCGGCATAGCCCTTTTCCGCTGTGATATCCAAATAGCTGCCATCATTGCGGTAAACCTTCCCCTTAATGCCCTTTAGATAAGCTACGTTCTTTTGTCTGTCGTTGACTACTTCCTCAACTGTAAATTCCCACAGCTTCTTCCCATCCTTTTCGCGATTTAATATGCTGTTTTTCAAGGAAGAATTTATTTGCGCGCTGACGCCGTCGCCCACCTTAACGGTCACAGGCTTTTCGCCGCCCAGCATAAGCCAGGCAATTACAGCGCAGGCAATGAGGATGCCTGCCGCAATGGACAGGACTATCTTTTTATTTTTCATCTGCTCCTTTTTCCTCCTCCGGCGGCGTATATGGCGTATTCCAGCGGTGCTGGAACCAAATCCAGTTATCTGGGTATTCCTTAATGATTTTTTCGACCTCCCGGGTCATCTTCAAGGTTACGTTATAATCGTCGGCCTTTTGGTCGCCGGTAAATTCATAGCGAATCGGGTCGCGAACGATGGCCTGATGCCCATAGCCGTCCGGCTTGCGGATAATGAAGATAGGAATAATCGGCGCTTTGAACTTACGGGCAAAATAAGCGGGACCCGTAGGCGTAGAAGCCATCTTGCCCAAAAAGGGTACGAAAATTCCGTCGTAGCCGCCGTCCTGGTCGGCAATCAGCCCCAGCATGCGTCCCTTTTTCATAGCGCGCGCGCAACCCAGTATTTCGCTGGTCCCGCGTGAAAAAATTTCCTGACCCACGCCTGTGCGCAGCTCGTTCATAAAATCGCTGTACACTCTGTTGGGCTGGGGCTTTTCCACTGCGCTCAGCGGAAAGCCGTTCAGCGCCAGACCGGCGCCCAGCCATTCCCAGTTATCCATATGGCAGGCCAGCATGACGACGCCGTGACCTTCCCTCACTGCGTCCCATAAAACCTCAGGCCGGTCAAAGGTCACTAGGCCGCGGATATTATCGCGGTTCAAAGCCGGCATGTATAAAATTTCCATAAAGGTAATACCCAGATTGATAAACAGCGACTTAATCGTAGCTCGCGCCTGTTCTTCATTATATTCCAAACGCTCGCGGATAGTTGCTTCCGCACGCAGCCGCTGCTTCTTCGCAATCTTATGGTACAAACGGCCCATACCCTTGCCGATTACCACCACCGCTTTATATGGCAGCCAAGAAACCACCGTGCTAATAGCTTTTAAAAGATAATACAGCCACATTATTGTTGATCTCCTTGTCCGTCCTGGCGATAGGAATCTACCAAAGAATTCCATTTTCCTTGAGCCCGCAAAATTAGCTCAATAATCTCGCGTACTGCACCCTTTCCTCCAGGATAGAAAGTAATATGATCTGCAGCGCCACAAACCTCGCCCACCCCGTCGTCAGGAGCAAATGCTAATCCCGCCGCCTTAAAAGCAGGTAAATCATTAAGATCGTCGCCCATATAAGCGACCTCCTCCTGCTGAAGACCTAAAGACCTATATAGCATGGTCAGCGCCGTATACTTATCCCTTACTCCTTCGCACATCAATGTAATCCCTAACTCTTCTGCACGACGGTGTACAATAGGACTTTTACGCCCAGTAATAAGAGCTATCTGCAAACCGCTGCGCAACGCGCAACTAATCCCCAAGCCGTCCTTGGCGTTAAAACTTTTAAACGCCTCGCCATCATCTCCAATGTTAATAGTCCCGTCAGTCAGAACTCCATCAACATCCAAAGCTAACAAACGTATTCTTTCCAAACGAGGAAATAAGTCCTTTACATGACGTATATACTCAAGAGTTTCCAACTCCTCCTGCGTCTTTTTATTTTTAGCCATTATACCACTCCCTGCCTTACCAAGTCGGTCATATGCAGCAGGCCGATAACCTTGCGCTGCTCATCGATGACAGGCAGCACCGTAATCGGTTTAGGCCGGTTGCTTTCCATTAAATGCAAAGCCTGCGCCGCCAGCTTATCCTGCGTAATGGTTTTGGGATTAGCCGTCATCAGCTCCTTAACCGGGCGCTGCAAAAAGCCCACGCCCTTGCTCAAGCCGCGGCGGATATCTCCGTCCGTCAGCACGCCCTGCATAATACCGTTCTCGTCCACCACGGACACAGCGCCCAAGCCCTTGTCCGTAATAACAAAAAGCGCGTCCTGCACCTTCGTATCCGACAAAACCGTCGGATTCTCATCGCCCTTATGCATAATATTGCCCACAGTCAAAAGCAGCTTGCGCCCCAGGCTGCCGCCCGGATGGAAAATAGCGAACTGGCTGGCCGTAAAATTATGCTTTTTGAGCAGCGCCAAGGCTAAAGCATCGCCGTAGGCCAGCGCCGCCGTAGTACTGCTGGTAGGTGCCAGCCCTAAAGGGCAAGCCTCCTTAGTAACGCCCACGTTCAGAATAACGTCCGCATTGCGTCCCAAAGTGGAATTGGCGTTGCCCACCATAGCGATGATTTTCGCGCCAATACGGCGCAGGGACGGCAGAATATTGAGCACCTCGCCCGTCTCGCCGCTGTTGGACAGGGCAATGACCACATCATGGCAGGTCACCATGCCCAAATCGCCGTGAATGCCTTCGGCCGGATGCAGGTAAAAGGACGGCGTGCCGGTGCTGGCCAGCGTAGCCGCCATCTTGCGGCCAATCAAGCCGCTTTTGCCCATACCGGTAATTACCGTGCGGCCCTGGCACTCCAAAATCATGCTTACTGCCGCTGCAAAGTTTTCATCTATGCGGGGAACAAGCTCTAACACCGCCTCCGCTTCCATACGCAAGACCTCCCGCGCATGCTCCAGCATTGCTTCCATATCTGCCGCCACCTTTCCACAGCTTAACCGCGCACAATTTTATCAATAGCTAAAACGTCGGCCAGCAGCTTCTCCAAAGCGTCCAAACGCACCATATTGGGTCCGTCGGACAAAGCCTCTGCCGGATTATCGTGTACCTCTAAGAACAGGGCGTCAATGCCCACAGCCGCAGCTGCCCGCGCCATATGGGGCACATACTGGCTCTGGCCGCCGCTGGAAGTGCCCTGCCCGCCGGGAATCTGTACGCTGTGAGTAGCGTCCATCACTACGGGGTAGCCCAGCTCGCGCATAATCGCCAGACCGCGCATATCCGTCACCAGCGTATTATAGCCGAAGCTGGCGCCGCGTTCCGTCAAAAGCAGGTTACGGTTGCCTGCTTCCTCCACCTTTTTTACGACATTCTTCATATCCCAGGGTGCAAGGAACTGACCTTTTTTTACGTTCACGGTTTTGCCTGTTTTCGCCGCGGCCCATACCAGATCGGTCTGACGGCACAGGAAAGCCGGAATTTGCAGAATATCTACTACCTCGGCGGCCTTTTCTGCCTGCCAGGGCTCGTGAATATCCGTTACCACCGACACTCCCAGATCCGCTTTAATCTGAGCTAAAATTTTCAAGCCCTCGTCAATGCCGGGACCGCGGAAGGAGGCATAGGAAGAACGGTTGGCTTTGTCAAAGGAAGCCTTGAACACATAGGGGATGCCAAGCTTTTCACAAATAGCCTTCGTGCGCTGGCCGATCATCAGGCTGCGCTCATAGCCCTCCAAGACGCAGGGGCCTGCCATCAGCATCAGAGGATGACCCTGTCCTACCTCATAATTTCCAACTTTAACTATCTGCATGGTCAGCCTCCTTTATTTATTCATTTTAGCAAACAGCTCGTTGACTGCCGCCAAATCCTCTGGCGTATCTACGCCGATGCCTTGAAAATCGCTTTCCAACACCTTAATTTTATAGCCGTTTTCCAACGCGCGCAGCTGCTCCAGACTTTCCGCTCTTTCCAGCGGCGTCGGCGCCAAAGCGGCGTATTTCAGCAAAAATCCACGGCGGTAAGCGTAAACGCCCACATGCTTAAATACCTTGAAATTCTCCGGCTTTTTGCGGGGATAGGGCAGCAGGCTGCGGGAAAAATACAGCGCATAGCCGTTCAAGTCAGTTACAACCTTAACGGCGGCCGGATTATCGTATTCCTCTTCCCGCATAGCGGTTTTTAAGGTTGCCATCTGCAAATTCTCATCCGCAAAAGCTTCTGCCAAGCGGTCGATAACCTCCGGCGGCAGCATGGGCTCGTCGCCCTGTACATTAACGATAACGTCGGCGTCAGGATAGCTCAGCACCACCTCGGCCAAACGGTCGGTACCGCTGGGATGGTCGGGCGAGGTCATCATAACCTTGCCGCCGAAACTTTCCACAGCCTTTTGCACCAGCTCGTTATCCGTAGCCACCACTACCTCATCCGGCAGCTTGGCCTGGCAGGCACGCTCATAAACGCGCTGAATCATCGGCTTACCTGCAATCAAAGACAAGGGCTTGCCCGGAAGTCGGGTCGAAGCGTAACGGGCAGGAATGACACATAACACCTTCATTATTTATCAAGCTCCTTTTTAATGGCATTATTAATATATTCTTTGAACTTATCCATTCCCTCGGTAATGCAGATATCCATATTCAGGATATACAACGGTATTTCGCGGGTTGAATAAATAAATTCGGTAGGAATTTTAACGGCGTCCTTCGCCGTAGCGATCATGGCCACAGCCTTTAAGCTGCTGGCGCGTTCGTTAATGTACTGCATTTCCAGCATGCCGTAATCGTGGTGGTCGGGGTAACGCACCGACTCCAAAATATTCAGGCCGATACTGGACAGCGTCTGTTCAAAGGAGGACGGATTGCCGATAGCGGAAAAGACCATAACGTCCTTGCCGCGCAGCTCGTCCAGCTCTTTAAAGTTTTCGGAAATGCCTTTATACCAATCGGCAATTTCCACAAAATTTTTAGGATGATGCACGCTTTCCACCACAGGGGCTTTAGCGTTGTATTTAGCGATAATATTGCGCAGCTGCAGCCGGTTCAGCTTACTGCTCTGATCCGTCTTGGTCAGCAGGAACAAATCGCCGCGCGCCAGATTCTGCAAAGGCTCGCGCAAGGTGCCGCGCGGCAGCACGCAACCGTTGCCAAACATATTCAGCGTATCCACCAGCACCATATCCAAATCGCGCTCCAGCTGCCAATGCTGGTAGCCGTCGTCCATGATGATGACCTCCGCTTTCATTTTATCAACAGCATAGCGGCCGGTAACGGCGCGGTTCTTACCGATAATAACTGGTATGCCGGGCAATGTTTTAGCCATCAGGTAAGCTTCGTCGCCCGCCTCGTAGGCCGTCATAAAAATTTTCTGCCCGTCGGACACTACGCCCAGCTCCTTACCCCAATGGGAACGGTAACCGCGGTTGAGGATAACCACGCGGTAGCCCATGGCTTTGATAATGGCCGCTACCTTTTGCGCCGTGGGCGTTTTGCCTGTGCCGCCGACAGTAATATTACCGATGGAAATAACGCAGCAGTTCAGCTTTTCACCTTTTAAAATGCCGGATTCATACAGGCTCAGCTTACAGCAGACGCCGAATTCATACAAATAGGACATCCCCCGCAGCAGGGACAGCAGCAGCCAGCCCATAAACGGCGTTTCCGGCCCGTAAGCGATTCGATAAATATATTGAATCACAGCATCGCCGTGGCGCAGACGCGCGCCGCCCTCGTCCGTAAGGTTGCGCGTATTAACCGGGTAAACGGAGTATTCGCGCGCAGGCACTGCAGTCAGCTCCAGCAATTCCTTTAAATAGCGGATGCTGCGCACGTCAGCCCCGCGGTTTTCCTTAATAACCTGCAAAGAAGCCGCGCCCATCTGCGCCCGGCGTTCGCCGTTCTGCAGAATATCCAATATTTCGCTGGTCAGTTCATCCTTGCTATGCACCATTTTGCAAGCCTTCACCTTGCTTAACAGGGCATAGGAATCTTTAAAATTCTGCATACTGGGGCCAACTAAAATCGGCTTGGCATGCGCCGCTGGTTCCAGCACGTTATGCCCGCCGGTATTACTGAAAGACCCGCCGACAAAAACTACGTCGCCTACGGCGTAAATGCGTCCCAACTCGCCGATAGTATCGATAAGCAGCAGCGGATATTCCGCCCGCTCCCCCTGTTGCTCCAGCATTTTAGAACGATAACCTGTTTCATAACCGTAATGCGCCGCCAGCTTGGCAATCTCGTCGGCACGAGCCGTTTTACGCGGAGCGATTACCAAACGGGCATGAGGATAAGTTTCCCGCACCGCCTTAAAGGATTCCAGCAAAATCTTTTCTTCACCGGGATGCGTGGACCCGGCGACGATAATCGGGTAATCGTTCCTTAATCCTAATTCCAAACGGTATTTTTCCAAATCCGCAGGCGTTACTTCAGCATACGTCTGGTCGAATTTAGTATTGCCGGTAACAAAAATCTTCTTGCGTTCGGCGCCCAAATGCGCAATATAATCGGCGTCGATGCTGGACTGCATGCAAAAGCGCGTTACGGTATTCAACATATCGTCCCAGATACCGTAAAGGTACTTATAATTTTTCACCGATTTTTCCGAGATACGCCCGTTGACCATCATTACGGGGATATGCCGTTCGCGGATAGCCCGCAGAAAATTAGGCCACAGCTCCGTTTCTACCGGCATAAAAACGCCGGGATGTACAAGCTTGACCAAGGATTCGGCCACGAAGGGCAAATCCAGCGGGAAGTAAATAATAGCGTCCGCTTCGGGAATGATTTGCTTCGCCATATTGTAACCGCCTACGGTAAAGGCGGATACCAAAACCGGACGGTCGGGCATTTCCTTACGGATTTGCTTGACCAGCGGGCTGGTAGCAACGATTTCGCCTACGGACGCGCCGTGAATCCATACGCAGTCCTTGCGCATAACCTTAGCTATCTCTTCGCGCTTAATACGCCCAAAGACCTGCTGCTTAAACCGCAGCGCAAAACCTTTTTCCGTAAACAGGCGATAGGTGTAGTAAGGTATTACAAAAACTACCAGCACTATTAAAATGAGAATATTATACAGAAAATACATTTACTGACCTCTTTTCGCCTTAATCGGCTTCTTTGCTGCGATACTGAATTTTATATAAATGAGCGTACAAGCCGTCCTTGGCCATCAGCTCGTCGTGTGTACCCACTTCCGCCAGGCAGCCTTTTTCCAAAACCATAATTTTATCGGCGTTCTTAATTGTCGACAAACGGTGAGCGATAACAAAGGAGGTTCTGCCAATCATCAGCCTATCCAATGCTTCCTGCACTACGCGCTCGCTTTCCGTATCCAAGGCGGAGGTCGCTTCGTCCAAAATAAGGATTTGCGGGTTTTTCAAAATAGCCCTCGCGATGGAAATACGCTGACGCTGCCCGCCGGAAATATTAACGCCGCGATCGCCAAGCATAGTTTCGTACCCGTCGGGCAGCTCCATAATAAAATTATGAGCGTTAGCCGCCTTGGCCGCAGCCTCAATCTCTTCCTTGGTAGCGTCTAAGCGTCCGTACAAAATATTATCGTACACGCTGCCGTTGAACAGCACCGTTTCCTGCGGCACAATGCCCACCTGCTCACGCAGGGAATTGAGCGTCACGCCGCGGATATCGTACCCGTCGATAGTAATACTACCTTCCGTTACATCGTAAAAGCGCGGCAGCAGGCTGGCGACGGTAGATTTGCCTGCGCCCGAAGGCCCGACAAAAGCTATCATTTCACCCGGCTTGACGTCAAAGCTGACATGGTTCAATACAACCTCGCCGGGATTATAAGCGAAGGTAACGTCGTTAAAGCTCACATTGCCCTTTACCATGGGCAGTGCCTTAGCGTCCGGCGCATTTTTAATGGTTTCCGGTAAATCCAGCACGTCGAAAACGCGCTGTGCTGCGGCCAGCGCTTTTTGGATATTGCCGATAACGCGGCTCAGGCGCTTAATTGGATTGGAAATATTGACGGCGTAAGTCAAAAAGGCAACCAGGCTGCCTGCCGTAATCTTGCCGTCAATAACGCTGTTGCCGCCGTACCACAAAATAATGGTTACGCCGACAGCCGCCACAAACTCGATGGTCGGCGTCAACGTTGCCGACAGCTGCGCATATTTCATATTCGCGCGGAAGTTATTGAGGTTTTCGCGTTCGAAGCGGCCTATTTCATAATTTTCGCGAACAAACGACTTTATCACCCTCGCTGAAGAAACCGTTTCCTGCAAAACGGAAGTAATATCGGCCGTTACCTCCTGGATACGGCTGCCCGATTTGCGGATACGCTTGCCAAACCAGTCGATAAACAGCAGCACGACAGGGAAGGTACTAAAGGTAACTAAAAACAAGCGCCAGTCCAGATAAACCATCATCACAATAGAAGCGATCAAAATAACGCTTTCCGTTACCATTTCCACCACGTTTTCTACCATAGCGGACTGTAGGGCGTTAACGTCGTTAGTTACATAACTCATAATGGTACCGGTTTTATTTTTATCGTAAAAGCTCAAACTCAAACGCTGTAATTTTTCAAAAACCGCTTTGCGGATATCGATAATTACGCGCTGACCAACATAATTCATTAAATAGCTTTGCCCGTAATAAGCGAAGCCGCGGATAATAAAAACCACGATAATGCTGGCGACGATATAGTTAAGCATATCGGTATTTTTTTCCTTCAGCACCTGGTCGACCATATCTTTAATGATCCATGGCAGATAGGCCGTGCCGCCCGCCGCGATAGCAGTGCAAATAGCGGCGCACAAGCCGCGGAATATATAGGGGCGTATATATTGCAATGCGCGAAAATATAAATTCATTTCTTCTCCTCAGCTATTCTTAAAATTAGTTGAGCTACTCGCTCCACCGCGCCTGGCTCGCCTAAGCGCCGCTTCATATACGCTAAATCTGCGTCCAACTGCGGGCGGCGTTCAGGGTTCAACAGCTCTGCGGCTGTGCCGGCCAATTTAACGGGAGTAAAGTCCTCCTGCAGCAGCTCCGGCAAAATCTGCCTGCCTGCTACAATATTGGGCAAGCCGATATTGGGTATGTTGATGACCAAACGGGCGATAAAAGCGTTCAGCGCCGAAGTACGGTAGACGATAACGCTGGGCAGGCCGCACAAAGCCGCCTCCAAGGTAACGGTGCCGCTAGTGGCCAGCGCCAAATCGGCAACGCTGAATAAATCGTAATTATGCCCTTCCGTTATTTTAACCTCTAAGCCGGACTCCTTAATCTTGCTCTGCAGCAGTTCCAAAGGAATGGTTCCGGCCCGCGGCATAGCAAATTGCACCTCCGGCATTTGCTTCTGCAAAAGCCTGGCGCCTGCCAGCAGCGTGGGCAGCATTTTTTCTATTTCCATCAGCCTGCTGCCCGGCATAATCAGCACCAGCTTTTTTCCCGGTTCCTTACCGGCCCAGGCCGCCGCCTCCTCCCGCGTCATAGCAGGCTTCACTATATCCAGCAGCGGATGCCCCACGAATTCCACGGGTGCGCCAGCTTCTTTATATACGTCGTATTCAAAGGGAAAAATACAGGCCACCTTATCCACAAGCTTAGCTACGCTCTTAGCCCGGCCCTTATTCCAGGCCCAGGCCGAGGGAGCGATATAAGATACTACCGGTATGCCCTTATCATGGGCCAGCTTCGCCAGCTTCATATTAAAGCCAGGGTAATCGACTATCACCAGGCAATCGGGCTTGCGCTCGTCCATAACCCTAGCAAAATTGCTGCGCAGCCTGAACAAATCCGGCAGCTTGCGGATAACCTCCACAAAGCCCATAACGCCGTGGTCTTTGATATCGAACAGCACCTCGCCGCCGGCCGCGCGCAAAGCGTCCCCGCCCATGCCAAAGACCTGCGCCTCGCTGTCCATACTTTTTATGGCAGCAGTAATTGCCGCCGCATGAATATCGCCGGAGGCTTCACCGGCTGATATGAGAATTTTCACCATAATAACTCCTCGTTACAACCTACACATATTCAGTATATATTATAACACAAAAAGCGGCTGACATAAGCTGTCAACCGCTAAGAAATGCGAAATTTTTACGATATTTATTTAACCAGAATAGTAATATTGTGCTTATCAGCCAAAGAAATTACTTTTTCCCGCTCTACAAGCAAGGTATTGCCAGCTTCAATGACAATGCCGGTAGCTCCCGCGTAAATCATTGATTCCATGGTCTTAGTGCCGAAGCCGGGAATATCGAAGCGCTGATCCTGTGACGGCTTGGCAGCCTTGGCCACAATAACGCCGCCCTTGCCTAAATAACCGCCGCGCAAAATGCAGGCGTCCGTGCCTTCGATAGCCTCCACCGCCATCACCGCACGGTTTTTCACCACCACAGTCTGCCCAATATCCAGCCCGCCGATGGCCTTCGCCATTTCAAAGCCGAATTCCATATCGGCCAGCTCTGCCTCCGTAGGCTTGCGCTTGGTCAGCACGCCGGGCTGCGGCAGCAGCGGCTTGATCAGCACAGTCTGGTCCATAACCTCGATGCCCTCGCCCTCCAGCTCCTTAACGATAGCGTTCATAATAGTATCGTCCTTGCGGTCGGGCACGCTGGCTAAAATTTTAATCGCCCGCAGGTCGGGAACGATAGCGCCTGCCTTGTACAGAACCTCTTTCGTTACCTTACCTATCATAGTCACGCGGGTCACTCTATGCTTTTTCAGCGTAGAAATAATTTTACCTATTTTGCCGATATTGATATCGTAATAAAAATCAACGCTGTCCGCCAGCTCCTCGTCGATACCGGGAACCACGCCTACGGCTACAACCTCGTAGCCCAGGCTCTTGGCCGACCGCGCCACCTCCACCGGCAGATGACCGACGCCGGAAAGTACGCCTAAAACCTCCATAGCCATCAGCCCTTGCGAGTGCGGATAATGCCGCGCTCTACAGTGCGCAGGAAGCGCATCAAATGCTCTACCGGCTCGCAGCTGTTAAGCTCCGCTTCCATGGTAGCAATAGCCTCCTGCAGGGGCAAACCGCTGCGGTACAGAATACGGAAAGCCTTTTTCAGCTCGCTGCGTTCCTCCTGCGGCATACCTGCGCGTGCCAGGCCCACGCTGTTCAAGCCGGATACGAAGGCCGGGTCGCCGGCTACAATCATAAAGGGCGGAATATCCTGGGAGGCGCGGGCCATGCCGCCTACCATAGCGTTGCGGCCGATCTTGCAGAACTGGTGCACAGCAGCCAGACCGCCGATAACGGCACGGTCCTCCACAATAACGTGACCTGCCAGCGTAGCTACGTTGGACATGATTACGTTATTGCCCACGATACAGTTATGGGCCACATGGGTATAGGCCATCATCAGAATATTGTTACCGATGCGCGTTTCATTACCTTCGCCGCAGGCTCTGTTGACGGTGCAGCATTCACGAAAGGTACCGCCGTCGCCAATAATCGTCCGCGTCTGTTCGCCGACAAATTTTAAATCCTGCGGTACGGCGCCAATCGAGCAGCCGGGGAAAAACCGATTGTTTTTACCCACGGTAGTATATTTATGAATCGTAACATGAGCGCCAATCACACAACCGTCGCCAATAACGGTGTCCTCATCTATAACAGCATAAGGCCCTACCTTTACGTCCTTCCCAATAACTGCGTCTGGATGAATAATTGCCGTTTCATGGATTCCGCTCTCAGGCATTATTATCGAACTCATTATCTTCACTCCCCAGAAAATTAATCAAACAATTAAATTCAAATATAATACTATAATCACAGCCAGCAAGCTTTTTTTACAGGCCGAAAAAGGTATTTATTCTTTATTTAATCCAAAATAAGCCGTCTAGCTCGCTTATACTACTTATTTCTGCTTGTTTGATAATTTTCTCGCGTTTTAATTTTTCGGGTCCATAATGGCAAAGGTGCAGTCGCATTCGCAGGCTACCTTGCCGTCCACCTTGCCCTCGCAATGGATAATGCCCATATTGCCGCGCATAATTTTCGTTACTTCGGCAGTCGTTACCACCTGATCCCCCGGCACTACCTGCTTGCGGAAGCGCACGTTGTCGATTTTAGCAAAAACGGCGATTTTGCCGCGGTTTTCTTCGGGATACAGCATAGCTACGCCGCCGACCTGCGCCATAGCTTCAATCAGCAGCACGCCGGGCATAATGGGCTCATTGGGAAAATGACCTAAAAACTGCATTTCGTTAGCCGTAATATTTTTGATGCCTACAGCGCGCTTCATCGGTTCAATTTCCAGAATACGGTCTACCAGCAGCATGGGATAACGATGGGGTAGAATCTTCTTTATTTCGTTAATATCCAGAACGGTCATGATTTACTCCTCCTTTGTTCTATAAGCCTGAATCTGCTTAGCGATTTGCGAATTAAATGCGTGGCCGGTTTTTACGGCGATAACATGCGCCTTAATAGGACCTAAAAGATACAGGTCGCCAATCACATCAAGTATTTTATGACGGATAAGCTCGTCCTCAAAACGCGGCACGGAAAGAATCTTATCCTCGTCGAAAACAACCACGTTTTCCAAGGAACCGCCCAGTCCCAGGCCCATTTTACGCAGCATTTCCAGCTCATGGGTAAAGGCCACTGTGCGGGCAGGCATAATCTCCTTTTGATAGCTTTCCTTATCCAAAAGAATATCAAAATACTGGGTGCCCAGCATGGGATGCTTGTTAATAGAGGTAAAGGAAATTCTGTAGCCGTCATAGGGCAGCACGGCGATGTAACGGTCGCCGTCATATACCGTAAACGCTTTGTCCACGGCATAAACCCTGCGCTCAGCCTCCTGCTCCTGCAGGCCGGCCTTCTCCAGCAGCTCGCAGAAAACCTTGGCGCTGCCGTCCGTTACCGGCGGCTCAGGGGAAGACATTTCAATATAAATATTATCGATAGCCATCATGGCTAAAGCGCTCATCAAATGCTCGACCGTAAAAACCTCGGCGCCGTTGGCGCTCAAGGTTGTAGCCTTCACCGTAGAGCTGACATTTTCTGCAAGCGCCTTAATTTCCGGTCTGCCCGGCAGGTCGGTACGCACAAAAATAATGCCTGCCCCGGCGGCAGCCGGCTTAAAGGTCATCAGCACATCCTTGCCGGAGTGAAGGCCTATTCCCGAATAGGAAACCTCTTTGGCGATGGTATGCTGCCTTGCTTTATTTTGCTCGGACATCTTCATCCTCCTTAGTATAATTTTTATAATTTATTTTTTCCTGCCAAATCGCTGCTTGCCGTCCTTCCAGCGATCATGCACCCAAAACCACATTTCCGGATGGGCTGTGATCTCCTGTTCCAAAACGTCCACCAGCTTTTTAGTAACATCGTAAAAATCCTGCTGTTTATCCTTAGTATGCTGCGTGTACAGCGGCGGATAGATTTTTGCCGTACAGGTGCCGTCGTCGTTATTATGTAAAAAAATAGGCAGGATTGGCGAGCCGTAAATGCGCGATAAGGCGGCCGCGCCCAAGGGTATAATGGATCGCTTGCCAAACAGCTCAATTTCCACGCCGTCGTCGTTGGTATCCTGATCGTACAGCACGCCCAAAAGATGCTTTTCCCTGAGCATTCTGCTGATAGCCAGCAAGCCGTGCTTGCCGCGGTTGTACGTTACCTTCTGCCCCACCATCTGACGGAATTCGTTGATGGCCTTATCCATATAGCTGTTGTTCTGCTTACGGGTAATGGACAGCATGGGATAGCCGTGCAGCGCCACCGTAGCGCCCAAGAGCTCCCAGTTGCCGTAATGTCCCGTACACATAATGACGCCCTTATCCTCGGCGTAGGCCTGCTCCAGATATTCCAGCCCTTCAACCTGCACCAGCTCATGAATATTGTCCTTATTGAGCAAAGGAAAACGCAGTACCTCGACCACCATACGTCCAAAACGATGCAGGCTGTCCTCGGCTATCTGCCGGGCTCTTTTGGCGTCCACGCCCAAACATTCCTGTACGTTGGCGGCCGCCATCTGCAAACGCCATGCAGGCACCACCAAAACGGCCACTCTGCCCAAAAAGGCGGCGAACAAATTTCGCAGGCATACCGGCAGAATACACATCAATTTGCTAAAAAATTTTACAGTATAATAACCAAACACTTTACCTCACGCTCGGCGCGCACTGCTGCTATGCCTCAGGCACTTGCTTGCGCGCCGGCCATCGTTTATTTTTTCAATTGCGCCAATTCCTTTTCCAAGGCTTTAATGCGCTTGAACATATCGCCCACCTTGCGCACGTTAGCCTCTTGGCGCAGCCATTCCTTCATGGGCATAGCAGGGAAGCCGCCCATCACGGAATTATCGGGCACATCGTTGGTAATGCCGGTTCTGCCGCCAAAGACGCAATTATTGCCGATGGTAATATGTCCCACAGTACCAACCTGTCCGGCGAAGGTTACGTTATTGCCCACGGTTACGCTGCCGGAAATACCTACATGCGCCACTACCAGGCAATTCTCGCCCAGAATATCGTTATGGCCCAGGTGTACCAGATTATCGATTTTAGTCCCCTTGCCCACGATAGTGCTGTCCACCGTAGCCCGGTCAATACAAGTATTGCTGCCGATTTCCACATCGTCCTGCAAAATTACGTTACCGGTCTGCAGTACCTTGCTGTGCTTGCCGTTCTGGGTAATATAGCCAAAGCCGTCGCCGCCGATAACGGCGCCGGACTGCAAAATTACGCGGTCGCCCAGCACACAGTCCTCGCGCACGGTAGTATTAGGATAAAGCGTACAATCCTTGCCCATTTTTACGCGCTTGCCCACATAAGCGTGAGGATAAAGCACGCAGCCGTCGCCAATCTCCGCTCCGTCCTCTACGACGGCAAAGGGCTGCACAGCCACGTTGCTGCCGAGCTTAGCCTCCGGAGAAACATAGGCTAAAGGACTGATTACGCGCTCCACATCCTCCTGCGGGCGGAACAGCTCCAGCAGGGCGGCAAAAGCGGCGCGGGGATTTTCCACGCGAATAACCGGTCGCCCGTCCAGCTCCGGGTCAGCAGGACTGAGCACCATAACGCCGGCCTTGCTTAAATGGCAATGCTCCACATGGGGCGGTACGGCAAAGGATATATCCTGCGGACCAGCTTCTACCAGACCGTTTACGCCGGTAATCTTCAGCTCCGGATTATCATGCTCCACTGTGCCATGTAAAAATTTTGCTAATTCTTGTACACTCTTCTCCATTTCAAACCTCCATCAAATACACCGCGCCAGCAAAATATTTACTGAACACGAAAAGCGGACGGGCCAACCCGCCCGCTCAGGGTGCGTTTTATTGCATTTTGGCAATAACCTCTTTAGTAACGTCGGTACCGCCTTGAGGAACGGCCTCTTTAATCATAATAGCGCCTAAATTTTTTTCCTTGGCTACCTGATTAAGAGCGGTATCCAGGCTGGCCTTCAGCTTATTCTGCGCCTCGCTTTGAATCAGCTTGGCCTTAGCGCCGTAATCCTCGGCAATCTTAGCGGCTTCTTCGCCATTTTTGCCTTCCATATCCTTATCCATTTGCGCCTTTAAATCGCTCATCTGCTTGGTTACGTCCTCCTTAGTGTTTTTCACTACGGGAGCTTCCGTTTCCACCTGCTTCATATCGACCACGCCAAATTCTGCGTTGCGGCCGCTGCAGCCAAAGGTCAGCATAGAAGCTGCAACCAGCAAGCCTGCAATTATTTTTTTCATGTTCAAAACCTCGCTTATCATATTCTTTGCTTTATTGTTTATTCAAATTGCTTATCACAAGGTCCGTTATATCTTCGGCCTTGAGATTAACCTTATATTGATTAAATACGATGGTGTAGCCGCGTTCGTGCGCCAAACGCACGGCCTGGCTTTCAATATCCTTATTAATCTGCTGCTTGAGCCGGTCGTTCTTATCCTGCTGCTTGGCAATCTCGCGGTCCATAATCGCCAATGCGTTCTGCAACGCCTTGGGTGCGGCGCTCATCAGCTCCTTGTCCCGATCGTCCTTATCCGACAGCTGCGCCTGCATTTTACTGCGATAAGCGGCCGCCGCTTCAGCCATACGCGCTTGCATTTGCGCCGCATAAGGCTTAACCTTGGCGTCGACCAAGGCCTGTTTTTCCAGCTCCAGCTCCATCACGCGACTGCCGCGCTCATGCTGAGCCTGCTCCAGCTCCTGCTGCAAGGCTTTGCGCTCGTCCGGCTTCAGCCTGATGGATTCTAAAAGCGCGCGCAGGTTAAAAATTTTCAGCTGATAGCTGTCCTCGATTTCCTTTTTACGCGGAGCCAGCTGCTCTGCCGCTTCCTTCTCGGCTGCGGCGATAAAGCTTTGCAGCTTTTTATTTTCTATTTCCCGCTGCTCCACCATTCTGGTATTAAAGTCCGCCGTCAAATAGCTTTGCTCGCTGAGCTGCCGTAAATTGCGCAGCTTATTCAGACTTCCCAGCTGCGCCTGCGCCAGCTTTTCCTGTCCCTGCCGTTTTCCCAGCAAATCCTTGAGCACGCCCTCGCCCTGCTTGAGCTTGCCGTATTGCGGATGCCCGCCGACGGCTTTTTCCCAATTAACCACGGCGATTTTATCCTGCGGTCCCAAACGGCTGGCGCCGCAAGCTGAAATCAGCATGGCTACTGCCGCGGCGACTGCTATCTTCCCCAGCGTTTTCCCAACCATGCCAACCTCCTCCTAACGACAACACAATAATTTAGCGAAAGCCTTATTTACCGGACTGCAAAGCCTTGGCTACCTCGTCCGTAATATCCACGCCGCCGTAAACCACAGTACTCTTTTCTACGACAACGGACAAGCCCTTCTTATCGGCTACTTTTTTAATCGTAGCTTCAATGCTCTTAATCACCGGGTCCATGAGCTCCTTCTGCTTATTTTGCAAACGCTCCTGAATCTGGGTATAGTAGCGTCTCTTTTCGGCCTCGTTCATTTCCTTGCTTTTTTCGTCAAAATCCTTTTGAGCATTCTCGATTTCCGTTTTCATAGCGTCGTCCACGCCCTTCAGGTCGGGGCTTTGCGAAATCAGCATCTGATAATTTACTACGCCGATAGCCGATTCGCTGGACGCTGCGGAAGCCGTTTTGCCAAAGCCGCTTTGCGTCAAGGACAAAGCGAAGCAGCCTAAAACAAAGATGGCCGCAACAAAGAGAGACACCAGTTTTACATTTTTAGGATTACGCAATTGCTGCATCATAATCAGAATCCCTACTTTCTTTACTAAAAATTTAGATAGATACACATATATAATTTATTATAGCAGTCTGCAAGCATTCTTTCAAGAATTGCTACAGATTTCCTATAATTCGTAAATAAAATTCATCGCCGCCATAGACGTACTCGGCGCTCAAAAATTCGTGAATGCGGTACCGCACGCCGAATTCATTGCGGTCGTCGCCTGAAAAATGCTCGGCCCGCAAGCGCCATTTGGGACTTAAATTATATTCCAGCCGGTAATCGTTATCGCCTACGGGCATTCGCCGCATATAGCTCCACACGCTTTTGCCCCAATAACGGGCATAGCCTGCGCCGAAGCGCCACTGCACGTCATCCAGAATAACCTCCGCTTCGCCGAAAGCCTCGTCCTGCGGCGAAATAAACTTACCTATATGCGCTTTGCCGGAAAGGTTATCCTTATCGCGGCCGACATCGCCGTAGCCCTCGAACCAAAGCTTATAATCGTCCGAATTGATCATAATATTGACGCCCAGATTAGCGCCCGGCGTCAAACGCACAGACGGCTGTAAACGAAAATTCTGCACAGCCTGCTCCGCCAGCAGTTTATCCATCAGTATTTGCTCCAGCTCCTCCTTATGCGCCTGCACATAAGCCACCGGCAAGCCGCGCAGCTTATCGCATTCGGCTAAGTACTTATACTTCAGCTCCATAAGCAGAATATTGGGAATGGCTTCGCTACGCAGCTCGTATTTAATATTGCTCACCAGCTGCCCTACGGGATAAATGACCACCTGCACTACGGTGCTTTGCTTATCCTGCACCACGTCCACAGCCGCCTTAAATTCCGGCAGCCGTTCTTCCACCTGCTGCCGCGCCATTTTACGCAGCACGCCGCCGGCCCAATCCCCGGCGTCCTCGGACGCGCCGCTGATGGCCTGCTCCAGCTCCCGCTTGAGCGACGGTATCCGCTGCTGCAGCAGCTCCGCCGTCTGCGGCTCTACGCCGGAAAACTGCAAATCCACCAGCGGCTGGCTGATAATCCTGTTCCACGGTCTGGCATAAAGCACAATATCAGTTTGCGCGCCAGGCTGCAGCCGCACCCCACTCAGCTCGTAGCCTGTAAAAACGCGGTCGCCTATTTCCGTCAGCAGGCGTTTATAATCCTCGCCGGCGGCGGCCACCTTATCGGCGTCCTTATCCAAAAAAAGCTGATCGGCGACTACCTGCATACTGCCGCTCATTTTATCCAGCAAAATCTGGCTGGTGCCGCCGTTGACGTCCACCACCTGCACGCTGACATTTTCAATTTGCGCAGAAAAAGCTTGCTGCAATGGCAAGCATGTCATTGCAGCAAGGATTAAAATTTTATTCAGCTTCATTACAGCCATCGCCCCACAGCTTAGAACTGCCCGCCAAAGCTAAAGTGGAACTTGCCGCCGTCCTCACCGTAGCCATAATCCAGTTTAACGGGGCCCAAAGGAGAATTGATGCGCAGGCCCACGCCGTAGCTGTTCTTAATCAGACCGAAATCAAATTCATCCTCGTGGCGTTTATCCCAAGCGTAACCGTTATCGGTAAAGAGTACGCCCTGTACCTTCTTAACAATGGGGAAGCGGTACTCCAGCGTAGCCTTAACCATGCTGTTGCCGCGGAACTGGTCGTCCTCGTAGCCGCGCAGGGTATCGCTGCCGCCCATGGAGAAGCGCTGGCTCAGCGGCATATCGCCGTCGGCATAGCCTGCGCCCAAGTTCAGAGCCCAAACGCTTTCGCCGCCCGCACGATAGTAATAACGGTAATCGGCGGTAAATTTAGTAAAGTCAAAATCGCCGCCCAGGCCGCCGGCCCACTCTAAGCTGTAGCCGATGCGCTTGCCCTCGTGGGGATCGTAAATATTATCGCGGGAATCGAAGACGCGCCCCAGCGTAATACTGCGCGTCGTACCGAAGTTTTCCTTACGGCGTTCTTCCGGTGTGCTGGGCATCCAGCTTTCATACTTGCCGCTGTTGGTAAACTGCTTTTCATAATATTGGTCGGTATCGCCTTCATAGCCGTCGGCTTCGCCCTTGTAGATATCCTCACGGTTCTTCAAGGTAATATAATTGCTTATGAATTCATTATCCGTCTTGCGGCTGAAGGTCAGCTCCTGGCCGCGGCGCTTTTTATCGTAACGCGCGATTTCGTCGCCGTCGATATTATAGTCGGCGTATTCGTTAGTGATATCGTACAAATTCAGCGTCGCGCTGGTTTCCTTATCGTCAATCCAAGGACGGGTATAGCTGAAATCATAGTTCTTGTTATCCTCGCCGCCAAATTCCCAACGGATATTGACCCTGTCGCCAGTGCCGCGGAAATTCTTATCGCCGATGGAAACCATGCCGACAAAGCCGTCGGCGTTACTGTAGCCCGCGCCGATACCGAAAGTACCGGTGTTCATTTCCACTACGGAAATTTCTACCTCGACGGAATTAGGCTCGCGGCCGGGATTCAGCTTGATATTTACATCTTCAAAATAGCCCAGGTTGTACACGCGCTGCATACTGCGGCGAGCGTCCTTGGCGTTAAAGGGCTTGCCTTTTTTCAGCTTCATCTCACGGGTAATAACGTAATCCTTACACTTTACATTACCCTTTACCTTGAAGTCCTCGACGATGCCCTCGTTGACGGTCACGTTCAGCGTGCCATCCTGCTCCATATGCACGTCCGTTACGCGCGCCAGAATATAGCCGTTGGAACGGTATTCCTCCTCCAGCTTCTGCACGCTTTTATTGATTTGCTTCAAATTGGCGACCTTGCCCTGCTCCAAATCAAAGCAGGCGTCCACCCTTTTGCTGTCGATAACCGTATTGCCCTGCACCTTGACGGACTTATACACGGGATTTTCCAGCACATGGTAAATAACCTGCACGCCCTCCGGCACAGCCTTAAATTCGGGATGCAAATCATAGAACCAGCCCATATCGTAAATGGCGCTCAAGTCCTCCGTCAGTCCGGCTTCCGTAAATTCCATGCCGGGCTTAGTCTTTAACGCAGCTAAAACGTCCTCTGCGGGAACGGTAGCGTTGCCTTCGATTATTTGCTTGGTAATGGTTTTACCCAAATACGGCTCCAAGCGGTTTTCTTCTTGCTTCTGCTCCTGAACGGCAGCTGCTTCTGCCGCAGGCTCCTGCACAGCTTCGGCTGCAGGCTCTGCTTGCTTCTCAGGCTCCTGTGCCTTTTGTACGCCAGGTTCCGTTGGCACGGCGACAGTTTCAGGCTCGTCTGCGGGAGCTGCCGCAGCGGCGTCGGACGGCGCTGCACTATTCTGAGCGTCGGCTGCAGCGGCAGTCTGGGCGGCGTTCTCACGAGCCGCCGTATATGCCGCCTCCACGGAGTCTGTTTCTGCTGCAGACTCCAAGACTGCTGGCGGAGTCGCAGCCTCCGCGATTTGTATATCATCAGCATAAACCGGCAAGCCCAGCAGCATTGCTGCCAAGCCCACCCTCAAAGGCTGCCGTAGGGTTCTTTTCATCAATGGATTATCCTCCTTGCGCTTCATTTAGAGTTGCTTAACTCCACTCGCGCCGACTGCACAAGCTTGCGCATATCGGCTTTAGATATAGTAACCTGTTGCTTTTCCGGTTCTTCGCCGGCAGCGGTGATATCCTGCTGAACAGTTTGCTTCGCGACCGCTGTTTTAACGGGAACGGCCTGCCGCACAGGCGCAGTTACCGGCGTCGACACGTGCGCTCCTGCCGGAGCGGCGGCCGCCCGCCTCTGCAAATAATGGTCCTTGGCGCAATACCAACCGCCGAAGCCAGCCAGAACCAAAAGCCCGGCGGCGCAGGCCGCCAAAAGGTGGCGGTTCCAGCTCCAGGGAACGTCCTTTTTCCGGCGCAGGTTTTTTAGCTCTGCTTCCGCCAGCATCAGGTCAAGCTCGCCGCGAATATCCTTATTGTCTAAAAAGCTTTGCTCCGCGTTATCCAAACTGCTTCTTACGCTGCGGATACGCCGAAAAAGCGAACGGCCCGACCGCTCCATGCTAAAACCCCTTTCTGCCGGAATCGAAAAATAAACGATTATGCTTATAACAGTCGATAATTATCAGGAATTTTAACAGACCGTTTAAGCAGATTTTACCAGCTTTGAGTTAATTTTCGCTGAAATGCTTCTATTTACGCAATAAACATACTAATGTCGCTTTATTCCTTATTAAAATCGTGCATAAAGCGCGACAGCATACCGCGGATACGGCGCACCCCCTGCTTCTGCAGACGGTACACATGCCCCAGGCTGACGTCGATAGCCTCGGCCACAGCCTGCGCGGGCCTGTCCTCCAGATACATGCCCTGCAGCACCTGCTGCTCCTTGGCAGGCAGGCGGTCCATAGCCTGAGCCACTTTTTCCTGCAGCAGCTTGCGCTCGGCCAGCTCCGTAGGCGAAGCCAGCGCAGACGGCAGCGCGTCGCTTAAAGTAAAGCCCTGACCAATATCGCTGTCCAGATACAGAAGCCCCTTATCCGAGCTGCGGCGCAGATAATCCACCATGCTGCCTTTAATGCGGTAGGTAGCAAACAGGCTGAAGGCTACCTGGCGCTTATAATCGTAATTTTCCGCCGCCTCCAGCAGCCCGACCATACCTTCCTGAATAAGCTCCAGCGTTTCTGCCTCCGGCAGCTTAAAGCCGACGGCCAGCTTAAAGACCAACGGCTGATAAGCCGTCATCAAACGCTGGTGCGCCGCAAAATCGCCCGCCGCTGAACGCTCCCACAAAGCGCGTTCCTCCTGCGGCTCCAGCAGCGGCGTTTTACGCAGCTCCTCCAAATAGCTTTGCAGCATGCTTCCACCTCCCCTCTTACTCGTTATCTGACATAATTAAAAGCTGATTTTATATTCCAGGCCATACCAGTCTTCCGTATCCGACATATCGTAGCTGCGGGAATACGTGATATTGAAATGCCTGCTAATATCGTACTGCCCGAAAACGCTTCTGTCAAGAGCGTCAAAGCTGGTTGTGTAGCCTATCATCAATTTATCGTTCAAATATTTACTTACCAACACGTTGTACTGGTTGCGCTCGTCCGGCGTAAGCTCCTGATTGCGGTCTTTAGAGCTTTCAAAGCCGATACCGGAACGTACCTTGCCCGTATAAATGCGGAACTGGTCCAATCCCAGAGTCTGCTTAACCAATGTTTCCACGTCGCCCAGCACCGTCATTTGCAGGCCCACGGTCATCAGGTTATTCATATCCTCGGAGGTAACCTCGTTACTGCCCGCCGTATCGCGCTGCAGCGTCAGCATTCTGATAATGGTATTTCGCTCCATGGGCGGGTCGCTCTGCAGCTGCAAATCCATATTTTCCACGGGTCCGTTAATCTTCATAAAGATATTATAACGGCTGAACCGCGCCGTGCTTTCCAAATTGACGTTAGGCAGGAAGCTTCCCGGCTCAATCCAGTTCAGGCTTGCCTTATTCAGCTTAAAGTCGGTTCGCAGGTAAGTAACGCTTCCCTTATCAGCCTGAATCGTTCCGTCGATACGCGGATAGTTGCTGCTGCCTTTAATATGAATGCCGCCGCCCAGCCAGATATCGTATAAATAGCTATTATACAAATGAATTTTACGTCCTAAATCCACGCGCATATCAAGGCCGATATTGCTTTCTCCTTCGCCCAGCTCCGGAATAGTCGGCATATTTACCAGCACGTCGTCCAAACGCACGCTGCCCTTAACCAAAGGACGATAAGCCAATGGGGGCGGCGCGTTATTGCTGCGCGGCTTACTAAAGTCGCGGTATTTTTGCGGCTCGATAGTCACGTCGCTGTTAATGCGCCCGGTAAATATCTGGGAGGCAATTTCCGCATCCTTAGCCATAATATGCAGGCTATAGCCGGTATCTATGGACGTATTCAGCGCGTAGCTGCCCTCGGCAGACAGCGTACCCTTACCCAATTTAGTGGAAAGGTCGCGCAGCAGCACCGTATTGCCGTTAAAATCTACATCCAGATTGATATTTTCCAGCACCGTATCTATATATTTCAGCTTCATCGCGCCTTCGGTAATTTTCAAAGAGCCAAAGAGCAAGGGCTCCTCCAGAGTACCGGCCAACCGCACCTGTCCCTGGGTATCGCCCACGCCCCATTCCACCATTTGGGTCATGGCCGGCAAAATTCCCATACGCGCCTCGTTTAAATCCGCAATAATATTCATCTGCGCATGCGGATTGCGGCGCTGATCCCGCGAGCGGAACAAATCCAACGGAATATCGCCCTCGGCCTTAACGCCGTAGACATCCTTGACGGCGGAAAATTGCTGTAAATTGATATTATCATCCTTCAGCGACAGCATGGCCGTCAAACGGTCTATACTTACTCCGGCTATCGAGCCGTTGACTATTTCCAGAGAGCCTGTTCCCTGAGGCTCGTCGATCGTGCCGCCCAGCTTTACCGTCATATCCATTTCGCCCTTAATTTCCGGCGGATCTTTCATGACCGCCGTCACAATCGCCGGGTTAGCCTTAACTGAGGACAACGACATATCCATGCCTTTCCTGCGCAAGTCTATGCGTCCGTCGGCTACAATCACCCCGCGGTCGGTCACATTCTGCTGCTCCTGCAGCTTAACATTATCAAAGGTTACGATACCATTTTGCAAATGCCCGTTAAAGTTCATATGGGCATAATTCAGCTCGTGAATTTTAACGTCGTCAGCATTAACGGCGATGCTGGTGCCGCTGCCCTTGCCCTGCGGATTAAAGCTCAGCTCGCCCTGCATTTGCCCGTTAATATCGTAATCCTGCCGCGCCATACGCAGCAAACCGCCAATATCGCCCCAAGCCATCAGCACCTTGCCCTGTACAAAGCGCTGCACGGTATCGATATTGATATCGGCGCTGTAAATGCCATAGTTAAGCGGGTCGTCCTTATACGGCTGCTTAAACGATACCTGAAAAAGATTTTTTTCTTTAGCGTTGCTGTCCAGCGTACCCTGAAGCTCGGACAGCGCCTCGCCGTTAATATAAATTTTTTCGCTGGCGATATCGCCCTCAAACGTAGGACTGCTCAGCATGCCGCCCAAATGCCCTTTGGCGTCCAGCAAACCGTCTAAATCCACAGTTTCGTCTTTAATGGGCAGATGCGCCAAATCCACATTCTTGGCGTCCATATTGAAATCCAGACGCTGATCCGCCGTCATTACACCGTCCAGCTTAATGCTGGCCAGGAAGGCTTGAACGAGGAAATTGTGCAACTCCAGCCTGCCGTTCTCATAAATATAGCGCCCCGATACGCTGTTAAACAGCTGACTGGCCGCGCTGCCGTCCGTAGCGTGTACCTCGCCGTACACCGACGGATGGCTGACCGTGCCGCTGAGCTGCATAATATTATCCAAATTGCCCGTTACCGAAGCGTCAGGAGCCAAAAGCTGCATAATGGGTTCGATACGCACGCCCTGGGTTTCCAGGGACAGCTCGAAGGCAGGCTCCTCGCCTCGCAAATCTATGCTGCCGTCCAGCAAATGCTTGCCCTGCTCCATATTGGCTACCAGATTTTTAATCGTCAGCACATTATCCTTCAAGCTGATAAAGCCGTGAGCCTCGTCAATCTTCTGCTTCAAAAATTCGGCCTGCGTCAGCTGCACCATGCCGGAAAATTCCGGAGCCGTCAGCTTGCCGCCGATGGCAAAGCCCGTGGAGCACAAGCCGCTGGCCTCCTGCCCCGCCGCGATATCCAGCAAGGGATTTACAGGGAAGTCCGCCATACGCCCTTTTAGCTCCAGCGTGCCATCCTTAGCTACGCTGCCGCTGACCGCCAGACTACCGTTATTGCCGGCAAAAGCGCTGAAATGGTCTATTGTCAGCCCTGCTTCGTTCAGCGCGCCGTCCAGCGCCATTTTATTGATTGCCAGACTGCGCCAGCGCAAATCCAGCGTATCCGCCGCCGCATGCAACTGCACTTTATCCTGCAAATTTTTCGCCAGCACCGCTAGTTTAGCGTTAACGTGAACGTCGTCCGCAGGCCTGTCAGGTATTTGATGAGTAATATTTTGCAGCTGAACGTCGGCTGTCAGCGCCTGCTCCTTAATGCTGTAGGCGCCGTTAGCCTTTATGCTGCCGCCGCCATATTCCGTCTGGAAGCCGTCTAAAATAATATTCTCTTTATCGGCGCGGAAGGGCAGACGCAGCTTAGCCACGGTATAGCCGCCATAGGCCAATTTTTCAGCCCTCACTACGCCCTCGCCCTGAGGCGCTTCGATATCGCTCAGGTCAGCCTCGCCCTCCAGGAGCAGCTGCTGTCCGTCCACGCCCACGTCAAGGCCATTGACCGACACCACATTATCGCTGGCGCGCAGCAAACCGTTCAGCGCTACCTTATGTTTTTCGTTCGCCGCCGATACTTCGGCCTGCAGGCCAGCTAAAGCGACCTCGCCGGAAAATCTCTGCCCGCCGTTTTCGTTGACGTACAAAACGGCTAACTTGCCCAGCCCGCCCTGCAAATTGTCCAAACCGGCGTAGCGTTTCGCCAAAGCGCCATAAGCCGCCAACGCCAGCTTATCGCCCTTCACTTGCAAACGGCCTTCGCCCTTGGCAGTCATCAAACCGCTGACAGCCAACCTGTCCGCACCGCTGGTCAGCTGCATATCCACGCCAAATTTAGGATTAGCGCCGCCGTTCAGCGTGCCGTCCACGCCAAAATCCCATTGCCCCTCAGGCGTCGCCACCTGCAGGCTGCCGTCGGTAATTTCCAATAAGCCATAGAAAGGCGTTTCCTCCGAATCAGAAGGCTTGAGCAAGTGCTGCATATTCCATTGCTCGCTATCATTCATCACCAGATAAGCCTTCGGCCGCATCAGCTCTATTTTGCTGACGGCCCGCGCTCCCTTATCCAGCGCCAGCCACGGACGCACATGCACGATAGTGCGCGGCAGCTCGGCTACCGTGCCGCCGTTAGCGTCCCTTATCACCACATTATCAATCTCTGCGCTCAAGCCGCCGTTCCATGTCAGCTCGCCGATGGATACGCTGCCGTTGATATAATCGTCGGCCATAGTCTCGGCCTGCGGCACCAGCTGCCGCAAATAGGAGGGCATCACCGTATGCACCAGAAAAATATAACCTGCGCTGAGCAGCACTATTAAAAAACCTATGAATCTAAAATACTTTTTCATCTGCCCCACCAGCCGTTATTATCAAAATCTTTCGCGCCGTAACCACGCGGCGCGCTCCGCCAGACGTCGGCGGAAAGTTCATGTAAGCTTATAGCTAGACTTATATTAGTTCGACACGCAAGCGCGTCTTCCTCTTTCTTTCCAATTATTTCACAAATACTACTAAACAGGGCAAAAAATTAACTGGCAAAACCAGTGTCTTGCCAGTTATAAGCTTATCTCATTCAGCGCGTTTTTATTTTGCTTCCTTATCGGCTTCAGCGTCCGCCGGTTGGTCCGCAGCCTTAGCGTCAACGGCAACCTTCGCCTTGGGCGCTTCTACCGTCACCTTCGTCGGGAACGCCATGGGCACGCCGATAGAAGTTTCCAAATCGGTCTTGGAGGTATTGTAATCGTACAAAGCCTTCAGATAGTTAGTCTTAGCCGTGGTCAAAGCCACCTGCGCGTCCAGCACGTCGGTATTGGTGCCAACGCCGTTCATGTAGCGCAGCTGGGCGATACGGTAATCCTCGTCCGCCTGGTCCACAGCCAGATGCGTAGCGTCAATACGCTTTTCAGCCTCGCGCAGGCTCAAATAATTAGTACGCACGTCCAGATTTACCGAATCCACAGTGTTGCGATACGTTTCATGCGCTTTCGCCAAATCGGCTTCCGCGCCGTGAATCTGCGAATTGGTTACGCCGGTATCGAACACATTCAAATTGACGGTTACGCCCACAGCCCAGTTGCCGTTCTCGTCGCCGGGCCAGTTAGTGTTGTTCCAGTTTTGGCTGGCGCTGGCCGTTACCTGCGGCATATGCCCGGCGATAGCCACGCGCAGCGCGCCCTTGGCGGCTTCTACATTCTGCTTGGCCTGCTCGATATCCGGGCGGTGCGTAGAAGCATAATCCAAGCAATAAGCCAAATCTTTGTCATAAGGAGTATAAACTAAAATATTATCCAGCTTGAGCTGCGTATCCATGGGCAGACCCACGATTTTATTCAAGTTGGCTTCGGCGATTTGATAATTGTTTTCGTACTGAATCAGGGTCTGCTTGGCGTTAGCCAATTCCACCTGGCTGCGCAGCACGTCGACCTTGGCGACAACGCCGACATCGTATTGCGCTTCGACGTTTTTCAGATGGTCGGCCAGCTGCTCCACGGATTCGCGTCCCAAATCTTGCATATTGCCGGCCTGCAGCATATCGAAATAACCGTTGGTTACGGTGGAGCGCATATCGTTGTACGCCTTTTGCACGCCTTCTACCGTATACAGGTAGTTGGCCTTGGCCTGTTTAATCGTACCGCTCAGCCTACCGCCGGTGTAAATAGGCAGCGTAGCCGTAAGCGTATTAGAATGCGTATTACCAATCCTTTTACCCAAATTTTGTCGAGGAATATAGGTATTAGCGTTTTTATCTACAGCAACCCATCCACCTTGAGAATATTGGTTATCGTCATAACCGCCGCGCTGCGTGCTGTGGTTAGCCGTAATGGTAATACCGCGGCTTTGGCGGGCGGCGTTGTAATTAGCGCGCGCACTGTCGCGTTCATACCCGGCGATAGTAATCGCGGGGTTGGTATTGAAGGCTCGCTCCATAGCGTCCTGCAAGTTCAGCTCCACGGTTTCACCGGCAAAAGCGGATTGGCACAGCAGCAAAGATACGGCAGCCGACAAAGTCAGCAATCGTTTACTTAATTTATGTCTACTCATCGATAAACCTCCATTTCATTCTGACTAATCAGTCAGTATAAAGAAATTATATTTTTTTTCTTTTAAAATGTCAAATGAAATTTCTGTAAACCTCCACAGTATGCGCCTCTACCGCTGCAAGCTTAAAAATAAGTTCTTACGCCCATATAGGTATCGCGCTTGCTGCCGCGCACATCCATGGTCTCGCCGTACAGGGAAAAGCTGTCGGTCAGGCGCAGCTCGCCGCCCACGCGCACCTTAGCGTCGTCAAAATCATAGAGCTGGGAATACAGCTTAAAATCGCGGCCCACGTCGTAGCTCAAGCCCACGCCGAACTCGCCCTGCATAGCTCCCATGCTGACGCCAGCGTTGCCCAGCTGCCGCCCGACGATAAAGTCGAACTTATTGGCTTCGCCGATATCGTAACCGCCCATATAAACGAAGGCTTCGTTGCCGGGCCGCAGCGTTACGCCCAAATTGCCGCGCCAGTCGCCGCCCTTGGCGGCATAACCGGCATCCGCCGAAATCTTGGCTTCCGTCAGCGTGCCTAAAATTTTATTGGCTTTAGCGCTGGTTTCCTTAACATTAACCAACGTATCTTTTAAGGACTGCTGCGTCACCGGATCCTGCGCAACTGATTCCAGCATCTGCACAATGTTTTCCATGCGTTCGCTGGTCTGCTCTATATTAGCGACAATCGCAGCGATGTTACGCCCGGTCTGCCCGTTATTATCCACGCCGTCCATAATACTTTCAATATGCGATACCGTGCCGTTCATATGCTGGCTCAACTCGCTCATCTGCTGTATCATGCGGCTGATATCCTGCTGGTTGGCCACAGCGACGTCGGCCATTACCTTAGTAAAGGTATTCATATTCTCGCTGATATCACGCATATTTTTAAAGCCGTCCTTCATGGACTCCTGTACTTCCTTGTCGCCGAAGATGTTTTCAAACGCGCCGGCGATATTTTCCAAACGAGTAACCAAATCGCCGGAATTAGCGAAGAACTCGTCCATACCGCCGCCGGGTACGCCCTTAATCGTACTGCCTTCGGTAATAAAGCCCTGCCCCATTTTGAGCGGCGGCGCTACGTTCACGTATTTTTCGCCCATGATGCCGTCCGCAGCGATGCTGAATACGGAGCCTTGGGGAATTTTAATATTATCGTCTATTTCAGCAATAACCTCAACCTTATCGGGCGCTACCTTCAGTTCCTTTACCGTGCCCACCTGTACGCCGGCATAACGCACTACATGGCCGGGCATCAGGCCGCTGACCTGCGGATAATCGATGCGCAGCTCATAGCCCTTTTTGCCGAAGGAAAACGCTCCCATAAAGGTAATGATGCCTGCCAGCACCACTGCGCCGCCTAAGGCGAATGCGCCTACTTTAACCTCACTGCTGCCCATCTATATCCTCCTCTTTCCGTTCCAGTCCATTAATAAAGGCATGCACAACCGGATTACTGCTGTTTTTAATCTCATCCACTGTGCCAAGCTGCACTATCCTGCCCTTGTAAAGCATAGCTATGCGGTCGGCCGCCGAATAAGCCGAAGCCATATCGTGCGTCACTAAAACCGACGTCACCCCCAGCTGCCGCTGCGTCTTGCGTATCAGCCTGCTGATGGTCATGGTCATTACCGGGTCCAGTCCCGACGTGGGCTCGTCGTAAAGAACTATCTGCGGCTCCACCGCCAGCGCCCGCGCCAGGCCCACGCGCTTTTTCATACCGCCGGATAATTCCGACGGCAGCAGCCTTTGCGTATCCGGCATGCCCACCATCTGCAAAAGCTCGCTCACCCGCTTAGCTATTTCTTCTTCCGGCAGGCGCAGCTGCCGCCGCAGCCCGAACGCCACATTATCGCCTACATTAAGAAAATCGAACAGCGCGGAATATTGAAAGACAACGCCCATACGCTTGCGCAGCGCGTCCCATTGCTCCTCGTCAAAACCGCTGGTTTCCTGCCCGTCGATAACTACGCTGCCGCTATTAGGAGACAGCAGCCCCGTCAGCACCTTGATAACCGTGCTTTTACCGGTACCGGAGGGGCCTATGATGGCCAGCGTTTCTCCGGCATAAACGTCCAAATCCATATTATCGAGGACGACCTTGTCCCCAAAAGCAATTTTCAGTTGGCGAATTTTAATCATCGGTTCTTCATTCTGCACAGCGCCAACTCCTTATACATAAATCACGATGGATAAGAAATAATTGAAAATAAAAATCAAAATGATGGAAAGCACTACGGACGCCGTGGTCGCCAGGCCTACGCCCTCCGCGCCGTTGGGCGCGTTGAGCCCTTTGTAACAGCCCACGATGGCGATAATCGCGCCGAAGAAGCAGCTTTTAACCATGCCGCCGAACACGTCGTAAAATTCCGCCAGCGTCCTGATAGAGTTTTCATAAGTAAAGGTACCGATGCCCGCATAATAGTGAGCCACAATCCAGCCGCCGATATTGCCGATAAAATTGGCGAAGATAACCAATACCGGCATCATCAGCACCACGGCCAAAAAGCGCGGCACCACCAAAAAGCTTATAGGATTAGCCGCCATAACGCGCAAAGCGTCTATCTGCTCCGTAACCTTCATTGTGCCCAGCTCCGCCGCAATGGCTGCGCCAATGCGCCCCGCCACGACGACGCCAACTAAAACTGGCACCAGCTCGCGGGCCATAGCGATGGCAACGATGCCGCCTACGGTGGAAGCGGCGCCTAAGCGCACAAACTCTTTAGCCGTCTGCACGGAAAACACCATGCCCGTACACATAATGGTCATCAGCACAATGGGCAGGGAATCGGCTCCCAAAAGAGCCATCTGCCTCACTACCTCTTTCATATCCGCGTCCTTTAACCGGCGCAGGGTCGCTATAAAAAGCAGCGTCAGCCTGCCGCTGGCAGCGCAAAAATCCAATATTCGTTTACCCAGAGCTCTACAAATTGCTTGCAGCATATGCGTAACCTTCTACTTCCGCTTTTGTTATACTAATTATACTAAAAAAATATGACATTTATATGGCACAGAGAAAATTTTATTTACTTACCTCTAAAACAATCTCCTCTTCGCCGTCAATGATAAAATCAAAGGGATATTTCTGCTTAAAGGGCGATCCCTGCAACAGCCCGGCCAGCCCCGCGTCGTTCTGCATCATTTCGGGGTTCATCTGGCCGGTGGCGACGTCGATAATCAGCTCGTTATTTTTATCGGCGTTATTGACGCTCTTGACAAAATCGCCTAAGGTACGGCGCTTTTCCTTCTTCTGCTGCGCCGCGGGCACGCCCTCCTCCTGCTGTTTGCGCAGAAGGTTCATAACCCAGGCCATGCTGCTGCCGCCGCGCACATTCAGCGCTAAACGGCCGCCCGGATGATCCTTGGGCACCTTAAAATATACCGTTTTGGTAAATTCTGCGCCGCGGTAAGGCTTCATTACCACCTCAACAGCAGCTTTATCGCCGGGCTTTACGTTTTTATTGGCAGCCCTCACGCTCTGGATTTCGGCCACCTGCACCTGGTCGCTGACCTCGGCTTCCACGGTAATGCCGTAAATATTTACCGGCTCAAATTTATTCTGCATTAAAATAGTGACCGCTTCCGTCAGCTCCACATTCACATTTTTTAGCAGCGAATCGCTAGAATAAAACATGTTTTCCCTGTCGATGCGCAACATCTGCTTCTTACTGTCCACGCCTGTAATGCTGAAATGCAGCTTAGCCGTACCGCCGCCGTTGCGGTCCACAGCCTTGCTCAGCGTATTGATAACGGCGGCGTCCACAATGGTGGGCACCAGCATTTCATCCTCCACCAGCCGCACGCGAACGCTGGTCCCCTGGCCGCGGCTGCTGTCGTTGACCGTAACGAATAAGGGTATCGTTTTGGGCTGCGCTCCCTGCTTACCGCCAATACCGCTGGCGCGGTCCTGGGTAAAGCTGCCCACAGCCTCGCCCATATTACCCACCTTATAGCTGCTCTGCATATTAGGCACTACGCCCAGCACCCAAACCTTGTTCATAAAGAAATTGCTGTCGCCCCGCTGCATAAAGGGATGCCCGAAAGCCAGCACCCGTCCGGAGTCGTCCGTCCAGGTAACGGTTCCCATAGCGCCAAGGGTCAAATCGCCCTGCATAAGCGAAGCCCCCACCGCGCTGCCCGGCTGCAAAGCTCCCGAAGCAACGGCACTCGTACCGCCGCTGCCAACAGCGTCCATCCCCAAGGGTTTAAGCTTTTCCTGCAAATATGCCAGACCGTAATCCGTAAAGCCGCCCGCTAAAAGCGACGTACCCGCAGGCAGCCAGCTCGCAGGCAGCGGACGCGGCTTATCCAGCAAAGGCAGCATACTGCCGATAGGCGTCAAAAAACAATAATGAGGGTCGTTAAAGGTGCGGCCAAAAGCCACCGCGCCTACTAAACGCCCGTCAACATACACGGGGCTGCCGCTCATCCCCTGAGCTACGCCGCCGGTCTTTTCAATTAAGTCGCCATAAAGGCGCGCAAAAATACTGTAGCCTGCGGCTTCGCTGCCGCTGACGCCCAAAATTTCCACGTTAAAATCTTCAATAGTATCGCCGCTGATAACGGTTTTGCCCACGCCCTGCATTCCCGGCCGCAAATCGCGCACGGGCATCAGGGGAACATTGGCAGCCGCTGCCGCCAGCATCTGGCAGCACAGCAGTAAGGCTATCACAAAAATCTTCATATAAACTCCTATATACCGCAAAACCGGCGGGATGCACCTCGCCGGTATTTGATACGCGTCCCAGCGTTAAGCGCCGCAACGCTTGCCTTCTGTAGTGATTAGCTACGCTTTGATAATCTGCTTTAATTATACAGCCATCCGCAGTTTTTGACAAGCATTTCACTATTTTGTAAACAATCCCAAGCCAATGCTGACGCTGCGTTCCTTGCCGTCGGACGGCTTATTAACCACCTGCCCGTTAATAGCCATGACGCTGCTGCCGCCGCCGTCAAAATTCACGGCGTCCCGCGCGCCCAGGCGCAGCATATAGGTGGCAAGCTCCGCCAGCGTCAGCCCGGCAGAATTATTATTGCGCCCGTCCACTACCACCAAAAGCAGCGTGCCGTCCTTCTTCACGCCCACTGCGGTACGCGGCGCCTTGCCCTTGGCAATATCGGGGGCAATGTTTTCCTCCTGCACCCGCACCTTCACGCGCCCGCGCTCCACTAAAAGCGGACCGCCGCTGACCACGGTGGCTGCTGCGTCGGCGGCGGCGCTGCCAAGGCCTTCCGTCAGTTCCACCCTATCGCCTACGCGCAGGGAAGCCAAAGCCGCAGCATTAACGCCATGACCGGAAACAATCACGCTGCCTGGCGTAATCGGCATATTGCCCGCAGTGGATACGGCTGTGACGCGATTATCAGTCAGCTTCACCTCGCGGCCAAAGCCGTTAGTTTTAGTTGTGGGCGCGTAATAGCTGTTGTACAGCACTAAATCGTCGGCAATATGCGCCCGGTTCATGCCCTTAATATGCAGCACGCTGCCGTTGGGCAGGCGCAGGCTGCCGGTATAGCCGATATCGGCCAGCACGTCGGTCGCGCCGTTCGTTACGATAATGCCGCTGCGGGGCTGCTCGTCCATGGCCATCATCAAGCCCTGATTTTTAATCGTACCGATTACCCAGCCGTCGCTGTCAAAATAAGACGCGTTAATAGCCGCCAGCATTTTTTGGTTCGCAGCCTGTCGCGAAACCAAGCCCCGTCCGTTATAGGTTCCTGCCGCCGAAAAGGGCAACAGTCTGTATTTAGCCTTCGGCGCTACCTCTACCGCATAAGCCTGAATCTGCCGTCCGTTCATCTCGTCCTGCAAATAGCTGTAGGTCACGCCCTCGGCCAGCTTTTTGCTTTGCTTCACTATATTGATGCGAAAAATATCCACCACCAGACGGTGAGAATCCTGCAGTTGGTAAATCTTATATTGGCAGTCCTTTTTCAAATCGATAAGCAGTCTGGCGGAGCTCTTGCCAGCAGGCTCCAGACGCACGCTCTTGATAGAGCCGTCGTTAAGCTTCGGCTGTTGCTTCTTCGCCGTACTCTGCGGCAGCTCTATTGCCAGCCGTAAATTATTTTTATCCGCCTTATAAGCGATGGGCTCCTTACTGTCCAGTACAATACGCACACGCGCCGGACTGACGCTGGTGCGCAAATTATTGACAGGCGCGGCGTAAGCCAGGGACGCCAATCCTAATAAAACGCAGGCCAAAGCGCTGCTGAAAAACTTTCTCACTTGCATATAAGCCTCCCTGCTCTGTTAAAGCTGCCCTGCGCAAAAATAAAAGAAAGGCTCCCCAATACGGGGAGCTTTTTCCGCACAGCGCCCTGCGGCGCCGACAGCTTCCTTTAAATATCCAGATTAGAAACGGTATAAACAGTACCGGGGTGCAGCTTATCCAAATTTTCCAAAGCCTTGCCCGTACCTAAGGCTACGCACTCCAATGGGTCGTCGGCAATATGAGTGGTGATACCGGTTTCCTTCTGCAGCACCTCTGCCAGACCGTCCAGCAGCGCGCCGCCGCCGGTCAGATAAATACCGTTGTCCACAATATCGGAGGCCAGCTCCGGCGGGCATTTTTCCAATACGCTGCGCACCGTAGCGATTAAGGAAGCGATAGAATCCTCCAAAGCCAGGCGGCAATCCTCGCTGGTCACGCTGAAGGTCGTAGGCAGGCCGGTCACAAGGTCGCGCCCGCGCACGGTAATGGACTCGCTGCGCCCATGGGGCGATACGGTAGCCACCTTCATTTTAATTTCTTCGGCAGTACGCTCGCCGATAGACACATTATGCACCTTTTTTACATAGCGCACGATAGCGTCGTCAAAATGGTCGCCGCCGATGCGGATGGAAGAATCCACCACAATACCGCCCAGGCTCAAAACGGCTATGTCCGTAGTCCCGCCGCCGATATCCACAACCATATTGCCGCGCGGCACGGAAATATCGATGCCTGCGCCTAAAGCGGCGGCCAAAGGCTCTTCGATCAAATAGGTTTTAGCCGCGCCGCCATTGGAAGTCGCCTCCATTACGGCGCGCTTCTCTACGGAAGTAATGCCGATGGGCACGCAGGTCATAACGCGGGGCTTAAAGAAAAGGCTTTTTCCCGCCACCTTTTCGATAACGTAGGTTAATAATTTCTGGGTCACAGTATAATTGGCGATAACGCCTTCCTTCAACGGGCGAATGGCCTCGATGCTGCCGGGCGCGCGTCCCAGCATTTCACGGGCGTCTTCGCCCACGGCCAGCACCTTATTGCGCACCTTATCGATAGCCACTACGCTGGGCTCCTTCAAAACTACGCCCTTACCCTTCACAAACACAAGGATATTAGCCGTGCCAAGGTCAATGCCTATATCCATACTTTTAAACATTTTCTTTCTCCTGTCCTTTTCCGCTCTCCGGTCAGAGCTTAATCCACATTAACGCGCTCAATTTCGGCGCCCAGATTTGTCAGCTTTTCTACAATGTTCTCATAACCGCGGTCGATATGGTGCAGGTCGCCGATACGGGTAACTCCCTCGGCCACCAGACCTGCCAAAATCATCGCCGCTCCGGCGCGCAGATCGGTAGCGCGCACATCGCAGCCCGTCAGCTGGCGGGGTCCCTCGATAACGGCGCTGCGGCCTTCGGTAGAAATATTAGCGCCCATGCGGTTCAACTCCACCACATGCATAAAGCGATTCTCAAAAACTGTTTCCGTCACCTTGCTGCGGCCCTCGGCAATAACCATCATGGCCATCATCTGCGCCTGCATATCCGTGGGGAAGCCAGGATAGGGCAGCGTTTTAACGGACACGGCCTTCAATGGCAGCCTGCCCACTACGCGCACCTTATCGATATCCTCTTCCACCAATGCGCCTGCCTCGCGCAGCTTGGCAATCAGCGGCTTCTGGTGCTCCGGCAGCACATTCTCCACCACTACGTCGCCGCCGGTCATAGCTGCGGCAATCATATAGGTCCCCGCTTCAATGCGGTCGGGAATAATCGTATAATCCGTGCCGTGAAGCTCCTTAACGCCCTCGATACGAATAGTATCGGTACCCGCGCCGCGTATTTTAGCGCCCATCTTATTCAGATAGTTAGCCAAAGCCACAATTTCCGGCTC
Source organism: Phascolarctobacterium sp. (assembly GCF_030531065.1). Classification (GTDB taxonomy): domain Bacteria; phylum Bacillota; class Negativicutes; order Acidaminococcales; family Acidaminococcaceae; genus Phascolarctobacterium_A. Next base: position 25,792 of record NZ_JAUNOQ010000010.1, on the reverse strand, counting down.
CTCCGCCGCATTTTCCAAAATAGTGGTGCCTTCGGCCAGGGACGCCGCCATCAAGATATTTTCCGTAGCGCCCACGCTGGGGAAATCGAAATAAATGCTCGTTCCCTTCAGGCCATTGGGAGCGCTGGCTTCAATATAGCCATGCCCCTGCTCGATCTTCACGCCCAAAGCTTCGAAGCCCTTCAAATGAATATCGATAGGACGCGCGCCGATAGCGCAGCCGCCGGGCATGGAAATCCGCGCCTTGCCGATACGCGCCAGCAAGGAACCCATTACCAAAAAGGAGGCGCGCATAGTGCGCACCAGCTCATAGGGAGCCTCGTAAGCCGTAATCGTTCTGCTGTCTATATCAAGGGAGTTGGGCTGGTTGCAGGCAACGGATAAGCCCAGGCACCTCAAAACCTCGCTGATCGTATGCACATCCTCCAGCATAGGCACCTCGTCCAAATGACTGGGCGTCGTACCTAAAATAGAGGCCGCAATAATGGGAAGCACAGCGTTTTTCGCACCACTGGTCTTGACCGTACCAACAAGACGAGTACCGCCCTTCACAATTAACTTTTCCAAAATAATCCTCCTGTATGTGCGAAGCTACAATAATTTCTTGTAAGCAACATTCTATCATTGCCGCAGGTAATATTTCAATACCAGCGGCAAAGAAAAAGCCGGCAGTTGCTTCCGGCTTAGAAATTGATCCGCTGGCGGTCTGCAAGGATATTATAATAAGTTTCTTTTTCCATCAGCTCGCGGCGAATTGCCTGCCTCGCCGTTTCGTCTGCACATTCGGCCAGACGCTGACGCAAAAACGCAATGTCCTGCTTGAGCAGCAGCATTTTATTGCCTGCCAGACTTTCTACAATATCAGCCATCCTACAGCCCTCCTTTTACACTTATAGAATACTATAAGCACGAGCTTTATGCAAGAAAAAAATCGTTGACAGCTTTCCCAAAACGTCTACCTGCATACAAAAAAGACGCTGTACAATAATGCACAACGCCTTACAAAGCCTTATCTTATGGTATTTTTGGTGCGGTCGATGGGATTTGAACCCATACGAGGTCTCCCTCACTACCCCCTCAAAGTAGCGTGTCTGCCGTTCCACCACGACCGCGTCTTTGGAGTAAAACCTGCGAATAAAAAAATGGTGCGGTAGAGAGGATTTGAACCTCCACGGGGTTGCCCCCACTAGCTCCTGAGGCTAGCGCGTCTGCCGTTCCGCCACTACCGCATTCTTTATTCTTTTGCTGCCGTCATAAGCAACATAGATATAATAGCACAAAGAATGCTGCTTGTCAACAGCTATTTAGCGCACTTTATCCTTATACAGCAAATAATATTTATCCCTGTCCTGCAGCACCCGGCTTACATATTCCCGCGTATCGGGGAAGGGTATAGCCTTAATATCATTAAAATCGTAATCCCAGCCGGCCTTTTCCATCCACTCGTGGGTCTGCCCGCGTCCGGCGTTATAGGCGATCATCACTAGGGTCATATTGTTCTTAAATTCATGCTCCAGTTCGCCTAAATACCAGCAGCCCATGCGGATATTCGTTTTCGTCTGGTACAAATCGCTGTCCTTATACTCATCCAAGCCCATCTGCTCGGCTATCCAGCGTCCTGTTTCCGGCATAATCTGCATCAAGCCTACGGCCCCCACGCCTGAAACCGCCTTATGCTCAAAATTGCTTTCATTTTTGATAATGGCCGCTACCAGAAAGGGGTCCACCTTATTTTTGCGGCTGTAGGTCACTATATCCTGCTGATAGTCCCACATGTAGACAAAACGCATCTGTACCGCGTCGCTGTTCCACACGCGCCAGCAGCTCCAAAGCACTACCAGCACGGCTACTCCCAGCGCCAGCCAGGGACGCCAGTCCAGCCTGCGGCGACGGTGTCTGCTTCTGCGTCTAACGCTCACTGCCGTCACCTAAAAGCTTAGCCAGCTCTTTATGTACGGCGGCAATAGTCTGCTCCAGACTGCCGCTGTTGTCCAGCACTACGTCGGCATATTGCTTCTTTTCAGCCAATGGCATCTGCGCTTCAATGCGGGCGGTCACTTCTTCTTCCGTCATACCGCTGCGCAGCATGGCCCGCTCTATCTGCTGGCGGCGGCTCACGGCCACCAGCCACACGCAGTCCACCTGCTTGTGCCAGCCGGTTTCGATAAGCAGCGGCACGTCCAGCACCGCTGCCTGCCGCTTGGCGTCGCGGCAGTCCTGCAAAAAGCTTTCGGCTCTTTGCCAAACTATTTTATGAATAATATTTTCCAGCGTCTTTAAAGCCTGCTTATCGTGAAAAACCAGCTCCGACACCTTAGCTCTGTCCAGCTCGCCCGCAGCTGTAAGATAGCCGCTGCCAAAGGCCTGCGCTACCAATGCCAGTCCTTCGCTGCCCTTATTTACGGCGCTGCGCGCCTCCGCGTCGGCGTCGAACACCGGCACGTCCATTTTACGCAGCTCTGCCGATACCGTACTTTTTCCGGAGGCTATGCCTCCCGTTAATCCGATAATAATCATATTATGCTCCTATTTTTGGCATTGGGCGCAATACACAGTGCCTCGTCCGCCCACCTTAGTTGTGCTCAACGCCTGACCGCAGCTTTTACAGGGCTTGCCGCCGCGCCCATAAACCAGCAGATGATTTTGGTTATCGCCCTTATTGCCTTCGCCGTCCTTATAATCGCGGAAGGTAGTGCCGCGATTTTTTATTCCTTGGGCGATAACTGCATTAACCGCCGCGCATAAAGCGTCTATCTCCTGCCGCGTCAGCGTGTTAGCCGCACGCATGGGCAAAATGCCTGACAACGCCAGGCATTCGTCGGCGTAAATATTACCCAGCCCCGCGATAATGCGCTGATCTAAAATAAAGCTTTTGACGGCCTTGCGGCTCTTCTGCGCCAAGGGAGCCAGATAATCCGGCGTAAAGCCTGCGCTCAAGGGCTCCGGACCCAGCGTTTCGTAGCCTTCGATATAGGTATCGCCGTTAGTGACTAAATACAGCGTGCCGAAGGTACGAATATCCGTGAACCACATAGTTACTCCATCCGTCAGCATAAATTTTATTTTGGCATAAGCAGGCTCCGGCGCGTCGCTGCTTTGAGCAAGCAGCGCTCCCGTCATGCGCAGATGCACGATGAGCCGCTGCTCCTTATCCGTCGTCAGCACCAAATATTTACCTTTACGCCCCACATGGCTGATGGTTTTGCCCAACAATCCTTCCACAAATTTTTGCGGGCTGGGGTACTTAATCAATCTGTCCAAATACACCTCAACGGCGGTAATGGTTTTCCCTTCTATATGCGGAGCCAGCGTTTTCCTGACCTGCTCCACTTCAGGCATTTCCGGCATAATCCATCTCCTTTGCTTATTTTGTTTCAGCCCAGTTGACGCCGAAATTAACCTCGGCCAGCAAGGGTATCTCCAAGGAGGCGGCTCCCTCCATCGCAGTGCGCACCAGCTCTGCCACCTGCTCCTTTTCGTCGTTGACTACTTCGAGCACCAGCTCGTCGTGTACCTGCAAAAGAATACGGCTGCGGCAGCCTGCCTGCGCCAAAGCCTGCGCTACGGCAATCATCGCCCGCTTCATAATATCGGCCGCCGTCCCCTGGATGGGCGTGTTGATGGCTGTGCGCTCGGCAAAGCTGCGCAGGTTGAAATTACTGTGGTTAATATCCGGCAGATAGCGGCGGCGTCCCATGAGCGTGCTGACGTAGCCCTGCTCCTTAGCCTTCGCTACGATACTTTCCATATATTGCTTAACGCCTGTATAGCGGGCAAAATAGTTTTCAATATAGCCTGCGGCCTCCTTGCGGGATACCTGCAGCTGATTGGCCAGGCCAAAATCGCTGATACCGTAAACAATTCCGAAATTAACCGCCTTGGCGCGGCCGCGCATCTCGCTCGTCACTTGCTCCAGCGGTACGCCAAAAACCTCTGCCGCCGTGCGGGCATGAACGTCCTGCCCATGGCGGAAGGATTCCAGCAGCAGCCTGTCCTGAGCGATGCAGGCCAGAATCCGCAGCTCCACCTGGGAATAATCGCAGCTCATCAGGCAGTCAAAGCCTGTCCCCGGCACAAAAATACGGCGAATCTGCTTACCCTCCTCTGTGCGCGTAGGTATATTCTGCAAATTGGGGTCGGTGCTGGACAAACGCCCCGTCACCGTTACCGTCTGCTGAAAATGCGTATGGATACGTCCGGTTTTATTATTCACTAAAGGCTTTAGCCCTTCCAGGTAGGTCGACTGCAGCTTCGTAAGCTTGCGGTATTCCAAAATGGTGCCGATTAAGGGATGCTTGCCCTCCAAGGCTTCCAGTACCTTGACGTCCGTGGAATAGCCCGTTTTCGTCTTTTTGACAACCGGCAGCTGCAAGTGCTCGAACAGCACCACGCCCAGCTGCTTAGTGGATTTCAAATTAAAGCTTTCGCCTGCCTGCTCCTCGGCCAGACGCTCTAAGCGGTTTATCCTGAAACCCATATCCTCGTTAAGCTGGCTCAGCAGCTCCATATCCGGCGTAATACCGTAATATTCCATCTGCGCCAGCACCGCCGTCAGGGGCAGCTCCAGCTCCTCGTACAGCTTAACCTGCTCCCGCTGCGCCAGCTCCTGCCGTAGCGGCACTAAAAGCTGCGCCAGATTTTCGCTGTCGTTGGACAAAATATTATTTAAGTAACGCTTACTCAAATCGGCCAAGGCGTAGGAGCTGTGGCCCGGGTCGGCAACATAGGCAGCTAAGGCCGCGTCGTCCGCAATGCCCTGCGCTTTCACGCCGCGGCACAGGCAGCATTTATACAGCTCCTTGCTGTCCACAGTCTGTTTGCGGCAGCTGCCGTCGGCCAGCCACTGGTCAAACTGCGGCCAGCAGCCGCTGCCTGCGTCCAGCACATACACCGTATCCTCTAAAAGTATTTCCGCTTTGGTAAAATACAGCTCCGGCAGAGTACCCGCTATCTGCGCTACAACTGGCGCCGCAGCTTTCGCCTGCCGCAAAGCGGCAAATAAATTTTCCGCCTGCTCCGCAGTCTTAACCAAGACCACTGGCGCAGATTCCTGCTCTACCGTTTCGCCGAACAAATCGAAGCTATGCTGCTCGCCGCCCAAAACGGCGGCAAAGCGCTCGTACATATTGCGGAATTCCAAATCCTGCAAAAGGGTGCGGGCTTCCTCCTTGATGGGGCCCAGCTCATAATTAGCCACGCTGCTGTCCACAGGCGCGTCGGTGCAGATGGTCGCCAGCCTTTGGGACAACAGAGCCGACTCCTTATTAGCTTCCAGCTTGGCCTTCAGCGCTTTGGCCGTTACTTTATCGGTGTTCGCCAGCACGTTAGCCACCGTGCCGTATTCTTTAATCAGCTTCAGCGCCGTCTTAGGCCCCACGCCGGGCACGCCGGGAATATTATCCGACGTATCGCCCATCAGGCCCTTCAGCTCGATGAGCTGCTTAGGCTCCAGGCCTTCGTAAGCTGCGGCAAATTCCGCCTCGTCAAATATCTGGATATCGCTGATGCCGCGCTTGGTATAATAAACCCTGGTGCGCTTATCCACCAGCTGCAGCTCGTCCCGGTCGCCGGTAACGATAATGACCTCCACGTCCTGGGGCGCATGCACGGCAAAGGTGCCGATAATATCGTCAGCCTCGTAATTATCCAGCTCCAGTGTGTGAATGCCCAGACTGTCCAAAACCCTCATAGCTAAAGGGAACTGTTCGGACAGCTCGCTGGGCGTAGGCTTGCGCTGCCCCTTATAAGCTGCGTACATTTCCGTGCGGAAGGTTTTGCGCGATTTATCGAAGGCTACCGCCATATAGCGGGGCTGCACCTCGTCCATAAGCTTGAGCAGCATATTGCACAGGCCGTAAACCGCGCCCGTGTGTACGCCCTGACGGTTCATCAAGGGCGGCAGCGCAAAAAACGCCCTGTGAATCAGGCTGCTGCCGTCAATTATCAAAAACTTATCTGCCATAACTTCTCTCCTATAAAAAGTTAGCAGCGCCGCTTAGCGCTGCCAACCGTTTTGCTATTATCGGCTTACTGCTGTCCCGCTTGCTGTTGTCCTGCGGGTTCTTCCTGCTGCGGAAGTCCAAGAGTAAAATCTTTCAGCAACGGTTTTTCGCCGTTGACAACAAAAACGTAAACGAAGCGGGCGGTGGGGATCTTTTCCGAAACTACCTGATAAATTAACACATCCGCGTCATCCAGCTTTTGGATAATGCGTAAGCGGTTAGTAGTCAGCTTGCCAAAGGTCTTGGCTATCTGTTCCTGCATATTGGCGTAGACCGTTTCGTTCCAATTTTGCTGCATATCGGCGCTCATCAACGAGCTTACGGCTTTATAATCGCCGCCGCTGATAAATTTTTCGGCGATAGCCTCCTCCGCGTCTAAAACCTTGCCGTTTGCCGCGCTGCAAACGGCGCTTACTGCCAGCATCATAACCGTTACAGCCAGCATAAATATTTTTTTCATGGAATATTCCTCCTCAAGCCTTCTTGAAAAACAGCCTGTCGCTCAGGCTATCGACTATGCTTTTATTATAATCTTTTACGCGGCGGCAGGCAAGCAATAGCGTTCATTCTTTACATATTTTTCAGTCTTATCCCCCCTATTGACTTAAAGCGCGTTCAAGGTGCTATAATGAGCCCAAATAAAAGCGATTGGCTCAACCAACGCCTGATTAAAGGAGGAAACTCATCATGCATATGGCAGACGCTTTAGTAAATCCCGCAGTAGCCGGCACGATGTATGTCGCCAGCGCCGCAGTTGCCGCTTATTCTATCAAAAAGGTGCGTCAGGAAAACGACGCGCGTAAAATTCCGCTCATGGGTATCATGGGCGCGTTCGTCTTCGCCGCGCAAATGCTCAATTTTACTATCCCCGGCACGGGCAGCAGCGGGCATCTTTGCGGCGGCTTGCTTTTAGCCGCGCTCTTAGGCCCTTACGCCGCCTTCTTGACGATGATCGCTATTTTAACAATCCAGTGCCTGCTCTTCGCCGACGGCGGCCTGCTGGCATTGGGCTGCAATATCTGGAATATGGCGTTTTACGGTTGCTTTATCGGTTACTTCGGCGTTTGGCAGCCGTTACTGCGCAGCGGCGCGAGCAAAGCGAAAATCATCGCCGCCTCCGTTCTGGGCTCCGTCCTCACGCTGCAGCTCGGCTCTTTAAGCGTAGCCGTCGAAACTACGCTGTCCGGCATTACGGAACTGCCCTTCGGCGTCTTTGCCGTTACCATGCAGTCCATCCATCTCGCGATAGGCGCGGTGGAAGGCATGATAATCGCCTGCGTCCTGCTCTTTATCTACGACGCCCGGCCTGAGCTTATCGATAAGAATAACGCTGCGGCGGCGCGCTTTTCCTACAAAAAAACCTTGGCCGCCCTGGCTGCCGCGGCATTTTTATTCGGCGGCGCGTTTTCCCTCGCCGCCAGCGAAAATCCAGACGGTCTGGAATGGTCGCTGGGTCAAGTCGCCGGTACGGAAGAACTTGACGCCGACAGCCCCGCGCACGCGCAAGCGGCGGCTATTCAGGAAGCAATCGCTTTATTGCCCGATTATGCTTTTAAGGATTCGGATTCCGCTTACGGCACAGTTTTTTCCGGCGTGTTCGGCAGCGCCGTCGTAATTTTGGTAGGAGTAGGAGCCTGCGTTATCGGCAAATTCTTCCGCCATCAAAAATATGAATAAATTATCCGTTTCCCTTAGCGAAATTTATGCTTTAGAAAATCTGGCGCGGCGCAAGTTGTGGATAAACGAGCTGCATCCACTGCCCAAGCTCATCGTTACCATAACGTACATCGCCGCCTTAACCGGCGTCGCCAAATACGATGTGGGCGGCGTTCTCGTCATGGGCGTTTACCTCGCAATAGCTTTTGGGCTAAGCGACCTTTCCTTGGCGAAAGCATTGCGCCGTATGCGATTGGTTTTGCCGCTGGTTTGCTGCCTCGGCCTCGCCAACCCGCTTTTAGACGGCAATCGGATAATGCTCGGCGCTTTTTCGTTCAGCGCCGGCTGGCTGTCCCTGCTGACGCTGGCGTGCAAGGGCGTCTTCGCCGTACTCGCCTCCTACCAGCTCATCGCTACTACGCCGATTGACAAAATCTGCGCCGCTCTGCGCGCAGTGCGCGTACCGCAAATTTTAGTCGTCCAAATTCTGCTCACCTACCGTTACGTCGTCCTGCTGCTCAAGCAGGCTAATAATATTTCCCAGGCTTACAGCCTGCGCGCGCCCAGACAAAAGGGGCTGCACTTTAAAGTCTGGGGTTCGCTGCTCGGCCAGCTGCTATTGCGCAGCTTCGACCGTGCCGACGCGTTGTACGGCAGCATGTTGCTGCGTGGCTTTCGCGGCGAATATTATTATGCTGCGTCCGCGGCTAAACCGCGCCTGCGGGAAGTTGCCTATCTTGTAGCTATGGCGGCGTTGATTTTAATTTTGCGCTGTTTACCTGCCATCAAGGCTGTCGGCGCAAGCTTAACCGGAGGATTACCATGAACGAGACCTGCATTGAGCTGAAAAACGTCAGCTTCGCCTACGACAATAATACCATCCTGCAAAATATTTCCCTGCGGATAGATAAAGGCGAAGCCGTCGGCCTCGTAGGGGCTAACGGCGTGGGCAAGTCCACGCTGCTGAATTTACTGGTCGGCCTGCGCGGCGGGTTCGGCGGCAGCGCCACCGTCGCCGGGCTGCCGCTTACGGACGCTAACCTGCCCGATATCCGCGCCAAAGCCGGTTATGTCTTGCAGGATTCCGACAGCCAGTTATTCATGTCCACCGTCTTTGAGGATATCGCCTTCGCGCCTCGCAATTACGGCCTGCCTGCTACAGAAGTAGAGCAAAGGGTAACGCAGGCTCTCGAACTGGTAGGGATACCGCAGCTGCGCGACAAGCAGATTTTTAAAATGTCCGGCGGCGAAAAAAAGCTGGTCGCTATCGCCACCGTCCTCGCCATGCGCCCGGAAATTATTTTAATGGACGAACCCTCCATAGCGCTGGACCCACGCAACAGGAAAAATTTAATTCGCTTGCTGAATTCCTTTCCCCAGCTTAAAATCATCGCTTCGCACGATCTCGATCTCATTCTCGATACCTGTCCCCGCACCGTGCTGCTGCATCAGCGGCGAATAGTTTACGACGGCCCAACCGCCGCTATCCTCGCCAATCAGGAGCTGCTGCAGGCTTACGGGCTGGAGCTTCCGCTCTCCCTGCAGCGGCAAAAATAAAAGCAGACGCGCAAAGGCCGTACCCCAAGCGAGGGTACGGCCTTATTTGGTTTCTGTTTATTTCAATTACACTGCTATACTGCCAAACGCACTTCTTTACTTCAGGCCGTTGACAATACGCTCCATAGCCTCGACGGTATTTTCGCGGCTGCCGAAAGCGGTCAAACGGAAGTAGCCCTCGCCCATGCGGCCAAAGCCTGCGCCCGGAGTGCCCACCACCTGCAGCTTTTCCAGCAGAAAGTCGAAGAACTCCCAGGAGCTCATGCCGTTGGGGCATTGCAGCCAAATGTACGGAGAATGTACGCCGCCGTAATATTTAATGCCCACCTTATCGAAGCCGGCCATCATAATACGCGCGTTTTCCTGATAATAAGCGATGTTTTCGCGGCATTGCTTAACGCCCTCGTCGCTGAACACAGCCTCGGCGCCGCGCTGAATGATGTACGGCACACCGTTGAACTTAGTGGTCTGACGGCGCAGCCACATTTTGTTCAGCTCCATATCCTTGCCGTCTTTGGTTTTGCGTACCAAAGCGTGGGGCACTACGGTATAGCCGCAGCGAGTGCCGGTAAAGCCTGCGGTTTTGGACAGGGAACACAGCTCGATAGCGCATTTCTTCGCATCCTCGATAACAAAAATGCTGCGGGGAATAGCCGGGTCGCTGACAAAGGCTTCATAAGCGGCGTCGTACAAAATAACGGCGTCGTTTTTCAGCGCGTATGCCACCCATTTTTCCAACTGCTCCTTAGTATAGGCCGCACCGGTAGGATTGTTAGGCGAACACAGATAAATAACGTCGGCCTTCACGCTATCGTCCGGCATGGGCAGGAAATCGTTTTCCGGCTTGCCTTCCATATAAATAATTTTGCGGCCGCACATTACGTTCGTATCCAGATAAACGGGATATACCGGATCAGGAATCAGAATCGTATTCGCATTGCTGAAAATATCGGTAATATTGCCGCAATCGCTCTTAGCGCCGTCGCTGATAAAAATTTCGTCGCTGGCCAGGCTTACGCCGAAGGAAGCGTAATATTTCACCAGCGCCTCATGCAGAAAGCCGTAGCCCTGCTCCGGACCGTAGCCGCGGAAGGTAGCCTGCACGCCCATTTCCGCTACGGCCTTGGTCATAGCGTCCACTACGCACTGAGCTAGCGGCAGCGTAACATCGCCGATACCCAGGCGAATAATTTTCTTGTCAGGATGGGCCTCGGCATAAGCGTTCACCTTATGCGCAATATCGGCAAACAGATAGCTCTCTTTCAGATTGCAGTAATTTTCATTAACAAATGCCATTTTACTTATAAACCCCCATTGAATATAAAATATAAATTATAAAAACGAATGGCAAGCGCCCGCCGCCCACAGGCGGAAGGCGCTTGAAGCCTTCGCTTTATTTAACAAGCTCGTCAGGAATTTCTACCGTACCGGTAAAAGCCTCCACTGCCTCGCCCTCCAGAAAAACATGGTCGTTCAGCGCGTGCGTAACCTGCAAGGTGCCGCCCTTAGCGATAACCGTCAACGGTTCGCCCTTTTTGCCGGCGCGTCCCAGCATAATGCTGGCTACGGCCACAGCGCTGGCGCCCGTGCCGCAGGCCCAGGTTTCGCCGCTGCCCCGCTCCCAGACGCGGAACTTAACGGTATTTTTATCAATAACCTGCACAAATTCAGTATTTACGCCCTCGGGAAACAGCTTATGATGCTCGAACAAAGGCCCTATTTCTTCCAGATTAAGCGCGTCTACATCGTCCACAAAGGTTACGAAATGAGGATTGCCCATGGAAATAGCCGTGCCGTTGAAAACAACCTTTTCCTTAGTCACGTCGTCATGGTTGGCGTCCAGCACCAAGCCCTGATCCACAAAAATATAATGATCGCAATTCATGGGAATTTCCGTAGCCTTAAAAACAGGCTTACCCATATCCACCTTCGCTGACACAACCTTTCCCTCCTCTATCTTCATCTCAATGGTTTTTATGCCGGACAGCGTTTCAATCGTTACCGGATTCTTATCCGTCAAGCCTTTATCATAAACAAATTTCGCTACGCAGCGAATGCCGTTGCCGCACATCTTCCCCTCGGAACGGTCCGCATTGAACATACTCATTTTAAAATCGGCGACGTCGGATTTGCAGATGCAGATAAGGCCGTCGCTGCCGATGCTGAAACGTCTGTGACTGACGTATTCAGAAATAATTTCCGGATGCGGCAGCTCTTGCTTAGTACAGTCCACATAAACGTAATCGTTGCCGGCTCCGTGCATTTTCGTAAATTCTATTTTCATGGCCCAGCCTCCTTTGTCTTCTCATCTACATTATAACAAAAATCAAGCTGCTTGACACCATTATTTAGGAAAATTATCTGCATAGCCGTGTTACATTTTTCAATCGGGAATAATTATTTTGCCAATGCGCTGAACCTCCTTGCTGCGGTAAAAGCTGTTGCCCAGCATTTCCAGTAAAACGTAATCCGGTTGATACTTCGCCAGCAGCTCCGGCATATTTACAAACTTTTTGCCTCTGCTGTAATGCGTAGCGACTACGGTATCGGCATATTGCGATAAATAAGGCGCCATATAACTGCTGTAGGAGTCGCCTAAAATTAAAATAGTCTTTTTATTCTTCAGCGTTTTATTTTTAATAATTCCCTCGCCGTTCATAATCTTGCCCCACAAATAATCGTTGGAAACAATCTTTTTCATTTTGCTTTCCTTCCCGCTATTACAGTCGACGGCATAAATTTCGTCAGTGAACTGTGCGCTCCAGGGCGCGTCCGTCTCATAAGTTTGCCCAAAGCCCAATTCGTTGGCATAGCTGCGCTCTTTAAAAACATGCCGCTTCGTCGTCTCCAAAGCAATCCAGGAGTACCAATTTCCCTCCGAAGCAGCCTGCCAATCCTCCAGAACCAATTTACTGGCCAAAGCCGCGCCGTAATAGCTCCAATGATGGTCGTCATGAAAATACAACGGCGCGCCGTCGTTGCGCCTGGCCGCCTTAAACGTATCTGTTACAGAAAGATAACGTACTCCCTGACGCTGCAGGCTTTCCTTAACCTGCGCTTCCCAATAATCGTAATCGCGGTACTTTCTGCGCTCGGCAGGCGGAAAATAATCGTCATAAATTGCTTCCTTAGGCGGCGCTAATAAAAAAGCAAACCGCGCTCCATTAGCCGAGCAATAAGCCTGCAATTTATGCAACACTACTGCCTTTTCTTCCTTATAATCAAAGCCTTGCACCACGTTGTTCCTGTTAAACAGCCACTGATTTTTACCGCGAAAAATTTTATCCGATAAAATTACGCCTAACCGTGCGTTAAATGTTCGCCAACGCTTAACTGCCTTGTCGCGGTAACGCAGCCTGTCTTGATACCATTTTTCAAAATTACTATAAAAGCTCTTCTCCCTCCAGGAATTTTTCGGGAACGCCGTTATCCTGCGATTTTCGCGCGCCACAATGCGAGCGTTTTCGCGTTCCCGGAACAAGCCCGTATTCGGAAATACCAAACCTAAAATAAATACGCCTATGAAAGTTTTTATCAATATGCCCTTTGTCTTCATACCGCACGCCTCTCAAAATCTAAAATATATAAACGGATTATAAGTACTGCTCATAACGCTGGTTAAAGATAAAATAAATAACCCTGTAGCGGCGACGTAGGAAAGCAGCTTGCACAGCAAAAATTTCTGCCGCGAACCGGCGGCAAAACGCAAAACCAAACGCTTATAAGCGCCGCGCCAATCATAGGAAAGCAGCGCGCCTAAAGCCATCGCCAAAAGAATATCGTTTTGCAGATAATCCAAAACCTGCGCAACGCCGCTCAAATCAAAGCTCAGCATTATGCCCCAATAGCGCAGCGCATACCTGACGCCGTCCGCCCTGAACAACACCCATCCGAAAACGATGACCAGCAGAGTATAAAAATGTGCCAAGCCAGTTTTATTTTGGAAATATTTTCGTAAAAATAAATTTTCCAGAATGATGAATACCCCGTACCAAATTCCCCAAAGCACAAAAGTAAAATTTGCGCCGTGCCAAAGCCCGGAAAGCAGAAAGACCAGTAAAATATTCACATTATACCGCCAAGGGCTTACTCTGTTGCCGCCCAAATTGATATACACATAATCTCGCAGCCAGGTTGACAAAGAAATATGCCAGCGCCGCCAAAATTCTCCCACCGAGCGGGAAATATAAGGATAATTAAAATTCTCTTTATAGTGAAAGCCAAATAACGCGGCCAAACCGATGGCCATATCCGAATAGCCGCTGAAATCAAAATAAATCTGTAGCGTATAGCACACTGCGCCAACCCAAGCAGTAGCCCAATCCAGACTTTCCAACGGCAACGCGAAAATTTTATCCACAGCTTTAGCCGCCACATTGGCGAGCAAAATCTTTTTGGCAAAACCAAAACAAAACCGCCGCAAACCGTTGGCAAAGCCCACCGCAGAAATACTGCGCTCAATAAATTGACGCTGAATATCAGCATATCTCACAATGGGTCCGGCCACCAGCTGAGGAAACATCAACACATACGTTGCGAAACGCAGTAAGCTTTTCTCCGCAGGCATTTTATTCATGTAAACGTCCAGCGAATAGCTCAGACAATGGAAAGTATAAAAGCTGATGCCCAGAGGTAAAATTATTTTATCAACCTGCGATATATGATACGCAAAGCCTAAAGAGTCCGCCAACTTCTGAAAAATCAGTAGCGTAAAATTCCAGTATTTAAAATACCACAAAAGCGCCAAGCAAAGCGTTATACAGCTTATTATTGTAATTCTTTGGCAGCATCTTCCTTTTCTTTCACTTAGTTTATTCGCTGTTCGTAATTGCTGCAGCTCTCCTAAGGCCAAACCCGTCGAATAATTTACTAAAATAACAAGGTACATTAAAAGCAGCATTTTTTGCTCGCCGTAAAAATAAAAAATCGAGCTGACGATAAATAAAAAAGCGTTCCGATAAGCTTTACGCAGCAAAAAATACATTCCCAAAACAAATGGTAAAAACAAAAATAAAAATACCGGCGACGTAAAAACCACAAATTATCATCCTTTCCCCATCACTCATTGAGTATTCATTTCAGATACTCTAATAATTATATTATCTAATTTAGATACTTTCAAGTTATCTGATACGTTTATTTTCTGCTTTATCATATGTGGTTTTAGCTTATACTGTCAGTAAGCAGTATTTTAAAAGCTGGTGATTTTCTTGGACAAAATGATAATTGGTACTCGTATTCGCTATGAACGGCAGCGCCTTGGCCTTACATTGGAGGAATTAGGAAATAAGATCGGAGTTTCCAAGCAATGTTTAAGCGGCTGGGAGCATGGCCGCAACATGCCCGACGTATTTGCTCTCAATACTTTAGCCGAAGTATGCCGCATCGAAATTAAAGATTTTTTAACTGGCCTGCCGGACGAAAACGGCGCTTTACACAAAAAACTCATCGATTCCCCAACACTGCACTTAACAGAAAAGGAAACGCAGCTCATTCACAAGCTGCGTACATTGAGTCCGGAACGGCGTAAAGCCGTGGAAACTCTTTTCGGTATTCGCGATAAAAAATAATCTCGCCTACGAAATATGTAGACGAGATTATTTTTTTACATAAATTTATGCGTATAAATATAATAGAAAATTTTCTATTCCATTTTCTCTCAGCCGCTGGCCTCAGCTAAAGTATAAAATTCATTCGGCTTCACCTAAGTCTTTGTGCGAAAGAAATACTACTGACAAATTTACAACGGAAATTAAAACGAACATTATTTTCCTATCGCGTTTCACGAGGGGAAAATATTCGCAAAAATTAAGCGGACGCCGCAGCGCCCGCTCGCAAAACAATTTAATTTTTCTTGCCGCTCACATGGTAGCGATAAAGTAAGCGATGCTGCTTACTAAAACCGTCAGCGTAATCATCATAGGATCGGCAACGGAGGTACGGTAATTTTCCGGATTATAATGGCTGCGCTTGCGGAAAGGCTTAGCGTCCAAAAATTCCATCGGATTAGCCGTCAAATCCATAAATTTTTCATACAGCACACCCCAGGCTCCGCCCAACGCGCCGCACAGCGCGCAGAACAAAGAGCTGACTCTGAAAACCAGGAAAGCGAAGGGCTTGCGGTAGAACCAATCCGTATCCAGGCTGATAGCCGTATGCGGCTCCATCCGCGGCAGGAACATCATAAAGGGTATCAGCGCCATACCCAGCATCTGCACATATTGCAGCACATGCGCCGCCGCAAAGGGATGGTAGGGCTCCATTTCAAAGGGCAGATAACGGTACAGCAAATCCGGATAAACGCCGTAGAGGAAGCACAGAAAAGCGCTGATGCTCATAGCCAGCTTCATATTAAACGGCAGCGGCTTTTTAATTTCCGCGCCCTTATCGTCCTTGCGCAGGAAAATGAAGTAACCCATTTTCAAGGGGATGGACAAAAAGGTACCGATGGCAGCCAGCTCCAGCAGCGTATATACCGCTCCATGACCGGCCGCATAAGCGGCGTTGACGGTAATGGCCTTACTGATAAAGCCGTTGAACAGCGGAATACCGGCGATGGAAAAGGCCGCGGAAAAGAAGCAGATGCAAACCAAAGGCAGCTTTTTCGCCATACCGCCCAGCTTATTGATTTCTTTAATTCCGGTCGCATAAATAACCGCGCCCGCGCACATAAAGAGCAGGGATTTAAACAGAATATCGCAGAAGGCGTGGGCAGTCGCGCCGTTAAGCGCCATACCCGTGCCGATGCCCGCGCCGGCTACCATAAAGCCGGTCTGGGAAATAATGTGGTGAGCCAGCAGCCTGCGCATATCGTTTTCCATAATCGCGTAGCAGGCGCCGTACAGAGCCATCAGCACGCCGCCCCACATGAGCAGCTCGGTTCCGGCAAATTCGCGGATTAAAGCGTAAACCGCAACCTTAGTCGTCAGGCAGCTCATAAAAACGCCGCCGGTAAGAGTGGAATTAGCGTAAGCATCCACCAGCCAGGCGTTGACCGGAGGCATAGCCACGTTGACGAACATGCCGACCAACACGAACCAATACGCTAAAGTATTGGTCTTACCCGTCAGGCTTTCCATCATAATAGAATCGTTGGTGTATGCCGTAAGGAAAATGCCCGCCAGCAAAACGCCGCCGCCCAGCATATGCACCAGCATATAGCGAAAGCCCGCCCGCCTGGATTCGGCGCTGGGATTGCACCATACCAGGAATAAGGACGATACTGCCAGAGATTCCCAGAAGAAAATGAAGGACAGCCAGTCCTTCGCCAGCGTAACGGAAATAGCGCCGCCGGCATAGAGCATGCAGCACAAAGCCTCCATGCGGTTTTCGTTATGCGCCGCATAAATGCCGCTGACCAAAGCCAGCACGGAAAAGATAAAGGTAAATATCCAGCTTAATTTGTCAACGTACATCAAATGCAGCTGCAAATCATTGACAAAGGGAACGACTACCTCCGTTCCTAATTCCAGCTGCAGCGCCGCGCCGACAGCAGCCAAAGGGCCCAGCGCCAGCACGAATTTACGGACGCATTTAGGCGCCAGCATAGCCACAACGCCGACGACCATCAAAATCAGACCGGGATGAAGCATTAAATTATTCATCATCATCACCTCTGCCTTCGTAATCATCATTATAATAGTCCTCGTCGCGCTGAAGCAGCGGGGCCATAATCAATTTGGCAACGATTATCAAAACCCAACAGCCTGCAAATCCAAAGAAAATATTATAGCCAAAGGGCAGCGGCCACCAGGCAGGCGCATGCAGATGTACGCCGCACAGCTCGGCCACGGCCGAAACGATTAACACCGCCAGACAAAGCAGGTATACTGATTTTTTATTCATTACAGCCACCCCCCATGCCAGCCTGCGCAAACCGTATTGGATACCATTACCGTCAGCCTGTAGAAGTGCGGATAAATATTAGGCACTATACCTAAAACGATGGCGATAAGCGTCGTAATACAAATGGGTATCAGCATGGAATAGCTGATTGCTCCGTATTCGCGGAATTTTTCCTGCGGGTCCTGACGGAAGAAAGCCATCTGCGAAACCGGTATCAAATACGCCGCCGCCAATAAGCCGCTGGCAACCCACAGTAAAACGTATAACGGCTTGCCCGCCTGCAAAGCGCCCAGGCACAAATTCCATTTACTGATAAAGCCTACCAAAAACGGTACGCCGGCAATGCCCAGCGAAGCGATGGTAAAGCAGGTCATAGTCACCGGCAGCTTTTTGCCGATGCCATACAGCTCGCTGATATTGTTGCGGTGAGTGCGGGCGATAATCAAACCCGCGCACATGAAGAGGGTTATCTTCATCACTGCGTGCGCTACCAAATGCAGGTACGCGCCCTTAATGCTGATAGGCGAAATCAGCGCCGCGCCTAAAACGATGTAGGACAGCTGGCCGATGGTGGAAAAAGCTAAGCGGCGCTTCAGGTGATCCTGCCGCAGAGCAATGAGCGAGGATACCAGAATACTGATAGCCGCCGCCCAAGCCAGCACGTCGGTCACGCCGATTTCCGCCAGCAGCTTGGGTCCAAAAACGAAACCGATGATGCGCAGTACGGCGAAAACGCCGGTTTTAACAACGGCTACCGCGTGCAGCAGCGCCGATACGGGCGTAGGCGCAATCATCGCCGCAGGCAGCCAGCCGTGCAGCGGCATTACGGCAGCCTTTACGGAACCGGCCAGAATCATCAGCACAAAAACAGCCTGCAGCACCCATCTGGGAGCCATATCGGCAGTCAGGAAGCCTCCCGGCGTAAACGCCATCGTACCGCTGATGCAGTAAACGGCAATCACGCCAGCCAGGAACAGCTGACCGGAAATCAAGGTATAAATCAAATATTTGCGGCTGGCCATCAAGGCTTCCTGGTTACGCTTATGCAATACCAACGGATAGCTTGCCAAGGTCAGCAGCTCGTAAAAGATGAAGAAGGTCAGCAAATTTTCGGCCATGGCAATGCCCATAACTGCGCTCATGCAAATAGCGAAGGCCGCAAAGTAACCTGTCTGCTCGCTTTCGTTATTGCAACGCATATAGCCGATGGAATAGAAGTTCATGGGCACCCACAGCATGGAAGCCAGCACGGCGAAAATCATACCGGCCGGATCCGTGCGCAGCGTCAGCCCCACAGTGTCGGTAATCTGGCACAGCGTCCATTGATATTGGTTGCCGTCCAAAACTGCCGGCAGCATGGAAAGGATAATGCCGAATTTCAGCACGGAAGCGATAACGCTCCAGGCCTCGCGCAAGTTAGGCCAACGGCGGCTGAAAGCAATCAGCACGGCGGCTATGAAGGAAACGCCCACTGCCAGAAATGGTCTGCAATCTATAATCGTCATCTCAGAAACACCTCCGGCAAGCCTATTTTAATAATATCCGTAACAATGTCCACGCTGCAGAAGCCCAGCACCAAAATGCCGATGCCGGTGATAAAGATGGGCAGCGCCATCGCGAAAGGCAGCCCCAGTTTGCCTTGGTGCGGATGCACCTCGGTCAGGGACGCTTCGCGCTGGATAAACATTTGCTCAATGATGCGGAAGAAGTAAATGGCGTTCAGCAGCGAGCTGACTACCAGCACGGCAATGTAAAAATATTGCTGTCCAGTATAAGCGCCCAGCATCAGATACCATTTGCTGAAGAAACCGGCGGTGGGCGGCAGGCCGATCATGGATAAGGCCGCCAGCGTCACCGTAATGGTACTGATGGTCATCTTTTTATTCATACCGCCTAAACGGTAAAGATTAACCTCGCCGAAGCGGTATTCGATACCGCCGATAACCAGGAACAGGCTGCATTTCATCAACGCATGGTTAATAATATGCAGCACCGCGCCAATAAAGCCGTACAGATTGCCCATAGCCAGGCCGATGGCAATATAGCCGATCTGCGCCACGCTGGAGTAGGCCAGCATACGACGGAAATCGTACTGCGCCATAGCCATGATGGAGCCGATCAGGATACCGGCAACGCCCAGAATGCCAAGTACGTTCAGCGCGCTGTGCAGCACCGGGTTATCAACCTTGAAGATATAATACATAAAGCGAATCAAGGCATACGCCGGAGCCTTACTCATGCAGCCCGCGATAAAGGCCGCAGCGCCGGGATGAGCGAAGGTGTAGGCGTCCGGCTGCCAGCCGTGCAGCGGGAACAGCGCCATCTTAATGCCAAAGCCGATAATAAAGCAGGCCACCGCAATAGCGAACAGCGGCGAGTTCATATGGGGCACTACCCGTGCCGCCAGGTCCGCCATATTCAGCGTACCGGTCAAAGCGTACAAATAGCCTACGCCCAACAGGTATAAGGACGCGCCGATAGTACCGATAAGCAGATAACGGAAGGCTGCCAGCATGGATTTTTTACCGCCCAAAGCGATCAGCCCATAGCCCGACAGGGACATAATTTCCAAATAAACATACAGATTGAAAACGTCGCCCGTAATAATCATGCCGCACAGGCCGACGGTCAGCAAACCAAACAAGGTGTAGTAGCCGCCGACATGCAGCCAGTCCTCATCCTTGACAAAGGGTTTGCTGTACAGCGCCACCAGCATGGAAATAGCCGTAACCAAAACGGCCAGCACGCTGTTCAGCGGGTCCATGGCAAATTCAATGCCCACAGGCGGAGCCCAGCCGCCCATCCAGTAATGCACCGTCTGACCACCGCTGGACAACACCTGCTGCAGCACCGTCAGCGAGCTGATAAACGCGCCGACGATGGACGCCATCACAATCCAGGAGCCCAGGTTTTTGCTGATGCGGCTGAACAGCATACATAAAAGCGAAGCCGTTAAAGGCAAAAGTACGATAAAAACAGGAGCGTGCTGCGTCATTTGCTGGCCCTCCTCAATACCTCTACCTCTTCTACGGAGCCGTAAATTTCCTTAATGCGCATCAAAAGCGCAATGGCTACGCCCGTAGTACCAAGACTTACGACGATAGCCGTCAGCATCAGGCCGTGAGGCAGGGGGTTGATATAAAGATTAGGGTCCGTCGTAACGCCGTTTTGAATAGGAATCATCGCCCCATCCTTCTGTGCAAAGCATAGATAAAAGAAAATTACGGCAACCTGCATCACGTTCATCGCCATGAGCTTCTTCATATAATTCTTACTCAGAACCATGCCGTAAACGCCTAGGAAAAATAAAATCATGACCAGGGAGTAGATGCCTTTAGTTTTTAAAAATTCATTTAACACTTCCATCATCTTCACCCCTTTTCACAATCGCATCCAGCAGGTTGATAATCGTCATCATAACGCAAATCGCTACGCCGATTTCAATAAGGAAAATGCCCATCGCATGCATTTCGTGCTTCGGCTCCAAATGCAGCGGCATATAATCATAATTCAGGAAAAAATCCGCGCCGCCGAATAACGTCAGCCAACCGGTAAAGGCGTATAAAAACGTGCCCACGCCGGCCAGCACAACCGAAGTTTTGCCCAGCACATTAAAATCAGCGTCCATACCCAAAATCAAACGGGACAGCAGCACGCCCACCGCCAGCAAAGCGCCGGCCTGGAAGCCGCCGCCCGGAGAAAATTCGCCCAGGCATAAAACGTAAATGCCGTAGACAATAGTAAAGGGCACCAGCATACGAAAGGCCACATTCAGGATGAGGCCGCCAAACGGTTCTTTCATTTGATAACCTCTCCTTCCTCAGGGTCTTCCGGCTCTTCTTCCGGACGCCTGCCTACAGGATTGCTGGTCAGCACCAGCACCGTCGTCAGGCCGGCCAAAAACATTACCGAAGTTTCCCACATCGTATCGAAGCCTCTGTAATCGATGATGACGCCGGTAACAATATTTGGCGAACCCGTATCCTCCGCACTGCGGGAAATATAGGTCGGAGTAACATGCTGGTTAGGCGCAGTATCGGCGTCGCCAATTTCCGGCAGATAAGTTACAACGGAGCAGAACATACCCGTCATAACGGCAAGAATTACAGCTACTAAACCGCGCATTATTTACACCACCTGTCAATTTTTTTCAATGAAGCGACGAAGAAAATCGTCGAAATCGTGCCAATAACAGCCTCCGTAAAAGCTACGTCCGGCGACCCCATCATCAAATACAGCAGTACGGCGCAGAAGCTGAAGCCGCTGTAAATAATCGCCGCGCTTAAAATATCCTTGCAAAAGATAACGGCGCAGGTAATCAAAATCAGGAAGATCAATAAAATTGCCTCAATAATGTAAATCTGCATTTTATTTTTCCTCCTTCTTTTTCAAATTACCCACCGGTTCATCAGCGCTGTGCCCTGGCTTTTCCAAGCCTACCAGCTTTTTCGCGCCCTTACTTTTCAGCGTCCATACAGGATGTCCGGATTTATAAGCCGCCTTGCTCAGAATATGGGAGCCGATAGGATTAGCCAGAAAAACGATCAAAAAAGCGAAAGCCATTTTAACAGTCGTCAGCGTCGCGCCCTCGTAAATCATCAAACCAATGAAGGACAGCGCGCAGCCCAAAGTTTCGCTGTTACCGGAAGCGTGGATTCTACTATAAAAATCCGGCAGGCGCAGCATACCAATGGCCGAGCCTATGAAAAACACTAAACCGCATAGCATGAGTAAAGCTGCTATTACCTCTCTGAGAGAATTAAAACCGAACGCTTCTATCATATATTTTTACCTCCCAGATATTTTGCCACGATCACGGAGCCGATAAAGCCCAGGAATGCATAGGATATAGCGATATCCACATACATATCGGGGCGGCCGTCGATATAACCGAACAGCACCAACAGCAAAATCGTGTCCGCGCCGATAACGCCCAGGCCGTTCATGCGGTCATAAATAGTAGGCCCGTAAAACAAGCGCTGCAGCATCGCGCCAATGACAAAGATTATGGAAATCATTAAAATAAAGAAAATAACCTGCATAATCATTCCTCGCTCTCTGCCACCGCAAAATCAAATTTTTCTCCGTACAGCCCGGCAACCTTACGCTGCATAGAGCCGTCCAGTACGCCTGCCGCCGCGCCCGCAGTCAGCGCGTGAATTTCGTACAAACCGTCGTCGGTAACGTTAATCGTCACCGTGCCGGGCGTCAGCGTAATGGAATTTGCCAAAACCACAGAAGCCATGGGATTGTCTACCTTAAAGTAGAAGCGCACTACCTTGGGGTCGATGTTCAGCTCCTGACTGGTCGTAGCCAGCAAAACGTCAATATTCGCCAGCACCAGCTGCCACATCAGCCAAAAGAAGTACATAATAAATTTAGGAAGGGAAACGCCAAAAACAAAATACCTTTTACTGCCGTCCTTGTTGGGAACCAACAAAAGCGGATAAGTAAGCCAGGTAGTCACCACGGCGGTCAAAATACCGTAAACGATAAATTTTGTTTCAGTTCTGCCGGAAAGCACCATCCAAAAACCAAACAGCACCACTCCCAGGCAAAGCTTATGGATTAAAGGCGAACCCGCAATATTATTGTTGTTCAATACTCCCTGCTTTTCCACAGCTACCACCTTTCTTTATATTTTTATGCTTAGTAAAGCTCTCGCGCGCGCCAAGCCGCCGCCAGGCGTCGGCACAAAATAGAAGTACCGCTTCGCAGCGCGGCGAAGCCGGTACAGCGTAACCTACAACTTTGTAGAAAACTCCTAAGCTTAAAATTTCATAAGACTACCGAACAGTCTTTATGCAAATTTTATATACAGTATAAATTTGACAAAAAGGAAAAATATCCTGCCTGTCAAACCTCGCAAAGCAGAAAATATCGCATTTATTTTTTCTGCCGCAAATTTATCTCCCTAAACTCGCAATCTATTTCCGGCAGCATCCTGCGCGTCAAGCGCCGCACCCGTTCGATATCCGCCGTCGCGCAAACTTCAACGCGCCCTTCGCCCTCGCCGCGCAATAATCCCTGCTCGCGCAAAGAAGCGATAGCCTCAAGCGAAGTTGCCTCTGCCGGATCAATAATCGTAACGCCAAGGCCAAATTCGGCGGCAATCTGCTCCTGAATAAAGGGGAAATGCGTGCAGGACAGAATCACGGCGTCGACGCCGGCCTGTTTCAACGGAACCGCGTATTCGGCTATGGCCGCCGCCAGCTGCGGACTATCAAACTGCTCGCCTTCAATCAGCGGTACAAATTTAGGACAGGGCATGGGGTAAACCTCCGCCTCACTGTCAACAGCTAAAATTGCTTTTTTATGAGCTTCAGTGCCAATCGTAAAGGGCGTGGCCAGCACGCCAATCTTTTTCTTTTTGCTGGCTTCCAAGAGCAACTTTTCTCCCTTGGACATACCCACGATTGAAAATTTATACTCGCCCTTTAAAGTGTCGACTCCCAGCATCGTCAGCGTATTGCAGGCGATAACCACCTGCTTGACGCCTTGGGCTGCCAGCCAATCGATCATTTCGGCCACAAAGCCGCGAATTTCTTTTTCTGTGCGTATACCGTAGGGGGTGCGGGCAGTATCGCCCACATATATAAAATCCTCATGCGGCAAAAGCCGGTGCAGGCATTTAAGTACGGACAAGCCGCCCACGCCTGAATCCAGCACGCCTATAGGTGCATGAATATCCATTTAAAAAGCCTCCTTTTGAGCTATATTTATTATAACACTTATGCCTGGTCAAGCCAACAAAAAAAGCCTCTACCACTAAAAAAGAACTGAACTGCACAAACGCAGCTCAGTTCGTATTGTGAATATAATTATGCAACCCTCAAAATAACATGAGTTGCCTATGTGTTTTGCTTCCTCTATCTTATATAAGATTCCACCCTTACGCCTTACCTTTATTGACATAAGTCCGCAAACCCAGCAACGTAACAAACATCAGACCCAATGTTATTGGTAAGGATATTAAAGCTGCGGAGCTTTCGCTGAAGTAAGCGATGCCGCCTGCGATCAAATAGCCGACTACGGATACGGACGCCGCAGTTAAAGCGTAAGGCAGCTGAGTAGATACGTGATTAACGTGATCCGAATGCGCGCCCGCCGAAGCCATAATCGTCGTATCGCTGATAGGCGAGCAATGGTCGCCGCAAACTGCGCCTGAAAGACAGGCCGCAATAGAAATAACCAGCATTTCGTGAGTATCACCGCTGCCAAAAACATTGCAGACTACGGGAATCAAAATAGCGAAGGTGCCCCAGCTGGTGCCGGTAGAAAAGGCCAGGAACATAGCTACCACAAAAATTATAGCCGGTAAAAACATTTTCAACAGTCCGGCAGAACCGGCCACCAAATCATGCACATAATATTTTGCTCCTAAAAGGCCGGTCATACCGGATAATGTCCACGCCATAGTCAAGATCATAATCGGCGCCACCATGGCCTTAAAGCCCATGGGAATGCAGTCCGTAAAATCCTTGAAGGTCATCACGTCGCGTACCATATAGAAGCAGAAAACGAAGAAAAAGGTTACCATGCTGCCCAAGACCAAACCTTTGGAGGCGTCAGCGTTGGCAAAGGCGTCTACAAAGCTTTCGCCGGAGAAAAAGCCGCCCGTATAAACCATACCCACGATGCAGCAGGCAATCAATACGGCCACAGGCAACACTAAATCAATCACAGAGCCTTTAGGCAAAGACTCGCTTTTTTCATCAACATCGCCATAGGGACGAGCGTCGGTAGAAAACAAATCGCCCTTACGCGCGTTATCCTCATGCAGCTTCATGCTGCCGAAATCAAATTTCATCACGGTCAGCAGAATCATCATCAGCAAGGTGGTCAGCGCATAAAAATTATAGGGAATAGTGTTGAGGAACATGCTGAAACCGTTGATATCCGAGCCCTTAGGCACGGAAGAGGTTACTGCCGCCGCCCAGCTGGATACAGGCGCAATAATACACACGGGCGCAGCGGTAGCGTCGATCAGATAGGCCAGCTTAGCGCGGCTCACCTGATGTCTGTCGGTCACGGGGCGCATTACCGAGCCCACGGTCAAGCAGTTAAAATAATCGTCAACAAAAATCAGCACGCCTAACGCGATAGTCGCCAGCTGTGCGCCTACGCGAGTCTTAATATTCTGCGACGCCCATTGGCCAAAGGCAGCAGAGCCGCCCACTTTATTCATTAAAGCCACCATAATACCCAGAATGACTAAAAATACCAAAATGCCCACGTTCCAACTGTCCGCCAGCTTGGTAATCATACCGCCGTTCTCATTAAAGAGCATAGTGTTCAGCATCAGCTCTAAATTACCGTTGGCATATAGCAGCGCGCCAATGGCAATGCCTACGAATAAAGAAGAATATACTTCTTTAGTAATCAGAGCCAAAGCGATAGCAATAACAGGCGGCAGCAAAGCGCCGATGGTAGAATAAACGGTCGGCTGATAGGTTTTCGGATCGACAACCGCAGGCGCTTGCCAGCTAATAAAGCTTAATACAGCTAAAAGAGCCAGCGTGGCAAGCAAAAAGGTATAATTAGTCTTGCGCATTGAATAAATCACTCCATATTTTCTAAAAAATCTGTAATATTATATCACAAAGAAAATTTGAAAGCAAGAAAAAGACTTATGCAAATGTGGCGAATCGGCAGCCAGCCCCGCGCTCTTGTCGGTAGATGTCTGCGTATATAAAAATAAGACCATGCATCGCATGGTCTTATTTTTATAA
>NZ_JAUNOQ010000021.1 GCF_030531065.1 Phascolarctobacterium sp. | reverse complement strand
CTCGATATACATTAGTATTATCTCGCTCGCAAATCTTGCGGCTTCGCGAATCTGAACAATTTCTCTTTGCCAATCTTCTTCGTTTTGTCTGGCGACGTTGGTGTTTGTTTACTGCCGTATCGCGTCGACTTGTATATAATACCACTCGCCTAACATTATGTCAACACCCTTTTTCGACTTTTTTTGCACATTTTTGATGATACGCAAGGCTGCGTTGGCAAAGAAATTATTATGTATACACGCTTTGCAGCCTCAAAAAAAGTGCAAAAAGCTTTGCCAGATTTTATTTTTTTATTGCTGAATCAGCTTTTTACGCCAAAAATCACCATAAAACATTTTATCAAGCGCTGACAAATAAAGAATCCGGCCTCCGCATTGCACAGAAAGCCGGTCCGTTTGAAATCAGTTTTTATTTTTCATAAGTGAAGTTATTAATCTGCGGACGCAAATCCTCGCCCTGCTGCGCTTCCGCCGACAGCACGGCCTGCACCAGAATAGCGTTTTCCAAGCGCTTCTTTTGCAGCTTGCAGCCGTACTCATAAGGCTTAGAAATATCGCCGTTGATTAAATCGGCGTTAGCATGGCAGCCGCCGCTGCAGAAAAAGCGCGCCCAGCACTTGCTGCACTCCGGCTTCGTCATAACATGGGTATGACGGAACTTCTGTACCAGCTGCGGCTTTACCACGCCGGTTTCCAAAGTTCCCAGCTTATATTGCTCACGTCCAACAAATTGGTGGCATGGGTAAATATCGCCGTCGGCAGTGATAGCAAAATATTCGTGGCCTGCGCCGCAGCCCGCCAAACGCTTAGCCACGCATGGCCCGTTATCCAGCGCCACGTTAAAGTGAAAGAAATCAAAAGCGTCGCCCTCGCGGCGTTTAGCCAAATAAGCCCGCGCCAGCTTATCATATTCGTCAAAAATAACCGGCAGATCCTCTTCTGTCAGCACCCAGGGCTCGTCGACGCCAACAACTGGTTCTACCGAAATTTCCTTGCCCACCTTAGTCATATCCAAAACATCCTCGCAGAAATGCGTGCTGTAATGAGTGTAGGTTCCGCGCAGATAATAATTTTTTCCCTGACGGCTGTCGATCAGCTTTTTAAAGCCGCGCACTGCCGCGTCGTAGCTGCCCGTCTTATTGGGGAAGGGACGCATGGCATCGTGAGTTTCCTTTTTGCCGTCCAGGCTCAGCACCAGCATAACGCGGTTATCGTTCAGGAATTTGATGTTTTCATCATTTAACAGCGTGCCGTTCGTCGTCAGCGTCAGCTTGATATTTTTGCCCGTTTCCTGCTCGCGGCGGCGTACATATTCCACAATATGCACAACAACCGGCCAGTTCATCAAGGGCTCGCCGCCAAAAAGATCCAGCTCTAGATTATGACGCTTTTTGCTTCCCTCAATAGCAAACTCCACAGCCTTTTCCGCCGTTTCCTTGCTCATCAGCTGGCGGCAGCCGCCAAAGGAACCCGTATCGGCGAAGCAATAACCGCAGCGCAGATTGCAGTCGTGCGTTACCAGCAGGCACAAGGATTTTACGATGGGCTTTTCCGCGAAGGTCGGCGGCACGTCAAAGGCAGGGCTGAACAGCAAACCGTCCTTTTGCAAGCCGTGCATTTCCGCCAGCGCGTCCCGCAGATCCTCCTCGCTGTATTTATCTTTTAATGCGGCGACAGCCTCCTCGTCATTACTGCCGTCATAGTAATCCAACAAATCATAAATAACATCGTCGACCAAATGCACCGCCCCGCTGTTGACATCCAGCACAGCCATGTAATCGTCAAGACGCATTTTATGTATCAGCATATAATTCAACCTTCCTTTTATAAAATAATGATAACAAAGCAAAGAGGCTTTGGGGGAGTTCTCCCTTAGAAAAATTATTTATAATTATAACATTTGCAAAGGGCATGGTCAATTTGTTACGATTGCAAGGAAAACGCCAAATATATGATTATTCTTCCTGCCTTTTGCTGCCGTAAGACACAGCTCCTTCTGCCGCCAACAAATTCCCCTGCCTATAATGTTAGTAGTAGTACGCATCTGCTTTCCGCTTCTGTCGCAAAGGAGCAAAAAACCTTCTTTTTACGCTATCGGGTTCACTTACTTACAGCAAGCGGTTTTCGTTTCCCCAAGAACAAAGCTTATCCAGCACTTCCATTAAGGAACGCCCTCTTGGAGTCAACGAATACTCTACCTTGGGAGGTATTTGCGGATACACCTTACGCACAATAAGACCGTCAAGCTCCAGCTCTTTCAGATGCTGGCTTAAGGTTTTATCGGTAACTTTTTTCAGATAACGCTGCATTTCATTAAAGCGGACAGGCTCGTATTCCATTAAGCAATACAGTATTACCGGCTTATATTTGCCGGAAATTAAAGAAAGCGTGTAGCTGTAACCGGTTTCTTCAAAATTAGCGTCTTCAATACAGGGCTTGTTCATGGCTTTCCTCCAGGATAGTACCTATGCCAGAAGTAGGTACTTGTATTTTTTCTTGCAATTAGTATAATTATATTATCAGCAGCCGTTAATGTCAATTTCACGCGCTGTAAATATAAAAATAACTGGAGGCATGACTAATGAAAAAAGATTTAGGAGTTCTGCAGGCAGTATATCCCATGCCCGTACTCATGGTAGCGGCCTATGACGAAAACGAAAAAGTTAATGTGATGAACGCCGCGTGGGGGCAAATCTGCGACAATGACAAGATTATCATTTTTATCGGCGAAGGCAAAAAGACATGGCTCAACATCAAAGCCAGCAAAGCCTTTACCGTTGCGCTAGCCGATGAAGCGCACATGGACGTCGCCGATTTCTTCGGCATCGCTTCCGGCAATAAAATTAACGATAAATTTGAGCGCACAGGCTATACGGCAGTCAAAAGCGACAAGGTTCACGCTCCCATCATCGACGAATTTCCCGTCGTTATGGAATGCGAGCTGCTTGATATTCTGGACACCAAATATGTATCCGGTATCGTCGGCCGCATTGTCAATGTAAAAGCGGAGGAAGCCGTGCTTTCTGAAAATGGTAAAGTAGACCCTGCAAAGCTACACGCGCTTAGCTTCGACACCTTCCAACATGGTTATTATACGACTGGCGAAAAAGTTGGGCAGGCTTGGAATGCCGGCGCCAAATTGATGAAAAAGTAAATAAATCCGTAATACAAAAATCCCCCGGCCTAAGCCGAGGGATTTACTTTTCGGGAAATTATTTGCTGTGTTCGCAAACCTGATTGCCAACGGTGCAAGAGGTTTTGCAAGCGGATTGGCAGGAAGCCGGGCACTCGCCGCAGCCGCCGGTACGCAGGGTTTTGTTCAGCATTGCTTTATTAACAGTTTGGATATGTTTTCTCATCATCAATACCTCCAATAGATAATATTATATTACGTTCTTATTTTATCGTGTTTTGCTGCGTTTTGCAAGCAGTTTTTACGCCGCTAATGCCTGAGCGTTACTGCACTACCAAATCGCGGACAATATTTATATCCACGCCCTTGGTCTGCAAAAAGCCCCAGAAGTACGCCTGCTCCAGGCGCCGCTTAAAGCCCTCCAGGCCGTTGCCGTCGTCGGCCACCGTCACGCGGTACATTTCCAGCGGCGCGCGCTTATACGTGTCTGCCGTATTCACGCCTACATGACCCGTCAGCGCACGGTAAAAGCCGTACTTTTTCGCAGCGGCCACTACCGTAGAATTGTAGCTGCCATTAGGATAAGCCAGAGTACGTACAATATAGCCGTCAAATTTTTTCTTCAGCCAATAGCGCGACGTATCCAGCTCCCACACCAAATATTTTTCTTCAATTTTCGCTAGAGGATTGTGGCTGTAGGTATGGGATCCCAGCTCCATGCCCGCGTCGATTAAAGCCTTAATCTCCTGCTCGTTCATATGCAGCTCGTCGCCCATTTCCCTGTTGATAACGAAAAACGAGCCCTTCGCGCCGTATTTTTGCAGCAAAGGCAGCACCACGCTGTAATTATTTTTATAGCCGTCGTCAAAGCTCAAGGCGACGTACTTATCCACGCTTTCGCCACGCTCCAAGCGGTAAGCCAGCTGCTCCACGCTGACAATGGTATAGCCCCGCTCCGTAAGATATCGCAAGTGGGATTCAAAAAGCTGTGGTTTCATAATCAGGCTTGCGGGCCAGTCCGTACCCTCCTCATCGCCTACGGCATGGTACATCAAAACCGGCGCTCCCGTTTTGCGAAAGGCGGCGTATTCCTGCTGCCAGCGTTCGCCGTTCAGCAGCCAGGCCGCGCCGCAGCCAATGGCGACAAGCAAGGTTATACCCAGCAGCGCCGCGAAAATTTTCTTCATCATTTGTCCGCCTTCTCCAAATCCATACCCAGGCCCACGGCAATCTCCTGCAATTTTTTCAGGCGGTGGTTAATGCCGGACTTGCCCAGGCCTCCGGCATATTCCACTAAATCGTTTAAGGAAACGTCGGGATGGGTCAAGCGCAGACGGGCTATCTCCTGCAAATTGGGAGCCAGCTGCGCCAGCCCTCCGTGCTCGTCGATATATTTAATGCAGCTCACCTGGCGCACTGCCGCCTTGACCACCTTATTCAGATTAGCCGTTTCGCAGTTCACCGCCCGGTTGACGTTATTGCGCATCTCTTTGACGATGCGCACGTTTTCCAGCTCCATCATGGCGTTGTGCGCGCCGATAACGCTTAAAAAGCTGATGATGCTTTCGCCGTCTTTTAAATAAACGATGTATTCGTTTTTGCGGTCCGTCAGCTTGGCCCTGAGCGAAAAGCTCTGCATCACCTTGATAATGGTCTGGGCAAAATTTTCGTTGCCCGTCACCATCTCTAAATGATAATCGCTGGCCGGACGGCTGATGCTGCCGCCGCCCAAGAAGGCGCCGCGCAGAAAGGTGCGCTTGCAGTTATGGCTGGCCAGCAGCGGATTTTTCAAATCGCTTTCCACGCTCAAAAGCTGCAGCTCGTTCAGCGCCACGCTGACCTTAGGCGCAGGCAGCACATGCACCTGATAACGGTTATTCTTTTTTAAACGGCGCGACCTGGTGATGACCACCTCCGTCTGCACCTGATAATTGTTTTTCAGCATATGCAGTACGCGGCGGGCCAGCGCGGCGTTTTCCGTAGAAAAGTGAATGCCCACGTTCATGCCGCGGATAATAATAGCGCCGCTCATGCGCAGCAGCCCCAAAAGCTCCGCCTTATCGGCGTCCGCATCGTTAGTTTCTATACGCGATAATTCGTTTTTTACATCATTGGAAAAAGACAAGCCGCTGCCTCCCCTCGCAGATTATTTATTATCCTCGTTCTGTTTATTCATGCGCCGCATTCCCTGACGCATAAAAAAGTAATCGAAAAACTGCATACCGCGCCCAAAAAGACGCAGGCGGTAGATTAACGCGATCAGCACCCGCGCCAGCTTGCGCGGATCGTGACGCACCAAATCGCGCTTACTGATAAGCCGCGCAGGCACCACCGTAATGCCCAAGCTGCGAATCTTGTCCACGTCCGGCGTAATGGGCATGGAGCCTTCGGCGTTATATTGCCGCAGCTGCTCCACGGTTACATCCTGATCGTTGACGATTACATAATCCAAAAACTGTGCGCCCGCATGGTCGATCAAGGCTTTAACATGCTCGTAAGCGCCGTAGCCGTCGGTTTCGCCCGGCTGGGTCATCACATTGCAGATATAAATCTTTACCGCCTTGGACTGTAAAACAGCCTCGCGGATGCCGTCCACCAAAAGGTTAGGAATAACGCTGGTGTACAAGCTACCGGGGCCGAAGATCAGCACGTCCGCGTGGGCAATGGCCTCCACCGCCGCGTTGGCTGCCGGAGCGTCCGCAGGAGCCATCATCATGCGGCTGATGCGCTTGCGTACCTTGGGAATTTCCGATTCTCCCGCCACAATGCTGCCGTCAAACATCCGCGCCCGCAGCTGAATATTAGCCAGAGTCGAAGGAATAACGCGCCCGCGCACCTTCAAAATCTGGCTGGTAGCGTTTAAGCCGGCCTCCATGCCGCCCTCCGCCTGAGCCATGGCCGCAATAAATAAATTGCCGAAGCAATGGCCTGCCAGCGGCGAATCGCCTTGAAAGCGGTACTGCATCAGCCGCTCCATCAAAGGCTCGCGGTCAGCGAGAGCCGTCAAGCAGTTGCGCAGATCGCCGGGAGGAATAATTCCCAGCTCCTTGCGCAAACGACCGGACGAGCCGCCGTCGTCCGCCGACGTTACCACCGCCGTACAATTATTTGTAATATATTTCATGCCGCGCAGCAAGGTAGATAAGCCCGTACCACCGCCCACCACCGTAATCGCCGGGCCGCGGGTCAGCTTGCGCTGCATAAAAATCGTTTCCATCAGCGAGCCGTTTTTATCCGGCACAACTACGGACACCACGGAACTGATTAAACGCCGCGTACCGTAAATCATCGTGCCGAAGCCGACCAGCAGAAAAACCACGCCCAGGCCCATAATCAAACGATTGGAGTAGCGCCCGGTCGTCAGATAGGTCATCTGAAATAGCAATTCCTCCGCCTTGCCCATCAGCTGATAATTAAAAAATAAAGCCAGGCCCAGAGCGCAAAGCAAAACGCCCACCGCAAACAGCAGCAGCCAGCGTTTTAAATTGATGCCCGGGCACAGCCAACTAATCCATCCCATAGGCTCCTCCCTTATTTATTCCGGGGAATATCACGGTGCGAAACCTCCACGCTGTAGCCTCGCTCGCGCAAAAATTCGTACAGCTTATTGGCGATAAAGACGCTGCGGTGCTGGCCGCCGGTGCAGCCCACGCTGATAACCAGCTGCGCCTTGCCCTCGCTGATATACTGGGGCACTAAAAAGTCCAGCAGCTGCTCCTCCAGTTTCAAATACTGAAAGGTCTGCGGGTAGCGGCAGATAAAATCGGCCACAGGCCGGTCGTTGCCCGTCATGCTGCGCAGCTCCTCCACATAAAAGGGATTGGGCAAAAAGCGCACGTCCAGCACTAAATCGCTGTCCAGCGGCAGGCCGTGCTTAAAGCCGAAGGAGCGCACCGCAATACCCATGCGTTCCTTGGACGCGCCCTCGCTGAAAAGCTCCGTCACCTTAGCCTTGAGCTGCGCCGTAGTCAGGCTGCTGGTATCAATGATATATGTAGCCTCCTCCCGCAGCGGGTCCAAAAGCTCCCGCTCCGAAGTAATATTCTTCAGCAAAGTATTGCGCTCGCCCAAAGGATGGCGGCGGCGCGTTTCCTTATAACGGCGCACCAGCGTTTCGTCGGAGGCGTCCAAAAATAGCAGCTCGTACTTCTGCCCGCTGGCCTTCATCTCGTCCAAAACCTGTAAAAGCTTTTCAAAAAATTGCCCGCCGCGGATGTCCACCACCAAGGCTACCTTATCCTCCGACGTTTGGCGGCACAGCTCCGCAAATTTAGGAATCAACGTCGCTGGCAAATTATCGATGCAAAAGAAATTTAAATCCTCCAGCGTGCGCACTACCTGGCTTTTGCCTGCGCCGGACATACCCGTAATAATCAAAAAGTGTGATTGCATAAGCTTCACCTCTTTACAAGCAATTAATAACTCATATTATACCTCAAGAGCATTTGTTGCACATCAGCTCTCGCTTCGCCTTCGGCTCCGCAATCGCTAAGCATTCACATTATACCACAAGGGCATATGTTCTGCTAAGCTCTGCGTTCGCCTTCGGTTCCGCAATCGCTAAGCATTCACATTATACCACGTTTACCGCGGCTCTGTCAGCGTCTGCGGCCAGTCAAACTTTTTCCTTGCTCCTGCGCCAGCCAGGCGGCAATCAGCGCACCGGCCTTAACGCTGTAATCGCTGAAGCTGTGGTCGCCGCCGGGGAACAAATGCAAACTTCCCGCCGCACCCAAAAGTTCGGCGTTGCGCTGTGCCTGCCGCGCCAGCACCACCTCGTCGCCCAGGCAATGCAAAAGCAGCACAGGCCGCCCATCCCAAGCTGATAGAATCGCAGTCAAATCATGCTTATCAAAATCCGTCAGAAAATCCGGCGTCAGCTCACAACGCCCACGTTCGTCGTCAAAAAATAAAGTTTCTCCCGCATCCAAACGGGCGTAATCCGCCGCGCCCATTACATAGCGGAAGGTAAAGCGCAAATCGTTGGGCGCAGCCCACAGCAGCAAGCGCCGTACCCGCTTATCCTGTCCCGCCGTCACGATGGCCGCCGCGCCGCCCAGGCTGCGGCCTAAAAGATAGATTTCACACTGCGGACGGCGGCGGAACACCTCGTCGATTACAGCCCGCAATTCCTCTACCTGTTGGGATAAAATGCGCGTCCCCGTAAAATTAAAGCGCACCACATCGCAGCAGCAGGCAGCCTGATACGCCACGCCTGCCGCACGCCCGCCGCCCTCGCGGCTGCCGCGAAAGCCGTGAGCCATAATCAGCACCGCATCGCGCCGGCTTCTGTTAGGCTCCACAATACATTCAATCGTCCCTAAAGGCCCGCTAAAGCTAAAATCAGTTAATTTTTCCATGACGCTCCTCCTCGTATTACTTTATTATACCATTCACAGAGAAGGCTAGCAGAAAAATTTTGCAGCGAGTATATTCCTCTCGCATTGCGCGATGGGAATAAACAAAAATCAAAAAGACTGCTTCCGCTGGCATGACGAAAGCAGTCCCAATTTTAATATTAAATTGAAAACGCTAAGCGTTCTTCCCGCGGCTTTTGCGAGGGGAAGAACCTTTTTATTCTACGGTAACGCTCTTAGCCAGATTACGCGGCTTATCCACGTCGCAGCCGCGGGTCAGCGCGGCGTAGTAAGCCAGCAGCTGCAAGGGCAGCACGGCCAGCAGCGGCGCCAAATATTTTTCAGTTTTGGGAATATAGATAACATGATCCGCATACTTTGCCAGGGAAGCGTCGCCCTCAAAACCAATGGCGATAACCACGGCTTCGCGCGCCTTAACCTCCTGCAAATTGCTGACGGTTTTATCATAAACGTCCATCTGGGTAGCCAGCACAATTACGGGCACGCCGGATACGATGAGGGCCAGAGTGCCGTGCTTCAGCTCGCCTGCGGCATAAGCCTCGGCGTGAATGTAGGAAATTTCCTTCAGCTTGAGCGCACCCTCCAGAGCTACGGCATAGTCCAGGCTGCGGCCTAGGAAGAAGGCGTCCTCGCTGCTGCCGTATTCGCGGGCAAAAACCTTAATCTGATCCACATTTTCCAGCATTTGGTGAATCTGCTCGGGAATTTCCGTCAGACCGCTTACCAGCTCCTGCTCCTTTTCGGTGTGCAGAGTGCCGCGCAGACGACCCACATAAACCGCCAGCATCAGCATTGCCAGCAGCTGGGTAGTATAAGCTTTAGTAGAGGCGACGGCAATTTCCGGACCGGCATAGGTGTAAACCACCTGGTCTGCTTCGCGGGCGATGGAGCTGCCCACCACGTTGGTCACGGCCAAGGTGCGGGAGCCCAAACGCTTAGCCTCGCGCAAGGCTGCCAGCGTGTCGCTGGTTTCGCCGCTCTGGCTGATAACGATGGTCAGGCTGTTGCCGTCCACTAAAGGATTGCGATAACGGAATTCGCTGGCAATATCCACCTCTACTGGTACGCGGGCCAGCTGCTCCAGATAATATTTGCCGACGATACCGGCATGATAAGCCGTGCCGCAGGCAACGATAAAGATTTTATTGATGCTGCCGATTTCCTCCGGCGTCCAGTTAAGTTCAGGGAAGGCAATGGTCTGCGCTTCAGCGTTGACGCGACCGGTCATAGTATCGCGCATAGCTTTTGGCTGTTCGTAAATTTCCTTCAGCATGAAATGCTCAAAGCCGCCCTTTTCCGCAGCCTCGGCGTTCCAGTTAACCTCGAAAACTTTCTTGCTGATAGGCGTGCCGTTAATATCCTGCACCCATACGCCGTCGGCGGTCACGGTAGCGATTTCGCCGTCGCTCATAATAAAGGTTCGGCGGGTGTGATTGATAATGGCGGGAATATCGGAGGCAATAAAGTTTTCTCCCTCGCCTAGGCCGATAACCAGCGGATTGTCTTTTTTAGTGCAGATGATTTTATCAGGCTCCGCTTCGCACATAAATACCAGACTATAGGAGCCCTTGATAACGCGCAGCACCTTTTTGACGGTGCTTTCAAAATCGCCGTCGTATTTTGCCGCCATCAGATGAGCCACGACCTCCGTATCGGTTTCGGAAACAAATTCATGCCCCTGAGCGATCAATTCTTCCTTCAATTTCAAATAATTTTCGATAATGCCGTTATGCACAACGACGAACTTACCGCTGCTGTCCGTATGGGGATGAGCGTTGCGGTCCGACGGACGGCCATGGGTTGCCCAGCGGGTATGGCCGATGCCGACGGTGCCTACGGGCATATTGCCTGCCAGCTTCTGGCGCAGTGCGTCCAAACGGCCCACGCACTTATCCACGCGGATAACGCCTTTTTCCATAACCGCAATACCGGCGGAATCGTAGCCGCGGTATTCCAGCTTGCTCATGCCGTCCAGCAAAAACGGCGCAGCCTGATGGCTGCCAATGTAACCAACGATACCACACATAAGAGTATCCTCCTAAAAATTATTTGCCATGCTGCCGCAGGAATTTTACCTCCCTTGTTGCCAAGGGGCTTTGTATCCTGCTTGCGGTTTACAGCTCACCGTGAGGCATCCGCTGACTATTCGATAACCCCAATCCTCGTCCGCCGCCCGAAAACGGCGCTTGCGCTTCAGCACATTTCTGCCCGCAGGCATACAATGAGCCGCGCAGGCAGGCGGGCCACGCGCGGCACATCTTTGTGACTATATTTATTTTACATGATTATAATACTTTGGTCAAGAAAACGAAAAGTGAATTAAGCCAGCTCGCGCGTAACTACATCGGCAATAGCGCCGGCGATTTGCTCCAGGCGTTCCTGCTTAGGACCCTCGGCCATAATGCGAATCAAAGGCTCGGTACCGGAAGCGCGCACCAGAATCTGTCCGTTATCCCCCAGCTCCTCCTGATATTTTTTGATAACTTCCTGAATGGCAGGCTTGCTTTCCCAACCGTTTTTGTCTTTTACTCTTACGTTAAGCAGCACCTGCGGGAATTTGGTCATAGCCGCGCCCATTTCCGACAGCGTTTTATTATTCTTAATCATGGCGCACAAAAGCTGCACGGCGGTTAAAATACCGTCGCCGGTCTTGGCGAATTCGGAGAAAATAATATGACCGGACTGCTCGCCGCCAATGGAATAGTTATGCTTGAGCATTTCCTCCAGCACATAGCGGTCGCCCACGGCAGTTTTCACCGTCTGGCCGCCGTGAGCCTTCATGGCCTGCTGCAAACCCACGTTGCTCATCACCGTAGTTACCAGCATATTATCGTGCAGCTTTTTGCGCTTCATCAACTCCAAAGCGCAAATGAGCATAATCTGGTCGCCGTCCAGCGCTTCGCCGTTTTCATCCACGGCCAGGCAGCGGTCGGCGTCGCCGTCGTTGGCAATACCCACGTTCGCGCCCACTTCCACAACCTTTTTCTGCAGCGCCTCCAAATGCGTGGAACCGCAGCCGTTGTTAATGTTAATGCCGTTGGGCTCGTTAAAAATAGTTACGACCTCCGCGCCCAGGCTGCGCAGAATTACGGGAGCAATCTGGCTGTTAGCGCCGTTGGAACAGTCCATAACTACCTTCAAGCCGTTGAGCTTGGCATAAGCGGTGCTCAAAATATGCTTGATATACAGCTCGGCCAGATTATCCTCGTACACGATGCAGCCCACGCTGCTGCCGCGTACTGCGGCCGTGTAATCTATGGGTGCAGCCACGATAGCGGCGATTTCATCCTCCACCGCGTCGGGCAGCTTATGCCCGGTCTGGGAGAAAAATTTAATGCCGTTATCCTCAAAGGGATTATGCGAAGCGGAAATCACCACGCCGGCGTTGGCCTTGACCTCCGAAGTTAAAAAGGAAACTGCGGGCGTAGGCATTACGCCCAAAAGGTGCGCGTTGCCGCCCGCGCTGCAAATGCCTGCGGCCAAAGCGCTTTCCAGCATTTGCCCGCTGCGGCGGGTGTCGCGGCCAATGATAATTTTGGGACATGCCACCTCTCTGCCAAAATATTTTGCCGCAGCATAGCCCAGCTTAAAGGCCAGCTCCGGCGTCAGCTCTACGTTCGCTACGCCGCGAACGCCGTCGGTACCGAATAAACGTGCCATTTTTCAAAAACCTCCCTGATATTTCTCCTTAACTCATGTAAGTTGCTGATTTATCTTCACACAATTTATCGCTATTGTAACGCAAATTATTTTATCGCGGAGCGCATTGCAATTTTAGCGCATAAATGCTTAGAACAATAGAAGCAAGGGTACGTAACAAAAGGTTACGTCCTGACAAATTCTACCGCAGCTTCGTTATTGTTCTGCATGCAAGGCGCGTAAGGAATTGCGCAGCGCGAGCGATAAATAATTTGCATATTTTTATTTATATTTTACCTCAGCGGCGCAAACCTTTGCATAATCGCCCGCGCCACATGATACCCGTCCAGCGCCGCGCTCATAATGCCGCCAGCGTAGCCCGCGCCCTCGCCGCAGGGGTAAAGCAGGTCGTGCGTTACCGACACATAGCTTTGCTTATCCCGCTCGATACGCACGGGCGCTGATGTGCGGGTTTCCACGCCCGTCAGCAGCGCGCCGCCGTCAGCATATCCTGCCAGCTTGCGGCCAAAGCTTTCGATACCCAGCCGCAGCGTATCCGTAACGTAAGCCGGCAGCACCTTGTCCAAGGCGCAGGCCGTTAAGCCGGGACGGTAAGACCCCGCCGTCAGACTATGCAACGAGGGGGCGCTACGGTGCAGAAAGCTTGCCGCATTCTGCGCCGGCGCGTAATAATTGCCGCCGCCCAAGGCAAAGGCCAGCCGCTCGTACTGCCGCTGAAATTCCACGCCGGCCAGCGGACCGCCGCCAAAATCTTCGACGCCGACATTGACTACCAGGGCGCTGTTGGCAATGCCGCTGTCCCGCTTGAACATACTCATACCGTTTACGACTACGCCGCCGCTTTCCGACGCCGCAGCCACCACCTGACCGCCGGGGCACATGCAGAAGGAATAAGCCGTCCGGCGCTTGTCCGGCGTATGGTAAACTAAAGCGTAATCCGCCGCGCCCAGCAAATGGTGCCCGGCAAAGCTGCCATATTGTGCTTTATCGATAAGCTCCTGCGGATGCTCGATGCGCACGCCGATAGCGAAAGGCTTGGCCGTCAGTCCCACGCTCCGCCGCGCCAGCATGGCGTAAGTATCGCGGGCGCTGTGACCGCAGGCCAAAACTACGGCTCCCGCCGCTATTTTTTCGCCGCTGTTTAATACTACGCCGCTTACGCAGCCGTTTTCGATAACGAAATCAGCAACCTGCGCCTGATAGCGAATGCTGCCACCCAACGCGCAGATGCGCTTGCCGAGTCCCGTTACCATGGCTCGCAGCTTATCCGTGCCCACATGGGGCTTATGCTCCCATAAAATATTTTCCGGCGCGCCTGCGTCCACAAAGAGCTGCAAAATCTCCGCCATCACCGGGTCGTTGACCCGCGTCGTCAGCTTGCCGTCGGAAAATGTGCCCGCGCCGCCTTCGCCGAATTGTACGTTGGAGGCAGGGTCAAACTGCCCCGTCTGCCAAAAGCGCTGCACGTCCGTCACTCTTTGCGCCACCGGCTTTCCCCGCTCCAACAGCAGCGGCCTGTAGCCGTGCTCCGCCAACTGCAAAGCTGCCAACAGTCCCGCCGGCCCCGCGCCGATAACCACCGGCGGCGCGCTCAAGGGCAGCGTGCCTAACGCCAGCGGCTCGCGCAGCGGCTCCTCGTACTTCGTAATATCTCGGTCTGCCAACAAACGCTTGCCCTGACGGGCGCTGACGTCCACCTCTGCCAGAACGTGATAATTCAAGCATATATCATTTTTCTTGCGCGCATCCACCGCCTTGCGCAAAATGCGCAGCGTCCCCAGGCTGTCCCTGCCGATGCCTGCCTTCTTGCAGACCGCCTGCTCCAGCGTCGTTTCGTGCAGCAGGCTGATACGCACATTATTGATTTTAACTTTCATCGCCGCTTAATTCTGCCTTTCCACCGAAAGCATAATCTGCACGCTGCGTACTTCCGGAATAACGCCGTCCGGCAAGTCCAGCTCCGCCGCGACCGCCGTGCTGCCGTTCAAGGTCGTAACGTCGACCGGCTTAGTATTCACGGATTTCAATTTTTTCAATAGCGACGGCGGCGCCGTCACCCTGATCGATTTCGGGACGATTTCCGTTTTAGTGACTACCGCCCCCTGCGGCAGCGTACCGCTCATAACCAGCTGAACTGGCACCTCGGCGGACAGCAGCTGCTTAACCATGGTCGCCTGCACCATGACCCGTTCGGGAATGATGCGCATATTGGGTATATCGTAGCCGTCGTCGCTAACCGCCACCAAATCGCTTTCTACCTGAAAACTATCCTGCTTATCGGTAACGTCGACCGGAGCCACTACCTTATTCACCTTATCGATGCGGTGGGTAGCGCCGCGCAAGGTTACCTCCGACGGCGTAATAACGCTGTGCCCGATGGTCATATCGCCATTGGAATTTCCCACCTCGCGCGGCACTACGGGCACTTGCTTTTCGCTGACCGTATCCACATACACGGAAACTTCCGACGGCGTTACCGAAACCACCTCGCCGTCAGGAAAGGATACCCTTACAGGCAGGCTTTGCTGTCCTTCGGTCACATTCTTTAAATTCAGCGAAGCCATCAGGCGTCCGTCAAAATTATCGCTGACCTTAGTGCGCGAACCGCGTATTTTTACCATAACCCTGTCGGGCACATTAAAAACCATCATATTGTTCGGCAGATTGGCCTGCTGCAAACGCACCTCCACGCTGCGCTCCACTATGGGGTTTTGGTCCGACATCACATAAACCCACAGACCGCAGGCCACCAGCAGGCTTATAATCCGCGCCAATAAATTTTCCTTACGCGCTAATCTTTCAAAAAATTTCATTTTTTATCACCGCCCCACAAGCCTTTAAGTCTGTCGGCCAAGGAAACCTTCATAGCCGCATGAGGCTGGAATATAGCCCGGCGCAGGATTTCCTTCACGTCGTTCACCGTCAGGTAGCGCATCAGCTCGCCGTTGCGGGCGATAGAGATAGCGCCCGTTTCCTCGCTGACTACCAGCACCATAGCGTCCGACTGCTCCGACATACCGATAGCGGCGCGGTGGCGCGTACCAAGCTCCTGGCTCAAATTGCGGTTTTCCGTCAGCGGCAGCAGGCAGCAGGCAGCCACAATGCGGTTGCCGCGAATCACCACAGCGCCGTCGTGCAACGGCGTATCCTTCACGAAAATATTTTGAATCAAACCGCTGCTGACTAAGCCGTCGATGGGCACGCCTGTTTCAATGCGCTCCACCAGGCCGGTCGCCCGTTCAAAAACCATCAGCGCGCCCACCTTATCGCGGCTCATAACCTTCGTCGCATGGGCCACTGAATCCAGCATAGCTTCCAGCTCCTGCTCGTCCAGCTCGCTTCTCTTGTGGAACAGCTTGCCGCGGCCGATCTGCTCCAGGGCGCGGCGCAGCTCCGGCTGAAATACTACGGGCAGCGCTACCATGATCACCGTCATGCTCTTTTCCAGCAGCCAGCTGATAACGTGCAGGTTGAGCCAGCGGCAGATAATCATAATCAGCACCAGCACCAGCAAGCCCTTAACCAGGGTCGCGGCGCGGGTATTTTTCAACATCAAATATAAACGATAGAGAAAGTAGGCTACGACGGCAATGTCGATAATGTCCAAAACGCTGAGCGTGGACAGCAGCCCCTGCATCTGAACTACCATAATCATTCACCAACCTTTATCGCAAACTGATCGCGCTCAATCCATCTTCAAAATCGCCATGAAAGCCTCCTGCGGCAGCTCCACGCTGCCCACCTGCTTCATGCGCTTCTTACCTTCCTTTTGCTTTTCCAAAAGCTTGCGTTTACGGCTGATATCGCCGCCGTAGCACTTGGCCAAAACGTCCTTGCGCATGGCGCGCACATTTTCGCGGGCGATAACCTTATTGCCGATAGCGGCCTGCACGGGAATTTCAAACATCTGCCGCGGAATCAGGCTGCGCAGCTTTTCCACCAGCTGGCGACCGCGCACCTGAGCGCTGTCCTTATGCACAATGGCGGACAAAGCGTCCACAGGGTCGCCGTTCAGCAGAATATCCACCTTTACCAGATTGGAATAGCGATAGCCGCTCAGCTCGTAATCCAAAGAAGCGTAACCGCGGGTCGCCGATTTCAAGCGGTCGAAATAATCGAAAATAATCTCGCTCAAGGGCAGAGCATAATGAATCATCACGCGGGTATCGTCCAGATACGTCATATTATCGTACTCGCCGCGCTTTTCCTGGCTAAGCTCCATGACCGCGCCCACATAATCCTTGGGCACGATAATCGTCGCGTTGACATAAGGTTCCTCCACATGGTCGATAAGCGTCGGGTCGGGGAACAAAGAAGGATTATCCACCATCTCCACCTCGCCGTTGGTGCGGAAAACCTCGTAAATTACGTTGGGAGCCGTAGTAATCAGGCTCAAATTATACTCGCGTTCCAAGCGCTCCTTGATAACATCCATGTGCAGCAAGCCCAAAAAGCCGCAGCGGAAGCCAAAGCCCAGAGCCGTAGACGTTTCCGGCTCAAATACCAGCGAAGCGTCGTTCAGCTGCAGCTTTTCCAAAGCGTCGCGCAGATTGTCGTAATCGGAATTTTCTACGGGGTACAGGCCGCAGTACACCATGGGCGTAGCCTTGCGGTAGCCCGGCAGCGCCCGCTCCGCCGGATTATTGGCGTCCGTAACCGTGTCGCCCACGCGGGCGTCCTTCACGTTTTTAATGCTGGCGGCCAAAAAACCAACCTGGCCCTCCTCCAGCTCGTCCACATTCACCAGGCCGGGCTTAAAATAGCCTACCTCGGTAACCTCAAATTCAGCGCCGGTAGCCATCATGCGGATTTTCATACCCTTGCGGATGCGGCCCTCCATTACGCGCACATACAGCACCACGCCCTTATAGGCGTCAAATTTGGAATCAAAAACCAAAGCCTTGAGCGGCGCTTCAGCGCTACCCTGCGGCGCAGGAATGCGGGCCACGATGGCTTCCAGCACATCATCGATGCCCAGGCCGGTCTTGGCGCTGCACAGCACCGCGTCGCTGGCGTCGATGCCGATAACGTCCTCAATTTCTTTTTTTACGTGCTCCGGGTCGGCGCTGGGCAGATCTATCTTATTGATAACGGGCACGATTTCCAAATCGTTGTCCAGCGCCAGATAAACGTTGGCCAGTGTCTGCGCCTCGATGCCCTGAGTCGCGTCGATAACCAGCAGCGCGCCCTCGCAGGCCGCCAGCGCGCGCGACACCTCATAGGTAAAATCCACATGGCCGGGGGTGTCGATAAAATTCAGCATATATTCCTCGCCGCTGCGCGCCTTGTAAATGCTGCGCACCGCCTGCGCCTTAATGGTAATGCCGCGCTCCCGCTCCAAATCCATGGAATCTAAAATTTGTTCTTCCATTTCGCGTTTGCTGAGAGTTCCTGTATATTCAATCAAGCGGTCGGCCAGCGTCGACTTGCCGTGATCTATATGGGCAATGATAGAAAAATTGCGAATGTGATCCTGCTCAATCATCGTTAAATGCCTAGCTCCTTTGCAGAAAATATTTTATCAGTATTATTTATTATAGCATTCTTCGCTAAAGCCTGTAAACATAAAAGCTAAGGCAAAGATGATTCTTCTGTACGCGGCAAATATTTTAGTAAACCCCTTGCGCAAAAGCGCCGCGCGTGTTAAAATAGTTCAGTACAAGAATTATCAGGAGGTGAAATTCGTTGCCGAACATTAAATCTTCCATCCGCAGTGTAAAAACCGACGCAGAGCGCCGCGCTAAAAACGCTCCGGTTAAAGCAGCTCTCCGCAATGCTTCCCGTAAGGTTGTCGCTATGACTGCTACCGCCGCTAAAGAAGACGCTCAAGCTACCTTGGCTGTTGCTTCCGGTTTGCTCGATAAAGCAGCTCGCAAAGGCATCATTCATAAGAATGCCGCAGCTCGCAAAAAATCCAGACTTGCCAAAAAAGTTAACGCTATGGCTTAATTTTCTAAATAAAAACAGCACCTGCAATGCAGGTGCTGTTTTTATTTTTTATTTAGCTTTAGGAGCCTAAGAAGCTATACTATCCAAGCGCTCCAGCGATACGCTGCCGTCCTCCTGCACCGTGCCGTAGACCACGCTTCGCTGCCCCAAGGGCACGTAAGCGCCGTTCATTACTACTTTGACATAGCCGCCCTTCGTCGGGCCGCCCCAAAAGCGCATAACCTCGTCCTTTACGACGGTTGCCGCAGCACTGCCTATAAAGGCAACCTTCGTTCCCGCCGCTTCGCTGGCAATAGCAGTTACTTCCGTCTTTTTATACAAAGCTAAATCCTCGTCGGCTATACTGCCAACATTATTTTGGTAAAAACCCTTTTGCTGGCTCTTGCTCAGCTCATGGCTGTAAGCCACGTCGCGCGCTTCTTCCGGCGTAGCCGCATCCTGCTCCACCGCGGCGGATGCGGTTGGCGCTGTGGGCTTT
The DNA here is from genome assembly GCF_030531065.1 of Phascolarctobacterium sp. Lineage (GTDB taxonomy): Bacteria > Bacillota > Negativicutes > Acidaminococcales > Acidaminococcaceae > Phascolarctobacterium_A. The sequence goes on along the minus strand of NZ_JAUNOQ010000021.1, from coordinate 12,126 downwards.
TCAATCAGCGGCGCAGGGTCGTTGTACTCCACTTGTTTAAGCTGCAGTAGCTCGCCCCGCTCGTCCTGCACCACCTCTGCCGTCAGCAGGAAGGGATGGCGGTTCAGCATACGTCCGCCATGTTTGCCCAGGTCCGCGCGCAGCACGTTGCCCTGCTCGTCCGTCACCTTGTAGATGCGTCCCTCTTCGTGTCCCGTAATCGTCACCTGCAAGGTAATTTCTTCGGGTTCTTTTTGTTCAGTCAGCTTTTGCTCTGCGGCAACCTGCGGCTCCGCAGCTTTATTTTCCTCCGGCGCGGCAGCCAGACCACTGGCGGCAAACGCCAGCAGCCCGCACAACGCGACCGACATCAATATCTTATTCATTGTTTACTACCTCCACTCTATGCTCAAAACTGAATCTCGTAAACGCTTTACCCGCTCTTAGCCGCGGCCCTCGATAACGCGCACGCGCTGGATAGACGGCGTGCCGTCCTTATGCCTGGTCACGGTATCCACCTTAATGCGAGCCAGCTCCGGCGCAAATTCCAGCAGCATACGGTTATCCACCTGCGCGCCTCTCTTCAGCAAACGGTATACCACAGCCGCCATCTCGTAGCGTGTCATCGGCCTGCTGCCGTCGAACTGCCCGTCAGGATAACCCTCCAAAATGCCGTTGCCGGCTGCCACGGCCACATAATCGTAAGCCCAATGGTTTTCCGGAGTATCCGGGAAGATTTTCGTCTTTTCCAAATCCAGGCCGTAACCCGTCAGGTTGTAGACCATCGCTTTCAGCTCCGCCACCTCGGTGCGCAGCTCGATAATTTCCTTCGCCATGGCTTTCTTAGAGCGAGACTGATTGCTGCTCTGACCGAAGCGCCAGGTTACGCCCGCGTTAATCATATCGTCGTCGTTGCCCACGGTGCTGGACACGCTGAACAGCGTATCGTCGTTGGGCTGGTAGAACGCGCCGATGGCCGCAGCGTTTTCGCCGCGATAATTGCCGTAGCCCGCGCTCAGGTAAAATTTGTCGTCCGGGTCGAAGTCCAGCGGGTGCAGCGCGGCCAACGCGGCGGCGCCTGCGCCCACCTTGTCGATGCGGTCGCCCAGCTTATTGATTTGCACGGAGTTATTGGTAATATTCTGCTCCACCTGCTTCAACTGGCCATAATTAACGGCGTCGGTATCGGCAGTACCGGCGGCGACGTTATGGATCTGGTTGTCGCCCATATCGATATTAACGTCCTTGCCAACGCTGATATTCTTAGTGCTGTTGTCGATATTGATGGTATCGCCAACCTTAACGCTGTTGTCGTTGATTACGGTGTCGCCCATCTTGATTTCTTTATTAGTAACATAATGAGTATCGTTAAACTTCATGCCGCCTTCATTAACAACAGTACCGCCAAAGGTTACGCTGTTCAATTTAAGGTCAGAATTCATACTGATATCGTAATATCTTTTACCGTCGTCATCGGTAGCATATTTAATGGATAAATTGCCGTCCTTGCCAACATATCCATTATTCAGTTCAGGTTTGTCGCCTGTAGGAGCAGTGCCCGCAGTAGCGCTGCTGCTAGAACTTTCTGAACCTGCGTTAGTCGTAGTAGTGCTGCTGCCAGTATCTCCGCCAGTAGTAGCGCCGCCTGTTCCAGTTTGAGAAGCATTTCCGTTGACAGTATGATAATGGTCGCCCTCAGTAATTTTCTGATTAAGGTCGTTAATTTGATTTTGCAAGCCATCGGCTACAGCAAAAAGCTGGCTGCCGTTGATAGCGTCCGTACTAGTTGCAGTAATTCTGCCCGCAGCTAAGTTGGTAAGAGTGCGTTTAATACTGTCGCTGCCAATACTTACAGTACCAGTCGGAGAATTTCCGGCAAAAGTTCCAAATATTATGTCTGCCTCTTCCAGCTTGCCATTCTTATTAACTAATTTTGTTAAAGTAAAGTTACTTGTTCCTACAGCAGCAGCGGTGGCAGAGTTGTCGCCTAAAGCTACGCTGTTAGCATGACCAGCTGTAGCTTGATAACCTAAAGCTAAACTACTGTTTCCAGATGCAGTAGAAGAAACGCCCAGCGCCATACCATAAGTTGCAGATGCTGTAGCTTTACGCCCTAAAGCCATACTAACAGGACCGCTTGCACCAGACTCTTTACCAATTGCTATACTGTCATGTGCATTACCACCTATAGTCGCATTATACCCTATGGCTATACTTCTATCTCCATATACAGTAGAAGAAGTACCTAAAGCCAAACTATTATCGCCAGCCGCAGTAGCACCAACGCCTAGAGTAACGCTTGCTTCTCCAGATGCTGTAGACCTAACGCCCAAGGCCATACTCTTTTTTCCTGAAGCAGTAGATTGAGTACCTAACGCTGTGCTTTCATCTTCAGACGCAGTAGACGAAGCGCCTAACGCCGTGCTACTTGCCCCAGATGCCGTAGATAAAGAACCTAAGGCCGCGCTGCTTTCTCCGGACGCAGTAGACGAAGCGCCTAAGGCAATACTAGCGTCACCGGAGGCAGTAGACCTAGCGCCCAAAGCTGCAGCAGCCCTATTGCTCGCTACGGCATCAGTACCTACAGCCGTGCCGTCTTTTGTAATTTTATTATTTTCAGCTAACTCTTTAATTTCCTTCTCTGTATATTGAATTTCATTTCCATTATCATCATATCTTTTCTCCAAGCCTGTTTGCGCTCCAGCGCCTAAAGCTGTGCCGTTTTCCCCGTAAGCTTTACTTTCAGCGCCAAAGGCCGCGCTGTATTTTTCATGTGCTACGGACGAAGCGCCTGCCGCTATACCGGCTTCCCCAGACGCGTTCGCCCTAGCGCCCAAGGCTGTAGCAGCCCTATTGCTTGCTACGGCGGTAAAGCCAACTGCCGTACCTTCAGATGTAGCAGTATTTAATTCATCAGCCGAATATGTAGGGTCTATTATTTCATTTCCACTAGCATCGTACTTCTTCGCCAAACCTGTTTGCGCGCCTGCGCCTAAAGCTGTGCCATAGTTTCCGTAGGCTTTGCTTTCAGCGCCATATGCTGCGCTGAATTTTTCATGTGCCAGGGACGAAGCGCCTGTCGCCACGCTGGCTTCGCCGGAAGCGTTCGCCCTAGCGCCCAGCGCCACGGCAGCCCTGCTGCTTGCTTTAGAAGTATAACCCAATGCCGTACTATCATACACTGTAGCTTCAGATAAATAACCTACGGCCGTGCTATTACCCATACGTTGATAAGTTTTTCCATCAATAGTTATAGTCCATTGTCCACCCGATGCTTTAGCGCCAACGCCTATTGCAGTACTGCCTGAATATTGCGCAAAGCTATTGCTGCCTATCGCCGTAGTGTTGCCAGAAGGCTTTATTGCGTTACTATCTTTATCCACGGTGTCATATTCAGTTCCTTTCGCTTGCGCGCCTTTACCAATGGCTGTATCAGTATCTTTCAATGCTTCACTGTTAGTGCCAATAGCTACGCCATCACCTGTACCAGGTGTTGTATCCACCGCCGCCAACGCCAGCCCGTTCATCCCCAACGTCAGCGCCGCCGCTGTTGCAACAACCATAGTCTTCATTGACCTTCCACCTTTGGTATGGCTTTTAGCAAATTCGGACGCTACGACGTAACAGCCTCGCGCCTTGCTCCAAACCACTTTAAATACCTTGTTCATAATACGCCCTCCAATCCAGAATATTGGCTACAGCCTTTATATAAATAAGTAAAATGGATACTCAAAAATTACACGCCTTACCCTATTCTATTTTATTATATACGCTTGTCCCCCCCTGTCAAACAAAAGTCGCGTCGAGCGACTTTTGTGTTGGACACTAACGTGTCTGCTGCGTTGCGCAGGCAGCAAAAAACGCCCTGACAGCTCTGCTTCCGCAGCGCCGTCAAGGCGTTCAACTTTACTTTATTCAGAGCGAACACTCTTTACCATCGCGTTTTACGATAAGAAATCCCGTTCTGTTTTTTATTTTGCTGAAACGATAAACCAACTTATACCAGCAGGCCTTCCTCATCGTCCCACAACACAACCTTATCCTCTCTTAACGAGTCCTGCACGCTAATCACGCGCTGATTGGCGCTGCCGCGAAAACGCAGGTTAGGATTTTTCAGCTCCAGCACAAATTCGCCGTCCACCAAAATATCGATGTAGGATAGCATCTCCTTGGTAATCTCCCACGGCCCTAAATTGCCGGTCAGCATATCCTTTTCAAAATTATAACCGCTGTAGCACCACAAATCCTTCTGCGGAAATTTTTCTTTAAACCGCCGCAGGAAGGGCAGCAGCGCCGCCTGGTTGGCCGGCTCGAAGGGCTCGCCGCCCAAAAGGCTCAGCCCGCGGATATGGCCGTTTTCCAGCAGGCGGAAAATTTTTTCCTCCGTTTCCTGCGTAAAGGGCTGGCCGTAATTAAAATCCCAGGCTTCGGGGTTAAAGCAGCCCTTGCAATGGTGCGTGCAGCCGCTGACGAATAAGGATACGCGCAGGCCGGGGCCGTTGGCGATATCCAGATTTTTAATCGTTGCGTAATTCATAAAGGCTCACCCTCTTACAAGTGCATTACGCGGGCCTTGATTTCCTTCGTCTTGCCCACATTCCAGAAATTTTCGCCCAAATAGCCGCAGGTACGGCGGATAACGGTCATCTTGCCGTGGTCCTTATTGTGGCAAACGGGGCATTCCCATTCGTTATCGTCGTTGATGGTAATTTCGCCGTCAAAACCGCACACATGGCAGTAGTCGGATTTAGTATTAAATTCGGCGTACTGGATATTGTCGTAGATAAATTTAACGACTTCCTCCAAGGCTTCCGTATTATGGCGCATATTGGGAATTTCTACATAGGAAATCGCGCCGCCGGAGGAAATTTTTTGGAACTGGCTTTCAAATTTAAATTTGCTGAAAGCGTCGATGTCCTCGCGCACGTCCACATGATAGGAATTGGTATAGTAACCCTTATCGGTTACGTCGGGAATCGTGCCGAAGCGTTCTTTGTCGATACGCGCGAAGCGGTAGCACAGGCTTTCGGCCGGCGTGCCGTACAGCGCGAAGCCGATGCCGGTCTGCGCTTTCCATTTATCGCAAGCGCCGCGCAGTCTGTTCATAACGCGCAAAGCGAATTCTTCACCCTCCGGCGTAGTGTGGCTGACGCCCTTCATCAGCTTAGTAACCTCGTACAAGCCGATATAGCCCAGGGAAATGCTGGAATAGCCGTCTACCAGGAATTTATCAATGGTTTCGCCCTTTTCCAAACGCGCGATAGCGCCGTATTGCCAATGTACGGGGCTGACGTCGCTCTTCGTACCCATCAAAGCGTTGTGGCGGCACATCAACGCTTCGTAGCACAGCTCCAGGCGTTCGTCCAAAAGCTTCCAGAACTTCTGCTCGTCGCCTTCGGCTACGATGCCTATCTGCGGCAGGTTGATGGACACTACGCCCTGGTTGAAGCGGCCTTCAAATTTATACTTGCCGTTCTCGTCCTTCCAGGGAGCCAGGAAGCTGCGGCAGCCCATCGGGGAGAACACATTGCCCTCGTAATTTTCGCGCATCTTCTTGGCGCTGATATAGTCGGGGTACATGCGCTTGGCGCTGCATTTTACCGCCAGACGGGTAATATAATCGTACTTGCCGCCCTTCAGGCAGTTGTGCTCGTCCAAAACGTAAACCAACTTGGGGAAAGCGGGCGTTACATAAACGCCCTTATCGTTTTTAATGCCCTGCAAACGCTGGCGCAGAATTTCTTCCACAATCATAGCGTTTTCCTTGAGGTACGGGTCGCCCTCCTGCAAATTCAGGAACAAAGTAACGAACGGGGACTGGCCGTTGGTAGTCATCAAGGTATTGATTTGGTATTGGATAGTCTGCACGCCGCTGCGCAGCTCGTAGCGCAAGCGCTCGTTAATCAGCTGCTCCAGAGTTTCGGCGTCCACATGATTATCAGCCGCCTCTAAAATGCAGTTCTTGAATTTTTCGTAGCTGCGGCGCAGATATTTGCCCAGATGGCTGATATCCACCGACTGTCCGCCGTACTGGCTGGAAGCTACGGAAGCGATAATCTGGGTCATAACGGTGCAGGCTACCTGAAAGCTTCTGGGGCTTTCAATCAGCTTGCCGTTCATCACCGTGCCGTTGTCCAGCATATCGCCAATATTTATCAGGCAGCAGTTAAAAATCGGCTGAATAAAATAATCGGCGTCGTGAAAATGCAGCACGCCCTCCTCGTGAGCCTTGCTGATTTTTTCCGGCAGCATAATGCGCTTGGTCAAATCCTTGGACACCTCGCCGGCAATTAAATCGCGCTGGGTGGAGGCCATGGTGGCGTTCTTATTGGAATTTTCCTCCATCACGTCCTTATTGCTGTTGCGAATCAAAGACAGGATAGATTCGTCGGTGGTGTTGGCCTTGCGCACCAGCGCGCGCTGGTAACGGTAAATAATATACTGCTTGGCCAGCTCGAACTTGCCCTCGTCCATCAAGCCATGCTCCACCATATCCTGAATATCTTCAACCAACAGACGCATACGATTGCGGTTCTGCACATTTTTAGCAATCTTATGAATCTTGTCCTCCTCGATGCGATATTCCGGATCGACAGCCGCATTAGCCTTTTGAATAGCTACGACAATTTTACTGCTGTCAAAATCTACGGTGGCGCCGTCGCGCTTGATAACCTTCATTTTCATTCTTCCTTTCAGATAGCGATAATATATTTTCATTTGGAGCGCAGGCAGCGGACAAGCCTTGAACCTGCGCGTTTACGTCAGTCAAAATAAGTGACTCGCGTTGTGTTATGAGCCTATTGTACCACAATATATCGTGCGTGTAAATAGTTTTATAAACAATATCTTGTTTTTTCGCATTGTAGACCCCGCCCCTTGCTAATGTTGCACTTACTCCTTTGTCGCCGTATTTTTTCTCGCTGTCTTTACAGCCGCGTCCCGCGCGGGAGCATGCTCAACAAAAAACGCCGCCGCAAAAGCTGCGCCAGCGCCGATTTTTTAACGTGTCGCCTTTGTACATCATCTTAAAATATGATAGAATAGAATGCGTTATATTATTTGCTTGGGAGCGATGCTTTATGAATAATTCACCCGCTAAAAAGAACAGCTTAGGCGGTATTTTAATGCTTACGGCCTGCGCCTTTATTTGGGGTACGGCCTTCATTGCCCAGAGTCTGGGCAGCAATTACGCCGAGCCTCTGACCTTTAACTGCGCCCGCAGCGTATTGGCCACAATTTTTTTACTGGGCTGCTGCTTTGTTATCGATAAAATCTCCGGCCGTCCCTTTACTATTTCAGGAACCACGGACCCGCTGCGCCGCGAACGGCTGCTCAAAGGCGGCGTGCTCTGCGGCATAGCGCTCAGCCTGGCAAGCTTTATGCAGCAGCTGGGCATTATGTACACCACCGTAGGCAAAAGCGGCTTCATTACCGCGCTGTACATCGTGCTGGTGCCGCTGCTCAGCTTTCTTGTGCTGCGCCGTTCCGTAAGCCTGCTGCAATGGGCAGGCGTAGCCGTCGCCGCCGTAGGCATGTATTTTATCTGTATCAACGAAGGCTTTTCCATCAATAAGGGCGACTTCTATACTTTAATCTGCGCCTTTTGCTTTGCCGGACAAATTATCTGCGTCGATAAAATTATTACCGATCTGGACGGCGTGCGCCTGTCCCTCGTGCAATTTGCCACCTGCACCGTGCTTAACGGCGTGCTGATGCTGATTTTTGAAAATCCTTCCTGGAGCAGCGTTCTGCAGGGCTGGGCTCCTATCGCCTACGCCGGCATTATGTCCAGCGGCGTCGCTTACACCCTGCAAATCACCGGGCAAAAGCACTGCAGCCCGGTGCTGGCCTGCATGCTCATGAGTCTGGAATCGGCCTTCGCTCTGCTCAGCGGCTGGCTCTTTTTAGGACAAGCCATGAGCGCCCGCGAAATTTTTGGCTGCGCTTTAGTTTTCGCCGCCATTATGCTGGCGCAAATCCCCGAAAGCATGCTGCCGTGGAGCAAGAACCGCACATAAAAATTTTGAGAGCTGTTGCACTAATAAAGTGTAGCAGCTCTTTTTTTACGCAATAACATTTTATGCTCTTTGCTATACGCGCTCCAGCAGGTATTCAAACAATTTATAATTTGTCCAGCCGGTGTCCTCATAAAACATTTTTATGACGCCGCGATAGACAAACCCCTTTTTGCAATACGCTTTTTCTGCGGGAATATTGCCTTCCAGCACGTCCAGACGTATCGCTTTGATTTTATTTTCGCGGGCGACGTCGATAACCTTCTGCGTCATTTGCTGCGCCAACCCCCGCCCGGAATACGACGGGTGTACGCCTAAAGCGTGAACTACCAGCAGCTCTTCATCCCACGCGTCGATAGCCCAGCGCATATTTTTATAACTCTCGTTATATTTATGGTTTATTACCATGCAGGCGGCCAAGCGACCGTCAACTTCGCCAATATATAATTCGCCGTTTTTAATCGACTCCAGCAAAAAATTCTGCGCCGGGTACACGTCTTTTTCCCAGCCCGGTTTAAATTCTGCATCCCGCATTGCGTCGGTCAACGAATAATAAAATTCCCTTACGTCGTTATAATCGTCCGCACGAGCAATTCTGATTTGCAAGGCTGCGCTTTTTTTCGCAGCCCCGTCCGCCAACCACTTTTCCAAAAGCGGCGCGGCGTAAGCGCCCATCGCTTCGTAGGTCGCGGCTAAGGGATGCACGCCGTCCAGATAAGCCCGCTTGCGCGCGCCGGCGTCCAGCCCGATGGCCGGCTGCAAATCCAAAAGAAAAGTTTTGCCTGCGCACAGCAGCTCCACATCCTGCCGCAGCTGCAGCAAGCGCCGGTTAAAATATTCGTCCGCGCTCACCAATGGCAAAACGACGCATAAAGCGTAGCGCTTTTCTGCGCACCAGGCCAAAAGCCTGCGGTAATCCTCCAAGATATCCTCCTGTCTGCGTCCCTGCAAAATATCGTTGGCTCCGCTTAAGAATAAAATATTTTGCACATACTCCGGCAGCGCGTACTGCCGCACGCGAAACAAAATATCATCGCAGCAGTCGCCGCACAAACCGTAATTGAGCATTTTAATTTTTCCGGCCTTTTCCACCGCCGCCGTCCAAGAATATTTGGAGCCGTAAGGAAAGCCCTGCACCAGGGAATCGCCGTAGCAAGCGATATATTGCATCTTAACGCGCCTCCCGTTTTTCTTTTAATTATAGCAAAGGCCGCTTGCCTTGGCAAACCGCAGGCTTATTTTACAAAAACGCAGCGTCGTGCTAGAATTAAAGAGCAGGCGGTGCGCCTGCACGACGAAGCTTTTAAGGAGGCTGAAGCTAAATGGATTATTTTAAATTTCAAGCGCCAACGCAAATCGTCTTTGGCAAAAATACAGAAGAGCAGACCGGGCAGCTGTGCAAAAAATACGGAGCCCACAAGGTACTGGTACATTTCGGCGGCGGCAGCGCCGTTAAATCCGGACTTTTGGACCGCATCTGCGCCAGCTTGCAGCAAGCCGGACTGGACTACGTCCTTTTGGGCGGCGTAGTGCCTAATCCCCTGCTCAGTAAGGTGCGCGAGGGCGTGGAGCTGTGCCGGAAGGAAAACGTAGATTTTATTTTAGCAGTTGGCGGCGGCAGCGTTATCGACAGCGCCAAGGCCATCGGCTACGGCCTGACCAATCCCGGCGACGTTTGGGACTACTATCTGCGCAAAAAGGAAATCGCCGCCTGCGCTCCCCTAGGCACAGTGCTGACCATCGCGGCGGCCGGCAGCGAAATGAGCAATTCTTCCGTCATCACCAACGAGGACGGCCTGCTCAAGCGCGGCTTGAACACCGATTACTGCTACTGCAAATTCGCCGTACTCAACCCGCAGCTGACCTACACCCTGCCCGCCTACCAGACGGCCAGCGGCTGCACGGATATTATGGTGCACACCCTGGAGCGTTATTTCACCACGCCCAAGGCGCAGGCGCTGCACTTAACAGACAGCATTGCCGAAGCGCTGCTGCGCGGCGTTATGCGCAACGCCAAAATTGCGCTGAAAAATCCGGAGGACTACGACGCCCGCGCCGAAATTATGTGGAGCGGCACGCTGTCCCACAACGGAACTACCGGCGACCGCGACTTTGGCGACTGGTCCTGCCATCAGCTGGAGCACGAGCTCAGCGGCGTCTTCGGCGTCGCCCACGGCGCAGGCCTTGCGGCAATTTGGGGCAGCTGGGCCCGCTACGTCTGCCGCGAAAATATCGCCCGCTTCGCTCAGCTGGCGGTAAACGTTTTCGGCTTGCCCTATAATTACCGCGACCCCGAAGCCACCGCGCTCGAAGGCATCGCCGCTATGGAAAGCTTCTTCCGCCATATCGGTATGCCCACCGATATCCACACCTTAATCGGAGCCGAGCTGACCGAAGCGCAAATTGAAGAGCTGGCTTATAAATGCAGCTTCATGGGCACGCGCACCATCGGCCAATTTAAGGTGCTGAACCAGCAGGATATGGCCGCTATCTACCGCATGGCAAAATAAAATATACGACAAAAGGCTCCCGTCCGTCAGTACGCTGCGTACTGAAAGCCGGGAGCCTTATTTTTATCTGTTGTTAATAGTTTCCGGATACAAGTCGTGCATCAGCAGGCGTTTTTTCGCCGCCGCTTCCCATTCCGTACCCGGCTTGCCATAGTTGGCGTAAGGGTCGATGGACAGGCCGCCGCGCGGCAAAAATTTACCCCACACCTCGATATATTTAGGCGACAGCAACTTAATCAAATCCTTCATAATAATATTCACGCAGTCCTCGTGAAAATCGCCGTGATTGCGGAAGCTGAACAGATACAGCTTTAAGGATTTGCTTTCCACCAGCCGCTCGTCCGGCACATAGGAAATATAAATCGTCGCAAAATCAGGCTGGCCCGTCATCGGACACAGGCTGGTAAACTCCGGACAATTAAATTTGACGAAATAATCGTTTTCAGGATGCTTATTGGGGAAGCTTTCCAAAACCTCCGGCGCATAATCGCTCTTATATTGCGTCTTATGGCCTAACAGATGCACTCCCTGTAGTTCCTCCTTGCTTCTACCGCTGCTCATTACTTGCGCCCTCCTTCTAAAATAAAAAATTTGCCTGCGCCCACGCGCTCCAAAGCGGATACTAAAAACAGACTTACCACGCCGCAAACGGCCTGCCCCACCAAAAGGCTGGAAGCCAGCAGCCAATACGGCAAATCTAAAATAGCCGACAGCCAGACAGGCACGCCCAAGCCTGGTACTAAGGTAACTGCCGCAGCGACAATCCAGTTGCCGCAGCCACAGCGCTTGCCCCACACAATCACGCCGGTGGTCAGCAGCCCCACAACGCCGCCGCCGATAATATCCGGCAGCCCCAGGCCGCCCATTATCGTATTGCTGATAATATTAGCCAGGCCGAAGGGCACGGCGAGAAAGGGAAACAACGCGCTCAGGCCGTAAAGCGCCGTCGCGATACGAATCTGGTACTGCCCGAAGGCAAAGCTTTGCGTGCAAAGCATCACAACGATGTACAGCGCAATGCACAGCGCCGAAAAAACTAATTTTTGATTTTGCAAATGCCGTTCCATCATTCATGCTCCTTTCTCAGCAAAGGGTCGGTTACGCCGTTGGCGGCAAAGGCCGCCTCACGGTCAATACAGGCGCCGCAGCGATGGCAGAGCTCGTCGCCGCCGCTCAATAATACTAACGCTTTCAAACTTATACCTCCGTTAGACAATCGCTAACGGGCGCAAAAAAAGGATTTCATCCGCTACAGACGAAATCCTTACACACAAAATAAAATACTGGCAGGCGCCAGTATCTCGCCCGTAGTTTTATTTTAGGACAGGATGGTTACGAACTGTCCGTTATGAAGCTCTTTATCATTATACTAAATGCGGCAGTATTTGTCCAGCCGGAATTTCCGCTCTCTATCTATCCTCTGTCGCTCAGAACAAACCGCTGCTTCCCTCAAAGCTGCCTCACGCGGCACGCCTCCCTGCTCGCATTTGCGCGTCGCGCTAACGCAGTCCTGCAAATGCGGCGAATCGCCAGCCAGGCCTGCGGCCTTGCCGGCAGATGTCTGCGCATATAAAAATAAGACCATGCATCGCATGGTCTTATTTTTATAACCGGCAGCTTTC
>NZ_JAUNOQ010000002.1:63952-236767 GCF_030531065.1 Phascolarctobacterium sp. | reverse complement strand
TTTTGAGATTAAAAACTTATGAAAATTTTACTTGACTTTTATTAGCAGGTCTTTTACCAATTCGTCATCTAGAACATAATGTCTTCTAATGTGAAGCGCCCAGTCATCAAGGATAGCATCATCTATGACATAAGATAGCTTGTAACAGTTTAATAGCTGTTGATCTTCGAAAACCACTCCGTCCTCTAGGACAATCCAATTTACATATTGAGGTCTATTCATACTAAGCATCCTCTCGTTATTTTCCTATTATATGATGGTACTCGTTTAAATACTTACATGTAAACGATATTAATATAAGTATATTAAGTGCATTCATTTCATCGGTTGTTCAATTGACTTTGAGGGTATGCGTTGCTGGTTTCTGACTAAATGTAATATTGTCCCTAGTAACTTACTTCAAGCATGTAAATTTGCTGCGCTCGCCATCTGTTTTTATTGCGTGAAAAAGATCTAGAAATCGTTATTGGAAAACGCGGTTTGGAAAAGTGCTCTACCATATGTGATTAAACCAAAAAACTGATGGACACATTAAGCTAATACTTTTGTCACTTCAAACACGGCATTATACTTTTAATTGCTGTCGATCTAGGGTTTGGAGGTTTAATTTACATAAAAACGTTATGTTCTGAATTTGCGTTAATACGTAATAATCATAACACGATATAGCTAATTTGTCTAACTAATAATCTTATTTTAAGATTTTTGATTTTGTTTCAAGAATAAAGATTTTGGTATAAAATTACTTCTAACAAACCAGCGCTAGCGTAAACACTCTATAACACTCACACGGTTATTTCTTTGTTTATGCTGTGCACTTTTTGGATTCAACCCATGATACCGATTTTGTTCTCATTTTAGTAAATGTCCGCATTATATTAGCAGTTATTTGATTTCTGGTATTTCAGCTAGCTTAAGCCATTCACATAAACCATATCCCCGAGTTGCAGGTTAGTGATCGTCTGTACCAGGGCTGGAGAGTAGGTTCTGGACAGCCCTTGGAAAGCATGGAAAGCTTTAAAACCAGCCTGACGCGGCTGTGGGGCAAAACCGGCGTGCGCGTTGAATGGAGTATGCCTCCGGGAATGGCGGAAAATTTATAAGTGAAAAATAAAACGGCTGTCGGCGCTTGAAGCTGACAGCCGTTTTTGCATATATAGATTTTTGTTGCTCCGCTTTATTCCAAATAAGCGGCGACAATGACGCCGGTGTAATACGTATGCCAATCGTTGTCGGCGTAAAAGCGCTGCGCCAGCTCCTTATCGAAGCGCGCGGGAGCCTGCGTGTTGCTGTCGATAACGCGGCATTCCAAATGCAGGCCGCAGCCTTTGATAACGGGAGCGTTTACGCTTTGCGCCGGGATTGGCGTCAAGCCGGCAACGGCAAATTTATCGATGTCGCGCCCGGATGTTGAACCGCAAATTCCCAACGCTTTACTAAAGTCGCCGTTGATGGGCAGGCTGATTGTAAAATAGGGATTAGCGTCCAAAAGCGTTTTGCTGTAACGGCTTTGGCGCACCAAAACGGTGAAGACGGGCTGACGGCACATATAGCCCAACTGCCCCCAAGCTATGGTCATAGAATTTTGCTTGCCGTCGGCGGCAGTGTTTAAGAACACGCCCTTCAGCAGTCTTTTGAAAATGGTTTCGCTATAATCAAATACGTTTATATTTTGCATTTTCCTACCTCCTGCGTTTCACGCTTGCGCGCAAAGCTTTTCTATCTTTAATTATAGTACGTTTTGGCAAAGACGTTTGTGAATTTTCTGCGTTTGCTGGGGGCTGCGGCAGGGGCGCTTGATGTAATACTTTTACACGCTTGACTTTCGTATGAAATAATACTATACTGGAGCTAAAACAATATATGATTTCGTACTAAAGGAGCGGAGAATAAATGGCGGATGTTTTTAACGATTATAATAGGCAGATTTGCTTAGTATTCGCAGAAATTGAAGCGGCGCAGCATGAAGTAGCGCTCAAGCTTGGCCTGACGGACAGCGCGATGTTGATTTTGTATAACGTATATTTGGGCGGAGGATCCTGTTTGTTAAGCGACATTACGCTGTGGGCCAGCAAGCAGACGATAAATTCCGCGCTGCGCAAGCTGGAAGCGGAGGGCGTGGTGCGGTTGGAAATTTTTTCGGGACGCAAGAAACAAGTCGTTTTGACGGAAAAAGGACGCGAGCTTACGCAAAGCACAGTGCGGCGCTGGATCCAAAAAGAAAACGAGATTGCGGACGAATTGACGCAGGAGGAAAGAGATTTGTATTTGGAATTAACGCGGCGATATCTGACTGGCGTTAAGGAAAAATTGCGGGAATTATAATCATGGAGATTAAGCTTTCGGATCATTTTTCTTATTTCAGATTGCTGCGCTTTGCCGTGCCGTCGATAATTATGTTGATTTTTACTTCTCTGTACACCGTTGTCGACGGCTTTTTCGTTTCTAATTTTGTGGGCAAGGATTCGTTTACGGCGGTTAATTTTTCTATGCCTTTGCTCTTAATGCTCGGCTCCCTCGGCATCGTTTTCGGTAGCGGCGGCGGAGCGTTGATTGCTAAAACTTTGGGCGAGGGACACGGAGAAAAAGCGCGGCGTTTATTCTCTCTCATTATTTATACCTCCGTGGGCTGCGGCGTTTTGCTGGCGGCGCTGGGATTATATTTCCTGCGGCCTTTGGCGACCGCTTTGGGCGCACAAGGACAGCTTTTGGAAAACAGCGTCGTTTACGGGCGCATTATTTTAGCGGCGCTTCCAGCTTACGTTTTGCAGTACGAATTTCAGTGCTTGTTTCCGGTTGCCGAAAAACCGACGCTGGGCTTATATGTGACTATCGCTGCGGGGCTGGCCAATATCCTTTTAGACGCCCTCTTTATTATCGGTTTTGACTGGGGCTTGGAAGGCGCAGCTTGGGCGACTGCTGCCAGTCAGACAGTCGGCGGCCTGCTGCCGCTGCTGTATTTTGCTTTGCCTAATAGTAGCCTTTTGCGCTTGGGCAGCGCTGCTTTTGACTTACGCGCTTTGTTGAAGGTATGCAGCAACGGCGTGTCCGAATTGATGAGCAATATCGCTATGTCCGTCGTGGGTATGCTGTATAATTGGCAGTTGCTGCGCTACGCCGGAGAAGACGGGGTCGCCGTTTACGGCGTGCTCATGTACGTCAGCTTCGTTTTTTCGTCGGCGTTTATTGGCTATTCCTTCGGCGTCGCGCCGCTCATTGGTTATAATTACGGCGCGCGGCGGCACGAGGAGCTTAAAAGCCTGCTGCGTAAAAGCTTAGTCGTTATAAGCTGCTTTGCCGTCGCCATGTTCACGGCGGCGTTTACGCTGTCGCGTCAGGTAGCGCAAATTTTTGTAGGCTACGACGCCGACCTTTTGCAGCTCGCCGTGCACGCCTTTGCAATTTTTGCCTTTTGCTTTTTGTTTTCCGGTTACGCTATTTTTGCGTCGTCGTTTTTTACCGCGCTAAACAACGGTTTTATTTCGGCGACGATTTCCTTCATGCGAACTTTAGTGTTCGAGGTCGCCGCAGTGCTAATTTTGCCGCTTTGGTTCGGATTGGACGGCATTTGGTTTTCCTGCGTGGCCGCCGAGGTAATGGCCGCGACGTTGACGGTATTTTTCCTGCGGCTCAAGCGCAGGCATTACCAATATTAAAAACTGTGGACTGGTTTTATTTTTGGCGTTTGTGAATTTTTTGCGCTTATTGTTGCCAGCGGTAAGCGCGCGAGCCTTCGCGCGTCCACTGCAGCTGCCCTGTGGCTACGGCTTGCTCGTAGACGCTGATTTTATAAGCCAGCAGCGCTAAAGTTTGCGTAGTTTTTTCCTGCTGGGCAAGCAGCTTGTCGCGCTGCTTCTGCAAAAGCTGCAGACGCGCGTCGATTGTGGAGCTGCCGACCTGACACAATTTTACGTATTCGATGATCGCTTCGATGGGCAGTCCCGCGTTGCGCATACAAACAACCAGCTCGATCCAGACGCATTCGGACTCGCCGTAATTGCGGATGCCGCTGACGGTGCGCGGAACGGGCGGTATCATGCCGACGCGTTCGTAATAGCGCAGGGTGTCTGCCGAAATGTGGTATTTTTCGCTTACTTCTTTAATCGTCATGGCGTTACCCTGTTATTTCAGCTTGCTGTAATCTGCGTCCGCTACGGGCTCGCACCACTCGTTGCGCCCGTTTTCAGCGGGAACTTCGATTGCTAGATGCGCGAACCAGCTGTCGGGCGCGGCGCCGTGCCAATGCTTAACTCCTGCGGGAATGTTTACCACGTCGCCGGGATGCAGCTCGCGGGCGGGCTTGCTCCATTCCTGGTAATAGCCGCGACCGCCGGTGACGAGCAGGATTTGCCCGCCGCCCTTGTCGGCGTGGTGGATGTGCCAGTTATTGCGGCAGCCGGGCTCGAAGGTCACGTTGCCGATAACTACCTGCTCTAGCGACAGCATATTCAAATAGCTTTGCCCGACGAAATATTGGGCGTAAGCGTCGTTTTTCGCGCCTGTGGGAAAGACTGTAGAAAATTTTTCGTTAGCCATTTTATATTTTCATCACCTATTATAATATATTTGGACAATGAAGCCTGCTCTTATAGCAAGCTTCCTTTCCATAGCATGTCTTACATGAAATCAATCTACTTCAATCAATTCGTATTTATCGTTGCCCATTTTCAATTCGCGCATCGCCGTCAGCTGATGCAGACCATGGCGGCTTTCCATGCGCTCCACTAAATCGTGGTTGCTCGTCTGGGCGTAAACCAAATCTACAGAGGCTTGGTCGATGGCCAGAATATCAGTGGAAGCCAAGATGCCGATATCGGGAATCGTCGGTTCGGCCGCGCTCGTGCCCGCGCAGTCACAGTCCACGGACATACGGCGCAGCACGTTGATGAAAACGATGTGCTTGCCGAAGAAATCGATAGTTGCTTTCGCGGATTCGGCCATGTTTTCCATCAGGCGCTCCTTGGACGGCCAGGCGTTCCAATCGTCCGGCAGCTTGTCGGGCTCGACGCCGTGAACCTGCGCTTTGCCGATGCGTCCGTCGGCGCAGCCGATGGCGATATTTTTCATGGAGCCGCCGAAGCCGCCCATCGCGTGGCCTTTGAAATGCGTCAGCACCAGCATGGAATCGTAATTCACGATATTCTTGCCCATGGACACTTCTTTAAAATGCTTGCCGCCGCGCACCGGCAGATTAACCGTGCCCTCGGCGTCCATGATGTCCACGGGACAGAAGGTCCAGCCGTTGACCTTTAAGGCTTCCAAATGCCCTTCGGTAGTATAGCGGTCGCCCTGGTACAGCGTGTTGGTTTCCACAATAGTGCTGTTGGGGATGCGCTGCTGCAACGCTTTAACCATATCGCGCGGCAAAATATTGGGGCCGTGCTTTTCGCCGGTATGCAGCTTAATGGCTACCTTGCCGTAAATGCTTTCGTTAATCATTTCGTACAGCTTAATCAAATGCTGCGCGTCGATTTTTTTCGTAAAATAAACTTTGGCGTGCGAACCTTCTCCCGGAGCCGTCTTCACTATTTTCGTACTGCCGATGACCGGCGCTTGCGCAAACGCTTTATCCAAATCCAGCAAGCCTCCTACCGCCGCGCCGGCTACGGCAAAGCCGGCCGTTTTTAAAAATTCGCGTCGTTTCATAATGCGTGCCTCCTTTATATTTTCTGTATTTTAATCATACAACTTAGAGCACGCTTTAAGTCAAGAGGTTGAAAGGAAAATTCTTCGCTTATAAACCCAGCTTGCGCAGCCATTGAGCAACGTCGCCGGACGCGCTGCGGGCGCTGTTGCCGGACAGGCACAAGTAGTCGGTAAAGTTGGCGTTAGGCGCAAGCTTCGCCAAATCGCTTTGGCAACGCTGCACGCCGCCGCCGCCGTGCGTAAAGAACGGCGCTATGGTTTTGCCCTGCAAATTTACTTTTTCGACGAAGGTCGCCACGGGCATCGGGAAGCTGCCCCACCAGTTGGGATAGCCCAAGCAGATTACGTCGTAGTCGGCTACGTTGGGCAGATTATTTTTAATTGCGGGACGCGCGCCTGCCTGCTGCTCCTGCTTAGCTTGGTCGGTAGTCGCTTTATAAACTGTCGGATAAGCCGTTGCCGGAACGATTTCGTACAAATCGCCGCCGGTTTGTTTTTGAATTTCCTGAGCCAAAGCTCTGGTGTTGCCGCTCCAGGAAAAATAAGCGACGAGGACTTTCTTAGCGTTAGTTTTATTCATGGTTGCATTTGCTCCTTTCGTAGTAATATTAGTCGTCGCGGCGTTCGCCGCAGGCGCGGCTGTGCTGGAACCGCAGCCCAGGCAAATTGCCGCCATGCCGAGTAAAGAAAAACCGGTAGTTTTTAAAAATTCGCGTCGTTTCATAAAAATATTCCCCCTCTTTAGACATGAATGAAGATTTTCGCCAGCAGGATGCTGCATTCATACAGTGCGATCATAGGCAAGGCCAGCAGGCTCTGCGTAATGATATCCGGCGTGGGCGTAATCACAGCAGCAAGAATGAAGGCCGCCAAAATAATATGCTTATGATATTTTTGTAAGGTTTGCACGCGGACGAGCTGCAAGTAACATAAAAGCAGGACGACGAGCGGCAGGGTAAAGACGAAGCCGAAGGGCACGACGAGCATGAGCAAAAAATCCAGATAGCTTTCCAAGGACAGAAGCGGGCTGACCTTGCCCGCTGCAAAGCCAAGGAAAAATTCCAGACCGCGCGGGAAAACGAAATTATAGGAAAAGAGCATGCCGACGATTATCAAAACTAAAGTCAGGGGCAAGCACATCAGCGTGAAGCGCCGTTCCCTAGCGGTCAGCGCCGGGCTGACGAAGCGATAGATTTGGTAGAGGATGAACGGCGCGGCTAAGAGCAGTCCGCCCAGCAGCGCCAGCTTCATATAAATCATGAAGGCCTCGGCGGGGCGCATGTAATACAAATTGCCTGCCGCCGCCGTCAATATATCGACGATGCTTTGCACGTGGTAAAAGCACAGCAGCGACGCGAGCGCCCACGCCGCCAGACTGCGCAGCAGACAGCTGCGCAAATCCTGCAAATGTTCCGTCAGGCTCATATCCCTGTCGTTGGTTTGCACCTCCCAGGGATATTCGGGTTGCCGGTTATTGGGCGGCGTTTTCATTTTTTTGCTCTTTTGCTTCGGCGGCAACGGCTTCGTCCTTAGCGCTTTCCTTTTTTGCTTCGGGTTCGTCGGTATTCAGCGCGGTTTTAAATTCGCGCATACTTTTGCCGATGGCCTTGCCCACGTCGGGCAGCTTGCCGGGACCGAAGAACACCAAGCCGATAACTAAAATGAGCAGTAATTCCGGTAAACCGAGTCCAAACATGATGTGTTCCTCCTTGATTCTTATAAATTTTGTATTACCAAATTTTTATTGAACTTCTACCAAGCGGTAATGCCTGCGGCCTACGCCGAGCTGTTCGGCGTACTACAAGGTTGCTATATAATAGGAAAATATTTTTACAGCGTTTCCCTCCTGCGCGTTATTTTAAATTCGTCTTGAAGAATTGCTCCAGCTTGTCGAAGGGAATCTTATCCGTCTGGTCGTACAGGTCGCAGTGGTTAGCGTTCTTCACGACGTAAAGCTCTTTGGGTTCCTGCGCTTTAGCGTAAGCGTCGTCGGAAAAATATTTGGAGTGCGCGTTCTCGCCGACAATCATCAGCAGCGGACGCGGAGAAATTAAATCGATTAAGGCGAAGGGGAAGAAATTCATCGTCGAAGCGTCGCTGGTGTAGCGCAAGCCCTTGTAATTCGGATGCTCGCCGCGCTCGGTGCGGTAGTAATCGTAAAATTCTTTCGTTACTTCAGAAGTGCGGTTGTAGGTGCTTTCGTCGATTTTCTTAGGCGTGCCGACGCTGATGCGCGGATCCGCGCCTTCATATTCAGCCCAGCGCTGCTCGGCGATGGCCGCTAAATTTTTCTTGAGCTGTTCCTTGGAAATAGCGTCGTTCAGTCCCTGGCGTTTGGCGCGTCCCATGTCGTACATGCTGACGGTGGCGACGGCCTTCATGCGCGGGTCGATGGAAGCGGCGCTCACTACGAAGCCGCCGCTACCGCAAATTCCCAGGACACCGATGCGGTCGCGGTCGACGAAGGGCCGTGTGCCCATGAAGTCCACCGCCGCGCTGTAATCGTCCACATAAGTTTCGGCGGAAACCGTCAGGCGGGGCGTGCCGCCGCTTTCGCCGCTGTACGCCAGGTCGAACGCCAGCGTAATGAAGCCGCGGCTGGCGAGCTCCTGCGCGTAAAGACCGGAGGATTGCTCCTTAACGCCGCCGTAGGGATGGCCGACAATAACAGCGGCGTGCTTTTCCTGCAAATTCATTTTGCTGGGGTAATACATATCGCCGACGAGCACATTGCCGTAACGGTCGTGGAACTGCACCTTCTGCGAAGTTACGGCTGGGTTAGCGGCGAAGGTTTTGTAATTTTCCTTCAATATATATGTTTCGCCGTCGCTGTGCGCTTCGGCGGCAAAAGCGCCGAAGCACAAGCAGGTTGCGACTAAGAAAACGGCTAAACTTTTCTTTTTAAATTTCATAGCGCGTCGCCTCCTTTACTTCAACGCCGCGAATACCGCATCGTCCACAGGCTCCAGCCATTCGGTGGAAACTTCGGGGCCGGACTGCATGACGGCAAGATGCTGCATATAAGTTCCGGGAGCCGCGCCGTGCCAATGCTTCACATTTTCTGGAATGGTGGCGACTACGCCGGGAACGAGCTGCTGCGGCTCTTCGCCCCAAATCTGGTAATAACCGCGGCCGGATTCGGTGACGAGAATCTGGCAGGAGCCGTGGTGTTTATGCCAGTAGGTATGCGCGCCGTCGACGAAGGTGACGTTGGAAACGCCGACGTTGGCTTTCGCTAAAGGCGCGATAAAGGTTCTTCCGGTAAACCATTTTTCATAAGCGGTGTTGGGGCCGCCAATCGGGAAAACGGTTCCCGGCAATTTTTCCAGCTCCGCCTGCACCTGCGCTACGGGCGGGTAATCGTTAGCGGCTTCGGCTGCCTGCGCCGTGCCGACGGAAGCGTTCAGAGCGGTAAACATAATAGCGGGGATTAAAGCTGCCTGGAAAAATTTCTTAATCATGCTGGATTTTTTCATGGTGAGTCCTCCTCAAATTTTTATTATGCGTTTAACTTTTTATTTTAGAATCTCAAAGGTGACGTCGGCGTCGCCCGTGGTTTTAAAAATTTCTACGCCGCTGTCGATACGTCCCAAATGCTGGCGCGTAAAGCGCTCGCCGTTTTGCGCGTACAGGATAACGAAGCTGCCGCGCGGCGGCCAATAAATTATATCGCCCGTTTGGTAACCGTCGGAACGCAGCTCGTCCGTCGGTAAAGAGCCTGCACCGTAATGGTAGCACATTTCGCGTCCGTATAAATCCTGCATACGCAATGTCATGGGCATTTTTGCCAGTAACGCTTTAGTTGTGGAATTGTCCTCCAACGTCGCCGTCAGCGTTTGCCCGTTGACGGTGATTTTTATTTTATGCCGCGCCGTTGAGGTTGTTTTTATCGGCGCGGAAGCGTTTTGCTTTTCGCTGGCGGCGTTGGAGCTGGCGCAACCCAGTATGCCCAAAGATAACAGACCGGTTAGTAGTAAAGCGGTTAGCTTTTTCATGGTGCGCTCCTCCTTGGTTTTTATTTAGCGTCCGCTTGCGGCGGCACGATAGCGTCGATGGCGGCCAGCGCGTTCAAGGTGCGCGGATAGCCGATGTACGGCAACGCGATGGTGATGGCGTCCAGTAATTGCTGGCGCGTATTGCCTACGGTAAGATTACCGGCGACGTGCGCCTTGGCCTGAGCTTCGCAGCCTCCCAGGGTAATGATGGAAACGAAGGTAATCAACTCGCGCTCTTTGACGTCCAGCGCTTCGCGCGTGTAATAATCGCCGAAGCAGTTGGCGGAAAGATAGTGGCGGAAGTGTTTGGAATCCGGGGGAGCGGCGGCGTTGCCTTTGTCGATGGCAGGGAAGATGGCGCGTTGTACGGCCAGCCCCGCGTCGTGACGGGTTGCATCGCTTACCGTGCCTGCGTCGTCAATTTTTTTCACGCCGCAATCTTTAAACGCTTTGGTCAACGCGCACAGAGCGGCTTTAGCGCGGGTCAGCCCCACGTAGGGAGTGCAGTGGAAAATCGTTTCGCGCACCTGCGCGGGAGTAGCTCCGGCGCTCAATGCGCCGCGCACGTGCAGAGGAATTTCCTCCGGCGCGTTATTTGCGGTGAGCACGGCCAGCGTCAGCAGCTCCTGCTGCATGGGCGACATTTGCACGTGCGTATTAACGTCCGCATAGATAAATTTTTGCATGATTGCGTTTAATTCTTTGTCCTGGGGAACGATTTCTTGTTTGCCATTGTCGTAAAGCTGCGTCATAGCGGCGGCAGCCATTTCAGTTCTTGTTTGCGCCATAACTTGTTGACCTCCAATCATCGTAGACGTAGTAAGCAGCGTCGTCATTAAAGCGCCTAATAAAATTTTGCTAAACTTTTTCTTCATCGTCGATTTCATTGCGTCACACCTCCGGGATATTTTATTTTTCGTTTTATAAATTGAAGCCCAAGTCGTAAGCCTGTTTAGGAAAAGCCGTGCGCGCTATTTGCTCCTTCGTCGCGCAGCCCGGCGCTAAAACCGTGCCGCGGCTTTGCCAGCGCATGTAGCGGCACAGTGTTGCGTAAAATACGCGCAGACTGCGCATCGTTAAATCGTTATCGGAACCCGCCGCCGCCAGCAGCACCGCCTGCTTGTCGCTGATGCGCCCCGTGCGGGCGTAAAAGCGGTCGACGACGGTTTTGAGCTGCGCCGTAATATGAAAGTAATAGACGGGCGAAACCAACGCTATTAAATCGGCGTCTACTAGGCGCATAATCAATTCGTTTTCGATATCGTCTTTGTGAACGCACGACCCGTTCATACCGCAGACGTCGCAGCCCAGACAGGGGTGCGTATTTTTAAACGCGGCGTCAAAGCGAAAAACGTCGTGGCCTTTGGCCTGCGCTCCCGCGGCGAATTGTTCCGCCAAAACCGACGTCGTGCCGTCGCGGTGCGGACTGCCTGTTAAGAGAACTATTTTCATAATCTTTACCTCGCTTTACACGCTGCGGCCTAATTTATAGGCCTGGTCGGGAAATTCGCTGCGTTCGATGGCGCTGCGGTAGCCGCAGCCGTAGCCCAGCACCGCGCCCAAATCCTGCCATTGCATATACGAAACTAAACTTTGGTAATGGTCGACTAAAGCTTCGAACGTCCAGCCCGCGCTGTTGTAAGCCGTGGCCATCAGCAAGGATTTTTTGCCGTCGAAGCTGCGGTGGTGCGAGTAAAAACGGTCGATAACGGTTTTGAGCTGCGTGGACATACCGTAATAATATAGCGGCGTAACCAAGGCGATGATGTCGGCCTGCAAAAGTTGCGGCATTAAAGTTTTTTCAATCGCGTCGTTCAAAACGCAGGGGCCGCTACGCTGACAGGCGTTGCAGCCGCGACAGGGATTGATATCTTCAAAAGCGGCGTTAAAACGGAAAACGCTGTGCCCGTTCGCCTGCGCGCCTTCGATAAATTTATCAGCCAGCAACGCAGACGTGCCGTTGCGATGCGGACTGCCGGTAATTACGACGATGTTGCTTTTGCCGTTCGCCGCTGCGGTTTGCGTTGGCGCAGTCGGCTGCGCTGCCTGCGCGTCGGCCTGCGCTTCGCCCGGACTTTTGATGAGCGAAAGGCCCAGGCCGCTGACGAGCAGCGTACCGAACCCGGCGCTGGCAACTTTGATAAAATCGCGTCTATTCATAATATTGCGTCTCCTTGTTCAAATAAGCGCAGCACCCCAGCCACAGCACGGCGCACGCGCCGGCGATGCAGCTGCCGCCGCAGGAACCGCATGCGCCCGTGCAGTAAGGCAGCGTCGCGGAAATTTTGGGAGCTGCGGCAGCTAAGAATTGCGGATGAAATTTTACGAGAGCCTGCGGCAGTACGACGCTGCCCGCCGCGCCGCCGACTAAAAAGAGATTGCTTAAATCACGCTTCATGGTTCGCTTCCTCCTTGCTCATATTGCTGCGGTAAACGACGGCTTGCATGGGGCAAACCTGCTTGCACTGGCCGCAGACGATGCAGCGCCGGATATCGATAGCTGCCTTGCGGTTCTTGACGTCGACGGCCTGCATGGGGCAGGCGTTGGCGCATTTGCCGCAACCGACGCATTTGCTTGCGGCAACCTGCATTTTAAAGGGGCCGGGCAAATTTTGTCCGACGACGTGGCATAGGGAATTGAAAGCGCCGACGGGGCACAGCAGGCTGCAGTAGCCGCGGCCTCCCTTGGTGAAAAGTCCCAGCAGCACGTTGGCCAGTAAAAACGTGGCTAAAAGCGACGCGGAAAAACTCGCTATCGCGCCGGTATGCAGGTAGCCGACGAAAAGCTCTAAAGCGTAGTAATTACAGTAAGCGCAGGGCACTCCCAGCCCCGCCCAAACGGAAAAGAGAAAGCCGAGGAAGAAGCCGCAGCGTAAGGGTAGAAGCGGCAGGAGCTTTTTTAAATCTAATTGATATTTTAATGGAAGCAGCTTGCTTAAAAATTCGCTGAAGCCGCCGGCCGGGCACAGCCTGCCGCAAAACACGGGGCCGAACCACAGCGACGTAATCGTTAAGAGTAAGCAGAAGAAGAGCGACGTAGGCCCGCTGTACTGCCACTGCCCGGTTACGATATTCGCTAACGGAATGCGGGCGCAGGGCACGTGGATGGACGTAAAGCTTGTTTCAATTAAAAAATCTCGCGTCAGCCTGCTAAAGAACATAAACGGTTCGTAAAAGAGGACGAAGCCCAGCACATAGCCCGCCGCACGCTGCAATAAAAATCTTGTCTGCGTCATAATTACCTCCTGCGTTACTAATAGCATACAGCTTAAAGCTTACTTTAAGTCAAGCGCATTTTTCTTTACCGGTAAAAGAAAAGGTATGCAAATCTCTTTGCATACCTAAATTATAAAAGCTTTCGGTTTTGATGTCTAATACTTAAAATGTGAGCTTACTTCATGCTTAAAAAGCATTGAGCGAACTCGATGAATTTTTGTACCGTCGGACTGAAGTTAGCGCCGCGCCGCCAGGCCAAATACATTTCGCTGACAAGCGGCGGGTCGAGCGGGCGGAAGCAGAGCTCATCGGTATTTAAAACCGAAGGCTCGATGGTAAAGGCGTAATAGCGGCTGCGCAATACGATGATGATGACGTTGCCCTTCAAATTGCAAGTTCCGACGAATTTCATATTGGCGACGTTGCCGCTGAGCCAGTTGAAAACTTTATTGCGCGCCGAAAGCCGCGTCGGCGGCATCACGGGCAGATGCGAAAGGTCTTCGGGCGTTATCGCTTCTTTGGCGCTTAACGGCGAATCGGAGTGCATGAGGATACCCCATTTTTCTTTATACGGCAGCAGTAAAAAATTATAATTGGTAATATCGACGGGAGCCAGTAAAAGAGAGATGTCGAGCAGGCCTTTTTCCATTTTTTCTTTGAGAACGTCGGCGGTGCTGGTAAAAATGTCGAAGGTAACGGCGGGGTATTTATCCTGAAAGGCTTTGATTATATCGGCTAATAATTCCACCGTTTTATATTCTCCCGCGCCGAAACTGATATTGCCGCTGAGATTCGTTTCCTGGTCCTTGATTTCCTGTTCCGTTTTTTCAATCAGGGCGACGATTTCTTTGCCGCGATGCACTAATAAATCGCCCGCCGGAGTAAGCGCCAGTTTTTTGGAACTGCGATCAAGCAGCGCGACGCCCAAGTCTTCCTCCAGCTGCGTCAGCTGGCGGCTCAGCGTGGGCTGGGTGATGTGCAGGATGTCGGCGGCGCGGGTAATATTTTGTTCCTGGGCGACGGTCAGAAAATAATTTAAAATGCGCAGGTTCATGGTCGTGTCCTCCGTTATGCTTGTTAAGAAAATTATAGCGCGCAGGCCGCGGCTTGTAAATCTTAAATAAGCGCTTGCTATCAGTTATCTGCAACTAATTCGCCGCGTACTGTTCACAATAGCGGTGAATTTGTGATATAATAATACAGGTTATTTTTGCAAATCAAATTATGTGCTTATAGGATGGTGACAAAATGAAAGTATCTGCTGAAGACGTTAAGTACATCGCACAGCTTTCCCGTTTAACCGTTCCCGCATCCGAGATGGAAAAGTTTACGGAACAGTTCAACCAGATTTTTAACTATGCCGATATTCTTGAAAAAATTGATACCACCGGTATCGAGCCGACTCCCTA
This sequence comes from Phascolarctobacterium sp., assembly GCF_030531065.1. Taxonomy (GTDB): domain Bacteria; phylum Bacillota; class Negativicutes; order Acidaminococcales; family Acidaminococcaceae; genus Phascolarctobacterium_A. The sequence goes on along the minus strand of NZ_JAUNOQ010000002.1, from coordinate 222,501 downwards.
CGTGCTGCCCGTCAGCAACGTACTGCGCGAGGACACGGTTAAAGAGGGCGTTTCTCACGAAGAAGCTCTGCTTAACGCTCCTGCCGTTCATAACGACGGCTTTAAGGTACCGCGCGTAATCGAATAAGAAGGAGGCACTATTGTGGAACTGTATAAACTTACGGCGCACGAGCTGCACGATAAGCTCGTCAATAAAGAAGTCAGCTCCGTCGAACTGACCAACGCTCTTTATGAGCGCATCGACGCAGTTGAAGACCAGGTTAACGCTTATGTAACGCTGGATAAAGAAAACGCTTTGGCCCAGGCCGCCAAGGTGGACGCTAAAATTGCCGCAGGCGAAGCTATCGCTCCGCTGGCAGGCGTTCCCGGCGCAATTAAAGATAATATCTGCACCAAGGGACTTTTGACTACCTGCTCCTCTAAAATGCTGAGCAACGTAGTTCCTATTTATGACGCGCACGTTATTAAAAAGCTGCGCGCTGACGAAACCATCTTTTTGGGCAAAACCAATATGGACGAATTTGCCATGGGCTCGACCACGGAAACGTCCTTCTTTGGCCCCACTCATAATCCCTGGAATTTAGAGCGCGTTCCCGGCGGCTCCTCCGGCGGCAGCGCTGCCGCTATCGCCGCAGGCGAAGCGATTTGGACGCTGGGCTCCGATACCGGCGGCTCTATTCGCCAACCGGCTTCCTTCAACGGCTGCGTAGGCATTAAACCGACCTATGGCCGCGTATCTCGTTACGGCTGCGTAGCCTTCGCGTCCTCCTTGGACCAGATCGGGCCTATCACCAGGGACGTAACCGACGCCGCTTTAGTTCTGAATACCATCTGCGGCAAGGATGAAATGGACTCTACCTCTCTGGACGCTCAGGTGCCCGACTTCACCAAGGCTTTGCTTGCCGACGTTAAGGGCCTGCGCATCGGCCTGCCCAAGGAATATTTCGGCGAAGGCATCGACCCCAAGGTTAAAGAAGAAATCGCCAAGGCCGTGAAGAAATACGAGGAACTGGGCGCAGAAATCGTCGAGGTTTCCCTGCCCCATACCGAGTATGCCGTAATCACCTATTACATTATTGCTCCCGCCGAGGCCAGCGCTAACCTGGCGCGTTACGACGGCGTGCGCTATGGCTACCGCAATATGAACGCTACCTCCGCTCCGGAAATGACTACCATGAGCCGTACCGAGGGCTTCGGTCTGGAGGTGCGCCGCCGCATTATGCTGGGTACCTATGTGCTTTCCAGCGGCTATTACGACGCTTACTACAATAAGGCTATGCAGGTGCGTACGCTTATCCGCCGCGACTTTGACGCCGCCTTTGAAAAATGCGACGTGCTGCTGACGCCGACCTCTCCTGTTCCGGCTTATAAGATCGACGGCAAGATGGACCCGCTGACCATCTATATGCTGGACGTAACCACGATTCCTGTAAATATGGCTGGCCTGCCCGGTATTTCCATTCCCTGCGGCTTTGCCGACGACGGCATGCCCATCGGTATGCAGCTGATCGGCAAGGTGCTGGATGAGGAAACCATTCTGCGCGCCGCTTATACCTTTGAACAGGCAACCGAATATCATAAAGTATTCGCACCGCTGGGAGGTAAAAAATAATGACTAAATATATTACCGTCATCGGCCTGGAAGTACACGCCGAGCTGAAAACTAAAACTAAAGCCTTTTGCAGCTGCTCCACCGCCTTCGGCAGCACGCCGAACACCCATGTGTGCCCCGTTTGCCTGGGCATGCCCGGCGCTTTGCCCGTGCTGAACAAGCAGGTGGTAGACTTCGCTATTAAAGCAGGTCTGGCTTTGAACTGCGATATTCAGAAGTTCAATAAATTCGACCGTAAAAATTATTTCTATCCCGACTTGGCTAAGAACTATCAGATTTCCCAATTTGATAAACCCATCTGCTTGGGCGGCCATATCGATATTAAGCTGAGCAGCGGCGAAAGCAAACGTATCGGCATCACCCGTATCCACATGGAGGAGGACGCCGGTAAGCTGAACCACAGCGGCGCTACCATCAGCACCTCTGATTCCTCTGCCGTCGATTACAACCGCGCCGGCGTACCGCTGATCGAAATCGTATCCGAGCCTGATATGCGCAGCGCCGAGGAAGCCCGCGCGTACATGGAAAACCTGAAAGCCATTCTGGAATACACCGACGTCTGCGACTGCAAAATGCAGGAGGGCAGCCTGCGCTGCGACGCCAATATTTCCATTATGCCCGTAGGCGCTAAGGAATTCGGCACCCGCGCCGAAATTAAAAACCTGAACTCCTTCCGCGCTTTGGAGCGCGCCATCAACTACGAGGTTGAGCGCCAGAAAGAGGTGTTGGAGGACGGAGGCCATGTGGTACAAGAAACCCGTACCTGGGACGAGGCCAACGGCGTAACCCTGTCCATGCGCTCTAAAGAAGAAGCTCACGATTACCGTTATTTCCCCGAGCCCGACCTAGTGCCCGTACAATTGGACGACGCCTGGATCGAGCGTATCCGCGCTACGCTGCCGGAGCTGCCGGCACAGCGTCAGGCCCGCCTGATGAGCGAGCACGGCCTGCCGGAATACGATGCTTCCCAAATCGTTTCCAGCAAGGCTATGGCCGAATACTTCGACGCTGCCGTGAAGAACGCCAAGGACAGCAAGGCTGTATCCAACTGGCTGTTGGGCGACGTTTCCGCTTATATGAATAACGAAGGCATTACCATCGCCGACTTCAAGGTAAGCCCCGACCATCTGGCCGAGCTTGTTAATTTGATTAAGGACGGCGTGCTGTCCAGCAAGCTGGCTAAAAAGGTCTTTGCCGAAATGCTCAAAGACGACGAAGCGCCGAAAGCGCTGGTTAAGAAGCTGGGTCTGGAGCAGGTCAGCGACGAGGGCGCCATTTTGAAATTAGTAGAAGAAACTCTCGCCGAAAACCCGCAGTCCGTTGCCGACTACAAGGCCGGTAAGGATAAGGCTATCGGCTTCCTGGTAGGCCAGATTATGAAAAAATCCCGCGGTAAGGCTAATCCGGGGATGGTTACGAAGATGTTAAAAGAAAAAATGCAATAAAAAGCGTTATAAGCACCGTTATGCTTTGTCGCAGCTTGTTTACTTGCTCGACGTACTTCTAGTACGCCGTCGCTGCGTAAACTGCGCTGCTTCGCGCCTTCCGGCACTTCTAACGCTTTTCGGAGAGAATGAGCGTCGTCGCCCTTCCCCGTATCTGATACTTTCTATCCCGGCTAAATTTAGCGTAAGAAGAATGTGATCAGCTGCGTAAACCGCGCTGCTTCGCGCCTTCCGGCACTTCTAACGCTTTTGAAGGCGCGAGCTAAATAGTCGTATAAATAAAAGGCAGAAGTTGAATTTGCGTTCAGCTCCTGCCTTTTTGCGTAGTCGGGAAGCAGAACAAAGCTGCCCTGTAAAGGATGGGGAATTGCCGTCAAGCGGTGGAAGGATTATAGTAACAAAACGATACTCGAAAAAGATGTTCGCAAAAAGTAAAGCGCGGGATAAAAGAAAAATCAATAAAGGGCGGCGTTTGACGTTTTTATCTTCTGCGCAGAGCGCAATTTTATGGTATAATATTATAAAATCATTCTCAAATGACGCAGAGGTAATTCATGGAAAAAGATATTTTAGAATACGTGGGCAAAAGCCTGTATCATATGCATGTATTAAAGGAAGTGAAGCGCTATCTTGTTTTTCGCGCACGTTGCCGCCTGCACAGCGGCGCGGTGAACGATATGCTGGAATTTTTTGACGCTACGCCTGCACGCTGGAGCTGGCTTAAAGGCACGCCGTCTTTGTTAGAGCAGACTACCCGCGCGTTCTTTTACAAGGGCTCGACCTGGGACGAACGCGTGGCTTTGGTAAAAAATCATATTTTGTTTTTGGAGCAGTATTTTCAGCCGGAGCTGATGAACAAATTGTACGGCGAGCATAAGCGCGTGGAGCTGTGGCACGATTCTTACGAGGATAAGCCGCTGACACTGAATCTGTGGTTTCATGCGGGACAGCGCAAGGAGGGCTGCCTTTCTTTGGCGTTGTTTTATGAAAACGAAGCCTTGTATCAGATTATGTTCTGGCTGGGGAAGGATGCCGCCGACGGCAAGCCGGCAATTTTTATCGGCGCTTTGCAGGGGCCGCAGAACGGCAACGAGCTGATTAAGGGCCTGACGAAAGCTTTTTTTGGCTACCGGACGAAGAATTTGATTTTTTACGGTATGCGCAGCTTTGCGAAAGCGTTGGGCGTCGAGCAGATTTACGCTGTGGCTAACGAGGGTTATTACGCTATGAACCACATTCGTGCGGACCGCAAGCTGAAAACGGACTTCGGTGCGTTTTGGCAGGAATGCGAGGGCAGCCAATGCTCCGACCGTCGTTTTTATGTGATGCCGACGGCAGAATACCGCAAATCCATGGAGGAATTGAAGCCGTCTAAACGGGCGCAGCACCGTCGCCGTTTCGCCAAGATGGACGAAATAGAGGCGTCGGTGGCAGCCGCTGTGGCTAAATATAAAAAATAAATTGTTTTAGCTTACCTGTAACCTACGGGCAAGCTATTCTTTTATTGTGGAATATGCTATAATGAATACGATATAGCTTACTCTGACAGGAGGTATGTAAATTGAAAAGAAAGCTTGCAACTCTTTTGCTGACTTTTGTGTTCTGCTTTACCATGGTCGTGCCTGGTTTTGCCAACGATGTAAATCTGCCAGTGGCTGATAAAATCGACGCTATGGAAAAGCTGTTGTACGGTACGGAGCAGAGCGGTTCCTTGATTCAGCGCATGGATAGTTTGGAGGACGACGTATACGGCGCTATAACCACGGACGCTATTTTGGATCGCGTGGATAATATGTACGATTATCTGGAAGGCACGCCGGAAAACGGCGAGGCTTCCTTTGCCACCAAGCTGAATGTGGTGGAGTGGCGCATGAACGAGAGTATGTCTGGCGGGCCGGCGAAGAATCGCGTCGAAGCAACAGAAAAGCTGCTGTTCGGCCAGGTGCAGACGGGTTCCCTTTCCGGCCGTTTGGAGGAGCTGCTGAAGCTTGCTTCTTATTCCGATGGCAATGTGCCGGTGCAGCAGGTTACCCTGCCGAAGGATTCTGTTTTTAAAATCGCTTTTACGTCGGAAATGAGCACCAAGATGAGCCGTCAGGGAGATACGGTGAACTTTAAGGCTGCGGATAATTTGTACGTCAACGACGTGCTGGTGCTGCCGAAGGGCGCGACCGGCGTGGGCGTAGTGAAAAAAGTTGTGCAGCCCGGTATTTTCGGTAAGGACGGGCGCATCGACATTACCTTTACTTATATTTACGGCGTCGACGGGACAAAAATTCCGCTGACCGTAGGCGAGCTGGCCAAGCAAAAGGCTGAAAGCATCGCGGGGGCTGCTGGCGTAGCCATCGGCGGCATGATTATTTTAGGACCCGTAGGCGTTGTCGGCGGCGCTTTCGTTAAGGGCAATTCCGTAACGATTCCCGTAGGCTGCGAAACCTATGTGCAGACTTCGGAGGACGTATCTTTGCAGGGCGTTGTTTACAGCGAATGATGACAGCGTATAAGCTGCCGTCTACCTAAAATCTCACAAAAACATTAAAAAAGCTCACTCTAAAAAAGTGGGCTTTTTATTTTTTTGTGGTATAATATTAAGTGGATTATTATGCAAATTTTTCTTATCTTACAATGACAAAGGAGCATACTCATGAAGAAAACATTTTTTGCAGCCGCTTTAGCGCTTAGCTTGTGCGTACCGACTTACGCTGCTCAATATACGAATTCCGAAGAAGATCGATATGAAAGCCCGGCTTTTGCCGATGAACTGGAGGAAAGCAACACCAATAAGAGCGTCAAGCCAAAGAAATCCAAAGAGCTAGAGAAAAATAGCGAGCCCGTACCTATCAATATGTCTGCCGACCATGCGGAATACGATAGCACCAGCGGCGATTTCCATGTCAGCGGTAACGTAGTTATCATTCAAGGTAAGGAAAAACTACTGACTACCTATGCCGTAGGCAATATGAAAACTGGCGACGTATGGCTGGAGCAGGGCGGCACGTTGGTGGAGCCCAACAGCACCATGAACGGGCAATGGGCGCATTATAATTTTAATACTAAAACCGGTGAAATTAAGCAAATTACCGGCAAGAGCATGAAGGATATTTTTGACGCGCCGCACGCTACCGTTTATCCTGATAAAATCGTCATGGACGAGGGCGGACGTTCTTCCCGTTGCCCGGCGGTTAAGCATCCGCCGTGCTTGTCGATTACGGCGAAAACCTTCGAAATCTATCCGCAGGAAAAAATGGTCGCTCACGACGTTAAAGTTTTTGTGCGCGGCAAGCATGTCTATTCCCGCGATTTATGGGTGAATAATTTAAACGACGACGGACAAACGAAAATTATGCCGCGTTTTGGTTACGATGGCAGCGACAACGGTTTTTACGCTAAATTGGAAGTAAGTCAGCCTGTGTCGGAAAAAACCATGGTCAGCGTGGACTTGCCGCAATATTCAAAGGCCGGCTTTAAGCCGGTGTATAAAGTGAGCCACGACGAGCGCAATTTCCGCATAAGCTATATGCATGGTTGGGATGAGGACGATGGCGATTGGTATAAAAAACAGAATACCTGGCGCTTCGACTACAAAAATCACCACATTATCGACGGCCTGCCTTTGAGTTATTCCGCTTATTACGAATACGGCTTGTGGAACAGGTGGGATCAGGACACCAACAGAAGTTATCGTAAAAGTTGGCATAAGGAATACGCCGTTTATTTGAACCACGACCCGATTTATTTATTTGATTCTAAAGATACTGTTTTGAATTTGACGGTTGGCAAGAAATGGGTAAATGAAAGCGCGACCGGCGACACACGTTCCACGGATATGTATTACGCAACGCTGGGACAGAAAATGGGGTCGCAATGGCGCACCTGGGTAGGTTATTATCGCGAAAAGGAAACCAGCACACTGTTTGATTTAGGGCAGCCGGATATGGAACGCGAGCTGCGCAACGGCTTGCAGTGGACTCCGGATAGCCGTAATATAATCAGCGTTATTAATCGTTATGATTTGGGACAACATGAAAATTATGAGACGGATTACCGCTGGCTGCATAAATTCTGCTGCTGGGCCTTGGAATTTACTTACGAGAAATCCTTTAATGACGACGACGATAACTCTTTCAAAGTAATGTATTATTTCTATAATCTGTAATGACGAGGTTAGCGATTATGCAAAAACTTATTGAGCAACGATTTTTAGACCATCTGGAAGTAGCGCACGCCGTGATGCGCAGCGGCATTTTACAGCAAATTGAAATTATCGCCGCTGAAATAAAAAAGGCTTTGGCGAACGGCAATAAGGTGATGTTCTGCGGCAACGGCGGCAGCGCCGCCGACAGCCAGCATTTGGCGGCGGAATTTGTCGGGCGTTTCCAAAAGGAACGCCGCGGGCTGCCGGCCGTCGCCTTGACGGTGGATACTTCTATTTTGACCGCCGTGGGTAACGACTACGGCTATGACAAGGTTTTCGCGCGTCAGGTGGAAGCTTTGGCGCAGCCCGGCGACGTTTTGGTGGGGATTTCTACCAGCGGCAATAGCGCCAACGTGGTGAACGCCATCGAGTTAGCCAAAAGCATGGGCGTATATTGCGTAGGTATGACGGCTGCGGGCGGCGGCAAAATGGCGGCGCTGTGCGACCAGTGCATTGCCGTACCGGCCAAGGTAACGGCGCGGGCGCAGGAAATGCATATTTTAATCGGACATATTTTGTGCGAGCTGGTGGATGGTGAATAAAGTGGCAGGCTTGGCTGTAACAGCTTTTTTAGCGGAGCATATCCAAAAATTAAAAATCGCCGTGATTGGCGACGTGATGCTGGACCGTTATTTTCACGGCGAGGTCAAGCGCATTTCCCCCGAAGCGCCGGTGCCGGTAACAAAAATCAACCGCATTAAATCGGTGCTGGGCGGCGCGGCCAACGTAGCGGCCAATCTGGCGCATTTGGAGTGCCGGGTGTTTATGGGCGGCGTTACCGGCGACGATGAGAACAGAGTGCTGCTGGAATGCTTGATGGCCGACGCCGGTATCGATTACAGCGGCCTGGCGAAAAGCGAGCGCCGCAAAACCATTACTAAGCTGCGCGTATTGGGCGGCAATCAGCAGATGCTGCGTCTTGATTTTGAAGAGACGGGCGATTTATACCCGGAGGAAATCGTGGCGCTGCGGCATTGGTTGGCCGGATTGCTGGACGATGGGCTGGACGGCATTATTGTGTCCGACTATGCCAAGGGCGTTTGCTCCGACGATTTTTGCCATTGGGTGATTAACGAGGGCCACGCTTATAATATTCCCGTGCTCATCGACCCTAAGGGCTCCGATTGGACGAAGTACGACGGCTGCGATTTTATTACGCCTAATTTAAAAGAAATGTGCGAGGCAGCAGGCTGCCAGCGCGATAACGAGGATGCGGCAGTTGTGGAAATGGCGCGGGTCGCTAAGGACAAGTATCATATAAAAAATGTAGTAGTAACTCGCAGCGAGCGCGGTATGTCGCTGATTAACGATCACGAGGTGCTGCACAGCCCGGCGACAGCGATCGAGGTTTTCGACGTGTCGGGCGCGGGCGATACGGTAGCAGCGACGCTGTTGGCCGGGGCGGCAGGCAGGCTGCCTTTGGAGGATGCTATTTACATGGCTAATCGCGCGGCGGGTATCGTAGTGGCTAAGGTCGGTACTTACCCAGTGCATCGCGACGAGCTGCTCAAGGATTTGCTGACGGAGGAACGCAAGCAGGGGCGGGGCTACCGCACGCTGAGCTGGCAGGAAATCGCTTCGCTGGCCGCTACCTGGAAGGCCTGCGGCGAAAAGATTGTTTTCACCAACGGCTGCTTTGATATACTGCATGTTGGTCATGTGACTTATTTGGAAAAGGCGCGTAATTTGGGCAAGCACCTGATTGTGGGCCTGAATACGGACGCTTCCGTGCGCCGCTTGAAGGGAGAAACGCGGCCCCTGGTACACGAGCTGGACAGGGCGCGCGTGCTGGCGGCGTTGGCCTGTGTGGACGCGGTGGTGCTGTTCGACCAGGATACGCCGACAGAGCTTATTGAAAAAATCCGTCCGGATATTTTGGTTAAGGGCGGCGATTATAAGCCGGAGGAGGTCGCCGGACGCGAATATGCCGGCGAGGTGCGTATTATAGAATTTGAAGACGGTTACTCTACTACCGGAGTAGTAGAAAAGATTGCTAACATGGTTAAGGAGGGCAAATTATGATTATTGTAACTGGCGGCGCCGGTTTTATCGGCAGCAATATTGTAAAGGGATTAAACGACCGTGGTATCGACGATATTTTAGTAGTCGATAACCTGACCAATATGGTGAAGTTTAAAAATATCCAGGGCCTGAAGGTACACGATTACATGGATAAGTACGCTTTCATGGACGCGCTGCAGGCCGGTAAATTCAATCATGAAAAAATCGACGTTATTTTCCACGAGGGCGCTTGCTCCGATACGATGGAGTACAATGGCAAATATATGATGGAAAATAATTTTGAGTATACGAAGAACGTGCTGCATTTTTGCTTAGACCGCAAAATTCAGCTGATGTACGCCTCCTCCGCTTCCACCTATGGCAGCGGCGCGCACGGCTTTAAAGAGGAGCCTGCCTGCGAGGAGGCGCTGAATGTTTACGCTTTTTCCAAGCTTTTCTTTGATAATTATTTACGCCGTTTGCTGCCTTCCGCTCAAAGCCAGGTAGTGGGCCTGCGTTATTTCAATGTTTACGGACCGCAGGAAAACCATAAGGGCAAAATGGCGTCCATGATTTTCCAAATGTATAATCAATGGAAGGCGGAGCATAAGGTAAAGCTGTTCGGCGAGTACGACGGCTACGGCCCCGGCGAGCAGACCCGCGACTTTATTTACGTTAAGGACGTGGTGAAGGTAAACTTTTATTTCTGGGAGCATCCGGAAATCAGCGGCATTTTTAACTGCGGTACGGGTCACGCCCATCCCTTTAACACGCTGGCGAAGGCTGTGCTGAAGCATTTTGGCAGCGGCGAGCTGGAATACGTCCCCTTCCCGGAAATTTTGAAGGGGAAGTATCAAAGCTTTACGGAAGCGGACGCTACTAATTTATTGGCCGCAGGCTATGACGGCGGCTTTACGCCTATTGAAGAAGCGGCTGAGGAATACTGCCAGCTGCTTGATAAGACGGGCGGCTATTATGTCTATGAAGGATAAGGCCGTATTTTTCGACAGGGACGGCGTGCTGAATGTGGACGTCGATTATCTCTATAAAATAGAAGATTTATGTTGGCTGGACGGAGCTAAAGCAGCGGTCGCCTATTTGACGGCTTCAGGTTATAAAATTTTTATCGTGACGAATCAGAGCGGCATTGCCCGCGGTTATTATACTGTGGAGCAAATGCAGGAGCTGCACGAATATATGCGGCGGGAGCTTGCCGCGGCGGGCGGAAAGATAGAAAAAATTTATTATTGCCCGCACCACAAGGAGGGCGTCGTGCCGGAATACAGCTGCGACTGCAATTGCCGCAAGCCTAAGCCGGGGATGCTGCTGCAGGCTTTTGCCGAATATGATATCGATAAAGCGCAGAGCTTTTTGATCGGCGACGGTCAGCGCGATGTGGAGGCGGCGGCAGCTGCCGGTATTAAAGGCTATTTGTTTAAGGGCGGCAATCTGCTGGAGTTTGTTAAAGGTATCCTTAATTAATTTCCGGCAGGATTGGAAGATAGTATGGGAATGGAATATAAAAATATTTTACTTATCAAAATGAGTTCATTGGGCGACATTTTGCATACGCTGCCTTTTGCAGCCGCTTTGCGGCAACGTTTTCCCCGGGCGCGCATAACCTGGCTGGTGCATCCGCAATTTGCAGGGTTCGTGCCCGACCCGCCGGTTATCGACGAGGTGCTGTATTTTGATAAGGTAAAATTTAATAAAATGGGTTTTGCCGACAAGCTGAAATATTTTTGTCAGATGCGCGCTTTGCTGCACAGTAAGCGCTTTGATTTGGTAATCGATATGCAGGGCTTGTTTAAAAGCGCGGTACTGGCGGCGATCAGCGGCTGCGATAACCGCATTGGCTATTGCGAAATGCGCGAGGGCAGCGGACTTGTCAGCAAGGCGATTTGCGGCAGCCATAGTAAGGCTCATGTCATCGAACGCTATTTGGATGTAGCCCGTTATTTGGGGGCGCATATCGACGAGCTGGACGATGTGCAGTTCCCCATGCCCGATTTAAGCAAAGAAACCGTTAGCGTGCAGGCGAAATTGCGGGAACGCGGCTGGCAAGGGGGCGCTTATGTAGTAATTGTGCCCGGCGCAAGGTGGAGCACAAAGGAGTGGCCTGTGGAGCATTATGTGGCGTTGGCGCAAAAAATTACTGCGGACGGCGCTGGTATCGTTTTAGCCGGCGGGCCTGACGATGCGGCTAAAGGGAAAACAATTGCTGAGCAATGCGCTTCTCCGTTGTTAATCGACATGACCGGGCAAACTTCCTTGCGGGAACTGGCGGCTCTGATTAAGGGCTGCAGCTTTTATATCAGCGCGGATACAGGCCCGCTGCATTTTGCCGCGGCTTTGAAAAAGCCCCTGGTCGCTATGTACGGCCCGACGAAGGCCGACCGTACCGGACCTTACGGCAGTATAAATTCCACGGTGTTGCTGTCGCCTGCCAAATGCGCGGGCTGTTTAAAGAAGCATTGCGACGACTGGCACTGTATGTATGATATTACGCCGGCAATGGTATACGAAATCTATCGAAAAAAGGTGAACGCTGATGGCTAAAGCGGTTGAGTTAGACGGTAAGAAAATATTAGTTACATTTTTAATGCACTTGGGCGATTTGACGCTGACCACGCCCTTTATTCATGCGCTGCGCAAGGCTGCGCCTGCGGCGCATATTACTTTTCTGGCGGACGAAAAGCTCAAGGACGTGGTTTTGCATAATCCTTATCTGGACGAGGTAATTACCATAGATAAAAAAGGCCGCGATAACAGCTTGCTGGCTTTGGCTGCCTGCGCCCGCCGTTTGAGTAAAATGGATTTTGACGTGCTGATCAATCTGCATCCCAACGAGCGCTGCTCTTTTATTTGCGCGCTGACTAAAACCAAACTGCGCGCAGGCACTACGCATACGCTGTTTAAACCTTTTTGGGATGCCTTTACGCCTTTGAACCGTAAGATTCACGCTGCCGATATGTATTTGGACGTCTTGACTCAGTTAGGCGTGCCAAAGCTGGAGCATAATGGACTAGAGATTTTTCCCAGCGAGGAGCATCTGCAGCATGCCGAGGAATTTTGGCGCGAGCACGGTGTGTTCGGCAGCGACAAACTGGTAGGCTTCAATATTGGCAGCGCGGTGGTGACTAAGCGCTGGGCGCCGGAGCGCTTTGCCAGGGTAGCGGATATTTTGGCGGGTAAGGGCTATAAGCCGGTATTCTTTGGCGGCACGATGGACGAAGAAATGGTGCAGGAGGCCGTCAGTTATATGAAAACAAATCCCGTCGTAGCGACGGGCAACTTTACTATCGGCGGTTTGGCGGCGGCTATGCGCCGTTGCAGTTTGATTATTACCAACGACAGCGGACCGATGCACGTGGCCATCAGCCAGAAGGTGCCTATCGTTGCCATGTACGGGCCGTCCAGCCCTAGGCTGTACGGGCCTTATACCGAGGACGCTCTTATTGTGACGGCTGAACCGCCGTGCCTGGGCTGCGCGAGCGGCATGAAGCACAAGTGCGACGATATGCAGTGCATGACGCGCTTGACGGTGGAGCAGGTAGTAGCGGCGGCGGAAAAAATGCTGGAAAAGCATGGTGCTGCCGATGCCTAAGCAGCTTGCTATTCACAGTGAAGTTTTGCTGCTGTGCGAGCGCAGGGAAATCGCGCAGTTTGTGCAGGCCTATATGCAGCATTTGCAGAAACAAAAAGTAGCTTTGCCGCAAAGTCAGTTTTTGATTTTTCGCAGTATGGAGCAACTTTCTGTTTTGGCTCGGCGCTTGCCCTTGATACCTGGCAGTGAGCGTGTGCGCAGAATTATTGTTTTGGCCGACGCCGGAAATAATTTAGAGGAGCGCAGAGAGCTGCTGGATATGGTACGCGGCAGCGCGTATTTTTCTAAAATACCTTATTGCGCGCATTTTTTCTTCCCTGGCAGATTGCAAGGAAAAAGATGGCGCAGCGGTTATCTGGAAGACTTGCTTTTGGAAGCGCTGCGGCCTGAAACGGCGGAAAGCGGCGAGTTTATAAATTTATATAATGTGTGTCAGGAGTACGTGGACAGCGTAAATAATTGTCGCGGGCAGGGAAATGGATTAGGTAACCGCAGCCGTCACGTATTGTGCGCGTATTTGGCGGCTACCGAAAAATATGCGGGAGCAAGCCTGGACGAGGCGGTTGCAGCGGGCGCTTTTGCTTTGGAGGGCGAAAGGTTCGCGTGCTTGCGGAAGTGTTTGGAAAAATTAGGTGAGTAAGGGAAGGATAATGGTGCAAGTTTTTGCTAGATTTTTTGAAAATTTGCAACAGGATTTAAAGGCATTTATTTATTGGTGTCTTGTTTTGACTTTGTTTCGTATCGGCTTTATTGCCGTATACAGCGGCCAGTTAGGCGGGGAATATGCGGAAGTACCTGTGGCTTTATGGCTGGGCCTTCGCTTAAGCTTAAAAACTGCGGGAATAGTTTGCCTTTTAGGTTTTGTAGTGGCGACATTGCCCAAAATATTTTTGCCGTTTTGGCCTGCGGCTAAAGTAAGATTTAGCTGGCATACCGTTGCGTTAGTATTTTTTGCAATATTATTTATGGCGCGGATTCCGTATTATGGAATTTTTAACGCGGCGTTTAACCTTATGCTGATTAACGGTGCGCACGACGATATTTATGCGATTATTGTTACTGCTATCAAAGAGTATCAGCTTTTATGGCGTTTACCGGTAGCAATATTATTGGGAGCGGCGCTTGCGGCGCTTTTAAAATTTATGCTGCAAACTGCGGTATTGCGATTTACGTCTGTGCATTATAAGCTTCCTGCTGCAGTTCTTACGCTAGCGGCTTTACCTGTAATATGGATTTTCGTGCGATACGGGGGGGCAATGTCTTATGCGGCGTCAATAAATTGGGAAAGCGCCGCGCGGCTCAAGTCCAATTTACTTAACGAAGCCGTTTTAGACGATGGGCAAGCTTTGTATCGCGTTTATGCTATTAAAAAAATTTTAGGAAAAATAAATAATGTGGATGTAAGCGAAGCGCAACTGCGCGGCTTTATAGCTGAAGCCGGCGGCAATGAAAAAGCTTCGACTATAGACGGCGCGTTTTTACGTACTGTAAATAAACCGCGCTTGCAAAAGCAGCCGTCTAACGTGGTCTTGCTGGTAGGCGAAAGTTTTGGCGTGTGGCCGTTTCTGCCAAAATTTAAAGATTTAGGCTTGGTGGATAATATGCTCGGTTTGCAAAATTCTGCGCAGGCGGCGCATATTGCAACTATGCTGCCCCATAGCGGCGGCACTATAGGCGCGCTTAACGGCTTACTGACCGGTTTGGCCGATACTAATTTATATGAAAATTACCAGCCGCGAAGTTTTCAAGATAAGTATGCTTCCGGTATTGGTTATATCATGCGGAGTTTGGGCTATAAAACAGTTTTTTGGTACGGAGGCTTTCCCGGCTGGCAGAATATAAAAGATTTTGCGCTGGCGCAAAGCTTTGACGAATTCTATTGCGCTGACGAGATTGGCTATAAGGGCGGCAACGCATGGGGCTGTCCTGACGAGTTGCTGTTAAAAAGCGTTGCCGGATATATGGCGCAAGAAGCGCCGCAGCAAAAAGTTTTCCATCTCATACTAACGACGAGCAATCATCCGCCGTACACATTGGATGTGGACGCTATGGGGTTCCCGCGCGCGGCGGTGCGCAGCAAATTGCCTGCCGATATCTCCAACGACGAAAAAACTTTAACGGAGATGGGACATATTTGGTACGCCGATAAAACCATGGGCGATTTTGTGTACCAAGCGCAAAGTATGTGGCCGGACAGTTTGTTTGTCATTACGGGCGATCATTCGGAGCGTTTTGACTTCGCCATAGAGCAGGATATACGCACTCGCTCGGTTATACCTTGTATTTTTTATGGGCAAGGCGTACAGCCTGAATGGTTCGGCGATAAATCCGTGGGGTGCCATATGCAGTTGGCGGGGACGCTGGCTGAAATGCTTGCGCCAAGCGGGTTTGCTTATACCGCTATATTGCCGAGTATGTTTACAAGCGGCCAATTGGTATTTAATCATTGCTTGTATGCGCAGAATGGCGCTATTGATACGATTGACAGGAAGGACAAGAGCACATGGGAATATTTTGACGTTAGACGCAGGGTGGGCGCCTGGAGAGTTTTAAAAGGTAACGGGATAGAGTAAATTCATTTTGAAAAAGTAAAAGCAGCGTAATGCGACAAAAGTGTAGCGCATTACGCTGCTTTTTAGGTTCTTTAACAAAGCTTAGAAAGATTCTCCCTAAAAGCAATTTGGAAGTGCAAATAATGGCGGTATGAAAAATTTTGACACACCATGCGCCCTATGCTAGACTATAATAGTTAAAGCGGATAAAATATACTGCCGTATGCTTATAATGCCATAAGAAACGGTAATATTTAAATTTAGAGTAAATTAATGCGGAGCTACTATAGTATATAACGATACTGGCGTCAGATATTATAGAAATAGAGAGAGGACTAACGCTCTATTTGCGTAGAGCCGAAGGTAAGGAAATGTTTAACCAAGAGGACTTTGCCAAAAACAAATTTATACTGAAAACCATAGAAATCAGCGCGTTAATGCCCCACCGTAATGCGCTATTGTCCATGCAACCCATGCAACCCATGCATATAGCTTTTAATATTGACGATAATTTTTTTATGCAGGCAGGCGTGGCGATAACGTCCATCTTAGAAAATAATAAGCGCAAGCCTTTCTTCTTTCATATTTTTTGCGACGGCGTGAGCGATGCAAACCTTGCTAAAATGCGCCGGACTGCTGAAAAATATGGAACGCAGATGCGCATTTATATTATGGATATGCAGCCTTTTCAGTCTTTCCATATTAAAACCAAGCATTTTTCGCGCGTTACCTATTTACGTTCGGTAATGCCTAAAATCTTACAGCCGCTTACGGATAAGTACCTTTATATGGACGCCGATATGATTTGCGTCGGCGATATCAGCGAGATAGAAAAAATTGATTTGCAAGACTATCCTTTCGCCGCCGCCAGTGAAACGCCGGAGGCGGTGAAATACAAAACGGAATTTTTGCATCAGAAAAGCGGCAAGCATTTTAACGACGGCCTGATGTGGATAGATATCAACGAATGGGAAAAGGAACGGATTACGGAAAAAGTATTTTCTTATCAGGGAGCAGACCCCAGCCGCTTTTCCGGACAGAGCCAGGATATTATGAATTTAGTTTTGGACGGCGAGATATTATTTATCGACCGCAAATTTAACGGCGGTTCGGATAAAGGCGTTTTGATTTATCATTTTACCGGGCGCAATAAACCATGGCAAATGGTTATCGGCGAAGGGGCGCGTTTGTGGCGGCATTATTTGGATGTGTCGTGTTGGGACAGCATTAAAGACCCTAATCCGCCCAAAGACCCTGCGCATTATTTTAACCATAAGCTGATGATGCAGCATTATAAAAGGGAAGGGCAGTACGGCGAGATGCTGAAAAGTTGTTTTTGGTATTCCTGGTTAAAAATAAGATATAAATTGGGCATATGAGAGGTAATTATGGAAAATATATTTATTACAGGCACGGCGGGCTTTATCGGCTTTCATTTAGCCAAAAGGCTGCTGGCGAAGGGCGCTAGCGTTATCGGTTTGGATAATCTCAACGATTATTATGACATCGGGTTAAAGCGGCATCGTTTAAGCGTTTTGCAGGGCTTTGCTGAATTTACTTTTATCAAAGGCGATTTGGCGGATAAGGCGCTTATCGATAAAATTTTTGCTGATTACAGTCCTCGCGTTGTTGTGAATTTAGCGGCGCAGGCCGGCGTGCGTTACAGCATTATCAATCCCGACGCTTATATCAATTCCAATATCATCGGCTTCTATAATATCTTGGAAGCCTGTCGCCATTCCTACGATGGAGGCGCATCCGGCGTGGAGCATTTGGTGTACGCTTCTTCCTCGTCCGTTTATGGCTCAAACAAGAAAGTGCCGTACAGTACGGACGATAAAGTTGATAATCCTGTGAGCTTGTACGCTGCGACGAAAAAGAGCAACGAGCTTTTGGCGCACGCTTATTCTAAACTCTACAATATTCCGTCCACAGGGTTGCGTTTCTTTACCGTTTACGGACCCGCCGGGCGTCCCGATATGGCTTACTTTGGCTTTACTAATAAGCTGCGCGCCGGTGAAAAAATTCAAATTTTTAATTACGGCAACTGCAAGCGCGATTTTACTTATGTGGACGATATAGTTGAAGGCGTTATCCGCGTTATGGCTAAGCCGCCCGCCAGGAAAACGGGCGAGGATGGTCTGCCGCTGCCGCCTTACGCCGTGTATAACATCGGCAATAACAGCCCGGAAAATTTGCTGGACTTTGTCGATATTCTGCAGCAGGAGCTGATTCGCGCCGCCGTGTTGCCGGACGATTATGATTTTGCGGCGCATAAGGAGCTTGTGCCCATGCAGCCGGGCGACGTGCCCGTGACTTACGCCGACACTTCGGCTTTGGAAAGGGATTTTGGTTTTAAACCCCACACGAGCTTGCGCGAAGGTTTGCGCAAATTTGCCGAGTGGTATAAAGAATTTTATATGAATAGTGAAGGAAACAAATAGCATGAAAAAATTTGAGAATTTGAAAATTGCGGTAGCCGGAACAGGGTACGTCGGCTTGTCCATCGCGACGCTTTTAAGTCAGCATCATCAGGTAACCGCCGTGGATATCGTACCGGAAAAGGTGGAGCTGCTCAATAATAAAAAATCGCCCATTCAGGACGAGTATATTAAAAAATATTTGGCGGAAAAAGAGCTACGCCTGACGGCGACACTGGACGCCAAAGAAGCTTATGCGGACGCTGATTTTGTAGTCGTCGCCGCGCCGACTAATTACGACAGCAAGAAAAACTTTTTCGATACCAGCGCGGTCGAAGCGGTGATTAAGCTGGTCATGCAGTACAATCCCAATGCTGTGATGGTAATTAAGTCCACGATTCCCGTTGGCTACACAGCTTCTATCCGCGAAAAGCTGGGTAGCAAAAATATTATTTTCAGCCCGGAATTTTTGCGGGAAAGCAAAGCCCTGTACGATAATTTATATCCGTCCCGCATTATCGTCGGCACGGATATGCAGGACGAACGGCTGGTGCAGGCGGCGCAGACCTTTGCCGCCTTGCTGCAGGAGGGCGCGATTAAGGAGAACATCGACACCTTGATAATGGGCTTTACGGAGGCCGAAGCCGTGAAGCTGTTTGCCAATACTTATCTCGCTTTGCGCGTATCCTATTTCAACGAGCTGGACACTTACGCGGAGATGAAGGGCTTGGATACGCAGCAAATCATCGCTGGCGTCTGCCTGGACCCGCGCATTGGCAGCCATTATAATAATCCCAGCTTCGGTTATGGCGGCTACTGCCTGCCTAAGGATACCAAGCAGTTGCTGGCAAATTACAGCGACGTGCCGGAAAATTTAATCGGCGCTATTGTGGCCAGCAACCGCACGCGCAAGGATTTTATTGCCGAGCGCGTACTGGAAATTGCCGGAGCGTATGAGGCTAACGACGCATGGGATGCGGCGAAGGAAAAAGAAGTTGTTGTCGGCGTGTACCGTCTGACAATGAAGAGTAATTCCGACAATTTCCGCCAAAGCTCGATTCAGGGCGTGATGAAGCGCATTAAAGCGAAGGGAGCGAAAGTGATTATTTACGAACCCATGCTGCAGGACGGCGATACCTTCTTTGGCAGCGTCGTGGTCAACGATTTGGCAGAATTTAAACAGCGGAGCCGGGCGATTATCGCCAACAGGTACGACGCTTGCCTGGACGACGTGCAGGAGAAAGTTTATACCAGAGATATCTTTCGGAGAGATTGATAGCCGCTCTCGATTGGCAATAGATAATTTAAAAGCGCGCTGGTTTTGCAAAGCTCAGCGCTTCAATACACAACGGACGTCAGCATCTGTTGTGTATTTTTTATTGATGAAATGCGAGCGCTATGTTAAACTATTATTATAATTGGCTGGAATGAATTATAAATGAATTTTGCCGTAGAGAGATCAGAAAGATTATTTTGTGATTAATTAACCATTGCTATTATGATTATGTGGCTATGCATAGAGGTTATAATCTCAAAAATAGTTTAAGATCATAGAACAAAAACGAAAAAGCAAAATAGTAGTAATATTTGCTTTTACATGAGGATAAAAGGCAAATAGAATACAAATTCATAGGGAGAGGTTAATATGCTGAATTTATCGGAAGAATTATTTTTGGGAAAGGGAACGCATAAAAAATGCTATCTTCATCCGGAAGACAGCAGTAAGTGTATAAAGATGGCTTATACGTATGAAGGAGAAGATGATTTACAAAGAGAGTTGCGGTATTTAAAGGTTTTACGGCGCAAAGGGAAAAACTATAGCGTTTTGCCGCGCTATTATGGAGCCGTTGCAACTAATCTAGGAGAAGGGCATGTTTATGAGTATTTAGTAAATTTTGACGGCTCTAAATGTAGAACTTTAGAAGACTTTTTAGAAGATGAGCAGATGTTGTCAGAGCATTTCGAACTGTTAGTAGCTAAATTACGTCAATTAAAAACAGATTTGTTGAATAATGAAATAATTACCATGGGCTTATTTCCAGAAAATATTATTGTACAAGCGGGGGGGGACGAGCGATATATCGCTAAGAGTAATTAACGATATGGGAAGCGCCGCATTGATTCCATTAGAGTATTATTTTAGCTTTGTAGCCAGAATTAGGATACAAAAAAGATGGAGACGGTTTTTAAAAACTATTATTGGAAGATATGACACAGAGATAATCAACAAACTGGTTGAACAAATACGATGAGTAGTTGGTTATCACAATTAAACTAAATTTTAGGGACTCGTTTGGTTGCGTTTTAAGGTTTAGGGAAAAATAGCTGTTACAGCTGTTTGAACCTAAACCTTTTTACTTACTATAAGCCATAACTATCCAAACAATAAGTAAAAAATATGGCTATAATACAATTAGTTCATTTACATTTAACTTTCTCGTGGCAAAATAGAGATACAATAGATAGTATTGAAATATATTTTTGGCTTGGCCTGAGGAGTTCTTAATAAATGTACAATTCATATATTTTGTCGGCTATTATTTTTTACGTGTTATCTTACGGATATTATTTGAAGATTTCCCATGGACTTGGCAATAAAGCAACCTATTTGCAAATGCGCCGCTTTGTGCCCTGCGCTATCTTGGCGGTATTGCCGTCTGCTGTGACTCGATTACCTTTGATGTCTCCATTGCTTATTATACCCGTAATCATTTGGCTATTATGGATTTTTACTTATCCGACGCTTTATTATATCAGCAATCATAAGGTATCTTCGGATTTTGAATTTCATTTTGAAGCAGTTTTTGGCTTATATATTATTAGCTGGATATCCGCTTTAGGAATTTTGATTCAACAAATACCGGGATTGGCGCTGCCTGCCGCTGTGATAATTACCGTATTGGAAGTAATTCTCTTGTTGATTCCGTTAGCACAGTTGGGATATTTCGTTTTGTACAAAGCCTGTATCAACGAAAACGGTATGCAGATGCTGCAAGAAACGCATTATAATGAAATCATCGAGTATTTTAAATCGCTGCCTTTAGCGTACAATATTTTTTCGGCGCTGGGCGTTGTCTTAATGATGGGCGTGTGCGGCTGGGCCAATTACGGCGCGTTGACGCAAACGCAGCCGTTATCTTTATATTCCATGGCGGTTTTAGCGGCTATCGTCGCGTTCTTGACTTGCTATTTGTGGAAGAAAAAGCACGGCGTATTTATTCGTACCGCTATCGTGGAATTTTATTTGGACGTTAAAACTTATTTAGAAACGAATAAATTATATAAATCTAATATGCGGGAGCGCGTAAAAAATTTAACGGTGCAGCCATTAGCGGAAAAGTTTGACAAGCCGTCGACCATCATGCTGGTAATTGGCGAATCGGCGTCGCGCGATTATATGCAAGCTTTTAATATGCAATATCCGCACAACACGACGCCGTGGCTGAATAAGCTCAAAGAAACGCCGAATTGCATTATATTTCCTAACGCTTATTCTACTTGCGCCAATACTGTAGTAGCAGTATCGAACGCGTTGACGGAAATCAACCAATATAACGATAAAAAATTTTATGAGGCCTGCTCCATCATCGACGTAGTACGTGCGATGGGAGGGTACAGGATACACTGGTACAGCAATCAGGGCCATTTAGGTTGCGCCGATACGCCGGTAACTTTGATTGCCGATACTGCCGACGTGGCGAAGTGGACGAAGCAAAAATTGAATACTGTACAGTACGACGAATCCTTGCTTGATTTTCTGGACGAGGTAGACCCGCAGCGCAATAATTTTGTCGTTATCCATCTTAAAGGCAGTCATTTTAATTTCCTGAACCGCTATCCGGAAGATTTTACGAGATTCGGTACGCCCGGAAAATATGAATTGGAATTAAATTACGCCAATACAATAGCGTATACGGATTACGTTTTAAGCAAAATTTTCGCTTACGCTCAAGAAAAATTAAATTTACAGGCGATGGTGTATTTTTCTGACCATGCGGTAGTTCCTGACCGACGGCGCTCGCCTAATTTTGAAGGGCTTGGCTGTATGCGCATTCCGCTTGTTACATATTTTTCCGACGAATACATCGCTAAAAATAAAAACGTAGTGGAAACGCTGCGCCAACACCAAAATCTATATTGGACCAACGATTTAGCGTATGAATTATTGTGTAGCGTTTTTAACGTGCAGTCCAATAAATTTGACGAAACTAATTCGCTGGCTTCGCCGAAGTTTAAATACCGGAGGGAAGATTTGTTGACCAACGCCGGGCATACGCATATTTGATGAATAAGATAAAAGCAGGGCGCTATGTTGATTGTATTTTTAACATAGCGTCCTGCTTTTTATTATTCTTTATCGTCCGTCAGCTTCACCTTGCCTAAATCGGTACGCAGCGTTTCTCTTGTGTACTTATATTTGGGCGACGCGAAACTTTGCGTTTCGTCGTAACGGTTGGATTCAACGTTCAACAGGCCGCAGACCATTTCGTAAATCAAATCGTTAGTAAAATATTGCGCCTGATGCTTCTTTAACGCTGCTGTAGTAGCGGGATACTGCTGTTGGTATTCCGGCGACAGGTAGACGAACATCGGAATCCGCAGCGCCGCGAAAGGATTCATGTCAGGATTGCGGCGACCATTGGGCACTGTGCCGTGGTCGGAAAAGTACAGCATGGCCTGCAAATTTAAGTTATCCTTGGCATATTGATATATTTGCGATAGCACGTAATCAGAATAGTATAAGGAATTATCATAATTCAGCGGCGGTTCGTTTTTACTGGGGTCGCCCCATTTGGCAAATTCCGGCGGATAACGGTTTTGGTAATTATCGTGGCTGCCCATAAGATGCAAAACGATAAAATTATTTTTCTGCGGGTCGACTGCTTTTAAATAATTTAACAATGCGCCGTCGTATTGCACAGTGCTTAAATCCTGGTTAGTCCACTTGGCGACGTCGGCGGTTTTGCCTACGATGGTGATGGGCGTATCGGAAACGTCGGTCGTTCCTTGATTGCTGAACCAGCTGGTATAATAGCCCGCGCCTTTAGCGATATCGATAATCGTGGCGCTCTGCTTAAATTCTAAATCGTTGTATTGATTCTTTTCCGTGAGTGCGCGTTCCAGCGCCATCACCGTGTTGACGCGCGTGCTGTAAGCATTTTTGAAAACGATGAAGTCGGGATTTGCTTTTTGCCGGCGCAGCCAAGGCGTGGTGTCCGTCGGCGTAGCGGTATAAGCGCTCATGAAATTGCGCGACGCGCATTCGCCGATTACGACGATAACTGTACTTGGTTTAGCAAATGCTGGCTCGCTGGGACTTACGCGCAAATCCTTTAAGGTTTGCTTATGCAGGACGTTAAATTCGTTGACGGCGTAAAAGTAACGGCGCACGTCGCTGTTTAACGTCATAATGCCGGTTTGGGGAAAGGCGTTGCCAAAGGAATAAATGGTAGCGGCGAGCGCGGCGACGCTTAAAAAGATTAAAGATTTTTTAGCGGGCTGCGCGGCAGTAATTAAATGTAGGTGGTTTCCGTTGACGCGGTACAGCCCGGTAAAAATAACGTCGATACCCAGCGCGGCGGCTAACACGCCGCCATAACCTAAGGATTGCAAAATATATTCTTTCGCTTCCGCGGGATTAGTCTGATAGATGGAAAGCACGGCGGCTTCGGTGATGCAATTGCCGTAATAGAAGAAGTAAGCTACTTCTAAAAGGGGCAGGAGCAGTAAGGAAGTTTGCAGAACGGATAATATAAGCCGCGCAATCTTGCTTAGATTTTTTCGTAAGGCCAGAAACGTCAGCGCCGTTAAGCCGACGAAAGAGTAAATTGCGAAAACGATATCGAAGTGGTGGCTGAAAAACGGGACGGTTTTAGTAAAGGTTAATTTGTAAAGCACAGGGTACGCTAACATCCACGCGGCGGAGGTAATAGCGAAGGAGATAAAAAATTTTCTGCTTACCTGCGCTAAGAGCAAGCGGACGGTTATGACGCAGATAATGGACATGGGAATGAAGCGGCGCAGCTGCAAATAAAACGGCTTATTGCCCAACCCGTTGGAGGTCAGCACGTAGTAGCCGAACAGGAGGCAGAACAAAACTGCGCTATATATAACGATTCTAAAAAAGTCTTTTTTCATGCTTGAATAAGCCTCTTTTCCTTGATAATCAAAGCCATTTATATTATACTAAAGTCAAGTAAAGGTGTAAAGAACGACGCGCTGGCGCAAGCGGCGAAATGCATTTGAAGAACGGAGGTGTAGCAAATGGCGATCCCGACAAATATAAAAACTCTGTTGGCTGGCAATGTAGTCGAATGGGCTAGAATAGAGTTTAAGGAAACGTGGGATTCAGAGGCTTCTCTAAAAACAATTTGCGCTTTCGCCAACGATATCGACAACTGGGGCGGCGGCTACATTGTTATAGGCGTAAGGGAAGAGCAGGATAATTCTAAGCTTCTTGTCGGCATTGCTCCATCTAAGATAGATAGTATATTAAAGGATATGTTTAATAAATGCAAGTGTATCCGACCGGAATATATGCCGATTACGGAAGTTGCCGAATATCAGGGCAAAAAATTTATAGTTATCTGGGCTCCAGGCGGCAGTGTGCGTCCGTATTCTTCGCCGAAGCATATGGGCAGGGATTGTAAAGAATTTATTTATTATATCCGCAAAATGGCTAGCACCGTTGCGCCTACGGAAGAAGAAAAAAGAGACCTGTATGCGTTAGCTAACAATGTTCCTTTTGACGATCGTATCAACCATGAAGCGGATATAACGGATTTAAACGTTACGCTTATACAGAGTTATCTTAAAGAAGTTTCCAGCTCACTGTATGCGGAAATCGATAAAATGGAATTTATTGATTTATGCAAAAATATGAATATTGTCAATAGCTTGCCGGAATATACTAAGCCAAAAAATGTAGGGTTGATGTTTTTTAGTCTGAATCCGCAAAAATATTTCCCGTATGCGCAAATTGACATTGTGCAATTTCCCGAAGGGCTTGGCGGGGATAAAATTATAGAAAATACTTTTACGGGGCCGTTACATCAGCAGCTGCGAAGCGCATTGCAGTATATACAAAGCGCTATCATCCAAGAAAAGGTTATCAAATATCCTGACCGTGCGGAAGCCGACCGCTTTTATAATTATCCTTTCGCGGCGATAGAAGAAGCGTTGTCTAACGCGGTGTACCATAAGGGTTATGATGTGCGCGAGCCGATAGAGGTGCGCGTACTGCCGGACAGAATCGAGATAGTGAGCCATCCTGGAGCCGACCGCTCTATTACCAAAGAAGGCTTGCGGCGCTACCGTGTCTTTAACCGGCGTTACCGCAACCGTCGCATAGGCGAGTTTTTAAAAGAAATGCATTTGACGGAGGGACGCAATACCGGCTTTAGAAAAATTTTAAACGCTTTGGAAGCTAACGGTTCGCCTAAGCCGTTGTTTGAAACGGACGACGAACGGCTTTCGT
Source organism: Phascolarctobacterium sp. (assembly GCF_030531065.1). Taxonomy (GTDB): domain Bacteria; phylum Bacillota; class Negativicutes; order Acidaminococcales; family Acidaminococcaceae; genus Phascolarctobacterium_A. The sequence goes on along the minus strand of NZ_JAUNOQ010000002.1, from coordinate 197,192 downwards.
TTGCGTCGACAATTTTTATTCATTCTGCATTTTTAGAATCAGATGAGACTGAAAATGAGACTGAAAATAATGCCTTGAATGGTGTGGAAAAAGTGGTTTGGCAATATTTTAAGCGGTATCCTCGTAATACCATTTTACAATTATGCGAGGAACTTAACCTCAGTCGTAGTCATGTTACAAGAGCTATACGCGCTTTAAAAGGACAAGACTTGTTGGAACGGCAGGGTTCCGACCGCAAGGGTGAATGGATAGTAAAAGCAAAGGCTTTGGGCGATTAACTGTGTTAAGTGTTATATAGAATAAAGGATGGCGGCATATGGTAGAAATAAGCGTTTTAATATTAGCAAAAAATGAAGAAAAAAATATTGGCGACTGCATTACTAGCTGCAATTTTGCCAAAGATGTTTTAGTTATTGACGACGGAAGTACTGATAAAACGCAAGAGATTGCCGGAAGCTTAGGCGCGCGCGTCATTCACCGCAGCATGAACGGTGATTGGGGCGGGCAGCAAACTTTTGCCATTCAGCAGGCTAAGTATCCTTGGATATTCTTTATCGATGCGGACGAACGCTGTACGCCGGAATTGGCCAAAGAAATAGAAGCGGCGGTAAAGAAGAACGAGCAGGTTGCGTATTGGATTCGGCGCAAAAATAAATTTCATTATGATAAGGCTGAGCACGGCGTTTTGCGTCCCGATTATGTGTGCCGCGTAATGCCTGCAAAGGATTCTTATGTTGAAGGTTACGTACACCCTGCTATTATTACGCCTTACCCCAATAAAAAAATGCAGGGGTTTATGTACCATTATACTTATGATAATTGGCAGCAGTATTTTAATAAATTCAACAATTATACTACATTGGCCGCGGAAAAGTATAAGAAGGGTGATAAAAAAGTAGGCTTTTTGAAGGACATCGTTTTACGTCCTTTGTGGGCGTTCATTAAAGTTTATTTGTTTAACGGCGGCTTTAAAGATGGTCGCTTGGGATGGATATTATCTGTAAATCATTATTTTTATACGATGACAAAGTATGTTAAACTATATTATTTGTATAAAAGTAATGGCAAACTGTAGGTGATGGCGCGATGAAAGTAGCTGTTTTAGAAAGTATTGTGATGCCCGCAGGCCATGAAGTAGAATTCGACAGAATATTAGTCGACGAGTTAAGTCGTCAAGGACATGAACCCGTTATGCTGGTACCGCAAAACTTTCCTTTTAAAATAAAATATCAGGCGAAAGTAGATTATTTATCCGGCGGCGAGGTAGTGACTTATGCCGGGGCTGATAAATTTCAAAAACTGTTGTTATCTGTTAAGCGCGAGTATCGCAGGAAAAAATGGTTCGATTCGGCATATGTTATGAGTGCGGCTAAAAACTACGACGCTTTGATCATTCCTACCGCGACCTATCGCTATTTGCGTACTTTGTTAAACAGCGATTTAAAGAATAGCAAAATACCAGTATATATAATTTTTCACGGAATAAATCCTAAGGAAAAGGCTAATTTTGTAAAACAAGCGCGTAAATGCTTGCCTTATAAAAATATTCATTTAAAGGTTATCACGCTGCGCAATGATTTTGTAAACGATAATTTGCCCAATGTTGATTTGATTGCTCCCCCCGTATTCAAACCTTTGGATTTGCCGGTAGATAAGAATTTGACTTATCGCGAGCCGCTGAAATTGGGCTTCTTTGGGCAGTATCGCAGGGAAAAAAACGTACGCTTCTTTTTGGATGCTTTTAAGCAGGCGCATTTTACGATACCGGTGAAATTGATTATGCAGGGCGCTACGGCGCGCACGGAAGATAGCGAAGAATTTGAAAAGATAATTGAAGAATATCGCGCTGTTCCGGGTATTGAATTTTGGCATAAAAATTTAATCGGCGAAGAATGGCAACGGGCGTTGTTGGGCGTGGACGTTATTATAGCGCCGTATGCCGCCGAGCGTTATCGCTATCATTGGAGCGCTATGTCGTTTACTGCTATCGGCTTTTATAAACCAATTTTGCAGTCGCCGGAGATGAACCCGGAGGTTTTGCAAAATTATAATGTGGGCGAAGCCGTAGCGTTAGACGCTCTAGCTGCTTTTACAAAACAACTGGAGAATTTTGTAAATACTTATCCGCAAAAGCATGAGCAATATAAGGAAGGGCTGGCTGAAGCCAATATAGCTTTTAGCCACGAAAATTTATTAAAGGCTATTTTAAGATAATTATCAAGTTAGGGGATATTGGTTATGAAAATTTTACTGGCGAATTTTACCAAAATGGTGAACGATAGTGGCGGTTTAGCTAAAGTGACCTGCGCTTTCGCCAACGAAATGATAGCTCGCGGGCATAACGTGAGCTTGCTATATAGTGATGAAAAAGAAGGAGAATTTTTTTACGCGACGGATAACAAGCTGCGTTGTTATAATTTAAAGGTTAATCCCGATAAATCAAAAATCAATTTTCCTTTGTATCTTAAAGCTGTCAGGGAAGCATTGCGTGCCGTGGGCAAAAGACCGGCCAGGACAGTGAATAGCTGGTTTGAAGAACATTATTTGTTGGATAATGTAAAATATTATCTTAACATTATCAAGCCGGATATTATCGTTTCTTATCAACCGGCGGCGAGCAAGCTGCTTTTGTGCGACGCTAAGACCGATATACCGGTAATAACGATGTCGCATGGCGATCCGGAGGATTATTTTCATATTTATCCGGTTAAGGAAATTCCGTCGTTGACCAAAAGCGCCGTTTGTCAGGTGTTGATGCCGTCGTTTGAACAGCATATTAAAAATCATTTGCCGGATGCGAAAACTATAACCATTGGCAACGCTATTCCGCAGTTTGATTTTAGTGCAGATTTGGCGGCTGAGAAAGAGTGTTTTAAAATTATCTTCGTAGGGCGGTTGACAAAAAATCACAAGCGCCCGCATTTGTTGTTGCAGGCATTTGCCAAATTAGCCGATAAATATCCTGATTGGGAAGTGGAATTGTGGGGCGCTAAGGATAGGGCGCCTTATTACAAAGAATTGGAAATGTTAATTAGCTCCAATAATTTAACGGGCAGAGCCTTTATAAAAGGGTCGACCAATGATGTGCCTAGTGCGTTGAAGCAAGCGGATATTTTCGCTTTTCCCAGCGCTTATGAAGGTTTCGGTATGGCGTTGGCGGAGGGTATGAGCGTAGGCTTGCCTGCCGTCGCTTACCAAAGCTGTCCTGCAGTTAACGAATTGATTGAAGACGGCAAAACAGGATTTTTATGCGCCGACGGTGTGGAACCTTTGGCGCAGGCGTTGGATAAGCTGATGGGCGACCAAGATTTGCGCGTGCAGATGGGCAAGGCGGCGAAAAAAGCCATGGCGGCTTATGCGCCGGAAAAAATTTGGGATCAATGGGAAAAATTAATGGAGAAGGTTGCGAAATGACTAATCTTAGGGATAGAAAAAGAGAAGCAATTCCTTCTGTAGTATTATTTCTTTATAGCTTGAGTTTGGCATGGCCGCAATATAATGCGTTTGTAAGCATTGCTGCTGCTTTGGCTATAGTTGTAATTATCTGTTTTTATAGGAAAGAGATATTGGTTAAATTAGCTGCTGTACCAAGATTGCTTTATTGGGCTTTTGGCGTGTTCGTATGCGCTGTGTTAGTAGCTTCTTTGGCCATACACGATTCGGCAAGTATAGCTAAAGCGCAGAATATCATATATTGGATGCTGCCATTTTTTCTGATGTATCTTTTAGCTTCTTTTGAAAAAAATAAATGGCTCGCAGCATATTATGGATTTCATTTAGCTTTGTTGATATCTAATATCATTGGACTTGCTGAGTTTATAAAAACGCACGGAAGAGTGACAGGTCCATATGGGCATCCTAATCATTTCGCTATGATGTTGGATATTTTATTGCCGTACTGCCTTTTTATGGCAGTAAATTACTATAGAAGCAAAAACAATAGATTGCTGGCTTGCGGAATGCTCGCAAACTCTATTTGGGGCGTTGCAACTTTATTTTTAACGGCTTCTAGGGGAGCTATATTGGGCATTTTATTGGGCGCGTATTTTTGCTTAATTTTGTATGGCTTTAGAAAAATACTTTGGCAAAAAATGGCGTTGATTATTGTATTATTAACGTGTTCATTGGGATATTTGGGCTATAATAATATGCAAAATTTTCATCGCAGCTATGATTACGAGCGCATTTTATTGATGGAGTCCAGTTACAATATGTGGAACGACCATAAAGTGTTTGGCGTTGGTTTGGCAAATTGGGAAAAAGAGTACCAGAAAAAATATATTTCTCCACAGGCTAAGGAAAAGGAATTGGATATGCCGCATAATATTATCGCATATTATTTTTCGACTACCGGATTAATTGGCGGAATTGGCTTTTGTATTTTAATGTTGGGCATCATGGCGTATTTAATAAAGAATAGTTTAGGTTTATCGTTAAATGTCGTATTTTGTTATGCTATGTTATTGGTTGCTATTGCAGTTACTATTCATGGATTGGTGGATGTGGGCATAACAATGAAAAGCGCTGCAAGGTTCTTTTATGGGTGTTTGGGGCTGACAGTAGGCGTTATAAGTTGCTTGGATGATAAAAAATAGGGGGAAATGGTATTTTTATGGGAAAGGAATATTTAGTTAGTATTGTTGTTCCAATGTATAATTCGGAACAATTTATTGTGAGATGCGTTGATAGTATTCTTAAACAAACTTATGAAAATATAGAACTCATCATAGTGAATGATGGTTCTGTAGATAACGGCGGCGCTATTTGTGAAGAATACGCGCTTCGCGACAACAGGGTAAAGTATTTTCAACAAGCGAATGCGGGAATAAGCTCGGCTAGGAATAAAGGTATAGAGAATGCAAGCGGCGATTATATTTTATTTGTAGATTCAGACGATTGGTTAGCTGATAATGCTGTAGATACTTTCTTGAACATTGCAGTAGATGAAAAAGCTGATATAGTTATTTTAGAATCTAAAGTAGCTATGGTTAACGGTTTGGAATATACTCCCAGAGAGAATTTACAAGCATTATCTAGCGAGCAATTGCGAGACGATTTATTAGTTGATAAATGGGGCAATCATGCTATTGTTAAACTTTTCGAAAAAGATTTATGGAAAAAAGTAAGATTTCCATATGGAATGATATATGAAGATTTATTTACTATGCCGCATTTAGCAAGCAGCGCTAAAAAAATAGTATATAGGTGCAAACCCGTCTATTTTTATAATCGTTGTAATGAAAATTCTTTAACATGGGGTAAAAACGATTTTAAACCTTTTCACCGATACAGCAAATTTATGGCTTATTGTGAACATGAAAAAGTAGGTAGAGAGCTAAATAAAAAAATTGTTGTTGAATGGAGTATAAAAAAAGCCTTGCATGAAAGTATTAAAGCTTTTGTAATAGACGCCGGATGGGGAGGATTGAATGATAAGCAGAGAGACGATATGTTAAAGTATATTTTTGGACATAAAGAGCAAGTTAAGCAGTTGGCTTTGAAAGATAGAGTATTGTTATCGTCCATAATGAGTGATGGATTTTTATATAAGGCGTATGGGAAGATAGAAGCGTTGGTGAAGTAAAGGAGGTAGCTTGTAAAATGAAAAATATTATGTTGGTAGAAGTATATAAAACAGTAAATTACCCAGGCGGGATAGAGAAAGTATTATGCAACTTTGCCAATGAATTCACAAAAAGAGGTTATGAGGTTACTTATATTTGTTTAGATACGGAAGAAGGAAAACCATATTATTTCTTAGATGATAAGGTAAATTTTGTTAACTTATGCTATATTGGAGAAAAATATAATAGCATGAGTTATAAATGGGCAAAAATAAAAAAAGAGATAAAACGTTTTTTTGTGGGCGGAATATGTGTTTGCTTGGAAAGAAAGTTTCAGATCCTAAAACAGAGTATTTTGAGAAAGAATTTATTAAACGCTTAAAAGCTGTAATTGCAGATAATACTCCAAATATCATTATTTGCGCCGATAGCCAAAGTTTATTTTTGGCGCAAACTGCTACTAATAATAGAATTCCGACAATAGCCATGTGCCATACCGATCCGCAAAGCATATTAGACAATGTTCCTCAGTCTGAAATGGCGGCTTGGAAAAATGCATACAAGGTACAAGTATTATTGGAAAGTTATAGAAAATCTTTCTTGGATATAGGGATACATAACATTATATGTATCCCTAATGTCGTCCCTCAATTTTCTGAAAGTGATATAAAAAATAAATATAATACAAATACGATAGTTTGGGTTGGCAGGTTAGAGAAAATTGTAAAAAGGCCGCATATTTTGATAGATGTATTTTCTCTTATAGCAGCTGATTTCCCACAATGGAATATTAAGTTTTACGGTTCTGATGATAATGCAAAATATTTAAATGATATAAAAGCTAAAATTAGCCAACACAATTTAAATAATATAATAGAATTTTGTGGGATTACTAAAGATATTTTTTCGGTAATGAAAGAAGCAGAGATATTTGTATCAACCAGTAAGTTTGAAGGCTTTCCTTTAGCTGTAACAGAAGCCATGAGCATAGGATTACCTGTGGTTGGATTTAGAAATTGCAACGCTTTAGCTGATATAATTATTGATGGTGAAACTGGAATTTTGGCGGATGATGTAAGCGACATGGCTAACAAGTTGAGTATGCTGATGGAAAATAAAATTTTGCGTAAAAATATAGGATATAAGGCTCATCTTGCCATGAGTAAATTTTCACCTGAAGTTGTTTGGGATAAGTGGAAAGAAATAGTGGAGGATGCTATTAGTGCAAAATAAGAATCAAGAGAAGATTGTTTTGCATTAAAAATATTCATACTGCAAAAATCAATAAACTCCCAAATCACTTATTGAGGTATAAAGTAATTTATATAAAAATATTATGTGATAAGGGAGTTTTGTATGAAACAGTATAATGAAATTATAATTAGTAGGCTAATGGGAATAGGGGACGCGATAATGCTTACTCCGCTGCTACAGGGGTTAAAAACTCTTATGCCTGATACGAAATTGATTCTAGTGACGGAAAAGCATACTTTGCCTATTACTAGCAGAATGCCATTTGTAGACGAAGCGTATGGGTTTACGAAAACACTCAAGGATGAAATCTTTTTTATAAAGCATTTTTGGCGGAAAGATTTGGCGTATTGCGTAGATAATTCTTATCGTATATCTCTTATATATGCTTTAGCGATGATAAAAGAAAGAATAGGATTTCCGCATAAAAGAGGAATATATCTGACAAAAAATTTAAAGTATGAACCTTGGATGGATAAAGAGTGGGAGCCATATGTTCATGCTATGTTGTTTAAGCAAGCGACAGGTCTTGACGTTACAACTGTAAATAATTGGAATAAATTTTATTATCCTGAAGCAACTAAAGCAGAAAAAGAAAACATAGAAAAGATTTTTATTGACTCAGGCGGGAATTTTGAAAAAGGTTATGTTGCAGTTAGCTTAGAGTCGGATACTTGGCAGAAAGACTGGCCTATTGAAAATTGGTTGAAGCTATTTAGTAAGTTGGGTGATAAACAGTTTGTCGTTTTGGGAGTTAAGTCAAAGAGGCTGGAAAATATAGAATTGCCTAGTAATGTTATAGATATGCGTGGAAAAACTACTCTTATTGAAATGGGTTATTTGGTAAAAAGAGCAGATTTATTAATAGCTGTGTGTAGTTTGTTCGTTCACGTTGCATATGCGTTTGACATTCCGGTTATAGGGATATATGGACCACAACCAGTTAGGCGTGGCGCCTCCCCCAAATATTTTTGCCGCCATTCGTTCGGAAGCTTATTGTGCTCCATGTGAATTTCTTATTACTGGTGGTGAACGCTGCGATCATCCTTGGTGTATGGACAGCATAACTGTTGACAAAGTAGAAACAGAAGTAAGGAGATTCTATGAAGATGGACATAAACCTTGTGAATAAATATAAAATTACTGATAGCGAAGCTTATTTGTGTTCGATAGTTAGATTTATTAGGGGAACAAGTAATTGCCCTAAGTATATTTATAAAAAATCTCATAATAACTATGGCTGGCAAGATAATTTAGCAAGGTATTGGTGGGAGAAGTATGATGGAGTAGAAGTTGGAAGATATACTTATGGTTATCAAAATTTAGGTACGCTATTTGTTAAGAAAATAGGCGCTTTTTGTTCAATTGCTCCGCATTCTATAACAGTTCCTAATGGACACAATATGGACTGGGTTACTACTAGTTCGATAGCTACATTAAAAGAGTATGGCTTTTGCTCTAAAGATAGACTAGATGAATTTTGTCCGAATATAGAACATTCTATAGAAATCGGGAATGATGTTTGGATAGGGGCGGGTAGTATTATATTTAATAATGTAAAAATTGGTGATGGAGCTGTGATTGCGGCTGGCAGTATTGTAAGAAAAGACGTTCCTCCATATGCAGTAATCGGGGGGTAGACCGCTTGCTTAAATATCGTTTTTCTGATGAAGTTATCGAGAAATTATTAAAAATAAAATGGTGGAATTGGGATGACGATAAAATTAAAGAGAGCTTCTCTTTATGGTATAGTCCAGAAAAATTTATCCGATATTATGGCGAACAAGAAAATATTTAATGAGAATTTTATTAGGAGAGTAATTTGAATATATTAAATGAAAATAATTTTGTAGAAGTGTTTTTAGTCATTACTTTTGAAAATCTAGAGAAGTGTTTGGAGCAATAAAATTAGGCAGTGTATTATAATACACTGCAGTGCAATTTAAGTTTAAATTGTGTGCGCATGATGTGAACAGGTGTAGCTGCTGCGGATAAAGCGGTTAACCGCGCGCAAGTTTTCGCTATTAACGCGGACGGAACACACAATGTTGCGGAAGTTTGTAAAAAGTTAAATTGTAAAAAGATGTATATCAGCACAGATTATGTTTTTGACGGGCAAGGTGCCGAACCGTGGCAGCCGGATTGCAAAAATTACGCGCCGCTGAATGTTTACGGCGAAAGTAAATTGCGGAGCGAACTGGCGGTAGCAAAGCTTTTGGAAAAATATTTTATTGTGCGCATCGCCTGGGTGTTTGGCGCTAACGGTAATAACTTTATTAAAACAATGTTGAACTTGGGGAAGAAGTATGATACTTTGCGCGTAGTAAGCGACCAAATTGGTACCCAGACATATACCTTTGATTTGGCAAGGTTGTTAGTAGAAAAAGTTTTTGAGCCGCTGCCGGATTGGCAGGACGCGGTAGAGAGATATATCATGAAATGCATTAGTAAATAAAAGCATAATATAACAGGAGAAGGTAGTAATATGCCTATTTATACATTGCTTATAATAAATTGTTTGTTCTACTATATTTTCTGTAAGTTTATTTTTGCAAAAGATAACTTTGTGTGTATATATAAAATTAGTGAAATGCTGAATAAACGATGTTTACGATTGAATATTGGCGTTAGCGTAGGAAGCATTTATACATTATTTGAGGCTATGTTATTGTTATTATTAGTTGTTGGATATACTGCATTGTTTATGTTTGTAACTCCAGCTATGATTAAAATTGTATATAATAATCAGTACAAGGAAATAATAATAGGAACATTCATACTTGCTGTATATCTTGTAAATATAATTATCTTTTTTAAGCAAAGAAATCACCATATTAGGTTGCTGGGAGCACTGGCGTATACTGTAATTGAATATATTATTGTAGTTTTTAATACTCTAGTTAGTTTGGGCATATTGTATCAAGAATGTGCTGATTTTAATAAAAATTACGAGGCTTTTTCTTCTTTTTGTGAAACCTTAAGAGTAGGATATTGCGTTATAAAGGGAGATTTGTTGGCCTATGACCCTAGAACTATTATTTTTATATTTATGTGGTGGCTAGGAGTACTAATTCTTTCGTTCTTAAGCGTATCAGTCATAAATGCTGCTTCTGATATTGAAAAAGATGCAGTGAAAAATAAAAAATATTATTGCGATCTTGAAACACAACCAATAGTTGAAACTGCAGTTAAATTTAATATAATAGATGCATCATTTAAGAATTTCAAGAAAATTATTCATCGAGATTTGAGCATTAATTTTGATGAGATAATGTTTGAATACCAAACTAAGGCAGTATCGTATCTAGAGAAAGAGAGAGCACTTATCGTAACTGAGCGTGATCACAAACAAAACTTAGTAAATTTTTATGGAACTATAGCTTTAGCAGGAGCTTTAGCTATAATTGGATTTTTATTTGGAGCTTTGCCAATTTTAAATGGGTGGAATGAAAAGCTTCTATCTTTGCCAAATGCTTTAGATAAAGCCATTAATTTGTATAGTATACTTTTTGTGTGTACTGCAGTTATAGTTTTTGTAGTTTGCTGGTTTTGTAGTTGTAAGTTGGGCGAGATTGCAACTAATAACTTAAGAATAAATGTTATTGATATCATACTAAATAGTAGGGATAGTAATAAATAAAAACATAAAAAGCAGTCATTAGGTATTATAAAAATAGATTTTACAGAGGAAATACGCAATTTATATGCATATAAATATTTAAAATTCACAATATAATATCGAGGATGAAGATATAATATTAAAATTTATTTGCAAAATTCAAACTATTGTTTTGCTGATAGAGCATAGTATAATGAAGCTGCGAGAGGTATATATTTTTTTGTAATCTAAGCATTTGTGCTATGCGAAGGAGAATGACGGTTATGTAAAATAAAATTATCGAGCAGATGAGGTTGCTTAAAGAAATATATGATTTAGTAAGAGAGTGTCAAACGACGGAACTATTGTTTAATCAAGGGCGTTAGCATGAACTTGCGTCGTATATAAATCATTTAAGCAGAAAGCCGTTTGGTAATTGATAATATGCGAGAAAATATAAGAACTATAAAATTCACAGCTATTTTAAGTATTGGACTTATGCTCCTTACTTATCTAATAACATTAAATATCGAAAACTATTTTTTTACACCTAATTGATGGTGGATGTCGAACAACTTTGCTTTAACAATTTGTGGCGGGTTATTTGTAAGCTTCATTACAATTTTATTGTGTGAGTTCCGAAAATATAGTTATAATAAAATGGATTGTGAAGCATTAATGTTTCAGCAAGCATTGGAATTATATAAGCATTTATATTTGATGCATAGAAATATTGAAGAATATTTAGATAAGCCGGATATAATTATACCGGATGACTTTTTAGGTTACCATCTTCCGATAGTGAGACAATATATTGCTGCAATTCAAAATATAGATTATATAAGAATTTTTCAAAAGAATTTATTAGTTGATAGACATCAATATTTTTGTAAAAAAATTAAGCAGTGGTTTGCTATTAGCCTAATGGAAGGTTGTTTAAATGTAGCAATATGTAAAGCTAAAATAAAGAATCCGCTAGGGAATAATATAGTAAAGTCGAAAGATATTGCTGAAGTTCTCGAAGCTAATTGTAGATATATAATCAAATTTTTAGAGCAAACGGATCGGTATCTAGAAACTTTAGATGAATGTTGTGACAAAAGATTTGGTTGGGAAGAAGAGAAAGATAATATGTAGAAGGAATATATTAGTATTTTTAATATAGAGGAGTATAATGATTTTTTGAGAAAATCTAAGGAATGAGGTAATGAGTTTATGTATACATTTTCTGATCTATGGAATACTCCACCGGACGATAGTTCGATAATACGTTATTGGTCTTATGAAAAGTTTTTGGATTTGCTAAGTAGAAAACAAATTTATTTTAGAGAAATCTCAAAATTTATTGAAACCGATCCAAAAGAGGGCATGATACCATATGCGAATAGAAATATTCTTGCTGGTGGATTTTTGCGAGTACAATTTCGGAATGAAATAATAGAAGCATATCATGATTATGCTAAACTTAATCAAATAGTAAAATTTTGTCAACATTTTACATGTATTAATTGCTGGAGTCTTTCTGATAAAGAAAATTATAGAATGTGGAAGGAGTATGCTGGGCGTGATAATATCGAAGGAGCTGTTGCTATCAAAACAACGATAGGAAATCTTAAAGATGCATTTTCTAGCACTAAGCAAGAAGTTTTTATAGGTAAAATTAAGTATGTTAGACATGAGAAATATCGTAATAAAAATTATGATCCATTTTCTTTTGCTTTTTTAAAGGATAAAGTTACTTATGATTGGGAAAAAGAGCTACGGTTAGCTGTTGTGAATTTTGATGAAACTAATAAAATCATTCAGGAGTTGAATGGCATTAATTCAATAGAAGATTTCTTTAGAATAAATTTGGATAAAAACAATGGCATAGAGTATACTATGGTAGATTGTAATTTGAATAAATTGATAGATGAGGTAATATTGTCTCCATGGGTGAATACTGAAATGGAGATGAAGATAGTAGAATTGTTGAAAGAAAAGGGCTTGGGAAATACGGTAATCAAGCAGTCTTATTATAAGCAAGCTGTGCAAAGGTAGTTGTTAATTCTAAAAGTTTTTGTACGATGTTTTGGAATTTGTAGCGGCGAAGCGGTGAGGGGAAATTAAATATCAATGATGAGTAAAGGAGGGCTTGGCATGTGTATTACAGATGATATAATTAACCGTATGATTACGTGTAATAAAATAATAATCCAAAATCCCAAAAGGCATATGGAAGAGCATGGTGTCAACCTGCGCAACGATATGGAGTTGAGTTCTAGTGACGGACAGGAACATTTTAGCGTATTTATAAGGCAAAACACACAACTTCCAGATAACTTTTCGCTAGGGCTTATTTGGAAAAATGCTGAGCTTAACAAGAATATCATATTATACAGATGTAACGGTCCACATGGCGGTAACATTAAAATAAAAGAACATTTTAAACCGCACATTCATAAAATAACTGCAAAGAACATTGAAAATGAAATTTATAAGCCTACAATTGAAGGAATCGAGATAACTGCGAAATATAACACATTTGACGAAGCATTGTCTTTTTTCTGCCTAAATTGTGGTATACAAGATGCTTGTAACTTTTTTCCTCAAATAAGAAGCCAATCTCTCTTTAGTGATATATAATATGTTTATATCCGCTTAGGAGGTTATATAATGGACAAAACAGGATTGATAAACATACTAAAAACAAATCTAAATAATAGCTTTACAATCACTGAAAGAAAAGAAGGCTTATATCAAATATTTGCGCCTTTTTATCATTCTGACGGTGATATGATTGACATATTTGTTAAGGTTAATCCAGAAAGTCCGCTGCTTACAGTGTGCGACTGCGGAATAACACTGATGCGCTTGTCTTATGATTACGATATAGATACAGAACGGAAAAAAAATATTTTAAAAAGTATTCTCAAAGAAAATAATGTATCTAGCTATGATGAAAATTTATCTATTAGCACTAAGCCGGAGTTTTTATTTCAAACAATTCTTTCGATGACGCAAACTATAAATAAAATAAGTGCAATGTCTTTTTACCAACGGGATGTGATAACATCGTTGTTTTTTGAGCAGGTAAATGATTTTGTTATAACTAACTTACATCGATTTGACCCTAAAAAAGATTTTGCTCCAATACCAGGACGCGATGAGTTAACTGTAGACTATTGCTTTCCTAATATGAATAAACCTATTTACTTATTCACCGTTAAGGGCTCTGACAGAGCTAAAACGGCGGTGATTTCTATGTTGTCTTTTCAAAATGCTGATATTCCTTTTACCGGTGCAGTAGTTTATGATAATTTTGGTAACTTGGGTAAAAAAGATCAAAAACTTCTAATGAGTGCTGCTGATAAACAATTTTACGATCTTTCAGATTTTAAAAAGAACATGGCAGCTTTTATCGGAAGAGTTGCAATGTAATTGAAGTTTTTGGGATAAACCATAATAATTTTGATCTAGGTTTTTCTTTTAAAAGCCTAAAAAGGAGCTCAGTATGCTTGAAAAAATTATTGCTGAAGCAACGGAATATGATTTTAAAATCGCTTTGGAAAAGAAGAAACCCAAAAGTTGGTTAAAAAGCGTTAGCGCGTACGCTAATGGTATAGGGGGAGTGTTATTATTTGGCGTCGCTAATGATGGGACTGTTACAGGTTTGAATAATGCTCAATCAGATGCGGAAATTATCAGTAGATTAATTAAAGAAAGAATTACGCCTTTGCCGCAGTTTGTTTTGTCAGCAATTAATGAAAATGGTAAATTTTTACTCGTTCTAACAGTTACTTCTGGTCGTTCAACTCCATATTATTATAAAGCAGACGGCGTTATGGAAGCATATGTTAGAGTGGGGAATGAGACTATAGTAGCGCCAGATTATCTACTTAACGAATTAATTTTAAAAGGGAATAATCAATCATATGATTCGTTGCGCTCTGATGCTAAAAAAGTTGATTATAGCTTTAATCAATTAGAAGCTACGTATAGGGAGCGTACAGGAATTACTTTGGAAGGCAAAGATTACTATTCGTTTGGGCTTGCTGATAATGGATATCTGACTAATGCAGGAAAACTATTGGCGGATCAGCATATAGTTTATAATTCACGTATTTTTTGTACCAGATGGAATGGCTTGGACAAAGGTTCTATTTTTGATGATGCTCTTGATGATAAGGAATATGAAGGTAATCTGATTTATTTATTGCAAAGTGCATATGATTTTATTAAGAATAACTCTAAAGTTCGTTTTGAAAAGAAAGATGAGTATAGAGTTGATAAGCCGGACTATTCTATGCGCGCTGTTACAGAAGCTTTGGTTAACGCGTTGATTCATCGTGATTATATAATAATGGGGAGCGAAATACATATTGATATGTACGACGATAGAGTTGAAATTCAATCTCCGGGAGGTATGTTTAGTGGGAAGCTGATACAAGAATATGATTTAGATAGCGTTGGTTCTATGCGTAGGAATCCAATTTTAGCTGATTTATTCCATAGGATGAAGTATATGGAACGCCGCGGTAGCGGTTTAAGAAAAATATTAAATGAAACTAAAAATTTACCCGGTTATGATGAAACGATGAAACCGGAATTTATTTCGACTGCATCGGACTTTAGAGTTATTTTGAAGAATGTAAACTATGACGGTGTACATGTCGGTGTAGTTGATGGTGTACATGACGGTGTACATGATGCAGATGAAAAAGTACTAGCTTTACTTGTTTTTTGCGAGCAGCCACGGTCACGGGCAGAGATGACAGCTTTCATGAATGTAGGTAGCAGAGCCTATTTTGTCAATAAATATTTAAGAGCATTGCTCGCTGATGGTAAGCTTGCTATGACAATACCGGATAAGCCTAAAAGCAAGAATCAGAAATATATCAGAGTTAAATAGATAGAGCATGTCAAGTTATAAATTTCAGCTTATATATGGATTGAGGTGTGTTGGTTATGGGGCTTAAGAAAGAAGCGGCATATTAAAAATCTTATTATAAAGCATGATAACAGCAGTGTCAGCGCGATGGGGAAGAAAGAATATCAGCCTCAAACCAGCGTGGATACCTGGTATAAGGAATTGATAATAAAGTTCAGAGAAAAGCACAGCCTGACGTTTAAAAAAGTAAGAGGGCATTCTTTGGAATATTTTAATGTTATGGCTGACTTGTTAGCTCGGAAAGCTTTGCGAGAGGAAGTCGCCAGAAGAAAAAGCGTTGGCTTTACTTTTACGCTGGCCGATAAGCTTAAAACAGCTATGGAAAACAGAGAATAACTATGGACGTAGGAATATTTTCTTAATCTGAAATATAGCAGATTGATGATAAAATAAAATTAAGCGTATAGGAAAAAGAAATTTCATAGGTACTGTAAAGAGTTTTTGTATCATGATTTTCATAATGGAGGATAGTTACCATGCCTAGCAAAATATTACCTAGACCGCTATCGCAGAAAAACTTGAATAAAAAGTATCAAATTCTTGCTCTGGAATCTAAAGGACGTCTTGATTTCACAAATGAAAGAGGAAAGGCTAACCTAGAGTTGCTACAAAAATACTATAGCGCCTTTTCAAATTTATATGGCGCTTTAATGCTTAAAGAGGCATGGGAGTTATTTAGTTTTGCCGAAAAAGAAATTACGGATAAAAAGCAAATCCTAAAAAAAGATTTTTTTGCTTTTTCAGAAGTGGCTAGATATGAATCTTATGACTATTATGTGCTTGAAATAGATGAATTATATGAAGATGAAAAGCGGGGCAATGCCGGAACTCGCTTCATTGTGAATAAAAAGCTTTATCGTAAAGGGTACGGCAGATTTTCAGATTATTATAGACTTGCTGAGGAACAAATGAAAAGAACTTTATGCGCACTTGAAAGAGAAGAAGTCCTTTCATGGGCAGAGCCGGGTAATTTGTGGCGTTCGTCGGAAGGGAGGGCATTAAAGCGGTTTATAAAATCTCTTACTGTACACCAAAACTCGGATAATATTGATACCAATGGTGTGAAAATCGCTGGAAAGCGCCTTACCGAGTTTGTATTCTGGCATAAGGATGAAATAATTAACTATGATTATACCAAGAGAGTGTGGGTAAAAGCTGAGCTTAAGGAATACTATGATGTAACAGAATTGGAAAAGACGCTTCGAGCAATAGAGTGGCGGTTAAACAGTTCAGTGTTATATGCTGATGTCAAAAGGCAAATTCAATATTTGTTTGACGATTTAGATGAAGTAGGAGTACGTCTTACCAAATCACAGCTAAAGACATTGCTTAAATTATATACTAATTTTTCAAACAATAGCCGTTGGTGGCCGTTATGCGGGTGGAAACCGGTAGAACTATATATGCAGTATAAAGGCAACGAGGGGCCGACAATTTCCTTTGGACAAGGGTTACAGAAAGCGTTTGCAGACGGCAGTATTCATAAAGAGGAACTTGTTGAAGAAATGAAAAAATTAGGTTTTCAAGTAATTGGTTAGAATCACAAAATTATTTATGAATAAACATCATAAATGTTTTTTGTTATTGCAATTTATGATTGTTATTGAAGAGTGCGTATTTTGAAAAGCTTTCTTTTAGCGGATTTTGGATTTACTACTATAGGGAAATGACCTTTTCTCGAAGAAAGGGGGCAGTAGGGTGGATGCAATGAAAATAAAAGGATGGAAAAAATTATTTCAAGAGCGGATATTAGAACGAGGTTGGATATACTGTCTGATGGATCATGTGCATGATATAAAGCCTACGCCTTTGGGATATGCCGCAATTGTTAGCGGTACGGAAGATTATACGGTTAGTATTGCATTACGCGACGGTAAAGCGGCTTATATGGAATGCGACTGCCCTTATGCTGAAGACGGCAACAATTGTAAGCATATGGCGGCCGTTTTGTATAAGCTGACGGGAGAACAAGGAGAACTTTCCCCGCAGAAGCGTAAAGAAGAATTGACCAAGGAACGACAGCAATTGAACAACATAATCACGCAGATATCGGAAGAAGAATTACGCGCTTTTTTATTAGGGTTGGCATTGAGCAACGGCGACGTTAAAAGGGATTTGCTGCTTAAATATGCCAATATTGCAGGCGGGGCGCGTATGCAGGAGCTTAAGGGGCAAATTTATGCGATAACTGGCGAATACGAGGATGGGCGCGGGTTTATTGATTGGGAACATGCTTATGATTATACTTGTGCGTTGAGCAATTACCTTAGCGATACAGTGGCAAAACTCTTAGAAAATAAATTTTGCATGCAGGCTTTTGAGCTGACGTATGAAGGTTTGAGCTATGCTTATGAGCAGGATATGGACGATGATGGCGGACTATCGGTTTTAGGAAGTACATGCGCTGACTTATGGCGGCAGATAGCGCGCCAATGCGATGACGCGCAAGCTAAGGAACTATTTGCTGCTGCGAAGAAAGCGCTTACTAGCCATGACGAGGATGATTTTATTAGGGAATATCTATACGCTTTCTTAATGGACGAATTTCATAGCAATGATTTTCTGAAAGAAAAATTGCAATTATTGGACGCCGATATTGCCGATGCTTTGGCAGAAAAAGATAATTATCTCCTTCGCTATCGGGTAGAAAAAATGCTTGTTAAGCGCATTCAATTTATGAAAGAATTGCAGCTGCCGCGCGAAGAAATTTTACGCTATCAAAGAAAGTATCGAGATTTTCCTGAAGTACGGCTTATGGAATCGTATATGTATTTGCAGGTTGGAGATGTGCAAGCTGCGGTGGGGCTTTTAAACGATGGTAAGAAAGTTGCGGCTAAATCTCCAGAAATTTTTGCAAAGTACAGTCGGCGTTTGCAGAAAATTTTTCAAACTAATAATTGGCGCAAGGATTACCTGCAAGAATTGGAGCAATATATTTTTACGTGTCGTCAAGATAGTTTAGAGTATATTTTATCGCTCAAAGAAAATTTGACCGTTGTCCAATGGCCGTCGTATCGCGCTAAAATTTTAGCGGCAGAAACTTGTGCTGATATTCGATATGAGTTGTTGGAAAAAGAAAGCATGTATGAGGAGCTTTTGCAGGCGATAGTAAAAGAAAAATCCATTTGGGCGCTGGATAAATATGAGCGTGTTTTGCGTAACAATTTTCCGGAGTCGGTGAGAGATATTTATATAAAATACATTCAACATGAGGCTGCTGTAATAGCTCAACGAGACGCTTATAAAAAATTGATGCGGTATTTGCGCAAGCTTAGAAAGTATCCTGATGGCGATAAAGCCGTCCAAGCGATTGCAGCTGATTGGCGTGTAGTTTATCGTCGCAGAACGGCTATGTTGGATGAGTTGGCAAAAGCTGGGTTTTAAATTAAGTAACTCTAAGGAAACGATGAATCTCTAAGTTTTGTCAATCCCAAATTTTTCCCTAAGCAGGCGAAGGATTCTTTGGCGTTTTGCATGATTACGGAAAAAGATATGAAAAAAGCCGTAGAGTTTCCGGAGATGGTCCAGAAGCTGGCGGAGATGTACGCGCCGGGAGAAACTTATTTTGTAGCTTGGGGCGACAGCGATTATAAGGTGCTCAATACCGCTTGCAAAAGGTATAAAATTGCTAATCCCATCAGGGAGGAAGATTATCTTGACTTTGCCGCGGCTTATAAATTTATGAAAGGCGATAATTATACTACCGGGCTAAAAGCTGCAACCGAAGAACAGGACGTGGATACTGCCGGGCTTTGGCATACTGCTTTTGACGACGCTAATAATACAGGCAAGCTTTTGCGGAAGCTTGTAGAAAAAGGCTGGACGCCGGAAAAATATTTGGCAAGTACAACGCCGGATACAGGAAGCACTGATAAATAAAAAGAGCTGCCGTGCTAAACTAGTGCGGCAGCTCTACTCTATTTTTTATTGAGTTTTATTGTTTGCTCTCACCACGTGAAGTACGTATAAATACTGAAAATCGTCAGGATAATAATTTCTCCCATGACCACGGGCTTGAGCGTTTTGAAGAAGTTAGCTTTGAAGTAGTCCACAGTAATGACCAGGCACATATGCGTGGGCGTCAGCATTTGGCCGGCTACGCCGAAGGCCATCGCTACTCCCGCCAGGTTCAGGTTACCCGTATCCATAGCGGCGACAATGGGCATTACTATCGCCACGTGGCCCTGGGACATACCCGTCAGCACGCCGATGATGAAGGTTACGCAGGCGATGATGACCGGCACGGGCAGCGGCGAATTTTGGAAAGCGACGACGATTTCGTTGAGGACGTTAGTGACGGTGAGAATTTGAATGAAGTAAAGTATGCACAGCACGTTGAGAAACATTTTAATATCCAGCGCGCCGACTATTACTTCTTTGAGGCTGACGAAGCGCTTGGTGAAACGTAGCACGAATAACAGGCCTGCGGTCACGACGCCCATGCCCAGCGAAGCGTTGAAATCGAAGAAGACTACCAAAATAAAGGTCAGCACTACCGGCGACAGGGCCAGCCACAGGTCCTGCATATTTTGCTCGTGTTCTGCGGGCGCGGCGGCAACGGTCTTGAGCGTGTCGTCGCCGATGGGGCGGATGAGTACGAGCCAGCCTGCGGCGAAGGCCAGAGCGGTGAGCCAGCAAAGGTGCATAATGAAATCGCTGTAGGCGACGCCTGCGATATTGCAGGCCATAATCATGCCGGGAATGATGGGGCTGGAAAATTCAAAAATGTGGCGGAACCAAAAGTTGATAGCGGCTTTGTGCTCCTGAGTGATATCTAAATCGCGGCTGGCTTCTTCAACGATGGGGGCGGAAAAACGCGCTCCGCCCAGCGAGGGCAACAGGCCGAGAAAGGCGGGCATGACGGCCAGCGTTACCTTGGTGCTGGAGAAGATGCGCTGCAGGGCGTGGACCATACCGGCCAGCGCGCCGCTGGTACGCAGCTCGATTTCCAGGCACATAACGAAGTACAGGGCCAGCAGAATATCGTAGGTGCGGCTCATGGTCATGGTTTCGACGCCAGCCTGCGTCAGATAGTGCAGGCTGGGAGCCTTAACGGCCCAAATCAGCAGACCGCCCGCCAGCATGCAGGGGCCGATGGGGATATGCTTGCGCAGCATAATTATAATCAACAGCATGGCGAGCGCCACTAATAAAAAAATATTCATAAAAGCTTCATCCTTTATTAAGCGAGTACTGTACTGCCGTATTAGCGGCCAGACGCGCATTATTGCGGCAGCTTGTTTATTATACATCGTTTTTACGCTTTTTTCTAATATTTGCTACAGAAAAATTTAGCAGGCGGCGCAAAATGGTGTATACTGTTAATATAGAAACAGAAGCGGAGGTTGTATTATGCGTATTGACAGATTAAAGCTGAAAAATTTCCGTTGCTATGATGAATTGGATATCGACTTTGAGCCCAAGCTGACGGTTATCGTGGGAGAAAACGGCAAGGGCAAGACGGCTATTTTCGACGCTTTGGTGATTGCTTTGGAGCCGTATTTGCGCGCCTTTAACGTGCCGGGACGTTCGATTATGGCTAAGGATGTGCGGCGCGTACCGATTTACGGCGGCGACGGCAGGCATATCGAGCGCATGGAAAACAAATATCCCGTGGAGGTGCGCTTGGAGGGCGAGGCGTTGGGGCGCAGCATGAGCAGCACTCGCGTCTTGGAAGCTGATGGGACGCTGCGCGAGAATGTGGACGATTTGCTCGATAACGGCGAGAGTATGCGTCAGGCGGCAGCCAGACGCGAATGGGCGTTGCTGCCGGTCTTTGCCTATTACGGTACGTCCCGCATTTGGATTGACAGCAGCTTGATGACGCATTACGACAGATCGATGGAAGCGCGCGAAGTGGGGTATGAGGAATGCCTGGAGCCTTCGTCCTCGTATAATACTTTCGGCCAATGGTTTGAACACGTCAGCCGCTGCGCCTTGGAGGAAAGGCAGCAGGGCAGTCAGGAACTGCAGCGCAATCTGCTGATAAAAAAAGCGATTCAGCAAGCGGTGGACGCCTGTATGGCCAGCATGGGGATGCACGATTTGTATTATAATTTCAAATTGAAAACCTTTGTGGTCAGCCATCCGGACGCCGGCGAGATGGTGGTGGACGATTTGAGCGACGGCTTCCGTAGCGTACTGAGCATGGTGGCCGACCTGGCGTACCGCATGGTGCGCCTTAACCCGCAGTTGGGCGAACGCGCCGTACTGGATACGCCGGGGCTGGTGCTGATAGACGAGGTTGATATGCACCTGCACCCCCTGTGGCAGCAGACGGTGCTTCTGGATTTGCAGAAAGCTTTTCCCAGCGTGCAGTTTGTGGTGACGACGCACAGCCCGCACGTTTTGGGCAGCGTGCCTGCGGAAAGTATCCGCGTGCTGATGTGGGGCAAGCAGTTTGAGGGCGTGCGCCGCGTAAGCTTTTCCATGGGCGCGACCAGCACACAGATTTTGCAGGACATCCAGAACGTAGCGCCGCGCTCGGAGCGGCTGCCCATTGTGCAGAGCTTGAAGCGTTATCTGGAACTGGTAAGCGAAGATAAATGGGATACGCCGGAGGCTCTGGCTTTGCGCGACCGTCTCGACCAATGGTCTAACGGGCAGGAGCCGGCGCTATTGCGCGCCGATATGGATATCAGGATGCGGCAGTTCAGGAGAAAACGGCCATGAAGCGGGTGTATAAGAGCAAGCAGGAGCCGGAGGCTTTAGCTCGCTACCGCAAGTCCTACCCGCGCGAAACCTGGGAGCATTTCCGCCGCCGCGCCCGCAACGGCTACCGCGAGGTGAAGCGGCAGATTTTGCAGGACCAGCACGGGCTGTGCGCTTATTGCGAAATTGGCATTAAGCTGGCGCAGGCTGAAACGGAAGTGGACGATTTCCGCGTGGAGCATTTCTATCCTAAGGGTGCGACGCAAGAGCGCGGGCATAATTATCATTTGGATTGGCGCAATCTGCTGGGCGTTTGCCACGGCGGCAGCCAGCCCTGCGTGCCGGACGCGGAGCGCCGTTATTCGGAGCTGAAGCGCGACCGCAGCTGCGACGTGCCCAAGGGCGGCAAAGAAATCAGCGGCTTGATTTTGAATCCTTTAAAGATTCCGGGACGGGTACGGATTTTTCGTTATGCGGAGCATTCGGGCAAAATGTTTGTGGACGAGGAGAGCTGCCCGCAGCATTTGCGGCGCAAAGCGAACAGTACGATCAGAGAGCTGAATTTGAACGCGCCGCGGCTGATGCGTATGCGCCTGGCCGTTATCGAAAAATTAGAAGATGAAATTTCACAGATGCTGGCGCAGGGACAACCGCTGGAGGAAGCTTTGGCGCTTCTGGCGGAAACCTGCCTGCTGCCTGATTACGAAGGCGTGTCCTTATCTTTCTTTTCCGTTATCCGCTGGTACCTGGGCGAGGCGGCGGAACAGGTGATTCGCGCCAGCGGCGACAGGTTATGATTTATAATTTAAACGGAAGGGAGGAAATAGGCCGTTTACTTTTGGTAAGGCGGCAGGATTTTCTCCCTTTATGCAGAATAGAAATAATGATTGATTGACTTTGCATATTATTATAAAAAATCAGCTAAAAGGAGTACGTAAGATGGAAATAACCAATAAGGCGTTTAAAGCGTACGATGTGCGCGGCGTTTATCCTGACGAGGTCAACGAGGAGCTGGCTTATCGCGTGGGACGTATTTTTTCCGCTATGTTTGCGGCGGAAACTGTGGTTGTGGGTCACGATATCCGCTTGAGCGGTCCGGCGCTGGTTGAGGCGCTGACGGAGGGCTTGCGTCACGGCGGCACGAAGGTAATCGATATAGGACAATGCGGCACGGAAATGATTTATTTCGCGACGGCGCATTTGCAGGCCGACGGCGGTATTATGATTACCGCCAGCCATAATCCTAAGGAATACAACGGCATGAAGCTGGTGCGCCGCGGTTCGCGTCCTATTTCCGCCGATACCGGGCTGAAGGAAATTGGCGAGATGGCGGCAGCGCGGAATTTTGCGCATCAGCTTGTCCCCGGCAAAACCTTGGGCGCAGTGGAAAAAATGGACATTATGCCCGCGTATATCAAGCATTTATTAAGCTATGTGGACGTTAAGGCGTTGAAGCCCATGAAGATTGTGGCTAACCCTGGCAACGGCGGCGCAGGCCCAGTGCTGAAAGAATTGGCTAAGCATTTACCCTTTGAATTTATTACGCTCAACGATACTCCGGACGGCAGCTTCCCTAACGGCGTACCCAATCCCTTGCTGTTGCCCAACCGCGAGGCTACGGCGAAGGTAGTGCGCGCAAGCGGCGCGGATCTGGGGATTGCCTGGGACGGCGACTTCGACCGCTGCTTCCTGTTCGACGAAAAGGCTGAATTTATCGAGGGCTACTATATCGTGGGTCTGCTGGCGGAGGCCTTCCTGCGCAAGGAGCCGGGCGCGAAGATTATGTTCGACCCGCGGCTTACCTGGAACACGGAAGAAATTTTGCGGCGCGACGGCGGCGTGCCGGTACGCTGCAAGAGCGGTCACGCCTTTATGAAGGAATGCATGCGCCAAAACGGCGTGCTTTACGGCGGCGAAATGTCGGCGCATCATTACTTCCGCGATTTTTCCTATTGCGACAGCGGCATGATTCCCTGGCTGCTGGTGACGGAGCTGCTGTGCCGCTCCGGCAAGAAGCTGTCCCAGCTGGTGGGCGAGCGTATGGCTATGTATCCCTGCAGCGGCGAGATCAACCGCAAGGTGGAGGATTCGGCTGCGGTTTTGGCCGAGCTGGCCAAGCGTTATGCCGACGGCGAGCAGGACCATCTGGACGGCTTGAGCGTGGCGTATGATAAGTGGCGCTTTAACGTGCGCGTATCCAATACGGAGCCCGTTATGCGTCTGAATGTGGAAACCAAGGGCGACAAAGAGCTTTTGACCGCTAAAACGCAGGAGCTGCTGGCAATTATCGGCGGCGAAGAGGCTTAAATCTATAAAATAAGGTAGCCTGCGGCAGCAGGCAGAAGAATTTGCGAAGGAGGAACGCACATGGAACGTAAGGTACGCAAGGCAGTTATTCCTGCGGCAGGGCTGGGCACGCGCTTTTTGCCCGCGACGAAGGCTACGCCGAAGGAAATGCTGCCCATTGTAGATAAACCGACTATCCAATATATTATTGAAGAAGCGCTGGCTTCCGGCATCGAGGACATTTTGATTATTACCGGCCGCAGCAAACGCGCGATCGAGGATCATTTTGACCGCAGCATCGAGCTGGAATTAAATCTGGAGGAGCACGGCAAAATTAAGGAGCTGGAAATGGTGCGCAAAATTTCCGAGGTGCGCATCCATTACATCCGCCAAAAGGAGCCGCGCGGTTTGGGTCACGCTATTTTATGCGCCAAGCATTTCGTCGAGGACGAGCCCTTCGCCGTTTTGCTGGGCGACGACGTAGTGGACGGGCGGGTTCCGGCCTTAAAGCAGCTGATTGACGTTTATGATAAGACGGGCGCCAGCGTTTTAGGCGTGCAGGAGGTGCCGCAGGAAAAGGTATCCGCGTATGGCATCGTCGCCGGACAGCCTACGGACGAGCCGCGCACCTTTACCGTGAGCGATATGGTGGAAAAGCCTGCGGTGCAGGAAGCTCCTTCCCGTTTGGCTGTTTTGGGCCGTTACGTTATCAATCCGGAAATTTTTGAAATCCTGGAGCATACCGAGCCGGGCCGCGGCGGCGAAATCCAGCTGACGGACGCTTTAAAGGTTTTGGCTAAACAGCAGGCGATGTACGCTTATAATTTTGAAGGGCGCCGTTATGACGTGGGCGACAAGCAGGGCTTTTTGGAGGCTACTGTGGAAATGGCGCTGAAGCGTCCGGAGCTGCACGACGGCTTTTTGGCGTATTTGCAGGGCATCGTAGCTAAGGAAGGCAAGTGAGGAGTAAAATGAATATTCTCGTTACCGGCGGCGCCGGTTATATTGGCTCCCATGTGGTTGAGGAGCTGCAAAAGAGCGGCTTTACGCCCATCGTTTACGATAATTTTTCTACCGGCCACGCGGCTGCCGTGCCTGAGGACGTGCAGCTGGTGGAGGGCGATATCCATGACGTGCGCTTTGCCAGACATATTATGGAGCAGTTCGAGATCGACGCGGTGATTCATTTTGCCGCCAGCAGCCTGGTGGGCGAATCCATGGTCGACCCGGCTAAATATTATTTTAATAATGTGGAAGGCAGCCTGCATTTGCTGGAGGCTATGCGCGGCGCGGGCGTGGATCGCATCGTCTTTTCTTCGACGGCGGCAGTGTACGGCGAGCCGGAGCAGGTGCCGATTACCGAGGATAGCAAGCTGCAGCCGACGAATGTGTACGGCCGCAGCAAGCTGATGATTGAAAAAATGCTGGCCGATTACGATATGGCTTACGATTTCCGCTATGTGGCGCTGCGTTATTTTAACGCGGCGGGCGCTTCGCCCACGCGGGATATCGGCGAGGACCACAGCCCGGAAAGCCATTTGATTCCGCTGATTTTGAAAACGGCGCAGGGCGTGCGCAAGCAGGTGGCTATCTTCGGCACGGATTATCCGACGGAGGACGGAACCTGCATCCGCGATTATATTCACGTCTGCGATTTGGCTAAGGCTCATGTGCTGGCGCTGCAGCATCTGCTCAAGGGCGGCGACAGCCGCGTCTACAATCTGGGCAGCGAAAACGGTTTCAGCGTGCGCCAGATGATCGACTGCGCCAAAAAGGTTACGGCCGTGGATTTTACGGTAGTGGAGGAAACGCGCCGCGCAGGCGACCCGGCGGTGTTAATCGCCTCCTCGGAAAAAATCCGCAGCGAGCTGGGCTGGGTTCCGCAGCACAGCAGCGTGGAGGAAGTTATCGGCACGGCCTGGAAGTGGCACAAGGGACATCCTCACGGGTACGAGGGGTAAGCGGCGAAAATATTTTACGTATTGAATAATTGAATATAAACAAGACAGGCACAACTGAATACTTCGCAGGAAGTATTTGGCTGTGCCTGTGTAATTATAGATATGCATTAGAAGAATTGGCAGAGCAGCTCATCGGCTGTCAGGAAAGGAGATAAAATGGCGCAAAAACTGCTTTGTTCGTGCATTACTTTGCAAAAAGAGTTGGAAAAGACGATTGCTAAAACAGGCTTCGACGGCAGGGTTAGGTATTTAGACGTCGCGTTGCACAGCGACCCGCAGAAAATGCACCGGACGCTGCAAAAAATTATCGACGATAATACCGAAGCGGAGGAAATAATAATTTGCGTTTCGGGCTGCGGCAAGGCGACCTGCGGCTTGCAGGCCAGCACCTGTAACCTAGCGCTCCCGCGGACGATGGACTGCATCGACGTGCTTTTGACGGGCTCGGGCGTTAAAAGGCCGGACGGGGCGATATTTATAACCAAAAGCTGGATGAACTTTATGAAAAATTCTTCCATAGATTATATGAAGCTGGTGCGGGAGCAGGGCAAGGACGCGGCGGAGGAATATCTCAAGAAGCTGTATAAGGGCTTTACCGATTTTTATATTATCGATACGGGTACTTATGATTTGCAAGAAGTTGAAGAATACATTATGCCGCTGGTAAAGCTTTTGGACGGCCAGCTTACTCGTTTGCCGGGGCCGTATAAAGTTCTGGAAAAATTGGCGTCCGGCAATTATGACGGCAGCGTGATTTTTATACCGAAGGGCGGCACGCTCAGCATTCACGAATTCGACGGGCTGAGGCCGTGTACGATTAAAAAGTAGGCGCGTCGTTTAAATTTTACATAGCGACGTCGATATGAAACTGGACAAGGCGTAGAGAACTTCAGATTGTAAAAATAATATTGTACTATAAAAGTAAAAGCGCAGCCTTCACGCGAGGGCTGCGCTTTAATGTTATAAGCTTTAGTGTAGGTTCTTAGCGGCGGAGAATTGAAAGAACAACAACCATCAGTTATGTTGGCGATATTAAAGAAAAAATCCTTTCATGATAAGATAATGTAATTTATCAGCTATATTGTTAAAATAATTAGAAGTTTTTTGTGAATAGTAAAGAAAACTTAGCATGTCTATCTTGAAATTGCAAATTTCATCTAGTATTTACAATAATATTTTTAACTAGAAATCATTGTGTCAATACCGTCATGAAAACTTACTTTTCATCTAACATTGCTATTTGAAGAAAAGCCAAATATTGATCAGTCAGGAAAATATTTGCGTTATTATTGACTGCGAAATAATTTTACTGCCAAATGTCTTGCTGAATAGGTGGAATTTATTCTAATACCATATGATATTGCTGTAAAAATTTAAAAGTAGTTGAGAGTTAATGCGAAGTTTATCTGTGACTTATTTGTTTTGAAAACCAGTTGCTATTATCGTATGTAAAAGGAAGTCACAGACCTTACGGAAAAGACTATCAGTAAATTATGGATGCCGTAAATGCAAAGTAATCAACAAACTTCGCATAAGGATATATATAAGATACAATAGCTTCAGAAATAAAAGTTTATATATTATCAATGTGATCATTATTTTATTCCTGCATTCAGTTAAGTCTATACGAACACAAAATGTTTAGTAAATATGGAATAATGAGGAGAATATATCTGCAAACGAAAATGGTTTATGCTGAATAATATGATTTCCAGCGAGCAGCTCTGCATCTGTGGGAGATTGATGAAATAGCACATTGTAGAGTGGAGAAATTGATGATTGATCTATTGGAGAAGTATCTGGCATCATATAAAGTTACTCAACAAATGGCAATAGGACGCTATATGAATAATCTGAAAGTATAGATAGAAGAAATAGTTATTATTGAGTTACTTTATTGTTGAGAAAAAGTGTTACTTTGATTAACAGCCAATTTTTGTGACAAGACGGTTCTTGAATTGTGAAATAGATACTATCTAAATTATTTTTTGTAATTCAGGAGTTGTCAAAAGCATAAGATAATAATACTGAGTATGGGAATATTATCATAGCTTATTAGGAGGTTTGGTATATATTGGTTGACATGGTTAAGAAAGCAGTATAAAATAAATATGTAAGCTAACTAACTAATTTATAATAGAGGTGATAAAAGTGAATGATTTGAATTTCAAAACAGAAAATACAGAATTCGGTCAATATTTACGTTTAGTTCGACAAGCGAAAAAAATATCAATTCGTCAACTTGCAAAAGAGGTGAGTAAAACACCTACATATATCAGTGATATTGAAAACGGTAATAATAAACCACCAGAAATAGAGTTATTGAATAAAATACTTGCAGCATTACAATTGGCCGATTTTCCAGACGTAAGAAATAAGTTGTATGATTCGGCAGCAAAAGAGAGAAAAGACGTTCCAGCAGATATCAAAGAATATATTATAAAAAACAAATCAATATTAAAAATTATTAGAATAATAAAAGAAAATCCAAATGAAAAGAAAATCTGGGCAAAAATATCGCAGATTATTTAATGATGGAGAAATAAAAATGGCTGAATTAAGAAAAGAAGATTTGTGGATAATGGCGGATAAACTTCGTAATAATATGGATTCTGCAGAGTATAAGCATATATGTCTTGGCCTTATATTCTTGAAATATATTTCTGATAGTTTTGAAAGAGCTTATCAAGAAATTTCTCAAGATGAGTATGCCGATCCAGAAGATAGAGATGAATACCTTGCAAAAAATGTGTTTTGGGTGCCGCAGGAAGCACGTTGGGAAACAATTAAAAACAGTGCTAAAGATCCGATAATTGGCCAGGTTATCGATAATGCTATGTATGTGATTGAAAAGGAAAACTCTTCTCTTCGTGGTGTGCTTCCTAAAGATTTTGCAAGAGCATCTTTAGATAAACGTTCTTTGGGTGAATTGGTTGATTTATTATCTGAGCTTGAGATTGGAAACGATAAGAACAAAGACACTTTAGGCTCTGCATATGAATATTTTCTTGGGAAGTTTGCACGTGCTGAAGGAAAACTTGGTGGGGAGTTCTATACTCCACGTAGTGTAGTTGATTTAATTGTAGCTATGATTGAACCTCACGATGGTCGAGTTTATGACCCTTGCTGTGGTTCTGGTGGTATGTTTGTCCAGAGTGAGCGCTTTGTAGAAGACAGAGAGGGAAGAATTGACGGTCAATTAGCCATTTATGGGCAGGAATCGAATTATAATACTTGGAAACTTTGTAAAATGAATCTTGCTATCCGTGGAATCGAAGCAAACCTCGGTCAGCAAAATGCGGATTCTTTTCATAACGATCAACACAAGAGTTTAAAGGCAGATTATATTATGGCAAACCCACCGTTTAATATTAGTGACTGGGGCGGTGAGCGTTTGATAGATGATCCAAGATGGAGTAAATACGGTATTCCGCCTACAGGTAATGCTAACTATGCTTGGATTTTGCACATGCTTTATCACTTAGCGCCAAGCGGAACGGCAGGTTTTGTATTGGCTAATGGTTCACTTTCATCTTCTACAATTAGTGAATACAATATTCGTAAAAACTTGATTGAAGATGACAAAATCGATTGTATTGTTACATTGCCGGGTGGACTGTTTTCAACAACATCAATTCCTGTTTGTCTGTGGTTTATGGCTCGCAATAAGCTGAAAAATGGACACCGTGATCGTCATGGAGAGATTCTGTTTATCGATGCCAGAAATATGGAAACAGAACCTTATGAGGACAGCCGTACGCAGAGACAGCTGACTGCAAAAACTATTGATGAAATCACCTCCGCATACCATGCTTTTCGTAACCATGAAAAGAAGGCAACAAAGGCAGATGGTACAGAGATTGAATATGCTGATAAACAGGGATTTTGGAAGATAGCAACATTGGAAGAAATTCGTGAAAAAGACTATAATTTAACCCCTTCAAGCTATGTTGGAATTATTCCTTTGGAAAAAGATACGGAACCATTTTATGACAAAATAGATAGATTAACATCAAAACTTCTTCAAATCCATCAAGATATTGAAAGTCTTGATCGAGAAATTAAATTTCAATTAGAAAAAATAGATGAACGGAGGATGGGTGAATGAATACTATTTTAAAACCATTAACTCAACTATCCGAGATATTATCAGGAGGTACGCCATCAAAAAAAATCCTAGAATATTGGGATGGAGATATTCCTTGGATAAGTGCTAAAATGATGAAAACATCAAGGGTTTCGACATCAAACCTTCACATTTCCAAGACGGGTTTAGAAAAAGGAAGTAAAATTGCACCTAAAGGAAGTATCTTAATATTGACGAGAGGCAGTGAACTATTTAATCGAGTTCCGATATGTTTTGTTGAAAAAGATGTTGCCTTTAACCAAGATGTAAAATGTATAATACCTCACAAAAATTTAGATGGAGAATTTTTATATTATTTTCTAACAAGCATACATGACCATTTGCTAAAAAGTATAGGAGTCACAGGGATTGGCGCCGGTAAACTTGAAACAAATGTCATTGAAAATATACTGGTACCTTGTTTCCCAATTAAAATGCAAAAAGAGCTAGTAAAGTTCATTAGTATATATGATAAAAAAATTATAAAAAATCAAAATGAATCTGCTATTATGCAAGAAATTTTAAATGCTCTTTTTGAACATTGGTTTTTAAATCATAACTATAGCGTGTCAAATGTATTAGATAATATTTTAGACGTAAAAATTAAGAATAAAAACGAGGAGAATTATCCAGTTCTTTCAGTTGTAAAAGAAGGTGAATTTAAAGCATCGGAAGATGTATTTACAAAACAAGTTTATAGTAAGAGTACCAAAAACTATAAAATTGTTCGCCGCAATCAAGTAGCATACAATCCGGCAAGAGCCAATATCGGTTCTATTGCCATGCTCAAGGAGTATGATATTGGACTCGTTAGTCCGATCTACACTGTTTTTGAGATGAAGGATACTATTACTCCTACTTTCTTTTATTACTATATGAAACAGCCGATATTTCAGGAAATGATCAAACACTATGCCATTGGCACAACAAGGCAGAACTTCCCTTTCGAAGCATTTAAAATGTTTCCTATGGTTGTACCGCCGATGGAACTTCAATTAAAGTTTGAAGAAATAGCAAAACCTATTGAGCAGAAAATTGCAAAATTGAAAGAAGAAAATGAGGTTTTGGCAGAGATTAGAGATACCCTACTCCCTAAATTGATGAGTGGAGAACTGCCAGTGGAAGTGGGTGAAAATTAATGGATGAACGTGAACGATACGAAGAATATCTACAAGATGAATCAGAAGAACAGCTTTCAATTTATAGTGTTTCTCACTTGCTGTCAAAACTTTCTGACTATAGTCGTATTATTTCTGAAAATGGAATACCTGGTACATTGCTTTTTCGTGGACAATCTGACATTAAATTCGGCATCAATGGAAGCATTTTTAGAAATGGACTATTGGCAAAAGAAACTACTATCGTTAATGAACTGATATTGCAAGAGCCACTGGAATTTGGAAATCATATGACGGATTTTGAACAGTTGGTCAAAATGCAACATTACGGCTTGCCGACTCGATTGCTGGATATTACAACTAATCCTTTAATCGCTCTCTATTTTGCTTGTTCTGAACATGAGGACAAAGACGGTGAACTGATTTTGTTTATCGAATCGCTACAGCGTCCTACACAAAAAGAAGTGAAATTATTTTCTGCACTTGCAGAATATGATGGAAAAAGCGAAGGTAATTTTTTGGATTATTTTTCAAGAAAAGGACTTGGAGATGATATTTTATCGAACTTTGAAGAGAAAGTGGAGCGACTGAAGACGCAGTTTCAAAATAAATATGTCCCGGTGGTAGCTCCTAAGAACAATGAACGTATAAGACGCCAAAATGGTGCGTTTTTAATCTTGGGAATAGACATATCTGCTCCTGATTATTATCTAAAAAACAGTTTCAATTTAAAAGATAGTCTCAGTGAATATGTAGATGAAGGGATTCCAAGATATTTACGTATCCCAGCAGAACAGAAATCTTCTATACTGCATGAACTTGATATGATTGGAATAAATGAAGCATTTGTCTACCCTGAATTAGAGCATCAGACATCGTATATCAAAAAAAGGCATTTGGTAAAGGCAGGTGAATAGAATGTCCAATTTTATAGAAAATGATCTTGAACAAGCTGTATTGGAGTGGTTTCAAGATTTAGGCTACCAAACTCAATATGGACCAGATATTTCGCCGGGAGGAAGCTTTTCAGAGAGAGAAAGTTTTGGAGATGTTGTTCTGTACGACAGGTTACATAGTGCATTAAAACGCATTAATAAACAATATTCCAATGATACGATTTCAGAGCTGGTTAAGAAGATTACTCGTCAGCAAAGCTTATCTATTGTCCAAAATAATGTTGCGTTTCAAAAATTATTAACCGATGGTATTGATGTAGAGGTTAAGCAGAAGGACGGAAGCATAAAAACCGAAAAAGCTTATATTTTTGATGCCAAAGATATTGAAAATAATGAGTTCTTGGCAATCAATCAATATACTGTAATTGAAAGCGGAAAAGAACGCAGACCTGATATTGTCGCTTTCTTAAATGGTATTCCTGTTGTTGTAATAGAACTGAAAAATGCAACAAACGAAGAAGTGGATATTGTTGATGGATTTAATCAGCTTCAGACTTATAAAAGAGATATTCCTTCTTTGTTTTATTACAATGCCTTTATGATCATAAGTGATGGTATCAATGCAAAAGTTGGTACAATTACTTCTGATCTGGATCGCTTTATGTTTTGGAGAACAATTGACGGAGAAAAAGAATCAGGACTTTCTTTTCCGCAATTGCAAGTTATGCTGTATGGAATGATGAATAAAAAGAGATTTTTGGACATTATTTCAAAGTATAGCTTCTTTGTTCATGAGGAAGATAAGTCTTTCAAAATTTTACCTGGTTATCATCAATTTTTTGCTGTAAATAAAGCTTTGTATACCACTCACTTGGCAGCTTCTGAAAATGGAAGCAGAAAAGCGGGTGTAATTTGGCATACACAGGGTAGCGGAAAAAGTTATTCTATGCTCATGTATACTCGTCAATTGGTTTTAGAACTGAATAACCCGACCATTGTTGTTATTACTGATAGAAATGACTTGGACGATCAGCTATTTACCACTTTTTCAAAAAGTGCCGATTATTTGCGTCAAACACCCAAACAGGCAGACACAAGAAAGAAACTACGAGAACTATTAAGCGTTCAAGCTGGCGGCATTGTATTTACGACTATCCAAAAGTTTTCGCCAGACCAGAGTGACCAATCAATGGAAGCACTGACTACCAGACGAAATGTGGTTGTTATAGCAGATGAAGCACATCGCAGTCAGTACGGGTTAGAAGCAAAAGAAAAAGACGGAAAAGTTTCTTTTGGTTTTGCAAAACATATGCGAGACGCATTGCCGAATGCTTCTTTTATCGGATTTACTGGAACTCCTGTTGAGTTGAGCGATAAGAACACACCCGCCTTGTTTGGTGACTATATTGATATTTACGATTTGACTCAAGCGGTTAAAGATAAAACTACTGTTCCGATTTATTATGAAAGCAGAATTGCAAAGTTAGATCTTCCTCAGGAATTAAAGCCAAAGATTGATGATGAGTATGACAGCATTGTTGAGGGACAGGAAGAAACTTACGCCGAAAGCCAAAAGCGAAAATGGGCAAGGTTAGAAGCCATTGTTGGAACAGATAGTCGTATTGATGTAGTGGTGAAAGATTTCATTACTCATTACGACCTTAGACAACAAGCGATTAATGGAAAAGTTATGTTTGTAGCTATGTCTAGAAAGATTGCAGTAAAACTTTACTCAAAGATTATAGAGTATCGTCCGGAATGGCATAGTGATGACATTGATAAAGGTGTAATTAAGGTTATTATGACTTCTACAGAATCTGATCCGCCTGAATTTCAGCTGCATTCAACTACTGCATCTCAGAAAAAGCTACTTGCAAAGAGAATGAAAGATGTTGAAGATGAATTAAGAATTGTTATTGTTTGCGATATGTGGTTGACGGGATTTGATGTACCTTGCCTTCACACAATGTATGTCGATAAACCAATGAGTGATCATAATCTTATGCAAGCCATAGCACGAGTTAATCGTGTGTTTAAAGACAAGCCCGGTGGTTTAATTGTAGACTATATTGGTATTGCAGATAACTTAAGAAGTGCATTAGCACAATATACACCGTCTGACCGAAAGACAACAGGTATTGATCCGCAAATAGCAATTGATCTCATGCTTGAGAAGTATGAGCAAATTCAAGGAATATTGCATGGGTTGGATTACTCTTCTTACATAAGCGGCTCCGCAAGTGAACGAATGGCGTGTATCGTTTCTGGTGTGGATTTTGTTTTGGGTAAATCGGAAGATGAGAAAAAAAAATTTCTTAATTTGGTTGTAGAAATTGGTAAGGCATACGCATTATGTTCGACTTCTGAGCAAGCTCAAGCAATCAATGTAGCGATTAGTTATTTTAAAGCCATCAAATCAGGTATTATAAAAATATTACCAAAGGACAAACAGAAGAAAACGAAAGATCAAATAGAATATGAAATAGGTCAATTGGTTTCCAAATCAGTTATTTCCGAAGCAGTCGTTGACATATTTGCTTCAGTTGGATTGAATAAACCGGATATTTCAATTTTATCTGATGAGTTTCTTGAAGAGGTAAAAGGACTGCCACAAAAAAATTTAGCTCTGGAACTTTTACGACGTTTGCTTGATGGTAAGATTAAGGAGATAGCTAAAAAGAATATTGTACAAGCAAAGAAATTTTCTGAAATGCTTGAAGCCTCAGTAATTCAATATGAAAAACGTTCTTTAGAGACCGTAGAGATTATAAAGGCTCTGGTTGATATGGCAAAAGATATGAATGAACTTCATAAAAGAGGAGAACAGCTGGGATTATCAAACGATGAACTGGCATTTTATGATGCAATTTCGTCCAATGAATCTGCCAGAGATTTCTATGAAAATGATGTCCTAAAACAAATTGCTAAAGAATTAACAATTAGCATTAAAAATAATATTAAGGTTGATTGGGATGTGCGAGAAAGTGTTAGGGCGCAGATGAGAATTACTGTAAAAAGGTTGCTCAGAAAATATAAATATCCACCGGATAAACAGGTAACTACGGTAGATTTGATAATAGAGCAAGCCGAAAAAATGTGTGAGTTCGAATTAGATAAATAGTATTATCTTTATATTTATTCTATATCAGCAACTTTGGTGAAAATTGTACAAGAGTTATGACGATAGCTTTTATTATCAATTCCTAGCAGGTTTGTTGTGGATGGATTTTATATAAAGAATTTTCTAACAATTTGCTAGATGTACAGACCTAAAAAAGTTAGACTTAAAAATCTAATGATTTTAGGTCGGTATTTTTATGGTTAAGTGTGGTTTGGAATTTAAGAAAAAGTAGTTATGGCATACCTTAATAGTGAAGGAAGTTTTAAGTATATTGCTAAGGAATTTGGTTAACGGCTTTCGTGATGTTGGAGTTGAAGCTTTGAGACTACAGAAGAAAGGTCGAAATAAAGTATTGGATATGGTAAATAAATGTATTAAAGTGCAATCAGAAAATGAGCCTTCTACCGATGTAAATACTGAATATATAAAGCAGCTAAAGGATGAACTTCTTAAATTAAGTATAGAGAATGCCTTTAAAAAAACCTGAGGAGATTGCGTTTAGGGGACGAAGCCCAAATAAGAGAACGGCACGAGTCATCAACAGCCCCCGAAGACAGTTCAAACTAAAAGACCTTCTCTCATATATAGGTATGTTTAAAGCGACATATATGTATTGACAAAAGCGATTCGAAAAAAGAAATCCTGACAAAGAACTTGAAGACAAGATCGTTGAGATTAAAAAACTAAATAAAGATTATGGATATCGTCGAATACTTGGAGAATTTTGTAACTAGAGATATATTGTTAATAAAAATGATTGGAGATTGACACAAAAGTTTGACTTGCAGGTTACTTCATTCCTGCGTAAAAGCAGGAAATACAGTTCATAATAAAGGAAAAGTAGAAGCCATTGCACCAAATAGAATTAAAAGGCGTTTTAATACTCATATACCTCATCAGAAAATAACAACTGATACAACGGAGTTTAAATACTATGAAGTAGATGTAAATGGACATATAACGATGCATAAATTATACCTTGATCCATTCATGGATATGTGTAATGGAGAAATAGTTAGTTTTGGCATAGACAACGACTATTCGCCAAAAATGTAATGGCTGCGTCAGAACAAGCAATAGAAATCATTTCTGACTGCTCATATCGCAGAGCATTTCATTCATACTGAGATTAAATTTATCAAATGAGATTATATATTAAATATTATAAAAAGAAATGAATGTTCCAAAGTATGTCTAGAAAAGGAAAATGCTTTGACAATTCTGTCATGGAAAAATTCTTTGGATGGCTCAAGCAGGAAATCTATTACGGTGTTGTGTATTATAGCTATGAAGAGCTGCGTTCGAAAATTGAAAGATATATAAAATACTATAATGAAAAACAAATTAGAGAGAAACTAGGATAGCGTAGTTTTGTACAATTAGGCGTAGTCTTTTAGAGGCGTAAAAATATACATAGGAAACTCTTGATTGCTATGTATATTTAAAGTATAATTTTTGGAGTTCACATTGATATAGTGTATAATATTGTCTAACAAATAAGGGTTCCACAATATTGTAGTTTATTTAGATAATACAAGACATCGTTTGCAACAACGATGTCTAAAAACAGTCTCTAAGAAAAAATTCGCTTTGTCAATATAATAGACATTAAAATAAAATTTGCCTCTGAAACATCCTTTGGTTTGTAAAGTAAGCAACAGTGTGTCTTATGAGGTAATTTAAAGACTTTATTTATTGCTTCGTTCACATAAAAACGTACTGCACCAGCAGCATATAGGCTATCGTGCCGACGGCGATGGTGGCCAAAAGATTTTTCAGCGTCAGCTGCAGCAGAACGGTCAGCGCTACGGCGACGGTTTCCGGCAGGCCGTGAGCGGGGGCTGTGAAATCGATATCCTTGAGAGAATATACTACCAGCATACCCATGACTGCGGCGGGCAGCACCTTGCCGAGAAAGGCGACCAGGGGCGGCGTGGGTTTGTCGGCGGGGAAGAGCAAAAAGGGAATGAAGCGCGTCAGCATAGTCCCGGCTACGACGACGGCGATAGTAATCAGTTGTTCGGCGAAGGTCATGGCTGGCGTACTCCTTTATAGTAAGCAAAAATAAAAACGCTGATGATGAGCAGCATGGACGGCGGGATAAAGCTACGCGGGCCTAAAAGCAGCAGGCAGGCCAAGGGGATGGCGACGCCGGTAACGGCGGGAGCGTGATGCTCCGCGCTTTGCCACTGGCTGACGAAAATGGCGACGAAGAGCGCCGTCAGAGCGAAATCCAGACCCTTGGTGTTGATTTGCAGGCTGCTGCCCAGCAGTCCGCCCAACGTAGCGCCCGCAACCCAGTAAATTTGGTTGAGCAAGGTGACGAAGGTCATGAACCAGCCCTTGTCGACGCCGGGCGGCGGGTTGGTAGAGCAGTTGATGGCGAAGGATTCGTCGCACATGCCGAAGATAAGATAGAATTTTTTCCAGCCCAGCCCTTTGAATTTTTCCAGCATGGACAGGCCGTAAAAAAGATGGCGGGAGTTGACCATGAGCGTCATCAGGAAGCAATACAGCGGGTCGAAGGCGCCGAGCAGCATGGTTACGAGCACGAACTCCATGGAGCCGGCGAAAACCAACGCGCTGGTGAAAAACGGATACCAGGGCGAGAAGCCCTTGCTGCAAATATAAAAGCCGTAGGAAAGCCCTAAAAAAAGAAACGCCGCGCAGATGGGCAGCGTTAACGGGAACGCGGCTTGGAAGGCCGCTCGATATTTGTTCATTTAAAGTTACCTGCGCAATCGTAAAACATATAATTCAGATAGAAAATATTATACAGGAAAAGCCTCGGCGCGTCAACCGCGCGGCGCAGGGCCGCTGCTGGCGCGGGCCACTAAACGGCATTTATATTCTACGTGAGTGATGCTGGTAAATTTTCCCTGACTGTGATAGCCGGCGATTTCCTCCTGCAAAAGCTGAAAGGCGCTTTGACCGCAGTCGGTCAGGGAATTATCCACGCTGGTCAGGCTGATTCCGCGCAGGCGCGAGGGAAAGATATTGTCGAAGCCGCACAGGCTGATATCCTGTGGGATGCGCAGGCCCTTATCGCAAACGGCGTTATAGACGCCGTAGGCCACCATGTCGTTGACGGCGACGAGGGCAGTCGTTTCCGGCTTTTGCGCCAGGCAGGACAAAGCCAGCTCGTAGCCCGTGGCGTATTCTACGTCCACATGCGAAAGCTCAAAATCGGGCGTGATTTCTTTGGCGAAAACGCTCAGCTGCGCTCCTTCGCAGTCCTGACAGGCGGCCTGCAGCCCTTCGCAACGGCGCACGCGGGAGGTGTGCTGCTCGTTGAGAGTGGTGGACAGGTAAGCGATACGCCGGTGGCCTAAGTCCAAAAGATGCTTGCCCACCAGCTGCCCGGCGGTGAAATTATTCATATCCACCGTGGCCAGCTCCAGGTCGCCGCGGCGGTCGCCGATGGCTACTACGGGCAGACGTCGGCTCAGCTCGTAGGCCAGCTGGGGCTGCTGCGGTATCATGGCGAAGATGACGCCCGCCACATGCAGCCGTCGCGCCTGCTCCATGATTTCCTTTTCCGTTGTCGTGTCCCAATAGGTGGTACGCACGGAGGTTACGAAGCCCTGCCTGCGGGCGGCGATTTCAATTCCCTGGATAATAGTTGTATAAAAGGGATTAAAAACGGAGGGGCAAATGATAAAAATCAGCGTATCCGCAGGCGCTATAAGGCTGTAGGACTGCTTCTTGCCGTTTTGATAGCCCATGCTTTCGGCCAGCGCGAAAACCTGCCGCACTGTTTCGTCGTTAAAGCGGTTGATGCTGCGGCGGTTGAGAATCATGGAGACACTGGCAGGCGAAAGCCCCGCCGCGGCGGCGACGTCCTTGAGGGTGACCTTCTTGGGCATGTCGCCCTCCTTTCTTGTTTACCGGCCGATGACCTTGGCGGCGACGTCGGGGAAATTGGTAATAAGCGTATCCACGCCGGCCTTGACTAGCTTGGCCATCAGCTCCGCGTCGTTAGGCGTCCAGGCCTGCAGGCCCACGCCGTGCTGATGCAAATCGTCCGCAACGCCTTCCTTCAGGCAGAAAGGGCTGCAGGCGTTGACGGTAGCAGCGCCCTGACTGGCGGCATAAGCGCCGACGTTCATAATCCAGGTTTCGGTCAGCAGGCCGCATTTGGCGTCAGGCTGCAATTCCTTGATGCGCGCGATGGAATAATGATTGAAGGAAGAATACCAGATTTGTTTTTCCAAACCGAATTCGTGAACCATAGCCACCAGCTTTTCCGCCATACCCTCGTATTCAAACACGCTGGTTTTCAGCTCGATATTGGTAATGAGCTTCGTGGTCTTGAGCCAGGAAAAATATTCGCGCAGCGTGGGAATAGTTTGGCGGGGGAAGAAGCCCTTGACGTTGACGCCTACGGACAAGGTTTTCAGCTGCTCCAGCGTATAGTCCTTTAAAAAGCCGCTGCCGTTGGTGGTGCGGTCCAGCGCTTCGTCGTGCATAATGACGATTTCGCCGTCCTTCGTCAGCTGGATATCGAGCTCGATGCCGTCGGCAGGAGATTCCTCCGCCGTTTTTTGGAAAGCCAGCATAGTGTTTTCGGGATAATAGCCGGAAAAGCCGCGATGGGCAAAAATCATAGTCATCAAAAAGTCTCCTTTGCTTGTCTTGGACAATAGAATTTAAAATAAGTTCAACAATTTTCAACACCATCTTAGCACAAGATAAGCCAAAAAACAAGCGGGACTATTTCTGTCCGCGAGGGACAAAAAACAGCCAAAAGCTAGACGGAGACTGGATTGTCAAATTATCGTAAAATTATTGACAATTATGTGAAGCTCTGATAATATGATAAGAGACATTGTGAACGGGAAAATATTCCGTAAAAATTTCAACAAATTTTAACAAGCAGTAGAGGAGGATTTACATGAAAAAAATAATCGCTCTGTTAATGATGGCAGTAATGATGCTGGCGCTGACAGGCTGCGGCGGCGACAAAAAAGCTGAGGACAAGGCTGCCGGCTCTGACAAAAAGGTTGTGCTGAAGCTGAGCCACGTATTCTCTCCCGACGAGCAGCTGTATAAATCTATGGAGCTGGTTGCCGGGCGCATCAATAAAAAAACCAACGGCCGCGTAGAAATTCAATGCTACGGTCAAAACCAGCTGGCTTGCTACAAGGACGGCCTGGAGCAGGTAGCTAACGGCGCTAATTTTATTTCCGTAGAGGATCCGTCTTATTTGGGCGATTATGTGCCGGACTTTAAGCCTCTGGTCGGCCCGATGCTGTACCAAACCTACGACGAGTACGCTAAGATGATTGAAACTCCGCTGGTTAAGGATATGATCGCTAAGGCAGAGCAAAAGGGCATTAAGGTTCTGGCTCTGGACTATGTATTCGGTTTCCGTAACCTGATTACCAATAAGGTTATTACCAAGCCGGAAGATTTGAAGGGCATGAAGCTGCGTACTCCCGGCAGCAAGCTGTTCATCGACACCATTAACGCTATGGGCGCAACCGCTACCAGCCTGCCCTTCTCCGAGACCTTGTCCGGCGTTTCCCA
The DNA here is from genome assembly GCF_030531065.1 of Phascolarctobacterium sp. Lineage (GTDB taxonomy): Bacteria > Bacillota > Negativicutes > Acidaminococcales > Acidaminococcaceae > Phascolarctobacterium_A. The sequence goes on along the minus strand of NZ_JAUNOQ010000002.1, from coordinate 156,161 downwards.
GGGCGTAGTCGACGGCCTGGAAGGCTCCGAGTTCACCAACATCGGCACCAAATGCTATGAATATACCAAGAACGTAGCTACTACGAAACATTTCCTGGGTACCTGCGGCGTTTACATTTCCACCAAGGTTTGGGACAAGCTGTCTCCGGAGGATCAAAAAATCGTAGCCGAAGAATTTGCTTACGGCGGCAAGGAAATGACCAAGATTTCCACCGAGTCCTATAATCAGGTTTACAAAGAGCTGGAAGCCAAGGGCGTAAAATTCAACGACGTTGACCATGTAGCCTTTGAAAAAGCAACCGAGCCCGTATTCCAACAGATGGAAGAAAAAGAAGGCGCAACTCCTGGCATTTACAAAAAACTGAAAGAGGAAATTGCTAAGATTCGCAGCTCTAAATAATCTTTCGTTGTTCTAAAATCGAAGCGTTTCGTTTAAAGTTTTTTAAACGGAACGCTTTCTTTTGCACACGCGGTATATTTTTTTTGTGGAGGCGTCTGTTAATGAATTTAAAATTTATTCTGCAAAATCTTGAGGATATCGTCGCTTCAATCTTCATATCCATTACGACGGTTCTCGTTATTATCAATATTATTTTGCGTTATATTTTTAATTCCGGCCTGGTGTGGTCCGAGGAGGTGGCTACGGGCTGCTTCGTCTGGTCCGTGTTCATCGGGGCGGTAGCCGTATTCAAGCATCGCGGCCATGTGGGCGTGGACCTGATAGTTAAGCGCCTGCCCCGGGCCATGCAGTGGGGCGTCAGACTGGTAACCGATTTGATTCTGGTGGCGCTTAACGGCTATATGGCTTATCTTTCCGTGCTCTATATTCAAACGTCCTATACGAAAATGACGCCGGTGCTGGGCGTTTCGTCCGCCTACATCAGCTCGTCCGTGCTCATTGCCTTCGTATTGATGACGGCTTATTCCGTGAAATTTGTCGTTGAAGATTTATTTGGTAAAAAGGAGGTTGAAGCGTGATGGCTTACTTGCCCGTGATAATTGTTTTTATCCTCTATTTTTCCAGCATCCCCATCGCTTACGCCCTGTTCGGCGCGACGGTATCCTATTTTACCTTTATCGACAGCGCGTCGCCGACGCATTTGATGTTCCAGAGAATTATCACCAGCACCCAGTCCTTCCCGCTGCTGGCGATACCCTTCTTCATTATGGCGGGCTCCATTATGAATTATGCCGGTATCAGCGATAAGCTGATGAAATTTACCGACGTTTTAATGGGGCATATGACGGGCGGACTGGCGCAGGTCAACGTGCTGCTGAGCCTGCTGATGGGCGGCGTGTCGGGCAGCGCTAACGCCGACGCCGCGATGCAGAGCAAAATGCTGGTGCCGGAAATGGAAAAACGCGGCTATGGGCGCGCCTTTTCGGCGGCGGTTACGGCGGCTTCTTCCGCCAGCACGCCGGTTATCCCGCCCGGCATCAACCTGATTATTTACGCTTTGATTGCCAGCGTATCCGTTACCAAAATGTTTATGGCCGGTTATGTGCCGGGTATTTTGATGGCGGTTTCGATGATGATCGTCGTCGCCATCGTTTCGCGCAAGCGCGGCTACAAGCCGTCGCGCGAGAAGGCCGCGACTTTCGGCGAAATTATGGAGCAGCTCAAGGAATCGATTTGGGCGTTGCTGTTCCCCTTCGGCATTATCGCCGGCCTGCGCATGGGCATGTTCACTCCCTCCGAGGCGGGCGCCGTAGCCGTAGTGTACTGCGTTTTTGTCGGCGCGTTTATTTATAAGGAATTGAAATGGGAATACGCCTGGCCGATTATGAAGGAAACAATTTACGGCACCAGCTCCGTGTGCCTGATTATCGTAGCGGCTTCCTTCTTTGGCTATTACATGAACTGGGAGCGCATTCCCCAGCAGATTACCTCCGCCATGCTGGATATGACCAGGAACCCTTATGTGATGCTGATGCTGGTCAACGTATTGCTGTTGGTGCTGGGTATGTTCCTGGAAGGCGGCGCGGCGCTGATTATTCTGGCCCCGCTGCTGGTGCCGGTAGTGAAGCAGCTGGGCGTCGACCCCGTGCATTTCGGCATTATCTGCATCGTGAATATTATGATTGGCGGCCTGACGCCGCCCTTCGGCTCCATGATGTTTACGGTCTGCGCGATAACGGAAACGCCGCTGGGCGAATTTTTCAAAGAGGTATGGCCGTTCATCCTCGCTTTGGTTATTACGCTTTTAATCGTTACCTACGTGCCGGGGCTGGTAATGTTCCTGCCGAACTTATAATTTGATATTTTGTAGGACGGGGAAGCGGTCGCGCTTCTCCGTTTTTTGAAAGAAGGTATTCTGATGACGAAGGAAAAATATATTATGGCGCTCGATTTGGGTACTACCAGCTGCCGCTGCATTTTGTTTAATAAGCAGGGCGAAATCTGCAGCGTGGCGCAGAAGGAATTTACCCAGTATTATCCGCAGGCGGGCTGGGTGGAGCACGACGCCGAAGAAATCTGGGCGACGCAGCTGGGCCTGATGTACGAAGCCATGGGCAAGCTGGACGTTTCCCCCGCGGATATTGCGGGCATCGGCATCACCAACCAGCGCGAAACGACCGTCGTCTGGGATAAGGTTACAGGGCGGCCCGTGTGCAAGGCCATCGTGTGGCAGTGCCGCCGCACCGCGGAATACTGCGACCTGCTGAAAATTAAAGGCTACGCCAATATGTTCCGCGAAAAAACTGGCCTCGTGCTGGACGCTTATTTTTCGGGAACCAAGCTGCATTGGATTTTGGAAAATGTTCCGGGAGCAAGGGAAAAGGCCGACGCTGGGCGTTTGCTTTTCGGCACTGTCGACAGCTGGATAATTTGGAAGCTGACGGGCGGCAAGGTGCACGTAACCGATTATTCCAACGCTTCCCGCACCCTGATGTTCAATATCCATACGCTGGAATGGGACGACGAAATTTTAACGGTGTTGGGCGTGCCTAAGGCCATGCTGCCGGAGGTTAAGCCCTCCAGCTGCGTTTACGGCATGACCGACGCCAAGCTGTTCGACGAAAATATTCCCATCGCCGGCGCGGCGGGCGACCAGCAGTGCGCGCTGTTCGGCCAGACCTGCTTTGCGCCGGGCGAGGCGAAAAATACCTACGGCACGGGCGGCTTTATGCTGATGAACACGGGCGCGACGCCCGTAACCTCCAAGAACGGCCTGGTTACGACCATCGCCTGGGGCGTGGACGGCAAGGTGGAATACGCGCTGGAGGGTTCCATTTTCGTAGCGGGCGCGGCTGTGCAATGGCTGCGCGACGAGCTGGGGTTAATCCGCAACGCCGCTGAATCCGAAGAGCTGGCCAAGGCCGTGCCCGACGCCAACGGCTGTTACGTTGTGCCCGCGTTCGTCGGCCTGGGCGCGCCGTACTGGAACCAATATGCCCGCGGCGCTATCGTGGGCCTGACCCGCGGCGTCAACCGCAACCATATCGTGCGCGCGACGCTGGAGGCTATCACCTATCAGGTGTACGACGTGCTGAAGGCCATGGAAGAGGACAGCGGCATCAAGCTGAGCTCTTTGCAAGTGGACGGCGGCGCCTGCGCCAATAATTTGCTGATGCAGATGCAGGCCGATATCATCAACGCCAACGTCGCGCGCCCCGCGTGCATCGAAACCACGGCCATGGGCGCGGCCTATCTGGCAGGCCTGGCGGTGGGCTATTGGCAGGACAAAGACGAAATCAAAAAGAACCACGTCGTCGCCAAAACCTTTACGCCCGCCATGGACTGCGCCAAACGCGAAAAAATTCTGCACGGCTGGCACAGGGCGGTCAAGGCCGCCTGCGTAAGATTGCAGCCGGAAGAATAAAAGGCTTTGCCGGACAAAGAAAAAATAAATTGTAAAAAAGGCTATCGTGTCGGCGAAAACGCTGTAAAACGATAGCCTTTTTCCTTTTTCTGCGCCGCGCCGCCGGGAAAGTCTTTGCCAGTGTTAAAAAGTTCACGTTTTATTTGACGATGCTCGCGGCTGTTGATATAATGATAGTAACTATACTAGCGTGTATTGTAGCCTGAGAAAACATTTTGCTTGGGTTTTGTTTTTTTTAGTAAGCAAATTTTGGGAGGTAGATGTTGATGAAAGTAGCAATCATTATGGGCAGCAATTCCGACTGGCCCATACTGGAGACGGCTGAAAAAACTCTGAAGGATTTTGGCGTCGAGGTAGAAGTTGTCGTAGCTTCCGCCCACCGCACTCCTGACGTAGTGCACGAATTTGCTGCGGGCGCGCGCGAGCGCGGCGTGGAAGTCATTATTGCGGCGGCGGGCGCAGCCGCGCATTTGGGCGGCGTTATCGCGGCTTACACTACTGTGCCTGTTATCGGCATTCCCATCAACGCTACTCCCTTGGGCGGGATGGACGCGCTGCTGAGCTTTGTGCAGATGCCTTCCGGTATTCCCGTGGCGACGATGGCGATTAACGGCGCGAAAAATGCGGCGCTGTTCGCCGTGCAGATTCTGGCCGTCAAATACCCCGAGCTGGCGGATAAGCTGGCCGCCAACCGCCTGCAAATGCGGGAGGAGGTTAAGGCCAAGGGCGAAAAGCTGGCTAAGTTGAGAGCGGAAAGCAAGTAAGACCATACCAAGCGCTTGCGCGAAGCGAATAATTGGCAAGGAGAATTGATTGTGGAAAACTTATTTCAGGATGATAAGCTGCATGAGGAATGCGGCGTCTTTGGTATTTTCAGTCACAGCGAGGACGTAGCGCTCAATACCTATTGGGGCTTGTACGCTTTGCAGCACCGCGGCCAGGAAAGTACCGGTATTGTCGTTACCGACGGCAAGACGATGAAGGTGAAAAAGGGCATGGGCCTGGTTCCCGACGTTTACAAGGACGGCGTCGGCGATTTGCAGGGCTTCGCCGCCATCGGGCACGTGCGTTATTCCACTACCGGCGCCAGCATGGCTTATAATATTCAGCCGCTGAAGGTTTATTTCGACGGCGGCAATCTGGCGCTGAGCCATAACGGCAATCTGACCAACGCCGGGCAGCTGCGGGCTAATCTGGCCAAGGAGGGCGCTGTTTTCACTACTACCGTGGATACGGAGGTGGTGCTGACGCTGATCGCCTACAGCGCGCGCCCGACCATCGAGGAGCGCGTGGCCGAGGCCGTGAAGCAGATTCGCGGCGCTTACGCTATTTTGTTTATGACGGATAATAAGATTATCGCCGTGCGCGACCCTTACGGCTTCCGCCCGCTGGTTTTGGGCAAGCTGGAAAACGGCTGGTGCGTGGCGTCAGAGTCCTGCGCTTTCGATTTGGTGGGTGCGGAGCTGGTGCGCGACGTCAAGCCCGGCGAAATGGTGATTATCGACAGCGATAACGCCGAGCCCCGCAGCGTTATGTGGGCCGACAAGCTGCCGGAAAAAACTGCGCACTGCGTTTTTGAATATGTATATTTTGCCCGCAACGACAGCGTTATCGATAAGCAGCCTGTTTACGACGCCCGCATTCAGATGGGGCGCGAGCTGGCTAAGGAAACGAAGGAAATTAAGCCGGACATCGTTATTTCCGCGCCGGACAGCGGCACTCCCGCCGCCATCGGCTATGCGCTGGAGTCCGGTATCCCCTTTATGGAGGGCCTGACGAAAAACCGCTACGTAGGCCGCACCTTTATCCAGCCCACGCAAAAGCAACGCGCCAACGCCGTGCGCTTGAAGCTGAACCCGGTGCGCAGCGTGGTAGAGGGCAAGTCCGTGGTGATGGTGGACGATTCCATCGTGCGCGGCACTACCAGCGGCAAGGTGGTCAAGCTGCTCAAGGAGGCGGGGGCCCGCGAGGTGCACGTCTGCATTTCTTCGCCGCCGGTTGTGGACAGCTGCTATTACGGCATCGATACTTCCGAGCGCAAGCAGCTGATTGCCGCCCGTTGTACTAATGAAGAAATCTGCCGCTTTATCGGCGCCGACAGCCTGCATTATATTTCTATGGACGGCATGAAGCGCGCCATCGGCAAAATCGACCCGGACGGCCTGTGCTGCGCTTGCTTCAGTTCCGACTATCCCGACAAGGCGGACGAGGTTATAGGGCAGGAGCCTGAGGGAATTTTTGAGTAGACTGGCGATAACTGCTTTAAAGTATGCGCGTAATACGGAGCAATTCTCCCTCCGCCTCGCATTAGCTCGGCACCTCCCTCAAAGAGGGAGGAAAAGAGAATTTTCTGAGCTAAAGTGAATTGCCCCCTCTAAGAGGGGGCTGTCGCCGACGGCGACTGGGGGAGTTATTACTTTTACGATATTTACATAATTCTATAAATTTGGGAGGCCAATCATGAGCGAAGAAAAGAAACAACTTACCTATGCCGACGCCGGGGTGGATATCGACGCGGGCAATAAAGCGGTGGAGCTGATGAAGGACAGCGTGCGCGCTACCTATCGCAGCGAGGTCATCGGCGATTTAGGCGGCTTCGGCGGCTTGTTCGCTTTGAACTGCGGCAAGTACAAGGAGCCGGTTTTGGTAAGCGGCACCGACGGCGTAGGCACGAAGCTGAAGCTGGCGTTTATGGCCGACAAGCACGATACCATCGGCCAGGACGCGGTGGCTATGTGCGTCAACGATATTCTGGTACAGGGCGCGGAGCCTTTGTTCTTCCTGGATTATATTGCCGTGGATAAGGTCGATTCCCAAAAGGTGGCCAATATCGTGAAGGGCGTGGCCAACGCCTGCAAGGAAAGCGGCTGCGCGCTGATCGGCGGCGAAACTGCGGAGATGGCGGGCTTTTACGCCAAGGGCGAATACGATATCGCCGGCTTTTGCGTGGGCGTTGTGGATAAAGCCAAGATGATTACCGGCGAGAAGGTTAAGGTCGGCGACGTGCTGCTGGGCCTGCCGTCCAGCGGCGTGCATTCCAACGGCTTCTCTTTGGTGCGCAAAATCTGCTTCGAGGCCATGGGCTACGACATGGATACGCCGATTGCGGAATTTGGCTGCACTCTGGGCGAAAAGCTGCTGACGCCGACGCGCCTGTATCCCAAGACCTGTCTGCCGCTGATTGAAAAATTTGATTTGCACGCTATGGTGCATATTACCGGCGGCGGCTTCTATGACAATATTCCCCGCATTCTGCCGGAGGGCTGCGACGCCGAGGTGAACGCCGAGGCCTGGGAGGTTCCCGTGGTGTTTAAAAAATTGCAGGAATGGGGCAACGTGCCCTGGACGGAAATGTACCGCACCTTTAATATGGGCGTGGGCATGGCGCTGGTAGTGGACCCGGCGGAGGCCGACGCCGTGCGCGCGCATCTGGCGGAAGCGGGCGAGGTATTCTACGAGCTGGGCAGAATTGTGCCCGGCAGCAAAAAGACTGTGATGAAGGGCGGCGTTTTCGGTGCGTAAGATCGGCGTATTAGTCAGCGGCCGCGGCAGTAATTTGCAGGCCATTATGGACCGCATTGCCGATGGCTATCTGCCTTTGGAAATCGCGGTGGTTATCAGCGATAAGGCGGACGCCTTCGCTTTGGAGCGCGCGGCGCGGGCCGGCATTAAAACCGTGGTTGCGGAGCGTAAGGGCTGCGCTTCCAAAGAGGAATTTGAAGCGAAAATCAACGACGCTTTGACGGCGGCAGGCTGCGAGCTGGTGGTGCTGGCAGGCTTTATGCGCATTTTAAGCGGCGCTTTTGTCAATCAATGGCATCATAAAATTATCAATATCCATCCCGCGCTGCTGCCCAGCTTTCCCGGACTGCACGGCCAGGGACAGGCGGTGGCTTACGGCGTGAAATTTTCCGGCTGCACCGTGCATTTCGTGGACGAGGGCACGGACAGCGGCCCGATAATTTTGCAGAAGGTTGTCCCCGTGCTGGACGACGATACGGAGGATACGCTGGCCGACCGCATTTTAGTGCAGGAGCATATCGCGATGCCGGAGGCGCTGAAACTGTGGGCCGAGGGCAAGCTGCAGATCGACGGGCGCAAGGTTAAGGTTTTGGCATAAAGAACAGAGGTGCAAGCATGAAGATTAAAAGAGCATTATTAAGCGTTTCCGATAAGACCGGCATTGTGGAGCTGGCAAAATTTTTAAGCGACAACGGCGTGGAAATTATTTCCACCGGCGGCACGATGAAGGCGATTAAGGACGCGGGCGTTCCCGTAACCTATGTCAGCGACGTGACCGGCTTCCCGGAAATTATGGACGGCCGCGTGAAAACGCTGAACCCCAAAATTCACGGCGCGATTCTGGCTGTCCGCAGCAATCCGGAGCACATGAAGGCTTTAGCCGAGCACGATATTACGCCCATCGATTTGGTGGTCGTAAATCTGTATCCGTTCCGTGAAACCGTGGCCAAACCCGGCGTGACCGAGGCGGAGGCTATTGAAAATATCGATATCGGCGGCCCGGCGATGGTGCGCGCTTCCGCAAAAAACTTTAAGGACGTGGTCGTCGTGACCTATCCCAGCCGTTATGCCGGGCTGATGGAAATGCTGCGCAAGGACGGCGACGTGGACGAGCGCACCCGCAAGGAGCTGGCGCTGGAGGCGTTTTCCCATACTGCCGAATACGACGCGATGATTAGCGAATATTTAAAGAAGCGGCTGGCTGAGTGAGGGGATAGCGAGGTAAGGATATGCGTATTTTATTGATCGGCGGCGGCGGCCGCGAGCATGCGCTGGCGTGGAAGCTGGCCCAAAGCCCCAAGGTAGAAAAGCTGTATGCGGCTCCGGGCAACCCCGGCATTGCGCAGCTCAAAAAGTGCGAATGTATCAACATCAATATTGACGATTTGGAAAGCGTAGCGGATTACGCCGAGGAAAAGAGCATCGATTTGACCGTCGTTGGCCCGGAGGCGCCGCTGGTAGCGGGGTTGGCGGACGTGTTCAAACGCCGCGGCCTGCCGGTGTTCGGCCCTTCCAAAGCTGCGGCGCAGCTGGAGGGCTCCAAGGCCTTTTCCAAGGAGCTGATGGCTAAGTATAATATTCCCACGGCTTTCTTTAAAATTTGCGAGGATATCGCTACGGCTAAGGCTTACGTTGAAGAAAAGGGCGCGCCCATCGTGGTTAAGGCCGACGGCCTGGCTGCCGGCAAGGGCGTCGTGGTAGCCATGACCAAGGAAGAAGCTTTGGCCGCTATCGACGAGATGATGGCGGACCATAAATTCGGCAACGCCGGCGCGCGTCTGGTGCTGGAGGAATATATGGAGGGCGAGGAAGCGTCGCTGCTGGCGTTCACCGACGGCAAAACCGTAGTGCCCATGATCGCCGCGCAGGACCATAAGCGCGTTTTTGACGGCGACGAGGGCCCCAACACCGGCGGCATGGGAACTTATGCGCCCGCTCCGGTGATGACGGACATTCTGCGGTTGAAGGCTACGGAGCGCATTTTAAAGCCCGTGGTCGAAGCTATGGCTGCGGAGGGTATGCCGTACCAGGGCTGCTTGTACGCCGGGCTGATGATTAAGGGCGACAGCGTGAAGGTAGTGGAGTTCAACTGCCGCTTCGGCGACCCGGAAACTCAGGTGGTGCTGCCGCTTTTGGACGGCGATTTGGCCGACATTATGCTGGCCTGCGCTACCGGCACGCTGGACAAGGCCGAGGTAGGCTGGTACGACAAGGCCGCGGTGTGCGTGGTGATGGCCAGCGGCGGTTATCCCGAAAGCTACGAAAAGGGCAAGGATATTATCGGTCTGGAGGCTGCGGCCAGCGATAAAAACGTAGTTGTGTTCCACGCCGGAACGAAGTACGAAAACGACAGCATCGTTACGGCGGGCGGCCGCGTTTTGGGCGTCACCGCCGTGGACGCTTCGATTAAGGCGGCTCGCGACCGCGCTTACAACGCCGTGGAAAAAATTAAATTTGATAAAGCTTTTTGCCGGAAAGATATTGCGTGGAGAGCGTTAAAGAGGTAAAATAGATAAAATAAATTTTTAGCAAAGGATGATGAAAGAATGGCTTTTTATTACGATGAACCTGCCCATACTTTTAGTGAGTATCTGTTAGTTCCCGGTTATTCCTCTGAAAAATGCATTCCGACTAATGTTGACCTGCGCACGCCGCTGGTTAAATTCAAAAAAGGCGAAGAGTCCGCTATTACTATGAACATCCCCATGGTATCCGCAATTATGCAGGCCGTATCCGGCGAAAAGCTGGCTATCGCTCTGTCCAAGGAGGGCGGCATTTCCTTTATTTACGGCTCCCAGTCCATCGAAGACGAGGCCGCTATGGTAGCGCGCGTTAAGGCTCACCGCGCAGGCTTTGTCAGCAGCGATTCCAACATTCGTCCCGACAGCACGCTGGCGGATATCTTAGCTTTGAAGGAGCGCACCGGCCATTCCACCGTAGCCGTTACCAGCGACGGAACTGTTAACGGTAAGCTGGAGGGCATTGTTACCAGCCGCGATTATCGCCCCAGCCGCATGGACCGCGCTACCAAGGTGCGCGATTTTATGACGCCTATCGACCAAATGATTTTCGCCGGCAAGGATACCACTCTGCAGCAGGCTAACGACATCATTTGGGAAAAGAAATTGAACACGCTGCCCATCGTCGACGACGAGGGCCGCTTGTTATACATGGTTTTCCGCAAGGACTACGCTACGCACAAGGAATATCCCTTGGAGCTGCTGGACAGCAAGAAGCGCCATATCGTCGGCGCAGGCATTAACACCCGCGATTACGCCGAGCGCGTACCGGCTTTGGTGGACGCGGGCGTGGACGTACTGTGCATCGACTCGTCCGAAGGCTACAGCGCCTGGCAGAAGCTGACGCTGGACTGGATTCGCGCACATTACGGCGACAGCGTGAAGGTTGGCGCAGGCAACGTAGTCGATGCCGACGGTTTCCGCTTCCTGGCGGAAGCAGGCGCTGACTTTGTTAAGGTCGGCATCGGCGGCGGTTCCATCTGCATTACCCGCGAGCAAAAGGGTATCGGCCGCGGCCAGGCTACGGCTTTGATTGAGGTTTGCAAGGCCCGCGACGAATATTATAAGGAAACCGGCGTTTACGTTCCCGTCTGCTCCGACGGCGGTATCGTTTACGATTACCATATGACCCTGGCTTTGGCTATGGGCGCCGACTTTATGATGTTGGGCCGTTATTTCGCCCGCTTCGACGAAAGCCCGACCAACAAGGTAAATATCAACGGCACTTATATGAAGGAATACTGGGGCGAAGGTTCTGCCCGCGCCCGCAACTGGCAGCGCTACGATATGGGCGGTGCGGCCAAGCTGTCCTTTGAAGAGGGCGTTGATTCCTACGTTCCCTATGCAGGCAGCCTCAAGGATAACGTCAACCTGACCTTGTCCAAGATCCGCTCCACCATGTGCAACTGCGGCGCGCTGAACATTGCGGAATTGCAGGCCAAGGCCAAGCTGACTCTGGTATCGGCAACCTCTCTGGTCGAGGGCGGCGCTCACGACGTGCTGCTGAAAGAAAACTCCAACAGCAGCTATCCTAAATAATAAATAACTTTTTAGCGCAGGCGAGACGTTGCAGCCTGCGCTTTGTTTCAATATTAACAGTTGCGCGGCAGGGCAAAAATATCCGCGCACGTTAGTTGACAAGCGTCTCGTTTAATTAGTATAATATTTTTCAACAACTATATATCGCCCCTAAAAGACGAGGAAGGGAAGAAGATATAATGAAGGGCCTCAGAGAGCCGCTGTTGGGTGCAAAGCGGCGCCGGTAATTATATGTATACTGATCCCGGAGTTGCCTTCCTGATATGTAGGGAAGGACGTGCGGCCACGTTACAGGCAAAGGCCTTGTTGGAGGCTAAAGGGCTGCTGCGGCGGCTGAAATAGGGTGGTACAGCGTGGATTTTCCCCGCCCCTAGTTATTAAAAAACTATGGGGCGGGTTATTTTATTGGAGGAATACAGTATGCAGCAAGAAAAAAAATACGTGCCCTTTCAACGAGTTTCCTTACCCGACCGTCAGTGGCCGGAAAAAATAATCGAAAAAGCGCCGATCTGGTGCAGCGTGGATTTGCGCGACGGCAATCAGGCTTTAGTAACGCCCATGGGCATTGACGAAAAGCTGAAATTTTTCCACACGCTGGTGGACGTAGGCTTTAAGGAAATAGAAGTAGGCTTTCCTTCGGCTTCCGAAACGGAATACGAAATCCTGCGCACTCTTATCGAAGGCCGCCACATTCCCGACGACGTAACGGTGCAGGTGCTGGTGCAGGCCCGCGAGGAGCTGATCCGCAAAACTTTTGAGGCCGTGCGCGGCGCGAAAAACGTCATCATCCATTTTTACAATTCCACTTCGATCTTGCAGCGCAAGGTAGTGTTCGGCAAGGACATGGACGGCATTACGGAAATCGCCGTGCAGGGGGCGCGTTTGATTCGCCAGCTGACGGAGGAAGAGGTAGCCCGCAGCGGCATGAATATCCGCTACGAATATTCTCCCGAAAGCTTCACCGGGACGGAAATCGATTTTTCCATTGCCATCTGCGAAGCGGTTATGCGGGAAATGGGCGCGACTAAGGAAAATCCCATCATTCTCAATCTGCCGTCGACGGTGGAAATGTGTACGCCCAATACTTATGCCGACCAAATCGAATACTTCTGCCGCCATATGCATAATCGCGAGGCGGCCGTCATCAGCATCCATCCGCATAACGACCGCGGCACCGGCGTCGCTTCCGCCGAGCTGGCGCTGATGGCGGGCGCGGACCGCATCGAGGGCACGCTGTTCGGCAACGGCGAGCGCACAGGCAATCTGGATATCGTGACGGTGGCTTTGAATATGTTCACCCAGGGCGTGGACCCCAAGCTGGATTTTTCGCATATTCTGGATATCAAAAAGATTTATGAAGAGTGTACGAAAATGCACGTGCCCGAACGCCAGCCCTACGCCGGCGAGCTGGCCTTCACCGCTTTTTCCGGCTCGCATCAGGACGCTATCCGCAAGGGCTACGAGTTTATGAAAAACAGCGGCACGGAATATTGGGAGGTGCCTTACCTGCCCATCAATCCCGCCGATTTGAACCGCGAATATGAGCCCGTTATCCGCATTAACAGCCAGTCCGGCAAGGGCGGCGCGGCCTTCGTGCTGCAGCACGCCGTGGGCTATAATCTGCCGAAGGAAATGCATCCCGAATTCGGCAATATCGTTAAGGCGGCGGCCGACGCTTACGGCGACGAGCTGAGCAGCCAGCAAATCGTCGACTTGTTCCAAAAGGAATATCTCGACCGCGTCGGCAAATATATGCTGCTGCGTCACCGTTTCACCGAATTGCACGAGCCCGACGGCAGCGTCCACAGCCGTTTTGAAGGCGCGATAAGCATTAACGGGCAGGAACGCCATATTGTCGGCGTGGGCAACGGCCCCATCGACTCCTTCTTCCAGGCGTTGGCGGGAGTGGGCGTTACGGGCTACGGCTTCGTCAATTACCACGAGCACGCTATTTCCCGTGGCAGCGACGCGCTGGGCATCTGCTATATCGAGCTCAGGAAGCCGAACAGCGAGCATATCTTCGGCGCGGGCATCCATTCCAATATCAACGTGGCGGCGCTTTTGGGCATCATCTGCGCCATCAACAGAGCGGAAGAATAAAAAATATACGCAATGCCGAATGCAGGCAAATTAAAGCTCAAAAAACTCAAGGGACGGTCGCAGCCGTCCCTTTTTGATCTAATATAGGCGCAAATTTCCTCCGCGCGCAGCATCTCCGCAAAATTTCCCTTCGCTCCACTGTGCGCAGGCCGAGCGGTTAGATAATATTTTTAATTCATATGCCAAACTCCCTGGCTAAAATAGCGTCGACTTCTGCGGCAGAATACGCTCCTTGTTTTAGCGATTCCCATCCTTTTGTTAATTCAGCGTCCAGCTCTTCGCGGCTCAAGCCGCCGACAGCCGTAGGCTTTTTCGCCGGGAGTTTTAATTCTAACGGCAATCCCCTGGTCAAAACAATTTGGCTGTAAAACATTTGGATAGCGCTGGCAGGGGTAATGCCTAACTGTTGCAGGATTTGTTCCGCGTTTTCTTTTAAATTAGTATCAATGCGAGCGTAAAGAGCAGTAGTGCTTGCCATAAGTTATCACTCCTTTTAGCTAAAGTTTAGCAGATTTCATCTGTGCTTGCAAGCAATTGCAAGCAAGATAAATCTTCCGGCTTAAATTTTTCCAACCGCGCAGCATCTCCGCAAAATTTCCCAATGGAATTCTTCTTTTTGTCAATTATGAGAACTATTTTACGGCGGCAGGAAAAAACAGGTATGTTCACGAATATAATTACCGTTATACTTTGTATGTCGACGACGAAAGGAGCAACGCAATGAAAAAATTTGTCAAACAATATTTGGCGGACCATTACGAGGACTACGTTAAGGATTTGGCAACGCTGACCAATATCGATTCGGGCAACGGCGACCGCGAGGGCACGGAGCGCGCCAATAAATTTGTGGCGCAAAAAATGGAGGCTCTCGGCGCGGCGACGGAGTTTCGTTATAACGACCGCGCCTGCCATCTGATTTCCCGCTTGCGGGGCAAGGGCAAGTACACGATTCTGCTGGTAGCCCACGTGGATACGGTTTTCAAGAAGGGCGAGGCTGCCCGCCGCCCCTTCCGCGTCGATGAAAACAATTTTGCCTGGGGCCCCGGCGTGGGCGACGACAAGGCTACGGTGGTAGAGGTTATCTACGGCCTGGCGGCGCTGAAGGCGGCAGGCTTCGATAATTTTAAAGAGATTATTTATTACACGAACGGCGAGGAGGAGGGCGGCTCCAAAACTGCGGAGGCCATCGTAGCCGAGCTGAGCCAACAGTCCGATTTCGCCATTATCATGGACGTGGCGCGTCCTAATTGGGGCATTGTTACCCAGCGCAAGGGCAACGCTAAGTACCGCGTAGAGGTAACGGGCATAGGCGGGCATCACGGCAACGCTTCCCAGGAGTGCGCCAACGCTATTCATCAGCTGGCTTATACCATTACCGAGCTGCACAAGCTGGCCAGCCCCATGCCCGGCAATCCGGCGGATTTTACGGCGGAGGCGCTCAAGATGCGCGGCATTGTGGACGCAGGCCAGTTCATCCCGCAGAATACGGTCAACGTGGGCGTTATCGGCTCCACGAACGATAAGATCAGCGTGATTCCCGGCGACGCCTTCTGCGAGGTCAATATCCGCTGCTTCACCATCGAGGAGCAGCAGCGCATCGACGCCGCGGTGAAGGCTTTGGCGAATAAAATCGTCATTCCCGGCACTACGGTAAAAATTAGCGGCGGCATCGTGACCGGCCCCATGCAGAAAACTGCCCGGGCGCAGAAAATGGTGGACGTTTACAAGCGCATCGTGAAGGAAGAATTCGGCGGCGAAGTCAGCGAATGGGTGGCGGGCGGCCTGACGGACGGCAACCGCACCGCTAAATTTGTGCCGACGCTGGACGCTTTGGGCGTAGAAAATTACGACGAGCATACGGACCACGAATCCGTGGATTTGAACACGGCCGTTCCCAGAACGGCGGCCTTCGCTTTAACGCTGGCCGAGCTGGCGGAGGTTTTTTAAACGGCGACAGATTTATAAATTGCTAATGTCGAGCAGGCTCCCGGCTTACGGTCGGGAGCTTTGCTTATCAACTTTTCGCTTCGGGTAACGAATCGTTACTCGAAACAAATGTTTGAATTGATTTCAAGGTAAAATTTTATGACGGCAGAGACTTTTCATGGTATAATGTAATAGTTAAATTTTTTGTGATAAGGTGTGATCTGATGTCGAAAAAAAGTAATAAATACGCCGGCTATAATCCCGGCGAGGTGTACGACCCCACAGGCATGAATCAATATTTGGGCCTGGGCCGTCCGATTGATTTTGCCAATAAGGTGACTAAGGCCGCCATGATGTGCGCCGTTTTTATTTCCGTTGCCGTTACGCTGTGGAAATCTGCGGAGGGCATGGAGTCCGGCGCTGCCGTCTTGACGGCGGTGGGCGCGGCTTTGGGCTTTCTGCTGTGCTATATGATCGCGCAGGAGTTGGACCCCGACCGCCAGCTGGGCGGTATTATCGGCGGCGGCCTGACGCTGGCAGGCTATCACTTTTTGGGCGAGGGCAATATTTTAGTTTTGCTGTGGCTGCTGTTCGTGCTGCGCATGCTCAACCGCAGCTCCGGCGACCGTCACCGTCTGGCGGATAACGTCATCATCATCGGCTCGGCCGTGTGGCTGGGCAAGCAGGGCTTTTGGGTTTACCCGCTGCTGACGGGCGCGGCCTATGTGCTGGAAAGCCAGATTCAGGGCGGCTATTTCCGCAGCCTGTACCTGGCGGGCGTGTCCCTGGCCGGTTTGATTATCGCCGAATACAGCAAGCAGCCCAATATTTTATCCATGCCGTATATTTATATTATGTGCGCCGCGTTTATTTTGTATCTGCCGGAAATCCGCGTAGCGGTATTTACTCAGGCCAAGGGCGATAAGAACGGCAGGCGTTTGCTGCCGCGCCGCTTGCAGACCATGATGGGATATTTCCTTATGGTGCTGTTCAGCCTGACCTTCCTGCACGGCGACGGCGCGGGCCAGCAGCTTTTGCCTGCGGCTATGGCGGCCATCGGCTGCGGCGCGTACCTGTTAGTGGCTTTGCTGCGCCATCAGGTAGCTTTCAAAAAATATTGATTGGGAGGATATGACCATGAGTGAAAACAGAAAAATTAAATTTACGACTAACAAAGGCGTTTTTGTAGCGGAAATGTTTGAGGACAAAGCGCCGCTGACTACGAAAAATTTTATCGATTTGACAGAAAAGGGCTTTTATGACGGCGTTATTTTCCACCGCGTCATCGACGGCTTTATGATTCAGGGCGGCGACCCCACCGGTACGGGCATGGGCGGCCCCGGCTATCACATTAAGGACGAGTTCGGCGAGGGCTTGAAGCATGACGACGAGGGCGTTCTGTCCATGGCTAACGCGGGCCCCAACACCGGCGGCAGCCAATTCTTTATTACCCTGGCTCCCACTCCCTGGCTGAATGGTCACCACGCTATTTTCGGCAAAATCGTCGAGGGTATGGACGTTGTGCGTTTAATCGGCGTAGTGCCGACGGATTTCCGCGATCGTCCGCGCGAAGCGGTAATTATGGAAAAGGTTGAGGTTGTAAAATAAATGGCGGCTTACGTATATATGCTGCGCTGCAAGGACGGCAGCCTATATACCGGCTGGACTAACGACGTGGCCCGTCGCCTGGCAATGCACGAGTGCGGTAAGGGCGCAAAATATACCCGCGGACGCGGGCCGCTGACTTTGGCCTACGTGGAGGAGCTGCCGGATAAGGAAAGCGCCATGAAGCGCGAATGCGCGGTGAAGGGCTTGCCCCGCGCCGGCAAGCTGGCCTTGTGCGCGGCCTGGGCGGAGCGGCGGACGAGCTGAATTTTTCAAGCGAAGCCGGCTGTGTTTTTTACAGCCGCAGCTTGAAAACGAAAATTTCAGCGTTAAGTTGCGCTTGCTTTTTTTAACGCGGCTGACAATTGGCAATTTATTACGAAGGGGCTGTCGCATTGACGAAAATAAATCGTCTAATGCGACGGCCCCTTCTTTTACTTTCATTTTACATACTCTTGTTTCGGATTTAACATTCTTCCTTTACAATAAAGATAGTTCAAAATTTATTGTATTAATGGAGGCATGAAAAGTATGAAATTGAAAAAGATTTTGGCCGTGGGCATGATTTCTTTGCTGGCGGCAGCGGCTTTAACCGGCTGCGGCGGCGAAAAGAAAAACGCCGACAGCGGCAAGAAAGTACAGATTGAATATTGGCACGTAGCTGCCGAAAGCTTTGGCGGCGCTACGGTAAAAGAACTGGTAGCCGATTTTAATAAAACGCATCCGAACATTGAAGTTGTAGAAAAATATAATCCCGATATGTACAAGGGCCTGACGCAGAATTTGCAGGCAGCGATGGCTTCCGGCAAAAATCCCGACGTGGTGCAAATGGGCTACTCCTTCCTGAACTACGCTGCGGAAAATTTGAAGTACACCGATTTGAACGTGGCCTTTAAGGAAGCGGGCGACGCTAATTTTATGCAGGACAACTTCCTGCCCAACGTCTTGAAGCTGGCGCAGACCGAGGACGGCAAACAGATTGGCCTGCCCTATTCCGTCAGCGTGCCGGTACTGTTTTATAATCCGGAAATTTTTCAAAAAGCAGGCTTAGACGCCAATAAACCGCCGCAAACCTGGGACGAGGTTATGGCGGCCGCTAAGCAGATTAAAGAAAAAACCGGTAATATGGGCTTCTTTATGCAGGAATACGCCGATAACTGGACGCAGCAGGGCTTGATCGAGTCCAACGGCGGCCAGATGCTGAAAAAAGTAAACGGCAAAACCGTAGCCGGTTTCGATACGCCGGAAGCGGCGCAGGCTTACCAGATGCTGGCCGATATGGTGAAGGACGGCAGCGGGCTGCACGCTACCAATGAAGAAGGCTTTCAGGCTTATCTGAGCGGCAAGCTGGGCATGGTCTGCACTACTATCGGTAAGCGCGCCAATTTTGAAAAGGCCGCTAAGTTTAACGTAAAGGCCGCTCCTTTCCCGGCGTTTAACGGCAAAGAGGTTAAGATTCCCGCAGGCGGCAATTTCCTAATGGTTTTCTCCAAGGACGCCGCAAAGCAAAAAGCTGCCGTAGAATTTATTAAATATCTGGAATCTCCTGCAGCCTTGGCTAAGTGGAGCACGGGCACGGGCTATCTGCCGCCGCGCAAGGGCGTAGCCGACGATCCGCAGGGCTTCAAGAAGCTGGCGGATGAAAACCCCAATATTAAAATGGCTTTGGAGCAGATGGCTAAGGTGACGAAATGGGCCAGCTTCCCCGGTGCCAACGGCTTGCAGGCCGAGCAGCTTTTGATTGACGCCCGCGATATTATCCTCAGCGGCAAAATGACTGCTGCCGACGCGCTGCACCAAACCGCTGAAAAAATCAATAAGCTGCTGTAAAAGATTGCTGCTTTCCCCTCGCAGTTGTTTTCAATAAGCGTTTTGTTTAGGAATGCCGCCTCGCGCGGCGTTCTTTTTATAACCGTTTAGCCCGTAAAAGGAGATATCATGAATAAGAATAACCGCGAAGCCGCGTTATATCTGCTGCCGGCGGCGCTGCTGTTTGTAATATTTTATTACTGGCCCCTGCTGCAGAATATTTATTTAAGCTTTTTTTCCTGGAATATGGTCAGCCCGCAGATGACTTTTGTGGGACTGGAAAATTTTACCGCGATTTTATTTTCTGCCGAGCTGCTGAAAATTTTGCTGAATACGGCGCTGTTTGTGGCGATTATGCTGGCGCTGAATTTTGTGCTGCCCTATGTTTATTCCTATATTTTAGGTCATGTGGTGCGGCGCTTTACCGCTTTCTACCGTTCGGCGCTGTTTTTACCGTCCACTTTGTCCTTGGCGGTGGCCAGCATTCTTTTTCTGTGGATTTATAATCCGCTGGCCGGGCCGCTGCATATTGTGCTGAGCTGGTTTTCTTTAGGCTCGCCGCGCTGGTTCAAAGAGGATTATCTGGTAATTTTCGCTATCTGTACGATTATCGGCTGGAAAGTTTTCGGCTACAATTTAATCGTCATGCTGGCGGCTATGGTGGCGGTTCCTAAAGAGATGATTGAAGCGGCCAGATTGGAAAACGCTTCTAACTGGGTAATTTTCAAAAAAATTATTTTACCCATGACTTCGTCCACGGCGATTTACGTTTTTACTATCACCGTGGTTTTTGGCCTGCAATATGTGCTGGTGCCTGTGAATATGCTGACGCAGGGCGGCCCCGACCAAGGCAGCTCTAATCTGGTGTATATCATTTATCAGTACGCCTTTACTTTTTTCCAGACGGGGCGCAGCGCCGCTTACGCTGTGATTACGATGGTCTGCTACCTGCTGTTCCTGTTATTCAAGAGCAAGTATTTGGAAAAGAAGGTGTACTATGAAAACTAAACTGCAAGGCTGGCGTGAAGAAATTCTTTGGCACGGGCTGCTGCTTATCGCGGTTTTTCTAATGCTGTGGCCCATCGTTTTTATGCTGTCCACTTCACTGAAGGATTTGAACCAGGTTTTTGAATCGACGCTGAACCCTTTGCCGTGGCCGCCGACATTGAGCAATTATCTGAACGTGCTGGAGGGCTTTCCGCTGCTGACATATATTTGGAACACTTTCTTCATTGCGGCCGTCGTTACGGCGAGCAAGGCGCTGACCAGCGTGCTGGCGGCTTTCGCCTTTGTCTATTACGATTTTAAATATAAAGAAACGATTTTCAACGGCATGCTGCTGACATTTTTTATTCCCGTTACCGTGCTGGTGATGCCCAATTATCTGCTGATGGCGAAGCTGGGACTTTTGGATACGCCTTACGGCGTTATGCTGCCGGGGTTGGCCGACGGCATGGGTATTTTTTTGATGCGGCAGACCATGCGCAGCATTCCCAAACCGTTGCTGGAGGCCGCGATTTTAGACGGCGCCAAGCCGTGGCAGGTGCTGACGAAAATTGTCGCGCCGCTGATTAAGCCGTCGGTACTGGCGATTGCGATTCTCTTTTTTATTAACAGCTGGAACGAATATTTCTGGCCGCTGCTGATTTTGCAGGACAAGGCTAACCTGACGCTGCCGTTAGCGCTGCAAATGTTTATCAGCGCGGAGGGCGGCAGCGAGTGGGGCGTGGCGATGGCGGTGGCGACGCTGACCAGCTTGCCGCCGCTGGCGCTGTATATTTTCTGCCAGAAATTTATTATCAATACGTTTATGCAGGCGGGCGTGAAAGGATAAAGCTATGGATAATGCAGTCAAAGACAACGAATACAGTATAATTTTTTCCCATGTTAATAAATCTTACGGCAAGACGGAAGTCATTAAAGATTTAAATTTAGAAATTAAGCGGGGCGAGCGCCTGATACTTTTGGGGCCGTCCGGCTGCGGCAAAACGACGACTCTGCGCATGATCGCCGGCTTTGAAGAAATTTCCGGCGGGCAATTATTTATGGGCGGCCGGGTGGTCAACGACGTAGCGCCCGGCGAGCGCAATATCGCGATGGTTTTCCAAAGCTACGCTTTGTTCCCGCACATGACGGTATGGGAAAATATTACCTTCGGCCTGCAGCTGCAAAAGCTGCCGCCGAGGGAAATTGAGTCCCGCGCCCGTCAGGCTATGGAAATTTTGCACCTTGCAGGCTACGAAAATAAAAAGACCCACGAGTTGAGCGGCGGCCAAAAGCAGCGCGTTGCTCTGTGCCGCGCTTTAGTGAAGCAGTCGCCCTACTTTTTGCTGGACGAGCCTTTATCAAATCTGGACGCCAAGCTGCGGCAGAGAGCGCGGACGGAACTGGTGAAGCTGCACGAAATGTTTAAGCCGACTATGGTCTACGTTACTCACGACCAAATCGAAGCTATGACTGTGGCGCACCGTATTGCGGTTATGCATCAGGGATGCATTCAGCAAATCGATACGCCGTATAATATTTATCATCACCCGGCTAATACCTTTGTCGCCGGGTTTATCGGCTCGCCGGCTATGAATATTCTGCCTGCCGACGTTTTGAACGGCATGCTGATTGCAGGGCAATGCGCTGTGCGGCTGCCTCAGGATAAGCTGGAGCTTATCGGCCCGCGCAATAAGGTTTTGTTCGGCCTGCGTCCGGAGGCTTGCCAGGCGCGCTTTGATAGTGGTATGATAAACGGTAAGGCGGATTTCGTTGAAAACACCGGTAATTTGAAAACAGCCGCGCTGCATTTGGCGGACGGTTCTGTTTTTTATCTGCAATGCAGCGACCCCGGCGTCGATTTACAAGCTGTGCGCGGCTTTGATTTTGCCTGGGAGAACGTGTGCCTGTTTGATGCGGATACGGGAATCAATTTGGAGCTGGGAGGTAAGTAAATGCGCTTTGAGGTCAGCGACCTGCTGTTTGCAGGCTTTACAAAAAATGCTTTGCGTTCTTTGCCGCCGGAATACGGCATTGAATTTTTTTACGAATTTGGCAAGGACTATTACTGGGATGAAGAGACGGCCGCCTGGGGGCGGCGGGAGCTGTCCATCCACGGCCCCTGCGTGGCCGTTAATCTGGCCGACGCCGACGATAAGCATTATTTGACGGCTTTTAAAGCGACGCTGGCTTATGCGGCCAAAATTAACGCGGGCTTTGTGGTGGCGCATACTAACGAAGGCTGGCGGGGCGCTAAGCTTCAGACGCAGCTGCTGGTACAGCGCCGTTTAGGCGAACTGCTGGAGCTGGCCGCTGAATGTAATGTGCGGCTGCTCATTGAAAACGTGGGCCTGCGGACGAAGGGCAACGTGCTGTTTGACTTTGAAGAATATCTGGCGCTGTTTAAAACTTTTCCACAAGCGGGCGCGCTGCTGGATACAGGTCACGCCCATGTCAACGGCTGGGATTTGGCGCAGACGGTGCGGGCTTTGGGCACGCGGCTGGAGGCCTGCCATATTCACGATAACAGCGGCGCGGGGGACGAGCATTTGCCGGTAGGACGGGGAACTATCGACTGGCAGGCTTACTTTGCCGCCGTAAAAGAGTATGCGCCCCAGGCGGCGCAGGTGCTGGAATACAGCTGCGGCTTTGACGGAACGGAAGCGCTGGCGCGGCACATCGCCGAACTGAAGGAAGCGTACAAATTATAAATATATAATAATGAAGAAAAGGAGCTGGCGCAGCGCGTCGGCTCTTGTTTTTTGTCGTTAGAAACTTCTTCGAAGCAAAAGTTTATGGTATTGATTCTATAAACTTGAAATTTTTGAGAGTTTATGTTATTGTTTTAAGTGAAGGGGGGTCTCCTTTATGAAAAAAACTGCTTTGCGTAAACGAGATCTATATTTGAAGCGTCTTATAGCGTTTCAGGATACTGAAATGATTAAAGTCGTCACCGGTATACGCCGTTGTGGTAAGTCCAGCTTGATGAAGCTGATGGCAGAGCATTTGCGGGATACCGGAGTGACGGAGGAACAAATTATCGAAATCAATTTTGAGTCTATGACTATTCCCGATATGGATGCGAGAGGCTTTTATGAATATATTAAAGCGCGCGTTTGTCCGAAGAAACGCACTTACCTTTTTTTTGATGAGGTGCAGCAGGTGTCCGGCTGGGAAAAGGCGGTCAATGCATTTCGGGTTGATTTTGATTGCGATATATATATTACAGGTTCCAATGCTTATTTGCTTTCTTCCGAGCTTTCCACTTACCTTTCCGGACGCTATGTGGAGATCAAGATGCTGCCCTTATCATTTAAGGAATTTTTGGAATTTCATGGATATATCCTGACAGAACGAAGGTCGCCGGCCGGAGGCGTCAAAAAGAGAATAACGGATATGAACGGCGAAACCTATGAGGTCAAAGAGCTGTTTGACGCTTATGTGAAATTTGGCGGCATGCCGATGCTGGCGGACGTAGGCTTGGAAATCGATAAGGTAGCAGCGGCTTTAGACGGCGTGTATTCTGCGGCTGTGGTCAACGATATCTTGGAACGGGAAAAGAGAAAAGGGCAGAGAAATATTACTAACCCGGTACTGTTGAGAAAAATTATTTTATTTTTGGCCTACAATATTGGCAATAATACTTCCGCTACGTCTATTGGCAATACTTTAGTCAACGAGGGGCTTTTGGCGAACGGAGCTCGCAAGACGAAGCCTGCCGTACAAACGATTCAGGCGTATATTGAAGCGCTGACAGAAGCCTATATTTTTTATGAAATCAAGCGCTTTGATATTAAGGGTAAGGAATACCTGCGTACGCTTGGCAAATATTATATTGTGGATATTGGCTTGCGAAATTATCTTTTGGGGTATCGTGATGGCGACAGCGGACATATTTTGGAGAATATCATTTATTTTGAATTGCTGCGCCGTGGTTATGATGTGGCTATAGGGAAAATAGACAATCAGGAGGTTGACTTTATCGCTACCAAAGCGGACGAGAAAAAATATATCCAGGTCACTGAATCGATGAACGCTCCGGAAACGCGGGAACGGGAGCTAAGCCCGTTGCGTAAAATTCGAGACAGCTACGAAAAAATTGTTATTGCTTTGGATTGCGAATTTATTCAGACACAGGACGGAATAAAAATAATCAGAGCGTTGGATTTTTGTTTGGACTAAACGCAGCGCGTCGGCTCTTGTTTTTTAGTCAAAGTGGATTATAATAAAAGTAAGTATGAGCAGCGTTTGACAGTATGGGAGGTGCGCTATGCGAAAGTCAGGCAGAATATGTTTGCTGTTATTATCTTTATTACTGTGGGTTGCTTCGGCGGCTGCTGCTGTGCCGAACGTCAGTCGGGAGTATATCGATAAATATTTTACGACTGTCGCGGCGGCGTCGTGCTTGGGCGTATATTTGCCGGACAGCTCTACGGAATTCAGCTATCTGCGCAGCTACGGCTGGGAGCTGGCGCCGCAAACTTATGCGGAAGACAAAGTGGAAACTAATTTCATTATCGCCCGCAATTATTTTCCTGAGCTGCAGAAGCGCGTTTTTTTAGTCACATTTCGCGGCAGCGCCAGCAAAAAGGATTGGGGCGTCAACCTGCAAACGCAGAAGGTAAATTTTGGCGGCGCGGATTTGGCTGCGATGGAGGCCCTGGCCGCGAAGCCTTTGCGGGAAAAGGCGCCGGCCGTACACGAGGGCTTCAACAGCTATGTGAACGCGGTGCTGCGCAGTTCCGTGCTGGATGAAGCCGGTAAGCTCAAAGGCGTGTTTAAAGCGGCGGCGGAGGACGGCGACGCTTACCTTGTTTTGTCGGGGCACAGCTTGGGCGGCGCGGCGGCGACGCTGCTGGGCGAGCGTCTGGTGAGCCTGGGCTTGCCCAAGGATAAATTTACCATCGTTACCTTTGGCGCTCCTGCCGTGGGCAACGAGGAATTTGTGCAGGAATACGGCGCGGCTGTTAATTTGCTGCGCATTACCAATACTGCCGACCCGGTGCCAGGCAGCCTGCAAACTTTTTTCGGCGGCTATAAGCAGTTCGGGCGGCATATTAAATACAGATTGTCGCCTAAATTGAGCAGCATGCAGCACGATATGGCGATGTATTTTGATTACAGCGTCAGCGAATTGTATGAGGCGTTTGATAAAGAGGTGGCGCAGGGACATCTGTATCCTGCGCCGGATACGAAAATAACCAGGGACGAACCGGTGGTGGCGCTGTGGATCAACGAAGCCGCGCGCTTGCATAAGGTGGCGACGGTTGTGGATTTGAAACGCTTCCTGACCGACGAGTATAAGCGGATGCTGCCGTCCTATGTAGTGATGGACAAAGCGCTGGGACAGGAGGCCTATGCGGAGCAGGATCTTGTGCAGCTGAGCCGTTATGCGGGCGCGGATTACGTTTTGATTTGCGGCATCGACGGCAGCCGTCAGCGCAACGACAGCGGCTGGTATTTAACCTTGGAGCAGGCGCTGTTCGATAAGCAGGGGCGGATGCTGTCTATGAGCAGCTTGGGGCGTAAGGTAGCGCCGGGCGCGGGCAATATTCAGGCGGCCGGTGAAAATCTGGTGGACGCCGGGCGGGAGCTGCATAAGCAGCTGCCTTTCGTACTTTTGCAGCACGAAGCGCGTTTGTCGCAGGAATAAATGGGGGAAGTACGCTATGGATTTACAAGCATTGGAACAGGAATTGAAAAGCTGCCAAAGCTGCCCGCTGCGCGGGGATGCTATTGCGCCGGTGGGCTGGTACGGCGATCCTCATAGCCCCATCGTTTTTGTGGGCGAGGGGCCCGGCGGTGTGGAGGATGATTACGGCTGCCCGTTGATTGGCCCTTCAGGACAGCTGTTGGATAAAGCGCTGTGGGCTGTAAAGATGACACGGGATAGAGTGCTGACGACTAATGTTATTAAATGCCGTCCCCAAAATAACCGCACGCCTGATATTGCCGAGGCGGATTTTTGCGCCAAAATGTGGCTGGAGCGGGAGCTGGAAATTATTCAGCCCAAAGTAGTGGTGGCTTTGGGCAGCGTGGCGCTACACTTTTTAGGCAATCCCAATATGCGCATTACCCGCGACCGCGGCCAATGGTTCCGTACGCGGCAGGGCTTTGATTGCATTGCAACCTATCATCCGGCTTATCTGCTGCGGCTGACGGGCAGACAGCTCGTGGCGGCTAAATGGGACGTTTTCCATGATTTGGAGGCCGCGCGGGCAAGAACGCTGCAGCTGGCGCCGGATTGTAAGCTGATGTCCGAGGAAAAGACGGATTTATTTAAGCTTTTCAAAAAGCGGGTCAACGATTATTTGTGAAAATATTGTTCGGAAGGTGGCTGAATTTTTTCGGGTAACGAAACGATACGCAAAAAAATATCGACGGAAAGAAACCGCTCCGGCATACCGTAAAGCAGTATGCAGGAGCGGTGTTTGTTTTTACAGGCAGCAAGCGATTTGTTTTTAATTTACAGGATTTCGTTTTTTAGCAATGCGTCCAAGTCGCACACCTGCTGGCTGCCGCGGGTGCGGGCATAGAAGCGCAGAAAATGCTGCGCCGCTACGGACAGCGGGCGGTCCTTGACCTTGACTACGGTTTTATAGACGTCGGCGTTCAGGTCGGCTATCTTTTTGATAACGAAGCCTTCGCCCAAATCTTCGCCCGGCTCTACTGGGACAATGGAAATAGCCGCCTTAACCTGCGTCCAGGCCAGCGCCGTGCTGCGCGTGGTGCTGACGCAGGTGACGCGGGGCATAACTCCCGCCTGCTCGCAGCCCTTGAGGAAGATATCGGCAGACCCGGCGGAAAGGCTGATGGGAACATTATGCAGTTCCTTGAGCCCGACGCAGGGCTTATCGTCCTCTAAAAAAACAGACTCGTGATGAAAAACGGCGGCTAGTTCCTCGTCGCGGCGGAACAGTACTTCAAAATTGTCCTGGTGATTGACGGGAACGCTGAAAATGCCAAGCTCCGTAATGCCGTTGAGCAGCTGCTGGCTTTGCTCGTTGATGCTTGCTTCGTACAGCTCGCATTTTATATTGGGATACAGCTGGCAGAAGCCCTTGAGGGAGGATTCGATGAAAACGGGCGAGCGGGAATTGGCGATGCTGAAGCGCAGCGTGCCGATAACGCCGCCCATGATATTTTCAATTTCATTGCGGGCCAGGTCCTCAAGCGAGCACATATATTTTGCTTTCTGATAAAGGGCGCGTCCCGCTTCGGTCAACAGAATCTGACGACTGCCGCGCTGGGTGAGGATCAGCTTGGCGCCAAAGTAGTTTTCCAGATTGCGCAGCTGTTTGCTCAGCGCCGGCTGAGCGATATGCACATAATCGGAGGCTCCGGTAAAGCTGCCTGCTTCAACTATGGCAAGAAAGTTACGGTAGGTATCTAATTCCAAACGCTTCACCTCCAAAGTAATATATAAAAATAAATAGGATGATTTATTAATTTACTAAATCAGTTTAGCATATTGCTAAAAATAAAGCAACCTGCAAATGCAAATTCATTTGCAGTGAGAATTTACTGCTAAAGAACATATTACTTGGTTATAATTTTAATTCCTATTAGATATTTTTATTATTAAGATTTTTGTTGTATACTGTTACCAACAAAGGCAAAGAGCCTTGTGAATACAAATTGCAAGAATTTAGCAAAGGAGTAGATCGTCATGGAAGCAAAGCAAAACATTCAACAAAAAACCGGTGTGTACGCTTATCTGCAAAGAAAACGCAATGCGGCAGCTCAAGTATTTCCTCATCGTGGCCAGGATGCGGCAGACTTTATTAAACGCATTCAAGGCGCAAGGTTGTCCGATTCTTCCGTTAGAGCGCTGAAAAGGGGCTGATGGAAATGCAGCTGCAGGTATTGTTCAGTCGCTGGCTGAAAATCATGGATAGGGATTTTTACTGGAAGTATCTGAAGACAGTTCTGTTATAACGAATGCTACGATTAAATCGATATAGACCGGCTTGAGAAAGGTATTGTATCTCCCACCTCCTTGTATATCTTTCTCCAGCCGGTTTTTGCTTGCCTGTATTTATAAGTAACATATACTGATTTAAGAATAACTTTAATGCCAATCAGATATTTTTCTTATTTCGGAATATATTGTATAATCTATTTCAGTCAAGGGAAACTCTCTAATAACAGAAAGAAAGGAGTTGAATTTGGTGGATATAACTCTCATTATGGATAATGAAAATGAAAAGGAAGAATCAAAAATTCGGGAGTACCTGAGACAGGTGGATAAAAAGTTTTATTATCGCGCGATTGAAAACCGTAAGAAGGAAGGGCTGGTCTTTCCCCATCGCGGCGAAGATGGTAAGCTGTTCGCCAACACGTTCCAATACGTAAATCTTTTTAAAGACAAAAATAAACTGGAGGGATAGTATGAGTCCGGCAATTAAATGCTTAATTCTTTTGGCAGTAGTCGCTCTGCTCTTTGTCACTGAAATGGTTCCGTTGGCAATGACGGCAGTAATGGCGGCTGTAGCCTGCAGCGCTTTGGGTCTGGTACCAGAAAATCAAATTTTTCTGGGGTTGGCCGATTCTACCGTAGTTTTGTTCGGCGGTATGTTCGTGGTTGGCGCTGCCATGTTTTACACCGGTTTGGCACAGAAGATCGGCGGCGCTGTCGTTAAGCTGTTTGGCAAAGGCGAAAACAGCTTGATGTTCGGTATTATGGTTATTGCGGCTTTGATGTCCGCTTTTCTTTCCAACACCGGTACTACGGCTTGCTTGATTCCGGTAGTTCTGGGCATTTGCGCTAACGCCAAGCTGTCCAGCTCCCGCGAGCTGATGCCTTTGGCTTTCGCCGCAGGCTTGGGCGGCACTATTACCCTGATCGGCACGCCGCCTAACATTCTGGCTAACGTAGCCTTGAAAGCTGCCGGTATGGAAAACCTGCAATTCGGCTTCTTTGAATATGCTTACATCGGCATTCCCATTACGGTTGCCGGTATCCTTTATATGATGTTTGTTGGCAAATACTTCCTGCCCAACGATGTAGTCGAGGTTGAGGCTGATGTGGAGCAGGAGTTTGAAGCCAACGCTACCAGCACCAAAAAGCAGATCATCTGCGGCGTGATTATGGCAGGCGTTATCCTGTGCATGGCTACCAGCCTAGTACCCCTGGAGCTGGCTGCTGTTGTGGGAGCGGTACTGTGCGTACTGACAGGCTGCATCACCGAAAAGCAAGCCTATAATTCCATCGACTGGGTAACAATCTTCCTGTTTGCAGGCATGATTCCCGTAGCTAACGCTATGAATTCCAGCGGCGCAGGCAAGCTGATCGCTGAAGCTACCGTCAATATGATGGGCGGCGATCCTTCTCCCTACACTGTTACCGCCGTACTGTTCTGCTTGGCTGTGGTGCTGACTCAGTTCATGTCCAACACCGCGTCTAAAGCTCTGCTGTGCCCGGTTGGCATTGCGCTTTCCGCACAAATGGGCGCTTCTCCGAAGGCCGTGCTGATGGCTATCCTGATTGCTTCCAGCTGCGCTTTCGCTTCTCCTGTAGGCACTCCGCCGAATACCTTGGTACTGGGCCCCGGCAAATATAAATTCATGGACTATGTAAAATGCGGTTCCGGCTTGGTCGCCGTGTGCCTGGTAGTATCCATTCTGGTTATTCCGGTAGTATGGCCCTTCTTCCCAGCCGCTGGCGCAGCAGCCGCTGCCGCTTAAAGCGTATAAAACTTTTTCACAACAACATTTTTCTCCTTAAAAAATTTTCTTGAGATACAAATTTTACACTTGCTTGGATCAGACAAATCGATAGACGAATGCACAATACCTTCTTCTTGATATACTTGCTTAGGGGACATTGGCAAATATGTTAGGAGCTTTTTGCAAGACAGCCTTCTACTGCGTTGGACAGAGCGCGGCAGAAGGCTGTTTTATATTTTGCCGTTAGTAATTTGGTACTTGCGCATTGACGTGTTTCAGTCTTAATGATATACTAAAATTAACTTTAGCGATGAGTGAGCCTTGACTAACAAAGAAAAGGTTGCTGGAATTTGTTTGAGGACGCCGGGCAGAAAATGCTGGGCGCGATGAAAAATTTAAAGTAAAGTCAATTATATCATGGGCTTGACTAAGCCGATTACACAAATATGTTAATTTAACGGAAGCTGCTTTTGGCTTCTGAATATATTATACGAGGAGTACGAAGATGCAGGATATTTTAATTGTTTACGACAGCAAAACAGGCAATACGGAAAAGGTGGCTAAGGCTTTGGCCGAGGCCGCAGGCGCAAGAGCGCTGCTCTGCCGCTGTGACGAGGCTCCCGCCGCTGACGCTTTCAGCGTAGTTTTTGCCGGCTATTGGGTGGATCGCGGTATGCCCAACGCTAATATGCAGAAATATTTGCCGACGCTGAAGAATAAGAAGGTAGTTTTATTCCAAACCTTAGGCGCGGAGCCTAAGAGCGAGCATGCTATGGCCTCCGTTGCCAACGCGGGCAAGCTGTTGGACGAAAGCAACAGCGTACTGGGCGTTTTATCCTTCCGCGGCGCTATCGACCCGCAGCTTATCGCTATGATGCGCAAGATGCCCGCAGGCAGCCCGCATGCGCCCAATCCGGAAACGGAAGCTCGCTGGGCCGCTGCTGCCAGCCATCCCGACGCTCAGGATTTGCAGGAAGCGCGCGATTATATGACAAACTTCTTGGATATGTTCGAGCGTTTTTATAAGAATATGTAAAAGCTGCTGCGAAAGATATTTTATTATAATGATGTTAACGGCGCTCGTCTTAGGACGGGCGCTGTTTTTGCTTATAGCCATGGTTGCAGTTTCGCCGTATTGATGATATGATAAAAAATACGATAGAAATTTATAGTAGAATTTGAGCGGCGTGTATGCTTTTGCAGGCGGCATGGCAGGCTTTACAGGGAGAAAATTATGCAGCTAGTGGTAGATAAAATTGCCAAGGCCTTTGGCATTCATGAAATATTTAAAGACGTAAGCTTTATGATAGAAAAGGGCGAGCATGTGGGTCTGGTGGGCGTCAATGGCAGCGGTAAGACGACGCTGCTGCG
This sequence comes from Phascolarctobacterium sp., assembly GCF_030531065.1. Classification (GTDB taxonomy): domain Bacteria; phylum Bacillota; class Negativicutes; order Acidaminococcales; family Acidaminococcaceae; genus Phascolarctobacterium_A. Next base: position 125,293 of record NZ_JAUNOQ010000002.1, on the reverse strand, counting down.
CTGTTTGCTGCAGCCCGATTGGGTGGACGCCGGCAGTATAAAGTTTGAGCCGGGCATCAGCGTGGGCTATGTGCAGCAGGGCTTTGCCGAAATTCACGGCACAATATGGCAGTTTATGCTGGAGGCTTGTCCGGAAATTACGGAGCTGCGGCAGAAGCTGGCGCAGCTGGAAGCCGACTCTGCCGGGCTGCAGGGCGAGGCGCTGGACGCTTGCCTGGAGGAATACGGGCGGGTAACGAAGCGCTATGAATTTATCGACGGTTATAATTTTGAAAGCCGCATCAAGCGCGTGCTTATCGGCTTGGGTTATACGGAGGAGTGGTGGCAGCAGCAGGCCCTGACGCTGAGCGGCGGACAAAAGACCCGCTTAATGCTGGCGGCCGCTTTGGTACGCAATCCCGATTTTATGATTTTGGACGAGCCCACCAACCATTTGGATATTGTGATGACCCAATGGCTGGAAAAATATTTGCAGGAATTTAAAGGCGGACTGCTGGTAGTCAGCCATGACCGCGCCTTTCTGGATAATGTGGCGGTGCGCATTTTGGAGATGGAAGGCGGCAAGTTACAATCCTTTAAGGGCAATTACAGCCGCTATTTGCAGCAGAAGGCTGTTCAGACGGCGACGCTGGAGGCGGCGTATAGCGCGCAGCAGGATTATATCGCGCGCACGGAGGCCTATATTCGCCGTTTTAAGGCGGGCATTAAAAGTAAAATGGCGCGGGGGCGGCAGTCACAGCTGGACCGCATGGAACGCATGGACGCGCCGGTGCGGCACGAGGAATTTGAGCTGCGTTTGCCGCCTGCGGCTGAATGCGCCGAGCGCGTTTTAATTATGGAGGATTTGACCATTGGCTACGGCGAAAAAGTTTTAGCCAAGGGTATTAACCTGACGCTGCGGCGCGGAGAAAAAACGGCGCTGCTGGGCGCTAACGGCACGGGCAAGACAACTCTGCTGCGCACTATTTTAGGCGAGATTGCGCCGCTCAAGGGCAGGGCGAAAATTGGCAACCGGGTGCAGGTGGGCTATTTTTCTCAAAGCTATGAGCGGCTGGACTCCAGGCAAACGCTGCTGGAAAATTTTGTTATTGAATACGGCTTTACGGAGGAGCATACGCGCTCGATGCTGGGCGGCATGCTTTTTCACGGGGACGATGTGTTTAAGCGTATCGGCGAACTGAGCGGTGGGCAGAAGGCGCGGCTGGTTTTGCTCAAGCTGGTATTGGACGGCGCTAACTGTTTAGTGCTGGACGAGCCTACTAACCATTTGGATATTATGGCGCGGGAAACGGTGGAGGCGGCGCTGGCGGCCTTTGACGGCACGGTTTTGCTGGTCAGCCACGACCGTTATTTTGTCAACGAGGTGGCAGACCGCATTTGGGAAATCGAGGACGGGCAGGTCAAGGATTATAAAGGAAATTACGAATTTTATTTGGAAGAAAAGCAGCGGCTGGCGCAGACCGAGGCCGAAGCGGCTGCGGAATTGGCCAAAGCGCAGGAGGCGGCGCAGCGGGCTGGTAAAGCACCAGCTGCTGTACAGACTGCGGTAAAAAAAGCGGAGGCTAAACCCAAGCGTTACAGCGCTGAGGAGGCGGCTAAGCTGCTGCCCAAGGTGGAGCTGCAGATTCGCGAGCAGGAGGCCATGATGGGGCTTTTGGAAAAGCAAATGGCCGACCCGGCTAATCACGCCGACCCGGAGCATAGCGCGGCAATGGCGGCGGAGCATACGGCTTACGAAAATAAAATCGCGGAGCTGATGGAAAAATGGGAAGCGCTGATGGAAGCGGCGGAGGAGTGAGCATGAACCACGAGCATTATATGCAGCTGGCCTTGGCGGAAGCGCGTAAGGCCGCGGAGCTGGGCGAAATTCCTATCGGTGCGGTGCTGGTGCATGACGGGCAGGTGATCGCGGCGGCGCATAATATGCGCGAGACCTGGCAGGACGGTACCGCTCATGCCGAGATGCTCGTCATTCGTGAGGGCTGCAAGCGGTTGGGCCGCTGGCGCCTGAGCGGCTGCACGCTGTACGTTACGGTGGAGCCGTGCCCCATGTGCAGCGGCGCAATTGTCAACAGCCGCGTCGATACGGTGGTTTACGGCTGCCCGGACGTGAAGGCAGGCGGCGCGGAATCCATCTTCAATATTATTACGAATCCTAATCTTAATCATTGCGCCGAGGTTATCGCCGGGGTGTGCGAGGAGGAATGCGCCCAGGTGATGAAGGATTTTTTTAAGCGGCGGCGGCAGGAAAATAAAGAGCGCAAAGCTGGCTCTTGCCAAAAGCAGTAATTTCAGCTATAATATTATTTCAATGGAGATGTAGCGAAGTGGTCATAACGCGGCTGACTCGAAATCAGTTTGCCGTTTACGCGGCACGTGGGTTCGAATCCCACCGTCTCCGCCAAAGAAAAAGCAATCCTGCGACGTGTGCCGCAGGATTTTTTGTATGACGATATAAATTGTAACCTTTTTAGCACTCCTTTTCCTGAAAGCCTAGCAATTTGGTAAAATATATCGTTACGTTTGCAAAATAAGAGCTTAACTGCTACAATAGCTATCAAATATGTAAAAATAAGGGAGAGGCGCGTAATGGGTTCTATAAAATTAACTGACATTTTTAACAGCGATAAGGTTTGTATTTCCTGCGAAGTTTTTCCGCCTAAGCAGGGCACGGAGCTGCAGAACAGCTTGGGCATTGTAAAAAGAATTACGGAGGCGCGGCCCTCCTACATCAGCGTTACCTACGGCGCAGGCGGCAGTACCGTGGGCTATTCCGCAGCGTTGGCTAAAGAGGTGCAGAGCTATGGCCTTCCGGCCTTGGCGCATTTGACCTGCGTACAGGCTGACGAAGCTAAAATAACCCGGGTGCTGGGCGAAATGAAAAATAACGGCATTCAAAATATTTTGGCGCTGCGGGGCGATATTCCGTCAGGCGCACAGGGAACCGGCGGCTGCTTTGCCCATGCCAGCGATTTGATGCGCTTTATTAAAAAGCAGGGCGATTTCTGCGTCGGCGGTGCCGCTTATCCCGAAGGTCATCCTGAATCGGGCAGCATGGCGCGGGATATCGATAACACTAAATATAAAGTCGAAGCCGGCGTGGACTTTTTGGTAACGCAGATGTTTTTTGATAATACCATCCTTTATAATTATATGTTCCGGCTGCTTTCGGCAGGCATTAACGTGCCCGTAGTGCCGGGCATTATGCCTGTGACCAACGCTAATCAGATTAACCGTATCTGCCAGCTGAGCGGGACGAAGCTGCCGCCGCAATTCCGCGCGATGGTGGAAAAATTTGCCGACAAACCGGTGGCTCTGCAGCAGGCGGGCATTGCTTACGCTACGGGTCAGATTATCGATTTGGTGGCCAACGGCTTTAATCATGTACATATTTACACTATGAACCGCCCGGAAATTATCGGCGGTATTATGCGTAATCTGTCGGAAATTGTAAAATAAGGTGATGTACTGTGGACTTTAATAGAAGAGAGGCGCTGCGGTATCTGCGGGCGGATATGCGCGACGAAGCGTCCGGCGTGCTGGTGGATACGGTGTATCTGAAGCTGCGCAACGAGGTGCAGGCGCGCCATGTTCTGCAAAAGCACAGGGTGCAGGTGGACGCGGAGGGCGTAACTCTGGACTGCGGTGTGCGTTTGACCTCCCGCGACCTGGCGCGGCATTTGCAGGGCTGCGGCGAGGCGCTGCTGCTGGGCGCGACGCTGGGCAGCAGGGTGGACGTGGCTATTCGCCGTCTGGCCTTGGGCAGCGTGGCCGAAGGCGCGGCGGCTCAGGCTGTGGCTGCGTCGCTGATTGAAAGCTATTGCGACCAAGTGCAGGCTGCGGCGGATACCGGCGGCTTGGCCCAACGCCCGCGTTTTTCCCCGGGCTACGGCGATTGGGATTTGCAGGAGCAGCGGTTGCTCTTTCCCGTTTTAAACTGCGCTAAGCTCATCGGCCTGGCGCTGACCGACGGCTTGATGATGGCTCCGTCCAAATCGGTAACGGCGATTATCGGCCTGTCGGAAAAAACGGAATGCGTTTGGAACAGGTGTATGACGTGCGGCAACATAAACTGCCCTTATAGGGAAAATGGGGTATAAAGATTTATAGATTTATTGACTGTTTTACTTATTTCTCCCCCAGTCACCTTTCGGTGACAGCCCCCTCTTAGAGGGGGCAAGAAAAATTAGTGCTTAAACATTACTTTTGCTCCCTCTTTGAGGGAGCTGGCATTTTGCGTAGCAAAATGACTGAGGGAGTTAGTCTTTTTCATAAGTCGACATATTAAACAACGAGGAGAAGAAAAGGAAATATGAATTTTAAGGAACTATTAGGTAAGCAAATGCTGTTTTTTGACGGCGCGACCGGCACCCAATTACAAGCGCGCGGCCTGCAGCCCGGCGAACTGCCGGAAAGCTGGAATTTTCTTCATCCGGAAATCGTCGAGACTGTCCACCGCGGCTATCTGGATGTGGGCTCCAATATTGTAAAGTCCAATACCTTCGGCGCTAACCCCATTAAGCTGAAAGGAACGGGACTGGACTGCAAGGAAACTATCGAGGCGGCTGTGGCTATCGCCAAGAAAGCCTGCGGCGGCCGGGAAAATAAATTTGTCGCTCTCAATTTGGGGCCGACGGGCAAGCTGTTGGCTCCCTACGGCGATTTACCCTTTGAAGAGGCTGTGGCAGCCTACGGCGAAATGGTGCGCTACGGCGCGGCTGCCGGAGCCGATTTGATTTTAATAGAAACCATGAGCGACACCTATGAACTCAAGGCTGCCGTTTTGGCTTCTAAGGAAAACTGCGATTTGCCGGTTTGCGTGACGATGACCTTCGACGAGGACGGCAAGCTGTTGACCGGAGCTACCGTGGAAGCGGCGGCGCTGATGTGCGAGGGCCTGGGCGTGGACGCCGTAGGCTTTAACTGCGGCCTGGGGCCGGTGCAGGTGGGCAAGCTGCTGCCGCAAATGCTGGCGGCGACGAGCCTGCCCGTAATTATCAACCCTAACGCCGGTTTGCCCGTGCAGCGCGACGGCAAGACCTGCTTTGACGTAGGGCCGGAGGAATATGCCGAATTGATGTACGATTTAGCGCGGCAGGGCGCGAGCATCGTCGGCGGCTGCTGCGGTACGACGCCGCAGCATATTGCGGCGATGATTGCTAAATGTCGCGAATTGCCGCCCGGAGGACGTCGCGACTGCCGCTTGACGGCGGTATCTTCCTATGGACGGGCCGTGCATTTGGGCGAAGGGCCTGTTATCATCGGCGAGCGCATTAACCCGACGGGCAAAAAACGCCTGAAGGAAGCTTTAGCCAATAACGATTTGGATTATGTGTGCCGCCTGGGCTTGGAGCAAATCAACAGCGGCGCGCATATTCTTGACGTTAACGTGGGTTCTCCCGGTATCGACGAGCCTGCTATGATCGCTAAGGCCGTGCCGGCTTTGCAGGCTATTACCGATACGCCGCTGCAAATCGACACCTCTAATTACGACGCTATGGAAAAGGCGCTGCGCTTGTATAACGGCAAGCCCATGCTCAATTCCGTCAACGGCAAGGAAGATAGTCTGAACCATGTGCTGCCGCTGGCGAAAAAATACGGCGCAGTGCTGGTAGCTTTGTGCCTGGACGACGGCGGTATTCCCAGCACTGCGGCAGGACGCATTGCCGTGGCGGATAAAATTATCGCCCGCGCTGCCGCATACGGCATCGATAGCCGCAATATCGTAGTGGACCCTCTGGCGCTGACTATTTCCACCGGCGCGGAAAACGCCGCTATTGCCTGCGAGGTGATTCGCGCTATGAAGGCTCGTGGCATTAACACGGTCATGGGCGTGTCTAATATTTCCTTTGGCTTGCCGGGACGCGAGGCCGTCAACAGCGCTTTCTTTACGCTGGCTCTGGCGGCGGGGCTGTCCTGCGGCATTATAAATCCGCAGAGCAAGCCCATGCTGGACGCTTTTTACGGCTACCGTGCGCTGAGCGGCTATGATGCGGGCTGCAAGGAATATGTGCAGCGTTACGCCGACGCGCCTAAGGCTGCGGCGACTGCGGTCAGCGAAATGGGGCTTTACGACGCTATCGTCAAGGGTCTGCAGGGAGAAGCGCGCAAGGCTGCGGCCGCTGCTTTAACGCAGGAAGCTCCCTTGGAGGTTATCAATAAATATATGATTCCGGCGCTGGATTTTGTGGGCAATGGCTTTGAAAAGAAAACTATGTTCCTGCCCCAGCTTTTAATGAGCGCCGACGCCGCTAAGGCCGCCTTCGAGGTGATCCGCGACGCTGTGGGCGTAGGCGAAACTCAGGGCGAAACGGTGATTATCGCCACAGTACACGGCGATATTCACGATATCGGCAAAAATATTGTGAAAGTGCTGCTGGAAAATTACGGCTATCGCGTACTGGATTTGGGCAAGGATGTGCCGGTAAATACTATTGTAGAGGCGGCTCAGGCAAGCGGCGCTAAGGTGGTGGGCCTGTCGGCGCTGATGACGACGACCGTAGGCGCAATGGAGGAAACGATTGCGGAGCTGCGCAAGGTGAGCGACTGCAAGGTGGTCGTAGGCGGCGCGGTGCTGACGGAGGAATACGCCGCGTCCATCGGCGCTGAACATTACGCGCCCAACGCCGTCAGCGCGGTTAATTATGTGAACAGCGTCTTTGGAAAGTGAAAACGGCTAAAATTTTATGTGTGGTTCAAGTGAAGCGACGCAGATAATGGCAGAGCCGCGGGAGTCATGATATTAAGTGAATGCTTAGCGATTGCGGAGCCAAAGGCGAACGCAGAGCTTAGCAGAACTTATGCCCTTGTGGTATAATAATATCAGGATAAGCAAGGAGGTGCGCGGATGAATATTTACTTATGGCGTCATAACAAGACCTATCACAGTCACAGCATGATCGAGGAGCCCTGCGTAAACAACGAATTTTATCTTGATGCGTTGGCTATTGTGGTGGCTGCCGATATGGAGGAAGCGCTGAACAAGCTGGCGGAGCGGAACGCGGGCTGGCGCGTGGACGATTTGCGCGCCTTGCCCTGTCAGGTATTTCCTGCCGATAAAGCGGGCGTCGTCTTTACGGAGCTGCGCGGCATGATTAATCATTTGTGAGAACAAAAAACCTTCGGACAAAATTGGATAGCAGTCCTATTTTGTCCGAAAAGTAAAATATCACTATAAAACTAAAAGCCTGCCTCCGCAGTATTGGCGAAGGCAGGCTTTTGTTGCTAGTTTGTAAGATTCCTAAAGATATTCTGCTGTGTAGTTACTACTTGTACTATACTGCGGCTTTTTCTTTCCACATAGTTTGCAGTTGCAGTTTGTGCTCTGCGCAGTATGATAAATACATATTGATAAGCGTTTGATAAGGTATTCCTGTTTGTGCGGCTAGTTCTTTAAAATAAATAACGACAGAGCTGTCGAGATTCATCGTTACTTGTTTTTTTATACGTTTGGCATAAGGATTTTTAACAGAATTGGTGAAATCATATTCTTCTCTCATAATTACACCTCTTTTCATAAGAAATCATGATATTGACGGGCTTCCTTGGCAGTAGCTTTTCGTGCCGAAATAATTCTGATTACAGAGTCATTCTTCCTGTAGCAATGACAAACGACCAAAAGATTTGCTTTTATGCTAAAGCCTAAAATAATAAATCTTTCCTCCTGTTCTGAATGGTCTGGGTCCGTAATTATCCTTGCTTCGACATCTTCAAAAACGGTTTGCGCTTCTTCAAAGGAAATTTTATGTTTCTTTTTGTTGATGGAATTTTTATTTTCATCCCACTCGAAATATAATTCTTCCATACTTATATTATAATTATAAAATAAGTATAAGTCAAGAGGTTGGAGATGAACGGTTTTTGTGTAATTATGCCAGGTAATTTTAATTGCTTTAATATAAAAAGCCCGCCTCCACAGTATGCGCGAAAGCAGGCTTTGACTATTTATGCTGTTATTACGTAGCGCTGGCCGCTTTACCAAACGCTTTGCAGAAGCGGCAGCAGCAGGGGCGCAAAGATGGAGGTGGCAATGCCCGTCAGGGCGATAGCCACACCGCCGATGGCCAGCTGCATAGCGCTGACGGCGGCGCAGGCGCTGGTGCCAATGCCGTGGCTGGACGCGCCGATGGCCAGCCCTGCGGCCAAGTCGCTTTTAATGCCGAAGACAGCCAGCAGCTTGTGATTAAAGGTAGCGCCTAAAATACCTGTAAAGATAACGGCGGCGGTGGTAAGCGCCGGGATGCCGCCGATGGTCTTGGATACCTCGATGGCGATGGGCGTGGTTACTGATTTAGGCAGTAGGCTTAAAAGTACCTGGTCGCTGGCGCCCAGTCCTTTGGCGCAGACGTAAATGGCAATAATCGCAACGACAGTCGCTAATGTTATGCTGCTGATGATAGCCGCAGCGTTTTGGACAATAACCGCACGGTTGTTATACAGCGGCAAGGCCAGCGCGATAGTCGCAGGCCCCAGCAGAAAATTAATAAAATCTGCACCGGCTGCATAATGCTCGTATTCCACGCTGGGGCAGAAAACGATGACGGCGATAATGACGGGGCAGGCGAGTAAAATAGGCGGAATGACGCTGAGCCTTAACCGGTCGACGATAATTTCGCTGATGGCGTACACGATAACGGTCAGGCCGATGCCGAAAAGGGGCGAGTTGATTAAAGCTTCGGGAAACATGTCAGCGGTCTCCTTTTTTTAATAAAAATTCCAGAAACAGAGCGGTGCCTGCCAAGACGGCCAGACTGCCGGTAATAATGGTTGCAAGTATCGGCAGCCATTCGGCTCTGATAACGTCGGCATAGAGCATGACGCTGACCCCGGCCGGCAAAAAGAGCATACCCATTTTAGAAATGAGAATATCGCAGACGTCTTCTATGGAAGATGCGGGAATAATTTTACCGCATAGCAACGCCGTTAAAATCAGCATTCCTAAAAGGGACGGCGGAAAGGGCAGGCCGATAGCGTTGATGATGATTGTAGATATCCATTGCAGTAAAAGCAAAAAAGCGGTACCCCTGAGCAGGGATGTGGGTGACATAATAATTTTTCCTCCTCTATAGCAAAAAGCATGTTCCATTGTGACATACTCATATATCATTGTCAAGGAAAAGAGGCGAATATTTCACGGATTTAACAAAATCTCCTATTTGACTTTTTGACTTTTACTGTTATAATATCAAGTGTAAGGACTTTAAAGCAAGCGGCGAGGATTAACCTGCCGCAGTGTATAGAGGAGGTTATTGAGATGAATGAACGCTATAGCGAAGAGGTAAAGGCGATTTTAGAAGCGGCGCAGCAGCAGGCCGTGATGAATTATCATCAGGAGCTGACTTGCGCTCATGTTCTGGCAGCTTTGTGCGGCAGCGACGGCTTTTTTAAATATTTGCTGCAAAGCCTGCATATCGACGAGAACGCTTTTGCTAGGGAGGCCAAGGCGCTGGTGCAGAAAATTCCCGGCGTGAAGGGGCAGGACCGCCAGCTGGTAATGGGCACCGGCTTTGCCAGAGTGATGGCTATTATTGGCCAGGGGCAGCAGGAAATTACCGTGGGCGCGCTGGTTGCGGCGCTGGCCAGCGACGGCGACAGCGACGTTGTGGCTTTGCTGCGCAAGTACGGTATCGATAAGAAGAAGGTGGAGGCAGCTTATATGCAGTATCAAAATACCGCAGCTGACGACGAAACGAAAAAAACCTTGGAAAAATATGGTCAGGATTTAACTGCCAAGGCCAGCGACGGCAAGCTGGACCCGGTTATTGGCCGCGACGAGGAAATTCGCCGCGTGGTAGAAATTTTGAGCCGCCGCAAGAAGAATAATCCTGTGCTGATCGGCGAGCCCGGCGTCGGCAAGACAGCTATTGCCGAAGGCTTGGCGCGGCGTATTGTGGCTGGCGACGTACCTGAAAGCCTGAAGAACAAGACGCTGTATGCTTTGGATTTGGCCGCTCTGGTGGCCGGCGCTAAATACCGCGGCGAATTTGAAGAGCGTCTGAAAAAGGTGCTGAAGGCTGTCAGCGACAGCGCAGGCCAGATTATTATGTTCATCGACGAGCTGCACACCGTAGTGGGCGCAGGCGCTGCCGAGGGCGCGATGGACGCGGGCAATATTTTAAAGCCTATGCTGGCGCGCGGCGAGCTGCGCTGCATTGGCGCTACTACGCTGAACGAATATCGCAAATATATTGAAAAAGACAGCGCTTTGGAGCGCCGTTTCCAGCCGGTTATGGTTAAGGAACCGGGCGTGGAGGACACGATTTCCATCCTGCGCGGCCTGCGTGAGCGTTACGAGGTGCATCACGGCGTAAGAATTAAGGACGCCGCACTGGTGGCCGCCGCCGTGCTGTCCAACCGTTATATTAACGACCGTTTTCTGCCGGATAAGGCTATCGATTTGGTGGATGAGGCTGCCGCCCGCTTGCGCACGGAAATAGATTCTCTGCCGACGGAGCTGGACGAAAGCAAGCGCCGTATTTTGCAGCTGGAAATTGAAGCTCAGGCCTTAGGCAAGGAGGACGACGACGCCTCCAGGGAGCGCCTGCAAAAGCTCAACGAGGAGCTGGCTAAGCTGCGCCAGGCTAACGACGAGTTGGTTAAGCGTTGGGACGCTGAAAAGGCTGCCATCGCCCGCGTGCGCGAGGTGAAAAAAGAAATCGACGACGTTAAGCAGCAAATGGAGCAAGCCGAGCGCAATTACGATTTGAACAAGCTGGCCGAGCTGAAATACGGCCGTCTGCCGGCTTTGCAAAAAGAGTTGTCCGCGCTGTCCCGCAAGGACGAGGCCGGTAACGATAACGTATTATTAAAGGAAGAAGTGGACGAGGAGGATATTGCCAGAGTGGTAAGCACCTGGACCGGTATTCCCGTTTCCCGTTTGGGCAGCGGCGAGCGCGATAAATTAGTGCATCTGGAAGAAATCCTGCACCGCCGCGTTATCGGTCAGGACGAGGCCGTTAAGGCCGTCAGCGAGGCCGTTATCCGCGCCCGCGCAGGCATTAAGGACCCCAACCGTCCGATCGGCTCCTTTATTTTCCTTGGCCCTACCGGCGTCGGCAAAACGGAGCTGGCCAAGACTCTGGCCGAGGTGCTGTTCGACGACGAGCGCAATATGGTGCGCATCGATATGAGCGAATATATGGAGAAGCACACTGTATCCCGTTTGATCGGCGCGCCTCCGGGATACGTCGGCTACGACGAGGGCGGCCAGCTGACAGAGACTGTACGCCGTCACCCCTACAGCGTAATTTTGCTGGATGAAATCGAAAAGGCGCACGCCGACGTGTTCAACGTGCTGCTGCAGGTGCTGGACGACGGCCGCTTGACCGACGGGCAGGGTCGCAGCGTGGACTTTAAGAATACGCTGATTATTATGACCAGCAACTTGGGCAGCAGCGAAATTATGAAGAACCAGGGCAGCATGGACAGGGAGAAAATTCAGCAAATGCTCATGAACTTCTTCCGTCCGGAATTCTTAAACCGTGTGGACGACATTGTGGTATTTAAGCCGTTACAGGCCGAGCAGATCAAGGATATCGTTAAGCTGGTGCTGCATGAACTGGGCGAGCGCCTGAACAAGCAGCTGGAGTTGACGCTGACCGCTACGGACGAGGCTGTGGCTTATCTGGCGCAGGCAGGCTTCGACCCGGCCTTTGGCGCCCGTCCGTTAAAACGCCTCATTGTACACACCGTGGAAAATATTCTGGGACGAAAGATTGTGGCCGGTTAAATTAAACACGGCTCCAGGGCAGAGGTTGTCCTGCAGAACGGCGCTATCGACGTAGTCGTAAAATAAAGTATATCGCTTATAAATCCTGAAGGTTAGCTCGAAGCTGGCTTTCGGGATTTTTTTATGAAAAATATGAGCAATAAAAAAGACCGAAGGGCTATCGCTTTAGCCTTTCGGTCTCTGTTTATTTAAAATTATCTGTTGCTGGGGCGCAATTCCGGCGGCAGCAGCGGACAGCGTTCGTGGATTTTCTCGCTGACGGGATTAACGTGAACCATGCAGTGCTTAACCAGTGGGAAATTTGCTTCGATGGCGGTGTGTACCGTTTCGGCGATGGCGTGAGCCGCCAGCAGGGAAAGATTATCCTTAACGCTGATTTCTACGTCCACATAAAGGCGGCTGCCGAAAATGCGCGTGGTCAGGCTGTCCAAATGCTCTACGCCGGGAACGCGGGCAACTAAAGCTTCCAGCTTTTGCGTGGTTTCTTCGTCGCAGCTGCGGTCCACCATTTTATCCATAGCGTCTTTAAAAACTTCGTAAGCGGCATACAAAATCATTACGCAAATGACCATGCTGGCGATAGGGTCCAGCACGGGGTAGCCCATGCGCGCGCCCAAAATGCCCACGAAGGAGCCGATGGAGGACAAAGCGTCGCTGCGATGGTGCCAGGCGTCGGCCATCAGAGCGCCGGAATTAACTTTTTTGGCAGCGTTGCGCGTATACCAGAACATAGCTTCTTTAACTACGACGGAAATCAGCGCCGCCCACAGCGCTAGTTGACCGGGAACGACGAGCTCGGATGCGTCGGCGACAAAAACCTTTTCGTAGCCGCTGTAGCCGATGAGCAGCGCTACCAGCGTCAGCATAACGGACAAAATAATGGCGGCCACGCATTCCATGCGTTCGTGCCCGTATTGATGCTCGGCGTCGGACGCCTTGTTGGAAAGCTTAACTCCTGCCATCACCACAAAGGTGCTGAAAACGTCGGACGCGGAATGAATGCCGTCGGAAATCATAGCGGCGGATTGAGCCATAAAGCCCGCCGCCAGCTTGCCCAGCGAAAGAGCCAGGTTGGCAACGATGCTGTTGAAGGACACCACCATGGCGATACGTTCTTCTTCGTTACTAAAGTTCATACTAAAACCTCCTTGAAATAAGGGGCTGGCAATGCCAGCCGCAATGGTCTTTGCAAACAGGCAGGCGCGCATAGAAAAACGCCTGCGGAATAGTAATTAACTGTCCCGCAGACGTTGAAACGCTGTCTGCTGCCCCAAGGGGCCCGGCTGCAAAAACCCTTGCAGGTTTACCGCCTGATCAGTTTGTACTGTAGCTCAAATATCGCAGTGCAAAGAGATTATTTGTAGTATAAGCGGTTAGCCAAAGCTTTGTCAAGCATAATTTTTGAAATATTTTTCTTAAAGGTAAGCGTTGCTTTTGTCAGCCGCGCAGATATTTAATCGCGCTTTGCGCGGCGATAGCGCCGTCGTTGGTGGCCGTCACCACCTGCCGCAGCACCTTGTCGCAGACGTCGCCTGCGCCGAAGACGCCGGGAACGGCGGTGGACATATCGTTATTGACCGCCAAATAGCCGTATTGATTGGTAATGCCCAGCTGGCGGCAGAAATCCGTTACCGGGTCGGCGCCAATATACGGGAAAACGCCCTTCGCTTGCAAAATTTCTTCTGAGCCCGTGTTTTTGTTCAGCACGCGCACGCCGGCAACGCGATTATTTGCAATGAGTATTTCCTGGGGAATACGCCAGGGCAGCACGGTGATTTTAGGATGGGCGGTTACCTTATCCTGAATAATTTGCTCGGCGCTGTATTTATCGCTGCGGGCTAAGATAGTGATGTGAGAAGCGAACTCCGCCAGATACAGGGATTCCTCAAAGGCGGAATTGCCTGCGCCGATAATAATAACCGGCTTGTCGCGGTAAAAGGCGGCGTCGCAGACGGCGCAGAAGCTGACGCCGCGGCCGATCATTTCCTGCTCGCCGGGAATATGCAGCAGCCGTTCTACCGTACCGGTGGCGATAATAACAGCCGGAGCGCTGAACTGCAGCCCGCTGGCGCAGCTGACGCGGTGCAGCTTGCCCTCCTGGGTGATGGATTCGGCTTTTTCGTATAAATAGGTGGCGCCCAGCGCCATGGCCTGTTCGTAAATATCGTAGGCCAGCTGGGAACCGTTGACTTGTTTCAGGCCCGGCCAGTTTTCCAGCTCAAAGGTTTTGATGAGCTTGCCGCCGGGAGCGAAGGCCTCCAGCACCAGAATTTTCAAACCGGCGCGGCGGGCGTAAATTGCGGCGGTCAGTCCTGCCGCGCCGCCGCCGATGATAATTAAATCGTAATTTTCGTCGGGCGCGGCTTCCGTCGGCGGTTGGCTGCCTAAAAGCTTTTCCAGCCGCGGCTGCAAGCGTTCTAACGGCAAAAAGCCCGTGTAACGGGAGACTGTTTTTCCTTCCTTTACAAAGAACAAGCCGGGGATAATGGTAACGTCCATTTCCTCCGTTAGTCTCGGCTCCTGGTCGATATCGATTTTTACAATATCAATGCGCTCGCCCATTTGCTTATTTATATCGTCCAGCACGTAGCCTAACATTTTGCAGGGGCCGCACCATTGGGCGTAAAAATCGGCTAGAAAAGTTTTACCCTCCGCCAGCATTTTGCGGAATTGCGCGGCGTCTGCGTGCAGTATAGCCATAATATCAACTCCTTGTGTCGTTTTGATTCTGGTAACGCTTCTATGTATATTATAACCTAAAGTCTGAACTTTGCCATGCTGCGCCGGAAAATTTTGAGCGAGCGTCACATAAGTGAAATTTATGAAAAAAGTTACTTGCAATAATGTGCAAGGAATATTATAATATAGCTAGTAATCATTTCTGTTAAGAACGGCTAAGCGTTAAATACCGCAGTGCTTAATAGTTCTGATTGCGATAATTTACAGGAGTGTGATGAACATGAAAAAATCCTTAGTATTGGCTATGGCCATGGCATTGGGCGTTACCGCTTCCGCTTATGCAGCCAATCCGTTCAGCGATGTTCCTGCTGGTCACTGGGCTTATGACAGCGTCAATAAGTTGGCAGCAGCAGGCGTTATCGATGGTTACGGCGACGCTACCTTCGGCGGCGACAAGCTGATGACCCGTTATGAAATGGCTCAAATCGTTGCCAAAGCTATGGCAAGAGGCGCCAACGTCGATAAGCTGGCCGCTGAATTTGCCGATGAACTGGACACCTTGGGCGTGCGCGTTGCTAATTTGGAAAAGAAAGCCGACAATGTAAAGATTACCGGTGAAGTTCGTTTCCGTCATTTTGAGTACAGCGGTTCTAAGGAAAAAGCTAATGGTAATAACAGCACCGTAGCTCGTTCCCGTATTTACATCAATGGTCAAATCAACGATACTTGGTCTTACACCGGAATGCTGGAAAATATTGAGAAGTTCAGCCATAACTCTGTTGGTGAAGAAGATACTTCTTTCCAACGTGCTTTTGTAAACGGTAGATTGGGCGGCGTAAAAGTTACTGCCGGTCGTTATGCCGAGTTCTTGGAAGATGGCAATATTTACGATCATCGTGCCGATGGTATCGTTTTTTCCTATGGCAAGGATGTTAACTTAACTGCTGGTTTTGGTAAAGCGGCTAATAAAGCTGAGAGCGGTACTTCTGCAGGTACTTCCGCTGCTGGCGATATGGCTTATGGTGTTTTGTCCAGCAAATTTGGCGTAATTGACGCTCATGTGGGCTATTACAAATTTGATGATGTAAAGAAGTTCGGTCGTGACACTTCTATCGGTAGAGAAGGTCAAGATACTGAAATTTGGACCGTTGGAGCTGCCGTACCTATCGTTAAAGATTTGAAGTTGTCTGCTGTATACCTAAAATCTGATCTTGATAAAGATTACACTGGTAAATCCATTGACGACGACGGGTATGTAATCGGCTTGAATTGGAAAGGCGCTAAAGCTGCAAAAGCAGGTTCTTATGGCGTTTGGGCTAGATATTATGACCAAGCTGCCGGTACCGTTATCGCTCATACTATGAATGGTAATGCCGATGGTAATTTTGGTACTAATGGCTTCAAAGGTTATGGCGTTGGTTTGGATGTGACTTTGGCTAAGAATATTGTTGGTTCCGTTGAATGGTATGATTTGGAAGACAAAGATAATTCCAGCAATACTGATAGAACCTTGTACTCCACTGTTGTATTCAAATTCTAATCCCTTCCCAACAATACAACGCAAAAATTTCGCAAGCGGGACGGCGCAGCCGTCCCGCTTTTTTGCTGTGCGAAAGAGAAGATACTTAACTTAAAATTTGACTTTTAACATAATTTGAGTTAAAATGCAGAAAATAAGTTAAATGCGATGGGGTGCTGTTCTTTTAGTTCTTTCCAGGCTCCTCTGTAAGGGAAGCTAGCGCGCAGCGCCTGAGTGCTTTTCTACATCTATATAAATCGATGCAAAATGCAACGCAAAGCGTTGACGGTTTTTATTTTTGAGTTTATAATAATAAAAGAGATAGCTTGATGTTGGCGTGTCAGCTTTCTCCAAAGTGTAATATGTGTGAAAGAAGAGCTGCTTGCCAAGAGTGGCTCTATTTCATTTTATAAGCAAAATCTTACTTACAAGCAGAAATAATGGTGGCTACAAGGATACCGAATGCTATCATCAAAGATAGCGCTTCATATATTCTCACGGCTTACCACCTCCCCACCGACAGTGGAGAAGAACCGACCATCAAACTATCTCATGGGTACAATTATATCACAAGATTGTCTAAAGAAAAATGTTTTTTCTACGGGACGGCGCAGCCGTCCCGCTTTGTGTTGAAAACAACCTTGCAAATTACTTGACTTTTTAGAGCTTTTTTTTACAATATATTTAGAAAATCAGTGCAACTGATTGGGCTGGTCATAAGACCTGGGTCCATCACAGGCGGGGAAGTTCCCCGCCAATTTTTTTAGGCGGATAAAATGAAAATGAAGGAATTAAGTGTATTTATTGATGAATCTGGAGATTTTGGCGCTTATGAACCGCATTCTCCGTATTATATTATAACTATGGTATTCCATGTTCAGGACTCCTTAATTGAAGCGGCTATTATGAATCTGGAAAAAGAACTGTCTTATATAAACTAGTGAACATTATTTGGATTTTCTTCATTTTGATAATGTAAAGATTTATTATGATAATGGTCAAGTGGAAGTTAATAAAATTCTATCTTCTGTTTTTAATGCGTTATTACCAAAAGTTGAATTTCGTAAAGTTGTGCCTTCACAATATAAGTTATTTCAAGTTGCTGATTTACTTTGTACTATGTATTTGATTCAACTGAAATTAGAAAGCAATTTTCTTTCAAGGTCTGAAATATATTTTTTTGGTAATGAACGTGATTTAAAGAAGAATTATTTGAAGCCTTTGTCTAAGAAAAGTTGGATTTAAAATTTGGCGTTTATAGGCGGGACGGCGTGAGCCGTCCCACTTTTGTTTGCATTTGCGGAAGCAGAATAGCGATAAAGTCGGAAGTAACACCTTGATATTTTCGGAAGTTGGTGATAGTTTGTGCCTATCTATCCACAATTTGTCTGACAATTAGCTTGTAATTTATCGTATACATAAAAAACGCTGATTTGTAATAAAAGATAAAGAAAGCTATAATATAAATAGCAATTATTTCTGTTAAGAATAAAAGGCGTAAATGCAGGCGAACTTAATAGTATTGATTGCGATACTTTTGAGGAGTGTGATGAATATGAAAAAGCCGTTATTATTGGCTATGGCAATGGTATTGGGCGTTACTGCCTCCGCTTACGCAGCGAATCCCTTCAGCGACGTCCCGGCAGGGCATTGGGCTTATGATAGTGTGAATAAGCTGGCGGCAGCAGGCGTTGTCGACGGTTATGGCGACGCTGCTTTTGGCGGCGACAAGTTGATGACCCGCTACGAAATGGCTCAAATCGTAGCAAAGGCTATGGCGAAAGGGGCTGACGTGGATAAGCTGGCCGCTGAATTTGCCGACGAGCTGGATACCTTGGGCGTGCGTGTAGCCAATTTGGAAAAGAAAACAGATAACGTAAAAATAACCGGTAATATCCGCGCTCACTACGCTTCGTATAAAAATGCCGCTAAGCGTAACGGCAGCTACGGCTCCAAGCTGCGTACCCGCTTGTTCGTCAACGGACAGCTCAATGAAGATTGGACTTATACCGGGCGTATCGAGAATATCCAAAATTTCAGAAATAATACCGGCGATGAAAAAACAGACTTTAACTGGGCTTTTGTCAATGGTAAAATCGGCGGCGTGAACGTGCGCGCAGGCCGTACCTGGATTTATTTGGGCGACGGCAATATTTACGACGAGAATATGGACGGCGTGGTTCTGTCCTATGGCAAGGATGTTAAGCTGGAGGCCGTTTACGGCAAACCGACCGGCACTAATGATAAATTTGGCTGGAATTATGAAAGCTTGATTGGCGCGTCCTTGAGCGGCAATATTGATAAGCTGAATTTATCCGCCGGTTACTATCGTTTTGGTGCAGATGGAGATAATCCTTACACTGATAGCAAAGGTAATTTAAAGCATGTGCATGGGCAAAAATTAGAGGATAATAATATCTGGTATGTAGGCGCTAATTATTCTTTTGGTAAGGCCAACCTAGGCGCGTCCTATTACTATACGGATTTAGATAATAATTCGGACGAGGACGGCTATTCTGTGCAGCTTTCCTACGGCAAGGCGCGTCCTAACAAGGTCGGCAGCTTCGGCCTAGTTGCGCAATATATGGATTTGCCTGCTGGCGTAGCGGTAGCGCATACGATGAACGGCGACTATCCCTTCGCGTGGAGCAACGAGAATCCCAGCGTCGGCTTTGAGGGTTATAAGCTGGCCGGTTATTATACGGTGGCTAAGAATATGGTGGCTGGCGTAGAATGGTTTGACCTTGACCCGGACGATAACCAGGACGATTATAAAACGCTGTGGACGCAGCTCATTATAACTTTCTGATTTTGTTTTGACAAAAGCAATACGGAGAAAAATTGCAGGCAGGACTGCTTTGGCGTTCCTGCCTGCTTTTTTCTGTACATTAACGCCAAAGTGTTCAGTATCTTTGAAAACAAAAGAAAGAACATATGAGCAGATATTGACATATGACTAAAATGCGCTATAATAAAAGCATAGCATGAATGCGCACACTCTCACAAAATTTAAGTAACAGTGGAGGAATTACAGATGAAAAAATTATTGTTGCTTGTTTTTTGCGTACTTTTGGCGGTTGCCATGGCTGGGTGCGGCAACTCTTCTAAGGAGAAAGCTGCCGGTAAGATTTTAAAAGTGGCGACGGACGCTAATTTCCCGCCGTATGAATATTACCAGGAAAAGACTAAGGTTCACACTGGCTTCGATATCGGCTTAATGAACGCTTTGGCAAAAAGCATGGGCTACGACAAGGTGGAATACATCAACGTTGATTTTAAAGATATCCTGACCGGACTGAACGAGAAAAAATACGACGCCGCAATTGCCGGTATGACTATTACTCCGGAACGTGAAAAATTAGCTACTTTTACCGAGCCTTATGTTGCGGACAGTTACCGCATTATCGTAGCGAAGAACAAGAACGGTAAATTCTTAGTGAGCGGCAAAACAGTAGCAGTGGAAGAAGGCAGTTATTCTATGGAATTGGCTCGCCAGAACGGCGCCGCTAAGCTGCTGCCGGTAAAAGGCGTGGAAGAAACCTTAAAAGCCGTTAGCGAGGGTTTGGCTGACTGCGCCGTGGCTTCTTCCGTATCCGCAGGTTTTTTCATTGCGCACGGGTATGGCGACAAAGTGAAATTCGCCGATGAAAAAGAATTGCTCACCGATAATATCGGCATAGCTGTAGCTAAAGACAACAAAGCTTTGGCGGAAGATATGAATAAAGCGCTGGCAGAATTGCGCCGTAGCGGCGAGTATAAAAATATCTATAGTTCTTATTTCGGCGCCAATTAATCTTTTTCAGTAAGTTCTTAGCATAGAGATTATTTTACAGGCTTTTAGCTGCTTATACATACACACCCCCTACAACTTCATAGAATGCAAAACTAAAAAGCTGTCGCCCTTTGTCCAGGGGCGGCAGCTTTTTGCTATGCGCGTTTTAATTTTAATCTTCGTCATCAAATTCTTTAAGTGTGCCGTAGGCTACTAAAATAGTGCCCTTGGGCGAAGCCAGCGCCGGGCATACATACAGGATAACGCCGGTCTGTTCGGCGTAGTAGGTGGTGAGCGTATTGCCGAAAACGTCGGTAATGCGGCCCAAAACCTGGCCTTCTTCTACGAAGTCGCCGCTGTGAATGTGGTGCAGCCAGCAGCCTGTTTCCAGCGCTTCCAGATAGATGAGGTTTTCTACGTCGCGGGGGCTGTGACGGCGCGGCTTAACGGGCAGGGAGAACATTTTCAGCTTGCGCAGAATATTGCGCACGTCGTCCTTGTAGGCTTCGATGTCTTCGTGCAGGCACAGTCCCGCCCCGCCGCGTTCGATAAGAATGGACGGCAGGCCGGTGCTGGCGGCATAATTATAAGCGCCGCCGGTAGCGAGCGAACGCACCATATATTCCATATCCAGCACGCGGGCGATGGAACGGGATTTCTTTTCCACCTCCGGAGTGGGCTGGCCGGGATAATACACATAAGGGTGCAGGCTTTCGTGAATATCGCCGCTGTGCATATCCACATAAAAATCGGCGATGGGGAAGAAGTTGCTGCTGATGAGATAAGCGGTTTTATCCGCCAGAGTGCCCAGCGGGTCGCCGGGGAATACGCGGTTCAGGTTTTTGCCGTCCTCAGGAACAATCATTTCCCTGCGCGCCCAGAAGCCCTGGATATTTACCGGGTGCATCAGAATGAGCGTGCCGCGCAAATCGCTGGGTTCTATGTCGCGTCCCAGCTCCATAGCCGCCGCAATCCCTGGGTATTCGCCGCCGTGAATGCCGGCGGTGATGAGCAGCGTGGGGCCGTCCTCGCAGCCGTTGATAATAGTAATAGGGATTTTTACCTGGGTGTCGGGAACAGGTAAAAAGGTACGCAGCTTTTGTCCTTGTTCGATGGTTAAGCCGCATATTTTGAGGGTGTTAGACATTATTACAACTCCTTACTTGATATTTTGCCATATTTTCTCTCTTGCCAAATATTATAACATGTGATAATCTTTTCACACAAGAGGTAATTATAAATAAAATAATATCCCAATAAGAGAGGTAAGTAGTAATGCGTATATTGACTGATAAGGAATATCTTGGCTTGACAGTACCGTTCATGCTGTCCACTATGACCCAGCCGTTGATGGGAGCGGTGAATACCGCCGTGATGGGGCAGCTGCCCGACCCAAAGTATATTGCGGCTGTGTCGCTTGGCGCAATTTTGTTTAATAATCTTTACTGGCTTTTCGGCTTTCTGCGCGTCAGCACTACGGGCTATGCAGCTCAGGCTTTCGGCGCGGCGGATAAGAGGTTGGGTCTGCTGGCGTTTTTCAAACCGCTGGTTTTGGCGCTTTTGGTAAGTTTTTTTTGCATCGTGCTGCAAAATCCCATCGTCGATTTATATTTGGGCATGATTGGCGCGGCGCCGGAGGTCAACCAGCTGTGCCGCAGCTATTATTATATTTTGATTTGGGGCGCGCCGCTGGTGCTTTTCAATTATGTGGCGTTGGGCTGGCTGATGGGGCAGACGCGGGTGCGCGCCAGCGTCTTTATGCAGGTGTCCATGAATGTGCTTAATATGTTTTTAAGCGTTTGGTTCGTTTTCTGGCTGCATATGGATATTGTGGGCGTAGCGCTGGCGACGCTGCTGAGCCAGCTGTACGGCGGGCTTTTAGGCGCTTTGCTGATGTATATTTACGGCGATTTCGATTACGGCAGCTTGCCCTGGGGCGAACTTTTGGACTGGCGCACCTTTGTAGGCATGTTGCAGGTCAACGCCAATTTGATGATCCGCACTGCCTGCCTGCTGACGGTAAATAATATTATCGCCGCCGTGGGCGCGTCGCTGGGAACGGTAGTGCTGGCGGCCAACGCCGTGCTTTTGCAGCTGAAGGATATCATGAGCTACCTTATCGACGGTATGGCGAACGGCGCGGCGATTTTTTCCGGGCGCGCAGTGGGCGCCGGCAGCAAGCAGCTCTTCAATGAAACCATCAGCGTGACTTATAAATGGCTGGGCGTACTGGCGGCGCTTTTAATGGGCGGGTATTATCTGACCAGCGATTATTGTATCCGTCTCTTTACCGGTATTGACGAAGTAATAACAGCAGCCAAGGCTTACGATATTTATGTGCTCTTTTATCCGGTCTGCGCAGGTATCGGCATGGTGCTGTACGGCGTGTTCTGCGGCGCGACCTATACGGCGCCTATACGCAATATGATGCTGCTGGCTTTGGGCGTTTTTTACCTGGCGCAATATTTTTTAGTACCGTTGTGGGGCAATTCCGGCTTGTGGCTGGCGCTGCTGTGCTTCATGCTGGCGCAGTCCGTAGTATTGTTGTGCTATTTGCCGGGGCTTAAGAAAAAAATCACACAATAGACAAATTATCGACAAAAAAGTGGCAAAAGCCTTGCAATTATTGAGAACCAGTGCTATTATAGATACAAAGCGTTATGTGTAAAATTTATCAATAGTACGCTTTACGATAATAATAAAATTATTAAATCTGCTGAGGTTGTCTCTAAATAAACGGAGATAAAATGGGAATACGGTGCAAATCCGTAACGGTCCAGCCACTGTGAAGCCTTTGCGCAAGTCAGACCTCTGCCTCAGTTTGATATATTTCCGCTTGAGACAGAAATATATTGCATAATAGTGCACGTTATGTTATATACCTTTTCTGCTGCGAGCGGAGAAGGTTATTTTATGTATGGAGATGATGCGCTTTGACTAAAAAGCAAATTCTGGCTCGTTTGGGTCAGATCGTCCTCGTATTACTGGGCATCAGCTTTATTACCTTTGCTTTGGTAATGCTGGCGCCCGGCGATGTTGCCCGTCAGATGATCGCAGGCAACGAGGATATTATCGTTAGCCAGGCTGAAATCGACGCTTTGCGCGCGGAATTAGGCTTGGACAAACCCTTCTTCTTCCAATACCTGGATTGGCTGGGACGCGCTTTGCAAGGCAACCTTGGCTTTTCCTTTATGGCGAAAAAGCCTGTGGTGGAAGAATTGTTTGAGCGTTTGCCCGGCACTATTTTGCTGTCTTTGGCTTCTCTGGTAATGATGATGGTAGTATCCATTCCCATGGGCATTTATTCCGCAGTAAAGCGCGGCGGTTGGATTGACAACATTGTGCGCGCATTTACTTTTATGGGCGTATCCATGCCGGGCTTCTGGGTCGGCTTGATGCTGTTGTGGATTTTTGGCCTGAAGCTGGATCTGCTGCCCATTGTCGGCGGTACGATCGGCGTTGATACGATTATTTTACCGGCGGCTACACTGGCTATCGCCATGGCCTCCAAGTACACGCGCCAGGTGCGCACAGCTATTTTGGAGGAGCTGGGGCAGGATTACGTAGTGGGCGCGCGCGCCCGCGGCATGAGTGAAAGCCACATTCTGTGGAAGGAAGTCCTGCCGAACGCTATGCTGCCGTTGATTACGCTGCTGGGCTTGTCCTTGGGCAGTTTGTTAGGCGGCGCGGCGGTTATCGAGATGGTATTTTCCTGGCCGGGGCTTGGCCGTCTGGCTATTGAAGCTATCACCTACCGCGACTTCCAGCTGGTACAGGGCGTTGTAGTTTGGATTGCTTTGATGTATATGGTAATCAATTTGATCGTGGATCTGTCTTACAATTATCTTGATCCGCGCTTGAGAAAGGTAAGGTAAGGGCATGGAAACATTAGTCAACGGTTTTAAAAATAATCGCGCCTTTGCCGTTACCAGTATCTTGGTAGTGCTGTTATTGCTGGTAGCTGTGGCCGCGCCTGTCTTGGCTCCCTACGACCCGACGCAGGCGACGATGAAGGACGCTTTTTTAGAGCCCGGCGCGCAGCATATTTTTGGTACCGATAAATTGGGCCGCGACTGCTTCAGCCGCGTGCTTTACGGCGCGCGCGCATCCTTGAGCGGCGTGCTTTTCCTGGTAGCCAGCGTATTTATCGTCGGCACTACCATGGGCGTGCTTTCCGGTTATTTCGGCGGCAAGGTGGATATAGTCATCATGCGTATTTCCGATATGATGATTTCCTTCCCCGGTATGATTCTGGCAATCGCCGTTGCCGGTATTATGGGCGGCAGTCTGGTTAATGCCGTTATCGCTTTGACCATTGTAAGCTGGACGAAATACGCGCGTTTGGCGCGTAGCCTTGTATTGCAGATTAAACGCCGCGACTTCGTTGATGCGGCTATTGTAAACGGCGGCAGCTCCTCGCATATTTTGTGGGTTCACATCCTCCCGAACATTCTGCCGATGATGGTAGTTACCGCGGCGGCTGATATCGGCGCGTTGATGATGGAACTGGCAGGCTTGTCCTTCCTGGGCTTTGGCAGCCAGCCGCCAGCTCCCGAATGGGGCTTGATGTTGAACGAAGGCCGTCAGCAGCTGCAAACGGCTCCTTGGTTGATGGTTTTCCCCGGTCTTGCGATTTTCGTAACCGTCGTTATTTTCAACCTGTGGGGCGACAATTTGCGCGACGTATTAGACCCGCGCAACAACGCTATCGAATAAGCGGGGCTTATCTGCTTATAGAATTGTTTTCAATATTATTTTTTATCATAATAATGTAGTAAGAAATGGAGAGTGTCTTTATGAAAAAATTATTCAAAGCTAGCGCAGCGGCGGCTATGATCGGTTTACTGGCTTTTGCAGCGGCAGGCTGCGGCGGCGGCGATAAAAAAGCGGCTGAAAAGAAAGAAGTCGTAAAAATGGGCGTTACCAACTTCGCCGATTCCTTGGAAACTACCGATAACTACTTTGGTTGGGTTGTAATGCGCTACGGCCTGGGCGAATGCCTGGTTAAATTCGATAAGAAAATGAATTCCACTCCGTGGTTGGCCGATAAATGGACTATTTCCGACGATAAGCTGACCTGGACCTTCCATATTAACGATAAAGCCTGCTTCTCGAACGGCAATAAGCTGACCGGTGAAATCGCAGCTGCTTCCATCCTGCGTACCTTTGAAAAAGCTCCGCGCGCTCAATCCATGTTCGAGTACGAATCCATTAAGGGCGAAGGTCAGAACGTAATTATTAAAACTAAGAAACCCGTGCCGACACTGCCGGGCATGCTGGGCGACCCGCTGTTCATCATTGTCGATACCTCCACTATTAAAGACCGCGATACCGCAAAACAAGGCGCTATCTGCACCGGTCCTTACGCTGTTAAGACCTACAGCAAAGCTAAAGCCGAAATGGTACGCAACGAGCATTATTGGGACGGCCCCGTTCCTTTCAAAGCCGTTGATATCCTGACCATCGACGATCCTAATACCCGCGCCATGGCTCTGCAAAAAGGCGAGATTGATTTCGCTATTAACATTGCCGCCGGCGATTTGCAGTTGTTCAAGGATAAAAACAAATTTAACATTTCCGAAATCTCTTCCTTGCGCGACGTACTGGCTCGTTTGAACGTAAGACCTGAACGTCCGTTGGGCGATTTGAAAGTTCGCCAAGCGTTGCTGCGCAGCCTGGACCGCGTAACCTATAACAAGGTTCTGCTGAAAGACACCTTCGTTCCCGGCGGCCCATACCTGCCTCCTTCCGTTGACTACGGTTATGACGAACTGTACAAGCAAGATCCTAACCAATACAATCCTGAAAGCGCTAAGAAGCTGCTGGAAGAAGCAGGCTGGAAGGATACCAACGGCGACGGTTACGTTGATAAAGACGGCAAGAACTTGGAAATGGATTTCATTTTCTACAGCGGTCGTGCGGAGCTGCCTCTGTATGCAGAAGCTACCCAGGCTGACGCTAAGAAGGTTGGCATTAAAGTAAATCTGAAGAACGTAGACTATAACGTACTGGACGGCATTGGCCGCCGCGGCGAATACGACCTGTGCATTTCCAATATTCTGTGCTTGCAAGCCGGCGATCCGGAGGTATTTATGAAACAATACCTGACTACCGGCCAAGAACAAAACGGTTCCGGTTACAGCAATCCTGAATATGATGCTTTGTCCGATAAATTGAGCGTAGAGTTTGATCCTGCTAAACGACGCGAAATCATTATTGCTATGCAGAAGGTTATTTTGAACGACGCCGCTTCTCTGGTATTCGGCCATCCGCAGACCAACATGGTTTCCAGCAAAGTTGTTGCTGATGCAGAAATTCTGCCCTGCGACTACTACTGGCTGACTAAAGATATTAAACCCGCGCAATAAGCGCTTTCTGTAAATCTTTGAAAAAGAAGGTATCGCTACATGCTTCTTGAAATTAAAGATTTGGACATCAGTTACGGTGACAAGCTCACCGTAACCGGTGCCAATGTAGAATTGGATAAAGGTGAGATCCTATCCATCGTAGGCGAATCCGGCTCCGGTAAAACGACCATTATCCGCGCCGCAATGGGCTGCTTGCCGGGCGCAGGACACGTTAGCAAGGGCAGCATTACCTTTGAAGGCCGTGATATGCTGAAAAATACGAAGGAAGACTGGCGTAAGCTTTCCGGCACGGAAATGTCCATGATTTTCCAAGACAGCGGCAATATGATCAATCCTATTCGTCGTATCGGCGTACAGTTCATCGATTATATCCAAGCGCATGATTCTAGTAAATCTAAGGATCAGGCTTATAAGATGGCTACCGCTATGCTGACCAATGTGCGCTTGCCTAATCCGGACAATATTATGAACAGCTATCCTTTCGAGCTTTCCGGCGGTATGCGCCAGCGTGTTGGTATCGCTATGGCGATGGTGTTCCAGCCTAAAATTCTGATGGCCGACGAACCTACCTCCGCTTTGGACGTAACTACACAGGCGCAGATTATCCGCCAGATCATCGACGTGCGCGATCAATTCGGCGTCGCCGTCATCATCGTAACCCATAACCTGGGCGTAGCAAGCTATATGTCCGATAAGATTATGGTTATGAAGGGCGGGCGCGTAGAGGAAAGCGGCAGCCGCTACGAGGTTTTGAGCAATCCTCAGACGGATTACACCAAGTCCTTGCTGGCCGCAGTACCTGTAATAGGAGGTAAATGCTACTATGAATAATCCTACGTCCTATGAACGTACACCGGTCGTACTGGAAATTAACAACCTGACGAAAAAATTCCCCGTGGACGGCGGCAAGTTCTTGACTGCTTGTGATAATATTACCTTACGCGCTTTTGAAGGGCGCACGCTGGGCATTATCGGCGAATCCGGCTGCGGCAAATCCACTTTGGTACGCTGCCTGCTGGGCATTCAGTCCACTACCTCCGGCGAGGCAATTTTTAACGGTAAGGATATTTTAAAGGCTAAAGGCGAGGAAAAACGTCAGAACCGTAAGCTGATTCAGATGGTGTTCCAGGATCCTAACGCTGCGTTTAACCCGAAAATGCTGGTAAAGGATATCCTGACCGAGCCTTTGAAAAACTTCGGCATGATCAAAAACAGCGAGGTAGACGCTAAGGCTGCCGAGCTTTTGGAAATGGTAGAGCTGCCTGCGTCCTTTAAGGACCGCTATCCGCACAGTATGTCCGGCGGTCAGCGCCAGCGTCTGGGTATCGCCCGCGCTTTGGCTTTGGAGCCAAAGATTATTGTGTGCGACGAAGCAACCTCCGCGTTGGACGTTTCCGTACAAGAAAAGGTTTGCGAGTTGCTGTGCAAGCTGCAAAAAGAAAAGAACATCACTTATCTGTTTATTGCCCATGATTTGGGCTTGGTGGATTTGATGTGCCATCAGGTTGCTGTGCTTTACTTGGGCAACGTGGTGGAATGGATGGAAACAGGCCGCATCGGCGAGCACTGCAAGCATCCGTACACTAAGTCCTTGATGAAAGCGGTATTTAAGGTAGCCGCCGACGAGCATTATAAGATCGAGCCCTTGGAGGGCGAAATCCCCAGCCCGTTGGACTTACCTCCTGGATGTCCTTTTGCCAGCCGCTGCGAGCATTGCACTGAGCATTGCCTGCAAAATAAACCGGTCTTGAGGGAAATTGAGCATGGACATTGGGTGGCTTGCCACTTGTTTGATTGATATTTCCTTTTCATCTCCATATTGGGTACGGCTCAAGCCGTACCCAACTAAAAAAATTTTCAAAAAGGTATAGATGAATACTCATTCATGTGTTATAATATATCTATAAACGATGAAAGTTCGGATACAAAAAATCTAGGCTTTCAGTTTATTTTTGGCAAAACATATGAATAAGTACTCACATAAAACCAAAAAGAAAGGCGGTATATATAATGAAGAAAGAAGTACGCGACTTAGAAGACGTGCGCATTGGCTCCGGCGATGTACGCTCCTTCCGTCATGTCGATGGACGCATTAGCGGCGCTGAGGATTATAGCAACCACCCGGACGGCTGCACCTGCGGGCGCTGCGGTAAGGACCACAGCCATGAAACGATGGGTCATGTTCCTGCCCATACTCATGGCGATGGGGACGTTCATTCCCACGATCACGCGCATGACCACGACCATGAAGAAGATCATCATGAGCATGGGGCGGATTGCTGCTGCGGGCACGACCATGGTCACGAGCATGAAGAGCATCATCACGAGCACGGAGACGAATGCGGCTGCGGACACGACCACGGGCATGGGCACAAAGAAGAGGATCATCATGACCACGGCGACGAATGCGGCTGCGGGCATGACCATGGCCATGAGCATGAAGGTCACGCTCATGCGCACGAAGAACATCATCACGAACACGGCGACGAGTGCGGCTGCGGGCATGACCACGGCCACGAGCACGCTCATAATCATAGTCACCATGTTCCGGGGCATCCCGATGATTGCCAGTGCGAAATTTGCCATCCGCACGAGGAATATTGCGATGTGTGCGGCGAGAGCTTGGCTAATTGCACCTGCCGTATGCCGGACGCCGATAAGGTAAAGCGCGTATATATATTGAAGAATTTGGGCTGTGCTAACTGCGCCGCCAAGATGGAATACAAAATCAAGGAGCTGCCGGGAGTAACCTATGCTAACATCAGCTTTGCGACTAAGCAGCTGCGCTTGAG
Organism: Phascolarctobacterium sp.; assembly: GCF_030531065.1. Taxonomy (GTDB): domain Bacteria; phylum Bacillota; class Negativicutes; order Acidaminococcales; family Acidaminococcaceae; genus Phascolarctobacterium_A. The sequence goes on along the minus strand of NZ_JAUNOQ010000002.1, from coordinate 96,435 downwards.
CGCCGCCGACCACGACGCCTTACTGCCGATTATTCAGGAAATTTGTACTTCCATTGAATCTGACGTAGAGGTAGTGCCCCGCGATAAACGGCCTACCTTGAGCAAGGACAGCGGGCACGTTTATTTGGTGCAGAACCTGGACTGCGCTAACTGCGGCGCTAAAATCGAGCGCGCTTTGGCCGCTATGCCGGAGATTGAAAGTGCAACCTTGACCTTTACGACGAAAAAGCTGCGCGTTAAGGCTCAGAATTACGACGGTTTGCTGGAAAAAATGCAGGCCGTTACCGATAAAGTAGAGGAAGGCGTAGTGCTGGTAGAAGCCGCTTCCAAGCCTAATTTGGCGCCGGAGCTGGAAGAGCGCAAAAAAGCAGGCGGCATCTTCTCGACGCTCAGCGAAAAGCAAACCTTAATTGAAATCGTTTTGGGCGGCGCGGTTTTCATCGTTACCGAATGGCTGGGGCTGATTCCCGAAGCCTATCATATGTACTGCCTGATTTTCGCTTATATTTTGCTGGGCGGACGCATTGTGCTGACGGCGCTGAAAAATATAGCTAAGGGCAATGTCTTTGATGAAAACTTTTTGATGACTGTCGCTACTTTGGGCGCGTTCGCCATTCAGGCATGGGAAGAAGCTGTAGGAGTAATGTTCTTCTACCGCGTGGGCGAATACTTCGAGCAGCGCGCCGTAGAAAAAAGCCGCGGCCAGATTATGGACGCCGTGGATATGCGTCCGGAGGTTGTCAACCTGCTGGTAGGCGAAGAAGTAAAGGTTATTCCGGCTGAGGACGCTCATGTAGGCGATATCCTGCTGGTGCGCGTAGGCGACCGTATTCCTTTGGACGGCGTAGTTATCGAGGGCGAAAGCCTGGTTGATACTTCCCCGGTAACCGGCGAACCCGTACCTGTAAAGCGCACTTATGGCGATGAAATCGTTTCCGGCTGCGTGAATACCAGCGGTATGCTGAAAATCCGCGTGGAAAAGGTTCTGTCTGAATCCATGGTAACTCGCATTCTGGACAGCGTAGAAAACGCCGCCGCTTCCAAGCCGACCATCGACCGCTTCATTACCCGCTTCGCGCGGATTTATACTCCCTTTGTAGTAGCCGCCGCAGTAGTGACTGCCGTTGTTCCTTCCTTGATTACCGGCGAATGGGAAAAATGGATTTACACCGCCTTGACCTTCCTGGTAATCAGCTGTCCCTGCGCTTTGGTGCTGAGCGTGCCTCTGGCCTTCTTCAGCGGTATCGGCACGGGTTCCAAATACGGCATTCTGTTCAAGGGCGGCGTAGCTATGGAGGCTTTGAAAAATATTGCCGCCGTAGTTATGGATAAAACCGGCACTGTTACCAAAGGCAACTTCGTTCTGCAGCAGGTTAACGCTGCCGAGGGCATCGATAAAGACGAATTGCTTAAACTGACGGCCAGCGCCGAGCTGGTGTCTACGCACCCCATCGCGGTAAGTATTGTGGAAGCCGCTAAGGGCAAGGAACTGCCGCTGGTGCGTCCCAATAAATTTGAAGAAATCGCAGGCGAAGGCCTGGTAGCTTACTTTGGCGCGCGCCGCCTGCTGTGCGGCAACGCTAAGCTGCTGGAACGCTTTGGCGTCGATTACGGCGGTTACACTCCCACGATTAGCGGCAGCGAAGTTTTGGTAGCCGACGATAAAATTTATCTTGGCCAGCTTTTGATTAACGATACTTTGAAAGAGGACGCTAAGGACGCCATCGCTTCGCTCAAGAAGCAGGGTCTGGTTACCGCTATGCTGACAGGCGACGCGCAGAAGGAAGCGGAGGCTGTGGCCGCCGCCGCAGGCATCGACGAAGTACGCGCTCAGCTGCTGCCGCAGGATAAATTGAGCGAGCTGAATATGCTGCGCAATAAGTACGGCCCGGTAATGTTCGTCGGCGACGGCATTAACGACGCTCCGGTATTGGCCGGTGCGGACGCAGGCGCTGCCATGGGCAGCGGCGCGGACGCCGCTATCGAGGCTGCGGACGTAGTATTCATGAACTCCGAGGTCAAAGCTATTCCTCAGGCTATCGCCATTGCCCGCGCTACGGGCGCTATCGCCTGGCAGAATGTTATCTTCGCGCTGGCGGTAAAGGTTATCATTATGGTTGCCGGTCTGATGGGCTATGCGTCCATGTGGGCGGCAGTGTTCGCCGATACGGGCGTATCCCTGCTGTGCGTATTGAATTCCATCCGCATTCTGTATAAGAAAATATAAATTGGAACTGATGAAATAATTTTGGGCCGGCGCTTGGCGTCGGCCCTTTGCTTATTTATTTTAACAGCTAAAATATCAGCATAAGCTAACATAATATGATAATTAGTACTTGCTTTAGCAAAATTCCGCTTGACAAATATTTCCAGCAAGTGTAAACTTATTTTAGTAGTTAGGAAGACCTAACTACATAATTTTTTGACTACAGTTAGCTTAGACTGACATTGAAAACGGAGGAAAATATGATGCCTTTACTGATGGCAAGACGCGGAGAAATAAATACCATTGCAGCAGTGCATGGCAAAGCGGAAACCAAACGTTTTTTGGAAAGCATGGGATTTGTTATAGGCGCAGCAATTACTGTGGTAAGCGAATTTGACGGTAATTTAATCGTCAGCGTTAAGGATGCACGCGTTGCCTTGAGCAAGGTAATGGCCGCTAAAATTTTTATTTGAATTGGAGGGCATGATGACTACTTTAAAGGACGTGGCCGTAGGCCAAAAAGCAGTAGTAAAAAGATTGACTGGCGAAGGCGCATTGAAACGCCGTATTATGGACATGGGCGTAACCAAGGGCATTGAGATTTTCGTTCGCAAGGTGGCTCCCTTGGGCGATCCTATCGAAGTAACCGTTCGCGGCTACGAGCTGAGCCTGCGCAAGGGCGAGGCTGAAAACATCGTTGTAGAATAAGGGGAGGCTAGTGATGAAAGAGATAAAAATTGCTTTAGTTGGCAACCCTAACTGCGGCAAAACCACTATGTTTAATGATTTGACCGGTTCCAAGCAATATGTAGGCAACTGGCCCGGCGTAACTGTAGAGAAAAAGGAAGGTCGTCTGAAAGGGCATGATGACGTAATTGTTACCGACCTGCCCGGTATTTATTCCCTGTCTCCTTACACCTTGGAGGAAGTAATTTCCCGTAATTATCTGCTGGAGGACAAGGTAGACGCTATTTTGAATCTGGTAGACGGTTCCAATATTGAGCGTAATCTCTATTTGACTACGCAGGTTATGGAAATGGGTATTCCCGTAGCCATCGCTATGAACATGATGGATATCGTTCGCAAAAACGGCGACAAGCTGGATATTAAAAAGCTGTCCGGCGAACTGGGCTGTCATATTGTTGAAACCTCCGCTTTGCGGGGCGAAGGCACCAGCGCCGCAGCAGAAGCGGCCATCAGCGCCGCAGGCGGAGCTGCGCCCCGTTATATGCGTTTCAGCGCTGAGGTAGAGGAAGCCTTGAAAGCCATCACCCGCGAAGCAGGCAAGAAGATTTCCGGCGCCAGCGAGCGTTGGCTGGCTATTAAAATTTTTGAACGCGACGCTAAGATTATGAGCGCTTTGAATTTCAGCGAAGGCGAAAAGGCTAAGCTGGAAGAAATCGTAGCCGCTTGCGAGGAGCAAATGGACGACGACAGCGAAAGCATCATTACCAACGAGCGTTACAATTTCATCGGCCAGCTGATGCAGCAGGCTGTAGTAAAGGGGCAGACCGGCCTGACTACCTCTGATAAAATCGACCGCATCGTTACCAACCGCTTCCTGGCGTTGCCTATCTTTGCAGTCGTTATGTTCCTTGTTTATTATATCGCCGTGGATTCCCTGGGTACGATTGTTACCGACTTTACCAACGATACCCTGTTCGGCGAGTGGATTATGCCCTGGGTTCAGGAAAATCTGGAAGCTGCCGGTACTGAGGACTGGATGGTTTCTTTGGTTGTTGACGGCATTATCGGCGGTATCGGCGCGCCTATCGGCTTCGCACCGCAAATGGCTATCGTTTTCCTGCTGCTGAGCTTCCTTGAGGACTGCGGTTATATGGCTCGCGTGGCTTTTATTATGGACCGTTTCTTCCGTCAGTTCGGCATGAGCGGCAAGAGCTTCATTCCTCTGCTGATCTCCTCCGGCTGCGGCGTTCCCGGCATCATGGCCAGCCGTACTATTGAAAATGAAAAGGATCGCCGTTTGACCATCATGACCACCACCTTTATCCCCTGCGGCGCTAAGCTGCCGGTTATCGCTTTGCTGAGCGGCGCGATTATGGGCGGCGAGTGGTACATGGCTCCTATTATGTACTTTGTCGGCTTCTTCGCCGTTGTTACCTCCTGCATCATTTTGAAAAAGAGCGAGCTGTTCGCAGGCGATCCTGCTCCCTTCGTAATGGAAATGCCGCCGTATCATCTGCCCGCTGCGAAAAACGTATTGCTGCACACCTGGGAGCGCGTTGCCGGCTTCCTGAAAAAAGCCGGTACCATCATCTTCCTGTGCTGCGTAGCTATGTGGTTCCTGGCAAGCTACGGCTTGGTTGACGGCAGCCTAGCTATGGTAGAAGAAACCGAGCAAAGCTTCATCGCCGTTATCGGTAATGCGCTGGCTCCCATCTTCTCCCCTCTGGGCTTCGATAGCTGGCAGGCTGTGGCCGCCGCTTTCTCCGGCTTTGTGGCTAAGGAAGCAATCGTCAGCACCATGGCTATTCTGGCTGGCCTGGCTGAAGCGACCGAAGAAGAGCCCGACCTGTGGACTGCCGTTATGGCTATGTTCCCCAGCGCTGTGGCCGCCTTCTCCTTCCTGGTATTCAACCTGCTGGATTCCCCGTGCCTGGCTGCTATTTCTACCATGAGCCAGGAAATGAACAGTAAGAAATGGACCTGGGCAACCATTATTTTCCAAAACGTGTACGCTTATGTTGTTTGCCTTATCATCTATCAGTTTGGCCGCGTCTTTGTAGGCGGCGAAGGCTTCAGCGCAGGTACGGCCGTTGCCGCCGTGTTCCTGGGAGCGTTCATCTACCTCTTGGTACGTCCGGCTAAAAAGACCTCTGAGGGCGCTAACGTACTGAGCGTTGACGCAAAATAAAAAAGACTCAAGCGCAGCTGGCGCTTGATCTGCGATAAAAAAATTATCAGGGCTGCCAGTGCTAAGCATTGGCAGCCCAACCCTCCGTTAGGAGCTTGTGGAAAGCGAGGTGCGTTATGGCAACCTGGATTGTAGGTTTAATTGTTATCGGCGCTGTTTATTTGGCGGCCAAGCATGTGTTGCGCGCTCATAAAAACGGCGGCTGCATAGGCTGTGACGACTGCGGTAAGAGCGGCTGCTGTCATTGCACCGAAATAAAAACGCCTAAGATTGATACCAAGCATAAATGCTGTGAAAAGTGATTATGTAACAAGCTTTACTATATATAGTGGGTAAGAAAAATTACGCTACACTATCTTGACAATTTCATGGAATGGGCTATAATTAAGACATAACTTAAAAAGCAATGCGGCTCCTGACGGATAAGTGGAGTTTACCACGTGGACTGCGTTGTGATATGGCCGACCGTCTGGGCAAGCAGTTGCTGCCCAGATTTTTTATGGGCAAGGCTGCTGAATATTCATTATTTATGATGAAGAAAAGAGGTAATCACAATGCAGCAAACAAAAAACAAATGGCTTATCGTTCTGGCGGCTATCGGGATTCACATTTCCATCGGGTCAGTTTACGCCTGGAGCGTATTGACGCGGCCCATTATGCAGGCAATGGGCTTCATCTTACAGCAGGTCACCTGGACTTTTTCGCTGGCGATTTTATTTCTGGGTTTGTCCGCAGGCTTTTTGGGAACTTATGTGGAACGCTACGGCCCGCGCAGAAGCGGGCTGACAGCCGCCGCTTTTTTTGGCGTCGGTATGCTGGGAACGGCTTACGCTTTAAGCCGGCACAGCCTGCCGCTGCTGTATTTAAGCTACGGCGTAATCGGCGGCATCGGTTTGGGCGTGGGTTATATTACGCCGGTTTCCACCTTGGTTAAATGGTTTCCGCAGAACCGCGGCTTGGCGACCGGTCTGGCCATTATGGGCTTTGGCTTTGCCAGCCTGATTGCCGGGCCGGTAATGCAGCTTTTAATTGCTAAGTACGGCTTGATTGAGAATTTTATAATTTTAGGCTGCGCTTATGTTGTGGTTATGACGGCCTCCGCTTTGTATTTAGAGCCGCCGAAAATGCCGGAGCTGACCTCTAAAGGTAATTTTAAGGTGCAGCTGCCGGAGCAGCAGGGGCAGTTCAGCGTGCAGGAGGCTATGCGCACCTGGCAGTTTTACGCTTTGTGGTGGGTGTTCTTCACCAACATTACCTGCGGCATCGGCTTGCTGGCTGTAGCGTCGCCTATGGCGCAGGAGGTTATCAAAATGTCGCCCATGGAGGCTGCGTCCATGGTGGGCGTTATCGGCTTGCTCAACGGCGGCGGGCGCATAGTTTGGTCCACGATTTCCGATTATTTGGGACGGCGCAATACGTATATCGCGTTTTTTGCGATTGAAATCGTTGCCTTCTACCTGTTGGCGGGCGTGACGGACAGTTTATTTTTCCAGCTGCTGATTTTCATTATCATCACCTGCTATGGCGGCGGCTTTTCCTGTATGCCTGCGTATTTAAGCGATTTGTACGGAACGAAACAGCTCAGCGCTATTCACGGGCGCATTCTTACGGCCTGGGGCTTGGCGGGAATCGTCGGGCCGCTCTTGCTGTCGCAAATCTATGAGCGCACTCATAGCTATAGCGTGACGCTGTACTTCTTCAGCGCTTGTTTTGTCGTAAGCTTGGCAGTAGCTGTCGTGCTGAAATTTAAGGCGGATGTGCGCAAGGCATAAAAATTTATAGGGGAGCGAGGATGTCAAAAGCCTTCGAGCGTTCCGGAAAACCGGAGGGCTCGAAGGCTTTTTGTATGGAGAAGTGTGAAGTGTTAAGCTAAATTTAATTGCGCCGCTGCCCGGTCCCGTCCCACTGCCGGTACCGGGCTTTGAGTTCAGTTGAATTTAATTTTGCTTCATTATACTTAACAGTAAATTTGAGGAAATGAGGCGATAGCATGGAATTGATAAAAAGACATATGGACGATGTGATGTTTTTGCTGCTGGCGGCGGCTGTGTTCTTTGGCGTTGCCTGTTTGGACGGCTCGGAAAGCCGCGTATCTCAAGCGGTGATGACCGTTTTAAATTTTGTGGCCGAGGAGACGCCGCACATGCAGGCTTGAGCTTGTTTAAGCGGAGATTTTCTGCCGCTAGTGCATAAAATTGTTGACACCTGCTCCCGAACTTGCTAAGATATAATGTATAAAATTTATATATTCACAGGCAAGGAACGGAAGGATTTTTACCGTCAGCCGGGTCAGAGAGGCAGCGGGTGGTGCAAGCTGCTGCGGCGGTGTAAAAATTGTAGTCCGGGAGCCGCTTTGCTGAAAGCCAGTAGGCAGAGCCGTCGGCGCACGTTACGCGCTTTGAGCGCCCTGTATATATTTACAGGGAAGATAGGTGGTACCACGAAGCTTTTCGCCCTGTCCCTTACGGATGGGGCGATTATTTTTTAGCATTTAAAGCGGTCGCAGTCTGCTTGCTTTAGCAGCCGCCGCTTTTGTAAGGAGGATTTTTCATGTCTGAAGAACACAACATCCCTAAGGTATACGACCCTGCTTCCGTAGAGAAGAAGTGGTATAAATTTTGGGAGGAGCACCGTTATTTTCACGCCGAGGTAGAGGAAGGCAATAAGGCCTTTAGTATCGTTATTCCGCCGCCGAATATTACCGGCCAGCTGCATATGGGCCATGCGTTGGATAATACTTTGCAGGATATTCTGATTCGCTGGCACCGCATGATGGGGCACAACACTCTGTGGATGCCCGGCTACGACCATGCCGGTCTGGCTACGCAGATTAAGGTAGAGGAAGTAATTAAGAAGGAAGAGGGCAAGACCCGTTACGATTTGGGCCGCGAGGAATTTTTAAAGCGCGTTTGGGCTTGGAAGGAGCAGTACGGCGACCGTATCATCAACCAGCTGAAGCATTTGGGCGTTTCCTGCGATTGGGAGCGCAAGCGCTTCACTATGGACGAGGGCTGCTCCCGCGCCGTGCGCGAGGTTTTCTGCACGCTGTTTGAAAAGGGCCTGATTTATAAAGGCACGCGCATTACTAACTGGTGCGTAAACTGCAATACCGCTTTGAGCGATATCGAGGTAGAGCATAAGGACGATCCCGGTCATTTATGGTATGTGCGTTACCCCGTTGTGGAGGAAGAAGGCACCTATCTGACCATCGCTACCACCCGTCCGGAAACGATTCCCGGCGATACGGCCGTGGCCGTCAACCCCGAGGACCCGCGTTACGGCAAGCTGGTGGGCAAAACCTTGCGTTTGCCTACTACCGACCGCATCATTCCTATTATTGCCGACAGCTATGTTGATTTGCAATTTGGTACCGGCGCAGTAAAGATTACTCCGTCCCACGACCCCAACGACTATGAGATGGGCATTCGTCACAATCTGCCCAGTATCGTCGTTATCGGTATGGACGGCAAAATGACTGACGAGGCCGGCAAGTACGCAGGTCAGACCCGCGAGGAGTGCCGCAAAAATATCGTCGCCGATTTGAAGAAACAGGGCTATTTGGTGAAGATTGAGGAGCATTCCCATGCCGTAGGCCATTGCCAGCGCTGCGGCTGCGTTGTGGAGCCTTTGGTTTCCACTCAATGGTTCGTCAAGATGGAGCCTTTGGTAAAGGCTGCTGTGGATTGCGTGGAGGACGGGCGCACGCAATTTGTGCCCGAACGCTTTACTAAAACCTATACCGGCTGGATGGATAATATCCGCGATTGGTGCATTTCCCGTCAGATTTGGTGGGGGCATCGTATCCCCGTTTGGTACTGCGACGACTGCGGCGAAATGAGCGCCAGTCGTACCGATTTGACCGCCTGCCCCAAGTGCGGCAGCACTCACATTCATCAGGACGAGGACGCGCTGGACACCTGGTTCAGCAGCGCTCTGTGGCCTTTCTCCACGATGGGCTGGCCCGATAAGACGCCGCTCTTAAAGCAGTTCTATCCCACCAGCGTGTTAGTTACCGGCTACGATATTATTTTCTTTTGGGTAGCGCGTATGCTGATTATGGGTATGGAATTTATGCAGGACGTGCCCTTTGGGAAGGTCTTTATCCACGGTCTGGTACGCGACAGCCTGGGTCGCAAAATGTCTAAATCCCTAGGCAACGGCATCGACCCGCTGGAGGTTATCGATAAATATGGCGCGGATACCCTGCGCTTTATGCTGATTACCGGCAATACGCCGGGCAACGATATGCGCTTCTACTGGGAGCGCGTGGAGGCTACCCGCAATTTTGCCAATAAGATTTGGAACGCTTCCCGCTTTGCACTGATGAATATTGAAGGCTACGACCCCAAGGCCGAGCTGGCTCCCTATACGTTGGCCGACAAGTGGATCTTGTCCCGCCTGCAGCATACCGCCAAGGGCGTTACAGAAATGCTGGAAAAATTCGAGCTGGGCGAAGCAGGCCGCATGATTTACGACTTCATCTGGGGCGAGGTATGCGACTGGTACATAGAGCTGGCTAAGCCGCGCCTGTATAATAAAGAAAATGCCGCTGAACGCGCTACGGCGCAGCACGTGCTGGCTAAGGTGCTGACGAGCGCTATGCAGTTGCTGCATCCCTATATGCCGTTTATCACGGAGGAAATTTACCAATGCCTGCCGCACGAGGCTGAAAGCATTATGATTTCCAAGTGGCCGGAGGCCGACCCCGCTTTAATCGACGACGAGGCCGAGCGCTTGATGGGCGCGATTATGGAAAGCATTAAGGCTGTCCGCAATATGCGCGCCGAGGTTAATGTGCCGCCAGGAAAGAAGGTGCCGGCAATTATGCTGGTGGCGGGCGATTTGAAGGCCGGCGTGGAGGCTAACGCCAATTATGTGCACCTGATGGGTGCTATCAGCGAGCTGACGGTGCTGGACGATACTGCGGCTAAGCCGGAAAACGCTATGGCCGCCGTTGTTGCCGGTATCGAGGTTTACCTGCCTTTAGCCGGGCTGATCGATGTGGAAAAGGAAAACCAGCGCCTGCAGAAGGAGCTGGCCGTTATCGCTAAGGAGCTGAGCCGCGTGGAGGGCAAGCTGGGCAACGCGGGCTTCCTGGCTAAGGCTCCGGAGGCCGTTATCGCCAAGGAGAAGGCTAAGGCTGACGAGCTGAACGGCAAGAAGGCCGCTATCAACGAGCGTTTAGCTTATCTCGCTACGCTGTAACATTTTAGCCTCCCCCGCGGGGGAGGCTTTCTTATATTACGGAGGTTATTATGAATTACACTGAAAGCCTGGCGTATTTGGACGGGTTGGGCAAGTTCGGCATTCAGCTGGGCATGGAGCGCATCGAAGGACTGCTGCGGGAGCTGGATAACCCGGAACAGAAGCTTAAAACGGTACACGTTACCGGCACCAACGGCAAGGGCTCCGTGTCAAGTATGATTGCCAATATTTTACTGGCCGCCAATTTAAAGGTGGGCAAATTTACTTCGCCCCATCTGGTGAAATATAACGAGCGTATCAACCTGAACGGGCAGGACATCAGCGACGAGGATTTTGCGACGGTTATCAGCGCTGTCAAGGTTGCCGCCGAGAGCGTGGTGAAAAAGGGCGTCTGCCAGCAGCCTACGCAATTTGAAGTGCTGACGGCGGCGGCGTTCCTATATTTTTATCTGCAAAAGGTGGATTACGCGGTCATCGAGGTCGGCATGGGCGGCCTGTGGGATTCTACGAACGTCATTACGCCGGTGGTATCGGTTATTACCAACGTGGCGCTGGACCATACGGATCGCTGCGGCAAGACGGTGGAGCGCATCGCCATGCAGAAGGCGGGCATTATTAAGGAAAACGTGCCCGTGGTGACGGCGGCGGAGGGGAACGAAGCTTTAGGTCCGATAGTAAGCTTTGCCATGTTTAAAAATGCTCCAGTATATTTGTACGGCAAAGCCTTTTATGGCGAGGAAGTCAGCAGCTCTATGGCAGGACAAAAATTTACGCTGCACGCTGGAGATGTGTACAGCTCAGATTACGAGATTAAGCTGCCGGGCGAGCATCAGATTAAAAACAGCAGCGTAGCTATCGTGGCGGCTAAGCTGGTGTCCAAGCAGGACGACCGCATTAACGAGCTGGCGCTGCATTTGGGCGCGGCCAATACCGTGTGGCCGGGGCGCTTGGAGCGCATCTCGCAGCAGCCGGACATTATTTTGGACGGCGCGCATAATCCCAATGGCGCGGAAGCGCTGCGCAAGGCCTTGGATAAGTATTATCCGGGGCAAAGGGTATGCTTTGTTTTCGGCATGATGGGCGACAAAGACATGAGCGGCGTTATCAAGACGCTGATTCATCAAGACGACGTCGTTTACACGGTGCGCGCCGACCAGGGCGCGCGCGCGGCAGAAGCGGCAGATTTGGCTAAGCTTGTCGGACCCAACGCCGTGCCGGTTGACGATTTGGCGCAGGCTTACGGCCAAGCCTTGCAGGCCGCTGGCGAGCACGGCGTGGTTTGCGTTTGCGGCAGCCTGTATCTGGTGGGCGAATTTAAAAAGCTGCTGTTGGCGGAACGGCAGCGGCTGCATTAAAATCGTTTGGGCTGGACTGGGCGCAGAGCGCCGGTAGGTAGCGGTATGAATTTACAAAGGATTGCAGATTATCTCGATACAAAAATATATTATATGCTGCTGTTTACAGTGGCGGTGATTCCTTTGCATCAGGAATTTACCGCCTGCTGTGTGGCCGTAACCTTTTTGGCGGCGCTGCTGACGGCGGCGGTCAAGGGACGGCGGCAGCCCTGCGTGTTGCAAAAATGGCAGCAGGGAGCGCTGTATCTGCTGCTGGCTATAGGCTGGCTGTCCCTGCATTTTTCGCGCGACAGGTTTATTTCCTCGTGGAATTATGTGTACGTGGCGGGGCAGTACGGAGCGCTATTATTTGTGTTGCTGCGGTACGGCTGGCTGCGGCCGCAGGTCTTTGGCGGCGCGGAGCAGAAGCAGGCGTATGCTGCCGGTTGGCGGGGCTGCTGGCAGCGCTTCTGCGCTTTGCCGCGGCCTTTGCAGCTGATTGGAGCTTTCCTTGCGGTATCGGTTGTGGTCAGTAGCGTGGGCATCGCCCAGAAAATTCTGGGGATTGCCGGCGACGGCGTGTGGTCGGACCCGGCGCAGTTTCCCGATTTGAAGGTGCGCGTTTATTCCACGCTGGTGAACCCCAATATCTTAGCAGGGTATCTGGTGCTGGTGATTGCTTATGCCGCCGCTTTCTTTCAGGCGGCGAAGGGCAGCAGGCGCTGGCGGCTGGCATTTTTATTCACGGGCGTTTTGGCGTCTGTCTGCTTGTTATATACCTACAGTCGCGGCAACTGGTTGGCCTGCGCCGCCGTGCTGCTGGCCTTCTGCGTGCTGTTCTGCCGCAAGGCCTTTGTGCCGGTGCTGGCGGGCGGGGCGGCAGTCCTGGCCTTGGGCGGGCAGACAGTGCTGCACCGCTTATCGTCCATTAGCAGCGGCGAGGATACGTCGGCGGCGCTGCGCCTGGCTTATCTGAAAAGTACAAAATGGATTATTGAGAAATTTCCCTGGGGCGTGGGGTGGTACGGCTATCGCTTCGTGTATCCTGAATATAATTATTATCTTGCGGATACCAGCGTCATCATGTACCATTGCCATAATATTTTCCTAAATGTTTTAGCCGAGCTGGGCTGGCACGGGCTGTTTGCCTTCCTGCTGGTGTGGTGGGGCGTCTTTCTGCGCACGGGCTGGCGCCTGGCGTTCCGAGGGCGCGGCCTGTGGCTGCGCGCTATGGGGCGCGGCTATGTGCTGGCGACGGTGGGCATTGCCGTAGGCGGCTTGACGGATCACGTCTATTTCAATACGCAGATGGGTCTGCTCTTTTGGCTTTTGGGCGGGCTGACGATGCTGTGCTGGAAGCTGAACGCTTATGAGCGGCAGGATTAGGAGCGCTGTGTAATATTATTTACATTCGGCGCGGCATAAAATTGGCTGCTGTAAAATTTTGCAAATTTTGTTGACGCGGCGCGTTTAGTGTTGTATCATCTAGCACATAGCTTAATATTTGGACTATGAAGAGAAGAGTAGATGGGCGAGTCTGGCGCAGAGAGCCTCCGCTGTGGTGCAAGGGGGAGCAGATGGTTTCATTGAAGATGGTCTTGGAGTCGATGGGCTGAGATGTACGCATTTAGGCCGTCCGGGAGCGCCCGTTACAGCGCTGGAGTATTAAAGGGTAGCCAATCCCTGCGTACTTGAAGAGGTTCATGCGGCGACGTATGGACGAAATAGGGTGGTATCACGGAATTTACGCTTTCGTCCCTGTATGTATTACAGGAACGGAAGCTTTTTTATTGCCTCGTGACGGTTCCTGTAAAGGCGTTGTAAAATAAAGGCGCGCAGGCAGGCGCGCCGCCGGGAGGAGGAACTGTTATGCCGATTAAAGTCAACGATAATTTAGCGGCCATTGTGCAACTGCAGGAGGAAGGAATTTTTACCATGACGGAGGAACGTGCTAACAACCAGCGCGTGCGTCCGCTGAAGGTGTGCATTCTTAATTTGATGCCGCTAAAAAAGCCCACGGAAATTCAGCTGCTGCGCCTGCTGGGCAATTCGCCCTTGCAGATTGAGGTGGATTTCTGCCGCACAGTAAGCCGTGAAACCACCCATACGGATAATTCCTATCTGGACAGGGCCTATTTAGAGTTTAAGGACGTCAAGAACCGTTATTACGACGCTTTTTTGATGACGGGCGCGCCGGTAGAAACCTACGCGTTTGAGAACGTGGATTACTGGCAGGAAATTGTCGCCTATTTGGATTGGGCAGAGTTTCACTGTTATTCTACTATGACATTATGCTGGGGCGCACAGGCGGCGTTATACCATTATTATGGCGTCAACAAGACTGTGCTTCCGGCCAAAATGTTCGGTATTTTCCCTTATGGGCTGACGGTGCGCAACCATCCCCTGCTGCGCGGCTTTGACGACCGGTATTTTATTCCCCAGTCGCGGCATACGGCGGTGGACGACGACGCTATCGACGCCTGCAAGGCTTTGCAGGTATTATCGCGTTCGGTAGAAAACGGCATCAATATCTGCGCGACTAAAGATTTGCGCCGGATTTTTGTGCTGGGACATTTTGAGTACGACCGTTATACGCTGGCGGACGAATATTATCGCGATAAGAAAAAAGGCCTGCCCATCGCTATCCCGGAATACTATTTTCCCGATAACGATACGACGCAGCAGCCGGTGTTTAAATGGCGCAGCTATGCGCATCTGTTTTATATGAATTGGCTGAACATCGTTTATCAGGATACGCCTTATGATTTGACGCAGCTGGCTCCAGCCAATGGCGATAAGCTGAATAAGGCGCTGAACGAGTATAACAGGATTTTGCTGCAGCTGCAGCAGTTGGGCGCGGACATCAAAAAATAAGCAATTATCATAACGGAGGGAACGAAATCATGAGCAATGTCAATCTCAATACCAAATGCATCCAGGCAGGCTACAGGCCGGGTAACGGCGAGCCGCGTCAGATTCCCATTATTCAATCCACTACTTTTAAATACGACACCAGCGAGGCCATGGGCAAGCTGTTCGATTTGGAGGCCAGCGGCTATTTTTATTCCCGCCTGCAAAATCCTACCTGTGATTTTGTGGCGGCTAAAATCGCCGAACTGGAGGGTGGCACGGCGGCCATGCTGACCTCGTCGGGGCAGGCGGCTAATTTCTTCGCGCTTTTTAATATCTGCGAAAACGGCGGGCACATTGTAGCGTCGTCGTCGATTTACGGCGGTACTTTTAATTTGATAGCGGTTACTATGGCGAAGATGGGCGTGACGGCTACTTTTCTCAGTCCCGATTGCACGCAGGCGGAGCTGGACGCGGCCTTTCAGGATAATACTAAGGCTGTTTTTGGCGAAACCATTGCCAATCCGGCGCTGACGGTTCTGGATATCGAAAAATTTGCCAAAGCTGCGCATCAGCACGGCGTACCGCTGATTGTGGACAATACCTTCCCCACGCCTGTTAATTGCCGTCCTATCGAATGGGGCGCGGATATCGTTACGCATTCCACCACTAAGTATATGGACGGGCACGGCTCCTGCGTCGGCGGCGCGTTAGTGGACGGCGGCAAGTTCGACTGGCTGGCGCACGCTGAAAAGTTCCCCGGCCTATGCAGTCCCGACGCCTCCTACCACGGCATTACCTATGCCGAAAAATTTGGCAGGGAAGGCGCGTTTATTACGAAGGCTACGGCGCAGCTGATGCGCGATTTTGGCTGCAGCCAATCGCCGCAAAGCGCCTTTATCCTGAATTTGGGCTTGGAATCGCTGCATGTGCGCATGCCGCGCCATGTGGAGAACGGGCAGGCCGTGGCCGAATTTTTGGAAAAGCAGCCGCAGGTGGAATATGTTAATTATCCCGGCCTGCCCTCCAATAAATATTACGCTTTGGCGCAGAAATATTTGGGCAATGGCGGCTGCGGCGTAGTTTCCTTTAATTTAAAGGGCGGACGTTCGGCGGCGGAAGCTTTTATGAAGCGGCTGCAGGTGGCGGCTATCGAAACCCATGTGGCCGACGCCCGTACCTGCTGCCTGAATCCGGCGACGTCGACTCACCGTCAGTTGACGGACGAGCAGCTGGCTGCGGCTGGGATACCGGCAGGACTGGTGCGTATTTCCTGCGGCTTGGAGGATAAAGACGATATTATCGCCGATTTGGCGCAGGCGTTAGCGACAATAGAGTAAACGCTGGAGTATGTAAATTATTTTTAGGACTGATGCCTTAGGGCGCAGTCCTTTTTGCGCTTATGTAAGCAAAATTACAGTGCAGCAGTAGTTAGGAAAAAATCCTGACGGAATCGGCTCGCTTTATTTACATCTTACCACGAACAGTGTACAATAAATTTATATAAGTATATCAGACTGACGATCGAGCATATGGGAGCGATGTGTATGAATCTTAAAGATGTGCAAAGGCTGCTGGACGCCGAGGTATTGGCGGGGCGGGATTATCTGGAACGTCAGGTAGAAACCTGCTGCGGCAGCGATATGATGAGCGATGTATTAGCCTTTACCAAGCGCAATACGCTGCTGTGTACAGGGCTGACTAATATGCAGGTGGTACGTACTGCCGAAATGACCGAGCTGAGCGCGTTGGTATTTGTACGCGATAAGCGCCCGGACAAGGATATTCTGGTTGCGGCAGAGGAAAATATGCTGCCGGTTCTGGTAACAGGCTATTCGCTGTTTGAAGCCTGCGGTATTTTGTACGGGGCCGGGATTCGCGGCTGCCATAAAAGGAGTAAATAGAATGGGCGATAGTAAATCTGTAAAAATAGCTTTTGATTGTGTGGGCGGGGACTTTGAACGCGCCGGCGAGGCTTCCTCTAAAATTAAAAAGATGCTGCAGCGTTTGGGTATTCCGGCGGATATTGTGCGCCGTATCGCCATCGGTACCTATGAAGCGGAAATGAATGTCATTATTCATGCCGGCGGCGGCAATGTGGCGGCCGAGGTTTTTCCTGATAAAACAGTGATTACCGTCAGCGATAAGGGGCCGGGTATTCCCGATATCAACAAGGCGCTGCAGGAGGGCTGGTCCACAGCGCCCGATTATGTGCGTCAGATGGGCTTTGGCGCCGGTATGGGCCTGCCTAACATGCAGAAATGCTCCGACGAATTTGATATTCAGTCCGCTGTGGGGCAGGGCACGACGATTGTTATGTGCTTTAAGCATCAGAGCGAGGATTTGTAAGGTTGCCGGCTGGGCCCTTGGGCGTCAGCCTTGAATATATTTTGAGAGAGAGGTGATACGCATGGCTCCTACTAAATACTATCATTCTGTGCAGCTGCAGCAGGATAAATGTCAGGGCTGCGTATCCTGCGTTAAGCTTTGTCCGACGGAGGCTATTCGCGTGCGCAACGGTCAGGCGGAAATTCTGGCTGACCGCTGCATCGACTGCGGAGCCTGCGCCGCTGGTTGTCCCTACCATGCCTTTTCCGTGCGTTCCGACACGCTGGAGGGGCTGACCAAATATGCCTATAATATTGTGCTGCCTGCGCCGTCGCTGTATTCCCAGTTTCCGGCCAGCGTACCGCTGACGGATATTTGGCAGGGGCTGCACAATCTTGGCTTCGACGAGATTTTTGACGTTTCGCTGGCTTCCGAATATATAGCCTGCGAGATAGAGGACTATATTAAAAATTATACAGGCGGGCGCAAGCCTCTGATTTCCAGCACCTGTCCGGCTGTGTTGCGTTTGATTCAGGTAAAATTCCCCGAGCTGATTAAGCAGGTGGTGCCGGTGCTGGCTCCGGTGGAGGCGGCGGCTATTTATGTGAAGCGCGAGGCGGTCGCCCGGCTGCAAATGCCGCCGGAGCTGATCGGCGTTTGGTTTATCTCGCCCTGTCCGTCCAAGGAAACAAATATCCGCCAGTCGGTGGATGTACAGCATACGGAGCTTTCCGGCAGCTTTGGCCTGGCGGAGATTTATGGCCTGCTGTTGAAAAATCTTGGCGGCGGGCACGAGCTGCATGTGCGTACCGGCTCTTCCTATGGGCTTAGCTGGGGCGCTTACGGAGGGGAAATTGTTTCTGCCGGGATTACTAACGGCTTATCGGTGCATGGCATCGATAATGTATATGATATTTTAGAGCAGATTTCCATGAATAAAATGCCGCAGCTGGATTATGTGGAATGCTTGTCCTGTAAGGGCGGCTGCCTGGGCGGCCTTTTGACAGCGGAAAATAAATTTGTAGCGGAATGCAATCTGCGGCAGCGCATCAGCGCTATGCGCGCCGCAGAGCCTGACGACAGGCATGCGGCTATGGCGCAGACCATGGTGCTGCAGGATTTCCCCACCTCGGCGGCTTACCGCAAAAAGCTGGTGCCGCGGCCTATGATGCAGCTGGACGACGATATTATGGAAGCGATGAAAAAGTTCGAGCGCATGGAGGAGGTACTGTGTTCCCTGCCGGGGCTGGACTGCGGCGCCTGCGGCGCGCCCAGCTGTCAGGGATTGGCAGAGGATATCGTGCAGGGCAAGGCGCACGAGATTGACTGTATCTTTAAGCTGCGCGCCAGCGTGCATAAGCTTTCCCAGGGAATGCTGGAGCTGGCAAGGCAGATTCCTATTTATCATGAGCCTAAGATGTTGAATAATACGGAGGATGAGCATAATGAAGGTTAAAGAAATGATCGATGCACTGAATTTAAAGCTGCTGACTAAGGATGTATCCGAGGATGCGCTGTATGCCGACGTGGAGGGCGGTTATGCGTCCGACCTGCTGAGCAACGCTATGGGACAGGCCCAGCCGGGCATGGTGTGGGTGACGATGCAGGGGCATCAGAACGTGGCTGCCGTCGCTTCTCTCATAGGCTTATCCGCCGTGATTGTGGCAGGCGACGGACCCGTTGCCGCCGATACGCTGAACAAGGCTAATCTGAACGATGTGGTCATCGCCGCTACCGAGGAACCTGCCTTTGAGGTTATTGGTAAGCTGTACGCCCTGGGCGTGGGCCGGGCATAGGCTATGCAGCGCGTTTTAACCGATCTGCATATTCATACGCTGCTTTCGCCCTGCGCCGAGGTAGAAATGACGCCCCATCATATTGTGCTGCGGGCTGCGGAATTTGGCATTGGCGCAATCGCTATTACGGACCACAATGCCAGCGCCAATGCGGCGGCTGCCGTGCGCTGCGGCGAAGAATACGGCGTGAAGGTTTTTCCGGGCATGGAGGTGGAATGTCTGGAGGAGGCGCATATTGTGGCGCTGTTCGATACGCTGGAGCAGCTGGAAGCTTGGCAGCAGGTAGTGGATAAGCATATGAACGGCAGGCTTAACGACGCCGCCCGCTTTGGAGCGCAGTTCGTGGTGGATTCGGAGGATGAATTTGTGCGGGAGGAGGAACGGCTGATGTTGGCTCCTCTCAATTTAACTGCTGAGCAGGTGGTGCGCCAGGTGGCGGCCTTAGGCGGCTTAACCATTGCCGCGCATATCGACCGCCCGGCCTACAGCATTGTAGGCCAGCTGGGCTTTATCGAGCCGGGCTTTGGCTTTGCGGCGGCGGAAATTTCTGCCGCAGGCTGGCGGCGCAGCGTACAGTCCTCTTTGCAGCGATTGGCGGGCTATCTGCCCTATGTGACTGATTCGGACGCCCATAATATACTGGACTTTGTGCAGGGGCCGAAAAATCTGCTTACCGTAGAAGCGCTGACGCTGCAGGAGCTGCAGCTGGCTTTGGCGGGATACGGCGGGCGCAGCTTATTGCCAGGAAAATTTTCGGATTTCTGCGAAAAATAATAGAAATATAGTATGCTATAAGCAGGGCATACAGCATACAGCGTTGCTTAAACTTTACTATAATGCTATACTTAATTTAGTAATATATTCATATTCCTTTTTGGAGGAGGGATACCATGAGCATCAGTGAAAACAGGCTGGAGCATAATTGCAGCTGCTGCGGCGGCGCAAATCCAGAACGGGTGCGCATCGACGCTATTCTGGCCAAGTACAGGGACGTAAAGGGACCCTTGATTCCGATTTTGCAGGAGGTGCAGAATCTGTATAATTATTTGCCCAAGGATGTGCTGGAATACATCGCTAAGCAGACGGGCACGCCCATTGCCGATATTTACGGCGTAGTTACCTTTTATTCCCTGTTCCATCTGAATCCCCGCGGACGCAATATTATCCGCGTGTGCCAGGGGACTGCCTGCCATGTGCGCGGCGGCAAAACGATTTTGCAGGCTTTGGAAAAGCAGCTGGGCATTAAGGCGGGGCATACCACCGAGGATTTGCGGTTTACGCTGGAAACGGTGGCTTGTATAGGCGCCTGCGGTTTAGCTCCCGTTATGCAAATCAACGAGGACACTCACGGTCGTCTGACTACAGATAAGCTGGCGGCCATTTTAGACAGGTATAAATAAAATGCGGGAGCTGTCGCTGCATATTTTGGATATTGCGCAGAATTCGGTGGCTGCCGGAGCGAAGCATATCGCTATCGAGGTCAATGAAAATGAAGCCGGCTTTTTTGTCTTTCGCGTCAGCGACGACGGCTGCGGTATGGACGCGCAAATGCTGCGCCAGGTGCGCGACCCTTTCGTTACGTCGCGTAAGACGCGCAAGGTAGGGCTGGGCATACCTTTCATGGATATGGTAACGCAGCAGTGCGGCGGCCGTTTGGACATCGCTTCGGCGCCGGGTAAGGGCACGGAGCTGGCCGCTTATTTTGCTGCGGATAATATTGACCGCCCGCCTTTAGGCGATTTGGCGGACAGCATTGCCGTGCTGCTGGCGGGAGCGCCGCAGATAGAATTGTATTTTAAGTATAGCTGCGCAGGCGGCAGCTTTATCTTTACAACGCAGGAGGTGCGGGATATTTTGGGCGACGCCTGCGATTTTGCCAATTCCGAAATTTACGCTTGGCTGAGCCAGTATTTAGGACAGCAGCTGGCGAAGCTGCAAGGGAGGTTATGAAATGAAAAGCTTAGCGGATCTGCACGCTTTGCGTGATAAATTGAAAGCGGATATCAAGCTGCGGAAGGAAACGGGAACCAAGATTATTGTGGGCATGGGGACCTGCGGTATCGCTGCCGGAGCCCGCGAGGTCATGAAGGCAATTTTGGACGAGCTTAATAAGCGGCGGCTGCTGGAGGTACAGGTACAGCAGACGGGCTGCATCGGCATGTGTGAAAAAGAGGTGCTGGTGGATGTGGTGCGTCCCGGCGAAGCCCGCATTACCTATGGCAAGGTGAAGCCGGAGGATGTGCCGAAAATTATTGCCGAGCATGTGGTCAACGGCAGAATTGTGGAAGAGCTGGTAGTCGGTAAAATAGACGAATAAAATACTGCCGCAGTTGGCAGCTGCGGCATAGGCTGCCAACGGCGGGCAGCGGACTGGAGGAGAAATTATGCAGCATATCAGAGCTCATGTGTTGGTTTGCGGCGGTACGGGCTGCAAGGCCAACGGTTCCAAGGAAATCCAGATAGCCTTTGCCAAAGAGCTGCAAAGCTTTGGGCTGCAGGACGAGGTAATGGTGGTTGAAACCGGCTGCCACGGCTTTTGCGAGCATGGCCCGCTGGTTATCGTATATCCTGAAGGCACCTTTTATTGCGGCGTCAAAAACGAGGACGTTAAGGATATTGTCGAAGAGCATTTATATAAGGGGCGCATTGTGCAGCGCCTGCTGTACCATGAGCCTTTAACCCAGGACAGAGTGCCTAATTATTCTGAGATTGGGTTTTACAAAAAGCAGCATCGTCTGGTGCTGGCCAACTGCGGCGCTATCAATCCGGAGGCTATTGAAGAATATATCGCCGTAGGCGGTTATGAGGCGCTGGCTAAGGCCGTAACGGAAATGACTCCCGAGCAAGTGGTAGAGGAGGTAAAAAAATCCGGGCTGCGCGGACGCGGCGGTGGCGGCTTTCCCACGGGCATGAAATGGCAGTTTGCCAAAGCTTCGGTCAGCGATAAAAAATATGTTATCTGCAATGCGGACGAGGGCGATCCGGGCGCGTTTATGGACCGCAGCGTACTGGAGGGCGACCCCCATCGCGTGCTGGAGGGCATGGCTGTCTGCGGCTATGCTATCGGCGCTGACGAAGGCTATATTTATGTGCGCGCCGAATATCCTTTGGCTATTAAACGCCTGCGTATCGCTATTCAGCAGGCAGAGGAGATGGGCCTTTTAGGCGAGAATATTTTCGGCAGCGGTTTTAGCTTTAAGCTGCATATTAAAGAGGGCGCAGGCGCTTTTGTCTGCGGCGAGGAAACGGCGCTGATGGCCTCCATCGAGGGTAAGCGCGGTATGCCGCGTCCCCGTCCGCCCTTCCCGGCCGTATCCGGACTGTGGGGCAAACCGACGAATATTAACAACGTCGAAACCTTCGCTAACGTGGCGCAGATTATTGTACACGGCGCGGACTGGTACTGCCAGTTCGGCACGGAAAAATCCAAGGGCACCAAGGTTTTCGCTTTAACGGGCAAGATAAATAATACCGGTCTGGCCGAGGTTCCCATGGGCATCACCATGCGCGAAATTATTTACGATATCGGCGGCGGCATCACCAACGGCAAAAAGTTCAAAGCGGTGCAGATAGGCGGCCCGTCGGGCGGCTGCCTGCCGGAAAGCATGCTGGACCTGCCTGTAGACTACGATTCTTTGATCGCTGCCGGAGCTATGATGGGCAGCGGCGGCCTGGTCGTTATGGACGAAGACACCTGCATGGTGGACGTGGCTAAGTTCTTCCTGAATTTCACCCAGTCCGAATCCTGCGGCAAGTGTACTCCCTGCCGCGAGGGAACGAAGCGTATGCTGGAGATTTTGAACCGTATTACGGAAGGGCAGGGCCGCGAGGGCGATATCAAGCTGCTGGAAAATCTGGCGAAGAATATCAAGGAAACGGCTCTGTGCGGCTTGGGACAGACCGCGCCTAACCCTGTGCTGTCTACCTTGAAGTATTTCCGCCACGAGTACGAGGCTCATATTAAAGAAAAGCGCTGTCCGGCGGCCGTATGCGAAAAGATGGCGCGTTATACTATTACCGACGCTTGTCGCGGCTGCGGCTTATGCGCGCGCAATTGTCCGGCGAAGGCTATCAGCGGCGCTGTGAAAAAGCAGCATGTTATCGATCAGACTAAGTGTATTAAATGCGGCGCTTGCATGTCGGCGTGTCCGTTTAAGGCTATTATTAAGAGCTGAGGGGGTCTGCATGATGAAAATGGTAAATTTAACGATTGACGGCCGGCAGATCCAGGCTCCTGCCGGAAGCTCCGTCCTGGAGGCGGCTCGTGCCGCCGGTATCTATATTCCTACGCTGTGCTATCATCCCGACCTGCGGGCTGAGGGAGCCTGCCGCCTGTGCATGGTAGAGGCCAGCGGCGCGCGTACCCTGGTTGCTTCCTGCGTTTATCCTGTAAGCGAGGGTATGGTGGTCAAAACCAATACCAATAAAGTGCGCGAGGCGCGTAAAACGGTTATCGAGCTGCTTTTGACAAACCATCCCAAGGACTGCTTGTGCTGCCAAAAAAGCGGCGATTGCGAGCTGCAGAATATGGCGGCCGATTTGGGCGTGCGCAAGCTGCGCTTTGAGGGCGGCGAAACTAAGGCGCATACTATCGACAGTAGCAATCCGTCGCTGGTACGCGATCAGGAAAAATGTATTTTGTGCGGCCGTTGCATACGTGTTTGCCGCGACGTTCAGGGCATGAATGTCTACAGCTTTGCCGGACGCGGCTTCAATACCATCGTTTCGACGGCCTTCGAGCATGATCTGCTTAATTCTCAGTGCAGCTACTGCGGCCAGTGCGCCAGCGTTTGTCCTACGGGCGCCATTGTGGAAAAGGACGATACGGAAAGGGTTTGGAACGCCATCAACGACGACAGCAAGGTAGTCGTCGTGCAGACAGCTCCGGCAGTGCGCGTGGCCTTGGGCGAGGAACTGGGCATTCCCGCCGGCGAGATTGTGACGGGGAAAATGGTCACTGCTTTGCGGCAGCTGGGCTTTGATAAAGTATTCGATACTAATTTTTCAGCCGATCTGACGATTATGGAGGAGGGGCACGAATTTTTAGAGCGCCTGCAGAACGGCGGCGTGCTGCCTATGATTACCTCCTGCAGCCCCGGCTGGGTAAATATGATTGAAATGAAATATCCTGAGCTGCTGCCCCATTTATCCACGGCTAAATCGCCGCAGCAGATGTTCGGCGCTATAGCGAAAACCTACTATGCCGAAAGAGCCGGGATTGACCCGGCACAGATCGTCAGCGTATCCGTAATGCCCTGTACGGCTAAAAAGGCGGAGGCTGCCAGAGAGGAAATGTGCAGCAGCGGCTACCGCGACGTGGATATTGTCATTACTACGCGGGAGCTGGGACGCATGATCCGCGAGGCAGGCATTAATTTTGCTTCGCTGCCGGAAAGCCAGTACGATTCGCCTTTGGGTACCGGTACCGGCGCGGCGGTAATTTTTGGTACGACGGGCGGCGTTATGGAAGCGGCTCTGCGTACTGTAGCCGACGTCGTGGCGGGAGCAAGCCTGCCTAAAGTAGATTATACCGAGGTACGCGGCATGGCGGAAACCCGCGAGGCGGTCGTAGACGTGGCAGGTACGGCGGTGAAGATAGCGGTCTGCAATACCTTGGGCTCCGCTAAAAAAATGCTGGAGCGTATGAAGGCGGGAACGGCTGATTATCATTTTATTGAAGTTATGGCCTGTCCGGGAGGCTGCATCGGCGGCGGCGGACAGCCCATACCGGTAAGCGGCGGGATACGCAAAATGCGTCGCGAAGGGCTGCTTGCCTGCGATCGTGCCAGCGAATTACGAAAATCCCATGATAATCCGGAAATAAAAACGCTTTATGCTACTTGGCTTGGCGAACCTCTCGGAGAAAAAGCCCATAGTCTATTGCATACGCACTACAAAGCGCAAAACCGCGATTAGGCATAACAGAACAATACAAGTCCCCTGCCTGAATGTGAAAAAAGGCAGGGGATTTTTTAAAATTGTAAAGAAAAAGCTTGCTATGTTACAGTTTTATTGGTATCATAGTAAGCGTTGAGCGTCAATCTGACTGATGGGTCATAGAAGCTCGCTTCACTAATGAGTAGGAAATTATTTCTGAAAAAGAAGTGAAGTTTTTGGAAAAATGTGTTATAATTGTAGCAGAAAGAGAAGCAAATTTTATAAAAAATATTCCTGAAACTAGCAGGAGTTTTCCTGCCAGTGTCGAAAAGACTATATAGTCAAGTATGAAATGTTTGTGAAATGCTTGACCGAGGCAATACCTTGTCTGGAGGTTTGCGTGCAGAACTGCAGACAAGTTATAAGCAAAGGGGCGACCCTTATAAAACACAATGTCCTAATTATTAAGGAGGAAGGTAAACATGATCGACATTAAAGATCGCATTTGTGACGTAGTAGCTGGCAAAGTTATGAGCGCTGAAGCTGCTGCAGAATTTGTAAAAGACGGTGACAACGTAGGTGTCAGCGGCTTTACTCCGTCCGGCTATCCGAAAGCTGTACCTCTGGCTCTGGCTGAAAAAGCTAAAAAAACTCCTTTCAAAGTTAATGTTTGGACCGGCGCTTCCGTTGGCCCCGAAATTGACCAAGCAATGGTAGAAGCTGACTGCATCGACCGCCGTCTGCCTTATCAGACCAACGCCACCATGCGTAAAGCTATCAACGCTGGCAAAGTAAAATATGCTGATATTCATCTGTCCCATATGGCTCAAATGGTTCGTTACGGCTTTATGGCTAACCGCAAAGGCGTTGACGTTGCAATCGTCGAGGTTTGCAAAATCAACGATCTGGGCAACGGCATGGTAGGCCTGATCCCGACCACTTCCATGGGCAACAGCTCCTCTTATGTAGCTGGCGCTAAGAAGGTTATCGTAGAAGTTAACACCACCCAACCGAAAGAGTTGGAAGGCATGCATGACTCCTATGTTCCTCTGGATCCTCCTAACCGTCAACCGATTCCTGTTTGCGCTCCGGAAGACCGCATCGGAACCACCTACATTCCTTGTGAAGTAGACAAGATCGTTGCAGTAGTTCCTTGTGACATCACTGATAAAGTTCGTCCGTTAGGCGAAATCGACGAAGACGCTAAGCATATGGGCAAAAACCTGGTTGACTTCCTGAAAAACGAAGTTAAGGAAGGCCGCCTGCCGAAGAACCTGCTGCCGTTGCAATCCGGCGTAGGCTCCGTTGCTAACGCAGTTATCAACGGTCTGGTTAACTCCGACTTTGAAGACCTGACCGTTTATACCGAAGTTATCCAAGACGGTATGTTCGACCTGATCGACGCCGGCAAACTGCGAGTTGCTTCCGGTACTGCTCTGACCCCGTCTCCTGAGTGCCAAAAGAAATTCTACGAGAATGTTGACAAATATAAGAAATACTTGCTGCTCCGTCCGCAAGAAGTTTCCAACAGCCCGGAAGTTGCTCGTCGTATCGGCGTTATCGCTATGAACACCGCTATCGAAGTCGACATCTATGGCAATGTTAACTCCACTCACGTTTGCGGTACTAAATTGATGAACGGCGTTGGCGGTTCCGGCGACTTTGCTCGTAACGGTTTCCTGACCGTATTCTTCACCAACTCTCTGGCTAAAGGCGGCAAGATTTCCTCTGTTGTTCCGTTCTGCAGCCACATCGACCATGCTACTCTGGACGTTGACGTTATCGTTTCCGAACGCGGCGTTGCAGACCTGCGCGGCTTGTCCCCGAAAGAGAAAGCTCCTATCATCATCGATCAAATCGCTAACCCGAAATATCAACCCTGGCTGTATGATTACTTCAAACGCGCTTGTGAAGCTTGCGGCAACAGCCAAACCCCGCACATCCTGGCAGAAGCTTTCGATTGCTACAAACTGTTCAACGAAACCGGCTCCATGGAAGGCATGGTTAAATAATCAAAAAAACTTTTCAATACCCCTTGAGAAGTTTCTCAAAATAGGTTAAACTATGTTAAGGTACTTGCCGATAGGTGCGAGTCCTATCGGCAAGTATATATAAAAAAGTTGACGAGGCCCTGAGGCTTTGCCATATACCGTCACTGACGGACACTCTCACCATCATTTCGGATCCGTCCAATCCGAAATATGCAAACCAAATATTTTAAGGAGGATTTGAGAATGGCATTTGAAGAAATTAAAGCTGGTTTAGAGAAATATCATGCTGATGTTGAAGCTAAACTGGTAAAAAACCCTGAACGCGCAAACCTGGTTCCTAACAGACTGTACACCCCGGTAGATCTTGGTGAAGACTTTGACTACATGACTAAACTGGGCTTCCCCGGTGAATATCCTTATACCCGTGGCGTACAACCCACCATGTATCGTGGCCGTTTCTGGACCATGCGTATGTATGCTGGTTTCTCCACCGCTGAAGAATCCAACAAACGTTATCGTTACCTGCTGGCTAACGGTGGTTCCGGCCTGTCCTGCGCATTCGACCTGCCGACCCAGATTGGTTATGACTCCACCGATCCGATGGCTGAAGGCGAAGTTGGTAAAGTAGGCGTAGCTATCGACTCCTTGGCTGATATGGAAATCCTGTTCGACCAAATTTCCCTCGATAAAGTTTCTACTTCTATGACCATCAACGCTCCTGCATCCGTACTGCTGGCTATGTACATTGCAGTTGCTGAAAAACAAGGCGTTTCCGCTGACAAACTGCGCGGCACCATTCAGAACGATATTCTGAAAGAGTACGCTGCTCGCGGCACCTACATTTTCCCGCCGAAACCGTCCATGCGTTTGATCACCAATATTTTTGAATATTGCTCCAAGAATGTACCGCTGTGGAACACCATCTCCATTTCCGGTTACCATATCCGTGAAGCTGGTTCTACCGCTTCTCAGGAAATCGCATTCACCATCGCTGACGGCATTGCTTATGTAGAAGCTGCTATCAAAGCTGGTCTGGACGTTGACGCTTTCGCTGGTCGTCTGTCCTTCTTCTGGAACGCTCATAACAACGTATTGGAAGAGGTTGCTAAATTCCGTGCTTCCCGTCGTGTATGGGCTAAAGTTATGAAAGAGCGTTTCGGCGCTAAGAAACCCAAATCCATGATGCTGCGCGTACATACCCAAACTGCTGGCTCCATGCTGACCGCTCAACAACCGAACAACAACATCGTTCGTGTTGCTCTGCAAACTGCTGCTGCTGTAATGGGTGGTACGCAATCCCTGCACACCAACTCCAAGGACGAAGCTTTGGCTCTGCCGACCACTGAGTCCGTAACCATCGCTCTGCGTACCCAACAAATTGTTGCTTACGAATCCGGCCTGGCTGACACCGTTGACCCGTTGGGCGGTTCCTACTATGTAGAAGCTCTGACCGACAAGATCGAGAAAGAAGCTTGGGAATACATCAAAAAGATCGACGAAATCGGTGGCGCTCCTGAAGCAATCGCTAAAGGCTACATCCAAAAAGAAATCCAAGATTCCGCTTACAAATGGCAGATGGAAATCGAAAAAGGCGACCGTATCATCGTTGGCGTTAACAAATTCACCCAAGAGGAAGAACCTCCGAAAAACCTGCTGCGCGTAGACGGCTCTGTAGGCAAACTGCAAGCTGAAAAGATCGCTGCTCTGAAAGCTCGCCGTGACAATGCTAAAGTTGCTGAAACCTTGGCTGCTCTGGAAGCTGGCTGCGCAGACGAGTCTGTAAACCTGATGCCTTTGATCCTCGACGCTGTTCGTGCATATGCTACCGAAGGTGAAATCTGCGGCGTTATGAGAAAAGTATTCGGCGAATACCAACCTCATACCACTCTCTAATTTGTAAACACTGACATATACGGAGGTATTTTATAATGGCTAACGTTAAAGTTTTAGTTGCTAAACCGGGTCTGGACGGCCATGACCGCGGTGCTAAAGTTGTAGCTCGTGCATTGCGCGACGCTGGTTTTGAAGTTATCTATACCGGTATCCGTCTGACCCCGGAACAAATCGCTGAAGCTGCTCTGCAAGACGACGTACAAGTTGTTGCTTTGTCCTTGCTGTCCGGCGCTCACAACACCCTGTTCCCGAAAGTAGTTGAACTGCTGAAAGAAAAAGGTTTGGACAATGTTCTGGTTATCGGCGGCGGCGTTATTCCTGACGCTGATATCCCTGGCCTGAAGGCTGCTGGCATTGCTGAAGTATTCACTCCTGGCACCCCGACCAGCAAGATCGTTGACTTCATCAACGCTAACGTTAAATAATTTTATCCCATAAGTTGCAAGCCGGGCTTGTCCCGGCTTGCCTTATAAAATATTCACAATCTGACAAGGCGGTGTGAATTATGGAAATAGTAGATAAATTATTAAATCATTCTCGTCTTGCATTATCTAAGGCAATCACTGCTGTTGAAAATGAATATGATGACGCTGTCAAAATTATGACAGAGATCTATCCTCATACTGGTAATGCTTATGTAATTGGTATCACTGGCCCTCCGGGCGCTGGTAAAAGTACTCTGACAGATAAATTAGCAAAAGAATATCGTAAACGCGGCAAAACCGTTGGTATTGTAGCAATTGACCCCACCAGCCCATATTCCGGCGGCGCTATTTTGGGCGACCGCATCAGAATGATGGATTTGATGGCGGACGAAGGTATCTTTGTTCGTTCTATGGCTACCCGCGGCAGTCTCGGCGGCCTGTCCCAAAAAGCAGGCGACGCAGTAAAATTGATGGATGCTTTTGGCATGGATGTTATTATCGTTGAAACCGTAGGCGTAGGTCAATCCGAAGTTGATATTGTTAAGACTGCGGATACTACGATGGTTGTTGTCATCCCCGGTATGGGCGACGATATCCAGGCAATTAAAGCAGGTATACTTGAAATCGGTGACCTTTTCACGATTAACAAAGCTGACCGTGAAGGTACAGACAAGCTCAACATTGAGATTGAAATGATGCTCGAATTAAATCCCGAACATGTTGGCTGGCGTCCTCCGATTAACAGGACCATTGCTAGCAAGGGTGAAGGTATAGAGGCTGTTGTGGATTCCATTGAAGCCCACAAGGCATATTTGGTTGACTCCGGAAAATTGAGCGATATCCGTAAGAAACGTATTAAAAACGAAGTTACGGCTATGCTTAATGATCGCGTAAACCGCTACATCGACAAAGAGGTTATTCAAACGGAAGCATTTGACGATTTGGTAGTTAAGATGCAGACCCGCGAGATCGAGCCTTATTCTGTCGTTGATGATATTGTTGGTAAAGTTTTAAAATAAAACCACCAAAAAACAAATTTTAGGAGGAATTATTATGGCATTCAAAACTATTTGTGTTGACCATGTAGGTATCGCTTGCTCTGGCACCTTGGAAGAAGCTGCTAAACTGTACACTGAGGTTCTGGGCTTGAAAGCTACCGGTACTGAAGAAGTTAAAGAACAAGGCGTTGCAACCGTATTTGTTCCCTGCGGCGAAACCCTGATCGAACTCCTCGTTGATATTACTGAAAACAACGACGGCCCTATCGGCAAATATGTTGCTAAAAACGGCCCTGGCATCCAACATATGGCTCTGCGCGTTGACGACATCAAAGCTGCTATCGCTGACCTGACCGCTGCTGGCGTTCGCATGATCGATAAAGCTCCTCGCAATGGCGCTGGTCAAATGAAGATCGCTTTCGTTCATCCGAAATCTGCAGGCCTGCTGCTTGAGCTGTGCCAACCTGCTGCTACCTACGTTGATTAATTAGCGCTTAAAGTTAATCTAATCAGAGGGTACTAATCTACGATACATGCTGCTGAAGGCGTACAAGTGATATGCCTTCAGCATATGTATATAAATTTGTTCTCCCAATAATGATGGAGGTGTAAGATTTGTCTACTCAAGAAAAAATTGAGAAAATGCTCAAAAAGTCCGAAGTAATTCTGGCTGCTGGCGGCGAAAAACGTGTTGCTAAACAACATGAATCCGGCAAAATGACTGCTCGTGAAAGAATCGCTGCACTCCTCGACGAAGGTTCCTTCGTAGAATTGGATCGTTTCGTTCGTCATCGCTGCACCAACTTCGGTCAAGAAAAGAAAGAACTTCCGGGTGAAGGCGTAACCACTGGTTACGGTACTGTTGACGGTCGTCTGGTATACGTATTCGCACAAGACTTCACCGTTGAAGGCGGTTCCCTTGGCGAAATGCATGCTGCTAAAATCGTTAAGGTTCAACGTCTGGCTCTGAAAATGGGCGCTCCGTTGGTTGGCCTGAACGATTCCGGCGGTGCTCGTATTCAAGAAGCTATCGACGCTCTGGCTGGCTATGGTAAGATCTTCTTCGAGAACACCATCGCTTCCGGCGTTGTACCGCAAATTTCCGCTATCATGGGTCCTTCCGCTGGCGGCGCTGTATACAGCCCGGCACTGACCGACTTCATCTACATGGTAAAGAACACTTCCAAGATGTTCATTACCGGTCCTGCAGTAGTTAAATCCGTAACCGGTGAAGATGTAACCCAAGAACAACTGGGTGGCGCTATGACTCATAACTCCACTTCCGGTGTTGCTCACTTCGCTGCTGAAAACGATGAAGACTGCCTGCAACAAATTCGTTACCTGCTCTCCTTCCTGCCTTCCAACAACATGGAAACCGCTCCGATCGTAGAGACTGGCGACGACCCGATGCGTACCGAAGAAAGCCTGAACACCTTACTGCCGGATAACTCTAACCAAGCTTACGACATGTACGATGTAATTAAGGCTATCGTTGATAACGGTGAATTCTACGAGAACCAAAAATACTGGGCAAAGAACATCATTACCTGCTTCGCTCGTATGGATGGTCAAACCATTGGTATTATCGCTAACCAACCGAAAGTTATGGCTGGCTGCCTGGATATCAACGCTTCCGACAAATCCTCTCGTTTTATCCGTTTCTGCGACGCATTCAACATTCCTCTGCTGAACCTGGTTGACGTTCCTGGCTTCCTGCCTGGCTGCAACCAAGAATACGGCGGCATTATCCGTCACGGCGCTAAGATGCTGTATGCTTACTCCGAAGCAACTGTTCCTAAAATCACTCTGGTAACCCGTAAAGCTTACGGCGGTTCCTATCTGGCAATGTGCTCTCAAGACCTGGGCGCTGACCAAGTTATCGCATGGCCGACCGCTGAAATCGCAGTTATGGGTCCTGCTGGCGCTGCTAACATCATTTTCCGTAAAGATCCTGATGTTGAAGCTAAGACCAAAGAGTACATCGACAACTTCGCAACTCCGTACCAAGCAGCAATGCGCGGCATGGTTGACATGGTTATCGAACCGAAAAACTCTCGTCCCACCATCATCAACGCTCTGCAAATGCTGGAAAGCAAACGCGAAACCCGTCCGGCAAAACGCCACGGCAATATTCCTTTGTAATTCACAAGCAGTTGCTTAGTGCTTAAAAACCTATTTTAAGATAAGATGAGGTGAAATAAATGGGTCCTGTTACTACTAATCCTTGGTTAATCGCATTGATTAATATGACCATCGTATTCGGCGTTTTGATTGCGTTGGGCGTATTGATGAGCTTAATCCAAGTTGTCGATCCGACTAAAAAAAAAGTTGCTAAACCGGCAGTAGCTCCTACCCCGGCAGCAGCTCCCGCACCGGCAGCAGTTGCTGCCCCGGTTCAAGATGATAGCGAAATTATCGCTGTTATCGCTGCAGCAGTTGCAGCTTGCGGCGTTAGTGCAGACCAAATCGCTTGCGTACGTCGTCTGCCGAACGCTAGCTGGACTGTAAATGCACGTGTTGAAGCTATCAGCGTTCGTAAAGAATGCTTCTAATGCATATTGTTTGCAATTTTAATTAAAAAACGAGATTTTAAGGAGGATTATATCCATGAAAAAGTATACTATCACCGTTAATGGTACCGCATACGAAGTTGAAGTTGAAGAAGCTGGTTCCGTAGCTTCTGCTCCGAAAGCTGCTGCTCAGAA
>NZ_JAUNOQ010000002.1:0-63942 GCF_030531065.1 Phascolarctobacterium sp. | reverse complement strand
CCGCTCCGGCTCCGAAAGCCGCTCCGGCTCCCGCTCCGGCTCCGAAAGCTGCTGCTCCTGTTGCTGCAGGCGCTACCACCGTTTCCGCTCCGATGCCTGGTAAAGTTCTGTCCGTTAACGTAAAAGTTGGCGACGCTGTTAAAGCTGGCGACGTTCTGATGATTCTGGAAGCTATGAAGATGCAAAACGAAATCATGGCTCCGGCTGACGGCACCGTTTCTGACGTTCGCGTTTCCGCAGGCCAAACCGTTGGTACCGGCGACGTTATGATCGTTATGTAATCCTTAGTAGATAGGTCGCAATATCTCTAAGTTTTAGTCATTAACCCTGATCTTTGGAAGGCTCCCATCGCAAGGAGCCTTCCCCAAATTGAAAATTGGGAGGATATTAAATGGAAGCATTTATCGTTGCTTTGTCTTCCGTATGGGCAGATTCCGGTTTCTCCGCATTGACCGGCGGCCATGTAATCATGATCTGTGTTGGCTTGATTCTGCTGTATATGGCTATCGGCAAAGGTTTTGAGCCTTTGCTGCTTTCCCCTATCGCGTTTGGCTGCGTTTTGGCTAACATTCCTAAAAATGGCTTTGACGCTCCCGGCGTAATGTCCGTTATCATGTACGGTATTCACCACGAAGTATTCCCGCCGTTGATTTTCTTGGGCGTAGGCGCAATGACCGACTTCGGTCCCTTGATTGCTAACCCTAAGACCCTGCTGTTGGGTGCTGCTGCTCAGGGCGGCGTATTCATCGCTTTGCTGGGCGCTATGCTGTTGGGCTTCTCCGTACAGGAAGCTGCCGCTATCGGTATTATCGGCGGCGCAGACGGCCCGACTTCTATCTATTTGGCTGCTAAGATGGCTCCGCAACTGTTGGGCGCTATCGCCGTTGCCGCATACTCCTATATGTCTCTGGTTCCGCTGATTCAGCCTCCTATTATGATGCTTTGCACCTCCGAGCACGACCGCAAGATTGTTATGCAACAATTGCGCCCTGTTTCTAAGTTCGAAAAGATCGTATTCCCGATCATGTGCACCATCGTAATTTCTTTGCTGTTACCTTCCGTAACCGCATTGATTGGTATGCTGATGTTGGGTAACTTGTTCAAAGAAGCAGGCTGCTTGGATCGTTTGAGCGATACCGCACAAAACGCTTTGATGAACACCGTAACCATTATGTTGGCTACCGGTACTGGCTTGACCATGAGCGCAGAGTCTTTCCTGAACTACCAGACCATCCTGATCATTTGCTTAGGCTTGGTTGCATTCGTAGCAGGTACTGCTATGGGCGCTCTGTTCGGTACTCTGATGTGCAAACTGGACGGCGGCAAGACTAACCCGTTGATCGGTTCCGCAGGCGTATCCGCAGTACCTATGGCTGCTCGTGTATCTCAAAAGGTTGGTCAAAAGTGCAATCCGGCAAACTTCCTGCTGATGCACGCTATGGGCCCGAACGTTGCAGGCGTTATCGGTACTGCAGTTGCTGCTGGTACCATGCTGGCTATGATTGGTCCTGTTGCTAAATAATTTAGTCAAAATTAAGAGCTCACTTTTTAGTGGGCTCTTTTTTGATTGACTGAAAACTTTAGAAATAAAAGGATTTTATGGCCGGTCGCATTGAGCGTGATTTGGAGTTTTGCTATCAGCCATGCTTGAGTGATTAGCTCAATAAATAATGACGCCTG
The DNA here is from genome assembly GCF_030531065.1 of Phascolarctobacterium sp. Lineage (GTDB taxonomy): Bacteria > Bacillota > Negativicutes > Acidaminococcales > Acidaminococcaceae > Phascolarctobacterium_A. Next base: position 62,262 of record NZ_JAUNOQ010000002.1, on the reverse strand, counting down.
CGCTTTAATGCAGGCGTCATTACTATTTTTGCATATCAGGTATTTTAGATTGTGATTATCTTGAAAAGAAAATAATACTTTTGGTTATATAATTTTAGTAGTCCAATCCTCGATATTCCAAACCTTATCCACCCAGCCCTCGTAAAATTCCGGCTCGTGGGATACCAGCAGTACGCTGCCCTTGAATTCCTTCAGCGCGCGCTGCAATTCCTCTTTGGCGTCTACGTCAAGATGGTTGGTGGGCTCGTCCAGTACCAGCCAGTTAACGTCCTTGAGCATCAGCTTACACAGGCGCACCTTGGCTGCTTCGCCGCCGCTCAGCACGAATACCTTGCTGGTAATATGCTCGTTGGTCAGGCCGCAGCCTGCCAATGCCGCTCGCACTTCGTAGTTGGTCAGGCCGGGATATTCGTTCCACACATCGTCCAGTGCGGTGTTTTCGTTCTTTTCCCGTTCCTCCTGTTCAAAATAACCGGGCTCTAAAAATTCGCCTAATTCAACGCTGCCGTTGACCGGCGGAATAATGCCTAAAATCGTTTTCAGCAGCGTGGTTTTGCCCAAGCCGTTGACGCCGCGGATAGCAATTTTCTGCCCGCGCTCTAAATTGAAGGTAACGGGACGGGTCAAGGGCGTATCGTAGCCCAATACCAAATCCTTGGCTTCCACAATAAAGCGGCTGGGTGTGCGCGCCTCGCGGAATTTAAAGGTAGGCTTAATTTTTTCGCGTGGCTTTTCAATCATTTCCATCTTATCCAGCTTGCGTTGGCGGCTTTTAGCCATATTGGTGGTGGCGACGCGGGCCTTATTGCGGGCGATAAAATCCTCCAGCTTGGCCACCTCCTGCTGCTGGCGCTCGTAGGCGCTTTCCTTCTGCGCCTTGTAGATAGCGTACATTTCCTGGAATTTATCGTAATTGCCGCTGTAGCGGGTCAGCTCGCAGTTTTCCAAATGGTAGATGACGTTGACTACATTATTGAGGAAGGGGACGTCGTGAGAAATAAGAATAAAGGCGTGCTCGTAGTTCTGCAAAAATTTCGTCAGCCATTCGATATGCTCCACGTCCAGATAGTTGGTGGGCTCGTCCAGCAGCAGAATCTTAGAGTTTTGCAGCAGCAGCTTGGTTAATAAAACCTTGCTGCGCTGGCCGCCGGAAAGCTCGCTGACGTCCTTATCCAGACCGATGCTGCCCAAGCCTAAGCCGTTGGCAAATTCTTCAATTTTGCTGTCCAGGGAGTAAAAGCCTGCATGCTCCAGTTCCGTTTGAATTTCGCCGACGGTGTTCATCATTTTATCCATTTCTTCGGGAGCAGCATCGCCCATTTTTTCGTACAGCTCCAGCATTTGCTGTTCCATTTCGTACAGGCTGTCGAAGGCGGTGCGCAGTACCTGGCGGATGGTCATGCCCTTTTCCAAGGTGCTTTGCTGGTCCAGATAGCCTACGGATACCTTGCCAGGCCATTCCACCTTGCCTTCGTCCGGCAGTACGTGACCGGTAACGATGTTTAAAAAGGTGGATTTGCCTTCGCCGTTGGCGCCAACCAGGCCTACATGCTCGCCGCGCAGTAATTTAAAGGAAACGTTTTCCAGAATTTGGCGGCCGCCAAAGGAGTGGGAGACGTTAGTGACATTTAAATAGCTCATGAATAACCTCTTTCGTAAATTTATTTTTCTATATTATACCACAAGGGCATATGTTCTGCTAAGCTCTGCGTTCGCCTGCGGCTCCGCAATCGCTGTGTGCACACATTATACATGATATGAGCCGCGTTGAGAAGCGCCGCGCATTGTCAAGCAGCCGGATATTTGCTATAATGCTAATGATGATCTGGCTTGTGTCGGCTGTCCCGTCGGGGAGGTGGAAGTGTAAATATTTACGAAGCGTTCAGTTTGATGATTGCTTTTGGAATTTTAGTAGCGACCATTATCTTGGCATGTAAGTAAGCTTACATAAAAAGAAAAAGACCGACAGGTCTTTTGTCAGCCTTTTCTTCAAAAACAAGTATCAAAAAGGGAAGAGCTGACAGTGCGACTTGCCAGATCATCTTCTAAAAATATTATAGCAGGCTTGCTTCCATAAGTCAAATGCAAAGGAGAAATGAAAAATGCTGCAAGGAAATAAGAATGATATTGCTAAGCTGCTGCCCTATGTGAGCGGCGATTTGCAGACCGCCTTAAAATATATTGCCGCCACGGATTTCAGCAAGGTTGCCAACGGCGAATATGAAATCGACGGGCGTAAGGTTTTCGCCCGCGTTAATACCTACGCGACGGAGCCGAAGGCGCAGCGCCGTCCGGAAAAGCATAACGAGTATATCGATGTGCAATATGTAGCGCAGGGCAGCGAAACGATTTGGTACACGCCGCTTGACGGCGCTTGCCGGGAAATAGAAAATAAAGCTGAAACCGACGACGTTATTTTTTACGCCGACCCTGAGGAGCGCAACTGCGTCGTATTGCAGGCCGGTGATTTTGCGATTTTCTTTCCCTGGGAGCTGCATCGCCCCAACTGCGCTAACGGCTGCTCAGGCGAAGCCGCGCCGGAGCAGGTGCAGAAGATTGTGGTGAAGGTGAAGGCGGAATAACGCGGCGCAGCTTTGCGCTGGCGCAGCCAATACTTACGCAGAAAAATAATAAAAAACTTGCAAAAAGGTGTTGACAAACGTTGCGCAAAAGATTATAATAACATTCGTGATGTTGAGCAATACTAAAATGTTGGTCAGCAAGTTATATTCCCCGATAGTTCAGCCGGTAGAACACCTGACTGTTAATCAGGGCGTCGTAGGTTCGAGTCCTACTCGGGGAGCCACCACCTGGCCGGTTGGTCAAGCGGTTAAGACACCGCCCTTTCACGGCGGTATCGGGGGTTCGATTCCCCCACCGGTCACCATTCCGGGCGCTTAGCTCAGCTGGGAGAGCGTCTGCCTTACAAGCAGAATGTCAGCGGTTCGATCCCGTTAGCGCCCACCACGCAAATTCAGCACTTCGAGAAATCGGAGTGCTTTTTATTTACATAACACATCAGGCGCTGCGCGCCGTGAAATATAATAGTTATCAACAAAAAGGCTGCGCGCTCAAATATTTGGGCGGCAGCCTATTTTGTCTTTGTAATATTCTTTTCAGGTTGGGGAATCACCGATTCGATGAACGCTTTGACGATGGCCGGATCGAAGTCCAGCCCCGCTTTGTTCTGCAGCTCGATGATGGCTTCGGTGTGTGTCTTTTGCCAGTGCTGCGTGCAGGGGTTAATATTGCGGTCGTAATAATTGGCGACGGCGACGATGCGCGCGCCGATGGGAATGTTCTGACCCTTGAGCCGTTTGGGATAACCGGTGCCGTCCCATTTTTCGTGATGGCAGCGGATGATATCGGTTATATAAGTGAATTCCGGAATATTTTCCAGCATACTGGCCCCGGCGATGCAGTGGCGCTTGTAAATAGACAGCTCGCGGGTGGATAAAAAGGGCAGCTTGGCCAAAATGATATTAGGGACGGAAAGCTGTCCGATATCATGGAGCAGCGCCGCCGTTTTGATTTGCGATACCTCGGAGGCAGGCAGGCCCAGCTTGGCCGCCGTACTGGCAGCATAATTGGCTACCTGCTGGCTGTGCAGGTAGATAGCGCGATTTTTAATTTCCAGCATTTTTAAATAGAAGTCGCAGATTTCTCGTGTCAGACGAATATCTGTGAAATCAAGGCATTGGGGTATGGCAATCATAACGGTTCCCTCAAAATTTATCTAAAATAGCTTATCCGAACAGGTTAGGTATAGTAAGTATATCACTTTTTAGAAAAATATTAAAGCAAAAGCTGCGCGTATCTTGCAAAAAAAAACCTGCCGGAATATAATTAGGTGTACAACTCAGGTCTGTGGTTGCAAGTCGATGCCAGTTGCAGGCGAAACGATCCACGTAAACAGCCGGAAATATGGCTGCGAGCACGGTGCAGCTTAGAGGTAAGTCCTGCCGCAGCGGAATCAGCGACTGCTTGCAAGCTTTTACGGATGCACTCCGAGCAGCTTAGAAGTAAGTCCTGCCGCAGAAAAATTATACGCGAGAGAAGCAGTAGTGGGGAGCGCAAGGCTTAGGAGCGAACCTTCCAGCAGGCGAGTGTGGGGGCGAAGACCAGGTCAGCTGAGTTGTATTTATTTTTATGCCGGTATTTTAATAAAAATTCTTTACCTGCGGGGCAAATCGTTATATAATGTGTGTAGCAAATTAAAGCGTTACATACTGAAAGGGGTAAACGGAAGATGAAAAAACTTTTAATTTTAATGATGGCGGTTATTGCTGCCGTTGCTATGCTGGCCGCAGGCTGCGGCGGCAGCGCGGAAAAGAAGGCTGAGCCTGCCAAGGTGCTGCGCGTAGGCACCGAGCCGACTTTCGCGCCTTTTGAATTCCAAAAAGAGGGCAGCAAGGATTACGACGGCTTTGATATGGATTTGGCCCGCGCTATCGGCAAGCAAATGGGCTACAAAGTAGAGATTGTGAACATGGGCTTCGACGCTTTGATTCCCGCTCTGAATGCAGGCAACATCGATATGGTTGCCGCAGGTATGAGCATCACCGACGAGCGCAAGCAGGCCGTGACTTTCTCCGACCCGTATTATACTTCCGGTTTGATTGTGATGGTCAACAAGGATAATACCGAAGTCAAGGGCATTAAAGATTTAGAAGGCAAACGCATTGCCGCGCAAATCGGCACGACCGGTGAAAACAAAGCCAGAAGCGTCGCAGGCGCTAAAGTAACGGCTTTCAACACCAATACTGAGGCCGCTATGGAGCTGAAAAATAAAGGCGTGGACGCCGTAATTAACGACAGCCCGGTTGTCGGCTACTACCTGGCGCAGGGCGGCAACGCTACCGCTATGACCGTGGGCGAAGTTATGGAAGCCGAAGAGTACGGTCTGGCTGTTAAAAAAGGCAACGACAAGCTGGCCGGAGATATCAACAAGGCTTTGGCTGAGTTGAAGAAGAACGGCGAATATGACAAGATTTACAAAACCTGGTTTGGCGAAGTAAAGAAATAATAATGTCGGTTCACAAGCGGAGCACAGTGTGGTGGAGAATCGCATGTGCTCCGTTGCTGTTTTTTAGCATCTGCGGATGCTGTAAATAAAAAATATATAAAAAATGAGGGGGACTCACACATGAAAAAGGTATTGGTATTTTTAATGACGGCAATTATGGCCTGCAGCCTGCTCTTGACCGGCTGCGGCGGCGAAGAAAAGAAGGCTGAGCCGGCTAAGGTGCTGCGCGTAGGCACGGAGCCTGCCTTTGCGCCCTTTGAATTTCCTAAAGAGGGCAGCAGCGAGCTGACAGGCTTCGACGTAGAGCTGATTCAAGCCATTGGCAAACAGCTGGGTTATAAAGTAGAAATCAGCGGCATGGGCTTCGACGCTTTAATTCCGGCGCTGAACGCAGGCAATATCGACGCGGCTATCGCCGGTATGACCATTACCGACGAGCGTAAAAAAGCCGTAACCTTCAGCGACCCTTATTACACCTCCGGACTTATCGTGATGGTGAAAAAGGATAACGCCGACGTTAAATCCATCGACGATTTGAAGGGTAAGCGCATTGCGGCGCAAATCGGTACCACCGGCGAAATGAAGGCCAGAAGTGTGGAAGGCGCAACCGTTACTACCTTTAATACTCAGGACGAGGCTGCGTTGGAGCTGAAAAACGGCGGCGTGGACGCCGTTATCGGCGATTTGCCGGTAATGGAATATTATCTGGCTAAGGGCGGCGATAAATTCGCTATGACCGTGGGCGAAAAAATGGAAGCCGAGCAGTACGGCATCGCTGTGAAGAAGGACAGCAAGCTGGCCGCCGAGCTGAACAAGGGTATGGATGAGCTGAAGAAAAGCGGCGAATTCGATAAGCTGTATAAGAAATGGTTTGGGGAGGCTAAAAAATAAGCCTGCCATATTTTGGGGCTTGAGCAAATTAAAAGCTGTTAGAACCCTGTCAAAGAAGGGATTGGGAGAATTATGGATTTGAATTTTGATTTAATGGCGCGTTCCTTCCCGCTGCTGCTGGCCGGCGCCGGTATTACGGTGGAAATTACGGCCATGAGCGTAACGCTGGGCCTGTGCATTGGCTGTCTTGTGGGCATCGCCCGTTTGTGTTCCGTTAAGCCGTTGCGTTATCTTGCGAATGTTTATGTTGATTTTATCCGCGGCACGCCGCTTTTGGTGCAAATCTTTTTGGTGTACTTCGCTTTGCCGGGCCTTACCGGCAGCCGTGTGGACCCATATTTTGCGGCCATTTCCGCCTGCTCCATCAACAGCGGCGCTTATATTGCCGAAATCTTCCGCGCCGGCATTCAATCCATCGACAAGGGTCAGATGGAAGCGGGCCGCAGTCTGGGCATGAGCTGGTCCCAGACCATGCGCTACATTATTATGCCCCAGGCATTCAAGCGTATCATTCCGCCGCTGGGCAATGAGTTTATCGCCATGCTGAAGGATTCGTCCCTGGTATCCGTCATTGGCTTTGAGGAGCTGACCCGCCGCGGCCAGCTGATTATCGCGCGTACCTACGCTTCCTTTGAAATTTGGATGGCAGTAGCGATCATCTACCTGATTATGACCTTTGCGGTTGCAAGATTGGTAGGCGTTTTGGAGCGGAGGTATGATACGAAATGAGCAAGACTATGATTCAAATTACCGATTTGCATAAAAGTTTCGGCGACCTGGAGGTACTGCGCGGCGTCAACCTGAATATCGCCGAAAAGGAAGTAGTTGTTATCATCGGGCCGTCGGGCAGCGGCAAGAGTACGCTTTTGCGCTGCATCAATTATCTGGAGGAGCCTACTGGCGGCAGCATCGTCATCGACGGCATTCCGCTGACCGGCGAAGCCAATATTAACGAAATCCGCAAGGAAGTAGGCATGGTGTTCCAGCGCTTTAATCTGTTCCCGCATATGACGGTGCTGCAGAACCTGATGCTGGCGCCCATGAAGGTGCGCGGCATAGCTAAGGACGAGGCTGAACAAACTGCGCGTACCTATCTGAAAAAGGTCGGGCTGGAGGATAAGGCCAACAGCTATCCCGAACAGCTCAGCGGCGGCCAGCAGCAGCGCGTAGCCATCGCCCGCGCCTTGTGCATGAAGCCTAAGGCCCTGCTCTTCGACGAGCCTACCAGCGCTTTGGACCCGGAAATGGTTAACGAAGTATTGGACGTTATGAAGGAGCTGGCTAACGAAGGCATGACCATGGCCGTAGTGACCCACGAAATGGGCTTTGCCCGCGAGGTAGGCGACAGGGTGGTCTTTGTGGACGGCGGCGTTATCCAGGAGGAGGGCACGCCGGAGGAAATCTTCCAGCATGCCAAATGCGAGCGCACCAAGAGCTTCCTGTCCAAAATTTTATAAACTGCCAGTTATGTAACACTTTCTCGACATTTCACGAAAAAGTCACGCAAGAATGATAAATGCAGCAGGAGTTTTGCCCTGAATAGCGAAATATATAAGCAAAGGGATAAAGCCTAACCCTTGATAGAAAATGGTAGCGCAGACGGCAGCGGCTGGCTGTGACATACCAAAGGAGGCATGAATTATGAGCGTAAACGTAAAAGGCAGAAACATTGACGTAACTCCGGCATTGAGAGAATATGTGGAGAAAAAAATTACGAAGGTTACGCGGCAATTTAAGACCGTTGGTGATATTTCTGCGGTACTGAAGGTTGAGAAAGGCAATCATATTGTGGAAATTACCGTTCCTGCCAGCGGTATCTTGCTGAGAGCGCAGGAAACTACGAAGGACATGTATTCCTCCATCGATTTGGTAGTGGAAAAGATTGAGCGTCAAATCCATAAATATAAAACTCGTCTGATGAAGAGAAAATATTCCAACTTTGCAGATCCTGCTCCGGCAGCAGTTTCCGCAGCTGAGGCGGACGACGGTGAATTCCAGATTATTAAAAACAAGCATTTCACGATGCACCCTATGACCCCGGAAGAAGCAATTTTGCAGATGAACCTGTTGAATCATGATTTCTTCGTATTCTTCGATCCCGATCTGGGCAGCGCTTGCGTAGTTTATCGCCGCAAGGATGGCAAGTACGGCTTGCTGAGCCCAGAATTAAAATAAGTTTCTGACAGCTGAATTTAGCGGCAGGCGCTTGCGAGCGTCTGCCGCTTTTATGTGCGTAGGAAAATATGCGAATTAACGATGCAGGATATATGTTTTTCCTTAAAACAGAATAGGCAAAGCGCAGAATAATTTGACGTAAACTTCACAAAAAAAGCTAAGGAAAAGCCCTTAGCTTTTTTGCTTTTTAGGACTCTTTCTGCTATAATTTAAAATTAGGTGTATAATATTTTCTTTGCACATAAATTTAAGGAGTGATCGTGTTGCTCGAAGGTATTTTGAAGAAAATTTTTGGTGATCCCAACGAGAAGGAATTAAAAAATATTCGCGTTATCGTAGATAAGATCAATAGTTTGGAAAAGGAAATGTCCTCGTTAAGCTCCGCTAATCTGGCGGCTAAGACTGCTGAATTTAAAGTTCGTCTGCAAAAGGGCGAAACTTTGGACGATATTCTGCCGGAGGCTTTTGCCGTTGTCCGCGAGGCGTCCAAGCGCGTTACCGGTATGCGCCATTTCGACGTGCAGCTGATTGGCGGCGTGGTGCTGCACCGCGGCAAAATTTCCGAGATGCGCACCGGCGAAGGCAAAACGCTGGTAGCTACGCTGCCCGTATATTTGAACGCTTTGACCGGCAAGGGCGTGCATGTTGTAACCGTCAACGATTATCTGGCTCGCCGCGACAGCCAGGATATGGGCCGCATCTATAAGTTTTTGGGTTTGTCCGTGGGCCTGATAGTTCACGATATGGATTTCCCTGACCGCAAGGCCGCTTACGCTGCGGACGTTACCTATGGTACGAATAACGAATTCGGCTTCGACTATCTGCGCGATAATATGGTAGTCGACGAGAACCAAATGGTACAGCGGGAGCTGAATTACTGCATCGTCGACGAGGTGGACAGCATTTTGATCGACGAGGCCCGTACGCCGCTGATTATTTCCGGCCCCGGCGAAAAATCCACCGACCTGTATCAGGTGCTGGCTAAGGTAGTCGCGCAGATGAACGAGGGCGAGGACTATACCGTGGACGAAAAGCAGAAGCAGGTTGCGCCGACGGAGGTTGGTATCGCAAAAGCCGAAAAAATGCTGGGTATCGCCAACCTGTACGACAACGAGCACGGCGTGGACTATTCCCACCAGATTATGTGCGCTTTGAAGGCCAAGGCTTTGATGCACCGCGACCGCGATTATGTGGTGAAGGACGGGCAGGTTATTATCGTCGACGAATTCACCGGCCGTTTGATGTTTGGCCGCCGCTTTTCCGAGGGCCTGCATCAGGCTATCGAAGCTAAGGAGGGCGTAAAGGTAGAACGCGAAAGCCAGACTTTGGCTACTATTACTTTCCAGAATTACTTCCGTATGTATAAAAAGCTGGCCGGTATGACCGGTACGGCGAAAACCGAGGAGCAGGAGTTCCAGAAAATTTACAATCTGAGCGTTGTGGTGGTGCCGACTAACAAACCCATGATTCGTGTCGACTATCCCGACGTTATTTATAAAACCCGTTTGGCTAAATATAAAGCTGCGGCCAACGAAATCGAGGAATGTCATAAGTCCGGCCGTCCGGTTCTGGTAGGCACTACTTCTATCGCGCAGTCCGAGGAGCTGAGCGCTATGCTCAAGCGCCGCGGCATTCCTCATAATGTGCTGAACGCTAAATACCATGAAAAGGAAGCGGAAATTATCGCTTTGGCCGGTCAGTACGGCGCCGTTACCATTGCCACCAATATGGCGGGGCGCGGTACGGATATTGTGCTGGGCGAAGGCGTGCCCGAGCTGGGCGGCCTGCATATTATCGGTACGGAGCGCCATGAAAGCCGCCGTATAGATAACCAACTGCGCGGTCGCTGCGCCCGTCAGGGCGATCCTGGTTCCTCTAAGTTCTTCCTGAGCCTGGAGGACGATTTGATGCGTTTGTTCGGTAGCGACAGCATTGCCGGTATTATGGATAAGCTGGGCATGGAGGACGACGAGCCTATCGAACACAGCCTGGTAACTAAGTCCATCGAGAATGCGCAGAAGAAGGTGGAAGCGCGTAACTTCAGCATTCGTAAGCATGTACTGGAATACGATGACGTTATGAATCAGCAGCGCGAGGTTATTTACGCCCAGCGCAAGAAGATTCTGCATCAGGAGGATTTGAGCGGCAACATCAAAGAGATGGTGGAAAAGGTTGTGGACCGTACCATGGCTATGTACGCGCCGCCGGAGGTTTATTCCGAGGATTGGGATTTGAAGGCGTTAATAGCTTACGCGGAGGAATTTTACGCTCCCCGCGGCCTCTTGACCGTGGAATATTTGCAGAATTTGAGCCGCGAAGAGCTGGACGAATACCTGCATAAGGTAGCGGCAGACTACTATCAGGAGCGTGAGGACGCCATTGGGCCTGAACTGATGCGCGAGCTGGAGAATCTGGTTATGCTCAAGGTTGTGGACAATCACTGGATGGAGCATCTGGACGCTATGGATATGCTGCGCGAGGGCGTGGGCCTGCGCGCTTACGGTCAGAAGGACCCGCTGGTGGAATATAAATTTGAAGCCTACGATATGTTCGAGGCTATGATCGACGCTATTCAGGACGATGTGGTGCGTTACATTTATCATGTGAACGTAATTACCCAGCCTCAGGTTGATGATAGGCTTGAAGGGGCTAAGGAGCAGGGCGCCCCTGAAGTTTAAGTTTATGTCGCCCATAAGCAGGCATCTACTTCGTCATGGCTCCTAGAAGTACTAATTATACGCCGTCGTCGCCGCTTCTCGTATCTGCACCATTTCTTGACGGCTTTGAGATATATTGAGAGTTTACATTACACTTTTAAAATAACTAAATTTGCTAACGAAAGGTTGTGAAGAATTTTGTTGATTGAAGAATACAAACCCGAAATCGTCAACTTACAAGCAAAATTAGAGGAAATGAGGGGATCTCTTTGACATCGCTGTCAAGGAGGACCGCATTGCCGAATTAGAGCATAAAATGGGCGACCCAACTTTTTGGGACGACCCGGAAAAGGCGCAGAAAACTGCGCAGGACGTTAACGCTTTAAAAGAAGAGGTCGACGGCTTTCACAAGTTGAGCGCCAGCATCGACGATTTGGAGGCTTTGCAGGAGATGGCCGCCGAGGAGCATGACGAAAGCCTGCTGCCGGAAATGGACGAGCTGCTGGAGCAATGCCGCGCCGAGCTGGAGCATTTGGAGCTGGGCATGCTGCTGAGCGGCGAGTACGACGGCAACAACGCTATTTTAACGCTGCACGCAGGCGCAGGCGGCACCGAAGCGCAGGACTGGACCAGTATGCTGCTGCGCATGTTCACCCGCTTTGCCGAGCAGAACGGCTTTGCACTGGAAATGCTGGACTATCAGCCGGGCGACGAGGCCGGCGTTAAGAGCGCTACGATTCAGGTTAACGGGCATAATGCCTACGGCTTTTTGAAGTCGGAAAAGGGCGTACACCGTTTAGTGCGCATTTCTCCGTTTGACGCCAACGCGCGCCGTCACACCTCCTTCGCCGCTGTGGACGTTATGCCGGAGCTGGACGATACGGTAGAGGTTAATATCAATATGGACGAGGTGCGTGTGGATACCTACCGCGCCAGCGGCGCCGGCGGCCAGCACGTTAATAAAACGTCCTCCGCAGTGCGCATGACCCACGAACCTACGGGCATTGTGGTGCAGTGCCAGAACGAGCGTTCCCAGATTCAGAACCGCGAGCGCTGCCTGCAGATGCTACGCGCTAAACTGTACGAATATGAAAAAGCTAAGCAGGACGCTTTAGTCAGCGATCTGGCGGGCGATTATCAGAATATCGAATGGGGCAGCCAGATTCGTTCCTATGTGTTCCAGCCCTATACCATGGTTAAGGATCATCGTACCGGCTGTGAAACCGGTAATATTCAGGCTGTGATGGACGGCGATTTGATGCCCTTTGTGGAAGCCTATCTGCGCAGCAAGCAGAAGAAGATTTGACAGGCAAGAAATGAGTGCAGGTGAATTTAATGAAAAACCGCTATAATCCTGTGCTGCTGGCCGTGATTGTCATCGGTTTAGCGTGGGCTTTGTGGCTCAACTGGAACCGCCATCAGGTGGAGCAGGCAAATAATACGGTGGAAATGGCCATGGAATACGAAGGGCTGCGCAAGGTAGCCGCGTTGGAGGGTTTGCCGGAGGAAGAGGTGCTGCTGCAGTTTAAGGAGGCAGGCATCAATTCCCTGATGATTTTTGATACTACGCTGGAGCGTCTGACAAAGAAGGGCGAAATTCAGACGGCGACGGGCGGCGAGCTGCGGCAGGCAGCCAGCCTGGGCGCCGATAAGGGCGTGTTCGCTCATATTGCGCCGCAGGCTCTGCAGGAGAACGCCGCTTATGTGGCCGCAGGTAATAATCCGGCTGTGCTGTCCGATGTGGAGGAGGATCTCCTGCTGCGTTACGGTAAGGAGCGCGTGTCTGCGGTCAGCGCCCAGCCGCGCATTATCCGCGTTTTGGGCAGTACGGAGCTTTTGCCTGAGGACAAGTACGACGAGCCTTTAGGGCTGCTGCAGGCTCCTTTGGGCCTGCCGGTGCGCGATATGCAAAAGGTGTCTGCCCTGGGCTTTAAGGTTATCGTGCGTCCGCAGAATTATGTGGGCGTGAATGAAGCTCAAATCGACAGCATTTTTGCGCGTATTCAAAAAGCAGGCGTCAAGGTACACGCCTATATGCCCTGCGGTAAGGAAACCGTAGGTTATCCTGATAAGCTGGAATATTTAGGACAGAAAATGCAGGATAATAAGATGAAGCTGGTGATGCTGGAGCACTATACCCAGTTGCGCTTTGCTCAAATTGACGGACTGATTCCACTGTCCGAATTTAATAAATATTATGCGGCGCGGTCCTATGTGATCGACGCTTTGGAGCAAAAGAAAATCGGCGTTGATACGGCTTTGCGCCGTTGGGCGCTGACCGACGAGGAGCGCAATATCCGCGTCAACTATATCCGCCCCTTCCTGCTGCCGGTGAAGGGCGAGGATATAATGCAGGTTAACCTGCATTATGTAAGGGGTATCAAGGAAAGCGTAGAAGCCCGCGGCTTTGCTATTGGCGAGGCAGGCGTTTTTGCTGCTGCCGGACAGGACGGCTATACGCCTTATTTCCCCGCTAAAAGCGATTTTATTCCCATAGCTGCGGCTATTATTGCCGGCGTAACGCTGTATTTGGCGCTGCTGTTCGGCATGAGCGGCACCAAGCAGCTGGCTCTGTGGGGCGCGTTGTCCCTGGCCTGTACCGGAGTGCTGCTGCTGGGACGAGGCCTGCTTTTGCGGCAGCTGTTGGGCTTGGCGGCGGCCAGCGTATTCCCTGTGCTGTCCATGAGCGTTATCTTTGGCATTTGGGAAGCCAATAAAAATAAAGTCAGCAGTTTGCTGGCGATTATTTGGAAGGCGGTATGGCAGCTGGCTTTGGCCGTCGTACTTTCCTTGGTGGGAGCGGCATTTTTATCCGCTATTTTGGCCGACAGCCGCTTCTTGCTGGAAATCGATATTTATCGCGGCGTTAAGCTGACCTTTATTCTGCCGGTGCTGTTGACGGCCATTCTGTTCATTGCCCGTTACGATTTGCTGCAGGTGGTGGGCAAGGGCCTGAAGCTCTTGCTGGCGCGGCTCAACGGCCTGCTGGATACGGACCTGACCTTTAAGCATGTGGCCGTATTATTTGTTTTACTGTTCGTGGCCTTTTATTTCGTGGGTCGCAGCGGCCATACGGGCGGCGTGCCCGTGCCTGCCATCGAGCTGAAAATGCGCGCCTTTTTAGAACAGGTTATGTATGCGCGTCCCCGCGAAAAGGAATTTATGATCGGCCATCCGGCTTTCTTCCTGACGGTGCTGGCTGTGTACCGCTGCGCGCCGCGCTGGTGGCAGTTTGTTCTGGCGTGCGGCGCCGTTATTGGCCAGGGAAGTCTGGTGCAGACCTTCTGCCATATGCGTACTCCTGTGTTCATGAGCTTGATGCGCGCCGTTGACGGTTACGCTGTGGGCGTGGCCTTTGGCATTGCCGGCGTACTGATTATCAGCCTGCTGTGGTCTGTTTGGAAGAATTGGCAAAGGAGCTGTCTGAAGCAATGAGTAAGATCGTGATTTCCGGATACTACGGATTTGCTAACGCCGGAGACGAGGCTATGCTGACCGCGATCATTAAAGCTTTGCGCAGTACGGAAAATTCTGTCGGGCTGACGGTTATATCGGGCAATCCCCAGGTTACGGCAGCCAGATATAAAGTGAATTCCATTCATCGTTTTAATCCCTGGGAAATTTTAACGGCCCTGCGGAGCTGCGACCTGCTTTTGAGCGGCGGCGGCAGCCTACTGCAGGACGTTACCAGTAAGCGCAGCTTATTGTACTATTTATCTATTTTGGCTTTAGGACTGCTGTTGGGCAAGCGGGTGATGCTCTTTGCCCAGGGCATCGGCCCCATTCACAGCCGTTTGCTGCGCAAGCTGACGCAGGCTGTGTGCAGCCGTGTGGATTTGATTACGGTACGGGACCAGGATTCGCTGTACGAGCTGCGGCGTATCGGTATTCCTGCCGAAAAGGTGCAGCTGACTGCCGACGCCGTGCTGACGCTGCCGCCGGAGGGCCCGGAGCAGGGCAAGCGTCTTTTGCAGGAATTTAAGGTGCCGCAGGATAAAATGTTGCTTGCCATTTCCGTGCGCAAATGGCAGGACGACGACCGCTATCTTTTGGAGCTGGCCAAGGCGGCGGACTCTTTAAGCGAGGAATTCGGCGCGCATGTGGTGCTGCTGCCCCTGCAGTATCCCGTGGATGTGGAGGCCTGCACCCGTTTGCAGCATTTTATGGTGCATAAGGATAATAGTACGGTGTTGACGGCCGATTGCGATACGGAGCAATTTTTGTCCTTGATGGGCAATTTTGATTTGCTGATAGGGATGCGGCTGCATGCGCTGATTTTTGCTGCCGTAATGGAGCTGCCCTTTGCGGCGGTGTCTTATGACCCCAAAATCGACGGCTTTGTGAAGGATATCAATGGGCTGACGGCAGGCAGGGTAGAAAGCCTGCAGGCGGCGCAGGTGGTCGCGGCGGCTAAACAGGCGCTGAGCCGCGGGTACTGCGGCGACACGCTGCAAAAGCTGCGGGCAAAGGCTATGCTCAACGCCAAGCAGGCGCTGGCTTTGCTGACGAAAGGAGATTGAAGGCATGCTGATAATGACGGATGTGAGCAAGGTGTACCCCAGCGGGTCCGTAGCCTTGCAGGATGTCAATGTACATATAGAACCAGGCGAATTTGTTTTTGTTGTCGGGCCCAGCGGCGCCGGTAAATCTACCTTTATCAAAATGCTGTTCCGTGAGGTTTTGCCTACTACGGGCAGCATTTTTGTCAATGGCACGGATATTATGGCGCTGACGCCTAAGGAAATTCCCTATATGCGGCGTCAGCTGGGCATTATCTTTCAGGATTACCGCCTGCTGCCCGACCGCACGGTTTATGAAAACGTGGCTTTCGCCATGCAGGTAATCGAAGCGCCGCACCGCAAAATAAAGCGGCAGGTTTTAAACGTGCTGGATTTAGTAGGCCTGCGCCATCGCTCCGACGCCTATCCCAACGAGCTGAGCGGCGGCGAGCAGCAGCGCATCGCTATTGCCAGGGCTATAGTCAACGACCCGCTGCTGGTTATTGCCGACGAGCCGACGGGGAATCTGGACCCGGAAACCAGCTGGGATATTATGGAAATCTTTAAGGAAATCAACGCTACCGGCACGACCATCGTCATGGCTACCCATGATAAGGAGGTAGTGGACGCTATGGGCAAGCGGGTTATCGCTATCGAAAAGGGACGTATTGTGCGCGACGAACACGAAGGAGTTTACGGCTATGAGCTTTAGTACGAAGGAATATTTTATCAAGGAGACGTATAAATCCATTCGTCGCAACGGTTTTATGAGCTTCGCTTCCATTTCCACTGTGGCCGTGTCCCTGCTGGTTTTGGGAATGTTCCTGCTGATTTTTTTGAATACTAATAATCTGGCGAAATATCTGGAAAGCCAGGTGCAGGTATCCGTGTATATGCAGGACGACGCTGCCGCCGACGAGCTGACGAGCGTCAGAGAGCAGCTGCAGAAAATGCCCGGTGTGGTTAAGGTAACGCCCATCAGCAAGGAGCAGGCCTTAGAGCGCTTTAAGGAGCGCCTGGGCGACCAGGAGCAGCTGCTCAACAGTTTGGGCAAGGACAACCCTTTTCCCAATTCCTTTGACGTACAGGTGGATAGCCCGGAGCGGATTAAGACGATTACGCCGCTGATAGGCCAGCTGCCCAAGGTGGAGACGGCTAAGTTCGGGCAGGAGGTAGTGGAGCATTTGTTCCAGCTGACGAGAATTCTGCGCTTTGGCGGCGTGGTGCTGATTATCTTTTTGGCCATGGCCACGCTGTTCATTATCAGTAATACCATTCGCCTGACGGTTTTTGCCCGGCGCAAGGAAGTAGTAATTATGAAATATGTGGGCGCAACGGACTGGTTCATTCGCTGGCCCTTTTTGCTGGAGGGCATGACGCTGGGCTTTTTCGGCGCTGTTCTGGCGTCGTTCTTTATCAACAGTATTTATTCGGCGCTGCTGGACCGCATTCACGCTACGCTGGCCTTTCTGCCGCTGCTGCCGCCTTCCCCGCTGCTGGGTTATGTGACGCTGTTTTTGCTGGCGGCAGGCACGGGCATCGGCGCGCTGGGCAGCTATATTTCCCTGCGCAAGTTTTTGCGCGTTTAAAGGGAGGCCGGGTATATGCGTAAAAAATACTTGGCGCATGCTGCGCTGGCCTTGCTTCTGGCGCTGCTGCCTGTTTACGGGGCCTGGTGCCTGGCTGACGCGGCGGACGATAAGCGGGCGGAGCTGAGCTCGGTGCAGGCGCAGATGCAGGAAATGCAGGTGCGCAAGGAGGCGGCGCGCCAGCGCGCGGAGGCTGCTAACGCCGAATTGCAGAATATTATGGGCGACCTTAACGATTTGCAGGGACGCACTAACGAGCTGCGGAAAAAGCGCGACGGGCTGCAGCAAATTATCGACGAAAATCAGGCGCAGCTGGCGAAAAAGAAACAGGAGCAAGAGCGGCGTCTGGAGGTTTACCGCAAACGCTTGCGGGCTATTTATATCAACGGTCAGATAAATTATCTGGACGTGCTTTTAGGCGCGAAGGACTTCAGCGATTTTTCCTCACGCATGTATTTGCTGCAAAAAATTATCAGCAGCGATATAGAGCTTTTGGAGCAGCTGAAAAAGGATGAAGAAGAAATCAATACCCGTCAGACGCAGCTGGAAGCTTCCATGAAGGAGATTAAGGCCGCCGAGGCGGAGCTGGAAAATAAAACCGCCAGGGTCAATAAGCTGAAAGAACAGCGCGCGCATATTTTGTATGCGGCGCAGGAGGAAGAGCAGCAAAGCCAGTACGAATACGATCGTTTATTGGCGATCAGCGAAAATATCGCGGCTATGCTGCGTAATATGGAAGCCAGCGGCGGCGGAGCGGCTGCCGACAGCGGTGGCACCGGACGCTTTATGTGGCCCTGCCGCGGCGAAATTACTTCGTATTACGGCTGGCGCACCCATCCTATTTTTGGCACGACTAAATATCACAGCGGTATGGATATTGCCGTGGATTACGGCACGCCGATTTATGCCGCCGATTCCGGTACCGTAGTGTACAGCGGCTGGCTGGGCGGTTACGGCTACTGCGTCATGATTGATCATGGCGGCGGTCTGGTAACGCTGTATGGTCATAATCAGGGCTTGAATGTCAACGAAGGCCAGTATGTAAACAAGGGCACAGTTATTGCCTATGCGGGCAGTACTGGCTATTCCACCGGACCCCATTGCCACTTTGAGGTGCGCCTGCACGGCGAGGTGACGGAGCCCTTGGATTACTTACCTTAATAAAAGTGGAGGCGCAAAATTGTTAAGTAAAAGAACATGGCAGCTGGCTGCCTGCTGCGCGGCTACGGCGGTGCTGACGGCGGCGTCGCTGCTCTGCGCGGAGGGCGTGCTGCTGGAAAGAATAACTGGCAGCGCTTCTGAATCGGTGCGCTTTTTGCGGACGATGCAATTGCTGAAAAATCATTATAACGGCGACGTGGATAACCATACGCTGTTTGAAGGAGCCATTAAGGGCATGGTTGAGGGCGTAGGCGATCCCTATACGGTATATCTTAACCGCAAGGATTTTCAGCAGCTCAACGAAATAACCGACGGTACCTTCGGCGGCATCGGCATCGTTTTTGGCAAGCGCGGCGACGATTATATCGTCATTTCGGCGTTGCCGGATAACCCCGGCGCGCTGGCTGGCATTAAGAGCGGCGATATCATTACGGCGGTGGACGAGCAGCCTACGCGCAGCATGAATATGGAGCAGGTGGCCAACAGCATCCGCGGCCAGCAGGGCACGGAGGTGCTGCTGGAGCTGAAGGATAAGGAGGGCCGGCTGCGCAAGGTGCGCGTAATGCGTAAGGAAATCAAAAATCCGTCGGTGGGCGGACAATTTGTACCCGATACCAAAATCGGCTATATCCGCGTGGCGGTGTTTAACGAAAATACGGGCGCAGATTTTGCCAAGGAATACCAAAAGCTGGAGCAGCAGGGGATGCAGGCTTTGGTGCTGGATTTGCGCGGCAATCCCGGCGGTATTCTGGACGCCGGCGTGGCGGTAGCAGGCATGCTGGTGCCTAAGGGTCCCATCGTGTCCGTAGTGGATAAGGCCGGTAATAAATACGTGGAAAAATCTTCCCTGGACAAGGTTAAGTATCCACTGGCGGTGCTGGTGGATCACGGCAGCGCCAGCGCTTCCGAGATTGTGGCCGGAGCGATTAAGGATACCAGGTCCGGCAGGCTGTTCGGCGTCAAGACCTTTGGCAAGGGCAGCGTGCAGTCCGTGTACCGGCTGGACAGCGGCACGGCGGTGAAGATTACCGTAGCTAAATATTATACGCCTTCCGGAGTGTCCATTCATAACGTGGGCATCGAGCCGGACGAGGTAGTGGAGCTGCCGGAAAACGCCGTTAAGGACGTACAGCTGGAGGCGGCTGTGGACTATTTAAAAAAGACGCTGCGGGAGCAGGAGTGATGCTGCCGTCAGCGCTTGATGTAAGAAACGAGGTGTGAAGATGCTGTTTATTTGTTATCCTAAATGCGGAACCTGCAAAAAGGCCGAGCAATATTTAATCGGTAAAGGCGCAGCTTTTACTAAACGCGATATTAAAGAGAATAAGCCGACGCTGGCGGAATTGCAGGCGTGGTACAAGGCCAGCGGCTTGCCCTTGAAGCGTTTCTTTAATACCAGCGGCAATTTGTACAAGGTGCTGGGCTTGAAGGATAAGCTGGCAGCTATGAGCGAGGACGAGCAGCTGCAGCTGTTGGCTACCGACGGTATGCTGGTCAAGCGGCCTATCGTAGTGCAGAACGACGGCTCGGTGCTGGTAGGCTTTAAGCAGGCGGAATACGAAGCCAAAGGATTATAAGGAGGTCTTACTTATGAATGAGGTTTTGCAGGCTATTAAGGAGCGCCGCAGCGTGCGGCAGTATAAGCCGGACATGGTGCCGCCGGAGTTAATCGAGCAGATTGTGGAGGCGGGCACTTTCGCCGCCAGCGGGCATGGCAAGCAGTCGGCTATTATTGTAGCGGTAACGGATAAAGCAACCCGCGACCAGCTGGCTCGTATGAACCGTGAGATTATGGGCGTCAAGTCCGATACTTTTTACGGCGCGCCGGTGGTTTTGGTAGTGCTGGCCCGTTTGGATAGTCCGCACCGCGTTTACGACGGCAGCCTGGTAATGGGTAATTTAATGCTGGCCGCTCATGCCTTGGGCTTGGGCAGCTGCTGGATACACCGCGCTAAGCAGGAGTTTGAATCGCCGGAGGGCAAGGAGCTGCTGCGCAAATGGGGCGTAGAGGGCGAATACGAGGGCATCGGCCACTGCATAATCGGTTATCCTGCCGGGCCGCAGCCTAAGGCGCATCCGCGTAAGGCCGATTATGTTTACTATGTGAAGTAGCTATTGATATAGTTAGCTAAAAGGCTGTCTATACGTAGAAACCTACTGATTGCTATGTATACTAAAGTCTGATTTTTTAGGGTTATATCAAAGAGAAAAACAGGCTTTTTCACAGTCTGAAAATCCGGGAGTTGCTGCTCCCGGATTTTTTTTGCCCATTTGCTCTCATCCTTTTGTCGCTCGTGTGAAAAAATATTGACAAAATGATGTTAGTGTAGGATAATTACTCTATGAAGTTAGCTGCATCTAACATAAATACAAGGATAGCAAAGGGATAATAGAGGGAAATAGGCATTCTTCCGCCAGAAGCTTTGTGGAGGGGGCTGCAAATGCAAAATTGATATTTCGTGCTGTGGTAGGGTTAGTTAAAACTAACTTTGCGGCGGTTCCTAATATACCAAAAATTACTTTGCGTAAGGAGATGTTTTTGTGAAAAGATTGAGTAAGAAGAAAGCGGCATTGCTGGCACTGTGCGTTTGCAGCGCCATTGCCAACAGCGGCTTTGCCGCTGAAGCAGGAGACCTCGATATTTACGGCGGCGAGGAGTTCGTGGTAACGGCGACAAAGACGCCGCTGGAAGAAAAGAAAGTGCCTATGGCAGTGCAGGTTGTTACCGAAGAAAAAATGCAAGCCTTGGGCGCTACTAATGTACTTAACGCTTTGAGTTTGTCCGACAGTTTGAACCTTTCCAATAGCGGTATGGCCGGCAATCAAGTGCAGATTCGCGGTATGAGCACTAACCACACTTTGATTTTGGTAGACGGTAAGCGTATGGCTGGCGAAGATACCAGCGTTACGCAAAACGTATACGCTTTATCCCGTATGAGTTTGAGTAATATTGAACGCATTGAAATTATCCGTGGCGCGGCTTCCGCTATGTACGGTTCCGACGCTTTGGGCGGCGTTATCAATATTATCACTAAAAATTCAGATACGCCAAGCACTACTGTTGGCGTTTCTACCGGTACGACGGAAATAGACAACTGGTATAATTTCAATTTAGGCAAGCAAGGCAAATTCAAAGGCAACTTTGATATGCGTTTTAATAATGTGCGCGAATATAATAACGGCAGCGGCGGTAGCAATTTATACGGCCCACGTCAGGAGTTTAATTTTAAGGGCGCATATGAAGTAGGGAAAGATAAAGAAATTACTTTAGATTTAGGTTATTACAATGAACATTCTAAAGCAAAGTATGCAGATGCTTCATACACATATCGAGGAATTACACTTGATACAAAAAAAGATAATGTAGAGTGGTATGATTATAAAAGATATGATTACAGTCTTGGCTTTAATGGGAGAGATGAAAAGAACGATTATATGTTGCGAGCTTTTTATAGTCGCTTAGAGAAAGAGAACAGGCAGTACAATAATCGAGAAACGTTCCCTACATTATTTATGGGACCCGTAATGGGCATGGTCTCTTTAGAAAACATGATGGGGTCGGCTTATCCTAAATACGATTGGGATAATTCCAAATATACTATTTACGGTATTGAAGGACGTAATAGCCAAAAGCTGGACGACAAACACACTTTGACTTACGGCGCAGAATATCGCAGCACTACGGGCGAGGGTACTCGTTTGGGCGACGGCGGCGATAAAGTCCATAGCGTAAGCCAAAACGGCGTAAGCAAGTATTACTCTGAAAAAGATGTTGACACTTATTCCTTATACGTTCAAGACCAATGGCAGGTCAACGATAAACTATATATTATTCCTGCTTTGCGCTATGACCACGATAGCTCCTTTGGAGGAGAAACTACTCCTAAAATCGGCGCGACATATATGCTGAACAATAATAGCCGCGTGAAGGCTAACTGGGGTAAGAGCTTTAAAGCTCCCACCATTAGCGAATTGTATATGGCAATGCATCGCTCTATGGGCGGCGGTATCGTCAACGTATACGGCAACCCGGATTTGGAGCCGGAAGAAGCAACCAGCTGGGATATCAGTTACGAAGCTGAGAAAGATAATACCTACGGCAAAATTACTTACTTCAATAATAAAGTAACGAATTTGATTGATTCGCAAATCCTTTCTTCGGGCGGTGGTCAGACAGTTTCGCAATATGTCAATGTGGACGAAGCGCAGATTAACGGCGTTGAATTTATGCTCGGACGTCAGTTTGATAAGCATTGGGGTCTCAAAGGTACTTTTGAATATTTAGATGCTAAGGATAAGAGCGACGATAGCCGTTTGAATAACAAAGCAAAAGAAACCGCTACGTTGCAGCTGACTTATAGCGACGCTAAAGAAAATCCTTTGACAATGACTTTGTGGGCTAAGTGGTACATCGATTATTTGTATCAGGGCGGCGGTACCAGCGGTATGAGCAGCACTGTTTACAATAATAATTACACCTACGGCACGTTGAATTTTGCGGTTAATAAGCAAATCAATAAGAATTTACGCATTTTTGCAGCGCTCGATAATATCTTTGATAAGACGTTCACTGTGGACGATACTCATTCTTATGATATTTATGGTCGTACCTGGCGTGTGGGCGCAGAAATGACTTTCTAATTCGGAAGTGCGCAAGCAATTAAGATTTTCAAACTCAAATGCCGCAGCCGGTGCTGCCGGTTGCGGCGTCCTTTAAAATTGGCGGGAGAAAGGTAACAAATTATGGAAGCAATTCAAGCGACAATCATGTATTTTCATAAGGGCGGGCTGGTCATGTGGCCGTTATTAGCCTGCTCCATAGCTGTAATCAGCATTGCGGTCGAGCGGTTTTTGTTCTATAAGGCCAGCGACAGCGGCAGCGCTTTTGTCCGCTCCTATTGCAGCACGGTGCTGACTAAGGGCGTACACGAGGCTACGGCCTTTGCCAAGAATGCCGACGGCGAGTGCGCCAGAATTTTGTGCGCCGCCGCACAGATGGAAGGCGGTCGGGCCGTCAAGAGCGCTTACCTGGAAGGTCAGGCAGGCATTTTACTGGCGCAGCTGCGCAATAAGCTGGACTATTTGAGCATTATCGTTACCATGTCGCCGCTGCTGGGCCTTTTGGGCACCATCGTGGGCATGATAGGCGCTTTCAGTATTTTTAATCTGGAAGCAGGCGCGCCGCTGGCGATTACCGGCGGTATCGGCGAAGCGCTGATCGCTACGGCGACGGGCTTGTGCGTGGCGATTTTGTCGTTGTGCGCCCATTCCTATTTCAATCACTGGCTGGACAATATGATTACAGATATGGAGCAGTGCTTCAGCGCATTGCTGGAGGCGGAAGCAAGGAGCGAGCAGCATGAAGTTGCGTGATGTGCGGTCGCACAAGGTTCCGGAATTAAATATCATTCCCATGATCGACATTATGTTCTTCCTGCTGGTTTTCTTTATGCTCAGCACTATGTACATGGTGGATTTGAAAACCATCCCGGTTAAGCTGCCGCAGGCGCAGAATGCGTCGACCGATACATCGACCACCTTTGCCGTGACCATGAAGGCCGACGGCAGCGTTTATTTGGGCGACGCGCAGACGGATATCAATTCGCTGGTGATGCAGGCGCGTATGGAGCAGAAAAACAATCCGTCCTTTGCTGTGGTTATCCGGGCAGAAAAGGGGCTGGAATACGGCAGGGTGATCGAATTGGTAGATAAGCTGAAAGGCGCGGGCGTGAGCCGATTTGGCTTAGCTACGGACGGCGGTAAATAAGATGAAAAAGGCCAATCTTTTGCAAGCCAAGGCTAGGGAGCGGTTTGGCTTTTTCAGCTCGCTGGTCATTCATTTTATATTGTTTATTGTGCTGAGCCTGTCGGGCGTGTTTATGCAGCAGCATCATGCCAGCGACGTTACCGAGGTTATGTTTTTCTCCGGCGGCGGAGGAGGCGGCGGTGGCGGCGGACAGGAAACTGACGTCGAGGTTGAAGAGGCTGCGGCGTTGGAGAAAGAAGCTGCTTCCCTCACTGGCGATGAAATCAGCTACGCGGAAAGCCGACGGGAGCTTGCTGCTGAAAGGCCTAGGAAAGCTACGCCTAAGCCTGCGGCCATGCCTAAGGAGGGCGCGGCGGCCAAGGTTAAGGGCGGCAGCGGCACTGGCACGGGCGGCGGCCATGGCAGCGGGCACGGTACGGGCACGGGCAGCGGCACCGGCCCCGGAAGCGGCAGCGGTAGCGGCGGCGGTCATGGCAGCGGCCACGGTACGGGCATTGGCAGCGGCGTCGGGCCGGGCAGCGGCATTGTGCGCCAACCGGCGGTGCCGCCGCGGGTGGTTTACAGCGTGAGTCCGGTGTATCCGGAATATCAGCGGCAGGCTAATATTGACGGCGTTTCCGTACTGCGCCTGCTGATTGGCACCGACGGCAAGGTGGAGGAGGTTACCCTGATGAAATCCTCCGGCAGCAGCGCTTTGGATAATTCGGCTATCCGCGCGTGCAGGCAGTGGCGCTTTACCAGCGCTAAAAACGGCAGCGGCCAGAAGGTGCGCTGCTACTGGGATATTCCTATCAGGTTCAGACTTGACCGGTAACGGCGATCATAGAGAATAGAAGGAGGCGTAAGATGAAAAAAATATTTATGCTTATGGGCTGCCTGCTTATGGCGCTGATGCTGGCGGCAGGCTGCGGCAGCGATAATAAGGCTAAGGAAAGCGGCGGCAAGGTAACGCTTAACTATCCGGCTTCCATGCAGGCCAAGGGCTTTAAGGAACCGCTGGTGCTGAAGCAGCGCCCGCAGTGCGTGGTTTCTTTGACCATTACTCCCGTGTTGGCGCTGCATGAAATCGGCGTGACGCAGGTGGGAGTTCCTAAAACCGGCATTATGAAATGGCCGGAGGATTTGGCGAAAAACGCCCAGCAGTTTACCGTAGCGATGCAGGATAATTTTGATATTGAAAAAGTAGTAGCCTTGGAGCCTGATTTAGTTATGGTGGGCTATTACGCTAAGGATAAATACGGCCAGCTGCTGGAAAAGCAAAATATTCCCGTTTATTATGTGGACGCAGGCCCGATGGTGGACTATCAATCCGTTAAGAATTTGACCAACGCCCTTATCGACGCTTTCGGCAAGGACAGCAAGGGTGCGCAGGCTATCAGCGAGCGTTTTAAAAAGCTGGACGAGCGCATGGCCGCTAAACGCGAGGCCAATAAGGATAAAACCGTGATGGTGTTGCAATCTGCGCCTCCGCGTCATTTCATCCAGACCAAGGACGCCAATTTGGGAAGTATGTTGACGATGCTGGGCTATAAGAATGTTTACAGCAACGATAAGAGCCGCATGGTTATGTTGGATAAGGAGCAGGCCATCAGTTACGAGCCCGACCTGCTGGTATGCGTCGGCGCAGCGCCCAACCCTGCGGACCACCAGAAGGCTATGGAAGCAGATTTTGCCGCCAGCCTGGAATACTGGCAGCAGATTAAGGCTATCCGCGAGGGCAACGTGGTTTATCTGTCCTCTAAATATGTTGTCAGCACCGGCATCGACGTTATCGACGATATCAATCATTTGATCGATACGCTGGAGCAAAGAAAGCTGTAAGCTATGAAACGTGATATAAATGTATTAAAGGTCAGCGCCGTCTGCATGGCGCTGCTGGCCGTACTGGCGGCTTTATCGCTGCTGGCATTGAGCATTGGCAGCGCCGATTACAGCGTGCCGCAGATTATCAACGCCTTGCTGTACGAGGAGCGCGGGCCAATTCATGTAGTAGTATATAATCTGCGCCTGCCGCGGCTCATTATGGCTATCGAGGTGGGCGCCTGTTTAGCGGTTGCCGGCGCGCTGCTGCAGGCAGTTATGCGCAATCCGCTGGCGGATCCCGGCATTATCGGCGTGTCTGCCGGTGCGGCTACGGCGGCCACTACGGTGCTGCTGCTGTTTCCGTCCATGCTGGCGGCAGTGCCCTTGTTTGCTTTTGGCGGCGCGGCGCTGGCTTGCGTGCTGATTTACGTTATGGCCTGGCATGACGGCGTGGACCCGGTCAGAATAATTTTATCCGGCGTGGCCATCAACACGGTATTGGGCGCTTATAACGCTTTTTTGCAGATGCTTAATTCCGATAATCTGGCTAATGTGCTGGCCTTTATGAACGGCAGCCTGTCCGGCTGCAACTGGCAGCAGATTTACGTTATTACCGCTTATTCCAGCGTGGGCATTATTTTAGGCCTGTGCTGCATTAAAAGCGCCAATATTTTGCAGCTGGGCGACGAAATGGCTACCAGTCTGGGCGTTAACGTCAGCTGGGTGCGGGTGTTTTTATCGGCAGTGGGCGCTTTTTTAGCGGCTTCTACTGTGGCCGTGGCCGGTATGATAGGCTTTATCGGCTTGGTAGTGCCCCATATCGCCCGCATGCTGGTGGGTTCGGACTATAAAGCGCTGCTGCCTGTCAGCACGCTGCTGGGCGCGGTGCTGCTGCTGGCGGCCGACACCCTGGGACGCACGCTGATCAGCGGCATGGAAATTCCTGTCGGTATCGTTATGGCGGCTACCGGCGGACCGTTTTTCCTGTATATGCTGAGAAAGAAGGGCAGAGTAAGTGGAAGTTAAAGGAACGAAGCTGGAAATAGGCTATGAAGGCTGCGTCATCGTCCCCGAATTTGATATAACCGTCTGCAAGGGTGAAATCACCACTATCATCGGCCCTAACGGCAGCGGCAAATCCACGGTGCTGAAGGCTTTGACGCGCCTGCTGAAATATACTAAGGGCGCAGTTTATCTTAACGGCGAAGAAATCAAAAAGATTGAGGCTAAAACCCTGGCCCGTTATATTGGCGTGCTGCCGCAAAAGCACAGCGCTCCTCCGGATTTTAAGGTTAAGGATTTAGTGGGCTACGGCCGCGTGCCTTACCAAAAATGGTACGAAAAAAACAAGGCCGCGGACGATAAAATAGTGGAATGGGCTTTAAAGGCTACGGGTACCTGGGAGCTGCGCAATAAATCCATCAACGGCTGCAGCGGCGGCGAAGCGCAAAGAGTGTGGATTGCCACGGTGCTGGCGCAGCAGCCGGAAATTTTATTTTTGGACGAGCCTACTACCTATTTGGATATAGCTCATCAGCAGGAAACCATGCGCTTAGTGAAAAAGCTGAACCAGGAGGCCGGTATCGGCGTAGTGATGGTGCTGCACGATTTAAGCCAGGCCCTGGAGGTCAGCGATAAAATTATCGTTATTAAGAATGGACGCAAATACAGCGAAGGCGCTCCCGACGAGGTTATTACCTCTAAAATGCTGCGGGAGGTCTATAATGTAGAATGCGATATTATCCGTGTTCCGGGACGCAGCAAGCCTGTGCTGGCATTTAAGGAGCTGTAGCGTCGGCGCGCGGCTCTGCTTTGCTTTCTAAGGCGGGCAAAATTTTGGAGGTAAAAGGCGGTCAGGTATGCTCAAAACATTTTTTAAATACTACAAGCCCTATAAATTAGCTGTGGCAGGCATTGTCTTTGGCTCGCTGGCAGCTGCGGCAATGGAGCTGCTGTTTCCCGCTTTGGTGCGTCAGATACTGAATGTGGAGCTGCCGCAGAACAATGTGGCGCAGGTAATGCGTCTGGCTGCATTGCTGTGCGGCTTATATCTTGGCAATTTACTGCTGCAATATGTTTTTTCCTATTGGGGTTATCTGATGAGCGCGCGCATAGAAAACGATATGCGTCGCGATTTATTCAGTCACATTCAGAATATGTCCTTCCGCTTTTTTGACAGCGTGAAAACGGGACAACTGCTTTCCCGCATCACGGGCGACTTGGGAGAAATTGGCGAGCTGGCGTTCCGCGCCCCGGCGGACGTTATCGTTTGCCTTTTAAGCATGCTGGGCACTATGGCCATAATGATGTGGATGAATTTGTATTTGGGCGTTTTGGTAACGGTTTTATTGTTAGGCAAGACGGTACACACCATTTACCTGAACGGCAGAATGAAGGCCGCGTATTTCGCCAACAGGGTGAAGCAGGGCGAAATGACGGCGCGGGCGGAGGAAAGCTTGAGCGGTATTCGTTTGGTAAAGGCCTTTGCGGCGGAGGAGGAAAACCTGTCCGGCTTTATGCGGAAGGCCGACGCCTACGTGGCCGTGCGCAAAGCTTCGTTTAAAGTACGCGCTTATTTCATCAGCAGCATGGGCTTTTTTACAAATTTTATCAACGTGGCTATTTTGGTAGGCGGCACGCTGCTCATCAGCCGGGGAGAAATGCTGTTCAGCGATTTGGTGGCTTTCTTCTTATACGTTGGTATCTTCATTAAGCCGTTGATGCGCTTGCTGGCCTTTACAGAATTGTACCAGCGCGGCATGGCGGGCTTTCAGCGCTTTTACGAGATTATGCGTCAGCCGGAGGAAATTACCGACCGTCCCAACGCGATAGAGTGTAAAAATATTCGCGGACGCATAGCTTTTGAAAACCTCACCTTTGGCTACGGCGAGGGCCGGGAGGTTATCAAAAACCTTAATCTGACTATTGAGCCTGGAGAAACCGTGGCCTTTGTAGGCGCTACGGGAGCGGGCAAAACGACGCTTGCTAATCTTTTGCTGCGTTTTTACGAGCCACGGCAGGGACGGGTGCTGTTGGACGATGTGGATATTGCCGATTATACGCAAAAATCCTTGCGCCGACAAATCGGCCTGGTGCAGCAGGACGTCTTTTTGTTTTCTGATTCCGTAAAATATAATATCGCTTACGCCGATCCGGACGCCGGCGACGCGCAGATAGAAGCGGCGGCTAAGTCTGCCGCTGCGGACGAATTTATTGAAAGCCTGCCGGATAAGTACATGACGGAAATTGGCGAGCGCGGCGTAAAATTAAGCGGCGGCCAAAAGCAGCGCATCGCTATCGCCAGAGTCTTTTTGAAAAATCCGCCCATCGTCGTTCTGGACGAGGCTACCTCGGCTTTGGACAATAAAACGGAAAAGCAGATTCAGCGGGAGCTGGATAAGCTGGCCGCAGGCAGGACGACGCTGATTATCGCCCACCGCCTTTCCACCGTCAGCCGCGCCGATAAAATCGTGGTGCTCAAGAACGGGCGCATGGTGGAATGCGGCACGCAGGCGGAGCTGTTGGCTAAGCAGGGCGCTTATTATGAGCTATATCATCAATAAAATATAAATTACAGTCAAGAAACACTCCCTCAGACATTTTGCTGCGCAAAATGCCAGCTCCCTCAAAGAGGGAGCAAAATAAAAACTTAAAAATTAGTTTTGTCCCCTCATTGAGGGGGCTGTCACCGAAGGTGACTGGGGGAGTTTATCGCTGATGTTATATAAATAAAATATAAATTAAAATCAAGGAGAAAAACACATGAGAAAAATTGCAATCTATGGTAAGGGTGGCATTGGTAAATCCACAACTACGTCCAATCTGTCGGCGGCGCTGGCTTTGAAGGGCTATAAGGTTATGCAGATAGGCTGCGACCCCAAGTCCGACAGCACCAAAAACCTGATGGAGGGCAAGCGTATTCCCACTGTGCTGGAGCAGCTGAAGGCCAAGGGCGAGGAGCTGAAGCTGGAGGATATCGTCTTTACCGGCTTCGGCGGCGTGCTGTGCGTGGAAGCAGGAGGCCCTACTCCCGGTATCGGCTGCGCCGGGCGCGGTATTATTTCCGCTTTTGAAAAGCTGGAGGAGCTGCGCGCTTTTGAGGTTTATAAGCCGGATGTAGTTATTTACGACGTATTGGGCGACGTGGTTTGCGGCGGCTTCGCTATGCCTATTCGCGGCGGCTATGCCCGCGAGGTATTTATCGTGTCCTCCGGCGAAATGATGGCGCTGTATGCCGCCAGCAATATCGCTCAGGCTATTAAGAATTTTGGCCGCCGCGGCTATGCGCGCCTGCGCGGTATTATTCTGAACGCGAAAAATATCGAGGACGAAAGAGCGCTGGTGGATAAGGCTGCCGCTGAAATTGAAACGGAAGTGGTGCAGTATGTGCCCCGCAGCGGCGATATTCAGCTGGCGGAAAATCAGGGCGGCACCGTGAGCCAGTTTGTCCCCGATTCCCACATGGTAAAGGTGTACCGGGAGCTGGCGGACAAGGTGCTGGCTTTAAGCGAGGATGTAGAATAAAAGGAGGAAGCAATGGGTTTAAAAGAAGATGCAATGTGGGCGATGGCGCGTAAAATGGGTATGCCCGAAAGCGCTATTGCAGCAGTAAAGGCTAAGCGCGCTAAGGGCGAGCCCATGCCGGATACGGCGTCCATAATGAAAATGATGACCAAGGCCGGCGGCAAGAACGAAATGCTGAAGATGGCGCAGAAGATGGGCATGCCACCTTTGGCTAAGGGTATGGACGGCAAAGAGCTTTTGGGCAGGCTCAAGCGTTTGAGCCAGGTGGCTACAATTAAGGACGTGCCCCAGCTGACGAAAGCGCTCTTTCCCGGCACTCACTGCCCGCTGATGGGCGCGGCGATGGCTGCCGGCGGCATTAAGGACTGCCTGCTGGTTATCGTGGGCACCGACGAATGCAGCTATTATACTAAGAGCCTGACCATTAACGATAATTTCGGCGGCGTAGGCGGGCGTTGTGTTTCCGTAGTTTTGGACAGCCACGACGTTACCTTCGGCAGCAGTGAGATGATGCACCGTGCCTTCAAGGAAATGATGGAGGAATACAAGCCGGAATGCGTTATGCTGGTTACGACCTGCGTTATCGAGGTTATCGGCGATGATTACGACTCCATTGCCGAAGAATTAAGCGCCCAGTATCATCTTCCCGTGATGGCGGTGCATACGGAGCATTTCAAATGCGAGGACCATTTCCCCGGGCTGGAGCGAGCTATCAGCGCCTGCCTTGATTTGATGGAGGAGGTTCCCGGCAACGGTTCCGTCAATGTTATGGGTCAGCGCATGGGCAATTTTTCGTCCACCGAGCTTTACGCCATGCTGCAAAAATCCGGCGTGAAGATTGGTATGCAGCTGCCCAGCGGCTGCACCGTTGAAGAAATTAAGCAGGCTGCCGCAGCCAAGGTTAATATCGTAGTGCACGATATTGCCTTGCCTCTGGCCAAGGCTATGGAAAAGCGCTTCGGTACGCCCTATGTGTACTTTAATAAATTTGCCGACCCGGAAAGAATCAGGGAAAGCTACCAAAAGCTGTTTGCTTATCTGGAGCTGCCTCTGCCCCAGGAGGTGCAGGAATTATACAGTAAGAGCAAGGAGCTGGAAGCCGCCGCTAAGGGCGAGCTGCAGGGCGTTCCCTATATTTACGGCAATACTCCCTACGACTGCTTCGAGCTGAACCGTTATTTGTGCCTGCTGGGTATGGAGCCTCAGCTGGTGCAAAGCAATCATTTTACTGAGGATAACCCTGATGTGGCCGATATTCTGCGTTTTACCGACCCTTATGTCTGCAAGGCTGCCAATATCGCGCCGCTGCAATATGTTTACGACGTACTGCATCCTTATCTGTATTTGGGACATGAATTTGACGACCGTCTGCGGGCAAAGGGCATCGCCGTAGTTCACAGCGACGGCGCAGGCGCTATGCTTGGCTTTGAAGTGCAAAGCTATTTGCTCAGGGTAATGCAAGCGACTTTGGCTAAAGCCAAGCAGTACAGAAAGGAGGCAGGATTGTGAGCTTAGTAAGATATTTACCTGTCCCTTCCGACAGAATGGGCATTATTTGGAGCCTGCTCAACGTACAGGGCAGCATTGTTTTGGAATACGGTCCGGCCGGAACTACTCACTATAGCATGGGCCTGTACGGCGGCTTGGGCATTCGCTTCCAGAACCGTTTATTTACCACGCATATGAGCGAGGACGACGTGGTTATGGGCGACGTTACGCGCTTAGAGGAATCCTTAATCGAGCTGGATAAAAATTACGGGCCCCAGGTGATTTTCGTGGTAGCCTCCTCGGTAACTGCTGTTATCGGCACGGATATTAAGGGCGTCTGCCGCTATATGCAGCAGGAGGTGAAGGCGAAGCTGGTAGCCTTCGAGCAGGGCGGCTTCCTGGGCGATTACAGCGTTGGTACCAGCGAGGCTTATAAGCTGCTGGTGCGCAATCTGCCGAAGCAGGACGTGTCCAAGCATCCGCTGACCTATAATATTATCGGCGCTTCCGCCTGGCATTACCGTATTTCCTCCGATATCTGGGAAATTGACAGCCTGCTCAAGGAAAGCTTTGGCCTGTCGCGGATTGCCTGCCTGTGCTGCAATACCTCCGTAGATGAAATTGCGGAGATGGGAGCTGCGTCCGTGAATATCGTTATCAGCTGCGAAGGTCTGGCTGCGGCGCAGCTTTTGCAGGAGCAGTTCGGTACGCCCTATGTTTACGCCGCACCCTACGGCTATCAGGGAACACTGCGCTTTTTGCGGCAGGTTGGCGAGGCCGTCGGCGCTGCGCCCGACCCCATGGTAATGATGCGTATTAACATGAAGGAAAAAGGCCTAGGGATGCTGGGCATGCTGCGTATGATGCGCGGCGGCAATCTGCAGCCGCGCGCGGCAGTCAAGGGCGAGTACGATACGGTAGTTGGCGTTAGCAGCTTCCTTGAGGAAGCAGGCATAGCTGTGGAGCAAAAGATTTGCGCTCATTCGCTGAAAAATGTGGCTGATCCGGCAGAGGGCGTTGTGCATTATGAAAACGAGAAGGACTGGCTGGCGCAGCTGCGGCCCTTGCAGCGTACGCTGGTAATGGGCGACGATATCGCTCTGCTGCAGTGCGACGGCAGCAATACTAAGCTGCGCATCAGCGCGCCTTTCCTGGAGGGAGCGTTAATCGCCAGTCACCTGCCGTTCATGGGCGAGCGCGGCGCAGACTTTTTGCTGGAGATTATTCAGGAATATTATCAGAAGGCGTAAGCGTTGTTTGTGATTCGCCAAAAAAAATTATAAAAAAGTGTTGACAAACGTGCAGCGATGCTTTATACTTATATTCGTTGCTGATGCGGAAATAGCTCAGTGGTAGAGCACCTCCTTGCCAAGGAGGGGGTCGCGAGTTCGAATCTCGTTTTCCGCTCCATTTAAAAATTTGCCCGACAGACAGCGTCTGCCGGGCTTTTTAGTATTGTCAAGATGCGCCTGTTGTGATATGATATTATGAGCGATTTGTGTCAGCAAATTTTATGCGTTAGGAAAGCTGGCAGCTTAATCCGATTATAATATTTTTTACCCACATAAATTTAAGGGAGGATTTTATTCAATGAATGTTACTGTTGAAAGAGTAGAAAACGAGGCAACCTTAAAAATTACCGCTCCTGCGGCTGACGTTAACGCAGGCTTCAAAAAAGCTGTGCAAAAAATTGCCAACAGCGTAAATATCCCCGGCTTCCGTAAAGGCAAAGCGCCCCGCGCCATTATCGAAATGCATTACGGCAAGGAAGCCGTTAAGCAGGAAGCTTTTGAAATCGTAGCTAACAAGGCTTACAGCGAAGCTTTGGAGCAAGAACACCTGATTCCCGTTGAAGACCCCAAGGTAGAAGCTTCCACCTTTGAAGAAGGCAAGGACATGGAGCTGACCATTAAAGTTACTCTGAAACCGGAGCCTGAACTGGGCGAATACAAGGGCCTGCATGTAGATAAAGAAGAAGCAGCCGTTACCGACGAGCAGGTAGAAGCGCAAATGAACGATCTGCGCAACCGCAACGCTAAAATGGTAGTTGCCGAGGAAGGCCATGTTATCGAGAAAGGCGACTTCGCTATCATCGACTTTGCCGGTACCGTTGGCGGCGAACCCTTCAGCGGCGGCGAGGGCAAGGGCTATCCTCTGGAGGTTGGTTCCAACTCCTTCATCCCCGGCTTTGAGGATCAGCTGGTAGGCCTGTCCAAGGGCGATTCCACCGACGTAGAGGTAACCTTCCCCGAAGAATACTTCGTAAAAGAGCTGGCCGGCAAGGAAGCTGTGTTCAAAGTAAATATTCAGGACGTAAAAATCAAAGAGCTGCCTGAGCTGAACGACGAATACGTTGCCGCTAACAGCGATTTCAAAACTGTAGAAGAGCTGCGCGCCAACTATAAAGAGCGCATGCAGAAGGCCGCTGAGGAAAATGCTAAGGTTGCCTACGAGCATGCTTTGATTGATCTGGCTGTGGCTAACGCTAAATTCACCGTTCCTCCTGTCATGATCGAGGACCGCATCAGCCAAATGGTTGAAGAAATGAAAATGAGCCTGGAAAGCCGTAAAATGACCATGGATATGTACATGCAGTACACCGGTCTGGATATGGACAAGATCCGCGAAAACCAACGTCCTGTTGCTGAAGAAAACGTAAAGACCGATTTGGTTCTGGACGCTATCGCTAAGGCTGAAAACATTCAGGTTGACATGGCCGACGTGGACGCAGAAATCGCCGCTATTTCCGCACAGCACGGCGCTTCCGTGGACGAAGTTAAGAAAATTATTAAGAGCAACGGCACTATGGGCCTGCTGCTGGCCAACATTTTGCGCCGCAAAGCAGCCCGCGTAGTTATCGACAGCGCGAAATAAGCTGCCATTAGAGTTGTACAGTAAAGGGGTGTGACAAAATGAATTACGTGCCTATCGTTGTTGAACAATCCAGCCGTGGCGAACGGTCCTACGATATATATTCCCGTCTCTTGAAGGATAGAATCGTTTTCGTGACTGGCCCTATTGATGACAATATGGCCAATGTTGTCATCGCTCAGTTATTGTTCCTGGAGTCGGAAGATCCTGATAAGGATATTCATTTGTATATCAATAGTCCTGGCGGCAGCGTCAGCGCCGGTATGGCTATTTACGATACGATGCAGTACATCAAGCCCGACGTTTCCACTATCTGCATGGGCATGGCCGCCAGCATGGCTTCCGTGCTGCTGGCTGCCGGAGCGCCCGGCAAGCGTTTCGCTCTGCCCTATTCCAGAGTAATGATTCACCAGCCCTTGGGCGGCGCTCAGGGCCAGGCGACGGAAATCGAAATCCATGCCCGCGAGATTCTGCGTATCCGCGAGGAAATGAACCAGGTGCTGGCCAAGCATACCGGTCAGACTGTGGAAAAGATCGCCGCCGATACTGAACGCGATCATTATTTAACCAGCGGAGAAGCCAAGGAATATGGCTTGATTGACGAGGTCGTTACCCGCAGCAGGTCGGCTGAATAAGATACCAAGGAGATTTGCAAAATGAGTTTTGACGATGATCACGACAATGAGCTGTGCTGTTCCTTCTGCGGCAAGCGCGAGGGACAGGTGCGCAGGCTGATTGCCGGTCGCGGTGTGTATATCTGCGACGAGTGTATCGAATTCTGCAAAGATATGCTTGACGAGGATAACCAGCAGGCTGCTCCCGCCAGCGTGGCCGAAGTAGGCGATTTGCCTAAACCGAAAGAGATAAAAGCTATTTTAGACGAATATGTAATCGGTCAGGACGAGGCCAAAAAGACTTTGTCCGTAGCCGTTTACAATCACTATAAGCGCATCAATTACGAAATGCAGAACCCGCAGGCAGAGCGGGACGTAGAGCTGCAAAAGTCCAATATCCTGATGCTGGGCCCCACGGGCAGCGGCAAAACGCTCTTGGCGCAGACCTTGGCTAAGATTTTGCAGGTGCCCTTCGCCATGGCCGACGCTACTACCTTAACCGAGGCCGGTTATGTGGGCGAGGACGTGGAAAATATTCTGCTGAAGCTCATCAGCAACGCTGATTACGACGTGGAAGCCGCGCAGCGCGGCATCGTGTATATCGACGAGATAGATAAGATTTCCCGCAAGTCCGAAAACGTTTCGATTACGCGCGACGTTTCCGGCGAAGGTGTGCAGCAGGCTTTGCTGAAAATTTTAGAGGGTACTGTGGCCAGCGTGCCGCCCAAGGGCGGGCGCAAGCATCCGCATCAGGAATTTATCAATATCGATACCACCAATATCCTGTTTATTTGCGGCGGCGCTTTCGCCGGGCTGGAGCATATTGTGAACGCCCGCATCGGCAAGAAGAATTTGGGGTTTGGGGCGGACATCCGCAAAAAAGAAGAAATCAATACCAACGAAGCCTTCAGCAAGGTTTTGCCGGAGGATATTATGAAGTTTGGCATTATCCCGGAATTTGCCGGGCGTTTGCCCGTGGTGGTGACGCTGAATTCCCTGGATAAGGCCGCTTTGGTGAAGATTCTGACCGAGCCGCGCAATGCCTTGGTTAAGCAATACCAACGCTTTCTGGCTATGGACGGCGTAGAGCTGGAGTTTGAGCCTGCGGCTTTGGAGGCTATCGCTGAAGAAGCGTTAAAGCGCAGCGCCGGCGCCCGCGGCTTACGCGCCATTATAGAATCCATTATGCGCAACGTAATGTACGACGTACCTTCCCGTGACGACGTGAAAAAATGCGTCGTTACCGAAGCCACTGTGCGTGAGCATTGCGACCCGCAAATGCTTGTGGAGTAAGCAATTAAAAAATGTAGGGGGAAGGTAAGCGCCTTCTCCCTTATTTTCTATAAGATGTTATATTTGGAAGAAAAGCGTCGGCGACGGCCGACGAAGATACGAGGAGTGATAAGATGGCTGGAACTTTATTGACTAAGCCGCTTTTGCCGTTGCGCGGGTTGGTCATCCTGCCGGGAATGCTGGTTAATGTGGACGTGGGCCGCGATAAATCCATGGCGGCCGTAAAAGCCGCTTTGGACGAAGATAAACGCATTTTGCTGGCCGCGCAAAAAGACGCCGCGCGCGCCGATATCAATGTCAGCGATTTATATAATTGGGGCGTGCTGGCGGAAATTAAGCAGCAGCTGACACTGCCCAGCGGCGCTATGCGTTTGTTAGTAGAAGGCTTGGAGCGCGTGCGTTTAACCGACGTTACGGAAGTAAGCCGCGATAACGAAGATTACTTTGTCGGACAGGGCGAAATAGCGCCCAGCGTCGCAGGCGACGCGGCGGAAGCGGAAGCGTTGCGCCGTTTGCTCTTGGAAGCCTTTGAAAATTGGGTGCTGCTGACGAAAAAGATTAACGCCGAGGTGGTGCAGGCCTTTAAAGCGCAGCCGGATACTGGGCGCGTGGCCGATATGATAACAGGCTATTTGCCCGTTTCTTTGCAAGAAAAGGAGCGGGTGCTGGAGACGGCGGCAGTCAACGAACGCCTGCGTTATCTGTACGAATTGCTGACGCGCGAGCAGGAAATCGCCGACGTCGCCAAGTCTATTTCGCAGCAGGTACACGCTCAGGTGGAGCAGAACCAGAAGGAATATTATCTGCGGGAGCAGATTAAAGCCATTAGCAAGGAGCTGGGCGAGGCCGAGGACGTGCAGAGCGAAATAGCCGAATACCGCAAGCGCGTAGCGGAACTGGCGCTGCCGCAGGACGTGGCGGCCAAGCTGGATAAGGAGTTCAACCGCTTGATTAAGATGCCGCCCATGACTCCCGACGGCGCGGTTATCCGCAGCTATATTGACGCGCTGCTGTCGCTGCCCTGGGGCAAGTTTACCGAGGATAATTTCGATTTGCAGCGGGCGCAAAAAATATTGGACAGCGACCATTACGGCTTGAAGAAGGTCAAGGAGCGTATCATGGAATATCTGGCGGTGCGCGCGCTTGCGCCTGCTTCCCGTGGACCCATCCTGTGCTTGGTGGGGCCGCCGGGCGTGGGCAAGACCAGCCTGGCCTACAGCGTCGCCCGCGCTATCGACCGCAAATTTACCCGCGTGTCCTTGGGCGGTATTCGCGACGAGGCCGAAATCCGCGGTCATCGCCGTACCTATATCGGTTCCATGCCGGGACGTATTATTCACGGTATGCAGACTGCGGGCTGCATGAACCCCGTCTTTTTGCTGGACGAGGTGGACAAAATGGCCGCTGACTTCCGCGGCGACCCGGCGTCCGCTCTTTTGGAGGTGCTGGACCCGGAGCAGAACAACGCTTTCAGCGACCATTTTATCGAGTTTCCCTTCGATTTATCACATGTTTTCTGGATTGTAACCGCCAATACGGTGGAAACCATCCCGCCGGCGCTGCTGGACCGCATGGAAATTATCCAGCTGAGCAGCTATACGGATGAGGAAAAGGTGAAGATTGCCCAGCTGCATCTGCTGCCGAAGGAAATAAAGCTCAACGGTCTGGATAAATATAAGGTTGCTGTCAGCGAGAAGGCTATCCGCCGCGTGATTCACGACTATACGCGCGAAGCGGGCGTGCGCAATCTGGAGCGCAAGCTGGCGGCGGTATGCCGTAAGATAGCTTACCGTATCGTTAAGGGCAAGGGGCAAGCGGCGCAGGTAACGGAAAAGAATCTGGAGAAGTATTTGGGCAAGGTTTTGTTCATGGACGACGACATCAGCCTGGAGTCTTCCGTGGGCGTGTGCAACGGCCTGGCCTGGACCAGCGTTGGCGGCGAGCTGCTGAAGGTAGAAGTGCTGGCCTTTAAGGGCAAGGGCAACTTGACGCTGACGGGACAGCTGGGCGACGTGATGAAGGAATCGGCGCAGGCCGGCTATACTTACATCCGCAGCCGCGCTAAAACCTTGGGCTTGCCCGACACCTTCGGCGAGAACACAGACCTGCATATCCATTTGCCGGAGGGCGCAGTACCTAAGGACGGCCCCTCCGCCGGCGTTACCATGGTTACGGCTATGGTGTCCGCTTTAACCGGCAAGCCCGTGAAGGGCAAGCTGGCTATGACGGGCGAAATCACTTTGTCAGGTAAGGTGTGGCCTGTAGGCGGCATTAAGGAAAAAATGCTGGCCGCTTACCGCTACGGCGTGAAAACGGTGCTGCTGCCCAAACGCAATATGCAGGATTTGGACGAGCTGCCGGATAATGTGCGCAAAGAAATGCAGTTTATTCCTGTGGAACATTTGGATGACGTTTTGCAAATAGCATTGGAGGAATGACATGAGTAAAGGAACCTGGGATATTATTCGCTCTAAATATGTGGCTTCCGCCGTTCGTGCCGACCAGTACCCCCGCGATAAAATGATCGAGGCGGCGTTTATCGGCCGCAGTAATGTTGGCAAGTCGTCTTTAATCAATTCGCTGTGCCGCCGCAACGGCCTGGCGCGTGTCAGCGCTACGCCGGGCAAGACGCAGACTATAAATTTTTACGAGCTGGAGGCTAAGCGCGTCAGCGAGGGCATGGACGAACGCGCCAGATTTTATCTGGTAGATCTGCCCGGGTACGGCTTCGCCCGCACCAACCGCAATAATAAGGAGCAATGGTCCGGTTTCATCAGCAAATATCTTTCTGAAAGCGAAAACCTAGGGCTGGTGTGCCAGCTTATCGATATTCGCCATAAACCCATGGACAGCGATCTGGAATGCTACCATTGGCTCAAAAGCTGCGGCCTGAAGGTGCAGATAGTGCTGACCAAGGCCGATAAGCTTTCCAAAAGCGCGGCTATGGCGCAGCGGGCTTTGTTCATGCGGGAAATGGGGCTGGGCAATCAGGATATCATCGCCTATTCCTCCACGCAGCACACTGCCCGCGGCGAGCTCATCGGCCGTATTATGGACGTGCTCGCATCGGACGTAACGGTGGAAGAATAGACGGCGTATCCGCTTGTAGACCGTAAGTTTTATCCTGAGGAGTTGGCGAAAATGCTTGTGAATCGTTTGCTGTTATTCGTTACCGCCCTGTGCCTTGGGCGGCTGCTGCAAAGCGCGCACCTGCCCATCCCTTTTTTGTTGGGAGGCTTGCTGACAGCGGTTGCTTGTAAAACCCTGGCGCAGCGCGTGAGCGTCAGCTGGCCGAAGCAGTGGCGCGAATACGCTTTAATGGTCGCCGGGTACGGCATAGGCTCGGTGTTCACGGCGGATACGTGGCGCAGCTTTTTAGACGAATTGAGCGGCGTCGTCGAAGCGACGGTAGTGATTTTAGCCGCCAGTATGGCGTTGGCGTGGGCGGCGTCGCGCATTTCTCACGAAAACCTTAAAAGCTGCATTATGGGCATGC
The DNA here is from genome assembly GCF_030531065.1 of Phascolarctobacterium sp. GTDB lineage: Bacteria > Bacillota > Negativicutes > Acidaminococcales > Acidaminococcaceae > Phascolarctobacterium_A. Next base: position 22,408 of record NZ_JAUNOQ010000002.1, on the reverse strand, counting down.
TGCCCGGCGGCATGACGCTTTCCATGCTGATGGCGGAGGAAGATAAAGAAATTAACCCCAACGCTGTGATGGTCATGCAGGTTATCCGCCTGCTGGGCGTGGTTATTACGGTGCCGTTTTTGGTAATCTGGCTGTTGGACGCGCAGGTGGTGGGCAGCAGCGTCGCCCTGCCTAACAGGGGCGGCGTGCATTGGCTGGTTTTTGTGCCCTTGGTTATACTGGGCAGCTTTGTGGCCGTCAAAACGCATTTGCCGACGCCGCGCCTTTTAGGCCCGATTTTGGCGACGGCGGCGTTCGCCGTTTATGCCGACGGCGTGCAGCCCGTGCCGTTCTGGCTCATGGCCCCGGCGCAGGTCAGCATCGGTTTGTTCATGGGCATGCAGCTGGACGCCGGGCGCATTGCCAAAACCAAGGGCGTGGTGCCGCTGGTGCTGGTGGGTACGGCGCTTTTAATCGTCGTCAGCATCGGTATGGCTAACGTGTTGAGCGAGCGTTACGGCTTTAGCTTAATTACGGCTTTCCTGGCCATGGCTCCCGGCGGCATTGCCGAAATGTCGCTGGCGGGCATGAGCATGGGCGAAAACGTTTCCATTATTTTGACGTACCAGCTTGTGCGCGTGCTGGTCATCAATATCTGCGTGCCGCCGCTTTTGGGTTGGATGTTTCCGCATAAAGAAGTAGCAGGTTAAAGATTGGACCGCCGCGGTCGCAGTTTTGCGGGCGCGGCGGTTTTTGACGTTAAAGTTTTTATTGTCCTTGATATGTCTTGGAAGAAGTTGAGTTCGATGATATAATTATAAAAAGGGGGCGAAGGCAATGTGTACGGGACAGGATTTATTCAATATCGCTGAAGAAATTAAGCAAGAAGCATTAAAGATGTGTCCAGATATAGAAAAAATTATCTTGTACGGGTCTTATGCTCGCGGCGATAATACTTTTGATTCCGATATGGATATTATGATCGTTATAAACGATACGCAAGAAAATGTCAAAAAATATCGTAAACAGTTTAGCGTAATTGCCGCTTCTGTTGGGATGAAGTATGATGTTTTGCTTTCTGTGTTATTCAGGGATAAAACGAATTTTGAAGAGAAGGCCAAGTATATGCCATTCTATCAAAATGTTATTAAAGAAGGGATAGAGTGGTATGGACGAGCAGCATAGGGCGTTATCAAAGCATAGGTTTGCGCAAGCGGAACGTTCGCTTGCTTCCGCTAAGCTACTTATAGCGAACGGCGATTTTGAAGGAGCGGCTAATAGGACTTACTATGCTGTTTTTCATGCTTTGCGTAGCGTACTGGCCTTAGATAAAAAAGATTTCAGTAAGCATGCAGGAGTTATATCCTATTTTAGAAGAGAGTATATAAAAAGCGGGATTTTTCCTGTAGAAGCTTCTGTTATCATAGGTGACGCTTTTGATATTCGTAGTGATAGCGACTACGACGATTATTATGAAGTTACTGAAGAAGAAATTAGAAGTTTGCTCGACAGTGTAGAAACACTACTGGGCTGGATTGAGACATATCTATGCGAACGCTGGTAAGGAAGCGTGAATAATAAATAAGAGTCTTTGGGGAACCGAAGGCTCTTATTATTTTTTGCCTTAGCGGCAGGAGATTGGCCGAGAGCGTAGAAATTATAAACGAGACACTAAAGGAGGCGATAGAATGAAATCCATTAATAAGCAACACTTGCTGTACTCTCAAAAGAACCATAAACGTAACAGGGGGGGACAAGCGCCTGCGCAGGCTTAAAAGGCTTGGCGCTTTCCGTAACTTTGGGCTTGCTCTTGGCGACAGGTTTTGCCAATGGGTTGGCGTTCGCCGGTGTAGTAAAAGATGATGGAGGCCAAACTGTAATTGCTACTGGAAGTGGCAATGGCTCCCCTACTGCTGAGGGCAATAATTCGATAGCTATAGGTAATAGTGCAACTTCAAATGGGAATAGGTCTGTTGCCATCGGCATGACAGCTGAATCTAAAGGAAATTGGAGTTTAGCTTTAGGGCAAGGAAGTAAGTCTATTGGTAATCATTCTGTTGCTATGGGTAATTTTTCTGAAGCTAGAGGAGCGTCAAGTTTAGCTTTCGGCGCAAACAGTAAGGCCCATAATATGCTGGCTGTAGCGTTAGGCGAGGGTACAAAAGTAACGGCTAATTATGGTTTGGCGCTAGGCGCTGGTACTAGCGTAACTGCTAGTAGTAGCGTGGCGATTGGCTTTAGGAGCGAAGCGACGGAGAGCGATACTGTATCGTTTGGCAACAACAATACTAAACGTCGTTTGGTCAACGTAGCGGCGGGAACGTCGGATACCGATGCGGTGAACGTGGGGCAGCTTAACACAGCGGTTGCAAACGAAAAAACAGAACGTATAGCAGCGATAAACGCAGAAGCGACTGCGCGCGAGACCGCTGACGCGCGTTTAGAGCAAAGAGTGGACGATATGGAGCGCGGCATTGACGGACGTTTTGACAAGCTGGATAGCAAGATAGATAAGGTGGGCGCGGGAGCGGCCGCGTTAGCCGCACTGCATCCTTTAGATTACGACCCGGACGATAAGCTTAATTTTGCAGTCGGCTTAGGCAATTACCGTGGCGAGCAGGCGGCGGCCTTAGGCGCATTTTACCGTCCTGACGAAACGATTATGCTCAGCGTGGGCGGAACCATGGGTAATAACGACAATATGGTAAATTTAGGCGTGTCCTTCGCGCTGGACGGCAGGCGTGCTAAAGCTAAGGAAAGCAGAGCTAAGCTGGAAGCAAAATTAGAAAATATGAGCGGCGAGCTGGCCGAGGTTAAGGCGCAGCTGGCTTTGCTGATGCAGCAACAGGAAGCAAAACAATAACGCAACACTCAGGGCGCAGAAAATTTTAAAAAAATTTTTCTGCGCCTTTGGCTATGCGCTGATGTAAAATCTATGTAAAGCCGCATGGTTGCAGGCTTTGCAGGCTACGCTGCAAATATCGGGACATAAAAAGACCCTGCTGGACAAAATTGCGCCAGCGTGTTATACTATAACCATGTTAAGGAAGCTTAACAAATAAGGTACGAAAGGAAGTAAGGCTCATGTCTTTTGATAAATTCGTAGAAACCCTGTGCAGCTTTAAATGGTACATGATTCACTAATTAAGGGAGGTTGAGTATTATGCTGGAAAGCTTCGTTAAAGCATTATATGAATTGAACTTCTACTACATTCACTAATAGGCGGTATTTAACAAAATGCATATAGGTATACTTTAAAAGCGCTGGCTGTTGTGGCTGGGCGCTTTTTTGTTATGCGTTGCACGCAGCGCCGCCTATAAAACGCCTATCCATATACAGTCGCAAGCAGTAAAAATAGAAAAGTAAAAATTTTTCTCAAAAATGGTTGACAAAACAAATAGTAATGAGTATAATTAACTTAACAAGTTGATATTGAGATTACAGGTGCGCGAGCTTAATAGAGAAGCCGGTGTAAGTCCGGCACGGTCCCGCCGCTGTAACGTGGAGCGTATCTTGTTGATGCCACTGGAAATCCATCTGGGAAGGTAAGATATGCGAGGAAGCGAAGCCAGAAGAACTGCCTGTAAGATACATCGTCGTTTGACCTGCGAGAGACGGGGAGAGATGTCGTAAAGATAAAGTGATTTGTTTCGCTTTACTTCTGTATGATATTTCACCGTTTTTCAATAGTCCCGCCCGTAATGGGTTAACAGGGTACTTTGAAAAGCGGTTTTCTGTTTCTATATGCTTTAAGGTCGCGTGATGGCTGTGACCTTAAAAAGCGCCAGAGCCATCGATGTTTTGCAATGCGCTTGTTCGCGGTACTGGACACACCGCGCGTTTTCAAATCCCATTCTCAAATTTTTCTTTTAGCTGAAAGCATTTCCTTTCTCCTCTCAGGTGTTGCGGCGTAGGGGTGCGCCGCATTACCGAATTTCCTGCCATCACTTTTTTGTGGTGGCTTCTTTTTTTGCCGCCAAGGGAGGTTTTGAATATGAAAGAATTATATTTAGCAGGTAAGATTGACGAGCTGCTGCAAGCCTTTACCGGTATGAAGGGCGTCGAAACGCTGACCGCCGGGCGGGCTAAGGCCAGCGGTAATTTAGAAGCAAGGTGCGTGCGCTTGCAGTATAACCCCAAAAAAACAGATATTTGCGAGCTGCTCAAAAAATATTTTGACGAAGGCGTTAACGCTTACATAATAGCGGAAGACCCGTTGGAGCAGGCCGCGGTTATCTACAGTTCCGCCGAAGACGTACCGCAAATCGAATATTACGCCCGCTTTATGCAGAGCCGCGGCCACGAACCGGGAGCGGCGCTGGGCAATCTGATTGTGAACGATTCCATTCCCGAAGGAGCGGAAATCCGCAGGATGCAGGTCAATTACGGACGCTTGCAGGAATTTACCGCCGATTGATTGTTTTATTTAGTTATATACGGCCTGGACAACCGTGACCGTGTATATAAATGCTGTTTGCTTCTTAAAATCTATCCAAGCAAGGATACGGCGATGTCCCTGATGACCGGGTGAGAGCGGTCGGATCTTACGCCGTACCGGCAGAAAAGATTTAGCTGGAGGTGATAAGCGTTTTCGCTTGCTGCTGCGGCGTATAGCTGCGGTAATGATTATTTTATTAAAGGAGGATTATTCTGAATGGCTGATGAACAACAAAAATCTACAGCTGTTGTCGACGGCGAAAGACCGTTGACTGACAAAGAACTGGAAGCAATGTTGCGTAAGTCAGAGAAAGTAACCGAATTTCCGGAGGTAACTTTCGACGAATTTACCGAACCTACTTGGGATGAGTGGGTGGAGGCCTGCAACGCTTTGCTGAAGGGCAAACCCTTCGACAAGATCATGTATACCAAAAACTACGAGGGGATTACCTTCGAACCCATTTATACCCGTAAAGTTACCGACCCCATCCTGCCGACCGACGATTATCCCGGCATGGGCGACTTCCTGCGCGGTTCTACCGTTAACGGCTATGTACACGAGCCCTGGGGCATTGCGCAAGCCTGCGACGAAACCTTGCCGTCTGAAAACAACGAGCTGCTGAAAGAAGAAATCGCTAAAGGCTCCACCGTTTATAATATTAAACTGGACAGCGCTACCTTAAACGGCGTCGACGTTAAAGATGCCGAAAAACTCGGCGATACCGGCGTAAACCTGACCACCGTAGAGGATATGAGCGTACTGCTCAACGGTTTGGATCTGAAAAAATATCCTATTATGATTTACGCAGGCGCAGGCGCTAAAGGCATGCTGGCGCTGACTGCCGCAGCTTTGAATGCAGCAGGCAAGGATGTTAAGACCTTGAAGGGCGTTATCGGCGCCGACCCGATCGGCGAACTGGTAAAATCCGGCAAGACCGCTACTTCCCTGTCCGCTTTGTACGACGAAATGGCTGAAAGCATTAAATATGCTCGCGCCAACGCTCCTGAATTGCGCACTGTTTTTGTCAACAGCGACGTTTACACCAACGGCGGCGCAGACGCAGTACAAGAAGTAGCTTATACCTTTGCTACCGCTGTCGAATACGTGCGCGAAATGCAAAAACGCGGCGTTGAACTGCACGATATTGCCAAATCCCTGTACTTCTGCTTTAACCAAGGCGCTAACTTCTTCATGGAAATCGCCAAACTGCGCGCCCTGCGCATGATTTGGGCTGCTATTATGCAAGCCTTCGGCGCAGAGGAGGCAGACCGCGCTATTATGGTACATGGCCGCAGCGCACGCTTCACCAAGACAGTTATCGACCCGTACGTTAATATGTTGCGTAACTGCACGCAAACCTTCTCCAGCGTTGTCGGCGGCGTAAATACCTACGACAATCCGCCGTTCGACGAATTGATCCGCAAGGGCGACGTTTTCTCCCGCCGTATCGCGCGTAACCTGCACGTAATGCTGCAAGAAGAATTCGGCATGCTGAGCCCGATCGACGCTGCCGGCGGAAGCTGGGGCGTAGAAACCCTGACCAAGCAAATCGCCGAAAAGATTTGGGCCGAATTCCAGAAGATCGAAGAAAAGGGCGGCATCGTTGCAGCTCTCAAAGCCGGTTATCCGCAAGCGCAGGTTGCCGACGTTTTGGCTAAACGCTTCAAAGCTTTGGAAATGCGCAGCGACCGCGCCGTTGGCGTAAATATGTACCCCAACATGACCGAAGAGCCGCTGGAACGCCGCGAAGAGGATACCCCGAAACTGAAGAAAGAGCGCGAAGCAGCAGTAGCCGCTTACGTTGCCGATATCGACACCAATTATCTGGCAGGCAAACTGGCTAGCGTAGAAACCGTTGCAGGCGCTATCGAAGCCTTCTCCAATGGCGCAACTATCGGCCAGGTAGCCGCAGCAGGCTGCAAAGCCGAGCCTATCGAAGAAGTGGAAGCTATCGCCGCCCATCACTGGACCGAGCGTTATGAAGCTTTGCGTTTCGATACCGAAAAATACATGAAGGAAACCGGCAAGAACGTCGAAGTATTCCTGGCTAACATGGGCCCCATCCCACAGCACAAGGCGCGTGCAGATTTCTCCACCTCCTTCCTGCAGGTTGGCGAATTTAATGTTCATCTGAACAACGGCTTCCAGGACGACGAGGGCAAACCCGGTTCTCGCTATGAAAAGTGCGTAGCGGCTTTGAAAGCCGGCGTCGACGAGAGCGGCACTCCTTATGACGTAGCCGTAATCTGTTCCACCGACGCTACTTATCCGGAGGACGTTCCGGCATTGGCTCCGATGATTAAGGAAGCTTGCCCGAATATTACCCTGTTCCTGGCCGGCGCAGCGCCGAAGGATTTGGAACCGGTTTATAAAGAAGCCGGCGTCGACGACTTTATCAGCGTAAAAGCTAACTGCTTCGCTACCTTGAAAATGCTGCAAAAGAAGAAGGGGATGATTGAATAATGAGCATTAATCCGGATTTCACTAAAGTTGCCCTTCCTGATCATCCTTCCTGTTCTTATGACGAATGGAAGAAAAACCTGGAAGCTAAAATGGGCGAGAATTACGACGCCCTTTACGATACCACCTTGGAACGTATTCCCAAAGCTCCGCTGTACACCAAGGATATCTACGATAAATGCAATCATTTGGACTTTATGAGCGGTATTCCTCCGTTCCTGCGCGGGCCTTATTCCACCATGTACGTATTCCGTCCGTGGACTGTACGCCAATACGCAGGTTTCTCCACTGCGGAAGAATCCAACGCTTTCTACCGCCGCAACCTGGCGGCAGGCCAAAAAGGCTTGTCCATCGCGTTCGACTTGCCGACCCACCGCGGCTACGACGCCGATAACCCGCGCGTAGTCGGCGACGTTGGTAAAGCAGGCGTATCCGTTTGCTCCATGCTCGATATGAACATCCTGTTCTCCGGTATTCCTCTGGATCAGATGTCCGTATCCATGACCATGAACGGCGCGGTATTGCCCATCCTGGCATTCTTCATCGTTTCCGGCGAAGAGCAGGGCGTTGATAAATCCATCATGGCAGGTACTATCCAAAACGATATTCTGAAGGAATTCATGGTTCGTAATACTTACATTTACCCGCCTGCGATGTCCATGCGTATCATCGGCGATATTTTCGAATACACCACTAAATACATGCCGAAATTCAACAGCATTTCCATTTCCGGTTACCACATTCAGGAATGCGGCGCTACCTGCGATTTGGAATTGGGCTACACTTTGGCAGACGGCATGGAATATATCCGTACCGGCGAAGCCGCAGGCCTGCCTGTCGACGCCTTTGCTAAGCGTCTGTCCTTCTTCTGGGATATGGGCAAAAACTACTTCATGGAAGTTGCCAAAATGCGCGCCGCTCGCGTATTGTGGGCTAAGATTCTTAAGAGCTTCGGCGCTAAGAACCCGAAATCTATGGCTCTGCGTACCCACAGCCAAACCTCCGGCTGGTCCCTCACCGAGCAGGATCCGTTCAACAATATTTCCCGTACCTGTATGGAAGCTATGTCCGCGGCTTTGGGCCATACCCAATCCCTGCACACCAACGCTTTGGACGAAGCCATCGCTTTGCCGACCGACTTCTCCGCACGTTTGGCGCGCAATACCCAGCTGTACATTCAGGACGAAACCAAAGTCTGCAAGATTATCGACCCGTGGGGCGGCTCCTACTATGTGGAATACCTCACCAACGAAATCATTCGCCGCGCCTGGGCGCATATCCAGGAAGTCGAAGCTTTGGGCGGCATGGCCAAAGCTATCGCTACCGGCCTGCCTAAGATGCGTATCGAAGAATGCGCGGCCCGCCGCCAGGCTAATATCGACAGCGGCAAGGAAACCATTGTCGGTCTGAACAAATACCGTCTGGCGAAAGAAGATCCGCTGAACGTATTGTCCATTGATAATACCGCAGTACGTAACGCGCAGATTAAACGTCTGGAAAAACTGAGAGCTGAACGCGACGGCGAAAAGGTTCAACGCGATCTGGAAGCTATTACGCGCGCAGCAGAAAGCCGCGACAACGGCAACCTGTTGGAGATGGCCGTACAAGCAGCCCGCGACCGCGCTTCCCTGGGCGAAATTTCCGACGCAGTCGAAAAAGTATCCGGTCGTTTCAACGCCGTTATCCATACCGTATCCGGCGTATATTCCAGCGAATTCAGCGGCAACGACGATATGGAACAAGCAACTAAGCTGGCCGACGAGTTCGAGAAAATTGAAGGCCGTCGTCCGCGTATCTTCCTGGCTAAGATGGGTCAGGACGGACATGACCGCGGTCAAAAAGTATTGGCAACCTCCTTTGCCGATATGGGCTGGACCGTCGACGTTGGCCCGTTGTTCCAGACTCCGGAAGAATCCGCGCAAGACGCCGTAGATAACGACGTAGATATGGTAGGCTTCTCCTCCCTGGCCGCAGGTCATAAGACCTTGCTGCCGGCCATCGTCGAGGAACTCAAAAAACGCGGCCGCGAAGATATCATGGTCTGCATCGGCGGCGTAATTCCTGCTCAGGACTACGACTTCTTGTACGAACACGGCGCAGCAGGCATCTTCGGGCCTGGCACCAATATTCCTAAATGCTGTATCCAGCTGCTGCAAATGCTGGTAGACCGCGCTAAAGCTGAGCAGGCTAACGAGTAGTAGGGACGAGGTGAGATAAATGCCTGAAACTGGTGAAAAAGACATTAGGCCGAGTTGGGTACCCCTGGAAAAAGACCCCAACTTTGCCTGCTCTGTGATGGGCGGGATCGACAGCGCCGTAAACGCTGTCTCAGAGGAGAAATATAACCCTGTGGATAAAATTAGGAAATTCCCCTTGAGGAAAAAACCTAGTCCTGAAGAGTTAATAAAAGGAGTCAGTGAGGGCGATCGTAAAACCTTATCCCAAGCTATTACGCTAATAGAAAGCAACGCTCCGAAGGATTTCGATAAGGCGCAGCGCGTGCTGCAAGCACTGTTGCCGCGCACCGGCAAAGCCTTGCGCATCGGTATTTCCGGCGTGCCTGGCGCAGGTAAAAGTACCTTCATTGAATCCTTTGGACAAATGCTGTGCCGTCAGGGCTATAAGGTCGCGGTTCTGGCCGTCGACCCTACCAGCTCTATCACCGGCGGTTCTATTTTGGGCGATAAAACGCGCATGCAAATGCTTTCCCGCGAGCCTAACTGTTTCATCCGTCCGTCCCCGGCCAAGGGCACTTTGGGCGGCGTAGCGCGTAAGAGCCGCGAAACCATGCTTTTGTGCGAAGCTGCGGGCTGCGACGTTATTCTGGTGGAAACCGTAGGCGTAGGCCAGTCTGAAATCACGGTCCGCTCCATGGTCGACTTCTTCATGCTCATAGTGCTTACGGGAGCTGGCGACGATTTGCAGGGCATCAAGAAAGGCATTATGGAAGTTGCCGACGCTATCGTGGTCAATAAAGCCGATGGCGACAACCTGCCTAAGGCCATCGTTACCCAGGGCGAATACGAGCGCATGATCGAATTCATCCGTCCGGCGACGGAAGGCTGGAAGACGCACGCTTACCGTTGCTCTGCTGTAACCAAAGAAGGCTTGCTGGAGCTGTGGGCTGTGATGAAGCACTTTGAAAAGCTGACGAAAGAATCCGGCGCTTTTGAAAGGCGGCGTAAATCGCAGACCTTGTCCTGGGTTAACAGCATGATCGACGAACATCTGCATAATCTCTTCTTTGAGGACCCCATGATTAAAGGGCGTTTGCCAGCGGTTATGGAAGCCGCCGTCAACGGCGTAGTTTCTCCCAGTCAGGCCGTTACCGAATTGATTCGCGCTTTTGATATCGACAGGGCGGCAGTTCGGCATTACGACAGCCAAAAATAACCAGCGTTTACTTGTACTAGAAAGCGGAGCGATAGCTCCGCTTTCTTTGCTTGGCAAGCTTATTAGCACTAAATATCGCAAGAAAAAATTCAATAAAATCTTCTTTAGAGCCTTGACATTCTTAATGATAATGAGTATAATTAAAACATCAAATCAATATTTCGTGTAAGGCGCTAATTGGTGTAAATCCAGACGGTCCCGCCGCTGTAACAGGCTTGCCTGAAGTCAGCAAAGCGTTATACACAAGCATATGCTTGGCCTGCGAGCGACAGGAGAGATGTTAACAGATAAGGTGCTGTTTATGTGAGAGTGGCAGTTCCCTTAAATGAGCGCATTAAACCGCTTCTGCTTGCAGGAGCGGTTTTTTATCGACTAAGCAAGCGGGACGAAATATTGATTTCCCAAAATCTACTGGAACATAAGCAAACCGGACATTTGCTTTTGCATATTATTCATATGCTGTTCTGATAATCTCTTATCAATTCTCCTTATCCTTCTCCTCCATTTTATGTTAGCTTGTTACAGGGGTGTGGCAATGCTAAGCAGTAAAAAAGCCGCCGTACGGGCGGTTTTTTTACTATTATGCCTAAAAAGGTATACTGATCCATGAAATATAAGCATTGGACAAGAAAGCAGCGGACAGTTAAAATATGAATATCAATAGAAGTATGGTTATGATTTTGCGATAATAAGAAAGAAGGACAAAGCGATGAACAAACCTTACATTATTTGCCATATGATGACTGCCGTAGATGGGCGTATTGACTGCGCTATGACGGAAAAGCTGGCGGGAGTTAAAGAATATTATGCAACTTTGAATGCGCTGCAAGTAACCGCTACGTTGAGCGGGAAAGTGACGGCGCAATTGGAAATGGCTTTGCCCGGCAGCTTTCAGAGCGTTAATAGCGAAGCGTTGGACAAGAAATATTTTTCTAAAGCCGTCGCCGCAGAACATTATGAAATAGTTGTCGATACTAAAGGCAGCCTTTTGTGGGACGAGCGCGGCGCGTCGAGGCCGCTGATCGTTATTACAGGCGAGCAGGTTAGCAAAGAATATCTGGCTTATTTGAACGCGCGCAAGATTTCCTGGATAGCTTGCGGTAAAGAAAAAATTGATTTGGCGGGCGCGATGGAAATTTTACGCCGGGAATTTGGCGTTGAGCGTTTAGCTATCGTTGGCGGCGGCGCGATTAACGCCGGATTTTTAGACGCGGGGCTGCTGGATGAAATTAGCATTTTGCTTGCTCCCGGCATCGACGGGCGCAAGGGCATGACGGCAGCGTTTGACGGGCTGCCTATGGACAGGGAGCCGTTCGCGCTGAAATTGTCCAAGGTTACGACCTATGACGACGGCGCGGTTTGGCTGCGTTATTTGGTTAGCGTTAAATAGGAGGTTAAAAAATGTTAGGTAATTTTGCTTATTGCAACCCTACAAAACTTTATTTTGGTCAAGATTCCTTGCAGTCTTTGTATACGGAGTTGCCGAAGTACGGCGACAATGTAGTTTTGGTTTACGGCGGCGGCTCAATTAAGAAGAACGGCATTTATGACGCTGTGAGGGAAATTTTGCAAAAGAACGGCAAAAACGTCGCCGAAATTTCCGGCGTTATGCCCAACCCGACTTTGACAAAACTGTACGAAGGCATGGAGATAGCCAGAAAGCATAAAGCTGATTTTCTTTTGGCTGTCGGCGGCGGTTCCGTCTGCGATTATACTAAAGCGTTGGCCGTTTCGGTGCATTGCGGTGAAGACCCGTGGGAAAAATACTACGCGCGCTTTGAAGAACCCGATTGTCCAATCGTTCCTTTGGGCTGCGTGCTGACGATGGTGGGCACAGGCTCGGAAATGAACGCAGGCGCTGTAATTACCAACACAAAAACGAAGCAGAAGATAGGGCATGTCTTTGCCGACGAAGCGGTGATGCCCAGGTTTTCTGTTTTAAATCCGCAGTTTACCCTTACGCTGCCGCATTATCAGATGGTCGCCGGCATTTATGATATTTTTAATCATATCTGCGAGCAATATTTTTGCGGCGAGGACGACAATACCAGCGATTACATCAGCGAAGGGCTGATGCGCTCGCTGTTGCACGCCAGCCGCATTGCTAATAAGGATACGCAAAATTACGAGGCTAGAAGCAATATTATGTGGACCGCTACCTGGGCGCTGAACACTTTGGTGGGCAAGGGCAAGAGCGGCGATTGGATGGTGCATATGCTGGGGCAGTCCGTCGGCGGGCACACCAACGCTACGCATGGCATGACGCTGGCGGCTGTTTCGCTTCCCTATTACCGTTATATTATGCAGTACGGATTGCCCAAATTCAAGCGCTTCGCCATGAATGTGTGGGGCGTAGCGCCGGAAGGCAAGAGCGATGTGCAAATTGCCGAAGAAGGCTTGGCCGCTATGGAAGCGTGGATGAAGGAATTGGGCTTGGCGATGAATATCACCGAGCTGGGCGCTAACGCGGAAATGATAGACGCGATTGCGGATACGACCATTGTGCTGACCGGCGGCTATAAGGTTTTACAAAGGGAAGAAATTGTCGCTGTTTTAAAGGCCAGCTTATAAAAATAACGGCGCTTGTCCGCACAGCGCCGCGTAGTAAAAAAGATATACAGACTAGTTATCAGGACGGCTTGCGCGCGCAGGCCGTCCTTTTGGCTTTTTTGTGATAAAGATTGCTTTGCCGCCGCGCGTGTCACAAAAATATAAAATATGCTGCCGTAAAGTATGCTATAATATCGTTAGCTTCAATATTTATTTTGCTTTAGAGAGGGGCGTTGGCGTGTATAAATTCGCTTTATCGCGGCAGTTTTTTAGAGACGTATGGTATTTGACTAAAAGCTATTGGCAGTCCGAGGAAAAGAAGAAGGCTTTCTTCCTTTTGGGCTGCATCATTTCCCTGACGCTGGGCATAGTTTATATGCTGGTGCTGCTCAATCAATGGAACAACAGCTTTTACAGCGCTTTACAGAATTACGAAACGGAAAAGATTTTTGACGAGCTGCTGCATTTTTCCTGGCTGGCGGCCATCTACATTATTTTGGCCGTGTATTCCTACTATTTGCAGCAGACGCTGATTTTGCACTGGCGCCGTTGGCTGACTAATCGTTTTATCGATATCTGGCTGAAAAATAAAACCTACTACCATTTGCAGATGTTCGGCAAGGACACGGATAACCCCGACCAGCGTATCAGCGAGGACGTGCGCCTGTTTGTGGAAATGACGCTGAGCTTCAGCGTGGGCCTGCTCAAGGCCTTCTGCACCTTTGCTTCCTTTGTAGTTATTTTGTATAAGATGTCCGGCCCCTTTACTATGCAGCTCTTAGGGCATAGCTGGACTATTGAAGGCTATCTGTTCTGGGCGGCGCTGATTTATTCCATCATCGGCACTTATATTACGCATATTGTGGGCCGCAAGCTGGTACAGTTGAATTTTATTCAACAGCGCTACGAGGCTGATTTTCGTTTCAGCATGATTCGCCTGCGCGAGAGCGCCGAAAGCGTCGCCTTCTACCGGGGCGAGGGCCAGGAGGGCGTGGTTTTTAAGGACCGCTTCAAGCTGCTGCTGGAGAATTTCTGGAAGCTGGTTAATAAGCAGAAGCAGCTGGTGTGGCTGAACTCCGGCTATTCGCAGATCGCCATTATTTTTCCGTTTGTGGCGGCCATGAACCGTTATTTGAGCAAGGAATTTACTTTAGGCGGCTTGATGCAGGTATCCAGCGCCTTTGGCAATGTGCAGGGTGCGCTGTCGTATTTTGTGGATATGTACACCAGCATTGCGCAATGGCAGGCGGTGGTAATGCGTTTGACTTATTTCGGCAGGCATATGCAGGAGGTTTCCGCCGACGCGGAGCGTTTCCACCTGGAGCGTTTCGCTACCTCGGCGGCTGTTAGCGCGGAAAACATGCAGGTGAATTTGCCTGACGGCTCGCCGCTGCTGCAGAATATTTGCTTTAAGCTGGAGCCGGGGAAGAACGTGCTGATTAAAGGCGTCAGCGGCAGCGGCAAGAGTACCTTGCTGCGCGCGGTGGCAGGTATCTGGCCCTTTGTTGAAGGCAAGATAAATCTGCCCAAGACCGACGAGCTGATGTTTATTCCGCAGAAGCCTTACCTGCCTTTGGGCACGCTGCGCGAGGCTTTGCTGTATCCGGGGACTAAGCCGGTGAGCGACGAAGCGCTGAAGCGGTTGATGGAAACCTGCCAGATTGGTTATTTGCAGGATAAGCTGGACATGGCGGCCGATTGGAGCCATGTTTTATCCGTCGGCGAACAGCAGCGACTGGCGTTTGTACGCGCCCACATCCAGCAGCCTATCTGGCTGTTTCTAGATGAGGCGACTTCGGCGCTGGATGAGGAGACGGAGGCGGCAATGTACCGGCTGCTGGCGGAACGTCTGCCGCAGACTACGGTGGTCAGCGTCGGCCATCGCAGCACTTTGAATAAATTCCATCAACTACAATTATATTTGGACAAAAATGCGCGCAGCGCGCGTTTAGGCGAGCTGCACGAGACGGGTCGTTGAAGAATATGGACGTCAGTTAAAGGATTGCTTACCGCTATGCATGAAAGCAGACGGATTATGGATTTGCTTTTGTGTTGCTCATGCAGAATTTTTAATTTGCATTTCGCAATATTTGACAACTAACCTATAAATATTGTATAATTAAGCCGTAAATAGTGTAAACCAGCATAAGCTGTGCTTTGGCACACTAAATATCAAGCAAAAGGAGAGAACGCAAATGTTACCTTTGCAAATAAAACCGGATATTTACGACGTTGGCGTACAGGATTGGGCTGTGCGCGATTTTCACGGCTACAAGACGGAGCGCGGCGCAACCTATAATTCTTATTTGCTTATGGATGAGAAGATTACGCTGATCGATACGGTTAAAGCTCCCTTTGCCGAGGAGCTGTTGCGCAATATCAGCCAGGTAACGCCGCTGGAAAGCGTGGATTATATAGTTATCAATCATGTGGAGCCGGATCATTCGGGCGCAATGCCCGCGCTGGCTAAGGCCTGCCCTAACGCTAAATTTATTATTTCCATGGCGGGCAAGAACGAGGCCATCCAGCATTACGGCGATATATTTGATTTTACGGTAGTGAAGGACGGCGCGACGCTGAATATCGGCAAGCGCAATTTGACCTTCGCTATGATGACGATGCTGCACTGGCCCGATAATATGGCTACTTACTGCGCGGAAGAAAAAATTTTGTTTTCCAACGACGCTTTCGGCCAGCATTACGCTACCAGCAAGCGTTTTGACGACGAGGTGGACCAGGGCGAGCTGTTTTATGAAGCGCAGAAATATTTCGCCAATATTCTGTGGCCCTACGCCAAGCTGATTGGCAAGGCTTTGGCAAAGCTGGGCGGTTTGGATATTAAGCTGATTGCGCCCTCTCACGGCGTTATCTGGCGCAGCGGCATTGCCGATATTTTGGCCTGCTACGGCAAGTGGGGGCAGGGCGTGTGCGACGGCAGCCTGGTTATCGCCTACGACAGTATGTGGGGCGGCACGGAAAAGCTGGCCCGCGCTATCGCCAGAGGCGCGCAGCGCGCAGGCATAGTGGTTAAGGTGTTCAAGCTCAGTCAGACGCCTAACAGCACCGTTGCTGCCGAGCTGTTTACGGCGTCCGGCCTGCTGGTGGGCTCGCCTACCCTGAACAGCGGCATGATGCCCTCCATGGGGTCCTTCCTGACCTATATTAAGGGCTTGGCTCCGGTCGGCAAAAAAGCAGCTTCCTTCGGTACCTTTGGCTGGGCCGGAGGCGCGCAGAAGGATATGGAAGAAATGCTGGGTAAATTTGTGCCGGAGGTGCTGCCGGGCTATCAATGCAAATGGACGCCGCAGACCGTAAATTTAGACGCGGCCGAGCAATTTGGTTATGATTTTGCCCAGGAGCTGTTGGAAAAAAATCAGAATAGCGCAGACTGCCAATGCTGACGCCTGCGTGCAGAGAAAAGTCGTTTGTAAAATTTTTATGAAAAGCGTATTTGAGTCAAAAACTAATATCATAAAAAGCTTTTTTAGTGTATAATATAAATAACTAAGTAGTAAAGCGAGGTTGTGTGATGAATACTAAAGCTGAAAAGTTTAATAAATTTTTGGATGAAAAAGGCATTAAAGTATTTCAGGTGCAAGAGGTGGAAGGCGATCTGCATCCTGTAGTTTATCGTTCCGCTATGGAGGTTGAAGGCCAAAACCTGCCCACCATGCTGGTTATCGACGACAGCATTTATGTCATGCTGCAGGTTCGCGTTGGCGCCGGTCTGGTAAAAGAGGGTAATAAGGCTGCCGTTATGGAGCACCTCAACAAGCTGAATGAAAATTACAAGGTTTTCAAATATTATGCCGCTCCCAATGGCGACGTGGTTATCGAAAGCTGCATTCCTTCTACGGACGAGCAGTTCGTACCCGAAATGGTACACGCTGTTATCGACGTAGTGCTGAAGCACCTCATGGAAGAGTATTCCAAGCTGATGAAGACCGTTTGGTCCAACTAATTTCATAAATCCCGTTTTGTAATAAGGGGAGTAGCTGGCATGGGCCTGCCGCCCGTGTTTGCACAGCCGTCAGTACGATTTTTTAAATCCGGCTTGCGAGTAAATGGCGAGACTTTGTTATAGTAGATTTACTATGGCATCGTCTCGCTTTTTTATATTATTGGACGAAGGCTGCCGCCGCCATGCCGCGGTTTGCGGTCAAACCGGCAAGAAGCGGAGCTTTCTTGAGATAGATATTCAGCGATAAATTTTGCGGATTATTGGAGGTAGGAAAATGCAAAAGTATGGTTTAACTGCGGCTCAGGCTGCTGAAGCCCGCAAAAAGTATGGCGGCAACGCGCTGTCCGCGCCGCCGCGCGCTACCTTTTGGGATAAGCTGTGGGAAAATTTTCGGGACCCGATGATTAAGATTTTGCTGCTGGCTTTGCTGGTCAACGCGGCCTTTGCTTATCTAGGGCATGGCGATTGGCTGGAAACTGCGGGCATTTTTATGGCCATCATTTTAGCTACATTTGTTTCGACCTGGTCGGAATACAGCAATGAAAATGCTTTTCAAAAATTGCAGGAGGAAGCGGCTCGCATTCGCTGCCGCGTTTGGCGCGACGGCGAACCGCGGGAAATCGCCATTGACGATTTAGTGGCGGGGGACGCCGTTATTTTGCAGGCCGGCGATAAGGTGCCCGTGGACGGCGTGCTGCTGGAGGGTTCGCTAAAGCTGGACCAGGCGGCGTTGAACGGCGAAAGCGAGGAAGCCGCCAAAAGCGTAGCGCCCCAGGGCTTTGTTTGGGAAGCAGGCGGGACGGATTTTTTGGACGAGCACCGCTTGTACCGCGGCAGCGTAGTGGTAGAGGGCACAGGCGTAATGCAGGCTGTCAAGGTAGGCGACGCATCGGTCTATGGGCAGCTGACCAGGGAGCTGCAGGACGATGAGCGCGACAGCCCGCTGAAGCTGAAGCTGAAAGGGCTGGCGCGGCAGATAAGTAAATTCGGTTACGCCGGCGGCGTGCTGATTGCCGTGGCGGTGATGCTGCATAAGATGCTGCTGGCAGGCGGCTTTGCCGCTTATACTGCCAATATGACGCAGGTGGCGGGCGATTTGCTGCAGGCTGTTATTTTGGGCATTATTATTATCGTTATGGCAGTGCCCGAAGGGCTGCCGCTGATGATAGCCATTGTTTCTTCGCTGAATATGCGCAAAATGCTGAACGATAATGTTTTGGTGCGCAAATTGGTGGGCATTGAAACGGCCGGCAGTTTAAATTTGCTTTTTACGGATAAGACGGGTACAATAACTAAAGGAAAGCTGGAGGTAGTGCGCTTTTTGACCGGCGATATGCAGGAGTATGTCGGGTTTGGCGAGCTGCCGGAAAAAATTAAGGAACTGACCTATCAGCAGGTGGTTTTAAACACGTCGGCGGCGGTAACGGCGGGCAGTATTGTGGGCGGCAATATGACCGAGGCCGCGCTGAACAAGTATCTGGCTGATTACCGCATGGAGCGGACGCCGGAACGGATACGCTTTGTGCCTTTCAACAGCGCCAGCAAATATTCCTGGGCGCAGGTCAAGGGCAGCGGCGGTTCTTACTGCTTAGTCAAGGGAGCGCCGGAAAAGCTGCTGCTGCGCACCGCTTACTATTGGGCGCAGGACGGTAGCAGGCAGCCCTTTACCGCGGCTATGCAGCAGCGGTTGGAGAAACGGATGCTGGAGCTGGCCGGTCAGGCTATTCGTATGCTGGCGCTGTGTACTTACGAGGGAACGCCGGAGGACGACGCGCCGCAGGAGGGCTTGACGCTGGTGGGCGTAGTCGCTATCCGCGACGATGTGCGCCCGGAGGCGGCGGAAGCTATCGCCGCAGTGCAGGCGGCGGGGGTGCAGGTGGTGATGATTACGGGCGACCGCAAGGAAACTGCCGTAGCCATTGCCAAAGACGCGGGGCTTTTGCGCCGTCCGGAGGAAATTGTGTGGTCGTCGGCGGAGCTAGCCGCGCTGAGCGACGAGGAGGTTAAGCTGCTGCTGCCGCGTTTGCGGGTGGTAGCGCGGGCCTTGCCCATGGATAAATCGCGTTTGGTGCGCTTGTCCCAGGAGCTGAATCTGGTGGTGGGCATGACCGGCGACGGCGTGAACGATTCCCCGGCGCTGAAAAAGGCGGACGTTGGCTTTGCCATGGGCAGCGGTACGGAGGTCGCCAAGGAAGCGGGCGATATCGTTATCTTGGACGATAATTTCCTGAGTATCAAGAAAGCGATACTCTATGGCCGTACCATTTATAATTCTATCTGCAAATTTATTGTCTTTCAGCTGACGATAAACCTTTCGGCGGTCGCCATCAGCTTTATCGCTCCTTTTATCGGTATCGATAAGCCGTTGACGATTACGCAGATTTTGTGGATCAATCTGGTCATGGATACGCTGGCGGCTTTGGCCTTTGGCGGCGAGCCGGCTTTGGCCGAATATTTGCAGGAACGGCCTAAACGCCGCAGCGCGCCTCTCGTCAGCCGTGCAATGTTCGCCAGCATCGCTATGGGCGGCGCGTACATGACCTTGGTAGCCATTGCCTTTTTTAAAAGCGCCTGGGTGGACCATCTGTTCCGCGACGCGGCGGATCATATTTACACCTATACGGGCTTTTTCTGCGCCTACATTTTTATGGCGGTGGCCAACGGCTTTAACGTGCGCACGAAGGATTTGCAGCTGCTGAAAAATCTGGAGCTTAATAAAGGTTTTTTGCAGGTTATGGCGCTGATTGTGGCCATTCAGGTGCTGCTTACCTATGTGGGCGGCAGCATACTGCGTACAGCGCCGCTGAATGCGCAGGAATGGCTGGCAGTGATTTTCTGCGGCGTGTCCATAATAGCGGTGGACCTGCTGCGTAAGCTGCTGGCAAAGCGTAACGCTGAATAAAAATTTTAAATTTAAGTTTAAGGAAGTGAGTGTGAATTTTATGGACCCCTTTGGGTATCTACAGGAGCTGGTAATCGTTCTCTTATTGATTGGCGCTAACGGTATTCTGGCCATGATGGAAATGGCTTTGGTATCGGCACGCAGGAGCCGTATGGAGCAAATAGCGGAAAGCAGCAAGGGCGCGGCCTACATTTTGCAGCTGGCCCAGGACCCTACGGAATTTTTATCCACGGTGCAGATTGGCATTACGCTGGTTGGCATCGGCACGGGCGTATACAGCGGCGCGGCCTTTGCCGCGCCTTTGGCGGCTATGCTGCAGTATGTGCCGGGCATGGAGGCCTACGCCCGTCCTTTGGCCTACGGTTTGGTGGTAGCGTCAGTAACCTATTTGAGCATTATCTTTGGCGAGCTGATTCCCAAACGCTGCGCTATTAACAATCCGGAAACGCTGATTGTGCGCTGTTCGGCTTTGGTTAAGCTGTTGGTAACGGCGTTTAAGCCCTTTACTTTTTTGTTGAGCCTGTCTACGCGCTATCTTTTGCAGCTGCTGCATCTGGAACGGCAGGAGGAACAGCCGGTCAGCGAGGAGGAGCTGCGATTGCTGATTGAGCAGGGAGCCTCCCACGGCGTGTTTAATACGGAGGAAAAGCGGATTATGATCAGCGCTTTAGAGCTGGACAGCCTGCGGGTGAGCGCTATTATGACGCCGCGCACCAAAATCAGTTGGCTGGATGTGCGGGACGGTGACGCGGAGCATTTGGCGCAGATGAGCGAAAAGCGTTATTCGGCTTTTGTAGTAGCCGACGAGGACTTGGACCATGTGCTGGGTATCGTTTATACCAAGCGCTTTTTGCTGGGCGGTCTGGAGCAGCAGCGCTTCGATTTGGAGCAGCATATTCGCCAGCCCTTATACGTACCCGAAAATATGCGTATCGATACGCTGCTGAAAATGTTTCAGCAGGAGCGCATAAAAATTGCTTTAGTAGTGGATGAATTTGGCTCCATAGCCGGTATGGTAACGCTGCGCGACGTGGTGGAGCATCTGCTGGGTGACGTGCCGTCCTTTGACGAGGTAATCGAGCAGAAAATTGTCCAGCGCAGCAAGGATAGCTGGCTGGTGGACGGCCTGCTGCCCCTGAACCAGTTTATAGAGCATTTTGAGCTGGAGGAAACGGCGGCGGAGCAGGTGAGCAAAAGCTATAATACTGTGGGCGGCCTGATGGTTGCCCTTCTGGGGCATATCCCGCAAGAGGGCGAAAGCGTAACGCTGGCGTCCTGGAATTTGGAAATAGTGGATATGGACGGCAACCGTATCGATAAAATTTTAGTAAGCAAAGCAGACCTTGTATCAAGCTGATATAGCATAAATTAAAACCGGAGCAGTCACAGCATAGAGTTGCGATTGCTCCGGTTTTGTGTTAGGCGAGGCGCAGGCTGTGTTTACGCATAACTATTTAGCGGCGATTACGCGGGTCAGGGCGTCGATGTTGGCGCTCAGCTTATCGATTTTGCTTTCCATGCGCACGAGCAGGTAACAGCTCACCAGCATGGGGAAGCCGTAATCGGCGGCCGCGGTCAGCAGCTTGTCCAGCTCCATGAAAATCAGCTCCTTACAGCAGCTCGGTCATGTTGCAGGTGTGCATGCGCGTTTCCGCAATTTCGGGCAGCTCGCCGGAGGCGTTTTCAAAAACAGCCTGTTCGATAAGCACCTGCATAGCGGCCTGAGCCTCATCCAGAGTAACGTCCTCGCGGGGATTAGCCACGGTGATGATTTTCTTCTTATTTTGGTCGGTGGTGAATACTAATTGCAGTTCTTTTTCCATGGGTAGTTACCTCCTGATTATTGTACGTCTTCCAATTTTACTTTTTCGCTGACGTTGACGCTGTGAACCTGCGCAGCCATGAGGCCGCCCAGCGCGTTAGCAACCGCGACAATAGCTTCGTCAGAAGCTGCCGCTTTGATTTTGTTGTAGGTGCGGGCTTTGGTTTTGATGGAGCCGTCGTCATTGGTACCGTCCTCCACGTTTAAGATTAAAGAGCGTTTTTCGATGGTTTTGGTGATGGGCATGAGTAATCTTCCTTTCGTTTTGTTTTAGTTTTAGTGTGGGATTTACTGTGGCGTGCTGCCGTGTGGCAGCTGCTTGTAATCATACTTTTTCGTAAAGGCACGACTCGGTGCCCTTTAGGGTAAAAAGTATGCAAAAAGGGCCTTGAGCCGCTTGCCGGATTCCGCCGCCTAGCAGTTTCGTCCGCATAGGGAGACGGACGCTTAAAGTTCGCACAACCAGGGAAAGGCAGCTCGCCGCTCCTCGCAGACGAAGTAAGTCGCGTAGTACTACCATAGACTGTGCAAACAAAGCTTGCTTGCGCAGCCGGCGTGCGTTCCGGTCTGCGCGGCGCGTACTGCCGTAGGTAAAAAGAATTAACTAGGATAGGAAAAATAAATTCTGCATTACAGAAATGCGTGAACTACTATCACTCGCTAACCTTCTGCACCCCAAATGATATTGGGCTGCGTTCTTCCGACAGTATTGCATTGTCCGCTTACAAATAAAGAATTTTTTCTCTTAACCAGCATTTTTTGCTAAGCTTTTTTGTGCGGGCAAAAAAGCGTCGTTTGTCAAACTTTTCAAAAGTTTGCCCCTTTCTTGCAACTTCTTTCGGGGGCGAAAGACCTGCTAATAAAAGTCAAGTAAAATTTTCATAAGTTTTTAATCTCAAAAT
>NZ_JAUNOQ010000009.1 GCF_030531065.1 Phascolarctobacterium sp. | reverse complement strand
TATTGAAATTTCTTTTCTTTCTTTCAAAAATGTCCTTGACAAAGGGTACAGTTTAGCTTAAACAATCGCTTTGCGATTGTTCCTTGTACTTAAAGTGTAGTACTGATATAATAATAGTGGCGCTAAAAGTTTTCTTTATTGGAAAGATGCACATAATACTTAAAGTGAGGAGTATATTATGCTGAAGATGATTATTCGTATGGATGATAATAAAATAAATGCAGAAAAAAAGTATCGTTTAGATGGTATTTACAGTACTATTAACAGTGCTTTTGTAAAAATGGGCTTGCCGCGTATAGAAGAAACGCCTGGTTTATTGGTTTATCGTGATAATGGCAGCAGCAAGGATTATGGACGTTTTGGCAGAATTGTAAATACTTTGAAAAAACAGGAATGGTTTATGGATAATGTCGCTGTATGGACTTTGTGTGACAGCGAAGATTCAGACAATCCTGCTGATTTTAGCGAAGAAGATTTATTGCGTCATTACCGTCAAAAGCAGGCTATAGGAGCGTAGAATTTGGAAAGAAGATATTTTAAAGCGTTGAATTTTGACTTGGACACGCATAGTTTGCAGAAACATTATTCAGGTGCTAATTACCGGCAGGCATATTATGATTTACGCAAATTTTTTAAACTTCATAAATTTTCTCACAGGCAAGGTTCCGGCTATATTTCTGACGAGAAATTGAGTACGGCAGATATATATGATTTGATGGACGAATTATTGGATACATTGCCTTGGGTTAGCTTATGCGTAAACAAGATTGATGTGACTAATATAGGAAAGCAGCACGATTTAACAGAACTACTGAAGCCTAGTGAAGATATGGAGCTGGATAAAGAGCTGTTGATTGAAAGATAATAAAATAAAACTAAAACTCGATGACGAACTTCTCTGATAGCAGGGAAGCGGTCATCGAGTTTTTTGCTTTATTGGCTTAACGGCCTTTGCAGCCTGCGCAGGGCTCTGACTTTATGGATTATAGTAAGGATGTACTGCTGGCTACATTGCGTAAGGAAATAGGAGAAGCGTTGGCTGATTGTCGAAAGAAGCGAGGGCTGAAACAAAAAGAGCTGGCTACGATGTGCGTAATGTCCGAAAGACTGTTGATAGGGATAGAAAACGGATATATCAATTATAGTATTGACAAATATCTACTAGTGAGCGTGGCTTTGGATGTGGATATAGCGGAGCTGATGGGCAGGGCAAGGGATAATATAAACGCGGAAGCGAGGGAACAGATGCGCCTAACGGAGCGGTTAAACAGGGAACGAGCTGACATGCAGAAGCGGCTTGAGGGGTACAGGAAAGGAAAAGAAAGGGAGCCTGCGAAAGAACGGCGAGCCAAAGGGTCGCAAGAAGCAGAAACAAAAGCTAAACGCCGGCCAAAAGGTCTTGCGAGGGGGGGCAGATGTGCTAAAATATTCATGGGCATGATTTTAGATTTACTTATGTTAAGGAAATTTGTTTTATACAAAGTATAACCGCAGCTGTAGGGATGGGGAGAAGAGCTCGTGAAACGCTATTACACGTCGATATTGTTTTTGCTGTTTATAGCGTTGGACTATGTGGCGATAATTGGCGCCGAACAGAGCGCTTTCTGCCTGCGCAACTGGTTTTTGCGTTCGCAAAACCTGCATATTTCCTGGCTCAATTTCTGGATAGTATTTCCCAGCCTGTTCCTGCTCTTTATTCATCTGGGACAGCTGTACAGCCGCCGTATGCCCTTCTACAAGGAAGTGGAAAAACTGTTCCACGCCTGCTGCTACGGTACGCTGGCCGTAATTTTTGTTTTGTACGTGGCGCGCATCGCCGCCACCACCAGCAGAATGTTCGTGGGCTTATTCGGTATTCTGGCTTTCGTTTTCCTGACGCTGTTGCGGTACGGCGCTAAGCGTTTGCTGCTGCATTGGGATTTGCTGCAAGCGCCGACGATTATCATCGGCGCGGGCAAAACGGCGGAGCTGCTGGCGAAAAGCATTACGCAGGACGCGGGCATGGGCTATAAAATCGTCGGCCTTTTGGAAGATAACAAAGTGCAGCCGGGAGTCTTGCAAAAATATCCGGTTCTGGGTAAATTTGCCGACGCGGAAAAAGTGATTAAGGAAACGGGCGTCAAGCGGGTCTTTATCGCCGCGCCGGGGCTGGAAGAACGCAAGCTGGGGATGTTAATCTATCGCATCCAGCCGCTGGTAAAAAACATCGGCGTGATTCCCAATTTAGTGGGCGTGCCTTTGGGCGCTGTGGAAGCGGAAAGCATTTTCAACGAAAAGCTTTTAATCCTGCGTTTGAAGAATAATCTGGCGCGGCCGCTGAACCGCTGGCTGAAAACAATTTTCGATTACACGCTGACGATTGTTGGCACGATTTTGATTTCTCCGGTTTTACTGTTTATCGCCGCCTGGATTTATAAGGATTCGCCGGGGCCGGTGATTTTTAAACACACGCGCGTCGGGAAGAACGGCAAGCCGTTCCCCTGCTATAAATTCCGCAGTATGTGCGTGGACGCCAAGGAAAAGCTGGCGGAACTGCTGGCTAACGACCCGGCGGCGCGGGCAGAGTGGGAAAAAGACTTTAAGCTGAAAAACGACCCGCGCATTACCAAAAGCGGCGCGTTCTTGCGCAAGACCAGCCTGGACGAGCTGCCGCAAATCTTTAACGTATTAAAAGGCGAGATGAGCTTAGTAGGGCCCAGGCCGATAATAGCGGAAGAACTGGCGCGCTACGGCGAGTACGTGGGCGATTATCTGATGGTGAAGCCGGGCATAACCGGTATGTGGCAGGTGAGCGGCCGTAGCGATACCACCTATAACGAGCGCGTGCAGCTGGATAGCTGGTATGTGCGTAATTGGAGCGTGTGGCTGGATGTAATGCTGCTGTGGCGGACGGGGAAGAGCGTGTTCATGGGCAAAGGAGCGTATTGAGAAAGATGCAGTTTTCCGTACTGCTTTCAGTATATAAAAATGAAAAGCCGGAATATCTGCGCCTAGCTTTGCAGAGCATCGCCGCGCAAACCTTGCAGCCGGACGAGATTGTTATCGTCAAGGACGGCGGCTTAACGCAGGCTTTGGATGCGGTGATAGACGATTTTGCCGCCAAGCAACAAAACGTAAGAGTCCTGCCTTTTGCGCAGAACCGCGGTTTAGGCTTGGCGCTGCGGGACGGTGTGGAGGCTTGCAACTATGAATACATTGCCCGCATGGACACCGACGATATAGCGCTGCCCGACCGCTTTGCCAGGCAGATGGCTTATCTTGAGCAGCATCAGGATATCGCGCTGCTGGGAAGCTGGATAACGGAATTTTCCCAAGATGCCGATAAACCTGACACTATAACCAAGCTGCCTTGTACCCATGAAGCAATTTTGTCTTACGCCAAGAAGCGCAATCCTTTCCGGCATATGACGGTGGTGTTTAAGAAAAGCGCCGTTATAACCAGCGGTAATTACCGGGATTTTTTGTGGTTCGAGGATTACGATTTGTGGGTGAGGATACTGCAGCAGGGCTATAAGGTGGCGAATATGCCGGAGGTGCTGGTAAACGTCCGAGCTGGGGAAGAAATGTTTGCCCGGCGCGGCGGGTGGAGGTATCTAAAGCAGGAAGTAAGGTTTCAGAGAGCGCTGTATGAGCGGGGATTTATTGGCTTAGAAAATTATGCAAATAATGTATTTGTAAGGATAGCCATCAGGCTAGTACCAAACAAAGTAAGAATTTTTGTTTATAAAAAAATTTTGAGAAGAACGGTGAGATAAATGCCTAAAGTATCGGTAGTGATGGGCGTCTATAATTGCAGAGATTCGGCTGCGCTTTACAGAAGTGTACAGTCAATAATTGCCCAAACGTATACTGATTGGGAATTTATCATCATCGATGATGGGTCAACAGATAACACTTTCGAACTTTTACAGAAGATAAAAGAGCTGGACACAAGAATAAGAATCGAACGCTATGCTAAAAATAAAGGCTTAGCCTTTGCCTTAAATCACGGTATTTCTTTGGCAGAGGGGCAGTACATTGCGCGCATGGACGACGACGATATATCCAGAGAAGATAGATTAGCAAAACAGATAGCATATCTGGAAACGCATAAGGAAATAGACTTTGTGGGCAGCATAGCCAGAGTGTTTAATAATAACGGCGTTTGGGGCGTTTTAAAAATGCCGGAAGCGCCTGCTAAAAACGACTTTCTTTGGAATATACCTTTTATCCATCCCACGATGGTTTTTAGAAAAAATATTTTTGACGTTGTGCAATACAGTACGGACGCGAGCAATAGAAGATGCGAAGATTATACTTTAGTGATGGATTTATATAGCAAGGGATATAAAGGGCATAATATACAGGAAACGTTGCTTGATTATTATGTTGCCAACGGCAGCAAAAAATACAGGCCGATGAAGGACAGGCTGAGCGAAGCCGTTGTGCGTTACCGCGGTTACAAAAAGAATGGCATTTTGCTTCAAGGACTGCCGTATATATTAAAGCCTGTTATTTTGGGTTTGATACCGCAGTTTATTTTTAAAAAGATTAAAGAGATTCAGTATAGGCGATACGGAAAATAAAGAAGCCCCCTGAATGAAATCAGAGGGCTTGCGATGAATATTTTCTTGGCAAATTTTGAAATTAGACGCTAAGCGCTTTAACTTGCTCTATAGGAAGGTGCGTGCTTAAAGCGATAGCTTCGTCGGTTAAAGTTCCTAACCGTTTTAGATTTTTAGCGATGGATAAAGTTGTTTCTGCTTTGCCTTTAGACATACCTTCTGCAAAGCCTTCTTTTCTTAGTTCTTCAGAAATCTTACACATGATTTGTGCTCCTTCCTTAGTTTCTTTAAAATATTTTACACGTTGCTTTAATTCTTGATAATGCATATCTCTGGCACTGGTGCAGAAAAAATCGTGCATCAGCTTGCTCAATGCAGTTTCGTCATAACGGCACGCGCCGTTAACATAAATAATATGCGAACCGTCGTTAAAGTGGTTGCCGCTTTCATTGATTTTACGGTCGATGTGATAGATTGGGCGACCTTCGCCTAGTACGTCGGTTTCCGTAATGAAGATAACGTAGGTGTCGAAAAGCGTTCCGTAATCGACGCTTTTAGGAAAGTGCGCCGTATCGATTACGCCCACGTAGTAGCGGGCGCGTTTAGGCGAAGTATCGGAACTTTCACTGTGGACTTCTACATTAAAGTAACGGCCAAAGCCGTCTTGCGCCAGCACGTCGAGCTGTATGGAACGACCGTAAAGGTTGGTTAAGGCGTATTGGCTTTGCGCTTTTATTACTTTAATTTTATCATTATCCATAATAATACGCAATAAAAGTTCAGTAGCCGGGACGTTGTTTTCAAAAACTTTACGCATAAAGATGTCGTCGATGAGGCGCAACCGGGAGACTTTTTCCAGGTATTCTGGCTTGATAAATTCGTTGGACATGGCGTCAGCTCCTTTAGCTTTTATATAAAACTTCATAAGCTGGCAAAAGAAAAAGCAGTACCGACGTTACGTTGATGCGTAACGCGAGATACTGCTAAATGGACGCTGCGAGGCGTTGTACTGCTTATGAAGTTTTAGTTGTCTAATTATACCATGGAAGTAAAAATTCTGGCAAGCTTCAAAAATTCAGTATGGCAGGGGATAGTATGCGTTTCTTATCGATTATTATTCCGGTATATAACGTAGAAAAATATATAGAGCAATGCTTTAATTCATTGATTGGGCAAATTGATGAAGGAGCGGAAATAATTTGCGTCGACGATGGGTCTACCGATAAGAGCGGAATGATATGCGACGCTTACGCTGGCAAAAGCGATTTGTTTAAAGTCATTCACACGGCTAACAAAGGCGTTGCTGCTGCGTGCAATATCGGCTTAAAGTTTACGCAAGGGAAATACATTGCTTGGGTCGACCCCGACGATTATGTGCGCAGTAATTGGTACGAAACCATAACGACAATATTAAAATCAAAAGAGCCTGACTTATTGATTTTTGATTATCAAAAAGATAAGGACGGTAACGGTCAAAAAATTATATATGCCGCTCGTTCTCAATATTTAAATAACGAAGAACTTTTGCACGATTTGGTTGTCGATCAAAAAATACAAAGCCAGCTTTGGCAGAAAGTTTTTAAAAGAGAATTGTTGAATGGAATTATTTTTCCGGAACATTATAAGTGCATGGAAGATTACGCTGTGCTACATAAAATAATTGAAAACTGCAACAGCATATATTACCTGCATGAAATCATTTATTGTTACCGAATCAGAAATGACGGCTTAGTTAAAGAAGTAGATTTGCAAAAAAGTTACGACTGTTATTTGATTGCTAAAGAACGGTACGAGTATTTATCGGCACGATATGAAAATATCAGTAGAGTCGGTTATTTGGCGCAGGCATTAGGGTTTTGCTTCCAATTTTGCAAATGCCGACAAATTTTAAAAAACAAGTTTAGCTGTAAATATAGAGAGCTGTGCGCAACTATAGACGGCAATATTTGGACTCTGTTTTTGGACGGAAATATTGGAATGCGCTTAAAAATAAAATTTATTTGCGTCTATACGAGGACGCTACCTTTGATAATAAAATTCTATGCAATAATACGAGGAGAGTAGGCATGTATAAATTTAAAATTTCCATAGTTATGGCAGTTTATAATGTGGAGCAGTTTTTAGCGGCAGCTATTGAAAGCGTTATCAAGCAGGACATAGGCTTTCAAGAGAATGTCCAGCTGATTTTGGTAGACGACGGTTCAACGGATAAATCCGGGAAGATTTGCGATGAGTTCGCCGTTCGATTTCCTGACAACATAATAGTTATGCATCAAGAGAACGGAGGGGTATCGTCTGCCCGTAATGAAGGGCTGAGACATATAGAAGGGAAGTACGTTAATTTTTTAGACGCCGACGATATGTTGTCTGAAGAAACTTTAAAAAATGTATTTAATTTTTTTGAGAAGCATTATGAAGTCGTTGATGTGGTGTCCATACCAATAATGTTTTTTGATGGGCAAAGCGGCAATCATATACTAAATTATAAATTTAACCAAGGCAGCAGAATTATAGATTTGGAGCAAGAGTATGATTGCGTACAGCTGAGCTTGTCGAGTGCGTTTGTTAAACATGATATTGCTAAGGAAATTTATTTCGATAGCAGATTGCAGTACGCGGAGGATGCGAAAGAATGCCTTCGTATTTTGTGCGCTAAAAAGAAATTAGGAGTCGTTAAAGAAGCGCAATATAACTATAGGAAGAGAAGCAGCGGAGAGCAGTCTGCTTTACAAAAAGCTCTTTTAAAGAAGGCATGGTACATGCCTTCTTTAAACTACTTCTCATATAGTAGTTTAAATAAGGCAAAGGAGTTGTGCGGCGAAGCGCCGTTGTTTGTGCAATATACTTTAATGTATGATTTGCAGTGGCGTTTTAAAGTAAATATTAGAGTTATACGCGACACATTAAGTGAAGAAGAAGCGCGGGAATTTATAAAAGCTTGTTTTGATATATTAGTCAATTTTGAAGATAAAATTATTCTTGGGCAAAGGCATATTACCCCGGAAGTGAAAAGCTTTTTGCTGGCGAAGAAACATAATGCAACGCCTGAAATTGGCGCTGATGCAAACGGCGATTTGGCTGTGAATATCAATGGTACGTCAGTCATTGCTTTAAAACAATGCGCGTTAAGGTTAGAATTTATTAACATAGCTAATGGTTCAATGGAAATAGAAGGCGCTATGACAGTTATTCCTACTGAAACGCCTACGGAGATTTGCGTAAGCGTTAATGGGAAATTTTTGCCTTGCGAAATCAATGACGCCAGGAAAATCTGTAGCGAATGTTGGGGAGAGCTAATTTCTGAGGCGAAGGCCTTTAAAGTTAAAATAGATAGTATCGGCGCCTGCGATATTTGTGAAATTAAATTTTATGAAAAAGTAGATAATCAGCTAGTGGAAAAAGAATCTGTCAGATTTGGCAAATTCTTCCCGCTAACGAAATCCTTTAAAAATTCTTACGCCTTACTAGGCGGCTACACTTTAACTTATGAAGATAATGCGTTGCGCGTTAGCAAGAGCAGCGTTATCAAGTCTATAG
Organism: Phascolarctobacterium sp.; assembly: GCF_030531065.1. Lineage (GTDB taxonomy): Bacteria > Bacillota > Negativicutes > Acidaminococcales > Acidaminococcaceae > Phascolarctobacterium_A. Next base: position 91,918 of record NZ_JAUNOQ010000009.1, on the reverse strand, counting down.
CTCAAGAAGTAAAATTGTTAGGCGAATTTTGCTCTAAAGGGCAGGCCGCGAAAAAAGCAATCGTTTCCCGCTGTTTGTACCATGCTATGAAACCGTTTTTCAAAAACGAAATCTGGCTGTTCAGCGACCGCATCAATAAGGCGGACGATAACGGCGAAGCGTTGTTTAAATACGTTAATGAAAACAATTTGCCGGTAAATGCGTATTTTGTAATTCGCAAAGACAGCGCGGATTATGCAGTCGTAAAAAAGCTGGGCAAAGTGTTGGATTATCATTCCTGGAAGCATAAATTGTACCATTTGTTAGCGGATAAGACAGTTTCATCTGCCGCCGACGATTTCGTTTACAATCCGTTTTACAATAATGAAAAATATTACCACGATATATTATATAAACAAAAAAGAATATTTTTACAACACGGGATAACAAAAGACAATCTTTCCGATTGGCTTAATAGATATAATAAAAATTTATCTTTGTTCGTTACGAGCGCAGTTCCGGAATATGAGTCCATTGTGCAGGGCGAGTATTTTTATAGCGATAGCGTTGTAAAATTGACGGGAATGCCGCGGTACGACAGATTGGTGGATAAAAAAGAAAAAGTTGTAACCATTATGCCAACGTGGCGGAGCAGTTTGGGTAGCAATGCTACTTATTTTGATGATGGCATAAAAAGGTATGATAAAACGGTTATGAATTCACAGTATTTTAAGTACTACAATGAATTTATTAATCATCCTCGTTTATTACAAGCTGCAGTGGAAATGGGATATGTTATTCAATTTATGCCTCACCCCAATTTAATAGGGTATATAGATTGGTTTGACAGAAATAATGTTAAATTTTGCAGCATAAGCACGAATTATAGAGATATTTTTGCCGAAAGCAGCATGATTATAACTGATTATTCTTCGGTAGCTTTTGATTTTGCATATCTTAGAAAGCCAGTTATTTATACTCAATTTGATAAAGAGCAGGTATTTTCTGGTAGTCATATTTATAGCAAGGGTTATTTTGACTATGAGCGCGACGGCTTTGGCGAAGTCGAATACGATTTAGAAAAGACCGTGGATAGAATTATTGAATACATGGAAAATGATTGTACTTTAAAAGATAAGTACAGAGAGAGGATTGAGAGATTTTTTGCTTTTAACGACAGGAATAATTGTCGGAGGGTGTGGGAAGCAATTAAATCTATTGATGTTTAAGTATGGTTTTAGTTAATGAAGCGTTAAAAAAAATTATGCGGCATAAGTTCCTTTTTGAAGAACTCGTCAAGCGCGACTTCAAACAAAAATATAAACGCACGGTTTTAGGTATGGGGTGGAGCGTTTTGTCCCCGCTTTTAAGTTTGCTGGTGATGAAATTAGTTTTTGGCCATTACTTCGGGCGCGGCGTAGCGCATTACACAATTTTTTTGTTTTGCGGTAATCTGGTCTTTAGCTATTATCGCGAATCGACGAACGGCGGCATGAACTCGTTAATGAGTAACGCCAGTATCTTTACCAAAATCAACGTGCCGAAATATATTTTTTTGCTGTCTAAAAATGTATCGGCCTTTATCAATTTTCTGCTGACGCTGTGCGTATTCTTCGTTTTTGCATTTTTTGATAATGTCAGCTTCGGTCCGCATTTTTTAGCCTTGCTGTATCCCTTGGCCTGCCTGGTTGTTTTTAATATCGGCATTGGCTTGATTTTATCCGCTTTATTTGTCTTTTATCGTGATATCAGCTATTTATACGACGTATTCACGATGCTGGTAATGTATTGTTCGGCAATTTTTTACAATGTCGACGTGCTGCCTGCCACTTACCAAAATTTGTTTTTGCTCAATCCGGTATATACATATATTAAGTATTTCCGTACCGTAGTACTGCTGGGGAAGCTGCCGTCGATGGAGATACATTTGTTGTGCGCGTTCTATGCAATTTTGGCTTTAGGGCTTGGCGCTTGGATTTACAAAAAATACAATCATAAATTTTTGTATTATGTGTAAAAGGAAATTACATTATGTATGAACGTAATTACGGATTAGATTTATTAAGAATAACAGCCATGTTTATGGTACTTTTATTACATATTTTAGGCCAAGGGGGAATTTTGAAGGCCTTACCCCCCCCCGAGACAAAAATACACTTTTCTAAGTTCGCGGCGGCATGGTTGGTAGAAATTTTTGCGTATTGCGCGGTTAATTGTTATGCAATTCTTACAGGCTATAACTATTTTGGTAAGGCGATTAAGTTTGCAAAAATAATGATATTTTGGTTACAGGTACTCTTTTATACGACCGGCATTAGCTTGATATTTTGGTTGTCCGGAAATAATATTCCTAAGAATATTTGGCTGGCGAGTCTTTTACCTGTTACTTATGGAGTGTATTGGTATGTTACGGCTTATTTTGGACTTTTTCTGCTCATGCCAATTTTAAATCAAGGCTTGGTTGGCGTTGATAGACAAAAATTAAAGCGATATATGATAATTTTATTTGTCTTTGTTTCTGTATTGCCTACATTATTTATGAAAGACCCTTATATACTTAATAGAGGGTATTCATTGATTTGGCTTTTGTTATTATTTTTGTTAGGTGGAGCAATACGTAAGTTGGATGTTGTAAATAATGTTTCGAGCGTGTTCGCAATGAAAATGTTTTTTACAAGCGTTATATTTACGTGGATATGGAAAATAGCGTTTGACATCTTGACTAAATACATAGCATTAAAAATAAATCCAGCTAATATTTTTATAAAGTATACATCGCCTACCATTATATTTTCGGGTGTATTCCTTTTTATCTTGTTTGCCAAAATAAAGGTGTCTAATGAAAGATTTAAAAATCTAATAAAATTTTTTGCGCCAGCAGCCTTTGGTATTTACCTTATTCATTTACATCCATTGATATGGAAGGGAATATTTCGTGGCTTTTCTGCTGGTTTTATCAAGTCGCATGTTTTGATGATGCTTGCTAAAATATTACTATCGGCAATATTGATATATCTAAGCTGTACTTTGATTGAGATTATAAGAATTAAATTATTTCATTATTTGAAAGTAGAAGAAAAAATCCAAGATGTATGCAATAAGATGATCAATATTTATGGCAACAGAACTTAAAATAAATTGATTTTAATGCTGATGCAGATTGGATGTCTAAATTCAGCGTGTGGCATGAAAAAAGGACGGCCTGCGCCGTCCTCTAGCGTATGATATGAAGTTGTAGCGTGGGCTAGACGCGGATTGCTTTGACTTGCTCTAAGGTGAGATTAGTAACTATAGCTATGGCTTCGTCACTCATTTTTCCTAACTTCTTCAAATTTTGCGCAGTTTCACTTCTGCCTTGAGCTAGCCCTTCACTTCTTCCTTTGGCTTCGCCTTGAGCAAAACCTTCCTGTTTCAGTTCTTCCATAATCTTACACATAGTCTGCACTCCTTCCTCGGTTTCTTTAAAATATTTTACACGTTGTTTTAATTCATGATAATGCATATCGCTGGCGCTGGTGCAGAAAAAATCATGCATCAGCCTGCTTAATGCGGTTTGCTCATAACGGCAATTGCCGTTGACATAGATAATATGCGAACCGTCGTTAAAGCTGGCTCCGTTTTCTTCAATCTTACGCTCAATGTGATAAATAGGCTGTCCTGCTCCAAGCACATCGGTTTCTGTTATGAAGATGACGTAGGTGTCGAAAAGCGTGCGGTAGTCGACGCTTTTAGGGAAGTGAGCCGTATCGATTGCGCCTACGTAATAGCGGGCGCGCTGCGGTGAAGCTCCTTCTGATTTACTTTGAACTTCTACGTTTAGGTAACGACCACAAGCGTCTTGGGCTAATACGTCCAATTGTACGGAATGTCCGGACAGGTTGGTAAGCGTATATTGGCTTAGGTCTTTGACCACTTTAATTTTATCATTCTGCAGAATGATACGCAAGAGCAGCTCTGTGGCCGGGGTGTTGTTTTCAAAAACTTTGCGCATGAAGGTGTCGTCGATAAGACGCAGCCTGGCAAGCTTTTCCAGATATTCGGGTTTGACGAATTCGTTGGGCATGCTTTCATCTCCTTTAGTTTGATAATTTGGGGTTGAAAACACATAATCAGAATGCGGCAAAACAAAAAAGCAGTACCGGCGCTCTGTAAAAACAGAACGCAGATACTGCTAAATAGATACTGTGAAGTACCGCCCTACTTATGAATTTTTCATATAAATTATAACATGTACAGAATACAGAGGCAAGCGTTGGCGATAACAAAAAGGACGGCCTGCGCCGTCCTCTAGTGTGCAATATGAAGTTGTAGCGTGGGCTATACGCTGATAGCTTGAGCTTGTCCTAGCGGCAAGTTGATCGCAATTATAATTTAGAGTAATGCAATGTATGTTGCCCAATTCTTTTTATCGATATTGAGCGCGGCTAAGGCTTGCTCGGTAGTCCAGTTTTGAGTTACCTTCAGGCTTTTGATTGATTCTAACATAGCTTCGGCTTTACCACTTTCTTTCAGTTCTTCCATAATCTTACACATAGTCTGCACTCCTTCCTCGGTTTCTTTAAAATATTTTACACGTTGTTTTAATTCATGATAATGCATATCGCTGGCGCTGGTGCAGAAAAAATCATGCATCAGCCTGCTTAATGCGGTTTGCTCATAACGGCAATTGCCGTTGACATAGATAATATGCGAACCGTCGTTAAAGCTGGCTCCGTTTTCTTCAATCTTACGCTCAATGTGATAAATAGGCTGTCCTGCTCCAAGCACATCGGTTTCTGTTATGAAGATGACGTAGGTGTCGAAAAGCGTGCGGTAGTCGACGCTTTTAGGGAAGTGAGCCGTATCGATTGCGCCTACGTAATAGCGGGCGCGCTGCGGTGAAGCTCCTTCTGATTTACTTTGAACTTCTACGTTTAGGTAACGACCACAAGCGTCTTGGGCTAATACGTCCAATTGTACGGAATGTCCGGACAGGTTGGTAAGCGTATATTGGCTTAGGTCTTTGACCACTTTAATTTTATCATTCTGCAGAATGATACGCAAGAGCAGTTCCGTAGCAGGTGTGTTGTTTTCAAAGACTTTGCGCATGAAGGTGTCGTCGATAAGACGCAGCCTGGCAAGCTTTTCCAGGTATTCGGGTTTGACAAATTCGTTGGGCATACTTTCATCTCCTTTTGCTTAATATGTGGGGATTGAAAACTCATAAGCAGAGTGCGGTACAAAATAAAAAAGCAGTACCGGCGCTCTGTAAAAACAGAACGCAGATACTGCTTAATAGATACCGTCAGGTACCGCACTACTTATGTAATTTTCATATAGATTATATCATGTAATGAGATGTTAAGGCAAGCGTTGGCGATAACAAAAAGGACGGCCTGCGCCGTCCTCTAGCGTACAATATGAAGTTGTAGCGTGGGCTAGACGCGGATTGCTTTGACTTGCTCTAAGGTGAGGTTAGTAGCCAGTACGATAGCATCGTCGCTGAATTTACCTGAATGTTTCATGTTTTTGGCAATGTCTAATGTAGCTTTAGCTTCACCTTGGGCGAGACCTTCACTTATACCTGCACTTTTACCTTGGGCAAATGCTACATCGGATAAATCATTGATAATCTTGCACATAGTTTGCACTCCTTCCTCGGTTTCCTTCAAATATTTTACACGTTGTTTTAATTCATGATAATGCATATCGCTGGCATTGGTGCAGAAAAAATCGTGCATCAGCCTGCTTAAAGCGGTTTGGTCATAACGGCAATTGCCGTTGACGTAGATAATATGCGAGCCGTCTTTAAAACTGGCTCCGTTTTCTTCAATCTTACGCTCAATATGGTAAATAGGCTGTCCTGCGCCAAGCACGTCGGTTTCCGTGATGAAGATAACGTAGGTATCGAAAAGCGTGCGGTAGTCGACGCTTTTAGGGAAATGTGCCGTATCGATTGCGCCTACGTAATAGCGGGCGCGCTGCGGTGAAGCTCCTTCTGATTTACTTTGAACTTCTACGTTTAGGTAACGACCACAAGCGTCTTGGGCTAATACGTCCAATTGTACGGAATGTCCGGACAGGTTGGTAAGCGTATATTGGCTTAGGTCTTTGACCACTTTAATTTTATCATTCTGCAGAATGATACGCAAGAGCAGCTCTGTGGCCGGGGTGTTGTTTTCAAAAACTTTGCGCATGAAGGTGTCGTCGATAAGACGCAGCCTGGCAAGCTTTTCCAGATATTCGGGTTTGACGAATTCGTTGGGCATGCTTTCATCTCCTTTAGTTTGATAATTTGGGGTTGAAAACACATAATCAGAATGCGGCAAAACAAAAAAGCAGTACCGGCGCTCTGTAAAAACAGAACGCAGATACTGCTAAATAGATACTGTGAAGTACCGCCCTACTTATGAATTTTTCATATAAATTATAACATGTACAGAATACAGAGGCAAGCGTTGGCGGTAACTTACGCAATAAAAAACTAATCATAAATTTTATATTATGCGCAGGAGGCAGGCATGGCTATTATTAAAGCAGAGGGCGTTTCCATACGCTATCTGACGGGAGATTTTAAAAATATCGGGCTCAAGGAATATGTGGTACGCAGGCTTAAAGGCAATTACCGCATTACAGAATTTTGGGCGGATAAAAATATTACCTTTTCCCTGGAAAAAGGCGATATGCTGGGCATTATCGGCACTAACGGCGCAGGTAAATCCACGCTACTCAAAGCGGTATCCGGCATTATGGTGCCAACTGAGGGCCATATGGAAATCAACGGCACAGTTGCGGCTCTGCTGGAACTGGCCAGCGGCTTTGACGGCGATTTGACTGTGCGGGAAAATACATATCTGCGCGGGGCGTTATTGGGCTATACCCGCAAATTTATGGATGAGCAGTATGACGCCATTATCGCTTTTGCCGAGCTGCAGGGCTTTCAGGACAGGCTCTTTAAGCAGCTTTCCAGCGGGATGAAGAGCAGGCTGGCCTTTGCTATCGCCTGCTTAGTGAAGCCGGATATTTTGATTCTGGACGAGGTTTTATCGGTGGGCGACGGAGCATTCCGCAAAAAGAGCGGCGATAAGATGAAAGAGATACTGGCCGGCGGCGTAACGGGCATTTTGGTGTCCCATTCGCTGGGGCAGGTACGGGAGCTGTGCAATAAAATTTTGTGGCTGGACCACGGAAAACAAGTAGCTTTTACTGACGAGGTAACGCTGCATTGCGACGCATACGAGGAATTTCTGACTACGAAAAAGTTGCCGCAAACTGCGGCGGAAGTACGGAAGTTGGCCGAAGGCTGGCGTAAGCGTCAGCAAAGGAAGCGCGAGGAAGCGGCGCGGACGGAAGCGCAGAGGTTGCAAGCGGTATTGGAAAAAGGAGAAAGCAAAGCGGCGTTGGAGGCGGCGCTGGCGATAGTCAAAAAACAAAAGCCGGAATTGTTAAAGGAATGTGCCGCAGGGCGATAAAAAGGGCGGCGCATGAAAAGGAAGAATATGACTGATTTACAAAATGCTATTCGCAATCTACAACTGAATAATAAACTCGTTATTTTACGTACCTGCGGGAATGACAGGCAAAAGGAACTGCTGGTTGCGCTGGCAAAGGATTATACGACGGTGGATATGTCCCTGCCCAATCTGCGCTTACAGGTGGAGCAGAACCCGCGGCTTTTTTTGAGCAGTTTGCGGCTGCCTGTTTATCTGGCGAACTTACAGTATACGCCGTCTTTGCTGCCTGCGCTGCTGTCTGGCGGTGTACCTTTGGCTAAGGTTTTGGTAAGCTGTTCGCAGAGCTATTATTTAGAAGCGTTGGCCGGGCAGCAGGAAACAAGAAAGGTCGTCTTTGGAGATTTGCCCTTGCCGCAGGCGGACGAACTAAATGAACCCTTTGCGCCGACTGCCGCCTGCCTGGCGAATTTACGGCAAAAACAGCAGGAGGTTTTTACTGCTGTTCTGTGGGGAACTTGGGACGGCTGTAGCGAGGAACTGGGCGCGTATATCAGCGGATTGGTACAGCGGGAGATTATGGAGCAGACTACGGTCAGCGACGCTATGAAGTTCTACCGTTTTTTATGCGTGGCGGCCAGCATGACGGGCACGGTGGTCAATTATTCCAGACTTTGCAGCGGCGTGGGCATTACGGCGCCGACGGCCAAGCAATGGCTGCAATTTTTGGCGGGGACGGGCATGGTTTACCTGCTGCAGCCTTTGGGCAGCCTGGGCAGCAAGCGCATGGTAAAAGCCCCGAAGCTGTATTTCCGCGATACGGGCGCAGCGGCGCAATTATTACAAATCGGTGATGTGAAGACGCTGGTGCAAAGCTTTTATTTGAAGAATCTGTTTGATAATTATGTGCTCAACAGGCTTAGGGAAAGCTATCTGCGGCAGGGTAAAAGAGCGCGGATGATGTTTTATCAGGATTCCAATTACAAGGAAATCAGCCTGATCTTGCGTGTTGACGGCGTGCTGTATCCCGTAAATATTTGTAAGGACGGGTACAGCGTGCGCAAGGTGCAGAAAAGCTTTGAGCTGCTGCGCGGGTATGCCGCAGAGCACGGCGCTGCTTTGGGCAGCGGCTGCGTTATCGGTACGGGAGGCGAAATCAAACTGTTAGCGGATAATTTGTATTATCTACCGGCGGAATATGTATAAAAAAGCTCTGTGCAATTTGAAACGGTTGCACAGAGCTTTTTAGCTGGTTGATTAATATTTAGTAGAGGCCTCCGAGGAAGGCGCGGCTGCGAGGGGACGGAGCCATTATTTCAACAGCTCTTGGGCAACAAGACTACCCATTTCAGCGGTCGAAACTTTCTTCAAGCCTTCGGCGTACAGGTCGGGAGTGCGGTAGCCCTGCTCCATTACCGCGTCCACAGCGGCTTCGATAGCGTCGGCTGCAGCGCTTTGGTTGAGGGAATAACGCAGCATCATAGCGACGCTGAGAATGGTAGCCAGCGGGTTGGCAATGCCTTGACCGGCAATGTCCGGAGCGCTGCCGTGAATGGGCTCGTACATACCAGTGCCGTCGCCTAAGGAGGCGCTGGGCAGCAGGCCGATGCTGCCTGCGATAGTGCTGGCTTCGTCGCTCAAAATATCGCCGAAAATATTATTGGTCAGAATAACGTCGAATTGTCTGGGGTTGAGTACAAGCTGCATAGCGCAGTTATCTACATAGAAATTGTTCAGCTCTACTTCCGGATAATCCTTGGCCTGCATTTCGGCGACGATTTTGCGCCACATACGGCTGGAGCCCAGCACGTTGGCTTTATCGACGCTGGTCACTTTGCCGCGGCGCTTTTTAGCGGCCTCGAAGGCGAAGCGGGCAATGCGCTCGATTTCCGGACGGGTGTACAGCTCTACGTCACTGGCTTCTTCTACGCCGTCGGCGTTGAGGTGTGCCTCGTTATGCTCGCCGAAGTAAATGCCGCCGGTCAGCTCGCGCACGATGAGCAAGTCTGCGCCTTCGGCGCGTTCCGTTTTGAGCGGGGATAAATGCGCGGTGAATTTGGAGACGGTCATGGGGCGCAGGTTGCAGTACAAGCCCAGCGCCTTGCGGATGCCCAGCAGGCCCTTTTCCGGACGGATATCGGGCTCCACATTATCCCATTTAGGGCCGCCTACGGCGCCCAGCAGCACTGCGTCCGCAGCTTTAGCGGCAGCGATAGTAGCTTCCGGCAGGGGTACGCCGGTAGCGTCGATAGCGCAGCCGCCGATAAGCTGCTTGTCATATTCAATAGCAAAGCCGAATTTTTTCGCGGCGGCGTCCAGTACCTCTACTGCGGCGTCTACGATTTCTACGCCGATGCCGTCGCCGGGAAGTAAGCAAATCTTCATTATTTCTGCTCTCCTTTTAAATAATTGATAAGACCGCCGCAGTCGGCAATTTTTTGAATAAATTCCGGCAGCGGTTTGGTTTTGATAGTAATGTTTTTATTGGTAATATGAATTTCACCGGCGTTCATATCTACGTCGATGGTATCGCCGGGCTGAATTTTTTCTACGTCAGCGCCGATTTCCAAAACGGGCAGGCCGATATTGATGGCGTTGCGATAGAAAATGCGGGCGAAGCTGTCGGCAACGATGCATTTGATGCCTTTAACCTTTAAAACCATGGGCGCGTGTTCGCGGGAGGAACCGCAGCCGAAGTTTTTGCCTGCTACGATATAATCGCCGGGATGCACGCCTGCGGCAAAGTTTTCTACCAGATTTTCCTTGGCGTCCTCCATAGCGTGCTCTGCCAGCTCGATGAAATCTGCGATGTTTAAATATCTTGCGGGGATAATTACGTCCGTATCGACGTGGTCGCCGTAACGCCAAACTTTACTCATTTTACTACCTCCTCGGGGCTGGTGATATAGCCGGTGATTGCGCTGGCGGCAGCGGTGTAGGGGCTGGCCAGATAAACTTCGCTGTCCACATGACCCATGCGGCCGCGGAAATTGCGGTTGGTGGTGGAAACGGCGCGTTCGCCGGCGGCCAGAATACCCATGTAGCCGCCCAGGCAGGGACCGCAGGTAGGAGTGGAAACGGCTGCGCCGGCTTCGATAAAGGTATCAAGATAGCCCAGGTGCATAGCCTTTTGATAAATTTCCTGGGTAGCGGGAATGACGATCATGCGCACATGGTCGCAAACCTTATGCCCTTTGATAATTTCCGCAGCCTGCGCCAGATCCTCCAAACGGCCGTTGGTGCAGGAGCCGATTACTACCTGATCGATTTTAATGTTATGGCCTTCGCGGGCCGGATGGGTGTTTTCCGGCAGATGCGGATAAGCGACTACGGGTACCAGCTCGTCCAGCTTAATATCCAGTACGCGGGCATATTCTGCGTCCTCGTCGGCAGTTACCGCTTCCCAGGGACGGGTTACGCCGCGTTCTTTAAGAAATTCTACGGTTTTTTCGTCAACGGGGAAAATGCCGTTCTTGCCGCCGGCTTCGATAGCCATGTTGCAGATGGTCAGACGGTCGGCCATGGACAGTTGGGCAACGCCTTCGCCGCCAAACTCCAAAGATTGGTAGCGAGCGCCGTCGACGCCGATCATGCCGATAATGGTGAGGATAATATCCTTGCCGCGCACATATCTGGGCAGCGTGCCGGTCAGGTTGACCTTAATGGCCTGGGGAACCTTGAACCAGGTGGTGCCGCTGGCCATAGCGCAGCCGATATCGGTCTGGCCCATGCCGGTGCTCAGCGCGTTGAGCGCGCCGTAGGTGCAGGTGTGGGAGTCGGCGCCGATAACGATTTCGCCGGGAGCAACCAGACCCTGATCCGGTAGTAAAGCGTGTTCGATGCCCATGCGGCCTACTTCAAAATAATTTTTGATTTCGTGCTTGCGGGCGAAGTCGCGCATACGCTTGCACATGGTAGCGGATTTGATATCTTTGCAGGGAGAAAAATGGTCGGGAACCAGAGCAATTTTATTTTTGTCAAATACCGGCTTGCCGATTTTTTCAAATTCGGTAATCGCCGGGGGACCGGTAATATCGTTGGCTAATACCAGGTCTACTTGGGAAACCAGCAGATCGCCAGCGCTGACGCTGTCGCGATGAGCATGCTTCGCAAGGATTTTTTCTGTCATTGTCATACCCATAAATTAAGACCTCCAATTTTTTTCATTTTGATATGGTGTTGATTATTACCTAATAAATACGGCTTATAATACTTCATCTACTGCGTCAGGGCTCCTGGGAGTAGTATTTATACGCCGTCGTCGCTCTTCCTCGTATCTAAAGCATTCTAAACTGTATGAAAAAGCCCCTATCTGCTTTTTTCATAACAGATAGGGGCGAAAAATCGCGGTACCACCCTAATTTTTTACTTCATTCTTTCCGAAGCCTGCGTTCGGAGACTTAACGCTGTCGGGCGTCCGCTTCTACTTCGTTCAAAGCGGCTGCTTGCGGGCGAGCTTCTCTGCCTGGATGGTGGCGGCTTGCACCGTGCGCCGTCTCTCTAAAAGCCTTGGGCCAGGTAAATTTTCCCGTTCATTGCATTTACTGATGAGTATTAAATTTAGCAACAACACATCATTGTGTTCTTTACATTATGGCAACAAGTTGGGGATTTGTCAAGCAGATTTTTTGCCAGGCAGAAAAAGTAACGCTTTGTGTGTATTGTAGATGGAAAGTGTATAGCGACAGAGTATGCTGCGATGCGGAATTGTCTTAATTGTTTCATTCATGATTTAGCTTACCTCTTTTTTCAAGCGTGCAGTTAAAAGAACCGGGCTTGCGGAACCAGTCGTGCGTTTTTTTCATACCGTCAAGGGAAAGCTGGTATTTTTGACAGCCATGGGCTTTTAATAACCGGCACACCTCGTCGTTTAAATGAAAGGGATTACCTAAAATAGTAAAAGGAATTTCGTACTCCTTGAGCAGAGCAAGCAGTCTCCAAAAGTCCGGCTTATAACCTGGCGCTTGAAGAAAATTGAACGCTGTATTATAATTTGAATGCAATATTCTTTTTGAAACTTTTGGAAGGGGCGATATCTTGCTAACGAAAGAAGAATTACCGGCATGCCCGGTAGCAACAACGGTACAGCTTATCGGCAGCAAATGGAAGCTACTGATTTTAAGGAATCTTTTACAACGTCCGTGGCGCTTTAACGAAATGAAAAAAACCTTGGAGGGTATCAGCCAAAAGGTGTTGACGGATAGTTTAAGGTCGATGGAAGCGGACGGCCTTATTACTCGCACTGTTTATCCAGAAGTGCCGCCCCATGTTGAATACGCTTTAAGCGATTTGGGGCGTTCTCTGCGGCCTGTTATTAAAGCTATGGAAGAATGGGGACTGGATTATAAGCAGCAGCTATAAGAGAAATATGAGCAAACGCCATAAAAAAAACACAACTTCCTGATATGATGATTTTGACCTCAAAAAGCGAGGGGTATATAATAAGTACATGACTTTAAATAAGATGATGAATGAGGGATTTGCTATGTTGAATTTTATCAAGAACAATAAGTATGTCATTGTCGCGTGCGCTATCCTGCTGGTGGGCAGCTACGGCGGCTACCAATATTATCAAAGTTCTCAGGCCGACGCCGTTACCATAAAATTGGGCGAGGTAACAAAGGGAGATTTGACGGAAACTATTTCCGCTACCGGTTCTTTGGCCGCGTTAGATAACGTGGATATCAGCTCTAAAATTACCGGACGTATCGTCGAGGTGCTGGTTAAGGAAAATCAGCACGTCAATGCCGGAGATGTGCTGGTGCGGTTGGACGACACTTCCCTGCGCGCTACTTTGGCGCAGATGCAGGCGCGGTTAGTCGACGCCGAGCTGACCTATAACCGCTACCGCAAGCTGCTGGACACCGGCGCTATCAGCCAGTCCACCTATGATACGGCTTATGCCGATTATCTGGTAGCTAAGAGCAATTATGATAAGGCTGCTTCCGACGTCAGCGATACGGTTATCGTTACGCCTATCAGCGGTTATATTATCGGCAAGCCTACGCCCGTAGGTCAGACCATCAGCTCCGGTATCAGCGAACCGCAGGTAATCATGTCCGTAGCCACGCTGGATAATATGGAGATTGAAACGATGGTGGACGAGTCAGATATCGGTCAGGTTAAGGTGGGGCAGCAGGTGCGCTTTACTGTCGACGCTTTTCCTGACGAAACCTTTACGGGCGAAGTGCGTTTGGTATCCAAAAGCGCGGAAACGGAAAACAACGTAATTTATTATAAGGTATATGTAACCGTCGACGACGCCAGGGGCAAGCTGCTGCCGACTATGACGGCGCGCGCGGAATTTATTGTCGACGAGGCGAAGGACGTGCTGATGGCGCCGCTGAACTGCGTATACAGCGAGGGTAAGCGCCGTTATGTAAAAGTATATAATGAAAAGACTAAGGAAACCCGCGACGTTGACGTTACCGTAGGCCTGAGCAACGACAGCAATATCGTTATTTCCGGTGCCAGCCTGCAGCCCGGCGAACGGCTGCTGGTGAAAAAAGCGGTAGCAAAGCAGACTAATACCAGAATGGGCCCTCCCATGTAATAAGGAGGCGAAGGCAATGGCAGTAGTTATCCAATTGAAGGACATCATGAAAACCTATGTGATGGGCGACAGCGTCGTTCACGCCCTGGATCATGTGAACGTAGAAATTGCTTTTGGCGAGTTTACGTCCATTATGGGGCCGTCGGGCAGCGGCAAATCCACGATGATGAATATTTTGGGCTGCCTTGATCGTCCTACCAGCGGCGAGTATTATTTGGACGGCAAGGAAATTGCCGGTTATAACGACGACGAGCTGGCGCACACGCGCAACGCTAAAATAGGCTTCGTTTTCCAGAATTTTAATCTGTTGGCCAAGCTGACGGCGCAGGCTAACGTGGCGCTGCCGCTGATTTACGCCGGCGTGGGCGAGGAGGAGCGCATGGAACGCGCTAAAAAGGCTTTGGAGGCCGTGGGCCTAGGCGACCGTTTGGAGCATAAGCCTACGGAAATGAGCGGCGGCCAGCGGCAGCGTGTGGCCATCGCTCGCGCGCTGATTAACGACCCGGCGATTATTATGGCCGACGAGCCGACCGGTAATCTGGATACGAAATCCAGTTACGAAATTATGGATATTTTTAAAGCGATGAACGACAGCGGCAAAACTGTGGTGATGGTTACGCACGAGCCGGATATTGCCGAGCAGACCAAGCGTATTTTGGTAATGCGCGACGGCAAGCTGGTCAGCGACGAAAGAAGGTAGCGGCATGTTAAACGAATCTATTAAAATGGCCTTGGACGGCATGATTAGCAACAAGCTGCGCACCTTTTTGACGCTTTTGGGTATCATCATCGGTGTGGGTGCGGTTATTGCCATGGTCAGTTTGGGCTTTGGCGTTAAGGAAAATATTAAGCAGAATATTTCCCGCCTTGGCAGCAACCTGCTGGTAATTACCAGCGGCGGGCGCACGGCTACAGGCGCGCGTTTGGCGGCGGGCGAGGGCGCTAAGCTGACTTACGAGGACGCGCAGGCCATCGTGCGCCAGGTGGACGGTATCGCCGCGATGAGCGCCAGCGTCAGCCAGAGCTATCAGCTGGTGGCCGGTAACCAGAACTGGACCAGCCGCGTGGAGGGCACGACTCCCAGCAATTTTACGATTCAAACTCTGGAAATAGAGGATGGACGTATTTTAAATGAGAAGGATTTGTCCAGCCGCGGCAGGGTGGCGGTTATCGGCAAGACCGTAGCCGAAAGCCTTTTTCCTGACGGCGATGCGGTGGGCAAGATTATGCGCGTCAACAAAGCGCCCTTCCAGGTTATCGGCGTTTTGAAAAGCAAAGGCCAGAGCGGCGTGGGTCAGGATCAGGACGACATCGTCTATATTCCGCTGACGACGGCGCAGAACCGCATGATGGGTATTACGCATGTGCAACGCATAACCCTGCAGGCGGAAAATGAAAATACGATTAACGACGTGCAGGCGGAAACGGAGCAGGTGCTGCGCTCGCGCCATAAGATAAAGGAAAACGATTACGACGATTTTACGGTGCGCAATATGGCGGCCATTATGGATACGATGATGGAAACGGCCAATAGCATTACCATGCTCTTGGGCTGCATTGCGGCCATCTCCCTTTTGGTCGGTGGCATCGGCATTATGAATATCATGCTGGTGTCCGTAACGGAACGCACGCGGGAAATAGGCATCCGCAAGGCGTTAGGCGCTACCTATAATAATATCCTGCTGCAATTTCTGATCGAAGCCATGGTTATCGGCATCGTGGGCGGCACGTTGGGCGTGGTGCTGGGCGTGGGCGCTTCCTTTGCCATCAGCCATTTTGCCGGCTGGAATACGGTGATTTCCATGTGGGCAATTATTATCGCGGTAGTCTTTTCCGTGGGCATCGGCCTGTTCTTCGGCATTTACCCGGCGCGTAAGGCGGCGCTTTTGGATCCTATCGACGCTTTAAGATATGAATAGAGGCAGAAGCGTCATAGTGCGTCATCTGCTTCGTCAGAGATATGTAACGGTGGAAATACTAGCCTTTCGTTTACTAATATCGTAATTGGGAATTGGTAAAGCCTTTTTTGCTAAGCTTTTTGCGGCGAGGCAAAAAGCGGAAGTTTGTCAAACTTTTTAAAAGTTTGCCCCTTTCTTGTAACTTCTTTCGGGGACGAAAGAAGTTAATTAAAAGTAATTTGCGAAAGAACATTTCAATAATAACTTATGAAAAATTATCTTAATGATTACCCCGGCGACAATAACAGACACTCAAATAAATCTAGCGTTAGCGAATACGTGCAGGCCTTCTTGGACTTTCTGAGAAGGCCTAAAACTGTTTTTGACTTGAAGGACAGGTTGCGCCTGGCGCTGCTGCTGATTGCTGTAATTATTCTGCTGCAAAAGGTTGTAGAATTGCTTTGCGATTGATATAATAAAATGATAGAGTAGATGCGGCGCAAGCCCATGTACAATGAAGCCGGCTGCTGCGGCAAGGGCGGCGGCCGAGCGTGAGGAGGATGGCTGTGGTGGCTGGCGGCAAGCTTGGCATATTGGGCGGAACCTTTGACCCGATTCATATGGGGCACCTGCAAATGGCAGAGGCCGTTTACCGGCGCATGGGTCTGTCGCAGGTGCTGTTTATTCCCGCGTATGTGCCTCCGCATAAGGTGGGCATGTACTTCGCTACGGCGGAGGAGCGCTATGCCATGACCGAGCTGGCGGTGGCCGCTTACCCATGCTTTACGGTGTCGGATATGGAGCTGCGGCGCAGCGGCGTATCTTACACCATTGATACTGTCCGGGAGCTGCACAAGCTTTATGCGGAGCAGGAGCTGTATTTTATTATCGGCGCGGATAGCGTGGCGCAGCTGCACACCTGGCATAACATTGAAGAAATGCTGGAGCTGATTACCTTTGTGGCGGCCGGACGCCCGGGCTATGAGGGAGTGATGGAGCAGGTGGCGCAGCGCCTGGGACAACGGGCGCGGGAGCGCATCATTTTGCTGGATACGCCTGAATACGATATTTCCTCCACCGATATTCGCGCCCGCATCAGACGGCAGGAAAGCCTGGCCGGATTGGTGCCGCAGGCGGTGGAGCAATATATTTACCGGCATGATTTATATATAAAGCAGGAGAAACTATAAATGATGAAGCTGGAAGAAATGAAGCGCGTTTTAAAGGAGTCTTTGCCGCCGAAGCGGTACAAGCATTCCGTTAATGTTTATGAAACGGCGCTGGAGCTTGCCGCGACGCATAAGCTGCCGGCGGAGAAGATTGCGGTGTCCGCGCTGCTCCATGACTGCGGGCGCGAGGTGGGCAGCAAGGAAAGCGTGGCTAAGGCCAGAGAGCTGGGCCTGCCCATTGACGATGTGGAGCTGCAGCAGCCGATTTTGCTCCACGCTAAAATCGGCGTTTATAACGCTATGCACAAGTACGGCGTGGCCGATCAGGAAATTTTGGACGGTATTCTGTACCATACTACGGGTATCGACGGCATGACGCCCTTGGCCAAGGTGGTTTTTTTGGCCGACATGGTGGAGCCGGGCCGCGATTTTCCCGGTGTGGAGGAGCTGCGCAGGCTGGCGCGCAAGGATTTGGATAAAGCGATGCTGCTGGCCTACGGCAATACCATCCGCTATTTGCTGGACGAGGGACAGCTGATTCATCCTCACTGCATCAGCGGTTATAACGAGCTGCTTTTGGCAGCGAAAAAGCAGTAGGCGGGTGTTGTTATGGAAGAACAGACTAACGGGCAGCAGGAGCAGCCGCGCCGTGTAAAGCGCAAGCTGCGCTGGGGCAGACTGCTGTGTTTTTTGCTGCTGATTGGATTATTTGGCACGGGTTTGTTTTGGTGCAGTGTTTGGATTTACGATAACCTGATTAACCCGCCGCAGGCGCAAATTGCCGCGGCTGACGACAGTATCCGCCAGAATGAAAAGCTTAACGAGCGCATTAACGTGCTGTTGCTGGGCATTGACGACGGCGACAGCGAGGCTGCCGAATCGGAGCCTAAGCGCACGGACGCCGTTATTCTGCTGAGCTTTGACCCGCAGCAGAATAAGGTGGCGGTGCTTTCCATCCCTCGCGATACCAGAGTGGTGCTGCCGGGGCATAAGGACCCGGATAAGATCAATGCGGCTTACGCCTACGGCGGCGCGGTAATGGCTAAGCAGACGGTGGCGAATTTGCTGCGTGTGCCTATTCATTATTACTGCTTGGCAGATTGGCGCGGCTTTATCGACATCGTGAACCTTATCGGCGGCGTCGATATCTATGTGGATAAAGATATGTATTACGAGGATCCTTACGCCGATCTGGTCATCGACATTAAGCAGGGCTATCAGCATATGGACGGCGAGACTGCGGGCAAATATGTACGCTTCCGCAAGGACGAGCTGGGCGATATCGGCCGTGTGCAGCGGCAGCAGAAATTTTTGAAGGCTGCGGCGGAGCAGATGTTTTCGGTGCAGAATATGACTAAGGTCAGCAGTCTGCTGGCTACGCTGGATAAATATATTCAGACCGACCTGAATACGGTGACGATGCTCAAGGCGGCCAACAGCTTTAAGCTGTTCGGCGACGATAAGGTACGCATCTGCATGCTGTACGGCAAGTTTGACGACAGTAGCGGCGTCAGCTACTGGGCTGCGGACCAGGACTCGGTGAATAAGTCGCTGGAGGAGCTGGGCATTCCCTATGTGAAGGAGGACGCCGACGTACAGTCTGAGGACCAGGTTGCGGCCGAAGAAACTCCTGTTGAGCATTTACAGCCGCTGGACAGGGACCAGCTTGATAAGGAAAAGCAATAAATGCCTCAGGCATTATGGATAGAGGATTAAAAGGAGGAGCTTAAATGGAAACTAAAGCAATCGCAACGAAAATTGCCGCTGCGGCTAACGATAAAAAGGCAAAGGATATTTTGCTGCTGAATATGGAGGGCTTGTCCCCTGTAACTGATTATTATGTAATTTGCAGCGCCGGCAACAGCAATCTGGTAAAAACCATTGCCGATAATATTGAAGATAAGCTGGGCGAGGACGGCGTGTTCCCTACGCATAAGGAAGGCTATGCCGACGGCCGCTGGATTCTGCTGGACTACGGCGATATTGTAGCTCACGTCTTTTTGGAGGAAGAACGCGATTTTTATAATTTAGAGCAGCTGTGGGCCGACGCTCCGTCCGAGGCCTTTGTGGAGAATGACAATGAATGATAATAAAAGGAGCTTTGGGCGTAAACCGGCGGCTCCGCCGAATAATACCAAATACCGTCCCGGCGACGTGGCTACGCTGAAGGTAGCGCGCTTAGGCGAGATGGGCGCTTTTTTGGATGCCGCCACAGGCAATACCAGCGACGACATTCTGCTGCATAAGCAGCAGCAGACTAAGGAGCTGCAGGTAGGCGACGAGGTGAAGGTATATTTGTATCTGGACCCTAGCAGGCGTCTGACCGCCAGCATGAACCTGCCTAAAATGCGCGAGGGCCAGCTGGGCTATGTGCGTGTGCTCAGCGTTACCCGCGACGGCGGCTTTGTGGATATCGGCGCGGAACGCGGCGTGTTTTTGCCCTACAGCCAAATGCGCGGCCATGTGGTGCCGGGGCAGCTGGTGTGGGTGAAGCTGTACCGCGATAAGAGCGGACGTCCGGCAGTTACCATGCGGGTGGAGGAGGATATGGTGCGCGCTTCAAAACCGGCAGCAGGCTTGAAGGTGGGCGATAAGGTAACGGGCACTATTTATAATATTCTGCCCGAAGGCTTTTTTATCCTGACTACTCAGCGCTTCCTGGCCTTTCTGCACCGCAGCGAGGTGCCGGGAGGAAGGCTGGACTTCGGTCAGCAGGTTAATTGCCGCGTTACCTATATCCGCGAGGATGGGCGCATTAACGTGTCCATGCGCTTGCAGAAGGAAAACGCGCTGATTGCCGACGCGCAGGATATTTACGATTTTCTGGTAAAGCGCAACGGCAGCATGCCCTATTGCGATACTACGCCGCTGGAAATCATCAAGCAGAAGTTTGGCATCAGCAAGGCGGCTTTTAAGCGCGCTCTGGGCCATCTGATGAAGGAAGGCAAAATCAAGCAGGAAAACGGCTGGACATATTTGGTGGAGCAATATTCGCAGAAAAAGTAAAGAACAGACAGGGGAGCGATGCAGACGGCGTAAGCTGCCTGCAAAGCTTTTCTGTCTGCTGTTGTTTTCGGAGGCTTTATGGATATTGTAAATTTATTGCTGGCGGGAGGCATAATTTTTCTTGGCTCGTTCTTTGCGACAATTTCCGGCTTTGGCTTCGCTTTGGTGGCGACGCCGCTGCTGTCGCTTATTATGCCGGTAAAATGGGCCATCGTTTTTATGTTGACGCTTACGGTAGTGCTGCGTTCTTTGACCATGCTGCGTGTGTGGGGGCAATTCGACTGGCGCACGGTACTCATAACTTCGCTGGGCAGTTTTATCGGCACGGTGCCGGGCAGTATGCTGCTGCGGCGTATTTCCGTGAGCAGCCTGGAGCTTTTCCTGGGCGTCCTGCTGCTTGTCGTTACGTTTTTGATGAGCAGGCAGTATACGGTAAAAATCGCAAATAAAACTTACGGTCGTTTGGGAGCCGGTATCTTGAGCGGCTTTTTCGGCGCGTGTACCAGCGTGGGCGGCCCGCCGCTGGCCTTGTATTTTTTAAACGAGCATACGGAAAAGGATTTGATGCGCGCCAATATGATTTGGATATTTGGCTTGACGGGATTTTTGACGCTGATAGTTAATTATTTCGTGGGCAATATCGGCACTGTGGGCGACTGGACTTATCTGTATACGATGCTGCCGGGGACGTTAATCGGCATTTGGGCTGGCGAACGGCTGGTGTTCCGGCTTAATCAGGAGCTGTTCCGCAGGCTGTCGCTGCTCATCGTATTTTTCGGCGCGTTCATGATGCTGGTCAGCGGTTGGCAAGGGTTGTGATTAAAAAGCAAAAGTATACTTTGCTATGAACTGTAAATTAATATAGCGTATTGGCTAAAGCGAGAATAAATTCCTGTTCAAGCTGTCCTGGTATAGCTGCTTTTATAGCGTTATAGAGTTTGACAATACAAAAAAATCCGAGTAAAGTAAAGTCTCACTTTATTTTACGCGGATTTTTTGATTGAGAAAACTAAAGAGAGGTTTTATTTTAGTAGAATTTTCTTTTATCTTATATGTCAAAGTCAAAAGCCTTCAAGCTTTCCAAAAAAATTGGATGGCCTGAAGGCTTTTTGTATGGAGAAGTGTGAAGTGTTAAGCTGAATTTAATTGCGCAGCCTGAAGGTGATGGGGACCGTGAGGTAGCAGCGCACGGGCTGCCCAGCCTGGTTGCGCGCCGTGGTAAAGCGCCATCTGTAGCAGGCGTTGACTGCCGCCTGATCCAGGTTGGCGTTGCCGGAGGAAGAAATCACCGTGACCTCCTCTACGCTGCCGTCCTTGCCGACTAATAGGTGCAGGTTCGCAGTGCCCTGAATCCCGGCGTTCTTTTCCGCAGTCGGGTAGGAGGGCGGCGTGTTGCGCACCAAACGCGGCGGTACTGCGGGCGATGCGTAAATGCTCGTGCCTGCGCCGTAGCCGCTGCCTACGCCCGTGCCGTGGCCGCTGCCATGCCCTCCGCCTGAGCCGCTGCCGCTGCCCGGCCCCGTTCCGCTGCCGGTACCGGTGCCGTGCCCGGTTCCGTGGCCGCCGCCGCTGCCCTCGCCCTTTTTAGCGTAAGCCTTGGGCTTGCCTGCCTGGGGCCTGGGCGCAGGCGGCGTTTCTTTTTTGTCGTTTTGAAAAATTTCGTCGGTTGCTGGCGGCGCTTCCTCAACCGCTTCGCTGCCTTGCGGCGCAGCTTCTTCTTCCACTACGTCGCCGTCTGCGCCGGTGCCCTGACCGCCGCCCCCACCGCCGCCGCCGAACATGGTGACTTCGACGATTTCGTCCTGGCTGGCGTGGGAAACGGTCAGTACGCCGGTAAACGCCACGATGAGAAAGACGCAAAGGTGGAAAAGCACGGAGCCCAGCATACCGATGCGTTGACGTTTTTTCATGTCCATTATTTATCAGCTCCGTCCGTAGCTAAACCGAAGCGGGTAACGCCCGCGCTTTTTAATTTGTCGATAAGGGTGATGACTTTGCCGTAGTCGATATCGCGCTCAGCGCGGATAACGACGGCGAAGTTGGGATTGTTCTTCTGCTCCATGCTGGCCTGCATGACGAGCGCGTTAAGTTCGGTAGGCACGTCGCCCAGATAAATGCTGCCGTCGCTTTTCATGGAAACGGCAAAGGTGGTGCTGGTATCGGTCGCCGCCGAAGCCGCCTTAGGCAGCTTTACGGGAATGGTTTTCAAATCAATCATGTACATGGTGCTGAGCATAAAGAAAACCAGCAGGAAGAACATGATGTCGATCATGGGAATAATATTCAGTTCGGGAGTTTTGCGGTTGCGGATATCGCGTAATTGCATTATTGATCACTCCTTGCAGCCGCTTCCAAAAGTGCGGAAAAGCATTGCTCCATATTGGTAATGATATTGTCCATGCGGTGGGCAAAGTAGGAATGGGCGCACAGGGACAGGATGGCGACGCACAAGCCGGTAGCGGTGGCGATTAAGGCTTCGCCGATGCCGCCGGTGATGGCCAGGGGAGCGCCGGCCTGCAAATTAAAAATACTGAAGGCGCCGATCATGCCCACAATGGTGCCCAAGAGGCCCAGCAGCGGCGACATGGTGACGATGATGCTTAAATAATCCAGACGGTTGCGCAGCTGCGCGATGAAAATACCGGCCTGGCTTTCTAAATAAGCCTGCTTCTGCGTGCGGCCTCCGGCGATAGCGGCAGCGGCTGTTACCATCTGGGCGCACTGCCCCTTGGCGCTGGCCGCCAGCTTGTTGGCTTCGTCGATATTGTTTTGCCTTAAAAGGGAACAGTATTCGGTGGTGAAGGCCTGGCCGGAATCGGCGGCCTTGTAAAATAAAAAGCGTTCGATGGCGATAGAAATGACCATGAGGGAACAGAAGAGCAAAGGCCACATAACAAGACCGCCCTTGTGGAAGTACATGATAGTTTGTTGCATAGCGTCCATAAAACATCCTCCTAAAAATAGTCCCCGAGCGTAGCCGCCAGCGCGTGAGCGCTGCAACGCAAAAGTGCTCGATGCACTTTTGCTTGACTGGGGGGGGACAAGCGTGTATAATAGAAAACGAAATCAATTATCAATAGCAATTATACAATAGTTAAGTAAAAACATCAATAGGATATTTGCTTTAGGCGCGCAACGCGCTCAAAAGAGAAATAGGTGCAAGACCTATGCTGTCCCGCAGCTGTAAGGCGGAGCAGGCTTCACGATTGTCACTGGGAAACCGGGAAGACGAAGCCTGCGATGAAACCGAGCCAGAAGAACTGCCTGAAGCAAGCCGAATCATTCTGCGAACGACGGAAAGAGGCAGCCTGATGGGCACACGTCTTTCTGTACGCGCAGAAAGGCGTTTTTTCTTTGTTTTAAACCAGGCTGCAAGCGAAACACGGCAAGCTCGGCGGCGCGGTTTAAAAAATAAAATTTTTGCGAGGTGTTTGAAATGATGAAAAAGAAAGCGCTAGTTATGTCAGTACTGTGCGCCGTAATCGGCGCGGGATTCGTGCTGCCTGCCGCCGCCGAAGAAACGATGAGCGGCAAGCTGGACGAGGTTGTCGTTGAGGGCGAGCGCGGCGTGCTGCCGGGAGGTATGGCAAAAGAAGTAGTTGCTACTGGCTTTACTGGTAAACAGGATATTATGAGCGCGCCTATGACGATCAGCGAAATCAGTAATAAGACTATTGAAAAATTCGCATCTCCCAATGCCGGTATTGCCGACGCTCTGTCTTTGGACCCTTCGGTTCGTGCTGACCGCGGCGGTACATATACCGATATTTCTATTCGCGGTATCTATCAATCAGGTCATAGCTTCTATGTAAACGGTATTCCTGGCTTGCTGTGCCAGGAGAATATTCCTTACTATTGGGCCGACAGCATCAGCGTCATTTCCGGTCCTAGCTTGGGAACTAACGCTACGTCTTTTTCCGAAGCGGCGGCAGGCAGCGTTAATATTCAATCCAAAGTTGCTGAAAGTGAAGGCAATGCTAATTTGAAAATTGCTTATCGCGGCGGTTCTTCCATGCAGGAAGCTATTGACGTAGGCCGCAGATTTGGCGAGAATGATAAATACGGCGTTCGCATTACGGCCAGCAATATCAGCGGCGATACTGTTCTAGACGGAGAAAATTTATCCCAACAAGCTTTCTCAATTAACTTGGATCAAAAGAGCGACAATTCCAAAACTAATTTGTTGATTGCGTATGACCATACTGATCATAAAGGTGGTACGGGCAGCATTTCTTTTGGCAGCGATGTAACTTCTTTGCCTAGCGCTCCAGACAGCAGCCGTATTTATAAGCCTGATTGGTCTTATAATGAATACGATAACTGGATTGCTGCTTTGAATCATGAGCAAAAATTAGGCGAGCATATCAGCGCTTATTTGAATGCCGGTTATCATCGTGAAGACTGGTATGGTTACATTGATGGCAACCCTACGATTAAAAACAATATAGGTGACTTTGATATTTCTATGACCAACTATCCTTTGGCTTTGACTAAAAAATATTTGGGCGTTGGCGTAAAAGGCGATTTTAATATCGGTTCCGTAAAGAATGAATATTTGGTTGGTGCTGATAAGACCTGGTACAACTATGCTTTAAGCAAAAATATGAATTTTGCTAATGGAGGAACATGGTCCGGTACTGGTAATATTTATCATCATAATTGGTGGCCATCCTTGGAAAGACCTTCTTACGATCCTGTCCATAGTCAGGATGCCCAGATGACTGGCTGGCATATCGTCGATACCTTAAAGGCTTTGGATGATAAATTACAGGTAACTTTGGCTTTGCATGGTCATAAGGCTTCGAGAACTCCTGTCGGATCTCCAACGCAGGATTCCGACGCTATTTGCCCGACTTATGCGGTAAGCTATAAGCTATCGCCTGCCGTTACTATTTATGCCGACCATAGCGAAAGCTTTGGCATGGGGTCTTTGGTTGGTAATAATTATGAAAACCAAGGGCAAATACTTGACCCGGCTAAAACAAAACAGAATGAAATAGGCGTCAAAGTAAAAGCAGGTAATTTCTTAAATACATTCAGCGCTTTTGAAATTACTCAAGCCAATAATATTTCCGTATATCGTCCTGGTTACAAGAAACCTTTCTTACTGCAAGACGGCGAGCAGAAAAATAAAGGCTTTGAATGGGCCTTTACCGGTAATTTGGCTGATAAATGGGATTTAATCGGTGGCGTTATGTATCTTAATTCAGAGGACTACAAAGGCAACGACGTTAATGGCGCATCTAAATGGTCCGGTACTGTAGGCGCAATTTATCATCCGACCGAAGACTTGTCTTTCATCGGTAGAGTAACTTATCTTGATTCTACAACCATTAATAACGGCGCTTTGGACGTACCGTCCTACACTAAATTCGATTTAGGAGCGTCCTATAAAACTAAGTTGAGCCATACTCCCGTAACCTTTGATTTAATGTGCTATAACCTGACTGGCAAAGATTATTGGAGTGCACGTTCTGGCAGCAGCAGCTTAAATGTTGGTGCACCGCGTACTATTGTCCTGTCCGCCAATTTTGAAATTTAATAAGCAGTATACTCCTGCAACAGAAGAGATGAGCTGTGCTCATCTCTTCTGCCTATTTTGATAATGAATGAAATTGTAAGATGCAAGAGAAAATAAAAAAGTACAAAATAAAGTATATAATAGTTTTTTTAGCAGCTTTTTTGCTCATTGCTATGTTTTGCGGATTAAAGCTGGGCTTTATAAAAGTTGACTGGCTGATGATGGCATCTGCTTTATTGGTGAAATTAGGCCTGCTTCCGGTGGAAACTGTTAATGCAGATATAATAGATGTAATTTTGCAGCTGCGGCTGCCGCGAATTTTATTAGCTGCCTGTGTAGGCATGGGACTCACGATGTCGGGCATTATTATGCAGGCTGTTGTCAAAAATCCTTTGGCTGACCCGTATATTTTAGGAGTTTCTTCCGGAGCTTCCTTAGGTGCTACCAGCGCAATCTTTTTAGGGTTAGGCTATTTTTTTGGTGCGCAGGCCATAGGTGTGTGTGCGTTTGTGGGAGCGTTTGCCGTATCTCTTTTAGTTACTTTTATTGCCGACTTTTCTTCTTCAAAAGCGGCGAATAATAATTTGCTGTTATCAGGGATGGCCGTGAGCGCAGTTTGTTCTAGTATATCAAGCTTAATAGCTTATTTTGGCAGCAGTAAGGAAGGCATGGAAGCTATTACTTATTGGCTTATGGGGAACGTGGCTAATGCAAGAATAGAAAATGTTATAATTCTTTTTGGTATTATCATTTTTTTATTTTGGTATTTTCTGACGCAAACCAGAATTTTGAATTTGATGTTAGTGGGTCGTGATGCTGCCATGACATTAGGGGTGGACTTACGTCATTATATAAAAAGGTATTTACTTTTGAATGGATTGCTAGTGGGGTTTATAGTATTTAACGCCGGCGCTATAGGATTTATAGGACTTATTATCCCGCATGTGGTACGCTTGCTCTTTGGCGCTAATCATAAGAAATTGTTTCCTGTAGCCGTACTTTTTGGCGGTTGTATTGCCGTGGTTATGGATATACTTTCCCGTACTATAATTTTTGGCATAGATATTCCTTTGGGAGTTATTTTTGCCTTATTGGGCGCTCCGTGTTTTATTTATTTATTATTAAAACAAAATTACAGACCTGGTGTGAATTAAAATGAAGATAAATTTAGAAGAATTAAGAATTCAATTCAGTGGTAAAGAAATTTTAAAGGGAGTAACATTAGAATTTCCTGCTGGAAAATTTACTGGCTTAATAGGCCCTAACGGCAGTGGAAAGAGCACTATGCTAAAATGTATCTACCGTATTTTACAGCCTGATAGAGGAGCGATTTACATTGACGGCAAAGCGTTAGAGGAATATTCTGTGCGGGAAACTGCAAGGAAACAAGCTGTATTAGCACAGCACAATTATTATAATTTTGACTTTGAAGTATTAGATGTAGTGCTGATGGGGCGCAGTCCCTATAAAAGACCAATGGAAGCTGATGATGAAGAGGATTACGCTATTGCCAGAGAATGTTTGGCTGTCGTTGGCATGAGTGCTTTTGCACACAGCAGCTTTGCCTTACTTTCTGGTGGTGAACAGCAAAGGATAATGCTGGCACGCGCGTTGGCGCAAAAAACTGAATGCTTGATTTTAGACGAACCGACCAACCATTTAGATATAAAATACCAGCTGCAGCTTTTAAATATTGTTAAGAGCCGTAAATTAACGGTAGTAGCCGCGCTGCATGATTTGAATATTGCGGCGGCCTATTGCGATATGCTGGTAGCTATGAAGAATGGTAGTATTGTTAAAATCGGTACGCCGCAGGAGGTTTTGACAAGAGAATTTATCCATGAGATGTACGAAGTGGAATCGGAAATTATCCGGCGTTCTGATGGAAGAATATTGATAGTTTATGAGTAACGAAGGATTTTATAATGAATTTATTTAGCAGAAAATATGCAGTCATTACATTTTTTGCCTGCTGTATTATACTTGTATATTTGCTCGGGCAAGGGACTATAGAGATAGGTTACAGAAAAACTTGTCAAATTTTGGCAGATATTGTTCAGGTGTCTATGAGCAATACAGATATTTTGGCGGACGTGATATATTACCTGCGCCTGCCGAGGTTTGCCTTGGCTGTGCTTATTGGCTGTGGATTAGCTGTATCAGGCTGTGTAATGCAGGCAATAATGAAGAATCCTTTAGCTGACCCATATCTTTTAGGTATTTCTTCGGGAGCGGGGCTTGGAGCAGTATTGGCAATTATTTTAGGGCTTACAAGTGTAATGGGCTTTGATAGTATTGGCTTTTTTGCTTTTATCGGCGCATTGGCAGTAACGATTTGTATTATTTTGATAGCTTTTTATTTTGGCAGCGCTAATACGGCAACTATTTTATTATCGGGTATGGCTTTTAACGCAGTCAGCGCCGCTTGTATAAGCTTGATAATCAGCGTTTATGTCGATGCTGAACGCATACAAAGCGTTACCTTTTGGCTTATGGGGAGTTTGCAGAATGCCAAATGGGAAAACATTTATGTTTTAGCCATTATTGTGTTCTGTCTGATGTTTTATTTTTATAAAAATTCCAGAATCCTGAATCTAATGTTATTTGGCGATGAAGCTGCTATAACTTTGGGATATGATTTGGCTAAAATTAGAATGGTATATATTTTTTTATGCGCCTTAATGGTTGGCTTAATTGTGTATAATAGCGGAATAATCGGCTTTATAGGACTTGTAGTGCCGCATATCATAAGATTAATTTATGGAAATAACTATAAACAGATATTGCCTAATTGCGCGTTAACTGGCGCTGTCTTTATGGTTTTAGCCGATGTCGCCAGCAGAATTGCGATGGAAGGGTCGGAGGTACCTATTGGTATAGTAGTGTCCGTTATTGGAGCGCCAGTGTTTGTTTATTTATTGTTAAGTAAAAACTACGGGTATAATAAAAAATGAGAAAATTATTTTTGGTTAATATATTGCTTGTTATAGCGCTGTTATTCTGCGGCTGTGGTAATTACCAGGCTGGGGACGATAATAAAGGTAAAAAAGCTGTTGTAATAAATAATATCACTGTAGATAATTATTTTGTTAAAGGCAGCAATAAGCAGATTTTTTCAAAGGCTTCCAGCAGAGTGGTTGTTGTCGGCGAAAACGAAACAGAAACGCTGTTGGAATTGGGCGTAGAAAATAATATTTTAATGGCTGCCGCTCAGAATAACCGGCGGTATGCTATGCGTTCTTATAATAAGGATAAATTTGATCATGTGAAAAAATGCAGCAGCGGCTATTTGAATATGGAATATATTACGCAGCTGCATCCTGATTTAATTATAGCTCAGCAATGCGTGTTCGTTCGTAATCGTTTGAAAAATACGGATTATTGGAACGCAAGAGGTGTGGCTACTTTAGTTCCGCTAAATACTAATACGCCAAGCAAGCATTTGGTTTCTGAAACTATCGAAAAAGAAATGAAATTTATAGATGATTTGGGCAAGGCATTTAGAGTAGAGAAAAAAGCTAAAAAAATTATCAGTGATACCTATGCTGCGATTGATGAAATCAATGAAAAAAGGGTTACTTATAAACAGCCTAAAGTAATGGTAGTGGAATTCTTAAGTTCCATGATTTGCTATGATCGGACAAAATTAGTTGGCGATATGATTAACAGAATTGGCGGAAAAATAGAGGTTAATCCGCCTGTTATTGGCTTTGAAAATGTTATTAAAGAAGATCCGGACGTCTTATTTGTGGTATGCAGCCATGTTGATTATGGTGAATGTTTGAAAAAAATTACAGAGAATCCGGCTTTGCGTAATTTATCGTGTATAAAAAATAAGAAAGTGTATAGTATCCCTTTGCGCTTTACTTATGGTTCGGCCTGCCGTACAGAAGATGGGTTAAGATTCTTAGCCTCTAAAATGTATCCGGGAATTGAGATAGATAATAAATAATTGTTCCACATTTTTTTAAGACAGTAGTGATAGAGCTTAGATATTTTACTGCCTTTCCGTAAATAGCATATTCAGCATTTAGGCAGAATATACTATTTGAGATATAGATTCTCGAATAGAGTTAGAAGCAAAATTTATGAACAAGGTTTGGGCGGAACATGCGTGAATATTATTTGGATAATTTTTTGTTAGGGCTCAAGCCCTTCAGCTTTTGGCATCATTTTGGCGTGAACGGCAAAATTGCGGGCAGCTTGGCAGCTATCCATGAAATGGAAAGTGCTGTGCCCGTGCTTTACGGGCCGCGGGGCTGCGGCTTTCATTACCGTTATTCGGCGCGGTCGCGCAACACGCCTTATTATGAGCTGGAATGTGCGGACATACAGGATCGGGACGTGGTTTTTGGCGCGGAGGAAAGGCTGTGTGCGCTGCTGCGGCAGATCGATGCGGAACAGCGGCCTGAGCTGATTTTTGTGCTGCCGACGGTGCTTTCGGATATTATCAACGATGATTTGGCAGGTATTGTGGAAGCGGTGCATCCGGAGCTGCGCAGTAAGGTGGTCGCCGTTCGCTCGCAGGCTTTTTCGCACATGGACAAAAGCAATACGCGCAAACGCTTGCAGGAACGTGCGGCTTGCACTGCCAAACGTGCGGGCTGCAGCGCGGTCTATCCCGGCTGCGGCTATGTGGAGGTTATGGACGCCGTGGTGGAGCAGCTTATGGAGCCGCAAACGGTGGAACCGCGGACGGTGAATTTGGAATCGTTTATCTGGGGCTTTGGCGGCGAGGTGAAGCTGCGGCGTATGTTGGCGCTGTTGGAAAAAATCGGCGTGCAGGTTAATACGCTGCTGCCTGCGTGCTCGTTGGAGCAAATGCGGCAGGCTCCCAGGGCGCAGCTGAATATTGTGCGCCGCCGCAAATGGGCGTTGGCTATGCAGCAGCGATTCGGCACGGATTTTCTGCATATTGCCGATATGCAGGAATGGCACGGGTTGCAGGGAATTAAGGATTATTATTTGGCGATAGCAGCTAAGCTGGGTTTGCAGGAGCGGGCGGAGGCTGTGCTGGCGGCAGAGTTGGCGGCAGTGCAGCCGCAGCTGGACGCCTGCCGCGAACTTTTTGCCAAGCACCGCTTTGCGCTTATCAGCGGTTCGCTGGCGGCTTTGCCGGAGCAGATTATGATTTACGAGCAGGATTTTGGTTTGCCCTTAGGCAGCGTGTGCTTGATTTTAAATCCGTCCTTTCAAAAGGAGGCTGGCGTGGACAGCGCTACTTTGGCGAAAATGCACGAGCGTATTGAAGCGGCTATGGCTGAGGCCGGGTGCAAGGCAAAGCTTTATATTAACCCCGCAGGCGCGGAGCTGCGGCAGGCCGTGCAGGAATGCGATTTTGTATTGGCTGGCTCCAATCCGCGCTACAATAATTTAGGCAGGCTGGTGCTGCCGACGCTGCTACAATATTCTGCTTTTGATTTCGTAAGCTTTGCAGAAATTATGCAGGCTATGGCCCGGCGGCTTACTGCGGGACAGGGTCTGCACGACGGCTTGCTTTTGAGCCGCCTGGAATACGATGCAATTTTTTATCCTATGACAGCGGACGATAAAAATACGCGGGCTTCCCGCGAAATGTATACGAAGTTTTGGAGGACGCGCAGAAGATGAAACCAATGAACGGCTGCGCCTTATTCGGCGTTTATCGCGCTTTGGCAGGCGTCAGAGACGCGGTGATTGTGCAGCATTCCGTGGTGGGCTGCAACTGGGGGACGCTGGCAATGGCGCAAAGCAGATTGTACGATATTCGTCAGGCGTCCACGGTGATTTATGAGGACGATGTTATTTACGGTGGCTGCGGCTTAGTGACCCAGGCATTGCTGGAAATTGACGCTTTATATCCTGATTGCAGTACGGCGTTTATCATCAGCGGCTGCGTTCCCAATATGATTGGTGACGACGTGCAGGCGGCCGCTGCGGAATATACCGGAACGAAGCAGATTGTTTGCGTCAGCGCGCCCGGCTATGAAGGCAGCGAAGGCAAGGGGATGGAGCGGGCACTGCTGCAGCTGGCGTCATTGTGCCGTTCCTGCGAGCGGACGGCTGCGCCCAGTATAAATATTTTGGGAGTTACGGCTGCCGACCCTTATGCGCTGAACGATTTAGAAATTTTGCGCGAGCTTTTGGCTTCCAAAATAAAAATTAACTGCGCTGTGCAGGATTGCTGCGCGGCAGAGCTGGCCCGTTTGCCGGCGGCGCATTTGAATATTGTTTTTGGCGGCAGCATGCAGCTGGCGCAGAAATTGCAGCGGGATTACGGCACTCCTTATGTGGAGTTGGCTTATCCCTATGGCGTACAGGGTATGCTGGACTTTTTGCAGATTTTAGAGCGGGAGCTGCCGGTGGATTTAGCAGCTGTGCGCAATAATATAATAGAAGAAAGTAAATTGCTGGTGCACAAAACGGCGGTGCTGCTGCCTGCTCTGTACGGCTTGCCTGCGGCTTTGACGGGCAGCGGCGCGCAGCTGGAGGGTATGCGGCGCTTCGTGTAGTGGGAGCTGGGCATGGAGCCGGTAATTTGCGTGGATGCGGACAGGGAGGAGCAAAATGTTTTGGCGCGGCAGCTGGCGGGCAGCGACGCTGTGTTGCTTTTAGGCTCATCCTTGGAAAAGGCGCTGGCCGAAAAATATAAGCTTCCCTTGGTGCGCTATGCGTACCCGGTTTTTGACGAATATATTTTAGGAAGGCAGGGGCTTTTAGGCGTACAGGGAACGGCGCTGCTGCTGGAAAAAATAATCAACGGCGCGCTGCAGCAGAATTATAAGAGCGAGGGCCTGTTCAGCAGGCTGCGTCGGGAGCTGTACCGATGATGGTACAGAATTTGGCAACGCACCCCTGCTTCGCATCCTGCTGCAACAGCTTTGCCCGGGTGCATCTGCCAGTAGCGCCTGCCTGTAATTTGCAGTGCAATTACTGCGTGCGCAAGTTCAGCTGCGTGAACGAAAGCAGGCCGGGAGTGACGGCGCAGGTGCTGACGCCTGCGCAGGCTGCGGCACGCTATGACAAGCTGCGGCGCAGGCTGCCTAATTTAACGGTGGCAGGTATTGCCGGGCCGGGGGATGCGCTGGCAAATTGGCCTCAGGTGGCGGAAACACTGCGCTTGGTGCGGGAGCTGGACAGCGGCGTACAGCTGTGCCTGTCGACCAACGGCTTGCTGCTGCCGGAATATGCGTCGGAAATTATCGCGCTGGGCGTGGGTTTTGTGACGGTGACGATGAATTGCGTGCAGCCGCAAATTGGCGCGTTGATTTATGATTTCGTGAACGATAAGGGAAATATTTATCGCGGCGAGGACGGGGCGGAGCTGCTGCTTGCGCGGCAGCTGGCCGGGATTCGTTTATTGAAGCAGGCGGGTGTGATTATAAAAATCAACTGCGTAGCTATTGGCGGCGTCAATATAGACGATATTCCTGCGGTAGCACGGCAGGCGGCGGCCTTGGGCTGCGACGTGATGAATATTATTCCCATGCTGCCGATAGCAGGCAGCGCTTTTGCCGAGGTGCCTGAGCTGGACGCGGCAAGGCTGGCGTCCTTGCGCCGGGACTGCGGGCGTTATTTAAGGCAGATGCAGCATTGCGTCCGCTGCCGCGCCGATGCGGTTGGAACGCTGCGAGGCGCAGCGCTGTAATGCTGTTATTCACAAATTTGTAACCTAATTTACACATTTGCCGGTGAAAAAGAAATTCTAAGTAAAGTCGGCAAATTTGCTTGACGGTCTTATCAATTAGCAGTAGAATAACTTCAATCGCTGAATTATGCGTAAAGATTATTTTGCAGGTGAAGAAAATGGATTCTATCAGGATTAACGCTGCAACTGAATACGGCTTTTATTATGCACCGGTCTTTAGCTACTACTTTAGCACCGGTTATTTTGCATGGCAAAAAGCATATAGCAGCAATCGTAATAGAAGCCGTTAACAGGTATGGGTATATAATTGGTATATACACGTTCACAATGCTTTAGGAGCAGGCTCTTTTACGGAGCCTGCTTTTTTTGTAGCAAAATGATTTTAGGCAGATAATTTTTTAGTAAAGCTGCAAGGATGCAGGCAAAAAGGAGAGATATTGTTATGGTAATTGTATTCAAACCGGGCGCACCCGCCGAAAGCAAAGCAAAAATGAAGGCTAATCTCGAGCGCCAAGGCTTTCAGATTAACGAGATTAACGGCGTTAATATGACGATCTTCGGTATCATCGGCGACACCAGCGCTTTGGACATGAATATGCTGCGTATCGACGACGCTGTAGAAAAGGTTATGCGTGTGCAGGAGCCCTTTAAGCGCGCTAACCGCGCCTTCCACCCGGAGGATAGCGTAATCAACGTCAGCGGCGTGCCCATCGGCGGCAAAAAAATTCAGGTTATTGCCGGTCCCTGTTCTGTAGAAAGTCAGGAGCAGGTTACGGAAGTCGCTAAGTCCGTTAAGCTGGGCGGCGCAACTCTGATGCGCGGCGGCGCGTTCAAACCCCGCACTTCGCCGTATTCCTTCCAGGGCTTAAAGGAGCTGGGCCTGGATTATTTAAAGGCCGCGCGTGAGGAAACCGGCTTGCCAATCGTTACGGAAATTATGTCCGCCGATAAAATCGAGCGCTTTGTTGAGGACGTAGATTTGATTCAGGTGGGCGCGCGCAATATGCAGAACTTCGAGCTGCTGAAGGAATTGGGCAAGACCAATAAGCCTATTTTGCTGAAACGCGGCCTGGCTGCTACTATTGAAGAATGGATTATGTCCGCCGAATACATTATGGCGGGCGGCAACGAAAACGTAATTTTGTGCGAGCGCGGTATCCGCACCTTCGAGCATTACACCCGCAATACGCTGGACTTGAGCGCGATTCCCGCTGCGAAAAAGCTGAGTCATCTGCCGGTTATCGTGGATCCCAGCCACGCTGCCGGTATGTGGTGGATGGTGGAACCCTTGGCAAAGGCTGCCGTAGCGGTGGGCGCCGACGGCCTGCTCATCGAGGTACACAACAAT
This sequence comes from Phascolarctobacterium sp., assembly GCF_030531065.1. GTDB lineage: Bacteria > Bacillota > Negativicutes > Acidaminococcales > Acidaminococcaceae > Phascolarctobacterium_A. Next base: position 57,387 of record NZ_JAUNOQ010000009.1, on the reverse strand, counting down.
CCTGAATGCGCGTTGTGCGACGGCGCTCAATCGTTAAAGCCTGAACGTTTCGCCCGTTTGATGGGAGAGCTGAAGGGGATAGCCCGTATAGTTGGTAGAGAGATGTAAAAATTAAAACTCCCCCAGACATTTTGCAAGCAAAATGCCAGCCCCCTCAAGGAGGGGGCACAAAGTTAAATTTGTAGGCTATCTATGGTTCCCCCTCTTAGAGGGGGATGTCGAGCGTAAGCGAGACAGGGGGAGTTTGTCAGTAGTATTAAGTGTTTTTTATAGCAAAGCCTTCGCTTTAGACTATAAAGTAGTATTGCAGCATTGTAGCATAGTTTAAAAGGAGAGATTTTATCATGATTATCGTATTCAAACCCACTGCAACCGTTGAGGACAAAACTAAATTAAAGGAACAGCTGGAAAGCCGCGGTTACCAGATTCACGCCAGCGACGGCGTGAACGCCTCCCTGTTCGGCGTGGTAGGCGATACCAGCGCTTTGGATATGAATCTTCTGCGCGTCAACGACGGCGTAGAAAAGGTAATGCGTGTGCAGGAGCCCTTTAAACGCGCCAATCATATGTTTCACCCAGAGGATAGCGTAGTGAATGTGTGCGGCGTTCCCGTCGGCGGCAAAAAGATTCAGGTTATCGCCGGACCCTGCTCCGTCGAAAGCATCGAGCAGGTGACGGAGGTGGCGCAGGATGTGAAGGCAGCCGGTGCGGCCATGCTGCGCGGCGGCGCGTTCAAGCCCCGCACTTCGCCGTATTCCTTCCAGGGGTTAAAGGAATTGGGTTTGGATTATTTAAAGGCCGCGCGTGAAGCGACCGGGCTGCCCATAGTTACGGAAATTATGTCCGCCGATAAAATCGAGCGCTTCGTTGAGGACGTGGATTTGATTCAGGTAGGCGCGCGCAATATGCAAAACTTCGAGCTGCTGAAGGAATTGGGCAAGACCAATAAGCCTATTTTGCTGAAACGCGGCCTGGCTGCTACTATTGAAGAATGGATTATGTCCGCCGAATACATTATGGCGGGCGGCAACGAAAACGTAATTTTGTGCGAACGCGGCATCCGCACTTTTGAAACCTACACCCGCAATACGCTGGATTTGAGCGCGATTCCCGCTGTGAAAAAGCTGAGTCATCTGCCGGTAGTAGTGGACCCCAGCCATGCCGCCGGTATGTGGTGGATGGTGGAACCCTTGGCTAAGGCTGCCGTGGCGGTTGGCGCCGACGGCCTGCTCATCGAGGTACACAATAATCCGGAATGCGCGCTGTGCGACGGCGCTCAGTCCTTGAAGCCGGAACGCTTCGCTAATTTAATGAAGGATTTAAAGGGGATTGCGCAGATAGTTGGCAGAGACTTGTAAAAAATTAAAACTCCCCCAGACATTTTGCAAGCAAAATGCCAGCCCCCTCAAAGAGGGGGCGCAAAATGAAATATGTAAGCGGTCTATTTTTCCCCCTCTCAGAGGGGGATGTTGAGCGTAAGCGAGACAGGGGGAGTTTGTTGTGTGCAGATTGTCGGCAGGGATTTGTAAACAGCGTATGATAAGGCGCCTTGGAATTAGATATAACATCGTAGTATAGTAGTTTGGAATTTTCGTAGGAGTGATTTTGTTGGAAGCTGGTTTTAGAAGTACAAAATGGCAGGAGCTGACCTTTGCTATCGTAGGTTTGGGACTGATTGGCGGCTCTTACGCCAAAGCGCTGCGTCAGTTGCAGGCCAGGCGCATTATCGGCGTGGAGCGCAATTCGGCAACGCTGCGGCAGGCGGCGGAGCAGGGAATTATCGACGAGGCGCTGGCGGAGGCCGGACCCGAACTGGCGCAGGCCGACGTGTTGATTTGCGCTATCTATCCCGATGCTATCGCAGGCTTCATAAAAAGCAGCGTGCAGTTTTTGTCGCCTCATGTGCTGATAACCGACGTGGCCGGAATCAAAGGCGATATGATTCGCCGGGTGCAGGAAGCATTGCTGCCGGGCATGGAATTTATCAGCGGGCACCCGATGGCCGGGCGGCAGAGCAGCGGTTTGGCTATGGCGGACGCGGCGATTTTTCATAAGGCCAATTACATCGTCGTGCCGGAAGCCGGCAATACGCCGCAGGCCGTGGCCTGGCTGGAGCAGTTCGCGCTGGCGCTGGGCTGTGCGCGAACGGTGCGCGTAACGCCGGAGGAGCACGACAGGACGATTGCGTTTACCAGCAATTTGCCCCATGTGACGGCGGTGGCTTTAATGGACAGCGCGTCTTATAACGATAAAACCAAGTACTTCGTAGCCGGAAGCTTCCGCGACGGCACCCGCGTGGCGGACATCAATCCGGAGCTGTGGTGCAGCCTGTTCCTGGCGAATAGGGAAAAGGTGGCCGACGAAATAGATAAATATATGGAGCAGCTGACGCTGTGGCGCGACGCTTTGCGCGCAGGCGACGGCGAAACGCTGAAGGCTTTGATGCGGACTGCGGCTGCTCGCCGAAAGGAGCTTTATTGATGCAGAAAATTCATGTGGACTTAGGTCCGCACGCTTACGATATCGAAATCGCGGCGGGGATGCTGCCCGGCGTGGGCGCTAAGGTGGCGGCGCTGCTGCCCAAGGCCCGCAAGGCGGCGATTATCAGCGACAGCAACGTAGCGCCGCTCTATGCCGACGCGCTGGCGGACAGTTTGGCGCAGGCCGGGCTGGCGGTGCAGCAAATTGTTTTTCCCGCAGGCGAGCAAAGCAAAAATATTACGGTGCTGAGCCGGGTTCTGGAAGAGCTGGCCCAAGGCGGCCTGACCCGCAGCGACGTTGTGCTAACGCTGGGCGGCGGCGTGGTCGGCGACTTGGGCGGCTTTGCGGCGGCCAGCTATATGCGCGGCGTAGCTTTTGTGCAGGTGCCGACTTCTTTGCTGGCGCAGATTGACAGTAGCGTGGGCGGCAAGGTGGCCGTGGATTTGCAGGCCGGTAAAAATTTAGCGGGCGCGTTTTATCAGCCCAAGGCGGTGTTTATCGATACGGATTTGCTGGCGACGCTGCCGGTGCGCTTTCTGCACGACGGTTTGGCGGAAGCCGTTAAGTACGGCTGTATTAAGGACGCGGCGCTGTTTGAAAAATTGGCCGGCTTTGCCGACGACGCGGAGCTTTTGCGCGATATCGGCAGCGTGGTGGCCAACTGCTGCGCTATTAAAGCGCGCATTGTGGAGCAGGACGAATTTGATACGGGGCTGCGTATGCTGTTGAACTTTGGCCACACCTTGGGCCACGCTGTCGAGCAGCACTTTGGCTACAGCCATTTCACTCACGGCGAGGGCGTGGCTATCGGTATGTACCAGCTGACGCAGCGCACGGAGGCCATGGGCCTGACTGCGCCGGGCACGGCGGAGCGCATTAAGAACGTACTGCTGAAATACGGCTTGCCGCTGACGGCGGGCGTGGATAAAAGCCTGCTGCTGGACGCCATGGCGCGGGATAAAAAGAAAAACGGCAGTAGTATTACGCTTATCGTTCTTAAAAATATTGGCGAAGGCACGTTGCGTAAGCTGGAATGGCGGCAGGTGCCGGAATATTTGGGGTAAAGTCACATGGATTTGAATAAATTAGCGCAAGACGCCACAGTAAAAATATATCCCGCAAAATTGCGGGGCACGGTGCAGGCGCCGTCCTCTAAAAGCATGGGGCACAGGGAAATAATCTGCGCCGGTTTGGCCGCAGGCACGAGCATTGTGGATAATATCAGTATGTCCAAGGATATCGAGGCTACCATGCGCTGTTTAAAAGCGCTGGACGCGACCGTGGACGAAATTCCCAGCATGCTGCCGGGACGCACGGCCTTGCAGATTACGGGTACGGGACGTCCAGTTGCGGCGGCCGATTATGTGGACTGCGGCGAAAGCGGTTCCACCTTACGGTTTTTCATTCCCTTGGGAGCGACGCTGAACTGTCCGCTGACCTTTACGGGCCATGGTAAGCTGGTGTCACGTCCGTTACAGGCTTATTACGATATTTTTGACGAGCAGCTTATTCAATATTTTACGGACGGCGGCAATTTGCCTTTGACGGTCAACGGTCGCCTGCGTTCGGGGATTTTTAAGCTGCCGGGCAATGTCAGCAGCCAGTTTGTCAGCGGGCTGCTGTTTGCGCTGCCCTTATTGGACGGCGATTCGGTGATTGAAATTACTTCGCCGCTGGAATCGGCGGCTTATGTGGATATGACGTTGCAATGCCTGGCCAAGTACGGCGTCAGAGTGACCAACGAAAACGGTGCGCACCGGCGCTATCTTGTTCCGGGCAGGCAGCGCTATCGGGCGCAGAGCAGCCGGGTGGAGGGCGACTGGTCCCAGGCGGCCTTCTGGCTGGCAGGCGGCAGCCTGGGCGACAAAGTCGCGTGCAGCGGCGTGGATTTCGCTTCGCTGCAGGGCGACAAGGCCGTCGTGGAAATTATGGAGCGCATGGGCGCAAGCATTTCCCGCAGTGAAAACGCCGTTGCCGTGCGCGGCGGCGTAACCCAGGCCACGGTTATCGACGCGGCCAACTGCCCCGATATTATTCCCGTGCTGACGGCTGTGGCTGCACTTAGCGAGGGCATAACTAAAATTGTCAACGCGGGGCGTTTGCGCATTAAGGAATGCGACCGTCTGGCGGCCATGACCAGCGAGCTTAATAAAATGGGCGCGCAGATTGTGGAGGAGGACGAGGGCTTGACCGTTTACGGGCAGCCCGGCGGCTTGATCGGCGGCGTGGAGGTGGACGCCTGGAACGACCACCGCATCGCAATGAGCCTGGCCATCGCGGCTCAGCGCTGCTTTTTGCCCATCGTACTGCACGGCGCGGGCAGCGTCGGCAAATCCTATCCGGCGTTCTGGAGCGATTACTGCGCTTTGGGCGGAAAGATTGAGGTGCTGGCATGAGCGGCGTTTTTGGGATGAATATTAAAATGAGCATTTACGGCGAATCCCACGGCCGCTCCATCGGCGTAGTGCTGGACGGGCTGCCGCCGGGACTGGCGCTGGACGAAGAAGCTATCGCTAGGGAAATGGCGCGCCGTGCGCCCGGACAGAGCGCGTTGACTACGGCGCGTAAGGAAAGCGACGCGGTGGAAATTCAGAGCGGCTTTTTCAACGGCTATACCACGGGCACGCCCTTGTGCGCCCGCATAGCCAACAGCGACCAGCATTCCAGGGATTACAGTATTTTGCAGGATAAAATGCGCCCCGGCCACGCGGATTACGCAGGGCACGTGCGTTATCAGGGCTTTAACGATTATCGCGGCGGCGGCCATTTCAGCGGCCGTCTGACTGCGCCCCTGGTTTTTGCGGGCGCGGTGGCTAAGCAGGCCCTGGCGCGCTGCGGCGTTATTGTGGGCGCGCATATCCTGCGCGTCGGCGATATCGAGGACGCGGCCTTCGACCCCATGGGCATGGCGGACGCGGAGCTGCTGGCTGTGCAGGCTAAAGCCTTCCCCGTGCTGGACGACGTTGCCGGAGAAAAAATGCAGCGGCGTATTTTGCAGGCCAAGGGCGATTTAAACAGCGTGGGCGGCGTAGTGGAGGCCATGGCGCTGCACCTGCCTGCGGGCGTAGGCGCGCCTTATTTCGATTCGGTGGAAAGCCGTATAAGCCACGGCTTGTTTTCCGTACCGGCGGTGAAGGGCGTGGAATTTGGCGACGGCTTCGGCTTCGCCGGTTTGACGGGGGCCGAGGCCAACGACGAGCTGCATTACGAAAACGGCGAGGTGCGCGCGCTGACCAATCACAACGGCGGCATCACCGGCGGCATTACCAACGGTATGCCCCTGCTGCTGCGGGCCGCGCTCAAGCCCACGCCGTCCATTTCGCGCGAGCAGCGCACGGTGAGCCTGAAAGAAAAAAGCGATACGACGCTGACCATCACTGGCCGGCACGACCCCTGTATCGTGCAGCGCGCCGTGCCGGTTATCGAAGCGGTAGTTGCCTGGAACCTGTGGGACCTGATACTGGAAGCAAAGAAATGGGAGAAATAAAATGCAGGAGCTAGATTTAGAACTCATCCGCAAGGAAATAGATAAGGCCGACCAGCAGCTGGCCGAGGTGCTGGAGCAGCGCCTGCAATTAGTAATGCAGGTGGCGGCCTATAAAAAATCCAAGGGTATGCCCGTTAAAGATAAAAACCGCGAGGCCAAGGTTATCGCCAAGGTTGCGGGTTTTTTGGAAAATCAAGATTATTCCATCGCCGTGAAAAATATTATGCGCGGCATTATCGACCAGGCCTGCGTTTTGGAAGAAACGGCTATGAGCGAGGCCAGCGACCGCACTTTTGAAGTGGCCTGCTTCGGCCCCGCCGGTTCCTTTACCCATCAGGCGCTGGACGAATATTTCCGCGGTCGCAAATACAACCGCCATCATTACAATACTTTCGAGGAGGTAATCAGCAGCATTTCCGACGGCTCCATGGATTACGCCGTGCTGCCCATCGAAAACAGCTCTACCGGCGGCATCACCGAGGTTTACGACCTGTTGCGCCATTACGATTGCAGCATCGTGGGCGAGCAGTGCGTCAAAATCGAGCAGAACCTTTTGGGCTGCGCGGGCGCGACGCTGGGCAGCATCAAGACGGTTTATTCCCATCCCCAGGGCTTTAAGCAGTGCAAGGATTTCTTCCGAGATTACCCGGATATGGAGCAGGTGCCTTATTTCAGCACCAGCAAAAGCGCCGAAGAGGTGGCAGCAAAGCAGGATATTACCCTGGGCGCGGTAGCCGGTAAGGCGGCGGCCGATATGTATAATTTGCAAATCATCGCTCCGGCGATTAACAGCAACAGCAATAATTACACACGCTTCGTCATTATCGCGCGTAAGCCGGAAATCATTCCGCACGCCAATAAGATTACGCTGATTTTCGCTGTGAAGCACGAAACCGGTTCGTTGTATAAAATACTGGCCAGCTTTTACCATACCGGGCTTAATTTGACGAATTTGGAATCGCGTCCGACCAAAGGCAAGCCTTGGGAATACTTTTTCTATATCGATGTGACGGGCAATTTGTCCGACCCGCTGGTGGGCGACGTGATGGAAGAGGTTAAGTCCAAGAGCACTTATTTAAAAATTTTGGGCAATTACCGCGCTTACGAAAAGAAGGAATAGGAAATGGAAAAGCTATACGGACTTTTGGGCGGCAAGCTGGGACACAGCCTATCGCCGCAGATCCACCGGCTGTTTTTCGCTTATACGGGGCGCAGCGGCCAATATAATTTGCTGGAAACGGAGCTGGAGACTTTGCCGCAGCGAATGCAGGAGCTGCGCCGCGCTTATGCGGGCTGCAATGTGACCATTCCCCATAAGCTGCACGTGATGCCGCTGCTGGATAAAATTGCGCCGGAGGCTGCGGCCATCGGCGCAGTCAACACCATTAAATTTACCGGCGACGGCGCGTGGGGGTATAACACGGATTATTTCGGCTTCGGGCGCATGCTGGACTATAATGAAATCGAAGCGGCAGGCCGTACAGCCGCCGTGCTGGGTACGGGCGGAGCGGCGCGGGCCGTAGTCAAATATCTGGCCGACCAGGGCGTGGGCAGGCTGTATTTAGTTACCCGCGACGTCAGCAAAGCCGACGCGCATTTTCTGGAAATCGCGCCCATGGCGCAGTTCGTGGATTACCAGACCGTGCGCGCTTTGCAGGGCGATTTGCTGGTCAACTGCACGCCGGTGGGCATGTATCCCAAAATGGAAGCCGCGCCCGTCGGCGCGGAAATCAGCGCGGCCTTCAGCGCCAGCGTGGATTTAATTTACAACCCGGCGCAGACGCTATTTTTGCGACAGGCCCAGGCGGCTGGGCGCAAGGCGGTCAACGGCTTGTTTATGCTCGTCGCGCAGGCGGTGGCGGCGCAGGAAATCTGGCAGGGCGAACGCTATGACAGCGGTTTGATTGTGCGCATCATGCGGGAGCTGGAGCAAACGCTATGAAAAATATTATTTTAATCGGGATGCCCGGCTGTGGCAAAAGCACCTTGGGCAAGCGGCTGGCTAAGCGGCTGGGCCGCGAATTTTTCGACGCCGACGAGGTGCTGGAAGAGCGGGAGCGGCGCACCATCAAAAGCTTTTTTGCCGAAAGCGAGGACGCCTTCCGCGAGGCGGAAACCCGCACGCTGGCCTACCTGGCGCAGCTGCAGGGCGTCGTTATCGCCACGGGCGGCGGCGCGGTGAAACGGCCGCAGAATATGGAGCTGCTCAAGCGGCAGGGCGTAGTGCTGTTTATCGACAGGCAGCCGGATAAAATTATCGGCTGCATCGAAGGCGACGCGCGTCCCCTGCTGGCCGACGACAAGCAGCGTCTGTACACGCTGTACGACGAACGTATCGCCCTTTACCGCAGGCACGCGGATAAAATTATTGAAAATAACGGCGACTTCGGCAGAACGCTGGCGCTTTTAACGCAGCACGCCAAAGAAATCGCCGAATAAGCGAGGGATAATATGCGAAGAATTTTAGTACTAAACGGCCCCAACATCAATATGCTGGGCACCAGGGAAAAAGCTATTTACGGCCGTCGCGATTACGAGAGCCTGTGCGCTTACATCCGCTCGGCTGCGGCTAAATTAGGCGTGGAAGTAGAGCTTTTGCAAAGCAATTACGAGGGCGATATCGTTACCGCTATTCAAAAGGCTTACGGCGCTTTCGACGGCATCGTTATCAACCCGGCGGCGTTCACGCATTACAGCGTAGCGATTCTGGACGCGCTGAAGGCCGTTAATCTTCCGGCCATCGAGGTGCATATCAGCAATATTCATCAGCGCGAGGAATTTCGCCATCATTCCGTGACGGTTGCCGGCTGCATCGGGCAGATTTGCGGCCTGGGCTTTGCCGGTTACGCTCTGGCGTTGGAGGCGCTGGCCGTGTACGAGCCCGAAGCGTAAGAATAGCCGCCGCGCACGGCTGACAAGAGCATAGCTGCGGCTTATTAAAGCTTCTCCTGCTGCGGAGAAGCTTAATTTTTTTGCCTCAATTTAACTAAAATTCACAATTTTGCTTGCTATTTTATTTAGTGTACGCTATTATAATTACAGCTAATATTATTTTAAGGAAGTGGGAGTGTTTTTATGAATATTTTAGGAAGTCTGCCTATGCGTCTGTTGCTGGGCGTAATTTTAGGCATGGGCGTGGGCCTGAGCGTGGGCGAAGGCGTTATGCAGGTGATCCTGACGGTCAAAAGCCTTTTGGGGCAGCTGATTAATTTCTGCGTACCGCTGATTATCATTGGCTTTATCGCTCCGTCCATCACGCGGTTGGGACAGCACGCCAGCGTTATGCTGCGCGTTGCCATCACCATCGCCTACGTTTCTTCCATAGGCGCGGCCTTCTTTTCTACGGCGGCCGGTTACACGCTGATACCCTTTTTGAATATTACGCCGACTGTCGACGGCCTCCAGGAACTGCCCAAGCTGCTCTTTGATTTAAAAATTGCGCCGGTGATGAGCGTAATGAGCGCTTTGGTGCTGTCCGTGCTGATTGGCCTAGCTGCGGCCTGGACTAAATCCAATACGATTATTAAATGTCTGGAGGAATTCCAGCAAATCGTTCTGGCCATAGTTACCCGTATCGTTATCGCTATTCTGCCAGTGTTTATCGCCTGCACCTTCTGCGGCCTGGCGTATGAGGGCGCGATTACCAGGCAGCTGCCCGTGTTCCTCATCGTCGTAGTTATCGTTATGCTGGGGCATTACATCTGGCTGGCGCTGCTGTATCTTTTGGCCGGCGCTTATGCGGGGGCCAATCCCATGAACGTGGTCAAGCATTACGGTCCGGCCTATATCACCGCCGTGGGCACTATGTCCTCCGCCGCCACGCTGGCCGTAGCTCTGAAATGCGCGCTGAAATCCACCGTGCTGCGTAAGGATTTGGTAAACTTCGGCATTCCTCTGTTTGCCAATATCCATTTGTGCGGCAGCGTGCTGACCGAAGTTTTCTTCGTCATGGTCGTATCCCAGGTGCTGTACGGTACTCTGCCTTCTATGGGCACGATGGTGCTGTTCTGCCTGCTGCTGGGCATTTTTGCTATCGGCGCGCCCGGCGTGCCCGGCGGTACGGTTATGGCTTCTTTGGGCTTAATCATCAGCGTGCTGGGCTTTGACGAAACCGGCACCGCGCTGATGCTGACCATTTTCGCTTTGCAGGACAGCTTCGGCACCGCCTGCAACGTAACCGGCGACGGCGCGCTGACCTTGATGCTTACCGGCTACGCTGAAAAGCACGGCATTGACGAGGTTAAAGAAGCAGGCCTGCTGTAAGCGGCGCAGTTTAAAAAGCAAAATGATTTTTTCACGGCGCATGCCTTTGTGGTATGCGTCGTTTTTGCGTGGCCGGGAAAATTTTTAGATTAGAGCGGGACGGAAAATTTGGCGCGTGGCTTACAGTGAATTTATCTAATCTGGATTATACAAATCGCGATTAGATAAACTTGCGGAGGAGCAGGAAATATTTCAATGATTTTGTTATAAACAATTTATCTGACTATGCAGGAATTATTTTGGAGCTTAGAGAATTAATAATATATTTTGAGTGATGTGTAATTTATGTAAGGGAGGAATATTAGTGAACGAATTAGATATTTTAATCAAAAGTTCCTTACTACATGATATTGGTAAAGTATGTATTCGCGCAGACCATAGCTTGGGCAATCATTATCAGGCTGGAGCGGAATATATAGGTACGTTTTTACCACAAAATGAAGAAACAAGGAATTTGGTTAATTGTATTAAGTACCATCATGCTTCGTCTCTAAGAAATGTACAATTAAAAGAGAACGATTTAAGTTATATTGTTTATGAAGCCGATAATATTGCCGCTGGCGCCGATAGACGTGATATTGAAGGCGAAACTAAAGGCTTTGATGCGCAATCTTGCTTGGAAAGTATTTTTAATCTTTTCGGCGGGCGAGGAAAAGGGATAGTTGGTAAATATTATTTACGCGGGCTCGATCCGTCTAATAATTTTAATTATCCGACGCAAGAGTTATGCTTGGCATCCGATGATAAATATAAAGATTTGGTGGCAGAATTTACCAGTAATTTTGAGCGCGCTTCCATAGATAAAATGCAAAACAACGAACTTTTGCGAATTATGGAAGATTTAACCAGCTATGTTCCGTCTAGCACTAATAAAAGCGAAGCTTGCGATATTTCTTTATACGTGCACTCTAAAGTTACTGCGGCGCTGGCTTCTTGTATGTACCAGTATTTTCAGGACAATAATATTCATGATTACCGCCGGTATTGCTTCGTGAATAATAAAGCGTTTCGTCAAGAAAAATCTTTTTTACTGGTGTCTGGAGATTTATCGGGAATACAAAGTTTTATCTATACGATACCTTCTAAAGGCGCTTTGAAATCTTTGCGTGGGCGTTCTTTTTATTTAGAAATACTGATGGAAGATTTTATTGATGAACTGTTGACAAAGCTTAATTTATCCCGCGCTAATTTACTTTATTCCGGAGGCGGGCACTTTTATATTTTGACCGCTAATACTTTAGCTGCAAAACAAGCTTTAAATAATTTACAAGAAGCGTGCAACGAATGGCTTTGGAAAAATTTTTCGACGTCGTTATATATGGCTTTGGGCTTTGCAGAATGTTCGGCTGACGACCTTATGGAATCCGGGCAGCAAAGAAATATTTTTGCCGCTGTCAGCAAGGCTTTGAACAAGGATAAGCTTTGCCGATATGGTGTCGGAACGTTACAGAATATTTTTGCTGAAATAAACGATGAGGCTCATGGTAGAGAATGCTCCGTTTGCCATTCTTCAAGTTCCGTATTGTTGGAAGATGCTTCTCTCAGCGACGGTTATATTTGTCCGTTGTGCCTGGGTTTATATAAATTAGGGGCGCAAATTCTCAATAATGAATCTGTATTTGCAATTACAAGTCAGAAAGATAATGATAGTTTAGAAATCTTTGGTTATCAAAGAAAACTTTATTTGCGTGCCGTTAGTGAGAGAAGTTTAGAAAAGTTATCTGATTTAGTGCGTTTGTACAGTAAAAATAAGGCTGTAACTGGAAGCCTATTGTCTTCGCGCTTGTGGTTGGCTGATTATGCCGCAAAAAAATCTAACGGTAGTATTATGGAATTTTCGGATTTGGCTGAAGCCAGCGGTGATAGAGAAAAAGGCATAAAACGATTAGGCGTCCTGCGGGCGGACGTTGATAATTTGGGAGCGGCTTTCATCGGCGGTTTTATAGATTACGCTGCGGAAGATAAGTTTAAATATGCTACTTTATCGCGTTATGCCGATATGTCTAAAAATTTGAGTATATTTTTTAAACTTGCCGTTAAGAAAATTTGCAGCGGCGAGCTTGAGGGCTGCGATAATAAAAAGATAACGCCTTTTGCGCTTTTTGCCGAGAAACAGGCTGCGTCTCGTAAAGTGCATGTGGTGTATTCAGGCGGCGACGACGTTTTTTTAGTAGGCGCATGGGATGATTTGCTGGAAACGGCGGTCGATATAAGAAAAGCGTTTGATCGTTTCACCGGAGGCAAACTTTCCTTTTCGGCAGGATTGGCTTTATTTAGTCCTGATTATCCAGTTAGCCAGATGGCAAAATTAACGGGACTGTTAGAGGACGCGGCGAAGAACATTGATGGCAAAAACAGTATCGCTTTATTTGGCTTTGAAACTAATCAAATATCTGATAAGGAAGAATTGAAATGCAGGCACGTTTATAGCTGGCAAAATTTTGAAGACGGAGTTTGCCGGGAAAAATTGGATTTTTTGTTTGCTCATCTGGATTTATACAGAAATGACGCTAATAAGCTTAATGTTGGCATGGCTATGCTTTATAAAATGCTAAAGCTTTTAGAGAGTATAGAAACTGAAGGCAAGATAAATATAGCGCGTTTAGCCTATACCTTGGGAAGAATGCAGCCGGCGGAAACTAATAATAAAATTTTAATGCAGCATTTCAACGAATTTCATACGCTGATTTATAGTTGGGTGCGCAATGAAGAAGACCGCAGGCAATTGGATACGGCGCTGCGCCTATTGATTTATCATTTGCGGGAGAAGGGAGAAGATTAAGCATGGAATTAAAAAATAATAATATGAGAACCGCATTGGCTAAAGCGGAGGTTACACAGCAGTCGAATCGTAATGTGAATTACGACCCGGTGGACGAGGCGGAAAAAGTCATTAGCAGCTTAAAAAGAGCTGATGATAAATACGGGGAAAAATACATAGTATTAACAACAAGCCAGATAAGAAAGTTTTTGACGGCGGTTAATGTGTTGCGTAATAAAGTGGATGTATATTGTGCGCAAAATCTTGGAGCCAAAATTTTGCCAAATGAGCTAAAAGTAGAGGTGAAATTCTTAAAAGTAAATGCGTTGTATCTTGCTGGCAAGGATACTAGCAAAGGATTTCCTGTACGAGACTTTGTAAAAAAAGCAGGGCTAGAGAATAAAATTTTAGCCATCGGTAACGATATTGCGGCGTTCGAAAAGTTTTGTAAATACATCGAAGCGCTAGTCGCATTCCATAAATATCAAGGAGGCAGGGATAGATAATGGGTAAGGAAGTAAACGGTACGCAAAAAGCTTTAGCGGGTAAATTGTTTATCAAAGCGATTTTAAAAGTAGAAACTGGTATGCATATTGGCGGCGGCAACGATTATGCGCCCATAGGAGCCGTGGATAGTCCGTTTGTCCGCGATACCTTAACGCGCGCGCCGATTATTCCCGGCAGTACGATGAAGGGAAAGTTGCGCACTTTATTAGCTAAGAGTACCTGCCAAGGATATGTGCTGCATAAAGTTGACGAGGATAACGAAATTATTAAACGGCTTTTTGGTAGCAGCGGTAAAAATATGGCTTGTCCGGCACGGCTGCAATTCTTCGATATGTTCATTACTAAAAGTACGGAAGAATTATTTGGCAAGAATCTTGATACGGATACTTATATTGGCGAGGTCAAATTTGAAAATACAATTAATCGCGCCAGCGGTATTGCTAATCCACGACATATAGAACGTGTGCCTGCCGGAGTTAAATTTGATTTCAAACTGGTTTATAATATAGAGGCTATAGCTGAAATAGATGCCGATATCAAAACGCTGGCGCAGGGCTTACGCCTTTTGGAAGCAGATTATCTTGGCGGTCATGGTTCGCGCGGCTATGGTAGAGTAAGCTTTGCCGATTTTAGTATAGAAAAAATTGGCGGTGTGAACGTAGATACCGATAAATATTTGCAGTTACTTGAAGGAAGTAAAGCAATATGAAATATTATCTTGTGCCTTTAAAATTTTTGACGCCTGTGCATTTTGGCGACGCGGCTAACGGCGGCGGTTTGGAAAAGAGTTCTTTCGCTTGCGCGGCCGATACCTTTTTCAGCGCTTTGTGTAATGAAGCCGCCGCTCAATCGCGGGCTGCCGTTGAAGAGTTAATCGACGGTTTTAATAGCGGCAGACTGCAGATTTCCAGCTTGCTGCCTTATTACAAAACTCAAGATGAAGATATGTATTTTTATTTACCCAAGCCGTTACTGCCGCTAGAAAGAAATATTGCGGAAGCCAAAAGTTTTGCCGAGATGAAGCAGGCGGCAACCAAATTAAAAAAAGCAAAAAAATCGTCATATGTGCGCGCTTCACAGATAAAAAAATTTTTAGCGCCGGAACCTTTTTTAGAAAATACGCAGGAGTTTGCAGTTCCCGTATTGTCCGCTAAAGTTAATACGAGGAACGCAGAACCCTTGCCTTATTATGTCGCAAGCTATCGCTTTGTTGATAACGCTGGGTTGTATTTGATTTGCGGTACAGAAAGCGACGCTGATTATGAAAAATTAAAAGCATTAATCGCAAGTTTGGGCTTGAGCGGTATCGGCGGTAAGCGCAGCGGCGGTTACGGCAAATTTGTAATTCGTGATGACGAGGATGATATAGAGCTTGCGCCGGGATTCGGTTGTTATGAAGACGACGCGGCTTTAGCCGAGATGTTGTTTGCAGAAAAAAGCCGTTGGCAGATGTGCATCGCTCCCGTTTTTCCTAAGCAGGAACAAATTGCCGATATAAAGGCAGGCGCTTATAAGTTAATTAAGAAAAGCGGGTTTGTTTATTCGCTCGCCGTTACTAACGGAGTTAAACGTACCAGTGCGTATATGCTGGCGGAAGGGTCTTGCTTCCAAAGCAGGCTTCGGGGAAGCTTGTTGCGGCAAGCCGTACCGGGATTGGAGCATGCCGTGTACCGCAACGGATTAGGTATGTTTGTGGGGTTGAAAAATGATTAGCAAAGGACAAAATTATCAAGAAACAGCCGAATTGTGCTTGCAGGTACTTACGCCCGTCAATATTAGCGACGGCATGCAGCTTTTGCCGAAAGATTATTTGTACGACGCTAAAAGGCAAACGGTGTATTTTGTTAATTACAGCCTCTGGCATCAATTCATTATCGAAAAGAATTTGTTGCCGTCATATGAAAAATATTTGCTTAGCGGCGATAAAACTAAAAATATGTTGGCGTGGTTGGAACAGCAGGAATATTCTTTAAAAGATGTGGAATATCTTGTTAGCGGCGGCGCGAAAGCTGAAGTTGATCTCAATCGTATAAAAGATAAGAAAAGCGTTAACGCAATCAATAGGCAGGTTAAGCTGGTTGACGGAACGCCGTATGTTCCTGGTAGCAGTCTAAAAGGAATTTTCAGAACGGCAATTATCTATCATTTGTTGCAGAAAAATAGTAGCGTTAAGCAAAAATATTGGCGGCAGATTTGCGATTGCAGATATGATAAAAAATTCTTCAAAAAAGAGCTGGAAAAAATTGCCAAAAATCTCGAAATTGATTTACTGCACGGATTAAAACTTCATGACGATAAGGATAAACCAATAATCGCGCGCAATGCGGTAAATAGCGTTTTGCGCGGGCTGTTAGTGAGCGACGCTACGGCGGCAGCAAATGTTTCGACTGTTATTTTGCCGAAATGCGATTTAACCTTTGATCGTCTGGGGCATGCTAAAAAGAATGATATTTCCCTGTTCAGAGAATGTATAATTCCCGGAAGCCAATATACTTTCACCGTAAAATTAGATAAAACAATGACGGCTGTTATCGGCTTAACTTCTGTAGCGATGCTTTTACAATGGACTCAAGATTATTTTAACTTCGTCATGAGCTTACAGAGCAAGGCTTTTGGCAAGGCTTATCCAAATCTTTTCGAGGGCGTAGAGCAGGCTAATATTTTCTTGGGCAGTAATACGGGCTTTTTGAGCAAAACTATTTTGTTGGCTGTAGCTCCGGAAGACGAAGCGAAGGAAGCGATGCAAGTTGTCAGAGAGTTGCTTGACGTAACTTTTAGAAAGCATAAGCATCTGTCCTTGGATAAAATTATTTCTCCCCGGACTTTGAAGGCTACGATATATGCGGGGCGGCAGGTATTGACGGGGTTGGCTAAGGTGACGGTAAAATGAGCGCGCTACAAATTTTACAACTAAAGCTGGCCGTTCCAGAAGGAATTAAATTGCCGCAATCAACAGGCTCTTTGCTGCACGGCGTGCTAATGGAGCGCGTAGATAAAGCTTTTGCCGCTTTGATGCACGAGCAGCAGCTGCGGCCGTATAGCCAATATCTTTATTTTGATAAGCAAAACAATACTTTGCTGTGGCGTTTGGCTTCGTTGAGCGAGCAGGCGAAGCAGGAATTATTGAACGTTGCTTTTGAAATGCCTGCGAATATTTATTTAAAGCATAAAAATATCGACGTTCAGGTATTGGGAAAAGAATGGCTGCCAGCAGTCGATTACGATAGCTTAGCGGAAAAATATTTCGCGCAGGATTTTCCAGAAAAATATATCGAGCTAAAAATATTGTCCTCGTGCAGTTTTAAAAGTAACGGAGAGTATGTGATTTTTCCGCAAAATAATTTATTGTTCGGCAGCTTGATACGCAAATGGAATTGCTTTGCCGATAATAATAAGCTGGACGAGCAAGGCTTGGCTTTTGATTTGAGCCAGCAGGCGTTCGTTGCCGGATATCGTTTGAGTTTGCAGACCTTCGCTTTAGAAGGAATAAGAATACCGGCTTTTAGGGGAACATATACTTTAGGTTTGAAAAATAATCTTATGGTTAATAGGATTATCGCGATGCTATGCGCTTATGCGGAATACAGCGGAATTGGGATCAAAACGGCTTTAGGCATGGGCGGCGTTCAGGTACGGATGTTGAGGAGGCGCAACGAATGAGTATTTTATATTCTCCGGCAGGAGATACCGACCCTATTCGCGGCATGCATGACGGAGCCATGCTGCACATCATACGCCATTACCGACCTCGCATGGTAAAAATTTTTTTAACTAAGGATATGCGCGAAAAGGAAGAGCAACGGCAAATTTACAGCAAAGCTATTCAAAAAGTAGCGCCGGAATGCGTAATAGATTTTATAAAAACGGATATCATTGAAGCTCAAAATATGGAAAAATTGGTAGCGTTGGCGGATAATTTTATAGAATTGCGTAAGCAATATCCCAATGAGGAAATCATTCTTAATTTGAGTTCCGGTACGCCGCAGATGAAAACTATTATGTCGTTTTTGGCTACGGATTTTGACAACGTTCTTGCAGTGCAGGTAGTGTCGCCGGCTAAGAGTTCTAATAGAGAAAATTTTGCGACGCAGGATCACGAAGATATCGATTGCGTTATCGAAACAAATCTTGACGACGAGGAGGGCGCGGAAAATCGTTGCCAGGTTCCGCCGTTATCTTTATTTACTAGGTATAGCGTTCGTCATCAGCTGGTAAGTTTGGTAAGTAGCTATGAATATAGCGCGGCGCTGGCGTTATATAAGAAGCATAAGAATATGTTTCAAAAAGAAACCGGCAGATTGCTGGAGCATGCCGACCTGCGCGCTAAGCTGCGTTTACAGGACGCTTTTGCCAAGGCTAAAAGCTCTATATCTGATAAAAAAGAAGTAGTTGCACTTAACGAGTTTTTGATGATTATGGAATTGCGGCAAAGAAAAGGCGATTTGGCAGAGTTTATCGTAAAGCTGACGCCGTTTCTTTACCAGCTAACGTTATTTTATCTGGAAAATAAAACAAGCTATAAGCCGTGTTTATATTGCGAGCGAGATTCTTTCAAAAAACCCTGGCGCGTTAGTATAAGAAAATTACAGGAAAAATTTCCGGAAATTTTGCGAGCGTTTAATAGACATGTAGGTAACTTTAGGGATAACACGGAATTATCATTCAGCAATATGCTGGATATATTAGGATGCGTTCCTGATGTTGATAAAAGTTTATTAGATGAATTGAAGTTACTGCGCAAGGTAGAAGCTAAACACCGCAATCCTTTAGCGCATACGATTACCGATATTACCGACGAGCTGTTAAAAAATACGGAGCCTTATTATACTTCCGGAGAGATAGTGCAAAAACTGCGGAAAGTGTTTTCGTTGATTATGGCTGGCGAAAAAGTTTATAAAAATAACGTTTATGACGATTTGAACCGGGACATTATTAAGAGTATGGACACTTTTCCGGAAAACTGCGCCGCTAGGCTTGCATAGCCGCTTAGAAAGGTGTGAGTCGCGTGATTAGCTTGCTTGTGCAAAGAAATTTTATGAGTGCGCCGCAAAACGGCGCGTAAAACCTTTGGGCAAGCGCGACGCGCGCGGCAGTATAGAAAAATAGTCCCCGATTGAGGGGACGGAAATGATGGGACATACTGGCTAATAACGTCGCTGATTGAATAGAAAAATAGTCCCCGATTGAGGGGACGGAAATAATTAAAGCCGTCGACACGATTATCATGATTACTGATAGAAAAATAGTCCCCGATTGAGGGGACGGAAATTAACAAACAAATTAACTAAATTAGTTTCAATTGCATATAGAAAAATAGTCCCCGATTGAGGGGACGGAAATCTTTTTTAGCCAAATACTCTTGACGTGCTTTTGCTTTATAGAAAAATAGTCCCCGATTGAGGGGACGGAAATTGAATCTTGGCTCTCGTCAGTTCGCATAAAAATTTGTACAATAGAAAAATAGTCCCCGATTGAGGGGACGGAAATTGGCTTCCAGCGCGTCTATTTCCCTGTTCTTTTCCATTAATAGAAAAATAGTCCCCGATTGAGGGGACGGAAATTGGCTTCCAGCGCGTCTATTTCCCTGTTCTTTTCCATTAATAGAAAAATAGTCCCCGATTGAGGGGACGGAAATCGGTAAATTGGTTATATACAGTGACATTTACACCGTCTAATAGAAAAATAGTCCCCGATTGAGGGGACGGAAATCCTCATACAACTCCATAAAACTATATAACTCGATAGAAAAATAGTCCCCGATTGAGGGGACGGAAATCCTAAATGGTTATTGCTAATATCTAACCCATAGTTGTCGATAGAAAAATAGTCCCCGATTGAGGGGACGGAAATTACTCGTCGACAACTTTATCCACTCTGCCATCTTATAGAAAAATAGTCCCCGATTGAGGGGACGGAAATATTTTGCGTATGGGATTTTATACACATTCGCCCGTAATAGAAAAATAGTCCCCGATTGAGGGGACGGAAATCGGAGTACCAGCCGCCTATATAGGTTTTAATTTTTGAATAGAAAAATAGTCCCCGATTGAGGGGACGGAAATTCCAATATAGCGCCGTTGAATTCCGAGTCGTAAAATATAGAAAAATAGTCCCCGATTGAGGGGACGGAAATAATTTGTTTAAGTTCTTCCATTTCCTTTCTGCCTATAGAAAAATAGTCCCCGATTGAGGGGACGGAAATACAAAAATACCCTTATACATAATGTCAACAATGGCACGGATAGAAAAATAGTCCCCGATTGAGGGGACGGAAATACCATACGTGGCTGATAAATCAATTTCACTCCGTCAGGATAGAAAAATAGTCCCCGATTGAGGGGACGGAAATTGGAGCTAATTTTCTTAATAACTCTTCATCACCAATAGAAAAATAGTCCCCGATTGAGGGGACGGAAATATTCATGCCCGACTGGCAAACCATTATTAGGTTGTGCGGATAGAAAAATAGTCCCCGATTGAGGGGACGGAAATTCATAGGACACGTTAATATTGCCAAATGGCCTGTATAGAAAAATAGTTCCCGATTGAGGGGACGGAAACTATCAAGATTATCAATACTTTGATATAATCCCTTAATAGAAAAATAGTCCCCGATTGAGGGGACGGAAACGAGCTTTTTGTTTTCCCTTGGTTTCTGTGCTTTTTCATAGAAAAATAGTCCCCGATTGAGGGGACGGAAACTTTTGCGTATGGGATTTTATACACATTCGCCCGTAATATAGAAAGAGTCCCCGATTGAGGGGACGGAAACGCTTCGGCTTGCGCGACGGTCATCAAGAGCTTACCTCATAGAAAAATAGTCCCCGATTGAGGGGACGGAAACAGCGGCGGAAGGTGTACTGTCCCGATACTTCTTCAAATGATAGAAAAAGAGTCCCCCGATTGAGGGGACGGAAACACATCTGCAATAATGTTTTTAGCCATTTTACTTTACCTATAGAAAAATACTCCCCGATTGAGGGGACGGATAATTAGTACGCTTATAGTTGCATTATATTTTATTTATAGAAGGTGATGCTTGTGACATCGTTGTATATTACTGAAAGCGGCGCGTATTTGCGTAAAAGAGGCGGCCATGTTATTGCCGGACGCAATAATGAGGTTCTAATGGAGATTCCGTTGGAGCGTATTGAGGACGTAACTTTAGTAGATAGCGTACAGATTTCTTCACAGCTTATTACAGAATTTTTGGAGCGGAATATTCCTTTGTCTTGGATTTCTGGCTATGGTCGCTTTTACGGTTCTTTAGTTTCTAACGGCGCTGTTGATGTTTTAAAACACAAGAAACAGTTTGAACTATTGGACAACGATGGACTTTATTTTCAAATTGCTAAAAAGGTTGTTTTTGCAAAGGTGCATAATCAATTAACGATTTTGCGCCGGTATAATAGAAATTTGGCGCTTGAAAGTGTAGACAGTTCAATTCGCAATATTTTAGCTATACGAAAAAATATTTTTAGCGCAGATGATTTCAGAAAATTAATGGGGTATGAGGGAATTATCAGCAGGGCATATTTTTATGCTTTAGGTGAAATAGTACCAGAAGAATTTCGATTTACGAAGAGAACGAAACAACCGCCTCGTGATCCGTTTAATTCCATGCTTAGCTTGGGTTACAGTATGTTGTTTGATGAAATAATGACGGGAGTATTGGGGTGTGGTTTGCATCCGTATATAGGTTTTTTGCATAGATTGGGCAAAGGACATCCAGCATTAGTTTCAGATTTAATTGAAGAGTGGCGAGCACCTTTAGTAGATTCTTTGGTTTTGGCTTTAGTGAAACGTAATATGGTAGATCATTCTGCCTTTACTTGTACAGAAGAAGGGTGTTTTTTAGATGCAGATGCGCGTAAAGTTTTTTTACAGGCGTATAATAAAAAGTTGCGCTCTTTAAATCAGTATTTTGATGGCAAATATACTTATCGTGAAAGTATCAAATTGCAATGCAAGAAATATGCCAGCGCTATTATGAATGATAGTGCAGAAATGTACGAGCCTTTGGAGTTAAGATAGAATGGAAGTAAAGAAATTTATCGTACTAATGATTTATGATATTGTAGACAATAAGCGGCGCAATAAAATGGTAAAATGTTTGGAAACTTATGGTGTGCGTGTGCAAAAGTCTGCCTTTGAAGCTTTATTAACTCGGAAACAATATGATAAAATGCTAAGAGAAAGCAGCGCTTTAATAGATGAAGCGGTAGATTCTTTGCGTGTATATGTATTAGACGATATTATTGATGTTTATACTTGGGGAATTGGCGAACGAAAGGAAGCCGACTGCATAATTTTATAAAACTGCGAGCGTAAAAAATATTGGCGTTCTGACGATTGCGTTTGTACAATAAAACTCCATCTACTCTCCCTTCTCGTTTTGCTGTATAATATTATTAGTTTGCTTTGGAGCGTTGGAGGTAGAGATGGAAGTTATTATTGCAGCGATAGGTGTCGGTATTCTTTTGGGCTGGCTGGATATTTTCAGCTATCGCGTCAAGCTGTGGCTTAACCGCCTGTCGACGGTGTGCCTGTTTTTGATGCTTATTTGTTTAGGTGCGAAAATTGGCTGCGACGCCAATCTTTTAGGACAGATAGAAAGGCTGGGGCGGCAGTCCTTGCTTTTAGGCGGCAGCGCTATTTTGGGCTCGTTGCTGTTGGTTTATGTGGTAATCAAGCTGCTGGCTCCCGATTTTGCCAAGGAGGAGCGGCCATGATTTACGCTTTGTTTGCCGCCATCCTTTTGGGTATGGGCGGCGGCTATTTGTTTCTGGACGTTACGTCCAAGCCGCTGCTGGATGAAATATTGCTGACCGCTTTGGATTTTATGGTGCTGGTGGCCGGTATTGAAATCGGCAGCAACCGCCGTTTGCTGCGGCAAATCTGCACGCCGAAAAATCTGGCGCTGGCTTTGGCGTTGCCGTGCGCTACGCTGGTTGGCAGCTTGGGCGGCGCTTATCTGAGCAGCTTTATAACGGGGCTCGGCGTTTACGAATCTATTTTGGTGGCGGCGGGGCTGGGCTGGTACAGCCTTTCTTCCGTAGTCGTCAGCACTATGCACAGCACGGAGCTGGGCGCAATTTCTTTTTTGAGCAATATGCTGCGCGAGGTGTCGTCCTTCGTTTTGATTCCGCTGCTGGCGCGTTGGCACGGGCTGTTGGCTATTGCTCCCGGCGGCGCGGGGACGATGGATTCCCTGCTGCCCTTAGTGATTCGTGCGGCAGGCATGAACGTAGGCATGTTTTCCTTTATTAACGGTTTAATTTTATCGCTTTTGGTGCCGGTTTTGCTGTCGTTGCTCCTAGGCTGACGTGCAGCGGAATAACTGCTTTGCCTGGTAGTAAATAATTGCTTTTTAGTATATAATAAATTGAATACGGCGCGGCGCTTGCAACTTTTTTGCAAATTATCGCTGCGTTACGTCCATAGTCCCTTGCATTGGGGCGGAAATAAATTTATAATATGGATATAAAATCATACTAGAAATATGGGAATTAAAGGTTTGCCTGCGGGCAGACGATTGGAGGATAAATATGGCGGAACAATTATTAGAAGTAAAAGGCTTGCAGGTTAATGTGGAAGACAAAGAAATTCTGCACAGCATCGATTTGGATATTAAGCCCGGCGAGACCCATGTGCTGATGGGTCCCAACGGCGCAGGCAAGTCCACACTGGGTTACGCATTGATGGGCAACCCTAAATATACGATTACCGGCGGCACGATTATGTTCGACGGTCAAGATATTACCGGGCTTTCCGTGGATAAACGGGCGAAGGCCGGGCTGTTTCTGTCCTTTCAGAATCCGCTGGAGGTTCCGGGCATCAGCCTGAGCAGCTTTTTGAAAACGGCGCTGGAGCAGCAGCGCGGCGTGCGCATTAAGGCGTGGGACTTCCGCAAGGAGCTGCGCCAGGCCATGGCGCTTTTGCAAATGGACGCTAAATATGCCGAGCGCGATTTGAACGCCGGTTTCAGCGGCGGCGAAAAGAAGAAGGCGGAAATTTTACAGCTCTTAATGCTCAATCCCAAACTGGCCATTTTGGACGAAACCGACAGCGGTCTGGACGTGGATGCGGTGAAGATTGTGTCCCAGGGTATTAAAACTTTTCAGGAACACCGCAACGGCGCGCTGCTGATTATTACGCATAATACGAAGATTTTGGAAGCGCTGCACGTGGATAAAACTCACATTCTGGCCCAGGGAAGCATTATTAAAAACGCCGGGCCGGAACTGGTTGAAGAAATCAATAAACAGGGCTTTGAGCAGTTTTTGCAAAAATAAGTCGATGATGGAGTGAAATATGGAAGAAAAAACTTACGTTGAAGATATAGACAGAAGCCTGTACGACTTCCGCAACGAGGACAAGGATGCTTACCGTATTCAGGAGGGCCTGACCCGCGAGATTGTGGAGCAGATTTCTCGCGAGAAGCACGACCCGGAATGGATGCGCGAGTTTCGCCTGAAATCCCTGGAAATTTATAACAGCATGGTTATGCCTCAGTGGGGACCGTCCATCGAAGGGCTGAATATGGATAATATCGTTACCTATGTGCGCCCCAATACGAAAATGCAGGGCAAGTGGGAGGACGTTCCCGAAGATATTAAGGATACGTTTGAACGCTTGGGCATTCCGCAGGCGGAGCAGACCAGCCTGGCTGGCGTGGGCGCTCAGTACGACAGCGAGCTGGTGTACCACAATGTGCGCCGCGAGGTGGAGGAACAGGGCGTAGTTTATACGGATATGGAAAGCGCGTTGAACGGGCCTTACGCCGACATGGTGCGCGAGCATTTTATGAAGCTGGTGCCGCCGACGGACCATAAGTTTGCGGCGCTGCACGGCGCGGTTTGGTCCGGCGGTTCCTTTGTATATGTGCCCAAGGGAGTGAGCGTGGCGATTCCGCTGCAATCTTATTTCCGTTTAAACGCCAAGGGCGCGGGCCAGTTTGAGCATACGCTGATTATTGTGGACGAGGGCGCTGATTTGCATTTTATCGAGGGCTGCAGCGCGCCGAAATATAATGTGGCCAATCTGCACGCGGGCTGCGTGGAGCTGTTTATCGCCAAAAACGCCAAGTTGCGCTACAGTACGATTGAAAATTGGTCCAAGAATATGTATAACCTGAATACGAAGCGGGCGCTGGTGGCGGAGGGCGGCACTATCGAGTGGGTGTCCGGCTCTTTTGGTTCGCACGTTTCTTATTTGTATCCCATGAGCGTGCTGAACGGCGACGGCGCTCACAGCGAATTTACGGGCGTAACCTTTGCCGGGCGCGACCAGAATCTGGATACGGGCTGTAAGGTGGTGCACAACGCGCCGCATACGACTAGCCTGGTCAATACCCGTTCCATTTCCAAGAGCGGCGGCGTCAGCACTTTCCGCAGCAGCGTGGTGGTAACGAATAAGGCCAAGCACGCCAAGTCGTCGGTGTCCTGCCAGAGCCTGATGCTGGATAATATTTCTCGTTCCGATACCATTCCCGCTATCGACGTGCGCACGTCGGAGGCGGATATCGGCCACGAAGCCAAGATTGGCCGCATCAGCGACGACGCCGTATTTTATTTAATGAGCCGCGGCATCAGCGAGGACGAAGCCAAGGCGATGATTGTCAGCGGCTTTGCCGATAACGTATCGAAGGAGCTGCCGCTGGAATATGCGGTGGAGATGAATAATTTAATTCGTTTAGAAATGCAGGGAAGCATAGGTTAGGGAGAGTTTTATTATGAAAAATATAGATTTGATTGTTAATAAACTGCCCGCGCCCACCTGGAATCGTTTGCGGATGAACGACAGCAGGCTGGAGCTGGCTCCCTGCGCCGACGTGTGCGAACCCAGGGTTGCTTTGCAGGGCAGCGTATGCTTAAATAAAAACGGCGCCGGTTCGGCCTGCTGCGGCTGCGCTACTGCGGCCGGTTGTCCGGTGCACAGCGTTGATTTTAATAAGATACCCACGGGCATGGGCCAGGATATGGAGCTTTTGGGCGCGGGCCGCACGCTGCGGCTGACGGCGGACGCCGGCAAGAGCGTTGCCGCCATAACCTTGCGCTACGGCGATGGGCAGCGTTGCTATAACCGTCTGCAAATCGAAGCTAAAGAGGGCAGCGACGTAACCGTGCTGATGACTTATATTTCTACGGCTGCCGCAGCCGGAACCGCCGCTGTGCAGACTAAGATTCACGCCGCTGCGGGGGCGAAGGTCAAGCTGGTGCAGGTGCAGCTTTTGGGCGGCGGCTTTGTGCATTTGAACGATGTGGGCAGCGAGCTGGGCGACGGCGCACGGCTGGAAATTTTGCAGCTGCAGCTGGGCGGCAGCAAGGCGTACAACGGCGTGCGCACGGAGCTGACCGGCGAGGGCAGCAGCTTTGAGGCGGCGGCAGGCTATTACGGACGCCGCGGCCAGCGCATCGATATGAATTTTATCGCTAATCATTATGGTAAGAATACCGTTTGCGACATGACTGCCGACGGCGTGCTGCAAAGCGGCGCTTGTAAAATTTATCGCGGCACTATCGATTTTAAAAACGGCTGCGCCGGAGCTGTCGGCGACGAGAAGGAAACGGTGCTGTTGCTCAGCGACGATGTGGTGAACCAGTCCGTTCCGCTGATTTTGTGTAGCGAGGAGGATGTGCAGGGCAATCACGGGGCCAGCATCGGCAAGCTGGACGAGGATTTGCTGTTCTATTTGTGCAGCCGCGGCTTCAGCGAGCAGGACGCTATAGATATGATGGCGAAGGCCAAAATTGAAGCCCTGTGCCGCAAAATCGGCGACGAGGATACGGTGCAGCTGGTGGAACGCTATTTGGAAGGAGTAATTGCTGATGGTCAGTGATAAGGACTTACTTGCTTACGATTATAAAAAAGATTTTCCGCTGCTGGCAAATATGGACGTGGCCTATCTGGATAACGCGGCTACGGCGCAGCGTCCCCTGTGCGTAATCGAAGCCGAGCGCGATTTTTATTTAAAGCATAACGCTAATCCCTTGCGCGGACTGTACCAGCTGGCCATGGAGGCGACGGACGCTTACGAGGACGCCCGCACAGCCGTGCAGAAATTTATTAACGCCAAGCATTTTGAAGAAATTATTTTCACCCGCAATACGACGGAGAGCCTGAACCTGGTGGCGTACAGCTACGCGTTGCATAATTTGCAGCCGGGCGACGAAATCGTGACGACGATTATGGAGCATCACAGCAATATGCTGCCCTGGCGCATGGCGGCCGCGCAAACGGGCGCGACGCTGAAATATATCGAGTGCGCCGCCGACGGCAGCATCGCGGACGAAGCTTTGGCGCAGGCGATTACGGCAAAAACTAAAATCGTGGCAATGGCGCAGGTTTCCAATGTGCTGGGCCGCTTGAACCCGGTGGAAAAGGCCGTCGAGCTGGCGCACAAGGTGGGCGCGGTGGCTGTTATCGACGCCGCCCAGAGCGCGCCCCATATGGCTATTGACGTGCAGAAGCTGGACGCGGACTTTTTGGCTTTCAGCGGCCATAAGATGATGGGTCCCATGGGTATCGGCGTTTTATACGGCAAAAAGAAATTGCTGGACGCTATGCCTCCCTTCCTGAGCGGCGGCGAAATGATTAGTATGGTGAGCCGCGACGGTCAGGAGTACGCGCCGCTGCCGCATAAATTTGAAGCCGGTACGGTCAACGCCGGCGCGGCTGCCGGTCTGCATGCGGCTATCGATTATATCAACAGCATTGGTTTTGACATTATCGAAGCGCGCGAAGCAGCTCTGACCAGGCTGGCCTTCGAGGGTATGCGTCAGATTGAGGGCGTGCGCATTATCGGTTCGCCGAATGTTGAAGAACATAAGGGCATCATCACCTTTACTATCGACGGCGTGCATCCCCATGACATCGCCGCTATTTTGGACGCGGACGGCGTGAATATCCGCGCCGGCAACCACTGCGCCCAGCCGCTGCTGGACCATTTGTGCACGGGCGCGACGGCTCGCGTCAGTCTGGCTTTTTACAACGACGAGGCCGATGTGCGGCGTTTGCTGGACAGCTTAAAAACTATCAGGGAGAGAATGGGCTATGGCAGATAACAGAAGCTTTTATAATGAAATTTTACTGGACCATAATATGCATCCGGGGCATAAGCACGAGCTGCCGGACGCCGATATGGAAATGCGCGGCTATAACCCGACCTGCGGCGACGATATTACCATGAAGCTGAAGCTTGCGGATGGGGTAGTGACCGACGGCGCCTTTGTGGGCAGCGGCTGCGCGATTTCGCAGGCCAGCGCCGACATGATGCTGGATTTGGTCATCGGCAAGCCGAAGGAGGAAGCTCTGCGCCTGGCGGATATTTTCCTGCGCATGATTAAGGGCACGGCCAGCGAGGAGGAAATCGACGAGCTGGAGGAAGCGAGCGCTTTAAAGGACGTTTCGCATATGCCGGCGCGCGTGAAATGCGCGGTTTTGGGCTGGCATACGCTGGAGCAAATGCTGAATAACGAAGAAAAATAAAATTTTAAAACGCTGGCGATTATGAATATCATTGCGGCTTTGGAAAGTTTGGAGCGCGAGCAGCTTAGCCGCGCGAACTTTTTGGCAAACGTCGGCGATAAAAACCTTTGAGCGCAGGGCGTTTGCTAATTGCAAAATATATTTAAGAAATCAAAATAAGCTTCGGGCATTGCGCGTGTCCGGAGCTTTTGCTTTACGCAATACGTTTTGTCTTGCGAAGTCCTTGTTGAGATTTTTATTTGCAAACTGTCGATAGCCGTTTCTATGTCTAAGGCGCGGCGGGAGTTTATTATTTCCAGGTAAGTTTTAGCTTTAGGGCGTTTTGGTAAAAGGTAAAAACGCTTCTGTGTCGAATTATATAAATAAAAATAACGCCGGTTAAGGCAATTTTATATGAGGAGCGTGATTTTATGGGTAAACGCGTGGTAATTATCGGCGGCGTGGCGACGGGGATGAAAACTGCCGCCCGTCTGCGCCGTCGCGACAAGGATGCGGAAATTATCGTGCTGGAGCGGGGGTCGGAGCTGAGCTACGGCGCCTGCGGCTTTCCTTATTTTATCGGCGGCGAGGTGCAAAGCTTCGACAGCTTCGACCACACGCCGCAGGGAGCGAAGCGCGACGCGGAATATTTCCGCAAGGTGAAGGGAATCGACGCGCGCACGGGCTGCAATGTGACGGCTATCGACCGCGAGCGTAAATGCGTGACTTACGTGGAAAACGGCGCCAGCAAAACGCTGGCTTACGACGCGCTGGTTTTGGGCACGGGCGCGACGCCGGTAAAATTGCCGCTGTCCAACGCGGACGCGGCTGGTATTCACAGCTTTTGGTTCCCGTGGGACGTCAAGGCGGTGGACGCAGAAATTAAAGAGCGCGGCGTGACGGACGCGGTAATTATCGGCGCGGGCTTTATCGGCATGGAGCTGGCGGAAGCCTTTGTTCACCGCGGTTTGCGCACCAGCGTTGTGGAAATGCAGGACAGGGTGCTGCCCCAGCTTTTGGATAAGGAAATGGCGGACCTTTTGCTAAAACCGCTGCAAAAGGCGGGCCTGCAATTATATTTGCAAGAAAAAACCGTGGGCTTTACGGCGGCGGATGGCGTCGTGACCGGCGTGCAAACGGATAAGCGGGAAATTCCCGCGCAGCTCGTTATCGTGGCCGTGGGCGTGCGTCCCAACGTGGAACTGGCGCGCGCGGCGGGTTTGACAATCGGCGCGACGGGCTGCATTGCGGTCAACGAATATTTGCAGACCAGCGACCCCTGCATTTACGCGGGCGGCGACTGCGCGGAAAATACTCACCGCGTCAGCGGCGCAAAAATTTTTGCGCCCATGGGTTCCACGGCCAATAAGCACGGGCGCGTGATTGCCGATAATATCTGCGGCGACGGCGTTAAGTATCCCGGCGTTTTGGGCACGGGCGTGTGCCGCGTTTTTAATTGCAATGCGGGCGCGACGGGCTTGAACGAACGCAGCGCGGCGGCCGCCGGCATAAAATTCAAGAGCGTGGTGGTTCCGGGTTTCGACCGCCTGGGCTATATGCCCGGAGCGGGGCGCTTGATAATTAAGCTGCTGGCGGAGGAAGGCACGGAGCGTTTGCTGGGCGTGCAGGCGGTGGGCGCTAATGCGGATAAGCGCATCGATACGATGGTCGCGGCGCTGTCCATGGGCGCGACGCTGGAGGATTTGTCCAATTTTGATATCGCTTACGCGCCGCCGTTTAACGGACCGATTGATAATTTGGCGACGGCTGCTAATGTTTTGCATAACAAAATGACGGGGCAGATGCGCGGCGTCAATCCGAAAGATTTTGAAGCGGAGCGCGCCAGGGGCGACTATCTTTTTGTGGACGTGCGCACTCCCGGTGAGGTGGCGGCCAACCGTATCGCGGGGATTCCCAATCGCGTCAACGTGCCGCTGGACCAGGTGCGGGACTGCGGCGAGCTGTGCCCCAGGGATACGCGTATTATTACGTCGTGCCAAATCGATTTGCGCGGCTACGAAGCGGAGGTTATGCTGCGGGCGAAGGGCTATGAAAACGTTCAGAGTTTGGAGGGCGGCATGAGCGGCTGGCCCTATGCCACCGAAAGCGACGCGCAGCGGCAAAAATAAAAAAGCGGTCAGCCCAAGACGCTGGACAGCAAGCGAAATGAAATTACTGCGCCGCTAAGGCAGTTTGTCAATAGAGATAATGCAGGTTTTTGAGGAAATTCTAGTTTCGGATAAAATCTCTGTGGTAATAACTAGGCTTAGCAACAGGATTTCGGTTTATAAAATATGAATCACAAAGAGGAGGAGCATCATGAGCGAATTTAGCGAAAGAATGGGTATGGCGGCAGGCAATAATTTTAAGAGCGGCTTCAACTGCTGCGAGGCGATTGTGGAAACCTTCCGCAAGGAGGCGGGCGTGGATATCGACGACAACGCTTTTCGCCTGTGCAGCGGCTTCGGCGGCGGCATTGGGCACGCGCGCGATTTGTGCGGCGCGCTGGCGGGCTGCACCATGGTTATCAGTACGCTGGCCGGGCGTAATCATCCGAGCGAAAAACCGTTGGGTGAGATTTATCCGCTGACGCTGGAATTTCACGAGCGCTTTAAGGAAGCGTTCGGCAGCACGGCCTGCGGCGACTTGATGCCCTACGAATTCAACACGCGCGACCATTTGAAAAACTGCTTGAAATTAGTCAATAAAATGGCGCAGCTGTTGGCGGTTTATCTGGAAGAAAAGGCGCTGCTTAAAGCGTAAATAATGTTACAAGAAAATTTATATGCACAAGCAAATTTTACGGCTCCGTAATTTTTGCTTGTGCATTGTTTTGTGCAGTGCTAAAATATTTAGTACGTTAAAAATATAACGTCGTTTGAGAATTTTACCATTGAAGTGAGGGTGTTAAACATGAATTTCGCTAAACGTATGGAGCGGATGCAGGCTTCTGAAATCCGCGAGCTGCTGAAATTAACAGCTAAACCTGATATTATTTCTTTCGCAGGCGGCTTGCCCGCTCCCGAATTGTTCCCGGTAGAAGAAATCGCTAAAGTGTCGCACGACCTGGTGCTGAAAGAAGGCCGCCAGCTGCTGCAATACGCTACCACCGAAGGCCGTCCGTCCCTGCGCGCTAAAATCGCTAAGCGTATGGCCGATAAATATAATACGCAAGTGGACCCGGACGATATTTTGATCACCACCGGCTCCCAGCAATGCCTGGACTTTGTGGGCAAGCTGTTCCTCGACCCTGACGACGTAGTGCTGTGCGAAAGCCCGTCCTATCTGGGAGCGCTCAACGCTTTCAACGCTTACCAGCCAAAATTTGTCGAGGTTCCTACCGATAACGGCGGCTTGATTCCCGAAGAGCTGGATAAAATTCTGTCCACGACTCCCAAATGCAAATTTATTTACGTAATCCCCGACTTCCAAAACCCGACGGGCCGTACCTGGTCCCTGGAGCGCCGCCAGAAATTTATGGAGGTCGTTAATAAGCACAACCTGCCGGTAGTAGAGGATAACCCCTACGGTGAGCTGCGCTACGAGGGCGAAATTCTGCCGTCGTTGAAATCCATGGATACCAAGGGCTTGGTTATGTTCCTGGGCACTTTCTCCAAGATTTTCTGCCCCGGCCTGCGTCTTGGCTGGGTTGCAGCCGAGCACAGCCTGCTGACCGAGTTCGTAAAAATTAAACAAAGCGCCGACCTGCACACCTCCAACTTCGACCAAGGCGTAGCCGACGCTTACATGGAAGCTTACGATTTGGATAAGCACGTTAAAGAAATCGTCGCTTTGTACAAGCATCGCCGCGATTTGATTTTGGAATCTATGGAAAAATACTTACCCGCAGGCACTGAATGGACTCATCCCGAAGGCGGCCTGTTCCTGTGGCTGACCTTCCCCGAAGGCGTAAGCGCACGCAAAGTGTTCGACAAGTGCATCGAAATGAAAGTAGCCGGCGTTATCGGCGACGCTTTCTATCCCAACCAAAAAACCGACCGCAGCATGCGCATTAACTATTCCAATATGCCGGACGACAGAATCGTCGAGGGCATTCAGCGCATGGCTAAGGCTATTAAGGAAGCTATGTAAGCGCCGCTCAAAAATAAAATTTGCTTACGGCTTGGCCAAAATAAAATTTTACCGTCGTTCTGGAAACGGAACGGCGGTATTTTTTCGTTTAGCGCAAGCATTATTCTTATCGCGTAACGCGATGGGAAAAGAATGTTCGCTGTAATTCTTTGCGGCTGGCGGGCACGCGCTCTTGCCTAAAAGATAAATTCCTGTTATACTTAACATACAAAGTCCTTGACAACTAAAAAAGCAGTAAACGGCAGCTTTTCCAAGCGCGCCGCGATTATTTCGCCCAAATTATCAAATGCAAGCGAAATTCAGCAGTACCAAGTGCGGTTACAGGTTTTGATGTAACCGGCGGTACTGCTTTTTTATTTTGCTAAAGGAGGTGATTATCTTGAGCGCAGGAACATAGGCAAAATAATTTACCTAACCGCTTTTAGAGAAAATATGCTATAATAAGGAGGAACAATATGGCAACTAAATTTGAAGATTTAACTATTCAAAACAACTTTCTTTTTCAACAGGTGATGAAGAATCAGCGCATCTGTAAGCGTTTGATTGAGGAGCTGCTGAATATTAAAATTGCTAAGCTTTCCTATCCTCTTGCGGAACAAACCATTGAAACAGGCGTCGACAGCCGCGGCATCCGCCTCGACATTATTGTGGCCGACGAGAATCATACTCATTACAACTTGGAAATGCAGGTGGAAAACCGCAAAAGTCAGGATACTGGCGAACCGCTTTTGCCTAAGCGTACGCGCTATTATCAATCGTCACTGGATATGGATTTATTGAGCAAGGGTCAGAATTTCGACAAATTAAATGCAACCTATATTATTTTTATCTGCGCCTTTGATTTATTTGGAGAAGGGCGGTATACTTATACCTTCAAAAGTAAATGCCAGGAAAGCCCCGGTTTGGAATTAGCCAACGGCGCGACGGTAATGATCATAAATTCTTTAGGGACGAAAGGCAATATTTCGCCTAGGGCTAAAAGCTTTTTAGAATATGTCAACGATAGAATCGTGCGCGACGCTTTCACTCAGGAAATTGCCGACGAAGTAACGCGAGTGAAGCGTAACAGCGAGGTAAGGAGGCAATATATGCTATTAGAAATGAGATTACACGACGAGCGTATGGCCGGGCGCGCCGAGGGACGCGCCGAGGGCCGTGAAGAAGGCATGCTTGCCGGACGTGAAGAAAAAGCGCGTGAAATAGCTTTGGAAATGCTTAAAGATAAATATGCTTTAGCGCAGATTTTTAAGCTTTCCAGCTTGAGTAAGGAAGAAATTTACGCTTTGGCCCAAGCTAATGGCTTGGAGGTTGTGGAATGAAGCCGCAGTAAACAACAGCGGTTTCAAAAAATGAAAAAAATTTAATTTTTGAAAGTGAGAGCGAAATTAAATCGCTTTAACCCTGTTTGCCGCTTTGGCAGGCAGGGGATTTTTTATTTTGCAAGGCAGTTTGCGCTTTGCAGTTGCCTTTTGTGGTTTAGGGCGGCGGCCGGCGCTTTACGCCTCAGGACTGACTTGCGGTTACGCAAAAACCGCCGCCGCAGCAGCCGGCGCGTGAGCGCTGCAACGCAAAAGTGCTCGATGCACTTTTGCTTGACTGGGGGGGGACGAGAGATTATAATGTTGGTAACAGCATATGTCGCAAATTTTAATTATACGGGAAATAGTAATACTGTCGACAATTAAAACTTAGAAAGGCGGAGCTATTATGAAAACAAAATTGTGGCAAAAGAGTTTGACCTTAGGCGCACTTATGGCGTGTGTTATTACGGGTAGCGCGTTGGCTGCGGAATATAACGGCCAAATTTTTGATGAAGATGTTACAGGTTATGACGTAATCAACGCTACTATTGGGAATAATAAGATAGAAGGATACGATAATAGGGACGTTGCCATTGGCGCAAGCGGCCAAGATGTTACCGTAGAAGCGTCTACTATCAATATTAGAGCAGAAATAGAAAACGGCACTTCTGGTGGCAGGTTGTATGGTATTGATAATACTAACAGTAATAAATTGACCGTTAGTGCCGATTCAATAAATTTGGATTTAGCTGCTGCTGGTACAAATTATCAGCTAAGGGCAATTAGAAATGTATTAGGAGAAGATTTAATAATCAATGCAGATGTAAATGGTGAAATATCCTTATCGTCTACAGGTGGCGGTATTATTGGTTACGATGTTTGGGGTAACATAACGCAAAACGGTAGCGTAAATATGGTTGTTAATGCAGAGGAAGCGCAATTAACTGGAGTTCAAGTTGTGGGCCAAAATGTTGCTCAGGAAGTGAAGGCTGTTTTTAATGATGACTTTATTTTTGCTGCTTCAGGGCAAAATAGCAAAAAAGATGTTTGTGCTGTTTATAGTGAAAGAAATGGGACTACAGAATTTAATGGCAATACATATATTACCGCTAAAGCCGAGAATAGTATTGGTGCCGTATGGGTTAATGCTTTACAAACTAATGGCTCCATAGTGAATTTTAATGGGGATATTACTGAATTGGCTGCTGAAAATGATAATTATACTGCTCAAACGATAAATACTTATGGTTATATGCAAGATTATAACAATTATCCTAATGGCATAGTAAACTTCAATAGTAGTGGCCATACTTATTTAGTAGCTAAAAGCGCTTACGGAGTTAACTGTGTGGGTTATGGTAGAAGCACAAAACCCAATGAAGTAAACTTTAATGGTGGGGATGTTATATTACATGCAATAATTACTGATGGTGTTGCTACAAGTAATGCTATTGGTATATTAGGTGGTGATAATACTACTGTTAGCGATAAAGTAAATAATTTTAGTATAATTGTAGAAGGTGCTGGCGTAGATAAAAACAATATGAATTATTCAAACGGTACTGCAGGTATATATGAAGATGGCGGAAAAACCGTTATAAATGCTCATAATTTGAATATCAATGTTACATCTGGGCAAGATACAGAAAACACAATTTTTGATAAAGCAGCAGCAGATGCATTAGGTGATGACTACTGTACTGCATATGGCATTAGAGTAGATTTAGGTGGTAGTGTAGAAATAGGGCGTGATACGACTACTAATATTTCGGTTACGGATAACTATAAAAATGCTATAGGAATATATGTAAGCGAATTTAGTGGATATGAAGGTTATGGTTCTGGTTCTGCCAATATTTTAGGTGATGTATCAATAGACGCTACTGGCGGCGAAGGGACGTATAGCGTAGCTTCAAAAGATAGTGGAAATGTTATATTAGGTTCTACAGGCAAAACCGTTTCTCTGACTGGTGATGTAATTGCTGACCAAGGTACTATCACCTTACAAGGCAGCGATAATACTGTCAATGGCGTAATAACTTCTACCAATAGCGGCGAAATAAATCTTACTGGCGAAGTTGCGACCTATAATTTACAGCACATGGAAGCAAGCGACAGCGGCACGATAACCGTCGGGGCAGGTACGACAATAGCCGTCGACAGCGCTAATATTGTTGGCGATAATTATCTTGTAACCGTTAGCAACAATGGTGCTCTTGATGTAGCGGCTGACTCTAAAATTCATATTTTAAACGCTGAGAAAGGTCAAACATTTAATATCGTCGACGGCAGTGACAAAGAAGCTTGGAAAGTAGAAAACATTTCCGCCGACAACTTCATGCTGCAATACAAAAAAGTTGACGGCAGCGACGATTATATCATCACTACTACCGTAGCCGACGCGAAAGAAGTTTTCGGCGGCGCGGTGCTTATCCCCGATGTATTGACGCAAACTTTGACGAACGGCAAGGACGGCGACGCCGCTTACGATTTCTTTAACGATGCGGTCAGCGGCGCTAATTTAACTAAAGCGGCTGCGGCTAAAAATATCAACAACGCCGCTTCCATGAGCGAGCTGGCGGGCGTAAGCCGCGCAACCTACAGCGCCAGCAATATCCTGACAGACGCTGTGGCCGACCATATGTCCCTGGCAAAAAATCTTGACCATGACACGGATATTTGGGCGCATTATGTGCATACGAAGGAAAACATCGACGGTCTGGCAGTGGCCAACGGCGGCGCTCGCTATGACGCGCAGTACAACGGCATCGTTGTGGGCGCAGATTTATACAAGCAGGGCAAGGGTACGATTGGCGCGGCTTTGACGTACATCGACGGCAAGATTACCGGCAGCACGAGAAACGACGCCGAATATTACGGCCTGAGCATTTACGGCGGCATTGAAAACGAGGACAGCGCCGTGATCGGCGATATCAGCTACCTGCACGGCAAGAACGATATTACCCAATACAACAGCGGCTACACGCTGACTGGCGAGCCGAAGAGCGACGCTTTCAGCGTGGGCGTGCGCGCTGAGCAAAGCTTTAAAGCCGGCGCAGGCAAGGTAGTGCCCTATGCAGGGCTGCGCTATATGCATTTGGGAACCGGCAATTATACTAGCAGCATCGGCCTGCACTACGACGCCGACGACGCTGATTTGTTCCTGTTGCCGGTGGGCGTAAAATACAGCGCCGAGCATAAAACTGCGGGCTGGACGCTGCGTCCCATCGCAGAGGTCGGTTACGTGTGGGCTATGGGCGACCGCGACGGCGGGCAGACCGTAAGCTTAAATGGCGTAAGCAACGGCTTCGGCTACGACGTGACGGACAGCGGCAGCTATATCGGGCGCTTGGCTTTGGAGGCCGAAAAGGCTAACGTAACCTACGGTTTGGGTTACGAATACCAAAAGGGCGACAGCGTGAAGGCCAACAAGTGGATGGTTAATTTGAACTGGGCCTTTTAAGCTCGGGTAAATTTATTCCTATCGCGTAACGCGATAGGAATAAAATGTTCGCCTTGCAAAAAATGAAAAAAATTAAGTTTTGCTCAACGAAAAATACGCCAAAGTTTCGCTGGCGCATAAAAAAGCTGCCGTCCCTTGCGGGCGGCAGCTGAATTTTTTGCGGCTGGCAGCTTTACAATTCTTTTTTTACGCGACCGAACAGGATGTACATAACGCCTGCGGCTTCGTCGGGAAATTTAAAGAGCAGTTCCTTATTATCTTTCGTGCGGAACGTAACCATGTTGATATTATCAAACTCGGCGTGAGTAATGTCCTGTAATTTTACGTCAAAGGCGTTCTTTTTGCTGATGTAAATGATGCGCCTGCTGGTGAGGAAGAAGTGGCCCAGCTCCAGCAGCACGGTAGCTTCTTCTTTAATTTTGGGATGTTCCAGCTTTTCACCTTTGAAGTTGACGGTTTCGTCGATGCTGAATTTGCGCGTCAGCTCGAAATAGTTATCTTCTTTTTCAATGACCTTATTCTGGCACAGGCCGCAGTTGACATAAGCGCGGCAGGCCTCGCCCTTTTCCAGCGGCAGGTCGACTTTAATATCGCCCAGCTCCTGATGCTCGGCGTTCCACAAATCGCGGTATTTTTTGAGGGCGTTGACGATATTATTTTTAAATTCGTAAGGAATATCGAGAGCGGCGCAGTCGGCGCGGAAGGCTGCCTCCTGGTCGGGACTGTAGCGTTCTTCCTTAGAAATATCTTCAAAGAGTAAATTGAAATGCGCCTGGAAAACCTGCTTGCGGATGGAAAGGCCGTCTTCGTAGTCGTAGCCGAACAGCGCGTTGATGGCGTTGATGTCGAGCTTTTCTTCGCCGGACAGCAGCTTGCGGCAACGGATAAAATAAGCGGCGGTCTTAGCGCCCTTGTCGGCGAGCTTGACGAGGTGGGGCGGCAGTTCCAACAGCTGCGCCAAGCGTTCCGTCTGCGCGAAAAGCGCGTCGTCCGCGCTTTGGGCGTCGGTATAAACGACATCGGCCAGCTTGCGATAAAGACCGCTGCGCCGCTGTAAATTTTCTTCGCTGAATTTGACGCCCCATTTTTTCAGAGCGCCGCGCACTTCGTTTTCGCTAACTAAGGCGATATCTTCTGCGGCGGCGAGCAGATTGTTCAGCTCCTTCCAGCCGTTTTCCGCAGGCTTGCTGCCGAACATTTTAGATAAAAAACCGCACGCTTCTAATTCTTGATATTGGTAAGGTTGCACAGAAAAAACTCCTTTTAGCGGCGCTTGGAAAATGGCGGCCGCTGTTTTATTTACAATATTATGCTTAATCGCTAAATCTAAATACTATTATACTGTAAATTATCTGTGAAAGAAAGAGAAAATTTTTCCGGCGGCGCGGTCGCTCGTTTAAAAGCTATATTCCAGCTTCAGGCTGCCGCTTACGCCGCGGTGGCCTTTGCGGAAAAGCTCGGCGCCGGCGGCCGCTGTAACCAGCAGCTTGTTTTTGTGCAGCAGCTGGCCTTGCAGCGTCAGCTCCAGCCAGCCTTTATCCGCATCGCTTTCCCAATGCACGGGCGCACTGCCGCCTGCCAGGGAAATAGTATAATTGCGGTCGCTGCGCCACAGCTCCTGCTGCCAACGGGCGCCGACGCTGACCTGGTAATCGGTTTGCTCGTTGAGCGGCTTCGTGACAGTGGCGTACTGCACGCCTGCGTTGCCCAAAAGGCTTTGATAATTTTCAGAGGTTTGCCTGATGGCCGTAGCGCCGCGGCCCGTTTCCCGAAAGGCGGGCTGGGTGGTAAGCGCGTAGTTTACGCCTGCGCTCCAGGTCAGCGTGCCTGCGCCGCAGAAATTATTCCAGCCTGCGCCCAGCTCGGCCGCGCCGCCCTGCTGCCGGAAGTCCGCTTTGTGCTCTGCCAGATAAGCGTTATTGATGTTCAAGGCGCGGCGGTTTTTAGCCTTACTGTTGTCATAACGCACAAAGCCGTAGGTGAAAGGCCCGTTATCCCTGTCCTTAGCCTGCTTGAAGTAAGCGCCGATAAAGCCGCCGTCCCGCTTGCTGTGTAGTCCGTCGCTGGTGCGGAAGCTGGCGCTGTCGTGCAGGTAACCGCCGAAAAAACCTGCGCCGTTGCCGTCGGTTTGTTTGTCTGCGCCGATAAGAATGCCGCTGCCGTGCTGGCTGTAGCCGCCTGCGCCTTGCTGGCGCGAAGTGAAAGCTAAAGGCGCGGCGAACCAATGCCATTCGTCGTCCGCGTGGGCATGCCAGTCGAAAATTGAATTACGCACAGCGCCGGACAGCAAATGGTTGACGTTCATGGAAGCTTCCAGCTGCCTAGCGTAGGAAAGTCCGGATAATTGCCGGGCGTTGCCGTTCAGCCTGCCGCCGTAGCCGGGCAGCATCAGGGCGCGGTACAGCGACCAATCGTCGTCGGACATTTGATTAAGCTCGCTGATGCTGAGCCTGCCGTCTAAAATTTTGCCCACGGCCTTGGCTTCGCCGTCGATATACGGCGTAAAGCCCTGGGAAAAATCGTAAAGCGCCCAGCTGTCGCGCAGCTTGGTAAATTGAGTGGCGGAATTATTTACGGAAGCCGCGAGCTGCTCGTCGTTAATAATCACGTCGCCTGAAACAACGGGGAAGAAGTCCTCCCGCGTCAGCAGGACGGGCGCGCCCTCGTAAGAATTTTTTTGGACAAATTCTACGTTTTGTAAATTAACTGTAAAAGTAGAATCTAAATCGTAATTTTCAGATTCCCATCCCCTGAGGCCGATAGCGTCGTGTTGGCCGCTACTGAAATCGAAATCCAGCTTCAGTTTGCCGCTGTCGCCTTGGTTAAAGCTGTCGCCCCGCATTTCCACATAGCCAAAACCGTCGCCGCCGGGAGCAAGCGTGCCGTAAATATTCAGCTGCCCGCTATTTTCGCCGCGGGGATAACCGTATTTTTTGGTTTCGGCGGACAATAAGCCCTGCGCGTTAAGCACGGTGCCGGGACTGGTCGTAATGCTTAAAACAGAAACGGAGTTTTCCGGATTATTTTTGTTTAAATCCAGACTGCCGCTTAGCAGTTCCAAATTGTAATTTAAAATATTATGCTTATCTTCAAACGCATCGTAGTTAGAGATGTTGCCCGTGAAAATTCCGCAGTAAGTTTCGTCTAAGGCGTTGCCGTCCGGAGTTCCGTCTTCCTTTGCCTTGCGGCCGAAGGTCAGGCGCGTTTCCGGCAGTACTTCGCATTTCGTTTTAAGATAATCAACGTAAGCGTAATTGGGGTTATAACCGCCGGATGTAATATCGCCGATAATTTGCCCTTGCCCCATGACATTGATTTCTTTGATGAAATTGGTTTCTGTTACGTAAATGGCCGCGCGGTCGCCTTCCAGGGAGCCGGTAATGTTGAGCTGTTCAACGGAAAAGCCTTTATTATCTTCGATGGACTGCTCGGTTATTTTTTGCAGCTCGGCGTTATTTGCGGCCAATTCCGCCCATTGGGCTTTTACTGACGCCAAATAGTCAGGATCGTCGCCGTCCACAATGCGCGTGCTGTAGAAGGCTTCTTCGCTAAAATAATTTTCGTAGCCGCTGGCGATTAGCAGTCCGATGCCGTCGTAGCCGTCGGCCTTGATGCTGCCGGCAATATTGATGGTATTGTTAGCGCCGTAATTGACGCCTATGCCGGCGCCCGCGGCGCCGCTTACGGAAATATTTGTGCTTTGGGGAATATTAACGGTGTTGTTCGCGCCGCTGATCATGACGCCGCAGCCGGCAAGGGAGCTGAAGAAATCCTGCGGGTTTTGCGGCGCGATGACGATGTCGCCTTTTTGCGTCAGCTTTAAATTATTGCGGTAAATGTGAGTCCCTACAGCCAGCATGCGATCGCTGGTAAAATTTTTTTCATTGACGGCGCTGCTCGTTTTTCCGTCGCCGCCGTATTGCAGATAGCTTTTACCGAAGTATTTGCTGCGGTCGATCTTGTAGCCCATGTCCTGCAGCATGGCCAGGTCGAGTTCGGTAATCATGCTGGAGGTCGTCAGCGCGCCGTAATTGCAGTAGCTAATGGCTAAATTATTATGGGAAAGGGAGGAACCGTTACTTAAATATTCCTTGGGATTCGCGGCGCGCGTCAAAGCGCCCAAAATGGGAATGCCTTCGCCGTTTGTCAGCGCGTCGACGTTTTCGCCGTGAAAGGTAACGCTTTTAATTTCCTTTACGTCCGTGCCCGGCGCGCAGATATAAAAGATATTTTCATCCTTTTGGCTTTCGGCGGGCGTCTTGGTAATTACTATGCGCTGGCCGCCCTTGGCCTGCGTGCCGTAAATATCGTATAAATGCTGCGAGTAGCTGTTCAGCGTATCGCTCCATTTATATTCGCCGTCGCTTGTTTTAACAACTACGTCCGCCATGCCCAGGCTGTGCGTCAATTCGTGCAGCGTAGTTTTAAAAATATCGCTTGCGGAATAAATATTGGCGGCGCGAGGCAGGTCGTAAGCGTTAAGGTCGCCGTTGGTATTATAGATAATAAAAGTATCGCTGGGGTTGCCGTTTCCTTGCGCTGCTAACGCTTGGTAAATCGGGCCGTTAGCGTCGCCCAAATTAGTGGAGAAAGCCGCCAGATAATCGTCCTGGGACGAGAAGGCAACATAAATGGGAATACTGCCGTCGGCGGCATTTTCGCCTAAAAGCTCGCCGTAATATTTGAGAGCTGCCGGTAAAACCAATGACGGTATAGCGCTGTCGGCAGGTATATCGTCTTCGATAACCATATTTTCCGTTACCGTTTGCCCGTTGAGAATAGCGATACTGTCGCCCTTTTGCAGATAAATAAGCTTAAAGGGGCCGTAGACGTCGGCATTAGCAGAGCTGGTATTAAATTGCCAGGTGTAATCCTCGTCGGCGGCGCAGCAAACGGGCAGCGCGAGGTGGCAGCCCAGAAGCAGCGCAATGAGCGCGGCGGTTTTAGAATGGCGCAGAGCCTTGGATAACGGCATATAATTTTCTCCTCGTAAAATCTGTTTTGCTTGATATTTTAATTATAATGGATAAACCGAAGCTGCGAAAGATTTTTTTGCGTAACGGTTGGAAATATGAAAAAAGCCGGCGTCCTGCGATGCCGGCTTGCAAACTTTCTGGCGAATATAAAATTTTAGTGTGCCGCCTTTATTCCAAGGGCTCCTGCGTTACTTTGACGAAAACTCTTTGCTTCTGCTTAACGTCGCCGAAGAAAACGCCCTTGTCCACAATGCAGTCCGAAGCGTCGCGACCTTCGGACATTTTGATATACATATCGTCCACCACTCTGTTATTGGTAGGGTCGACGCCAATCCAATGGCCGCGGGCGTAAACCTCCAGCCAGGCGTGCGTCGCGCCTTCGCCGATCATAAAGCCTGCCACATAGCGGGCGGGAATTTGGCAGCGGCGGCACAGCGCCAGCATAATATGCGTATAATCCTGACAGACGCCCGTGCCCTGGTCGAGGGCCTGCTGCGCCGTGGTCTGGGTGGTGGTGGTATTGGGCTTGTAGATAAAATTATGGTACAGCGCGTCGCTCATGCACAGGGTTTTTTGCACCGGGTCGCGCTGCTGCTGCGCCAGCTTCAGATAATATTCCATACCGTGGGTCAGCGTGGTCTGCGGCGTGGGATAGTAAAACAAATGGTTCAGTTCGCCGCTGTCGATGTTTTCGCTGTTGGTGATGGCCGTGCCTGCGACGCGAAAGCTGAAGTAATCGTGAGCTTCGGCGATATAACCGAAGCACATAGGATTGCCGAAAGCGTCCCAGCTTTTAGTTATCGAGGTCAGCGGCGTAATGGAGCAGGAAAGCTTGACGATACGTTGGGTACAGGTTTCCTTGGGCAGGCAGCGCAGGGCAAAGCTGTGGCGGTAAACGTCGCCGCTGAAGTCCAGCTGCATTTCGTAGTGGAATTTTAGCTTTCTCAAAGCGTATCAATCCTTAAAGATATTGTTGAGGTTTGGCAGAACGGCGCACAAATCGCCGCCGCGTTTTACGGCGTCGCTGACGATGCGGAAATTTTCTTCGTCATAGGCGGCGCAGCTGCGGTGCAGGCGGTATTCCATACGGGTGTAGGCCAGTTCCATTGCTCTACTATCATAATCTAAACGAATATACAAGTCAAGCCTTTCGATATAGCGGCCGGTTTTCATAATGTTGCGGCAGGCGCTGCTCTCCACGTAATCGTCAACGCAGCCCCAGAAGGCGTACAGGTCGTCCAGCACCTGCTGCAAATACAGCAGGCAGAAGGTTTCGCGCTTGGCGTTTTCCATCACGTCCAGCGCCAGCTGGATGTAGCCCAGGGCCGTGCTGCTGATAACGTCGCGCATCACGCTGGCGTTGTCGCAGGCGCGGGAAAGATTGCTGTAGACGGAATTGGGGTCGGTTTCGTCAAAAAGATAATTGACGATGAAATTTTCCTTGCTGCCGTACACGTCGGGAATGTGCAGCTTGGCGCAGATTTTTTTATAGGCCTCCGGGTCCTGGTCCAGCATGGTGTCGTAAGCTTCCATAAAAGTGCGGATGGTGGTGAAGGCGCGCTCGCTGTAACGTCCCAGCCAGTAGAGATGATTTGATTTTTCTAACGAGATAATACCCATGTGTCTTTAAAGCCTCCTCCTTGAGATGAGTTTACAACGAATGAATCCGGGTTGCGCGAAAAACGCGTCAGGCCGCTGGGCCATACTTTCGTTTCCTTGCCGCTGAGGACGAAGGCGCGCAGGTCGGCCT
This sequence comes from Phascolarctobacterium sp., assembly GCF_030531065.1. Classification (GTDB taxonomy): domain Bacteria; phylum Bacillota; class Negativicutes; order Acidaminococcales; family Acidaminococcaceae; genus Phascolarctobacterium_A. The sequence continues at coordinate 13,837 of NZ_JAUNOQ010000009.1, read as the reverse complement.
TGCGCAACACCTCCTGGCCGTTGTCCATGATGGGCAGGTCGATAAAGTCGATGATTTCCTGCGCAATAAAACGGCGCGGTTCGGCTTTAATGAGGTCGATGAAGTCGGCTTTCTTTTTGGCGTCCAAATCGCGGCCGAAAAGTACGCCGTAGCCGCCGGCTTCCGAAACGTCTTTGAATACCAGCTTGTCAAAATTAGCCAGCGCGTAATCCCTGTCCTTTTGGTAATACATCAGGTAGGTGGGCGCGTTGTGAGTGATGGAATCCTCGCCCAGATAATATTTAATCATCGCGGGAACGAAGTAGTAAATGCCCTTGTCGTCGGCTACGCCGTTGCCGGGAGCGTTGATGATGGCTACGTTGCCCGCGCGGTAAGCGGCCATCAGATTGGGCACGCCGATGAGGGATTCTGGCAGGAAGGTCAGTGGGTCTAAATATTCGTCGGAAATACGGCGGTAAATTGCGCCGACGCGCTGCGGCTTATCCATCGCGCGGTAATATACCTGGGAATTTTCCACATATAAATCCGAAGGCATGGCCAGAATGCTGTGCGTCATTTCCGCCAGATAAGCGTGCTCGAAAAAGGCGGCGTTGTAGCGGCCCGGCGTCAGGATAACGGAAATGCCGCCGGTGCTGACGTTTTTCATAACGCCGCTCAGCATGGTCCCGTAATTGCGGTTGTCCACCACGTTGTGGCTGGCGTAGGTTTGCGGGCTGGCGATGCGGCACAGCTTGCGGGCAATCAAGGGATAGCTGGCGCCGGAAGGGATGCGCAGGTTATCTTCCAGAATATACCATTTTTTATCCTGCGCCTGCACCAGGTCGATACCGGAAATGTGGGAGTAGATTTTTCCCGGCGGGGTGACGCCTGCGCATTGGGGCAAAAAGCCTTTGGAGGAAAAAACAAATTCTTCGGGAATTATTTTATCTTTAATAATTTTTTGCTCGTGGTAAATGTCGTAGAGAAACATATTGAGAGCTGTGACGCGCTGCACCAGGCCTCGCTCCATTTCCTCAAATTCTGCGGCGGTGATGACGCGGGGAATAGCGTCGAAGGGGAACAGCTGCTCGTGAAAGACGTTGTTTTTGTAAATGCCGAACTTGACGCCGAACCGCGCCAACAGCTTATTGATATTGTCCGTATATTTTATAAGATCTTGCATACGGGGTACTCCTTTCTTTTCTCCTCCCTAAATTTTGGTTTGCTACTACACTCCCTATACCTTTATTTGTAAAGCCAAACGGGCATAAAAAGCAAAAAGCAAAGCCGCGTAAGCGACTTTGCTTATGATAATATTGTAAACTTTTCGTGACAAACTGTCAACACGGAAATATGTACACTATATGACAGTTTTTGAAATAGCACTACAAGATATAGCTTTAACATTTGAAATTTTATTGGCAGACTTGCTTCAAAGACAAACCAATGAGAAAAACCGCCTAGCGGTGGGCGGTATCTCATCAAAATATAAACATTTTGGGGAGAGCCGGCTTATCACAACCGGTTATCTCTTTCATTATTATAAACCCATAATACAAGATAGTCAGGAAATAAAAAATTCACATTATTTTTCGTATAGCCGCAGATGATGGCAGAGCCGCAGTAAAAATGGTATAATAAGTATTAAGAAAGCAAGATTGCAAGCGGGGCGAAAAGAATGATTGCGTTATCTGAAACAGATTCTAAAAATACATATTGGAAAAGAAATCTGCCCGTGCTGTGGATAGGCGTGTTCTTATGCTGCGCCAGCTATACCAGCTGCATTCCCTTTTTGCCGGTGTATCTTTTACGCGAATTGGGCGTGGGGCAGGCGGACGTAAATTATTGGGCCGGAATTACTTTCGCGATTACCTTTTTGGGCAGCAGCATTATGGCGCCGTATTGGGGCGCGCTGGCCGACCACGTGGGGCAGCGCAAGATGGCTATCCGCGCGGGCTTCGGCCTGGCGCTGACGTATTTTTTGACGGGCGCCTGCCAGAATGTGTACCAGCTTTTGCTGGTGCGGGCGCTGTGCGGCGTGGTGGCAGGCTTTGTGCCGGCCTGTATGTCGATGGCGTCCTCGTCCTTGCCGGAATCGCGCATGGGCTGGGGCATGGGCATGATGCAGACGGCGGTGGCCAGCGGCAGTATTATGGGGCCGCTGCTCGGCGGTTATTTGAGCAGCTGGTTCGGAATGCGGACGTCGTTTTTTGTGGGCAGCGCGGCGCTTTTTGTCGCGACGGTGGCGGTGGTGTTTATCGTTAAGGACTTGACCGTGCTGCAGAAGGGCGGCAGCGGCGCTTTCACTTTGCTGAACGATTTGAAGGAATCGCTGCATAACAGGGAACTCGTCTATACGATGCTGATGTTCTTCATCGTGCAGTCCTGCGTGATGCTGATCCAGCCGCTGATTACGCTTTACGTCGGCCATTTGATGAACGCTATGGGCGACGAGGTTATCAAGATGTCCGGCATAATTTTTTCTTTGGCCGGTTTTGCGGGCATTATCGCCGCGCCGTTCTGGGGCAAGCGCGGGCAACGCTTCGGTTATATGCGCACCTTCGCCGTAGTCGCTTTCGTTGCGGGCTTTATCAACCTCTTCCAGATTTTTATTGCCGACGTATGGCAGTTTGCGGCGATTCAGTTCGTTTATGGCCTGTTCCTGGCGGGAGCGGTGCCCAATATCAACGCTAATTTAATTTTAGTCACCGATAATAATACGCGCGGCAAAGCCTTCGGGCTGGTGACAAGCGCGCAGCAGTTCGGCGGCGTGGTCGGCCCGCTGCTCGGCGGCTTTTTGGGTTCGCTGATGCCGACGCGCTACGTGCTGGTGACTACGGGCTGCATTTTGATGTGTACGGCGCTGTATTCGTATCTGACGCGCGTGCGCGGCAAGCAAATTTAAAATGGTAATTGAAAATAAAAATAAAAGCTCAGAGCGGAATTGCAGTTCCGTCCTGAGCTTTTTAAACGCAATGCTTAAACTATTTTTTCGCCGTGGTAGCGTTCGCCGCCGCCGTCGGGCAAGAGGCCGTAGCGTTCGGTCCACAGGGTTTTATACTTGAGAGCTTGCGCGTGGATTGCCTCCAGGCCTTTTTCGTCCAGCTTTTTGATAACCTTCGCGGGTACGCCTGCCACTAAAGAAAACGGCGGTACGACGGTGCCCTTGGTTACGACTGCGCCTGCGGCGACGATGGAGCCGCGGCCGATAACCGCGCCGTCCAAAACGGTGGAGTGCATACCGATGAGGCAGTGGTCTTCTACCGTGCAGGCGTGCAGCAGCGCACAGTGGCCGACGGTAACGTAATCGCCGACGATGCAGGCGTAATTATCGGCTACGTGCAGCACGCTGTTGTCCTGGATATTGCTGTAGCGGCCGACTTCGATGCGGTTGACGTCGCCGCGGATGGTTACGCCCGGCCAAACGCTGGCGTACTCTTTGATTTCTACTTTGCCGATAAGGGTGGCGGTATTGAAAGCATAGGCTTTTTCGTCGATTTTAGGAGCTTGCGCTTCAAATTTAAAAATCATAATGTTTCCCCTCTTTCTCAAATACTTGTCGCTTCTTGACGATTTATTTCTTAAAGCAAACTTTACCTTAATTATATCGAAAGGACTTCTTATGTCAAGGCATTTCACATTTTTATCATGCTACGTCACAGTAATTTTGCAGAAAATCGGCTGGCGGCTTGCATATCGGGCGTCAATAGCTTTATAATAAATTTGAACGGACAAGCAGGAAAGGATTTTATATGAAGAAAACAAGCTTGTATATTATATTGCGGCTGGCGGCGTATGCGCTGCTTTTGGGCGCGGTAGTGTACGCTTTATATATGTCGCCGTATAACCCTCACCCGCGCTCGGCGGAGGATGTGCGGCGGTGGGTAATCGGCTTCGGCGTGTGGGCGCCGCTGATTTACGTCGGCGTGTACACCATTCGGCCGCTGTTGTTATTTCCAACTTTAATATTGAATTTGAGCGCGGGCGTGTTGTTCGGCCCGTGGTGGGGCGTTGTGTTTTTGCTCTGCGGCGGCTTTGGCTGCGCCAGCTTTTGCTATTTGCTGGGGCGCTTTGGCGGCGGCAGCTGGCTGCTTAGTAATTTTGGCGGCAGCTTAGGCGAAAGGCTGGCGTCGTACCTTGCGGGCGAGGGCAGCTTTACGAAAATGCTGTGGCTGCGCACCGTGCCGATTTTCCCTTACGACCCGGTGAGCATTATTGCCGGCAGCGTGCGCCTGCCTTTTAAAATTTACGGCGGCGCTACGGTTTTAGGTATGCTGCCCGGAGCCGTGGCTTATAATTTTTTGGCGGATTCGTTTGGCACGGCGCGTTTTTACGCGGCGCTTTTAGTAACGCTGTTGGCTTTCGGCGTCCCGCTGGTGTGGTGGCGGCGCCGCAGCGGCGCGAACGTCGTCGCAGGCTGGAAAAAATATTGGAAAGGCAAGTGATGGTTATGGATAAGAATACGGAAATCGAATTAAAACTTTTAGTCAGCAAGAGCGATTTGAAAAAGCTTTTGGCTTTGGATTTTGTCAGCGCGGCGATTAGGCCGGATAGCTGCCGCAAGCGTAGGGTCATCAGTAGCTATTACGATACGGCTGATTGGGCGTTTAAAAATAACGGCGTCGCTTACCGCGTGCGCTCCAACGGGGACGGCACTTATGAAGCGACGGTAAAGACTACGCTGCAAAACAGCGCGGGCCTGAGCGAACGCCGCGAGCTGACCGTGCCGCTGACTTCCGCTAAACCGAAGCTGGACGGCTTTGCAGAATTGGGATTGGCAGAAGATTTGCGCGAGCTGGCGCCCGACGGCGTGGGAAAAAAGTTTACCGTGAACGTGCAGCGGACTACGTATCTTATCGATTGGGAAGGCGCGGTTATCGAGCTGGCCGTAGACCGCGGCAAGATTACCGCAGGCGCCGCCAGCGACAAGATAGACGAAATTGAACTGGAGTTAAAAGAGGGAGAAGCGGGAACGCTTTTGGCTTTCGCCGCTAAACTGGCCGCCGCAGCGCCGCTCTTTGCCGAGCCGCGCAGCAAGTTTGCCCGCGGGTTGGCGCTGTGCGGCGTGGAAGCCGACAAGCCCGCCGCAAAAAATAAATTGGGCGACGGCCCGGCTCTGCCGGAACTGCTGAAGGCCGCGCAGCGGTGCGGCGACGCTTTGCTGCTGTGGCAAAATAAAATCAAAGACGGCGCGGAGAATATCGAGGGCGCGGCGCTGAAAGAAACGCGGCGGCAGCTGGCCGCTTTGCGCAGCTTGCTCGCCGTCGGGGCCGAGCTTGCCGGAGAGGATTGCCGGGACGCGGCGCGCTTGCGGGAAGCGTTCGCCGTTGTGGAAAGGCTGGGCGCTTTGCGGGCGCTGCTGCGGCTGTGGCTGGCTTTGTACGAACGCAATAAAGAAATTTTGGGGCGCGGTTATTTGACGAAAAAGCTGAACGCGCTTGTTGCGGAGGAAAACGAAAAACTTGTGAGCCTGGCGCTGCGGGGCGAACTGACAGCCGCAGTTTACGAAGCGGCGGCGCGGTTGTACGCCGTTAAACCAACCTGCGGCGAGCAGACGGCGCTGGCGGCGGCGCGCGCGTGCGTAAAAAATTGGCAGAAGCTTGCGGATGAAAAAGCGGAGATTGTGGAAAATATCTGCGCTCTGGCGCGGCTTGCGGACGGCAAATTTTTTGCGAAAGCGTTGGCGGCCGCTAAAAAACAGCGGCGTCAGCTGCAAAAGCATAACGTGGCGGCTCTTTGGCGGCAGGCGCTGGACGTTTGCTGCGAAACCAGCACCAGCAAGCTGGTCTACCGCGACGCGGGCATAGTTTTGGGCTATATTTTGGCCAAGGAGAAATAAATGCGAGAGATAAAAGCGGTAAGCTGGCGGCAAACGGTTGCCGCGCTCGCTGCGGACTTTGGCGTGGAAGCGGCGCACAGGGCGCAGGCCTTTCACAGCAGTTTTCCCGAATACAGCTGTACGCCGTTAGCGCGGCTGCAGAATTTGGCGCGCGTTTTGGGAGTGCGGGATATTTTCGTGAAGGACGAAAGCAAACGCTTCGGGCTGAACGCTTTTAAGGTTTTGGGCGGCAGCTACGCCATCGGCTGCGAAATCGCCAAACGCTTGGGCGTTCCTATGCGGGAGATGACGTATGAACTTTTAACTTCGCCGCAGGTAAAGGAACGCTTGGGGCAAATTACTTTTGTGACGGCGACGGACGGCAATCATGGGCGCGGCGTGGCCTGGACGGCGCAGAAATTAGAGCAGCGGGCCGTGGTTTTTATGCCTAAGGGTTCGTCCTTGGAACGCTTGCAGAATATCCGCAGCCTGGGAGCGGAAGCGGAGATTACCGATGTGAATTACGACGACGCGGTGCGGTTGGCGCGGCGTTATGCGGACGAGCATGGCGGCGTCGTGGTGCAGGATACGTCGTGGGAAGGATACGAGGAAGTACCGCTGCATATTATGCAGGGCTATACGACGCTGGCTTATGAAATCGTGCAGCAGCTGCGGGCTGCTGGCGGCGCGCGGCCGACCCACGTATTTTTGCAGGCGGGCGTGGGCGCGATGGCCGGAGCCGTAACGGGCTTTTTGGCAGATTATTATCAAGAAGATTTGCCTGAGATTATTATTGTGGAACCGCTCAACGCGGCTTGCTTATACAAAACGGCGTTGGCGGCGGACGGCGCTTTGCATAATGTGGGCGGCGAGCTGCAATCCATTATGGCGGGCCTGTGCTGCGGCGAGCCCTGCAGTTTGGGCTGGCGGCAGCTGGCGGCGCACGCCGCTGCTTTTGCCGCCGTTCCGGACGAGATTGCGGCGTTGGGAATGCGCGTTTTGGGCAACCCGGCGAGCGGCGACGCGCCGATAATTTCCGGCGAAAGCGGCGCGGCGGGGCTGGGACTGGCGGCTGCCGCGCTGCGGGAGCAGGAGTTGAGCTGGCTGAAGCGGCAGCTGGCGCTGGACGGCGATTCTGTAATTTTGTGCGTTTCCACCGAGGGCGCGACGGATTTGGCAAACTACCGCAGCGTTATGTGGGAGGGCGCGTGGAGCTGGAATAAATAAAGGAGGCAATTATGCGGTTCTATACGGCGGAAATAAATAATAAGGAAGAAATTTTGCTGGCTTTTAGCGAGGGCGGCACGATATACAGACTGCAGCGTCTGGCGCAGCTGGCGCCGGAGCTGAAGCTGCGCGATATGCAGGAGCTTATCGAAAATTATGACGCGGCGCGCGCAATTTTAAACCGTTTGGCGGCTAATGAGGACGTGCTGCGAGGAGCCGCCGTCAATTTGGCGGACGTCAAGCTGTGCGCGCCCATTGTGCGGCCGCGGCAGGACGTTATTTGCCTGGGCATCAATTATGAAGCTCATGCCCGCGAAGCGGGGCATTTTTCGGACGAAGCTTTCGGCGGCGAACGGCCCTACACTATTTATTTTTCCAAGCGCGTCAACCGGGCTACGGCCTGCGGCGAAGCGGTGCCTGCTTACGCCGGGCTGGTGGACAGCCTGGATTATGAATGCGAGCTGGGCGTGGTGCTGGGGCGCGACTGCAAGGGCGTAACTGCGGCGGAAGCGCGGGAGTATATTTTCGGCTATACTATTATTAACGACATCAGCGCCCGCAATTTGCAGACCCGTCATAAGCAATGGTATCTGGGCAAAAGCCTGGACGGGTTTACGCCCATGGGCCCGTGCCTGGTGACGGCGGACGAAATCGGCGACGAGCAGAATCTGGATATCAGCTGCACGGTCAACGGCCAGCTGCGGCAAAGCAGCAATACCAACTGCATGATACAAACTGTCTGCGGCGCGATCAGCGAGCTTTCCCAAGGCATGACGCTGCAGGTGGGGACGATTATCGCCACCGGCACTCCTGCCGGTGTGGGCATGGGCATGAAACCGCCGACGTTTTTGCGTCACGGCGACGAAATTGTTTGCCGCATTGAAAAAATCGGCAGCTTAGTAAATACCGTCGATTAAAATTGGCGCTGATTTGGTAAGCGAAAAAGAAAATGAAAATGAAAATGAAAACGAGAAGGCTGGGCTCTGCGGAGCCTGGCTTTTTTCTTTTTGCCCGGCGATTTGCGAGCCGAAAACGCTGACAGAGCCGCGGCAGACGTGGTATAATGTGAATGCTTGGCGATTACGGAGCCGGAGGCGAACGCAGGGCATAGCAGAACATATGCCCTTGTGGTATAATGAAATCATCGAAGTATATTTTTTTGGAGGCTTGTAATAATGAAAAAAATTCTTGTGATATGTATGCTGCTGTTGTGCACCGTTGGGCTTACCGCCTGCGGTCAGGAAAAGGAAACTGTAAAGGCCGAGCCCGCTACGGCGGTGTTCAGCACCAGTATGGGCGATTTTGAAATTAAGCTGGCGACGGATTATGCGCCTAAGACCAGCGCTAATTTTATCAAGCTGGCGCAGCAGGGCTTTTACGACGGTCTGACCTTTCACCGGGTAATCGATAATTTTATGATTCAGGGCGGCTGCCCCAAGGGCGACGGCACCGGCGGGCCGGGCTATAAAATCGCGGACGAGTTCAGCAGTAAGCTGCTGCACGACGGGCCGGGCGTGCTGTCCATGGCCAACGCAGGGCCTAATACCGGCGGTAGCCAGTTCTTTATTACTTTGCGCGAATGCGGCTGGCTGGACGGCAAGCACGCGGTTTTCGGCAAGGTGACCAAGGGGATGGAAGTGGTTTACAGAATCGGCAAGGTAAGAACCGACGCGGCGGATAAGCCGGTAACGCCGGTAATTATCAAAAAAATTACCATTGAGAAGCGATAAGCGGGAGGAAAGAGCTTGACGAATAATTTTGATTTACAGACCCACGACCAGCAGGAAATGGTAGGAATTTGCGGTAAGAACGACGAGCTTCTGCGGATTATTCGCGGCGCTTTTGCCGGCTGCACCTTAGTGGCGCGGGGCACTACCATCAGCGTCAGCGGCGAGGCGGAGGAAGCCGCCGCCTTGGAGCGGCTGCTGCAGGAGCTGCTATTTTTGTACCGTCAGGGGCTGCCGTTGACCAGCCACGACGTGCGCTACAGCATTTATATGGTTAAAGAAGGGCGCTTGGACAGCTTGCACCGCATGTACGCCGATACGATTATCGTCAACAACCGCGGGCGGCAGATTAAGGCCAAAACCCTGGGGCAGTGGCAGTACGTGGAAACCATTCGCAAAAACTTTATTACGCTGGGCATCGGGCCTGCTGGTACGGGCAAGACTTATCTGGCCGTGGCCCTGGCCGTGGCGGCGCTGAAGAAAAAAGAGGTGGAGCGCATTATTCTGACGCGGCCGGCGGTGGAAGCGGGCGAGAAGCTGGGCTTTTTGCCGGGCGATATGCAGGACAAGGTGGACCCTTACCTGCGTCCCTTGTACGATGGGTTGTACGACCTTTTGGGCAGCGACACCTTTCAAAAGTATCTGGCCAAGGGAACGATAGAGGTAGCGCCCCTGGCTTATATGCGCGGGCGCACGCTGAACGACGCTTATATTATTTTGGACGAGGCGCAGAATACCACGCCGGAGCAGATGAAAATGTTTTTAACCCGCTTTGGCTTCGGCAGCAAAATGGTTATTACCGGCGATATTACGCAGATAGATTTGCCCGGCGGCAAGAACAGCGGGCTGAAGGACGCGGCGAAAATTTTAGGCGACGTGCCGGGCATTGGCGTTATTCATTTCAATGAGCGCGACGTGGTGCGCCACGAGATTGTGGGCAGCGTTATCAAGGCGTATGAAGCCTTTGAAAAGCGGCGGGACGCTTAAATGGCGGCGAAGGAGTTTGCAGCATGATTATCAATTTAGAAAACGCTCAGGATAAAATAGAATTGACGGACGCGGTTTTGCAGCGCCTGCGGGAAGGACTGGCGGCCGTGGCCCGGCTCAACGCTTTGCCGCAGGAGTCCGAGGTGGATGTGACCATTGTGGACGATGCGGAAATTCATACGCTGAACCGTGAATACCGCGGCATGGATAAGCCTACGGACGTGCTGAGCTTCGCTTTGGACGAGGATTGCGAGGACAGCGGCGAGCCGGAGCTGAATTTTGACGAATGGGAGCCGCAGGAGCATCTTTACGGCGACATTATTATTTCGGCGGAAACGGCGCTGCGTCAGGCCGAAGAATATGGCCACGGGCTGGAGCGGGAAATGACGTACCTAGCGGTACACGGTATGTTCCACCTTTTGGGCTACGACCATATGACGGAGGAAGAAAAGGCCGAGATGCGCGCTAAGGAAGAGGAAGCGCTGCGGGCCATAAATTTGTCCGAGGAATATTTTGACCATCCTACGGGAAGGCATTGAGGAGGCAAGAAAATGCAGGATATGCGTGCGGAAAATCTTGCCAAAGAGCAGCGAGAGCTGTATGAGCTGGCGCTGGCAGCCAGGGAGCATGCCTACGCGCCTTATTCGCATTTTGCGGTGGGGGCGGCGGTGCGCTGCGCCGACGGAAAATGCTATGGCGGCTGCAATGTGGAAAACGCCTCCTACGGCTTGTGCTGCTGCGGCGAACGCAACGCCGTTTTTGCGGCGGCGGGGGCGGGCCAGCGGCAGCTGGAAGCTTTATGCGTAGTGGCGGACACGCCTGCGCCCGTGGCCCCGTGCGGCGCCTGCCGTCAGGTGATGAGCGAATTTAAGATAAAAACCATACTTTTGGGCAATCTCCGGGGCGATATTAAAATTTGCACATTGGAGGAGCTTTTGCCCTACGGATTTTCATTATAGGAGTTGATTAGCATAGATACGCAAGCGAAGCATTACGCAGGTTTTGCCGCCATGGTGGGACGCCCTAACGTGGGCAAATCCACTCTGACCAACAGCCTGATCGGCGAAAAAATTGCCATTATGTCCGACAGGCCGCAGACAACGCGCAATAAAATTATGTGCATTCTGAATACGGATAACGCGCAGATTATGTTTTTGGATACGCCGGGGATTCACAAGCCCCATCATAAGCTTGGCGAATATATGGTGCGCACCGCTGAAAGCACGCTGCAGGAGGTGGACGTAATTTTATTCGTCGTCGACGCGGCGGAAAAGCGCGGCCCGGGCGAGGATTATATTTTAGAGCTGCTGCGCAAGGTAAAAACGCCGGTTATTCTGGTGGTTAATAAAATAGATAAATTGCCGGACAAGAGCAAGCTGTTTAAAATTATGGACGAGTACAGCAGGCTTTACCAATTTGCCGCTATTGTGCCGGTGTCCGCGTTAAACGACGGGGAATTTCCCGGCTTGGTTGGCGAAATTACCAGGCTACTGCCCGAAGGCCCGGCCTACTTCCCCGACGATATGCTGACCGATCAACCGGAGCGCGTTATCGCTGCGGAAATGATTCGCGAAAAGGTGCTGCGCCTGACGCGGGACGAAATCCCTCATTCCGTAGCCGTTGAGGTGGAAGAGTTCAAGGAGCGGGAAGACGAAAGCGTTTATATCCGCGCCACTATTTTTGTGGAGCGCGATTCCCAAAAGGGCATCGTGATTGGCGCGAAGGGCGGCCTTTTGAAAAAAATCGGCCAGCAGGCCCGCGCCGATATTGAAAATTTATTGTACTGCAAGGTGTTTTTAGATTTGTGGGTTAAGGTAAAGCCTGATTGGCGCAATCAGGACAAGGCCTTGAAGCAGTTTGGTTATAATGTTCGTTAAATTTTTTTTGTAAATTGGCAAAGGAGTGATGACCTATCGACGGCGATCCCGCTATCGGCAGCTTGTGGCTAATCGTTTTGGTGCTGCTGATAGTTTTATTAAACGGTTTTTTTGTAATTGCGGAATATGGTTTGACGCGGGCGCGCAAGGGCAAGCTGGAGGAGCTTGCTCAAGGCGGTTCTTCCCGCGCGTCTTTAGCTGTGCGCGTTTTGGACAAGCAGGAAAGCTATTTGAGCGCCGTGCAGCTGGGCATTACGGCGTCTACCGTACTGCTGGGAATTTTCGGCGGCCGCTTTTTGGCGCTGCTGCTGCATGAAGGCTTAGCCTTGGAGCTGCCTTTGGCCTGGCTGGGCAGCGTGCTTTTGGTTATTTTGCTGCATGTGGTCTGGGGCGAGCTGGTGCCGCGGGCCTGGGCGGCGGTCAGCGAAGAACGTGCCGCTGTGGCGACGGTGTATCCGGTAATTTTTTTGCATTATCTGCTGTATCCTCTGGTGTGGGTTTCCAGCAAGGCTTCGGCGGCGCTGCGCAGGCTGCTGCATATCGCCAGGCCTGTGGAAGATATAGCCCGCAGCGAGGACGAGCTGCGCCGTATTGTCAGCGCCAGCGAAAAGAAGGGGCAGATAGACCAGCTGGAAAGCAGGATGATCGATAATGTTTTTGATTTTGCCGACCGCGTGGCCCGCGAGGTGATGGTGCCGCGGCAGGATATGATTTGCCTTTTTGCCGACGACAGTCTGGCGGAAAATTTAGCGGTGGTGCGTGACAGCCGCCATACGCGTTACCCCTTGTGCGTTGAAGATAAGGACAATGTTATCGGTACGATTCATGTGCGGGATTTGCTGGCTGTCGGCGGCGAGGAGCAGTATGATTTGCGGCGGCTGATGCGGCCCATCGTGGTTATTCCCGAAGCTATGCCCGTGGCTAAGGCCTTGCGCCTGATGCAGCAGCGTCATGTGCAGATGGTGCTGGTAGCCGACGAATACGGCGGCACGGCGGGGCTGATTACGATGGAGGATTTAGTCGAGGAAATCGTCGGCGAAATTCAGGACGAGCATGAGGCCATGGAGCCGGAGGACGTGGTGCAGCTGGCGGACGGCGCTTACGAATTTGACGGCATGGTGCTGCTGGACGATATCGGCGAGCTTTTGCATCTGACCTTTGACGAGGCGGAGGAGGATACTATCGGCGGCTATGTCTTCGGCCTTTTGGGCCGTCAGCCGCAGGTGGGCGACGCGGTGGTTGTGGGAGCGTACTGCTTTAAGGTAATTGAAGCGGAGGGCTTCCGCGTACTGCGGGTGCATGCGGTTCCTTTGCCGGAAAAGCGACAGAGCGCGGCTGATAAAAATAAAATTGATTGACGAAGGGATTTTTCCCGAAGAAGGATGAAATGACGGACAACGAGCGGGAGCTTTTGCAGGACGAAGCGATAGTGCTGCATGTAAGACATTGGCAGACGGCGGATAAATATGTGGTCTGTTTTACAAAAAAATACGGCAAGCTGCGCTTTATCGCTTATGGCGCCCGCTATGTGAAAAATGTGCAGGGGCGACTGCTGCAGCCCTTCGCCTGCGTCAATATCGAGGTGCAGCAGGGACAGAAAATCGATAAGCTGCGCAGCTGTGAACTGGTGCGGCTGCCCCAGGCGTTTGATATGCAGCAGATGGCTTACGGCGCGGTGGCGGCGGAACTTACCGCTGTGCTGACGGAGGACAGAGAACCGCAGGAGGAACTGTACGCTTTGCTCAAGGAAACGCTGGCAACCCTGACTAAACGCAATCCGCGGCTGGTGGTGCTTTCCTTTGCTATTAAGCTGTTGGGGCTGACGGGCTTTGCGCCTCAGCTGAGCCATTGCGTGGGCTGCGGCAGAAAGCTGGAGGAAAAAGACGAGGCCTGGTTCAGCCCGCTGCAGGGCGGCGCGTTGTGCGCCGATTGCCGCGCCGCTTATGCGGGTGAAGGACTGGAGCCCTGCGGCGGCGGTACGCGGCGGCTGTGGCAGTGGCTGGAGCAGTTGGATTTTGCCAAGCCTGCGCCCTTTGCGGTGCGCGGCGGCGATTTGATGGCGCTGGAGCGGCTGCTGTATAAATTTATTTTTTTTCAGACGGATAAGCAGCTTAACAGCCTGAATTTTTTGAATCAGATGCGGTTGTAGCAGACGCCCTTGTGGTATAAAGCTTGTACACAGCGATTTGCGAGCTGAAAGCGAAGCAAGAGCTGATGTACAA
>NZ_JAUNOQ010000001.1 GCF_030531065.1 Phascolarctobacterium sp. | reverse complement strand
CGTAAAATCTTTCATCTTTTTACTAATTTTTAGCTTGACATATTACCGCTGGACTCTAAGGATTATTTTATTTTTATAAAATGTCCTTAAAGCTTCGTCTCGCCGCTTGATATGAGTTGCCTTGTTTCCTCATGCTTTACGGGTTGAGTTCTGCCTTGCAGACAATTTATAAACGGGGTGAGGTTGGGGTGGTAAAATTTATTGCCAAACGATTCAGCGATTAGTAGAGCAATGATTGATTAGAAAGTGCTAGATGCGAGGAAGGGCGACGACGGCGTATAATCAATACTCCTAGGAGCCCTGACGAAGCAGATAGCGCTTTATAATCAATCTAGCAGGATTGGTAGGCTTCCAATCCTGCCAAATTTCATAGCAAGGAAAGAGGTTTCAACTCGCAGCGGACTTTTTTAACTCTCTGCCACCCCTGACAGAGCAATCTCTCACGTCCGCACCTTGCTTTGGATACATTATACCATACTTGTCCCCCCCGACAAGAGGAAATTAGTCAGACTTATCGCGAAAATTAGTAAAATTTATAAGGTTATCCGTCTAAATTTTCTTTAGCGCAGTACTGGCCGCTTCCGCGGCCACTCTTGTCTTCGACTTGTTCTTCCCAACTTTAGCAGTCCTTCCGTACAAAAAGGCTCGCAAAACAATGCAGTCTCGCAAATCGTAAAAGCCAATAAGGGATAGCCTTGCCAGCAAAGCCTGCCAAACAAAACATAACGGAAAAACAAATCCGCCAAAGCATACAAAAACCCCTGCGGCAAATACCGCAGGGGTTAAAGGCTTACTACTATTTACTTATGCCTGCTCGCCGTTTTTATCGGCTTCGAGACTTTCATTAGCTTCCGCAGTGCCGCAGAAGGATGGATTTGTGCCGGCGTCAGCGCTCTCGTTTTGCGCAGCGGCTTCCTCTGCAGCCACCGATTGCTGTACTAAATACAGCTTTTCCTCGGCGCTCAAAATATGTCCGTACTTCACCAGCTGGTTAATTTCTTCCTCTTCCAGAGTTTCGCGTTCCATCAAAGCCTTGGCGATAACGTGCAGCTTGTCTAAATTCTCGCCGAGCAGCTTTTCAGTTGCCGCGTATGCGTCCTCGATAAAGGCGCGTACTTCCTTATCGATTTCAGCGGCGACCTCCTCGCTGTAATCCTTATCGCGGGCAATATCGCGGCCCAGGAATACCTGATCCTGACGGTGTCCGAAGGTTACGGGACCGATATTATCGCTCATGCCGTATTCGCAAATCATCTGACGCGCCAGCTGCGTAGCGCGCTGCAAATCGTTGCTGGCGCCGCTGGAAATTTCCTTCAGCACCAAAGCTTCCGCCACGCGGCCGCCCAGCAGCACCTTCAGCTCGTCCAGCATTTCGCTACGGGTAGCGTAATATTTATCCTCTTTCGGCAAGCTCAAGGTATAACCGCCGGCACGACCGCGAGGGATAATCGTTACCTTATGCACGGGATCCGTATTATCCAGCAGCATGCCCACGATGGTATGCCCGCCCTCGTGGTATGCGGTCAGGCGTTTTTCCTTGTCGCTGATTACGCGGCTCTTGCGTTCAGGGCCCATAATTACGCGCTCGGCAGCCTCTTCCATTTCCGCCATATTGATAACATTTTTATCACGGCGAGCAGTCAGCAGCGCGGCTTCGTTGACTACGTTCGCTAAATCCGCGCCGGTAAAGCCGGGAGTACGCTGGGCAATAACGTCTAAAGATACGTCTGGGCCTACGGGTTTGCCCTTAACGTGTACCTTCAAAATTTCCGTGCGTCCTTTGATATCGGGACGGTCCACAACTATCTGACGGTCAAAACGGCCGGGACGCAGCAGCGCCGGGTCAAGGATATCCGGGCGGTTGGTAGCGGCAATCATAATAATGCCCTCGTTAGCGCTAAAGCCGTCCATTTCTACCAACAGCTGGTTCAGCGTCTGCTCACGCTCATCGTGGCCGCCGCCTAAGCCTGCGCCGCGCTGGCGGCCAACGGCGTCGATTTCGTCGATAAAGACGATGCAGGGCGCGCTCTTTTTAGCGTTATCGAACAAGTCGCGGACGCGGGAAGCGCCTACGCCGACGAACATCTCTACAAAGTCGGAACCGGAAATACTAAAGAAGGGAACGCCTGCTTCACCGGCAACGGCCTTGGCCAGCAGTGTTTTGCCCGTACCCGGAGGGCCGTAAAGCAAAACGCCCTTGGGAATTTTAGCGCCCAAATCGTTATACTTCTGCGGGCTCTTTAAAAATTCTACTACTTCTTCAAGCTCCTGCTTGGCTTCTTCGGCTCCCGCCACATCCTTAAAGGTAATCTTTACCTTATCCTCGTCGTAACGGCGGGCGCGGCTCTTGCCAAAATTCATCACCTTGCCGCCTCCGGCTCCACTCTGGTTCATCATCATGAACCACAGGCCGACGATGATCAGCATGGGCAGCAGGCTGCTCAAAATGCTCATCCACCATGGTGGCTGCGGCGGCAGCTCGGCTTTAATATCCACATTCTTGGCTTCCAGCTTTTCCACCAGCTTGCTGTCGTTAGGCGCAACCGTAGAAAATTCCTGGCCATCCTTTAATTTGCCGCTGATAACATTATCAACTATCTTGACCTGCTTGATTTCCTCCTGCTGCACATGCTGCAGGAAGCTGGTATAGCTTATATCCGCAGGCTTCACGCCTTTTTCGTTATAGAAATCAAACATCCAGATGATTACCATGATTATCAGCAGATAAAAAAGTACGTTCTTAAAAAATTTATTCAAGCACGTATCCTCCTTCCACTTAACCGATAATATTTTATTATATTATAGGAAGCATAATCAAGCAACTATTTTCGCAGGCTTTTTATTTTCTGGCGTAAACCGCAGGCTTCAACACGCCGATATAGGGCAGGTTACGGTAATCACCGGCGTAATCCAGGCCGTATCCTACTACAAATTCGTCGGGGATTTTAAAGCCCACGTAATCGGCCTCCAACCCGTTGACGCGGCGTTCCGCCTTATCGCACAGCGCTACGGTTTTCAACGTAGCTGGTTTGCATTGGCGCAGCATAGCGCCGATAGCCGCGAAGGTAACTCCGCTATCAATAATGTCGTCTACCAAAAGCACGTCCTTACCCGCAATATTTTCGCTGATATCCAGCTTAACCTTAACATTGCCGCTGGTGCTGGTGCCGTTGCCGTAGGAAGAAGCTACCATAAAATCAACGCGCACCGGCATATCTATAGCCCTGGTCAAATCGGTAGCGAACCAGGCCGCTCCTTTCAGCAGCACGACTACAATCAGCTCCCGCCCCTGATAGTCCTCGGTAATCTGACGTCCCATTTCCTGCACGCGGGCGGCAATCTGTTCTTGGGTCAGCAAAATAGTTTTAATATCGTCATGCATGTTTTAAAACTCCTTAAAGTATTTTATCCTGCTTAATTATTTTTACATTAGTAAACGCGAGGCTTTTGTCGCGATACACGGCCTGCACGCCGCCCGGCAACTGCAAAACGCTGCCGCCGCGTTTGGTCAGTAGCAATTTATCCAGCGCTTCCGTGCGCTCATAATCCAGCTCGCGCCCCGCAACGGCAAAATAAGCGCGCCGTAGCGCCCGCTTGCGCAAAGCAGACTCCGCCTGAATAAGCGGCTCCGCCAGCAAACGCGCCTGCGCGTCCTCGTCCTGCGCCAGGCAGGCTTTATAAAGTTCATCCGCAGCCCGCGCCAAAAAGTCTTCATCCTCCTGTAACAGCCGCGCCGTCCGCGTCAGCGCCGTGCGCACCTCGCAGTTAAAATCCTGCTCCAGCAGCGGCAACAACTGATGCCGCACGCGGTTGCGCGTATAACGCAGGTCGTCGTTGCTGCTGTCGTGGCAATAGGCTACGCCCTGCAGGCGGCAATATTCCATAAGCTGTTCGTGGCTAAAGTCCAAGAACGGCCTTATTGCCAAAGAAGTTACATGTCGGATGCCCCCCAGGCCCCCGGTACCCGCGCCGCGCAGCAAGCGCAGCAGCACCGTTTCCGCCTGGTCGTCGCTGTTGTGAGCCGTGACTATAGCCTCCGCGCCCGTTTGCGCCAGCACCTCCCGCAGCGCGCCGTACCGCAGGCTTCTGGCCGCCGCCTCTACGGACAGATGCAGAGAGGTAGCCTCAGCAAGTACGTCCACATGACGCACGCAGCAGGGCAAACATCGCCGAACGCAGAACTGCTGTACCCAGGCCATGTCCTCCAGCGCTTCCTGCCCGCGCAGGCCGTGCTCCACATGGCACACGCTGTAACGGCCCCAGCCTTCGCTTTGCAAAACAGCGCAGGCGCAGGCCAAAGCCATGCTGTCCGCGCCGCCGCTGACAGCTAAAAGATAATGCCCGTCCCGCCGCAAAAATTTTTGCAGCGTCCGGTGCAGCCTAAACACCAAGGGATGTATTTTTTTCAAGCAGCTTCCCTCCTCACTGCGTCTGGCTGTGCGCAAAGAAAGGGCACCCCAGAGAGTGCCCTATGTCCGCCAACAATTATCTTTCACGTCTGGCGCCACGACCACCGCGTTTAGATTCGGTATTACGTTTGAGATCCAGCATACGGTCGTCGCTGTCCTTTAAAAATTTCGACAATTTATCCTCAAAAGAAAGCGGTGACAACGGACGCGCGTTCTGCTGGCGCATACCGCCACGACGTTCACGGTTTTCATTCTGCGGACGCTGAGGCTTGGGCTGCGGCGCAGGCGGCGGCGTCAGCTGCTTAATGGACAGTCCGATCTTACCGCGTTCGTCAATGGTCAGCACCTTAACCTTTACTTTGTCGTGTTCCTTTAAAAAGTCATGCACATCCTTGACGTAAACATTGGAAACCTCGGAAATATGAATCAGGCCCACTTTGCCCTCCGGTAATTGGACAAAAGCGCCAAAGTTGGTGATGCCAGTGACTTCACCCTCTACAATTGCACCTACTTCAAGTGACATCGAGAAAAAAATCCCCCTTAAAAATTCTTTGATACTATTGTATTATACTCTTTAAAAAATAATAGTGTCAACAAAAAAAGCAGAACAAAATTATTACTTCTGTTCTGCTTGCTTCTGCTCCTCCACGATAAAGAGAGGAACTTCGTTTTTACCCACCATATTATAGTCCTCGCGAGCCAGCTTTTCGATATAACGAGGGTCGTCCAGGCGCTTACGCTCCTGCTCCAGCGCAGCCTTTTGCTGCTTCAGGGAATCGATGCGCTGCTGCGTCGCCGCCTGTTCCCGCTTGATTTGATAAATGCTGTATTCCTGCCTGCCCACTACTGCGGCGCATACGATGAGCACGAGCAGCATAAACAGCTTGAAAGCACTGGTTCTGCGTCTTCTTCTCCTAATCCTGCTCATCAGCCACCTCCTGAGCGACGGCTCAAAAACTTAATGCCCGACTTTCTCTAAGCCGGGCATTATTTCAACGCAAATTATTTTGCGTTTACAACATCCTTGAAAGCCTTGCCAGCTTTGAAAGCCGGAACGGTAGCAGCCGGAATTTCAACTGCTTTGCCGGTTTGCGGATTCTTGCCCATGCGTTCCTTGCGAGCGCGAGCTTCAAAGGTGCCGAAGCCGACAACCTGTACCTTGCCACCTTTAGCTACTTCTTCTTTTACGGTTTCTAAAGTAGCGGTGATAGCCTTTTCTACATCTTTTTTGGTTAAGCCTGCTTTTTCGGCAACAGCGGCGATTAGTTCAGTCTTATTCATGAAATCATCCTCCTTCAGTCATTATCTTGCTGCATGCTTGCGTTCAGAGCCTGAGGCTCATACTGACTAGCAATAGTATACACTCTAACGCTTTTTCCTGCAAGTGCGTTTTCAAATTTTTCCTATTTTGAAGACAATTTATCCCCAGGCACAGCTTATTTTTCGCTTTTCTTCGCTTCTTCCCAAAACTTATCTAACTCGTCCAGCGTAAATTCTCTCCACGGACGGCCACTGGCCTCTACCTGCCGCTCCACATAATTGAAGCGGTTGGCGAAACGGTTATTGGTGCCGTTCAGAGCAACTTCCGGCTCAATCCTATTATGGCGCGCATAATTTACCACCGCGAAAAGCACGTCGCCCAGCTCGTTTTCCGCTGCCTGCGCGTCGCCGTTGGCTAAAGCCTCCCGCAGCTCGCCCAGCTCCTCCTGCACCTTGGCCCATACGCCCTCGCTGTCCGGCCAGTCGAAGCCCACCTTGGCGGCCTTGCCCTGCAATTTATAAGCCCGCAGCAGCGCCGGCAGTCCCTGGGTAACGCCGTCCAGAACATGCTTACGCTCGGCTTTTTCTTCTTTTTTAATAGTCTCCCAGTTGCGCAGCACATCGCCCACGCCCTGCACCTTGGTTTCCCCAAACACATGGGGATGGCGGCGAATCAGCTTATCCACCACCTCGTCGATAACGTCCTGCAAATCAAAGCGTCCCGCTTCCTCGGCCATACGCGCATGAAAAACGATCTGCATCAGCACGTCGCCCAGTTCCTCGCGCATACCGTCCGTATCGTCGGCGTCCACAGCCTCCAGATATTCGTAAACCTCTTCGATCATATTGCTGCGGATGGAAGCGTGGGTCTGCTCCCTGTCCCAAGGGCAGCCGCCCGGCTCGCGCAGTGTACGCATCACGTCCACCAACGGTTGAATATCCACATCATCAAAACCGGCTGTCGTCACTAAAGCTTCATCAACGCCGCCCAGCTCGTCGGCCGCCGCGTCTTCCTCCTCTTCCCCAAAGGACTGCAGCTCGCCGGCAAAAGTTTCAGGCGGCACATACACGCTGGTCAAATGGTCGATATGGGGCTGACGGTCCAGCTCAAACAATTTTACCTTGCGGCATTCCTCATCCGGAAGGCCCAAATTGCGCAGGAAATAAATTTCGTAATCGTCGTTTAAATTATCCATCAGCGCGATTTTTAAATCGCTGGCCACCAGCTGGCTGTACACCTGAGTGATCATCAGCGGGTAGGCCCCCGCCTCGCCGATCGCGCCGAAGTCCTGCGCGTCGATAATGCGCAGGCCCGCGATAGGGTCGATACCCAGCTCCACATAAGCCAAATCCAAAAAGCTCATGGAGGGCTTAATAATGAGCTTAACGCCCCGCTCCCCGGCAGCCTGGCGCAGCAGCACCACGGTTTTTTCAGCCACCAACGGACTGCCCGGCACGGCGTAAACCACGTCGCCCTTGGCCGCAGCCGCCAGCACTCTTTGCGTTACGCCGGCGTAAACCTCCTCAAAGGACGAGCCCTGCTCGTACAAATCGTCGCAGGAGCTGTAGGCCACGTTCTGCTTCTGCAGCTCGCTGACCGTAGGATGCACTGCCGTGCGCAGAATTACCTGCGGACAGCTTTGCAGCAGCTCCATGGTTTCCACGGACATATGGCCTGCGGCTCCGGGTCCCAGACCGACAATAGTAATCGTTCCCATATTACGCCTTCTTTCTCAATAAGCCTTGTGCAGTTTACTTTAAAATTTTTTCAACAGCGGCAGCTGCCGCAGCTCGTCTTTAGTCACCACACCCAAAAGCGGCAGCAGCGCGGCATAAAACAGCGCGGCGCAAAGCATAGCGCCCACTGCCGCCCCCGTCCGGCCAACGGCCGTCAACAGCAGCCCGTGGCTCTGCCAGGCGACGGCTCCCATACAAGCGGACGCCAGCAGGATTTTTCCTATATTATACCAATAAAAATTTATTTTGTAATAACGCAGCATAAAAATGTTCAGCGCCGCCGTTAAGCCAAAATTGATATTGGTGGCCCAGGCCGCTCCCGCGATATTATAAGCCGCGTTGGTCAGCTGGCACACGGCAATCAGCTTCGCCCCAATGCCCAGCAGCATATTCAGCATGGGCAGGCTGCTGTGACCCATACCCTGCAAAATTCCCGTAGTCACCTGCTGCATGCCCAGCAGCCAGATTGCCGGGCCCGAATGCATAATGGCAGGCGCGGCCTTGCCCGTACCGTATAAAAGGCGGCTGATGGGCTCGGCCAAAACGCTCATGCCCACGGCGGCAGGCACCGTCAGCAGACAGCACAGCTTCATGGCCGTGGCCGCCTTCTGCTCGATAATATCACGCCTCTGCAAAGTAAAGGCTTCCGCCACCGCCGGCACCAGGCTGGTAGCCAGCGACATAGTGGGAATGGTCGCCATCAACAGCAAAGGCTGGGCCATACCTGCCAAATAGCCGAATAAGGTTGTGGACTGCTCCACCGTAAAGCCGCTGTCAATCAAATAGCGCGGCACCAGCAAAACGTCGATACTGCTGGTCACCGGCACCAGAATATTGGCGCAGGATACCGGCAGCGCCAGCAGCAGCAGGCGCTTTAAAATACGCGCAGCGCTTTCCTGACCGCCGCCTTCCGCACTTACCTGCGGCGCAGCCTGCCACATACTGCGGTAACGGCGGTAAAAATAGCCCAGCACCGCCAGGCCTGTCAGGCTGCCGGGCAGCGCGCCGAAGGCAGCTCCGGCAGCGGCGTATTCCAAGCCGTAAGGCAGCAGCATATAAGCCAGCGCTACCATGGTCGTCACGCGGACAAACTGCTCTAAAATCTGCGAAACCGCAGGCGGCGTCATCAGCTGATGCCCTTGGAAAAAGCCGCGGAAGCTGGCTAAAAGCGACGCAAAAAAGATGGACGGCGTTAAAGCCAGCAGCGCGTAATAGGCGCGCCCGTCCCGCAGCACGCCGGCGTCCACCAGCCAACCAGCCGTCAGCAGCAGCGCCAGCGCCAGCGCCAGGCCAACGCCCGCCATCATTTTCAGCGACAAACGGAAAACACGGCGCACGCTATTGTAATCGCCCCGCGCCAAATAGCCGGACACAATAATGGATATAGCCACCGGAACACCGGCGGAGGAAACGGACAGCAACAGCAGGTACACGGGATAGGCCATCTGGTAAAGGCCGATGCCCTCGCCGCCTAAAAGCCGGGAAAGCAGGATGCGGTTGACGGAGCCGATAACCTTGACCATCAGTCCGGCCATGGTCAGAATCATCGCGCCGCGCAAAAATTTATCCTTACTCACCTGCTTTCACCTCCAAATTTATTTCTTATTGAATTTATTACCCAGAGCCAGCAGCGGCAACGTGCGCTCCAGCCACGACAGGGGCTGCTCCTGCATACTTCCGGTGCGGTAAATCAGCTGCGATTCCTCGCCGCTTTTAAAAGTCATTGTCTTTTTATGCGAATCGATAAGCTTCATAAAAGCCTCCGGATCCACCTGAGCCTTCGGCGCGAAGGTAATGCGGATGGTTCCCTGCCGCACATTGATGCCGCGCACACGCATCAAACGGCACAAGCCCTTCAGCGACGACAAGCGCCACAGGGTTTCCACCTCCGGCGGCGGATTGCCGAAGCGGTCGATAAGCTCGTCCATTAAATCGTCCCGCTCGCTGTAGGCCATTTCGGCAAAGCGGCGGTACAGCTCCATTTTATAGCGCGGGTCGGCAATATAGGAATCGGGGATATAAGCCTCGGCGGGAATTTCCAGCACCGGCTCCGGCTCCTGCGCCGCAACCTTGCCGCTCTGCAGGCGCTCGATAGTTTGCTCCAGCATTTCGCAATAGGCGGCAAAGCCTATGCCAACGATATGCCCGTGCTGCTGCGGCCCCAGAAGATTGCCTGCGCCGCGGATTTCCAAATCGCGCATGGCAATCTTAAAGCCCGCGCCCAGCTCCGTAAAATCGCGGATAGCCTGCAGCCGCTTTTCCGCGATTTCGCTCAGAGCCTTATTGGGCTTGTAAACGAAATAAGCGTAAGCCAGACGAGAGCTGCGGCCCACGCGCCCCCGCATCTGGTACAGTTGGGACAGGCCAAAGTTTTCCGCCCCGTCGATAATAATCGTATTAGCCAGCGGTACGTCCAAGCCGTTTTCCACGATGGTGGTACAAAGCAAAATATCGCAGCCGCCCTCGTAGAAGGTTATCATAGCGTCCTCCAGCGCGTCCTCGTTCATCTGGCCGTGAGCTATTTTTATGCTCACGCCCGGCACCAGACGGCGCAGGCGCGTAGCGATAGCTTCCAAGCCGCTGACCCGGTTATGAATATAATAAATGCGTCCGCCGCGCCGCAGCTCGCGCTCGATAGCCTCCTTAATCATACCGTCGTTATATTCGCTGACATAGGTTTCCACCGGCAGGCGATCCTCCGGCGGCGACTCGATAACGCTCATATCGCGTCCCTTAACCAAAGCCAGGTGCAGTGTGCGGGGAATGGGCGTTGCCGACAGCGTCAGCACATCAATGCCCGTGCGCCACTTTTTAATTTTTTCCTTCTGCGCCACGCCAAAGCGCTGCTCCTCGTCGATAATCAGCAGCCCCAGATTGGGGAAATGCACGTCGGCCTGCAAAAGGCGGTGCGTCCCGATTAAAATATCGACGCGCCCGTCCTCTAAATTCTGCAAAATGCGTTTTTGCTCCTTGGCGCTGCAAAAACGGTTCAGCATTTCCACAGTCACGCCAAAATTACGCAGCCGTTCCTTAAAGGTTAAAAAATGCTGCTGGGCCAGCACCGTGGTCGGCACCATCACCGCCACCTGCTTGCCGTCCACCACGGCTTTAAAGGCGGCGCGCAGCGCCACCTCCGTTTTGCCATAGCCAACGTCGCCGCACAGCAGCCGTTCCATGGGCTGGGGCTTTTCCATATCGGCCTTAATCTCGGCAATAGCCTTAAGCTGGTCGGGAGTTTCCTCATAGGGAAATTCGTCCTCAAATTCCTTTTGCAACGGCGTATCCGGGCTAAAGGCAAAGCCCTGCACGATCTGCCGCTGGGCGTACACCCGCAGCAACTCCTCCGCCAGCTCCGTAATAGCCTTGGCCGCCTTGGAGGTAGTGCGCTTCCAATCGCTGCCGCCCATCTTGGACAAGCGCGGCACAGCGCCCTCGGCGCCAACATATTTATGCAGCAGGCCTACCTGGTCCACCGGCACATACAGCTTATCGTCCCCGGCGTAAGCCAGCAGCAGATAGTCGCGGTGTACGCCGCCGACCTCCACGTTTTCCACGCCGATGTAGCGGCCGATACCGTGGTGCTTATGTACGACATAATCCCCGACCTTAATATCCGAAAAATATTCCAGCTGCTGTCCCTGATGCTTGCTGTGCAGCCGCTTGCGCTTCTGCATACCGAAAATATCGTTTTCCGTCAGCAGCAGCCAGTTAGTATCCCAAAAGCGGAAGCCATGATTCAGCTCGCCGTTCATCACGTTAACCTTGCCCGGCTTCAAATCCAGCTGTACATAAAGTCCCTGCAAGCCGTAATTATGCAGATTTTCCGCAAAGCCACGGGCTTTAACGCTGCCGGACAGCATCACGATAGGCGTAATACCGCTGGCCAGCCAGCCTGTCAAATCTTCAACCAGGCGACCGGTATTTTTATTATAGGGAGCCACGGCCCGCACGGGAATATTCAGCGCCGGCAGCTGGGACAAATAGCTGTGGGACAGCGCGGAGGCCAGCTGCACATTGCTCCGGCTCAGCTGCTCCAGCAGTTCGTCCTTAGTAAACAGCTCGGCGGCGTCGGCCTTGTTTTCCTTATCCAGCTTATCCAGCATTTCAAAGGTTCGCGCCGGTTCATCCACAACCACAAGCGTCCGCGCCGCACAGTAATCCAGCACCGAAGCCTCGTACACATCGTCCAAAGCCGCAGCCAGCGCCGCAATTTTAATATTTTCCAGCGTTTTGATGCTGCGCTGGTTATTAACGTCAAAGCTGCGCATAGCGTCCAGCTCGTTATCAAACCATTCCACACGCACCGGCGCACTGCTGTTAATAGGAAAAATATCCAGAATATCGCCGCGCAGGCAGAACTGACCGATGGCGTCCACCTGGTCGGTGCGCTCGTAGCCCAGCTCCAGCAGCGCCGCGACCACATCCTTCTGCTCGTGGGCTTCGCCCACTGCCAGCCGCAGTTCCTTATTACTTTGCGCCGACGGCCGCAGCTGCTTCTGCTGCAAGGCTTCCGCAGTAATAAAAACTATGCCCCGCTCCTCGCCCTGCAAAAAGCGCAGCGCCGCCGCGCGCCCGGCCTGCAGCTCCAGGCTTTGGGTATCGGCCTGCACCCTCGGCAGGCTGACGGGATACAGCTCCTGCATGGGCAGATCGGGATAAAAATAATTCAGCTCCCGGCGATAAGCGCGAATTTCCTCACGGGACGCCGTAATGAAGGCCAGGCTGCCGCGCTCGCCCAGAAGCTTATCCACGGCAGCAAAAAAGACCGGCTTGCAGCTTTGCGCCAACCCGGTTAAAATACAGGCCTGTTTGTCCAAATGATAAAGGGCTGCCTGCCGCACCTCGCGCACGGCGGCTACCTGTTTAAGTAAAATATTATCCATAAGTCTTAAAAATTCTAAAGAAAACTGAGGACTGAGGCAAGTCCCCCGCCGCGCGCAGCAAGGCCGGCCTGCCGTCAGTCCCTACAAATAAACAAATTACAGTTTTACCGCCAATACCTTGCGGTCCAGGCTGTGGATTGCGTCCACAAAGCGAACCGTACCGGTTTTATAGCGGGCGGAAATAGTATGGGTACGCACGCCGTCGGCAAAATAACGCAGACCGTGCAGCATATTGCAATTGGTAATAGCCGTCGCGGTAAACATGCAATCGTCGCCCTTTACCAAATCGTCCAAGGTCAAAACCTTATTAACGTCGGCAATGCCCATCTTCAGGCAGCGCTGTACCTGCGCGTCGTCCTCAGGGCACAGGCGGGCCTGCATATCGCCGCCCAGGCATTTTACGGCTGCCGCGCCCAAAACGCCTTCGGGAGCGCCGCCCTTGCCCACATACATATGGATGCCGCTGCCTTCGATGCAGCACTCCACGATGGGGTTAACGTCACCGTCGGTAATCAGGGAAATACGTGCGCCGGCTTTTCTGATTTCCTCCATCAGCGGATAATGACGCTCGCGGTCCAGCAGCACTACGTTCAAATCGGCAACCTTACGTTCCATAGCCTTAGCTACGCGCTCCAGATTTTCGGAAATAGGCGCGTCAATATTGATGCAGCCCTTAGCGCGGGGGCCAACGGCAATTTTATCCATGTACATATCGGGGGCGTGCAGCAGACAACCGCGGGGAGCGATAGCAATAACTGCGATAGCGCCGGGCTGGCCTTTAGCCACCAGATTAGTTCCTTCCACCGGGTCAACGGCAATATCCACAGCCGGACCGCCTGCGCCCACCTCTTCGCCGATATACAGCATCGGCGCTTCGTCCATTTCGCCTTCGCCGATAACTACGGTACCGTTAATATTTACGGTATCAAAAGCGGCGCGCATAGCGTCAACCGCCAAACCGTCGGCGCCGTTCTTGTCGCCCCTGCCTACCAAACGGCCGCAGGCAATGGCGGCAGCCTCGGTAACGCGTACAAATTCCATAGAAAGCTCTCTGTTCATCCTTACATCACTCCTTAATATTTTTGCACAATATACGTGAAAATTATCAGATATTTACTCTTTAATTATGACACTTTCAGACTGTTTTAGCAATAAGAAAATCAAATCCCTTTTACCAGCCGTAAGTTATCAGCTTTACCAAAAGCTGCCAGGGCAGCACGAAAACGATATACATTAAAAGCAGGCTGAACAGCAGCGCCACCAGAGAGCGGAAGCAGTCGATAAGATAAACAGCCTCCAAAGTGCGCACCAACAGGTACAACATCCAGATAAAGCCCACTAAAACGATGACCCCCAGCAGCGGCAAGCCTCCCAGCCCCAGCTTGCCTGCCAGCAACGCTCCCGGCGTCAGCAGCAAAAAGGGCAGAGTGGTATAACCCAAAAGGCAAATCAAGCCCACCGGGTCGCCGGCCAAAGCGCCGAAGGTTTCCATAATGCCGTGCAACAAGAAGCCGTATAACGATAAAGCCGTCGCCATAATCAAAACAGTCGCCAGTATAATGGCAAAGCGCACCTGCAGCGGCTGCTCCAGCAGCCAGCAATTAGTTACCACGCCGGTGAAAAAGCCCACGCTGATGGTAAAATAAAACGCGCTGCGCCACAGGCAGGGCTGCTTGACCAGCGCTCCCAGCCCCGCTCCCGGTTCAAAAAGCACGTCGAAGGTTTTGCGCCTCATAGCTCATCACCTCACAACGGCAGGCGCCGCGCCGGGCTGCAGGCTGCTTTGCAGCTGCTGCAGCAGCTCTCCTTTAATCATATTGGCAATCTGAGCGCTCAGCAAAAATTCCCACGGCTGCTGCTTAGCGCGTTCTTTAACGGCAGGCAGGCCGTCGCTGCCCGGTTTAATGCCGCCCAATTCGCCAGCCGCGGCCAAAGCGTCGTAATAATCGCCTATCTCGTCCACCAGCCCCAGATTTTTCGCCTGCTGACCGGTATAAACGCGGCCGTCGGCCAGCTGCCGTACCTTGCTCTGCTCCATTTGGCGGCCCACAGCTACCGTAGCCACAAACTGCTCGTAAATTTCGTTGACAATACTTTGCAGAATGGCCTTTTCCTCCTCTGTCATAGGACGGTCGCTGCTCATAATATCCTTATAGGGCCCGCTCTTAATCTTATCGCTGGTAATACCGATCTTTTTAAACAGCTCCTCCGTATTCATATAAGGCATGTACACGCCAATGCTGCCGGTTAAAGTCGTAGCGTTGGCGTACACCTTATCGCTGGCGCAGGCTGCAATCCAATAAGCCGCGCTGGCCCCGGTATTGCCCATAGTCGCTACAATGGGCTTTTTGGTATTGCTTTTGAAGCGCATCAGCTCCCGGCCCACCTCCTCGGCCGCCGTAGCGCTGCCGCCGCCGCTATCAATGCGCAGCACCAAAGCCTTTACGCTGTCGTCGGCTGCAGCCTCGCGAATCTGACGCATCAAACTGCCGCTGGTAACGCCCGCAGTCTGATTAAAAAGCGTATCGCGGCTGTCGCCGCCGCTGATAATAGTACCCTCAATGTCGATAACGGCCACTCTGTCGGGCACCGTCACGCTCTTTTCATTATTATTATTGCCCTTGAGCAGCGACACCACAAAGCTAAGCACCGCCAACAGCAGCACCGCGCTGATAAAAATTTTCTTGAGCATAGCAACCTCCTTTATGCCGCCGATAAAACAGGCAGGCCGCTCAGTAAGCAGCCTGCCGCCTTAAAGTCTTATTTTTGTTCCCGCAAAGCAGCTGCAATAAAGTCACGGAACAGCGGATGGGGATTGGTCGGACGGGATTTAAATTCCGGATGGAACTGCGCGCCCAGGAACCAGGGATGTACGCTTTCAGGCAGCTCCACAATTTCCACCAAACGTCCGTTAGGCAGCGTGCCGCCCAGTTTCAGACCCTTTTCAATAATTTCTTCGCGGAAGGCGTTATTAAATTCGTAACGATGGCGGTGACGTTCGTAAATCAGCTCCTCGTTATAAGCCTTCATCGTCAGCGTATCGGGATATACCTTACAGGGATACAGGCCGAGGCGCATGGTGCCGCCCATATCCTCCACGTCCAGCTGCTCCGGCATCAGGTCGATAACGGGATGCGTGGTTTCCGGCGCAAACTCCGAACTGTTAGCGTCGGCCATACCGCAAACGTGGCGGGCAAACTCGATAACGGCGCACTGCATACCCAGGCAAATACCGAAGAACGGAATTTTATTTTCACGGGCGTATTGAATGGCCTTGATTTTGCCTTCAATGCCGCGGTTGCCGAAGCCGCCGGGCACCAGAATGCCGTCCACGCCCTCCATAACCTTAGTCATATCGACGGACTCGCCTTCAATCTTTTCGGCGTTCACCCATTTAATATCCAGCTCCGCTTCGTTGGCTACGGCGGCATGGCGCAAGGATTCGGTAATGCTGATATAAGCGTCCTGCAGCTCCACATATTTGCCCACAACGGCGATAGTCACCTTACGGTCATATTTTTTCAGAATGCGGGCCACCATATCGTGCCAGCCGCTCATATCCTTGGGCTTATCCTCCATATCCAGCTTGCGCAGCACGATGGAATCCAGCTGCTGCTCCTCCATCAGCATGGGCACCTGATAAATGCTCCTGGCCGTCAGGTTTTGAATAACTGCGTCCGGGTCAACGTCGCAGAACATGGCCATCTTTTCGCGCATCTCTTTGGAAATGGGCTTTTCGCTGCGGCACACGATAATGTCGGGAGAAATACCGATGCTGCGCAGCTCCTTAACGCTGTGCTGGGTCGGCTTGGTTTTCAGCTCGCCGGCAGCGGAAATATAGGGAACCAGGGTAACATGAATATAGAGCACATCGTTGCGGCCCACCTCTTTTTTCACCTGCCGGATAGCCTCCAAAAATGGCAGGCTCTCGATATCGCCCACCGTGCCGCCGATTTCCGTAATAACAAAATCGGCGTTATCCTGCTTGCCAACCAGGAAGACACGCTCCTTAATCGCATTGGTGATGTGAGGAATTACCTGCACCGTGCCGCCTAGATAATCGCCGCGGCGCTCCTTATTGATAACGGATTGATAAATTTTACCGGTAGTTACATTGGAATTTTTGGACAGGTTGATGTCGATAAAGCGCTCGTAATGACCCAAATCCAAATCGGTTTCCGCACCGTCGTCGGTAACGAAAACCTCGCCGTGCTGATAGGGGCTCATAGTGCCGGGATCGATATTGATATACGGGTCGAACTTTTGAATAGTAACCCGGTAGCCGCGGCTTTTCAGCAAACGTCCTAAAGATGCGGCCGTAATGCCCTTACCCAAGGAAGATACAACGCCGCCGGTTACGAAAATATATTTTGTCATCTTGTTTCCCATCCCTTTCTTAACTGCTGCTTTTATATTTGATACTAGTAATATTACTCAAACCTTAAGGCTGGATAGAAGGCGTTAGAGGCGAGGAAGGGCGGCGACGGCGTATCGCAAATACTCCTAGCCCGCCCTGACGAAGCATATGACGCCTTATATTCAGCCAATAGCATTACATATGTTCAGGTGCGGATACCCCCAATATCCCCAGCGCGTGACGAATAACATGTCCCACCGCAATAACCAGAGCAATGCGGGCCTGCTGCAAATCGCTGTCCACGCCCAAAATGCGGCACTGATTATAGAAGGAATGGAACAAGCCTGCCAGCTCGTGTACATAATGGGCTACATTGTGTACGGCGCGGTCGCGGGCCGCTCTTTGCAGCATTTCAGGATATTCGCCCAGCTTTTTAATCAGCTCCAGCTCTTCCTTTTCCTGCAAGACTGACAACCGCAGCTTATCCGCAGCGGCAATTTCAATGCCGGCTTCCTCCAGCTGACGCATAATGCTGCAAATGCGGGCGTGAGCGTATTGGATATAGTAAACGGGGTTCTCGTTGCTCTTTTCCGTAGCCAGAGTCATATCGAAATCCAGCTGGCTGTCGATGGAACGCATGGTAAAGAAGAAGCGGGCCGCGTCGGTGCCAACCTCTTCGATAAGCTCGTTCAAGGTAACGCTCTGACCGGTACGCTTGGACATTTTCACCAGCTCGCCGTTACGGTACAGGCTGACCATTTGCAGAATCAGCACCTCCAGCTGCTCCGGCTTGTATCCTAAAGCTCCCACGGCGGCCTTCATGCGGGCGATGTAGCCGTGATGATCCGCGCCCCACAGATTGATTACGCGGTCGAAGCCGCGCTCGAATTTATTGCGGTGATAAGCGATATCCGCTGCAAAATAAGTAGGCACGCCGTTATCGCGAATAACTACGCGGTCCTTATCGTCGCCGTGCTCCGTAGCGTTCAGCCACAAAGCGCCGTCCTTTTCGTAAAGATAGCCGCGTTCGCGCAGCAAATCGCAGGCCTTATGGATAGCGTCGGCGTCGTGCAGGCTCTGCTCGCTGAACCAAACGTCAAACTCCACGTTAAAGGCAGCCAGGTCCTCCTTCAGCGCCGCCAGCTTTTCCTTCAACGCAATAGTGCGGAACTGCTGCAAGCGTTCGCCTTCGTCCATCTGTAAAAATTTATCGCCGTATTTTTTTACGATGCGCTGAGCCGTTTCCACAATATCGTAGCCGTGGTAGCCGTTTTCGGGAAATTCCACCGTCTGGCCCAGCTGCTCCAAATAGCGGGCGTTGACGGACTCAGCCAGATTATTGATTTGATTGCCGGCGTCGTTAATATAATATTCGCGGGTCACGTCGTAACCGGCAGCCTTCATCAGGTTGGCCAAGGCGCTGCCCACAGCCGCGCCGCGGCCATGGCCCACGTGCAGCGGGCCCGTCGGGTTGGCGCTGACATATTCCAGCTGAATTTTTTCCTTGCAGTCGCTGACCAGATTGCCGTAATTTTCACCCTCGGCGATAATTTTCGCCAGCATATCGTACATCCAGTCCTGTTTGAGATAAAAATTGATAAAGCCGGGACCGGCAATTTCCGTTTTAGCAATATAAGCGCAGTCCAGATTATCGATAACGGCCTGCGCAATCATGCGCGGATTGCATTTCAGGCTGCGGGCGGACTGCATTGCGAAATTAGTGGCAAAATCGCCGAACTCCTTCTGCGGCGGCACCTCCAGCAGCACCTCCGGCAAAGCGCCCTCCTTCAGCTTGCCGTCGGCAATAGCTTTCTTAGCGGCAGCCTTAATAGCGGCAGCCAAAATATTCTTAATGTCCAACCTCTGTATCCTCCTCAATTTCAATTAAAATCTGCATTTCGCCATAGGGGGCGTCCCCATGATATAATGTATATTCTACCTCCAGACGCCAAACGCCTTCCCGGAAATAAGTGTATAAATAGCTCGTTTCCGTAGTCAGAGGAATGGTCAGATAGGGAGTTTTATAAACGCTTCTGTCCAAATAGCCACGGCAAAACTCCTGACGGTGCTCCACCGTACCGTTGCGCAGAATAATAACGCGCTCCTGATTCCATTTCACCGTGGTTTTGGTTCCCTCCAGCCCCGACTGAGCGTCCTCCTTGTACATCACATAGTACTTGCCGTTTTTATACGTCATCGTCCCCTTGTAACGCTGCTCGATGGACTGCGCCGTGCTGCCGGCTTCTTTAGTTGTACTTAGAATACGAATTTTTACCGCCTGCATCTAAATTCTCCGTAAACACGACTAGAGCCTGCAGCCTTTTCGTTCCAGCTTTATGATCGAAAGGCAGCAAGCCCTAAAAGATTTTTGTCAATCTAATGCGTTTTCCCTGCACTAAAAAAGACTTCTATATTCTTCAATATTATATAACAGGCGTCAGATTGCGTCAAGAAAACTCGTAAAATCATTCAAAAATCCAAAATATAAAAAGTCAGAGTGGCTATTTTTCCGTATTTTTTTCTGCTGCCCTTGTATATGAAGCTTTTTGCATATATAATGTAAGTATCTATTGTATTTTGGAGGGGTTATTATGAATTATATTGAGATGATAGTCTTTATCGTCTATTTAATCTTTATGCTATCCATTGGCGTCTGGTTTTTCTTTAAAGACCGCAACGGCGGCGAAAAAACCTATTTCTTAGGCGGTCGTCAAATGGGGCCGTGGGTAACGGCTCTTTCCGCAGGCGCCTCCGATATGAGCGCCTGGGTGCTCATGGGCCTGCCCACCTCTATCTATGCCTTGGGCATGGGTCAAATCTGGATTGGCGTTGGCCTGCTCATCGGCTACACCCTGAGCTGGATTTATGAAGCGCCGCGTCTGCGCCGCTTTTCCATCGTGGCCAACGATTCCATCACCGTGCCCCAATATCTCACCAACCGCTTTTTATCTAAGTCCAATCTGCTGCAGGTAGTCTGCGCCATAGTTTTTCTGGTAGCCTACACCATTTACGCTGCTTCCAGCATTAAAGCCTGCGGTACGCTGTTCAATACCGTTATCGGCATGGATTCTTCCATTGCAATGTATCTGGCAGCCTTCATTATCATCAGCTACACCTTCTTGGGCGGCTTTTCAGCCGTCTGCTGGACCGACTTTTACCAGGGATTGCTGATTTTGGGCTCGCTGCTCATTGCGCCTATCTTTGCCGCGTCTCTGGTCGACGCCTCCGCCGTATCCCACATTCCGACGGAATACTGGAATCCCACCGCTAAATGGACGGACATCGTTTCCGGTCTGGGTTGGGGCTTGGGTTATTTTGGCATGCCTCACATCATTATTCGCTTTATGTCCCTAGGCTCGCAGAAGGAAATGAAAAAATCCGCTATTATCGGTATTTCCTGGACTGCGCTGATTCTTTTCTTCGCTACCATGGTCGGCGTTGTCGGCCGTATGTATTTAGGCATGGACGAAGAAATCAATAAGAATTCCTTAGTTTTCATCGCCATGGTGCGCAGCATCTTCCCGGCGCTGATTTCCGGCGTGCTGCTTTCCGCCGTACTGGCGGCATCTATGAGTAGCGCCGACAGCCAGCTGCTGGCCGCGGCCTCCTCCTTTGCCAGCGACGTGTACAAGCCCGTACTGCGTAAGAATAAGGCTACGGACAAGGAAATGCTGTGGGCCGGACGCTTTGTCGTTCTCGGTATCGCTTTCATCGCCCTGCTTATCGCCTCCAACCCTAACGCCGGTTCCATCATGGCGCTGGTTTCCAACGCCTGGGGCGTATTCGGCGCAGCCTTCGGCCCCGCAATTTTGCTGAGCCTGTTCTGGAAGCGCTTCACCTTCCACGGCGCTGTAGCAGGCATCGTAGTCGGCGCTCTCGTGGATATAGCTTGGCTGATACTGTTTTCCTCTACCGGCATTTATGAAATCATTCCCGGTTTCGTCGGCGGCCTGGTTGCGGCAGCGCTTGTCTCTCTGCTCGGCCAAGAGCCCAGCAAAGAGGTTGCCGCACTTTACGACAACGCCGAAAATTATAAGGAAGATTAAGTCTGGCCTTCATAAAAAAATCACTTGCGCATTGCGCCGCTATGTGATACAATCATTTAGTGTTAATATCTAACGATGATGACAATAATGTTCTATAGTAAAGTGAGGTGTAAAGAATGAAAGAAAAGATTCATCCGAAATACGGTGAAGTTACTGCAACCTGTGCCTGCGGCGCCAGCTTTGTAACCGGCAGCACTAAAAAAGAGATTCGCGTGGATGTTTGCTCTAAATGCCATCCATTCTTCACTGGTCAACAACGTAACGTTGCTGCTCGCGGTCGTATTGAAAAATTCAACAAACGCTACAACAAAGAACAATAATCTTTATACTTACAGCAGAGTTACGTTTAACCGTCGCTCTGCTGTATTTATTTTCCTGAAAAATAGGGAGCAAATTCACTATGAGCACGAAAGATTGCTGTAAAAAGCCCAATGTAGGCGGACAGGCCGTTATCGAGGGCGTGATGATGCGCGGCACGGACAAGGTAGCCGTGGCAGTGCGCCAGCCCAACGGCGAAATCGTTGTGGACGTAAATCCTGTCAACAGCCTGCGCGATAAATATCCGATTTTGAAAAAACCGCTGCTGCGCGGCGTTATTGCTTTATTTGAATCATTGTACGACGGTATGAAGGCCTTGGCCTATTCCGCTCAGGTGTCCGGCGACGAGGACGAGCAGCTGACTGGCAAGGAAATGGCTATTACCATCGCTACTTCTGTGGCTTTGGCTATCGGTCTGTTCATCGTCATTCCCACATGGTCCATGCGTTTTCTGCATGCGCTGACCGACGACCCCATGCTGCTTAATCTTGCGGAGGGCGTGCTGCGCATGGTTATCTTTTTAAGCTATATTGCTGGCATTTCCTCGATGAAGGATATTCAGCGCGTATTCCAGTACCACGGTGCGGAGCATAAAACCATCTACACCTATGAAGCCGGTCTGCCGCTGGTGGTGGAAAATGTGCGCCCCTTCAGCACGCTGCACCCTCGCTGCGGCACTAATTTTTTGATGATTGTTATGCTGATCAGCATGTTCATCTTCACCTTCCTAGGCTGGCCCAGCCTGCTGGAGCGCATTGCTTCCCGCATTGTGCTGATGCCGGTGATTGCCGGCGTCAGCTATGAGCTTATCCGCTTCGCCGGAGCCCATGCGGATAACCGTTTGGTTCACATGGCTATTATGCCGGGGCTGCTACTGCAAAAGCTGACGACGCGCCAGCCGGACGACAGCCAGATCGAAGTAGCAATCGCATCGCTTAAAGCTGTGCTGCCTCCTGAAGAAATAATAGAGCAGGAGGCGCGATAATCGCTTTATGCTTCGTTGTTGGCTCCCGGCTGCGCTCGCCAGCCGCCTCGCCTAAAGGCGATTCTTACGCCTCCAAACAGAATATACAAAATTCCCCACACTAAGATATTTTTAATGTAGGAGATAGGATTCAATGTTAGATAAGTTACAGTCGATCGAAGATAGATACCTAGATTTAGAAGCCAAAATCAGCGATCCCGACGTCATCGCCGACCAAACCAACTGGCAAAAAGCAACTAAAGCTCACGCCAAGCTGGAGCCCATCGTCACCGCTTACCGCGAGTACCGCGCTATGTGCCAGTCACGCGACGAAGCAGAGGAAATTCTCAAGGCCAACGAAGACGACGAACTCACAGAAATGGCTAAAGACGAGCTGAAGGAGCTTAAGCCGCAGCTGGAGGAATACGAGCAGCGCCTGACAATCCTGCTGCTGCCCTCCGACCCCAACGACGAAAAAAATGTTATCGTAGAAATTCGCGGCGGCGCAGGCGGCGAGGAAGCGGCGTTGTTCGCAGGCGTCTTGTTCCGTATGTACCTGCGCTATGCCGAAACCCGCGGCTGGCACGTTGAGGTTATGGATTCCAGCCCTACGGAGCTGGGCGGCTTTAAGGAAGTCGTTTTCCAAATCAACGGCGACAGCGTTTACAGCCGTATGAAATTTGAAAGCGGCGTACACCGCGTACAGCGCGTTCCCGAAACCGAATCCCAGGGCCGCGTACACACCTCCACCGTTACGGTAGCCGTGCTGCCCGAAGCCGAGGAAGTGGACGTGGAAATTAACCCCGCAGACCTGCGCATTGATACTTATCGCGCAGGCGGCGCAGGCGGCCAATACGTAAACAAAACGGAATCCGCCGTGCGTATGACTCACATTCCTACCGGTATCGTGGCTCAATGTCAGGATGAAAAATCCCAGCTGAAAAACCGTGAGAAATGCCTGCGGGTTCTGCGCGCCCGCATTTTGGAAAAGGCTCAGGAGGAACAGCGCGCCGCCACCGCCGAGGACCGCAAAAGCCAGGTTGGCACAGGCGACCGTTCGGAGCGCATCCGCACTTACAATTATCCCCAGGGGCGCGTCACCGACCATCGCATCGGCCTAACGCTACACAAATTGGACGCCATCGTCAACGGCGATTTAGACGAACTGCTGGACGCGCTCATCACAGCCAAGCAGAGCGAGCAATTACGACAGGTGAAATAAAATGAGCAAGTCTGAAACTGTTTGGACGATCATGAAAATTATAAACTGGACGAAGCAGTACTTCGAAGCTAAAGGCGTGGAAAACCCACGTCTGGATGCCGAGGTACTGCTTTGTGCTGTCTTAAAGTGCCAGCGCATCACCCTCTATGTGGATTTTGAGCGTCCTTTGAACGAGGACGAGCTATCCACCTACCGACAATATGTGCAGCGGCGGGGCAATTTTGAACCGCTGGCCTACATTCTGGGCGAAAAAAACTTTATGCGCAACAGCTTTAAGGTTACGCCCGCCACCCTCGTTCCGCGCCCGGAAACCGAGCTGCTGGTGGAAAGCGTCGTCAAAGCCGCCAATATCCTGCGTCCCGACGGCGACGCCAAGCTTTTGGATATCGGCACTGGCAGCGGCGCGATCATCGTATCGCTGCTGGACTATCTGCCCCGGGCCAAGGGCGTGGGCGTGGATATCAGCGTGGACGCGCTCATCGTAGCCAGGGAAAACGCCGGCCGCATCGGCGTCAGCGACCGCATCGGCTTTGTGCGCAGCGACGTTTTCAGCAAACTGCCCTTAGAAAAAAAATTCGACATTATCGTGTCCAACCCGCCCTACATTCCTGCAGCCGACATTGCCAGGCTGGACAAGGACGTGCAGCAGGAGCCTCGCAGCGCGCTGGACGGCGGCGCCGACGGTTTGGATTTTTACCGGCGCATTGTTCGGGAAGCCCCCGCTCATTTAGCGGACGAAGGACTGCTGGCCTTCGAGGTCGGCATCAATCAGGCGCAGGCGGTACAGAAGCTTTGTCTGGACGCAGGCTTTGCCCAAACCGCCGTCCGCCGCGATTACGCCGGAATCGAGCGCATGGTTTTTGCCGTCAAAGCCAAAGCGCAGCCCCAGGAAGGAGACGAAAAAAAATATGCAGACCTTTTACTGGAAATTACAAAAGAGCTCTGATAATCAGGAAATAAATACCCGCGCCGCACGGCTGATTAAACAGGGCGAAGTCGTAGCCTTTCCCACGGAAACAGTCTACGGTCTGGGCGCGGACGGACTGAACCCAACGGCAGTGGCAAAAATTTTCGCCGCTAAGGGACGCCCCAACGACAATCCCTTGATTCTGCACATCGCCCGTCAGGAGGATATTTTGCCGCTGACCACGGGGCTCAACGCCAACGCCCGCAAGCTCATGGAAAAATTCTGGCCCGGCCCGTTGACCTTAATCGTAGAAAAAGCCGCTGTCGTGCCCGACGCCGTCAGCGCCGGGCTGCCCACGGTAGCAGTGCGCTTTCCTTCCAATAAATTAGCGCAGGATTTTATTAAAGCCTGCGGCTGCCCCATCGCCGCTCCTTCGGCCAATATCAGCGGCAGGCCCAGCCCCACCAACGCCCAGGATGTGCTGGAGGATATGCAGGGCAAGGTTGCGGCTGTGCTGGACGGCGGCAGCTGCGGCATCGGCTTGGAATCCACCGTAGTGGATACTACCTCGCCCGTCCCCACCATCTGCCGGCCGGGCGGCGTAACCTACGAAATGCTGACGGAAGCCTTAGGCGCAGTAGAAATTGATCCGGCTTTGCAGGGCGATAAAAACTTTAAGCCCAAAGCCCCCGGCATGAAATACCGTCACTACGCGCCGAAAGAACCGGTCTATTTGCTGGAAGGCGAAGCCGTCGGCCTGCTTCCCCAGCTGACGGCCCGGGCGCTGGCCGCCGGGCTCAAGGTAGGCGTGCTATGCGGCGCGGAGCTGGCGCAAAAAATCCCCGCCCACGACAAGCTGCTTTTATCCAGCTGGGGCGACAGCCTAGAACGGCTGGCAGGCGACTTATTCTACCTGCTGCGCGACTTCGACCGCACCCGCCCCGACGTGATTTTAGCAGCCGGAGTCAGCGAGGAAGGCTTGGGCCTGGCGATTATGAACCGTTTGCGCAAAGCGGCCGGTTATCAAATTGTGACGCTGGAAAATGGCGCGCTGCATCTAAAAAACGATAAACATTTGCCGGAATTTATGATACAATAAAATCAAGAAATAGCTACCCGCCGCTACGTGCGGCGTGGAGCGTATTACGGAGGGATGCGTTATGAAAATTGCAATCGCCTGCGACCACGGCGGCTTTCATCTCAAGGAGCATATCAAAAAATATTTGCAGGACAAGGGCATCGAGGTTGTAGACCACGGCACCTACGGCGAAGAGTCCGTAGATTATCCTGACTTCGCCGCTAAGCTGTGCCAGGACATTACCAGCGGCGCCAGCGGAGCCGAACGCGGTATTTTAATCTGCGGCACCGGCATCGGTATTTCCATCGCCGCCAATAAATGCCACGGCATCCGCGCAGCTTTATGCGCCGACGTTTTTTCCGCTAAAATGAGCCGCGAGCATAATAACGCCAACGTGCTGTGCATGGGCGAACGCACCACAGGCGTGGGTCTGGCCGAAATGATTACCGACACCTGGCTGACCACGGAATTTGCCGGCGGCCGTCACCAGCGCCGCGTGGACAAAATCATGGCCTTAGAAAAATAAAATCAGCAAAGCGCAGCGCATACCTGAAAGCGATATGCTATACTGCTTTACCAAAACGCTGCTTAGGAGATAAATGGTTATGGAAATTGACGCATTAACGCAGAATATCGTACAAGAGCTCACTGCCGCGGCAGAGGAGCTTATTGCCGCCGCCCAAACGCGCCCCGGTCAAATTTTTGTACTGGGCTGCAGCACCAGCGAAGTGTTGGGACAAAAAATTGGCACCGGCGGCAGCAGCCAAATTGCCGTAGCCATGTTTAAAGCCCTCAAGGCCGTGTGCGACGCCCACGGCTTGCGCTTAGCCGTACAGTGCTGCGAGCATTTGAACCGTTCCCTGGTAGTCGACCGCCCCACGGCAGAACGCTATAACCTCAGCGAGGTTACAGTACGTCCCATGCCGCACGCCGGCGGAGCTATGGGTACGGCAGCTTATGAAAATTTTGCCGATCCGGTGATGGTTGAAGCCGTCGCCGCCCATTTGGGATTGGATATTGGTCAGACGCTTATCGGTATGCACCTGAAACGGGTGGCCGTACCGGTACGTTTGCAATATAAAAAAATTGGCGAAGCGGTACTGACTGCCGCCAAAACAAGACCGCCCTTAGTAGGCGGCCCCAGAGCCTGCTATCCTGACAACCGCCGCTGATTGTGCGGCTGCAGGCATAAGCAGCAAAAAGGCTCATCTGTTTTATTTTTAGGAGGGACTTAAACATTATGAATCTCGAAAAGCTTGCCGTAGTCGACCCGGAGCTGGACGGTATTATCCATGAGGAGCTGAACCGCCAGCGCAACAAAATTGAACTCATCGCCTCGGAAAACTTCGTTACTCCCGCAGTAATGGAGGCTATGGGCACCATTCTGACCAACAAATATGCCGAGGGCTACCCCGGTCACCGCTATTACGGCGGCTGCGAATATGTAGATAAGGTAGAAACCCTGGCCATTGAACGTGCGAAAAAGCTTTTTGGCGCAAAATTCGCCAACGTGCAGCCCCATTGCGGCGCCAGCACCAATATGACCATTTACTTCGCCTTCCTCAAACCAGGCGACACCATGATGGGTATGGACCTGTCCCAGGGCGGCCATTTATCCCATGGCTCCCCGGTAAATATTTCCGGCAGCTATTATAATGTAGTTCATTACGGCGTAGACCCGGAAAGCGAGCTTATCGATTACGACAACATCGATAAATTGGCTAAGGAGCATCATCCCAAGCTTATCGTTGCCGGCGCCAGCGCTTACCCGCGCATCATCGACTTCAAGCGCATTGCTGATATCGCTCACGCCAACGGCGCTTTGCTGCTGGTAGATATGGCGCATATCGCCGGCCTGGTAGCCGCAGGACTGCATCCGTCCCCGGTTCCCTACGCAGACTTCGTTACCACCACCACCCACAAAACTCTGCGCGGACCTCGCGGCGGCATTATCCTGACCAATAATGAAGAGTATGCGAAAAAAATCAATAAGGCAGTTTTCCCCGGCTTGCAGGGCGGCCCGCTGATGCACATTATCGCCGCCAAAGCCGTAGCCTTTGGCGAAGCGCTGAAGCCTGAATTTAAGGAATACCAGGAAAATATTATTAAAAACGCCAAGGCTTTCGCCGAGGGCTTAAAAGCCGAAGGCTTCCGTCTGGTTTCCGGCGGCACCGACAACCATTTGATTCT
The DNA here is from genome assembly GCF_030531065.1 of Phascolarctobacterium sp. Classification (GTDB taxonomy): domain Bacteria; phylum Bacillota; class Negativicutes; order Acidaminococcales; family Acidaminococcaceae; genus Phascolarctobacterium_A. The sequence goes on along the minus strand of NZ_JAUNOQ010000001.1, from coordinate 224,857 downwards.
GGTGGACGTGCGCAATAAAAACCTCACCGGCAAGGAGGCAGAGCATCTGCTGGACGCCATCGGCATTACCTGCAACAAGAACACCATTCCCTTTGACCCGGCCAGCCCCTTTGTCACCAGTGGCATTCGTTTGGGCACGCCCGCAGCCACGACCCGCGGCTTTAAAGAAGAAGATTTCAAGGAAGTGGCCGCCATCATGGGTCTGGTGCTCAACGACCCACAGAACGCAGCAAAGCAGGCGGAAGCTGCGCGCCGCGTAGCCGCCCTGTGCGCTAAATATCCCATGTATCCCAATATCAAATAACCGGTAATTTATTGTAAGAGAGGTATTATTTTATGCAGATCACAGTTGTAAACCACCCGCTTTTGCAGGCTAAAATGACCGTCCTGCGCGATATCAACACCGATTGCGCCACCTTTCGCCGCACCATCGGCGAGGTAGCGATGCTGCTGACCTTTGAAGCCGCTCATAATATTCCCATGGACGACTGCCGCGTAACCACGCCCCTGTGCGAAACCAGCGGCAAAAAAATCCACGGCACCGTCAACCTGATTCCCATTCTGCGCGCCGGGCTGGGCTTTATGGAGGGTGTGCTCACCGTGCTGCCGGAGGCCAACGTGGGGCATATCGGCATGAGCCGCAACGAAACCACCTTGCAGCCTATGGAATATTACTGCAAGCTGCCCAAGGATTTAGACGCTTACACCATCGTGGTCGATCCGATGCTGGCAACGGGCGGCAGCGCTGTAGCTGCTGTGGACCAGCTAAAAAAGCGCGGTCTGAAAAATATCTGCTTTATGTGCTTAGTCGCCGCCCCCGAAGGCGTGGAGCGCTTGAACGCCGCTCATCCCGACGTGAAAATCTACGCCGCCGCGCTGGACGATCATCTCAACGAACACGGCTACATCGTTCCCGGTTTGGGCGACGCAGGCGACCGCATCTTTGGTACCGTATAATGGAACAGCAAAAAAGGCCCGACTGGGATGAGTATTTCATGGAAATAGCGCAGGTAGTCAGCAAAAGATCTACCTGCCTGCGCCGCAGCGTGGGCGCGGTTATCGTTAAAAACAAGCAAATCGTCGCCACCGGCTATAACGGTACGCCCAAAAGCCTGCCTCATTGCGCCGTCGTCGGCTGCCTGCGGGAAAAGCTCAACGTGCCCTCAGGACAAATGCACGAGCTGTGCCGCGGTATTCACGCCGAGCAGAACGCAGTTGTGCAGGCCGCCTATCACGGCGTATCCGTCAACGGCGGCACGCTGTACTGCACCCATCAGCCCTGCGTAGTCTGCACCAAAATACTCATCAACGCCGGCATCAAACGTATCGTCTACGCCAATCCTTATCCCGATAAGCTGGCGGAGGATATGATGCAGGCTTCCGGCATCGAAATCGAATGCTGGCATAAATAGAAGATCCGAAAAATAAAAATGTTAGCGTAATTTGCCAAAAACGCATCGTTCCCCTTTCTGACAGCGGCTTGAACACCTACTGTTTTCAAGGAACGATGCGTTTTTATCTGCCCAAATTTAAGCTTTCGGCCTAAAGCGAAAACGCCGCTTTCCAGCGACGTTTTCCTCACAACTATTTATTTAAAGGCAGCTGCACATAGGTCACGCCCGCTGCATAACAATCCAGCTCATAGGGTTGGTACATTAAATATACATGCCCGTCCTCACCGATGACGTAATTCTCGCTGACTTGAAAATTCTCAATGTCATTTAAAAACGGAGCGGTGCTGGTAGTCAGCAAATCTGAACAGAAAACCTTATAGCTGCCGTCGGCAATCCCCCGCTTCAGCTGCGCCGCGTCCACCGCCTTGGCAAAATGCGTGTAGGGCAGCGCCTCGCCCGTAGCCTTATCGTAAACCAAGCCCTTGGTATAATACATACCGTGGGCGCCGCCGGTATAATTGTAGCTGGTAAAGGTCAGTACTACATACTGGTCAGTTTCCTGTACCACCTTGTAAATTGTAGCCACAGATTGATATACCGGGTCCTTCAACAGACTGCGGGTATCCTTCACCATCTGTTTAATTTCCTTATTAACCTTCTTCGCCGCCCTACCGTTTTCAAAAGTAAAAACAGGATAGGTCAGCTGATAACGGTCGCCCGTCAGCGTTTTTTCCTGCACTGCGGCAAACCCCGTAGCCGTAACGGTCAGACAAAGCGCCAAGGGCAGCAAAAATTTTTTCAACACAATTAATCGCCTCCTCATCTGGGTTTGAAATTTCTATAATCATAGTATAAAATAATATAGTATAAGTAAAGCAACTTTTACGTGTCTTTAGAGAATTTTTTGTGAAGCGAGATGAAAAACAAATGTTAGGTACTATCGTCAACGTCGGCTGCATCCTGACCGGTTCCATCGTCGGCAGCTTTGTCAGCCGCGGCATAAAAGAAAATTACAAAACGGCGCTTTTCGACGGTCTGGGTCTGGCCACCGTCGGCCTAGGCGTCAACGCTTTCGTCGGCAATATACCTAAGGTAACGTACCCTGTGCTTTTTATCGCCAGCATTGCCATCGGCACCATCATCGGCACTTATTTGGATATTGACGGCTATTTCCATAAGCTGCTGGAAAAGGCTAAAGGCGGCTCGCGCCTGGCCGAAGGCCTGTCCACCGCTATTCTGCTGTTCTGCATCGGCACGCTGTCCATTTTAGGGCCCATCGAAAGCCGCCTGAACGGCAATAACACCTATCTTTTCACCAACGCGACGCTGGACTTCGTATCCTCTATCATTCTTTCCTCCGCTTATGGCATCGGCATCGCGATAGCGGCGCTGGTACTATTCTGCTGGCAGGGCAGTATCTATCTTTTCGCCGGTTTTATCGCGCCCTATATGACTCCGGCTCTGATGGGAGAAATTTCCGTTTTGGGCGGCATTTTCCTTATGAGCTCCGGCCTGGGGATTTTGCAGATTCGCGACTGCAAAACGCTGAATATGCTGCCCTCGCTTCTGGTGCCGCCGGTTTTTTATGGGCTGATGCATTTACTGTTCGGCGTCTAGGACTTTATTGCAACGAAAAACACCTCTGGTCGTAAGGCCAGAGGTGTTTAGTTACCCTCATATTATTCAAAAATGCACATTACAGTCAAAGCAAACAAAAATACTAAGCTAACACCTATTGCGCTGAACATAGTACTTCACCTCCACGCATAATGCATTTTCTTTATTTGCAGCAGCCCTTTCAAGCTATCTGCTTTTTTATCTATCCATATTATACCACAGTTTTGTATTTTGTATACAGTATGCGGAAATTTTTTTCATAAATTTTTTTGCTCCGGCATATTTAAAATAGTAGCCGCGCCACAGCAAAATGCTTGCCAGCCATACCATTTTAGTATATAATAGAAAAGTACAAAATAAGCTGATTTGTTTTGTACTCAACTTTATACGCGGGTATAGTTCAGTGGTAGAACAATAGCTTCCCAAGCTATGTGTCGCGAGTTCGAGTCTCGTTACCCGCTCCAAAGAAATCCAGCCCGGCAAGCATTTGCCGGGTGTTTCTTTTTCCCTGCCACAAAAAGCTATTATTTGATGGGCACAACAAGAAGCAAACGACAAAACTGCTCTTGGCTAGTGCATAAGCCAATTTCAAATTTTTCTATCACTTGCGCTAATATATACTATTATTCATTCTAATTTGCCCGCCGCGAATTTTTTGTATAAAATATTAAGATAAGAGAGGAAAAGATGAATGGAAGGTGTTATATTTTTTGTATAAGGTGGTACTAAATTATGTTATTACGCCAAATGAAATACTTTTTAGCTGTGGCCGACTGTAAAAGCTTTAGCGAAGCTGCGGAGCAATGTTTTATTTCGCAATCCGCAATTTCCCAGCAGGTCAAAGCCTTGGAGGACGAACTGGGCACGGAGCTCATTTTGCGCAGCAACCGCCGTTTCGCCCTTACGCCAGCTGGAGAATTTTTTTATCAGAAGGCTAAAGCCATCGTCCAAGAAACAGAAAACCTTAAAAACAATTTATATCAGCTGGAGCGCCGGCAAGAGTCAAGGCTAAGGATTGGCTGCCGCAGTAATTACAATGTAGCGATTATGTCCCACGTTTTAAAAACCTTACTGCCAGAAAATCAGGATATTGCCATCAATATCACTTACGGAGAACACGACGCGCTGATGAACAAATTGCTGGCAGGAGAGCTGGACATAGCTATTAACGATCTACGCAGCGAAGACGAGCTAAAAAAATTTTGCTGCCATCACATTGAATCGGTAAACTGTCTTGTCGCCATCTCTTTACAAAATACTCTCGTCCCCCCCTCTTGTACTAACTTTATTGAAGTAACTTCTATCAAAAATATGCCCTGCATCTTAATCGCCGATAGAGATTCGTTAGAGCAGGAAAAATTATTTTACCGCCGGATTCTTAATTTTAACGGCAGCTTTTTAATAGCCAAGGACATCCCTTCGGCCTTAGCCATGATTATCAATAACGAAGGCTTTATGCCCATCACCAGCAACGGCGGTATTTGCAACTTTCTCGGCAAATTTACGCGTTTGACGCAGCTTTACAATAACGGCGCGCCAATTCGCTTTGAATATTACGCCTTTTGGAATAAAAATGCCGATATGAAATTATTAAAGCCGATCATGCAAAAGTTTGGCGACGCTTATCGCGACGTACTGACAGGCAAGCCCGACGCCGAGCAACCATAAATCCATATCGCGCCGCTAATCCCGGAAAAATTCAAGCTGCAGCCCGCCGCTTAAATTATTCCGGGATTTCGCTTTTATAATTCATATTACGCTTATCCATTAGTTGCGCTAATTTCAGCATAAGCAACCGGAATTGTTAAAAACTTAGCAATAAATTATAATGGAGACATAGTAAAGAGGCGGTAAAGCGAAGGATTTACCTCAGGGGTGGGGTTTATAAACTTTAGCGGCGAGTAGCCTTTTTATTATCGAAGGGTTTGAACGTCCTAACAAACCCTTCGCCGTGTAGCGTTATAAACGCCCGCGCGGCGGCGAAAGTTTGGCGAAACAGGATGAGGAAACAAGGCAACTCAGACAAGCTTTCGGCAAGCCCAGCTTCCCTAAGGCGCTTATAAAATATATTTCCTAAGGGAGGAAAACAAAATGAAAAAATCTTTAGTACTGGCTATGGCAATGGCATTGGGCGTAACCGCATCCGCTTACGCTGCAAATCCGTTCTCCGACGTTCCGGCCGGCCACTGGGCTTACGACAGCGTTAACAAGCTGGCTGCAGCAGGCGTTATCGACGGCTATGCCGACGGCGCTTTCGGCGGCGACAAGCTGATGACCCGTTATGAAATGGCGCAAATCGTTGCTAAGGCAATGGCCAAAGGCGCCAACGTAGACAAGCTGGCTGCAGAATTTGCCGACGAGCTGGACACCTTGGGCGTACGCGTAGCTAATTTGGAAAAGAAAGCCGACAACGTAAAAATTACCGGTGAGTTCCGTCTGCGTTATTGGGGCTACGATAACGAAGTAGACACCGGTAAAAGTATGGATAAAGATGCAACCAAACTGCGTTCCCGTATCTGGATTAACGGCCAAGTAAACGACAACTGGACCTACACTGGTATGATCGAAAATATCCAAGATCTTCACAACGACAACGGCGACGAAGATACTAAATTCCAACGCGCTTACGTAAACGGTAGAATCGGCGGCGTTAAGGTGCAGGCAGGTCGTTACCATTTCTCCGACTTCTACGACGCTATGATTTACGATGACCGTATGGACGGCGTACAACTGTCCTACGGCAAGGATATCAACCTGACCGTCGGCTACGGCAAAGGCTCCGATACCAGTAAAACCGATAAATGGGAAAATAACTGCGAAGATATGTACTACGCGCAATTAGGCGCTAAGATCGGCGTATGGGACGCTAAGGTCGGCTACTACAAATTTGAAGACCAAGGTAGCTTAGAAGATGATAACGAACTGTGGGGCGTAGGCTTTGTCGTACCGGTTGTCAAGGATTTGAAATTGGACGGCACCTATCTGATGTCCGATTACGACAAGAACGATTGCGACGACGACGGTTTTATGGTCGGCTTAAAATATCGGGGCGCTAAAGCTTCTCAAGTCAACAGCTGGGGCGTATGGGCTAAGTACTACGATATGGCAGTCGGCACTTATGTAGCTCCTACTTTCGAAGCTGATTATGATTTCGGTCTGGATTCCGAAGGTTTCGAAGGCTATGGCATCGGCGTTGATTACACCGTAGCTAAGAACATCGTTGCTGCAGTTAAATGGTACGATCTGGAAGGTAAAGAAGGCAGCAAGGATAACCAAACCATTTACGGCCAACTGAACTTCACTTTCTAAGATTGACTTGCATAAGTTAATAAAAAAACAGGACGGCTTATGCTGTCCTGTTTTTTATAAAATAGCTGAAAGCAACGGAGGTTAGTTATGAAAAAAATTATCCGCTGCCTGCTGCTCGCAGTAATGGCAATCCTGTTATCCGTGCCCGCCTTTAGCGCCACCGAAGCGGCGAGCGTCGCTTTACTCCCGCTCATCAATAACGTGCAGGGCGACGACTTAGCCGGGCAAATTTATTTTAAAGAAGCGCTAAACGTGATAAATTCCAAAAAAGGCTTCGTGCTGGAGGACAACGATAAGCTGAACGCCGCTATCGAAGCCGCAAGCATTAGCAAGAACGTTCCCAACGAAGCGGCCTTAGCCAAAATCGCCAGGGACGGCGACGTGGATATCGTCATCGCCATGCAGCTGGACGCTTTAGATTACGAAGCGGTGCGCACCAGCGAAGAAGATAAATTGAAAATGGATATTCAAGGCTACGCCGTAGCGTATAACCGCATTAACGGCGCTTACTATAAACACCGGATTTATAACGCCGACCTCATCCCCGAAGTGTTTTCCAGCCGTTGGGATTTGGTACACGAAGAATGGGGCAAAGCCGTGCGCGTAGAAGCAGACCGCTGCCTGCGTGCTAAATAAGCAAATTATCTTTTATTTCGATAAGCGTTCTCCAGACGCTAAATTTTCACTCTTCTTTTTCATCACCCAACATCCTTTTAAGCAAAAACTCCCGCCTTGCGCTACCCGCGCGGCGGGAGTTTTTGCGGTTCTCCAACAAATGTTGGGGTTGTTAACTTTTTTATATATAAGAAGTTAGCAGCCCCCCTTATTTTCTTATCTCTGACAAAGTTATTGACTTTTCTCTTTACAAAAATAAAAAGTGCGTTTTATAATCTAAGTTAAAAATAACTTATAGATAGGAGATTAAAAGTGAAAAAAGAATTTGTTGTTGGTCCTGTGACCGAAGAAAAAATTTGGAAAATTACTGATTGTAATAGTAAAAAAATTATAGGAACATATAAACTACAAAAGGAAGCTTTTGAACAAGCCAGAAAAAAAGCAAAAGAAAATCCAGATGGTGGAGAAATTTCCTTACAAGCAAGAAATGGCAAAATAAGATTAAAACATAGTTATGGAAAAGAAAATGATCCTAGAAATATTAAAGGATAATTACCATATAAATTTTATAGTATAACCTTTAATGACTTCTTTTTCATCATTAGTTATGCGAGCAATAACTTTATCCTTTTTATTTTTTCTATTTTTTACAATTAAGATTTCATAGAAAGGATCTAAGTCTAACACTTTTGGTTTGTCCATGTTGCGTTTTTTTATGAACATAAGTAAAGAATTCGATTCCTGAACCTTTCGAAATTCTGGACTCCGTAGCTAATGCGTTTCAAGACCTTTATCTTATTGTTGGTACCTTCGATAAAGCCATTGGAAAGGTTGCTACCAGCCATATTAGCGATTTCTTGTCGCCAGTCGGTAAAAGTCTGAATACAATGCTCAAATTCCGGTACTTTCAGGTAGTCGACATAACTCAGCCATGTAGCCAAAGCTTGCATGGCTTCTTCTTTTGTCTTGGATTCTATTACTTTGTAAAAATTCTCCTTTAAAATGTACGCATGTTCCAGCTCTTTCGAGGAGTTAAGCATACGGTTCAGGGTAGCTCTTTCTTCTTCATTAAGCTTGGCTTCTTTCTTGAGCAGTATTTTCTTACTCTTCTTGAACCATTTACGCTTAACAGCGCGAAACTCTTTCTGTATGCGCCGTCTGACCTTTTCCAGGCTATTGGTTACTATCCTCATAACGTGGAACTTGTCTGCTATTATTATAGCATTAGGGAACAAAGTATGCGCTATAGACCTGAATATCTTACTCAAATCCATAACAATTCCCTTAACATTATTTCGGTCTTCTTTCGTATACTGTAAGAAATGCTCTGAAAGGTCAGTTGTGTCCCGTGATGGCAGGATATCTATAACTTTTCGTTTAACGGGATCTGAAATATTACACTGAAATTTTTCACCTCCAGCATTCCCTTTAAACTCGTCTATGCTGAAGTATTCCGGTAGCTTTGGATGAGGATAAGCAATATGCGCAAACCATCTTGCTATACTGGTAGCTGACACTTTAAATCTTGCAGCTATAGCCGTAAAGGACTGGACGCTTTGAAATTCTTTATATACAAGCGTATAAAACCGGCTGCTGAAATGCCTATACCTTTGAATTAAAGGGTTTTCTTCCGTAAAGCTTTTATGACAATGGCTACAAAAATAACGGCGCTTTTTTAGATGGATAAAGACCGTATTCCCAAATATGTCGGCATCCTTAAATATTTGAGTCCTGTAATCTTTAATTTTGTTCGTAATACAGCCACAGTGAGGGCAACGATGAGCCTTTACGGGCATATCAATACAAGCCTCGAAATGGCTTTTGTTGTTTTCGTCTTGAATTTCTTGAAAACTTTTTAGAATAACCCCTTTAAAAAGAGGATTATTTTGGTTATAATTGTCTTGAAGCATAATATGAGCGCAGACTCCTTCCGTATTATATTAGTTTAGTCACCTTATATTTTACAGGATTTTGCGCTTTTATGCTTTATTTTTTTACAAAAAAGAACAAATCCTGGAATCTAGGTTTTGGACCTAAACCCCAAGATTTGTTAGAGAACCGTTTTTGCTTGGCACATAAATACTATTTTCTTAAAAGGCTTATTTATAAATATCGCCTCTGCTATCTATATCGAACACTAATATAATAAGTTCATTATTTTTAATCTGAAAAATTGCTCTGTACTTACCGATACGCAAACGATACAAATTATTCATGGAACTTTTCATCTTTTTTATATCGTAAGTACTAAAACTTGCTATATAATCTTTGGATAAATCGTCAAAAGCTTTCAAAAAACGTATGCCTACGGCTTTATTTTTTCTGATAAATTTTTCAGCAGGAGATTTATATTTAACCACGTAGCAATTCATTTATAGCTATCTCCTTGCCCTCATCATTGATATCAGTATCAGCTATCAATTGTTCCAGTTCTTTCTGTTCCTCTTCATCTACATAATCACAATGCGCATCTAAAAAAGCCTTCAGCCCCTGCTCTTCCTCTTTGCGGATGTACTCTATAGCTGCAATCCGTAGTACTTCGGAAAAGCTCTTGCCAACTTTTTTAGAATAATCCATAATAATACGATTTTCTTCCTCAGGAATAGTGATACTTTTACGTAATGCAATAGCTGTCATAATATCAATCCTTTCCATAGTGCATATAGTATATATTGTATGTATAGTATATACTTCAAAATTTAACTTGTCAATTGTTTAGCCAGCACACTGTCATTTTCGCTTCAACACAAAACAAACTCCCGCAACTGACAAAAGCCCTCAAGAAAAATCCTCGAGGGCTTAGCGTTTTATCCTTATACTTATTTACTCCACTGCCATATTCTATATCCCAGCCACATGCAGAAGGAGCCGCTGAAATCCAGCAACACATCGCTGACCTGACTGCTGCGGCCCATGCTGGACAGTTGAACATATTCGTCGATTACAGCCGTCAGCAGGCAAAGCAGCAACACATAACCGTTAGCCGTACGATTGCCAACATGAAAATACGCAAAAGTTTGACACCATAACCACGCCAATATGGCAAATTCGCAAAAATGCGCCAGCTTGCGTATGGTGTGCTCCACATTACCAGATAAATGCAGCTGCAGTACGTCGCTTGCAGAATAAACTACCTGCGCCGCCCAGCCGCTCAGCTTACCAGAAATCATCATGGGTTGGGCCGAATTAAAGAAGATCAAGCAGGTCATAGCCAAAGCCAATAACAACCAAAAATATTTCATAATTTGCCTTTAAACATTGCGGGTCAGGCAATCCATAACCATCATATTGCTGACTACGCCAATCCCTCCGGGCACGGGCGTAAATGCGGCGGCCTTATTGGCTACGGCAGGGTCGACGTCGCCTACCAGCTTGCCGTCCACAGCGTTAATGCCCACATCCACAATGACCACGCCCTCCTTAACCATTTCCGGCTTTACAAAGCAGGGCTTGCCCACAGCGGCCACAATAACGTCCGCCTGCTGCAGCAGCTCCGGCAGATTGCGCGTGCGTGAATGGCAAATAGTGACGGTAGCGTTCTTTTTCAACAGCAGCATAGCCACAGGCTTGCCTACTACATTGCTGCGGCCAATCACGATAACGCTTTTACCCTCCAGCTCAATACCGTAATGCTCCAGCGTCGCCATGCAGGCGCGAGGAGTGCAAGCCGCCCAAGGGCTGCGCCCCATAAAAACATTGCCTACGTTCTGCGGGTTCAGGCAGTCCACATCTTTATTCGGCGATACGGCCGCGCCCACATTTTCGCTGTTGATATGCTCAGGCATGGGCATCATGGGCAAAATGCCGGTCACATAACGATTGCGGTTCAGCTTTTTAATAACGCCGATCACGTATTCTTCTGTAGAATCCTGCGGCAGACGAATAACCTTAGCCGCGCCGCCCAGGCTTTCAATAAGCTTTACCAGCCTGTCCTTATAAACGTGGGACGCAGGATCGTCACCCACTACAATAATGGCAATGGTCACCAGCAGTCCGCGCTGCTTAGCGGCGGCAATCTTTGCGGCAACGCCCTGCCTGTAAGCGTCCGCCACAGGCTTACCCCTCATAATAATAGTTTCCATGCGTTTTTCACCTCAAATTATAGCTTAAAACAGGCCGCTGATAACGCCCTCGTCGCTGACGTCGATCTTTTCGGCGGCAGGAACCTTGGGCAGGCCTGGCATGGTCATAATATCGCCGGTCAAAACTACGACAAAGCCTGCGCCTGCGGCAATACGGCAGTTTTTAATGGTAATGGTAAAGCCGCTGGGACGTCCGAGCAGCGACGGGTCGTCGGAGAAGGAATACTGGGTCTTAGCCATGCAGACTGGCAGTTTGCCATAGCCCAGGCTTTCAAATTCCTGCAAAGCCTTGTCCGCTTCCTTGCTGTAGTTAACGCCGTCAGCACCGTAAATATCCTTAGCGATAGTTTCAATTTTAGCCTTCAAAGAAATATCCAGCTCGTAGATAGGCTTGAAGTCCGCCTTACCGCTTTCAGCCAGAGTGACTACCTCACGGGCCAGCTCTACGCCGCCTTCGCCGCCACGGGCGAAAACGTCGGACAGCGCTACATTAACGCCATGCTTGGCGCAATGCTCGCGTACTGCTTCCAGTTCTTCCGGCGTATCCTGGGCAAAAATATTGATAGCTACAACTGCTGGCACGCCAAATTTCTTGACGTTTTCGATATGCTTTTCCAGGTTGCACAAGCCCTTTTTGACAGCCTCTACATTAGGAGTCTTGAGTTCGGTTTTGGGCACGCCGCCGTGCATCTTCAAAGCGCGCACCGTAGCCACGATTACTGCGGCGTCCGGCTTGAGCCCGGCGTAACGGCACTTAATATCAAAGAATTTTTCCGCGCCCAAATCAGCGCCGAAGCCCGCTTCCGTAATAGTGTAATCGGCCAGCTTCATACAGGTTTTGGTTGCCATAACGCTATTGCAGCCATGAGCGATATTGGCGAAGGGGCCGCCGTGAATAATCGCCGGCACGTTCTCCAGCGTCTGTACCAAATTAGGCTTAACTGCGTCCTTGAGCAGCGCCGCCATAGCGCCGTGGGCCTTAATCTGCCCTGCGGTAACGGGGTTGCCGCTGTAATCATAGGCCACGATAATTTTGCTCAAGCGCTCTTTCAAATCGTGCAGGCTGCTGGCCAGGCACAAAATAGCCATGACCTCGGAGGCCACGGTAATATCAAAGCCATCCTGGCGCGGCACGCCGTGAGCCTTGCCGCCCAAGCCCACAACAATATTGCGCAGCTCGCGGTCGTTCATATCCACAACGCGCTTCCACACAATGCGGCGCGGGTCGATATTCAGCGCGTTGCCCTGCTGAATGTGATTATCCAGCATAGCGGCCAGCAGCATATGCGCGGAGGTAATGGCGTGAAAATCGCCGGTAAAGTGCAGGTTAATATCCTCCATAGGCACTACCTGAGAATAGCCGCCGCCGGCAGCGCCGCCCTTAACGCCCATGCAGGGGCCTAAAGAAGGCTCGCGCAGCGCAACGATAACCTTTTTGCCAATCTTGTGCAGGCCCTGGGCCAAGCCTACGGTAGTAGTGGACTTGCCCTCGCCCGCAGGCGTCGGCGTAATAGCGGTAACTAAAATCAGCTTACCGGCAGGCCTATCCTCTACGCGGCGGATAAGGTCCATGGACAGCTTGGCCTTATAACGGCCGTATAATTCAATATCGTCCTCGCTAATGCCCAGCTTGGCAGCCACATCAGTTATTTTTTGCATTTTCGCTTGTTGAGCAATTTCAATATCTGATAACATAATTTACCTCCTCCAAAGCAAATAGTCTGGGAAAACGGGTTATCTTGTAAAATTCTCCCCACAAAGCGCATTTTCCTGCTAGAAAAGGCGCTGCAGGGAGAAAATATTTTTTAATCATAGCTGCGCTATCTTTGTATTACACCAGCCGCCCAATGCCTACCTGAACCAAATCTCTACAGTAGCGCCCTCGCCGACCTCCGTACCCGGCTCAGGCCGCTGCTGATATGCGTGCCCGCTGCCATAGGGCTTCATGCGCAAACGGCCCTGCTGTAAAAGCTCGGCGGCTAAACGCATATCGATGCCGCTGAAGTCCGGCAGCTTAATCTTGCCGTCAGGCAAAAGCTGTATCTGCGGCGCAGGACGCTGCTTAGCAGTCTCCTTAGCGCCTACGGCGTTCATTTCTTCAAAAGACGGCAGGCCCTCGCTGCTGGCCGGCTGAATACCCTTGGCGACCAAAATCTGCTGCAAAGTATCGCGGAAAATAGGCGCGCTGACCTGGGAGCCATAAAAAGCGCCCTGCGGCGTATCCAACATAACCAGCATAGCGTACATAGGCTTATCCGCCGGCACAAAACCCACAAAGGAAGCTATGTACTGGCCCGCGGCATAGCCGCCGCCCTCGGCCAGCTTTTCGGCCGTACCGGTTTTGCCGGCAATGCGGTAGCCCTTAATAGCCGCCGGTTTGCCGCCGCCCTCGCTGACTACTTTTTCCATCATATCGCGCATCTGCCGGGCTACCTGCGGCGTAATGACGTTACGCACCACATGCTTCTGACCCTCGCTGATAACGGTTCCGTCGGGAGCGACGATTTTTTTCACAATATATGGCTGTAGCAGCTCGCCGCCGTTGGCAATAGCGCAAATCGCCCGCAACACCTGTATCGGCGTTACGGCCACGCCCTGACCGATAGCCATCGTCGCCACGTCCGGCTCGTACATCATTTTCGGGTCATACAAAATACCGTATTCCTCGCCCGGCAAATCGATGCCCGTAGGCGAGCCGAAGCCAAACTTTTTCGCATAGCTTATCAAACGGTCGGCCCCCAGCTGCATGCCCAGCTGCACCATACCGGTATTGATGGAAAATTTGATAATAGTAGCAAACGGCACCGGCCCCATACCTTCGCCGTCCCAGTTGTGAATTACGCGGTCGGCAATACGGATGCTGCCGTCGTCCTGAAAAATAGTATCCGGCGTAATAATGCCTTCCGTCAGGCCCATGCAGCCTACGATGGGCTTAAAGACCGAGCCCGGCTCGTAAATCATGGAAATGGCCTTATTATTCCAGGTATCGGGATTATATTTGCCAAAATTATTAGGGTCAAAGGTTGGCCTGCTGGCCATGCCCAATATTTCGCCGGTATAGGGGTCCATAATGATAGCGGCGGCTCCTCTGGCCTTAGTCCGGCTGATGGCGTCGTCCATGGCGTCCTCCAGCACGTACTGCATCTTGCTGTCCAATGTCAAATACACTGTCGGCAGCTGCTCCTTTGGCTTTTTCACAGTCTGCGCATCATCATTGAGCAAGCTGCCCAAAATCTGCTGCCCCGCCGCGTCCACCATCAGGGAATATTTGGTATCCTTTCCCTTCAATACGTCGTTCAGCTGGTATTCGATACCGCTCAAGCCAACGTCGTCCGTACCAATAAAGCCCAAAATCTGCGCTGCCGTCCGCTTTTTAGTGTAATAGCGCTTGCTTTCCTCCAAAAAGTGCAGCCCCGGCAGCTTATTATCCTTAATCAGCTTGCGCACCTGCTCCACTTCTTTAGGCTCCATAGTGCGCTTCAGCCATACGAAACGACCGCCGCCAGCAAATGTTTTATACAAGCCGTCAGCATCCATATGCAGCACCGGCGCCAGCAAATCGGCGCTGATGCGCCGCACGTCCCGCTGCGGCTTCTGCTTGGCGCTTTCAGGGCTGTCCACCATGCCCTCAGGGTCCGCATACAAGGAACCCGTCATAATGCTGACCGCCAGCTCCTCGCCGTCCCTGTCCACAATACGTCCGCGGGGGTGCTTCTGCACCAAATCCGCAGTCAACTGCAATTGGGACATCTGGCTTAAATCTCTGGCACGCACGATTTGCAGCCAGGCCAACCGCAGCGCTACGCCGACAAAAACGACCGTCAGCAGCAAGCACACAATACTGAAGCGCTTACGCCCATCGTATAAGGTAAACCTGCTCACGTCCGCCACCTCTCATTCCGCACCACGCGCAAGCCGTCGCGTCGTTCCTCCGGCGGCAAAGCGTCCGTCTCGGCCCGCCTGACCTCTTCGTCATAAACGGAAAGCAGCAGGCCAATGGCCGCCATGGACAGCATCATGGAGCTGCCGCCATAGCTGATGAAAATCAACGGCACGCCGATAACAGGTAAAATACCGCAAACCATCGCCATATTAGCCACCGCCTGGCCCACAATCAAAAAGGTAACGCCTCCGGCCAGTAAAAAGCCCTGCTTATCCCGCGTACTGCAGGTAATCGTACAAAAGGCGTAACCTAAAAGGCCGAACAGCAGCATTAAAAGCATAGCGCCAAAAAAGCCGTTTTCCTGGCAAAAAATAGCGAAAGCAAAATCCGTATGAGCCTCCGGCAGATAAAAGAACTTACCGGCGCCGTGCCCCCAATGCGTGCCTATCAAATTACCGCTGCCGATAGCCAGAAGCGACTGCACCATCTGATAGCCTGCGCCCGCCTGATCCAGCCAGGGGTCGAACCACACCTTAACGCGCTCCAGACGGTAAGGCGAAGCCAGCGTCGCTATCACCGCGCCCAACGAACCGCCGCCCAGCACCAGCAGCACCTGCCAGCCCGGTATTCCGGCAATCATATACACGCCAAACATCAAACCGCAGATAATAGCCGCCGTACCCAAATCCGGCTGCTTGTAAACCAAAGCCGCATAAGTAACAGTGGCAGCCAGCACCAAACGATGATCTCCGGGAGCCAAAAAGCTGACCCGCTCGCCTCGGCGCAGCATTCTGCCCAGATATTTAGCCGCCAGCATAATAATTATCAGCTTGGCAAATTCCGACGGCTGCACGGAAAACGGTCCCAAATACAACCAGCGGGACGCGCCCTTAGTAGATACGTCCAGCAAATCGACCACCAGCAGCATCACGAAAACCACCAGGAAAGCGCCCCACAGCAGGTATTTATGCAGCCAGATTTTATAGCCCACCCGCCGGACAATATTCATAGCCAGCAACCCCAAGCCGGCAAAAATAAAGTAACGCAATAAATAGTACCAACCGCTGCCAAACATGTCCTGCGCCATAACATAGCTGGCGCTGAACACATTGATGCCGCCAATGACCAATAAAATTGCCATCACCATATAAATAAGCTGCACGGGATTTTTCCAAAACCTTAAAAAGCTTGTCTTCATAGCGAAACCTATTTAAAAAACTACCTCACAGAAATTGATGGGCGTTCCCAACGCGCTGAACTTCTGCTCATATTCTGTCTGCACCGGATTATCATATTCCGAATGATGCAGGTCGTAGCTCAGCGCTACGATTTCCAAGCCAAATTCCTTAAATTCCTCTACGGAAAAGTCAAACAGCCCGCGGTTATCCGTTTTAAAACGCAGATGCCCGCCCTTGCCCAAAAGCTGCCGGTACTTCGCTAAAAAGCTGCGATGAGTCAGGCGGCGTTTAGCGTGGCGCGCCTTAGGCCAAGGGTCGCTGAAATTCAGATACAGCTCCTTAATTTCGCCTGACTCAAACCAATCCAGCAAATTTTCGGCGTTGGCACAGATAATGCGCACATTATCCAGCTTATTATCCTTAGCAGCCTTAGCCGGGTAATAAGCGATATCATGCTGCGTTTCAATGCCGATAAAAGCTTTATCAGGATACAGCTGCGCCATGCCAATGGTAAAACGGCCCTTGCCGCAGCCAATTTCCAAACACAAACGCTTGCCGGGAAAAATTTCCTGCCAATGCCCTTTAAACTTATCGATATCGTGCATAAAGACATACTCGCCCTGCACATCCTTCATTGCTTCTTCAATCCAGGGTTTCTTTCTCAAACGCATTCAGTCTACCTCACATTAAAGTAATAAGATTGTAAAAGCTGCTCCGGCAATTGTACGGCAGCCTTTTATATTATACAACATTTTCCCAATCTTGTATTCCTCTTCTTCAGATATTCGCAAAACTTCGTCACGCAGTTTCGGCGAAATTATTTTAATAATTATAATTTTCAGAATTTTGCTTGCAATTTATTCTGCCTTCGGTTATAATCATCTCAGCGACTTATCGCAGCTGCAAGTCCTATCATTATTTGTACAGGAGTGAATCATATGGTTATTATTGGCAAAGTAAAATGGTTTGATCCCCGCAAAGGGTTCGGATTTATTGAACGCGGTAAAGGACCCGACGTATTTGTGCATTTTTCGGCCATTCAAAAGCAAGGATATCGTTCGCTGCATGACGGTCAGCATGTCTGCTATCAAATAACCCGCGGCAAGCACGGGTTAATGGCAATTAACGTAACGCCGTTAAGCTTTATCCGCCTTTGATACGTCTTGCCGTAATGAGTAGTACAATATTTTAAATTATAAGACAGCTTGCTCAAGCAGAGTACACTGCTTTCCGCAGCTTTAATTAAAAAAACTACACAAAATCGCCGTATTGTCTTGCAAGTTTGTAAAATTTATGTTAAATTTAAGTAAGAGAAACCTGCAAAATAAACTGTCCTCTTAAAGCAGTTTATTTTACAGTATTGCAAGACGGCCGGCACCACCCACAGCCGGTACACTCAAGGAGGTTTTATTCATGTTAAAAAAGACCAGTATCTGGGCAATGCTGCTCGTAGTACTCGTAACCATGCTGATGGCTGGCTGCGGCGGTGGCGGCGGCGAAAAGAAAGCGGCTGCTCCTGAGGGCACGCAAAAGCTTATCATCTACACCTCGATGAAGGAATCCCTCATTAAAGGTATCGTTGAAGGCTTCAAAAAGAAAAACCCCAACATCGACGTTGACTATCAATCCGCAGGCGCAGGCAAGCTGATGGCTAAAATCGCCGCAGAACGTCAAAGCGGCAAGATTCTGGCTGACGTTATCTGGACCAGCGAGGTTCCCGACTTCTACAAAATGAAGCAGGAAGGCATTCTGGCTACCTACAAGAGCCCCGTTTTCAAAGAAATCGTTAACCCCTTCGACGATTACGACGGCTCCTTCCACGCTGCTCGTCTGGGCACCCTGGGTATCATTATCAACACCGATAAAATCAAAACTGCTCCGACCCAATGGGCCGACTTGAAAAAGCCTGAATACAAGAACGGCTTCGCAGTTGCTAACCCCGCTCTTTCCGGTACCGCTTACATGTCCATCGCTCTGCTGCAAAAGCAATTCGGTCCCGACTTCTTTAAGGATCTGAAGGCTAACGGCGCTCGCGTAGGCAAAGGCTCCGGTCAGGTTATCGACGATACCGCTTCCGGCGAATTGGCTGCATCTTTGGCAGTAGACTACATTACCAACGCTAAGATCGCTAAAGGCGCGCATATCCAAATGTGCTATCCGCCTGAACTTCTGGTAGTTCCTTCTCCGGTTGCTATTTTCAAGGATTCCACCAAGATGGAAGCAGCGCAAAAATTTGTTGATTACCTGCTGGGTCAGGAAGCTCAACAGCTGGTTGCTAACCAAGGCACCATCCCCGTTCGTGAAGATGTAAAAATCGATCCTAAATACCAGCTGCCTTCTCCTAAAGCCGCTCTGGAAAAAGGTATTAAAGTAAATTACCATGAGATCATCGACAGCAAAGAAAAGATCGTTAAAGACTTCACCGAACTGATGCAAGTTAAAAAATAATCTGTTATTGTAATTATTGCTTTAACAGCGATCATTTATCTAAGCTTTAACTCAATGGCAGAACGGGCTTTCCCGTTCTGCCGTTTTTGTAATTTATTATTGGCACCGTAAACTTCTGCATTGCGCAAAATTTTCGGGAGGTTATTTGACTTATGGAAAACATTATTACGGTTGAAGGCGTATGCAAAAGCTACGCTGCACACCAGGTACACAACAACCTTAACCTCGAAGTCAAGCGGGGCGAGTGCTTTACCCTGCTGGGGCCGTCCGGCTGCGGCAAAACCGTACTCATCCGCATGATCGCAGGGCACGATGTTCCCGACGAGGGCAGGATCTGCATCGACAACACCGTTGTCAGCGACAATGCTACCGGCGAATATATTCCGCCGGAACGCCGCGGCCTGGGCATCGTTTTTCAGGACTATGCCGTTTGGCCCCACATGACTGTTTTTGAAAATATCGCTTATCCCTTAAAAATGGAAAAGCGCCCCAAAGACGAAATTAACGAGCTGGTTATGAAAATGATCGACATCGTGGGCATGAAGGGTCTGGACAAGCGCCTGCCCTCCGAGCTGAGCGGCGGCCAGCAGCAACGCGTGGCCCTGGCCCGCGCGTTAGTAGCAGACCCGTCCGTAATGCTGCTGGACGAGCCTCTTTCCAACCTGGACGCCAACCTGCGCGAAGAAATGCGTTTTGAAATCAAGGCGCTGCAAAAACGCTTCGGCATCACCGTTATGTTCGTAACTCACGACCAAGAGGTAGCTCTGGCAATTTCCGACCGCATGGCGATTATGGATACCAAAGGCAATATCCGTCAGATTGGCACGCCCTACGAAATTTTCGAGCAGCCTGTCGACCTCTTCGTCTTTAAATTTATGGGCATCGCCAACTTCCTGCACGTTACCCAAAAGGGCGGCGATTATCTCGTAGGCAGCGGCAGTCAGCCCATCCCCTGGGAGAAACCGCAGGGCGGCGCTGCCAGCTGGGTAGCAGGCTTCCGTCCCTCCGACGTAGATATTCACCGCGAAGGCCCCGGCTTGAAGGGCATCATCCGTCGCGCCAACTTCCTTGGCGCTACCATGGACTACATGATCGAAATCGACGGCGAAACCCTGCGCACGGAACTGGAAACCCACACCGCTATCAATAATAATTTAATGTTTAAAGAAGGCGAAGAATGCTACATTACCTTTAAGGCACTGCATTGGTTCGACGCCGAACAGCTCAAGGAGGTGGAGGAATAATGGCTAAAAATACCATCAAAAAGGACAGCGGCTTTGGTATTGCCCAGCTGATTCTGTTCATTTCCATCGCAATACTGGTCATCTTCGTAGCCTGGCCCGTACTCTTGATTTTATTCAACGCCTTCTTCATCGACGGCAAATTCAACAGTCTGGACTTCTACAATGTCCTGACCGAACCCGAAACCTTCCAGGCGCTGATCAACTCTCTGATTATCGCCAGCATGACCACCATCGGCAGTACTATTGTCGGCACCTTCTTTGCCTGGCTGGTAACTCGTACCGACCTGCCGTATAAAACCTTTATGAAGAGCCTTTTCCTGGTACCTTTTATGCTGCCCTCCTTCATCGGCGCATTAGCCTGGAAAATGCTGCTGTCGCCTCATTCCGGCTATATCAACAAATGGTTTATGGCTACCTTCAACACCGCCGAGCCGCTTTTTGATATTTACACCTATCATGGCATCAGCTGCGTAGAGGTTATGTACCTGTTCCCCTTCGTATTCATTCAGGTATGCGGCGCTTTGGAGCGTATGGACCCCACGCTGGAAGAATCCGCGCGTATTTCCGGCGCCGGCCTTTTCACCATCACCCGCAAGATAACCATTCCTTTGGTTATGCCTTCCATTATGTCCGGCGCGCTGCTGATTATGCTGTACTCCATGGCTCATTTCGGCACTGTAGCCGTATTGGGTATCGAGCAGGGTATTTATAATATCCCGACGCTGATTTACGAAAAAATTCACCAAAGCGCAGGCAGCTTTGAATCCATCCGTACCGGTACCGTACTGGCCACCGTACTTATCGTATCCGCTGCCGCCATCATCTGGGCGCAGCAAAAGATTCTCAGCAAGGGCCACTATCAGATCATCGGCGGCAAAAGCTTCCGTCCTATGGAGCTCAAGCTGCGCGGCCTGCGTTACCCGCTGCTGTTCTTCTGCCTGGCGTACATCGCCTTTACCATTCTGCTGCCCACGGTCATCATCTTTATGGTCGGCGGCGTAGAAACCTACGGTCTGCCCTTGACCTGGGAAAACCTGTCCCTGGACAACTACAAATACATTCTCTTTGAATATGACGTTACCCGCGACGCTATCTTCAACAGCGTTACTTTAGGTCTGGCCGCCGCTTTCATTACCATGTTCGCCGGCGTTATGATCTCCTATGTTATCGTAAAAATGAAGGTACGCGGCAAAGGCATTCTGGAATTTCTGGGCATGCTGCCGTTCTCCGTACCGGGTTCCGTTATCGCACTGGGCGTAATTCTTGCCTGGAGCGGCCAATTCGGCATCAATTTATACAACACCGTCTGGATTATTCTGGTATCTTACATCGCCCGCTACATGGCCTTCTCCTTAAAGGCTAACTCCGCCGCGCTGGAACAGGTGCATGACTCCCTGATGGAAGCATCCCGTTCCTGCGGCGCCAGCATGTGGCAATCCCTGAAGGATATCGTTATCCCATTGGTACGTCCCGGCATGATCAGCGCCTTCTTCCTGATCTTCCTGCCGGCTCTGCGCGAGCTGACAGTATCCATCATGCTGTACGCTCCTACTACCAGAACTATCGGCGTAGCTATCTACACCCTGAATGAAGACGGCGAGACAGTAATGTCCACCGCGCTTGCAGGTATCGCCCTGATTCTCATTGTTTTGGGTCAAATGCTCATCAATCATCTTACCAAGAAAGCGAGTGAGTAATCGTCATGTCATATATCCGTTTAATCAATGTTACGAAAAAATTTGGCGACGTTACCGCTGTCGATAATCTGAATATCGAAATCGGTAAGGGTGAATGCTTTTCCATGCTGGGTCCCTCCGGCTGCGGCAAAACCACCACGCTGCGCATGGTAGCAGGCTTTGAGGATTTGTCCGACGGCGAGGTATGGGTAGGCGACCGCCTGCTTTCCTCCCCCAAAAAGCGTCACTATACGCCGCCTGAAAACCGCAACTTCGGCATGGTGTTCCAGGCCTTCGCCGTATGGCCCCACATGAGCGTTTATGAAAACGTGGCCTTCCCCCTGCGCCTGCGCAAGCTGCCCAACGCAGAAATCGAGCAGCGCACCAAGGACGCGCTGACAGCCACCAACCTGCTCAAATCGGCCAACGACAGCCCCGCAGACCTTTCCGGCGGCGGCAAGCAGCGCGTAGCTCTGGCCCGTGCGCTGGCTATTAACCCGGACGTAATGCTGCTGGACGAACCCCTGTCCTCCCTAGACCCGCACTTGCGCGAGGAAATGCGCTTTGAAATCAAGGACTTACAGCGCAAATACGGCTTCTCCATTATTTACGTAACCCATGACCAGTCCGAAGCTATGGCGCTGTCCGACCGTATTCTGGTTATGAAGCTGGGCGTAATGCAGCAAATCGATACGCCGCTGAACGTCTACAATAATCCGACCAATAAATTTGTTTTCAGCTTTATCGGCGTATCCAGCTTCACCGACGTACACTGGCAGGACGGCAAAGCCTTCATTCAAGGCTCTGACCATGCGCTGCCCTCCGGCCTCATCGTGCCCGACCGCATGAAGGGCGAGGAAACCTTCAACCTTGCCAGCCGTCCGACGGAAATCCGCTTTACCAACGCAAGCGACCCCAACGGCGTGCGTGGTCAGGTAATGCGCAAGGCCTTTCTGGGCGAAATTGTCGACTATCTCATCAAGATCGGCGATCAGGAGGTTCGCGTGCAAATCGGCCGCCGCGACCCCGGCCCCGAAGTAGACGAGGTCTGCTACCTGCACTTCCTGCGTCCCTTCTGGTACAAGGTCAACGAATAAGCCTCTTAAATAAGCAAAAGCCCTGAACGCTAAGTGGTGTGACCCCCAGCAAGCTTTTACTGTGCAAAAATTTTCACTCTCTCTAGCTTGCCCCTGTTTTAGTTTCGGGTACCAAGCGCAACAATAATAAAGCGTTAAAGCAAGTAAACCTCGCTAACGCGCCTAAACAAAAAGCTGTCGGAACTCTATCCTGTGGATAAAGCTCTGACAGCTTATTTGCTTCTCTATAAAACTACATCAGTCTTGAAGGATTGATTTGTTCGCCATAGCGAATTACTTCAAAATGCAGATGCGGGCCGGTGCTGTAGCCGCTGCTGCCCACATAGCCGATAATCTCGCCCTTCTGCACATACTGCCCCGCGCTGACCTCGATGCTGCTCATGTGTCCATAGGCGGTCACATAACCAAAATCATGGCTCAAGCGCACGTAGCGGCCATAACCGCCGTACCAGCCTGCCTGCTGCACATAACCGGCTGCGCTGGCATAAACCGGCGCGCCGTAGTCGATAGCGATATCAATACCGGGATGCCAGTCCCTGCTATAACCGTCGAAAGGATTAGCGCGGCCGCCGAAGGCCGAGGAAATATAACCGCCGCTGGTAGGCCACACGCTGGGCGTCATTTCCCGGCGATAATTTTCGTTTTCCAAAGCGCTGATAAGATTCTCTAAATCGGCCTTTTTAGCGTTGGCTTCGTTATGAATATTCTTTTCCTGCTCCAGCATGTAGCCCATGGGGCTGCTGTCGCCCAGCGTAGGGCCGCCCTTACCGGCATAAGCGGAAATATCGCTCTTAGGCGGCAGCTGCGCGCCGTTCTTTTCCATTTCCTGGCGCACTTTATCTTCCAGCTTTGACAAATATGCCAGCTGCTTTTGATTATTTTCCGCCATCTTCTGCAGCTCCTGAATAGTTTTTTCCTGAGCCTGTTTAGTTGCCTTATATTCCGCCAGTTCCTGCTTCTGCGCTTCGTTTTGAATAGCAAAATGCGCCAACACGCCGATAGTCACGGAAACCGTTACCAAGAAAGCGGCTATGCCGGTCACAGCATATTTCAAATGGCTTTTTTTAACGTGAGTTTTCGCGATATGCTGTCCGTCCGCCGGAATCAGCCAAAAGGTAAAGTGCTGATTGCAGCGCCACATTCTTTTCCACATTCTGTATTTATTCTGGACGCGCTCGATTACGCTTACGGCATAACCTTTCGCAACGGCAGCCGCGCTTTGGGCGCAGGCTTTAGCCATAGCCGCGCACTTTTGCGCGTAGGCTTTAGCAACTGCGGCTTTACTTTGCGCATACGCTTTTACTTCGCTTAGTAAAACTTCGGCGCGACTTTTTATTTTAAACGCCGCTATACAAGCCTGCATCTTGGCTTGCGCTTTCGCCCTATGGGCGCGCGTCTTAACAAGCGCCGCAATTTTTTCAGCGCTGGCAACAGCTTTACCTTCCGTCTCTTTAACGCATTCCCGCGTTGTACAGCGCGCTGCAACGCCGGCTTGCACCGCGCGCTTTTTGCCGTCAGCCAGCATAAGGCTCAGCTTTTCTAAAACCGCTTGCCAACAAAACTCTGCTTTAGCGGCGACGATGCCCGCGTACTGCTTTAACTTATCGTTAAACATATTCGTAGTTGAAATAACCCATCGTTCCAGCTGCTCTAACATTTCCGCACTCCTCGTATCTTAATAATTATATTTTACTTTGCTCTAAGTCACGTCCAGCGTTTAATACCAGCAATAACGTTATTATTATAATACGTTTCGACTTATTAGTCAAAAATTTTATGCGGCGACGGCAACAAAACAGCTTATTATATTTTTTAAAAAAATTTACAAACATTATATCGAACGCTTGCAAGCAAAAACCGCAGGGCAAAAATCCCTGCGGCTTTTTATTTCGACGCTTTATTTTGTTTTCGGGCCTAAGCCGTATTTTTTCAGATACCGGTACAAGGTGACGCGGCTGACGTCCAGCATATTAGCCAGCTTGCTGATATTGCCGCCGGCAGATTTCCAGGCGGCGATAAAAGCTTCTTTATCATATTTCCAAGAGCGCTCCATGGTCTTATCGCCGGGCAGCTTAATGTTTTCCGCTTCGATAATACTGCCGGGAGTATGGAAGAAAGCCTGCTCGATGACGCCCTGCAGCTGCTTGATATTGCCGGGCCAGCTGCAGCTCAGCAGCAAAGAAACGGCCTCCGGCGACAAACGCTTCTGCGGCAGATTATGCTGCGCCGACATTTCCACCAGAATATGACCGGCGATAACCTCGATATCCTTGCCGCGCTCGCGCAGCGGCGGCACGCGCATGGTAGTATCCAGCACCAGCTCGTACAGCTTGCGGGAGAACAAGCCCTTATCAGCCAAACGCTTGAGATTGGAATCGCAGGCGGCAATCACGCGCACGTCAAAGACGCGGGGCTTCTCCCCCTTTTTCTTAGGCGGCAAACCGTGGGTCAGCGCCTCCGCCAGCTTATCGCCCATTTCCAGGGGCAGCTTCTCTACCTCGTCCAGGAACAGCGTGCCGCCCATGGCCAGCTCCAGCTTGCCTGCCGACTGCTGGTCACCGTCGCTGCTGCCGAAAAATTCCACTTCCAGCTCTTCCAGCGGCGCGTTATGGCATTTCACAGCGATCAACGGCGCAGCGGCGCGGGGGCTGGCCTGATGAATGCCGTGAGCCAGACGCTGCTTGCCCGTGCCCGGCTCGCCCTGCAATAAAATATTGTGGTCGGTGCGGGCCACGCGGCTGGCCTTATGCTGCAAGGCCAAAAATTCCGCAGTCTCGCCCACCATGCTGTACAAACTGTAGCGGCTGCTGTAGCCCGTAGCGTGAGCGATAGTGGTCTTCAAATCCTCGATGGACATGGACAGCACCAGCGCGCTTTCCACCTCGCTGCCCACCTTAATAGGCATAACCGTGGTGATGTCCTCGTAAGTTCTGTCCTGCGTAATCCAGGTAATTTCCCGGCGCTGGGTAGCCACGCCTTTCAGCGCCTTTTTAATGGGGATATGCTCGTAATTCAGGAAAACGTCTTCCAAATGCTCATGCCCGTCCAAGCGCTTCTGACCGTTTTTATTGCAATATTTAACGCTGCCGTCCTTGCCCAGCCAATACACCGTTACCGGCAGCTGCTCCATCATAATCTGGTTGATGGTCCAGGATTCCAGCATCGCCAGATGCTGCTCGATGGAATATTTCATGGTCAGCAGCAGGCTCAAAAGCAAATCGTAGGGCAGATCGTTCTGATCCAGCGAAAAGAAGGAAATGATGTAGCGTATCTTACCGTTAACGCAGATAGGTGCGCTGCAGGCGTCGCCGGAATGGCTGTCCTTAATCCACATTTCCGGCCCGAACATCAGAAAGGGCACGTTATGCTCGCGGGCCACACTGATGCTAGAGGTGCCCACATCCTCCTCCAGGACGCGCATCCCCTGAATGTCTTCGATAATGCGCTGGAAGAAGGGCATAGCGTAATTTTTAATAACGTAGCCGTTTTCGTCGATCAGCAGCATACTCAGATTATGAATATTGAAATGCTGCTTGCTCTGCTCGTACAGGCCGTCCACATATTTCACAATAAACTCGTGCGTCTTTTGATGCTCGGCAATTTCCTCGCGGCTCAGCTTGTTGATCTTGGGCATCGTCTCGTGAGGCAGGCGCATAGCGCGGCAGCGCTGCCAGCTTTCTGCAACCCAGGGATGCACGTTGGGATCGACAATCCCCTCGTCCATAAACTTCTTATAGTACGAAGCGAGCTTTTCCTTATTACGTCTTTCGCGAATCATAAAAAATCCTCCCCCATCTGCTTACAGCAGTCAATTTTTTACCCTTATACTTCGCCGTTGCTTACCAAAACCCGGCGTGCTCCATAATAACGCGTCTTCCAATAGCTATCCTGCAAAGAGCAAAGCATTACTCCCTTGGACGAGGTGGCGCTCCAGAACTGGTTCTTCCCGGCGTAAATGCCCACATGGGACGCTCCCGCCGCGTAGGTTGTGAAGAACACCAGATCTCCCGGCCGCAGCTGCTTCTGCGTCACAAAAACGCCCTGCAGCACCTGCTCGTCCGCCGCTCGCGGCAGGCCGGCGCGGCAGTTTTTAAATACATACTGCACATAGCCGGAACAATCGAAGCCTTTAGCAGTCACGCCGCCGAATTTATAAGGCACGCCCTTATATTTCGCAGCCTGCTTGACTATTTCCGAGCCCTTGACGTTAGTTATCCCTTCCTTGGCAAAGGCCTCCCAGGTCAGCTTGCGATAAGTTTTATCGTCCAACGCGCCGCTGGCCTTCAGCTTGTGCTGCTGCTGAAATTTTTTCAGCGCCGTCTTGGTAGCGTCGGTCATGCGTCCCGAAGGCTTTTCCTCAGACAGCCCCAGGGCCTGCAGCTTTTGCTGCGCTACCTTCACGCGCCAGTCGCTTTGCTGCGCACTGCTCTTAACCGCAGGCGTCTGTTTGGCAGTTTTCTTTTTGGCCTCCGCCGACAACGGCAGCCAGCAAATCAGCGCCAGCAGCGTCAGCAGGGCAGTCAGCCTTTTGCCCATCCTCATCACCTTTTTCAGCTTGCTTAGTATTCCGTATTATTGTAAACGTCCCAGCTTTTCAGCTTGCTTAAATGCTCCACGCTTACCTCTACCTGCCGCAGCAGGCGCTGCTTATCTCTGGGCAGCGTACCCGCCAGCTGCACGTAATTAGAAACGTGGTTGCTGCGGAACAGGCAGTGCTTATCAGCAGGCAGGTCGATATGCTCCAGCATTAAATGCAGCTCCTGCATCAGGCCTGCCGGGGACAAGGGATTGAACTGCCCCGCCTCGAACTGCTCCAACAGCTCGCTGCCGCGGTACAACATCAGGCACAAAGCGCTTAAATGCGTGGGCTGAATAATATTGATGGCCTCAGCCGTTGCCAAAGCGTGACGGGCGCTGCCCTCCACGCCTGCCAGGCCCAGGATTACCATCAGCGACAGCTTCATGCCGCTGGCAGTAACGCGGCGACCCGCCTCGATGGCCTCCTCGGCATTTACGCCCTTATTCACAGCCTTCAGCGTTACGTCGTCGCCCGTTTCCATGCCGTAGTACAAAAGCTGCAGGCCCGCTTCCTTGAGCTGGCGCAGCTCCTCCTCGCTCTTGCGCAGAATATCCTTAGGCGCGGCATAGCTGGCCACGCGCTGCAATTTAGGGAACCGCTCCCGCAGAACCTGCAAAATTTTCAGCAGCTTAGCCGTAGGCAGCACCAAAGCGTCGCCGTCCGCCAAAAAGACGCGGCGCACCTTGTCCTTGCCATAATAAGCGGCCAAGGCTATCTGCCGTGATATTTCCTCATCCTTTAATATTTGAAAGGGCACGCCGCGGTACATATTGCAATAGGTGCATTTATTGTGGGCGCAGCCCCTGGTAACGCGCAAAATAAAACTACTTGCCTCGCTGGGAGGTCTGAATACTGGTGTATCATAAGAATCGAAAAACATATTTACCTCGCTTGAATAAAAATTTTCACGACCTATACGGCGCCAGTAATTAGATCGCACAGGCCGCGACGAATGAAAGCGTAGCGTCGCAGCGCCTGTATATAATGTTAAGTATAGTACACTTTTAATTATATTATACCCGATTTTCGCCAATTTGTAATGCCCAACTGAAAACTTTTTGTTACTTTTTATACAAAGATTTTGTGAAGCACGGCAAGAATGTAAAATGTACGCCACGCTTTCAGACGCACAGTAAAAATTCACACACAAGATAAATTTTTAGGATATAATGGATAATGTAGAAATATTATATGAAAGCGAAGATAAATCCCCATGCGTTACTGCAAACTTTTCCTGACGCTACTGCTTACAGCCTTATTGCTAAGCGGCTGCAGCAACAGCGGACAAAGCAAAAAAATCGGCAGCGCCCCGCTGTCCATCCCCTCCTATGAGGTCAAATCACCCGCCTCCGGCCAGATTATCGGCCTGATTACCGAAAAGGGCGAACGCATCAGTAAAGGCCAGCCCCTGTTCGCCATCAGCGACCCACAGCTGGACGCTCAGGTTAAGCAGCTGGCGGAGCAAACCGCCAAAGCCGCCGCCGAATTAAACCGTTTGGAGCAAAGCTCAGTCAACGCTGCTCCTCCGGGCAATCTGGCCTCAGCGCAGGCTAAACTGGCCGAAGCGCAGCAAAAAGCCGCTAAAATGAACAGCTTGCTGGCGCAGGGAGCCGTATCGCGGCAGCAGGCGCAGGCCGCCCAAGCCGAGCTGCAGCAGGCCAGCGCCAGCTTTCAAGCCGCCAGCCAGGCGGCAGTAAGCAGCCAACCGGCTTCGCCCCAAGCCATCGCCGCGCAGCAAAAGCTGCTGGAGCAGCTCAAGCGGCAGCAGGCTCAGGCCACAGCCAGGCAGCAGGCCAACGAAGCAAGCAGTCCCTGTACGGGCATAGTCACTCAATTGCAAGCCGCCAATAACGACTCTGTTCGCCAAGGCGAAGCTATTTTAGAGCTAACGGCTGTCGAAAGCTGCCAAATCAGCTTTGATGTCAGCGCTGCCGAAGCTAAAGCGCTGACCGTTGGTCAAAAGGTTACGCTGAAAGCAGCCGGCGCCTCCTTCGGCGGCAGCATCAGCGCAATCAACGGCAGCAACGTAACCGTAATATCGGATAATAAACCGGCAGACTTGCCGGCCGGAACAGCGACGGATATTTATTTAGCCAACTGAAACAGAAAATGAGGAGATATTATGCTTAACCAATTTTCGCGCACAGAGCTACTTATCGGCAGCCAGGCCCTGCAAAGGCTGCACGCAGCCCACGTAGCCGTTTTCGGCGTCGGCGGCGTCGGCGGCTACGCAGTCGAAGCCCTGGCCCGCAGCGGCGTCGGCCGCTTCACCTTAGTGGATAACGATACGGTCGCGCTGACCAATCTCAACCGGCAGATTATCGCTACCTACGCCACCATCGGCCAGCCCAAGGTAACGGCGATGGCCGAACGCCTGCGCAGCATCAACCCCCGCATTGACGTCCACCCCTGTCAATGCTTCTTTCTGCCTGAAAATCAGGAGCAGTTTGATTTTTCCCAATACGATTATGTAGTGGACGCCGTGGACACCGTCGCCGCCAAAATTGCCATCGTCATGGCGGCCAAAGCGGCCAATGTGCCCGTTATCAGCAGTATGGGCGCAGGTAATAAAATGAATCCCGCTCTTTTTCAGGTAGCCGATATCTATAAAACATCGGTAGACCCGCTGGCCCGCGTCATGCGTCAGGCCATGAAAAAACGCGGCGTAAAAGACCTCAAGGTTGTATATTCCACCGAGCAGCCCCTGCAGCCAGTCGACTCGGACGGCGCATGCGTCGCAGAAGCCCCTAGGCGGCGCGCCCTGCCCGGCAGCACGGCCTTCACCCCCTCGGCAGCAGGGCTGATTATCGCCTCCGAGGTAGTCAAGGATTTAATCGGCTGGCCCTGCGGCAGCCAAGGAGCACATGCATGATTTTAGTCAGCGCCTGTCTTTTAAACCTGCCCGTCCGCTATAAGGGCGACGGCAATTTATGCAGCCTGCTTTTGCCCTACGCCGCCAGCGGCCAGCTGCTGCCCTTCTGCCCCGAAGCGGCAGGCGGACTGCCCACGCCCCGCCCTCCTGCTGAAATCAGCGGCGGTACGGGGCGCGACGTCTGGTGCGGCTGTGCCCGCGTCGTCAACGACCAGGGCGAGGACGTAACCGACGCCTTTCAGCGGGGAGCGCAGCTCTGCGCCAAAGTTTGCCGGCGCTATAATATTACCGCCGCCATTTTAAAGCAGCGCAGTCCCTCCTGCGGCAGCAGCGCCGTTTACGACGGCAGCTTCCAGGGCCGCCGCATCACCGGCATGGGCGTTACGGCAGCCCTGCTGGCGCAGAAGGGCGTAAAGATTTATTCTGAAGAAGACGTAACGGCAGAACTGCTGCAAAAGCTGTTAGCTAACGGCTAAAATTGCGAAACTTTAGCGGCAGCAGCACACAAAAATAAAAACCGAGGCCGTATCCCCGGTTTTTAGGTCGCTTATGAGCTATAAGCAGCTGTCGCAGCAAGCACAAAACAAATTTCGATGTGTTGACTATTTTTATTTTTGAGCTTATAATA
Source organism: Phascolarctobacterium sp. (assembly GCF_030531065.1). Taxonomy (GTDB): domain Bacteria; phylum Bacillota; class Negativicutes; order Acidaminococcales; family Acidaminococcaceae; genus Phascolarctobacterium_A. The sequence goes on along the minus strand of NZ_JAUNOQ010000001.1, from coordinate 194,235 downwards.
ATAAAAGAGATAGCTGGTATCGGAAAGTCGGCTTCTCCTCAATTTTAATAACTATTGGAAAAGAGCCGCTTACCGTTAAGCGGTTTTTTTCATACTACTTACGGAACGATAGAATGAGTACCACTAAGGTCGCAAAACTTATCATTAAAGATAATGCTTCTGAAACCGTCATAGTATCACCCCCTGTCCTTAGGGAGTAGGATAAAACCAACATACCAAGCCATCTCTTACACCATATTATAACATACGTACGCAAAACCGTAAAGTATTTCGCAAAAACATTTTTATATAAAAAACTGCCGTGCCTTTATAATGCGGCAGTTCGCGTTTACAGCATATAAAAAGGGACGGCCGCAGCCGTCCCTAAATTTTTGAGAAGTATTAATTTGCTCTTGGATTAGAAGCTGAATACTACTTCAGTCCAGATGGTTTGGTCGTCAGCGCTGCCTTCGCGTGCTTCCAAATCATAGTATTTTACGCCCAATACAATGTTCTTTGCAGCGGTGTAGTTAGCGCCAATTTCATAACCTTGGAAACCGTCGCCAGTTGTCATGAAACCAGTAGGCATATAAGCATAGCCGTCTACAGTATGCTCCAGCATGGTTGCAATCGGTTGGTCATAGTAGTTAGCATACAAGCCCCAGCTACCAGCTTTTGCAGCTTTAGCGCCGCCATAAGCCAAGCCTACCATATAGCCATTGTCGTCCTTACCGCTTTGAGCGTCGCCGTTCAAATATTCTGCGGTTAATTTCAAATCTTTAGCAATCTTAGCGGAAGCGCCAACTACTATAATTTCATCGTCGTTAGCAGTATCAGCCTTGTAATAGGTTACATAGCCGTCAACAACGCCCAATTTAGCGGTTACGTCGGCAACATACATTCTGTCGCCTTCTTCCATAGTGCCATTATCCCAAGAACCACTGCCAGCCGCTTTAGCAACAACGCCAGTCAATTTAACGTCTTTGCCGTAGGAAATCTTAGCAGCATCGAAAGTTTCATCGACTACAGTACCAGTATGCATTTTAATATCCTGACGGCCAGCGTCAACCATAATGCCACCTACACGACCGGAAACGAAAGCCCAGTTGAGCTTCGTATCTTCGTCGCCAGCATTCGGATTGTTGCCTTTGCTATGTTTGGTTTCATCGGACTCGTCAAAGTATTGGTTGTTCTCAATACGAGCGGTATAAGTCCAGTCATCGTTGACAGCGCCTTTTACAAACAAACGGGTACGCAGACGACCGTTGTGCTTGCCTTGATCAGAATCACGATAGCTCAAACGAACCTGACCAGCAATCTTTACGTTGTCAGCTTTCTTTTCCAGGTTAGCAACGCGAACGCCCAGAGTATCCAGCTCGTCAGCAAATTCAGCGGCCAGCTTATCTACGTTAGCGCCTTTAGCCATAGCTTTGGCTACGATTTGCGCCATTTCATAACGGGTCATCAGCTTGTCGCCGCCGAAGGTAGCGTCGCCGTAGCCGTCGATTACGCCTGCTGCAGCCAGCTTGTTTACGCTGTCATATGCCCAGTGGCCGGCCGGAACGTCGGAGAACGGATTGGCTGCGTAAGCGGATGCGGTTACGCCCAATGCCATAGCCATTGCGAGTACTAAGGATTTTTTCATTTTGTTTTCCTCCTCTAAGGATTATTTTATTTTTATAAAATGTCCTTAAAGCTTCGTCTCGCCGCTCGATATGAGTTGCCTTGTTTCCTCATGCTTTACGGGTTGAGTTCTGCCTTGCAGACAATTTATAAACGGGGTGAGGTTGGGGTGGAAGCAGATGGCGCTTTATAATCAATCTAGCAGGATTGGTAGGCTTCCAATCCTGCCAAATTTAACAGCAAGGAAAGAGTATAACTCGCAGCGGACTTTTTTAACTCTCTGCCACCCCTGACAGAGCAATCTCTCACGTCCGCACCTTGCTTTGGATACATTATACCACACTTGTCCCCCCCGGCAAGAGTAAATTAGTTAGACTTATCGCAAAAATTAGCAAAATTTATGTAAGGTTCGTTCTAAACCCACGCCCGTCTTAATCCGGGCGCTCCCGCGCCCGCTCTTGCCCTCGGTTCTACCCGGCTTTAGCAGTCCTTCCATACAAAAAGGACGGCAAATTTTTACGCAGTTACCTAACCCTGCAACAAGCAAAAGCGAAGTCATGCCCAAAGCTGCGCAAGCCAGGCTGTAGGCAAGCAGGTAACGCTCCTCAATGCAGGGAAATCTTCTCCTAAACGCAAAAAGCGCCGAGCTTTCGCTCGACGCTGCTTACTTCCCTGTAGGGCCGCAAATCCGGGCGCCCCCGCGGCACATGAAAGTATCCGCTTAAGGCTGCTTCCTTCCGGACCTGACCTGGTTCACAGGCTCCCATTGCGCAGGACCCAAATTTACGGTCCCACAGAGAAGCAATAAAAAAACCGCTATTGGCGGCCGATTTAGTGGCGGAGAGAGAGGGATTCGAACCCTCGGTACGGTATCCCGTACACACGCTTTCCAGGCGTGCACCTTCAACCACTCGGTCATCTCTCCAAGGTTGAAAACTTAAACCATTTTCAATTTGCGCCTTTAACGGCGCGCGCAGTAGCACAACTGCGTATATTATTATACTGATTTTAAGCGTTAAAGTCAATAACTTTCTGTAAAAAATTTTATATTTTACCGCCGAATATTCAGCGCAGGCAGCGGCAGTAAAGCAAGCAAAAGCGGCCGCCCTTACGGACGCCGCTTTTTAACGAGCTATATATAACTTCAAACTGACAATTTCACCGCGCCCTGTCAATCGTCGTTGTCCTCGGCAGGTAAGAGCATGACCGCGCAATCCGAATTAAGCACCACGTTTTCCGACGTGCTGCCTAAATCGTCGCCGCTGGTCATATCGGCTCCGGTTTTCGCCAGCATAATCAAGCTGACATTATCGCGCTCACAAATGGCCGCTATTTTTTTAGAAGCCACGCCATGGGCGATGCGGTAATCGGCGTCGATGCCGAAAATTTTCATTTCGTCCACCAGCTCCTGCAAAAACAGCATAGCGCTGCCGTATTTTTCTTTATAATCCCGCTTACTGCGACTATGCTCTATAACGTGGACAAAAATCACCCTGCCCACAAATTCGCGCAGGCTGCGGATAATATTCAGGCCCTCCAGTGATTTACGCGAAAAATCCGTAGGCAACAGCACGGTCTCCAGCAAATTGCCTGTCGTCTCGTCCTCCTCGTCCTTATTTATCAGCAAAGGAAGATTTGCCGCTCTGGCCAGCTCATAGGTCGTGCTGCCCATCAGGGCGCGTTTAAGAAAGCCCTTGCGGTGCGAGGCTACCAACAGCAAATCGGCTTCGCATTCTTCGGCTAAGGCAGCCAAAGCCGGAGCTGTTTCACCGGACGGCGTAACGATGGAAATATCTTCATAGCCTGCTTGCTCTATATCGTTTTTATACCCTTCCAGACGGCTGCGCGCTTTTTTATAGCTGCTACCGTCGGGGTCGGCGTCGTCGTCATCTTCAAAGACGTGCGCCAAAACCACTTCCGTTTCCGTATCGGGGCACAAGCTAAACAGACACTCAGTCAGCTTATCGGCCTGCGGGGACAGATCCGTGGCCAGCAGAACCTTGGTGAATGTACTCATTTATCTGCTCCTTTAAATAGAAATATATAATAGGTAAATTTCGCCATAAAATGTAAAATTCCTGCCGCGGAGAATTATAATTTGCTGCAAAAAAAGCAGGGGCCGCATGGGTCCCTGCAGAAAGAGCAACTTATCAGTTACCTTTATTCTTTTTCAGCAACAGCAACAGCTCGGTTAAATCGGCCAGAGTAACTTCTTCCTTTTTGGGCTCCTCAACCGTTCCCTCAATGTCCACAAAAAAGCTGCTGATAGTGCATTCCAGCGCTTCATGCAGCTTAATCAGATTGGGAATCGTCAGACCGGCGCGACCGTTTTCAATATTGCTTAAATGGGTTTGGGTAACGCCAATTTTCTTGGCAAGCTCCGTTTGAGAAATGTTTTTGGTGACGCGCAGCATTTTTACGCGAGTACCTATGAGCTTGTTATAATCCTCCGTCATTCACATACACCCTTTCCTTAATTTATATATAATAATATTTTCTGACGTTATGTAAATACCTGTTAGCATTATAACACTTCTTTCTGTCATAAACAAGCCTTGTATCTGCCTAATGTGATAATTTTTTTAAAGATATCCTATTGAAACGCAAGCAGAGGAAAATATAGTATGCCCCTGCAAAAATAATTGCCAGAAAGTCTTTATACTTTATGCAGGCATAAAAACGGCGCGCTTTGCTGCCAAAACGCGCCGTCATAACAAGCCTGCCGCTTTAAGCGTTCAGCAGCTTGCCGGGATTCAGTATATTATTGGGGTCCATAGCCTTTTTAATAGTTTTCATGATGGACATTTCCACAGGGTTGCAGTATTTTTCCATGGCCGCAATCTTTTTAGCGCCGATGCCATGCTCGCCGGATAAACGACCGCCCAGGCTGTAAACGTAAGCGTAGCAAATGCTGTGGAATTCGCTAACCTGCTTTTCCCATTCCTCGTCGCTTAAATCCATTTTCAGGATATTGAAATGCAGATTGCCGTCGCCTGCATGCGCCAGGCACATACATTTGAAGGAATATTGCCTGGACACCTCCATCAAATGATTCAGGCAGTCGGCAATTTTATCCACCGGCACTACCAGATCGTCGGAGGTGGAAACCTTGCTCAAGGCCTTGGAGCCTTCCAGACAGCTGCGGCGTACCTTCCACACGCGCTCGTCGGCTTCCACCACGTCGGTAGCGCCGCAGGCAGTACAGATTTCGTCCAGCTGCTCCATCTTCATATCCAGCTCGTCCTCGTTAAAGGTTTCTACCGTTACGATAACATAGCTGCCGTCCTCATAATGGGGCAGGCGCAGTTCGGCGTAATCGCTGGCCGCGCGCACGAAGCCGTTGTCCATAAATTCCACGCTGGTGGGGTTCAAACCGGCCTTAATCAGATTAGGCACTAAATCCACAGCCTTGGCCACGTCGGTAAACACGGCCAGAATATCCAAACGGTAGGGGCACAGCGGCAGCAACTTCAGCGTAGCCTTGGTAATGACGCCCAGCGTACCCTCGCTGCCCATGATGAGCTGCTCCAGGCAGTAGCCCGTGCTGCATTTTTTCAAACGGCTGCCCAGCTCCACAATCTCGCCCGTCGGCGTAACTACCTCCACGGAATACACCTGATGGCGCGTAGTGCCGTAGCGCACGGCCTTATTGCCGCCGGCGTTGGTCGCAATATTGCCGCCGATTAAGCAGCTGTCGGCGCTGCAGGGGTCGCCGGCATACAACAGGCCGGCTTCGTTAGCCGTTTGCTGAATCTCCACGGTACGCGCGCCTGCCTCCACTACCATGTACATAGCGTCGGCGTTCATTTCGATAATCTTATCCATGCGCTCCATCAGCAGCACAATACCGCCGCACACGGCGATAGCGCCGCAGGATACGCTGGTGCCCGCGCTGCGCGGCGTTACGGGCACCAGATATTTATTGGCGATTTTCATCACGGCGGCAACCTCTTCCGTGCTGCCCGGCAGTACTACAACCTCCGGCAGATGATGGTAATGCGGGTCCGGCTCCTCGTCGGTTTTATAGCGCTCCAGCGTTTCCGCATCGGTCTTAACGTATTCTGCGCCCACAGCGGCGCGCAAGGCCTCTAGGACTTCTTCTGTTACGGGATTATACTTGGTCATAAATTTAACTTCTCCTTTGCTTCTATACTACTGTACTACTTATATTACCACGGCCCGCAATTCCGCGCCGCACATAAACCTTCCTTCAGGCGTTGAACACCTTGCCCGGATTTAAAATCAGATTGGGGTCCCAGGCGCGCTTGATTTTACGCATCAGCTCCAGCTCGCCTGCGGGAGTAAATTCCTCAAGAAATTCGCGTTTCTTCGCGCCGATGCCATGCTCGCCCGCCAAACGCCCGCCGTGAGCGTAAGCGTAGGTATAAACCTCCTGCGTAAAGCGGCGCAGATTGCTTTCCCACTCCTCGTCGCTTAAATCCATCTTGCACAGCACGATATGCAGATTGCCGTCGCCGATATGCGCGTTGATGCGCAGCGGGAAAGGATATTTCCTCACCGTTGCAATAATGAATTTTACCATATCGCTCATCTCGTCCACGGGCACGACCACGTCGTCCGTAGTGCAGACCTTGCTGATCAGACTTACCGACTCCAGGCAGTTGCGGCGCATAGCCCAAATGCGGTCGTCGGCCTCCAGCACGTCTATCGCGCCGCATTCCTCGCAGATTGCGTCCAGCTGTTCCATCTTCATATCCAGCTCGTCCTCGTTAAAGGTTTCCACCGTTACGATAACGTAAATGCCCTCGTCGGCGTGAGGCGCGCCGGAAAACTCCAGAAAGCGGGACGTAGTGCGCACGTTGGCGTTATCCATATACTCGATGCTGGTGGGGTTAATACCCGCCTTAATAATTTTCGGCACCACGCTCATGGCCTGCACCGGATCGGTAAACACGGCCAACAAATCCAGGCGGTAGGGCGGCAGTGGCTGCAGCTTCAGCGTCACCTGCGTGATAATGCCCAGCGTGCCCTCGCTGCCGATGACCAGCTGCTCCATGCAGTAGCCCGTGCTGCACTTTTTCAGCGGCGCCCCCAAATCCACGATTTCACCCGTCGGCGTCACGATCTGCACCGCGTAAACCTGGTTGCGCGTCACGCCGTAGCGCACGGCCTTATTGCCTCCGGCGTTAGTAGCCAGATTGCCGCCAATCTGACAGCTTTCGGCGCTGCAGGGGTCGCCTGCGTACAAAAAGCCCTGCTCGTTGGCGGCCTTCTGGATATCTATCGTGCGCACGCCGGCCTGCGCCACCAGGTACATGCCTTCTTTATTAAGCTCGATAATTTTATTGAGCCGTTCCATGAGCAGCACCGCGCCGCCGCACACCGCGATAGCGCCATCGGTAATGCCCGTACCGCCGCCGCGTACTGTCAACGGCACCAGATATTTATTGCACAGCTTCACCACAGCGGCGATTTCCTGCGCGTCGGCGGGAGCAATTACCACGTCCGGCAGGTGAAAGCAGCGCTCGTCCTTTTCCTCGTCTGTTTTATAGGTATCCAGCGTAGCCGCGTCGGTACGCACATGCTCAGCGCCTATGGCGGCTCGCAGCTCCTCTAAAAATTCTTCGGAAACAGTATTATATTTAGCCATAAAAAATTCCCCTCGATTTCAGCCTGCTTCAATGCTCAGCAGCTTACGCCCTCTGACTTTAAGCGTTAAATACCTTGCCGGGATTAAGAATATTGTTGGGGTCCCAGGCGCGTTTAATCTTGCGCATCAGCTCCAGCTCGCCTGCGGGAGTAAATTCCTCCATATAATTCAGCTTCTTAGCGCCAATGCCATGCTCGCCTGCCAGGCGGCCGCCCTGCGCGTAGGCATAGGCGTAAACCTCCTCGTGGAAGGCGTGTACCGTGCTTTCCCATTCCTCGTCGCTCATATCGCATTTGCACAGTACGATATGCAGATTGCCGTCGCCAATATGCGCGTTAATCTTTACGGGGATGGGGAAGGGATACTTGGAGCCAATATGCATAATCTCTTTTATCGTTGTGGCAATCTTATCCACCGGCACTACCACGTCGTCCGTCAGGGAAACCTTGCTTACCAGGCTGATGGATTCCTGACAGTTGCGGCGCATCGCCCAGATGCGGTCGTCGGCCTCCAGCACGTCCACAGCGCCGGCTTCCTCGCACAAATCGTTAAGCTGCTCCATCTTGCTGTCCAGCTCGTCCTCCGTAAAGGTTTCCACGGTGATGATAACGTAAATGCCGTCCTCGTAATGGGGCGCTCCCTTAAACTCAATAAAATCAGCGGTAGCTCGCACATAGGAATTATCCATGTATTCCATGCTGGTGGGGTTCAACCCGGCCTGCATAATTCTGGGCACTACGTCCAGCGCCTTCATGGGGTCGTCGAAAACGGCCAAAAGGTCGAAACGGTACGGCGGCAGGGGCTGTAATTTTAAGGTAGCCTTGGTAATAATGCCCAGCGTACCCTCGCTGCCCATCACGAGCTGCTCCATGCAATAGCCGGTGCTGCATTTTTTCAAACGCGCGCCCACCTCGACGATTTCGCCTGTCGGCGTTACCATTTCCAGCCCGTAAACCTGGTTGCGGGTCACGCCGTAGCGCACGGCCTTGTTGCCGCCCGCGTTCGTCGCCAGATTGCCGCCGATCAGGCAGCTTTCGGCGCTGCAGGGGTCGCCTGCGTATAAATACCCGGCCTCGTTGGCCAGCTTTTGAATATCGACTGTGCGCACACCGGCTTCCACCACCATGTACATGCCCTCGGTATTCATTTCGATAATCTTATTCATGCGCTCCATGAGCAGCACAATACCGCCGCACACGGCGATAGCGCCGTCGGCCAGACTGGTGCCGCCGCTGCGCACGGTCACGGGCGTCATGTACTTGTTGCACAGCTTCACTACCGCAGCCACCTCCTGCGGATTAGCAGGGCGCACTACGGCTTCCGGCACGCGGAAACGGCGCGGATCGTATTCCTCGTCCGTTTTGTATTGGTCCAGCTTTTCTAAATCGGTGATAACATTTTCTGCGCCCACTGCGGCGCGTAGCTCTTCAAGCATCGCTTCGCTTACTTTATTATATGCTTGCATTATTTTTCCTCCTGCCGTAATAAATCTTCCGCTTTAATATTAGGATTAGTGTAGCTAATATCCGCCTTAGCTTTTAAGCCGCCCATCTGGATAGCATGCTTGGGGCACCAATGGCGGCAGGCAAAGCAATACGCGCACTTGTCGGCAAAGACAGGCCGCTGCTTTTCCATTTTTATATTGCCCACAGGGCACAACCTAGCGCACAGGCCGCAGCCTACGCAGCGGTTGGGGCGCAGGCGCGGCTGGCCGACGTGCAAAACGCTGCGCATAAACCACCAGCCCACTGGCGTGGTTAAATACTTCCCCACATAGTTTTCCCGGCACTTAGCCGTATCGCGCCGGCGCTTGTGGATATCCGTCACGATGTCCGTCAACGCTTTATCTGCGGCAATCAGCATCTCGTTATACTGCGCCCTGCGCGCCATAAAGAAATTATCGGGCATCGCTACGGAGTTAGCGTAAGCCAGCTCGATATTTTTTTGCGCCAAAAGCTCCTGCAAATTTTTCAACGCGCGTCCGGAGTTGCCGCCCATCGTCACCAGGCCGAAGCAGTATTGCGGCTTCGCCCGCAGCGCCCGCAAGAAATTTTGCACTAACGGCGGCAGGCCGAAGCAGTACACGGGGCAGACAACGCCCACAATATCATCCCTAACCTCATAGGGATGCGCCAGATACGCGGCCATCTGCTCCAAGCGGCACTGCGGCAGCACAGCGGCAGCCTGCCTGGCGGCGTCCAAGCTGTTTCCCGTACCGCTGAAATAAAAAATCACTGACATAAACGTCACCTGCAATTTAGCTAAAAATATGACACAAGCAGCGGTCCTTACGGCAGCGCCGCCTGTTCCATTCTAATTTTTTATTATATTACAAAAAAGCTTTTTTGTCTTGCCTTCAGCGAGAAAAAAAGCAAAAGGCCTTCCTCCGCAGAGAAAGACCTTATAAGCCTTAAAATTTGTAATTAGAAATTGCGTTGGTAGGAGACGCTGAACATTTTCGTAAAGCTGTCGCGTGTGTGCGCAGTGTCAAAAGTATCCGTAGTGCCGCCGGCGAAATCCAGGCCGCCCACCTTCATCCAGCCTAAAGCTACAGCCAGGGTTTGCTTATCGTCGTGGTACTGCGTGCCGATAGAATACGTTAAGCGTCTGCCAGTCGGGATCATAAAATCGCCGCCGGAATAAGGAATAGAGTGGTCGTCATACGCGATGCCTGCCAAAGCGGTATATTTATCGCTCAGCTTATGCTCCAAACCTAAAGCGTAGCGCCAGCCGTTAGACCAGTTTTTCGGATTAGGATGTACTCCGTTAAGTTGGCTTCCGATAGTCCCGCCCAAATTACTAAAGGTCATATCTAAATTTTGGTAACGGTCCCAGCGCGTCCAAATACCGTTCAATTCAATACGGGTCTTATCGTTAAACTTATGATTGTAACCAATGGATACGCTTTCAGGCAACGTCACCTTACCATAAGCGTCGCCATAAGAACTCATTCCATAAGCACTTAAATGAGCATCCAAATCGGCTTCCATGGAATGATTTACCTTGCTACGGTAAACTACGCCCATCTCGTTCTTCTTATCAAATTCATAATTAGCCGCGGCGTTCCAGCCCAACGCGTAACTTTCGCCTTCAATATGCATCGGCATAGAATTGCCAAGATTTTTATCCAGCTGCAAGCCGACGTAATTGACCTCCGCACCCAACGACGCGCTCCACTTCTTATCAAACTTGCGGGCGTAGTTCGCGCCAAGGCTTACGCCGTAAAGCTTAGAGCTGAAAGCGTTGCTTCCGGGCAAAGAATTGCGCTCGAATTGCGAAATCAAACCGAAACGGCTGTAGGTTCCCATACCGAACCATTCTTTATCGTTAATTTGCTGCACATAGTACAAGCCGGGCACCCACGCCGGATGCACCCTGTTTTCGCCTGTAACAATATCGCCAGTTCCTTTGGGAGTAACGTCATAACGTCCGTGCGGGCTTAAATAGGTAGCGCTGATTTTCGCAGCCTTGCCTTTAATTTTCGTAATGGAAGCGGGGTTATAGGCCATATTGGCGGCGTCGTTCTCAGCGAACATGCGCGCTCCGCCCATAGCCATACCTTCTGCGGACCATTCGTAGACGGCGAAGCCTTCTGCTCCCGCTAACTGCGGCACAAGCAAAGCGGCCGCCGCGCTCAAAGCTAAAAGATATTTTTTCATCGGTTTTCCATACATCCCTTCACCAAATTTTTCTAAAATAGCTATAAGATATTTTAACAGATTTGCTAAAGCCTTGTCGGAAAACCTTTAATTACTCATTTTAATTGTCCGATTAAATCAGCCGCGTTGAGCCCGCCCTGCTCGGACGCCTGCCGCCTGCGGAAATTATCCTCCTGCAGCTTGCGTACCTCCGCCAGCGTCGGCACGTTGTCTCGCTCCCACGGCTGGTATTGGATGGTCGTGCAGTGAAGGTAAGCGGCGTAACGCTCTTCGGGCGTAGCCTGCGCGGCGGCGGCAGCCAAATCCCGCTCCGCCGCTTCCGTCAGCGGGAAGGATTGGTAAGCTTCCGCAATTTTTGCGCAAGCGTCTTCATACGCTCCCTGCGCCGCCAGGCTTTCGGCCATAAACACCAAAGCGCGGAAGCGATACGGATTAACGCCCGCGTTATCCTTTTCCTGCTCCAGCATAGCAGCCGCCTCGGCCAAAGCCTTTTCCTCCCGGCCGCAGCTACGCAAAAGCTCCAGCCGCCGCACCCAGATCTTGCCGCGGTCAGCGCTGCGGAAAACGTGCTTGTAGTCGCGGCACAATTTATAAGCCTCGCGCAGATATACCAGCGGCGCGTCCGCCGTGCCGGTCAAATCCCAGACGATTTGCGCAATGTCGCGCAGGCACAGCACCTTATGCTCGGCCTCGCTCAAGCCAAAATCAGGCGCATCCTCCATATCGGGCTGCACGTCCTTAACTGTCGCAAGAACGGCCATCGCGCCCTCCACGTCCTTTAAAATCAGCAGCATACGCCCCACGGTGCTGCGGCATTTCCAATCATTATAATCGTTAATAAAGCTAAGCGGGATGGGGCAATCATAGGTAGCGACCCGATGCACATATCCCTGCCATTCCAATTGATCCATAAAAACCTCCGTAAACGCGATTTATTCAAAGCTCGTCAAAAAGAATTCCATGCAGTCGGTTACGCCGCGCTCATTGCGCGCCGCCCTGCAGCATGCGCAAAAATTCCGCTTCGTCGATAACCGTTACGCCCAGCTGCCGCGCCTTATCCAGCTTACTGCCGGCTTCTTCTCCGGCCACGACGTAATCCGTCTTTTTGCTCACGCTGCCGCTGACCTTCGCCCCCACGTCCTGCGCCATGGTTTTGGCCTCGGCCCTTCCCAGCGTAGGCATAGTGCCCGTAAAGACCAGCGTTTTGCCGAAGAAGGGATTATCTTCCTGCGTTTCCGGCGCGGTAAAGGTCATTTTTAGTCCAGCCGCCGCCAGACGCTCCAGCAAATCGCGATTGGTCGGCACGCTGAACCAGGTAACGACGCTTTCGGCAATTTTAGCGCCGATATCGCGAATCTGCGCCAGCTGCTCCGGCTGCGCCTCCAGCAGCTTATCCGCGCTGCCAAACTGCGCCGCTAAAATCCGCGCCACCTTCGCGCCCACATGCCGGATGCCCAAGGCAAAGAGCAGCCTGTCCAGCTCGTTTTCCTTGCTGGCCGCCAATGCCTGCAATAAATTATCGGCTGATTTTTCGCCCATACGCTCCAGCTTGAGCAAATCCTCCCGCCGCAGGCTGTACAAATCGGCGGCGTCGCGCACCAGCCCGGCGTCGATAAGCTGGTTGATGACCGAAGGACCGCAGCCGTCGATATTCATCGCGTCGCGGCTGACAAAATGAATCAAGCCCTCGCGCCCCAAAGCGGGACAGTGCGGATTGGTGCAGCGGATAGCCGCCTCCGCGCCCTGCCGCTCCACGCGCCAGCCGCACTCCGGGCACACCGCCGGTATCTCCACAGGCTTTTCCGCGCCCGTGCGTTTTTCTGCCGCCACGCGCAGAACCTCGGGGATAATTTCGCCCGCCTTATTGATAATAACCCTGTCGCCCAAGCGGATATCCCTAGCCTTAATAAAATCCTCGTTATGCAGCGTTGCCCGGCTGACTACACTGCCGCTGAGCTTCACCGGCGTCAGCACCGCCGTCGGCGTCAGTACGCCCGTGCGCCCTACGCGCCAGTCGATATCCTCCAGCGTGGTTTCAGCCTGCTCCGGCGGATATTTAAAGGCGATAGCCCAGCGCGGGTCCTTGCCCGTAGCGCCCAAAAGCTGCTGCTGGCGTACCTCGTTGACCTTAATAACCGCGCCGTCCGTATCGTAGGCCAGGCCTGCGCGCCGCTGGTCAAAATCCCTGATATAAGCCAAAGCGCCGTCGATGTCCGGCACAACCCGGTAATTTTCGCTGACCTTGAAGCCGTAGGCAGTCAGCGCCGCCAGCGAATCGCTGTGCCTGGCGCGCGCGCCCTCGCCCACGATATAATAGGCGAAAAAGCTTAGCGAACGACTGGCCGTAACCTGCGGGTCCAGCTGGCGCAGGCTGCCTGCCGCCGCATTACGCGGATTGGCAAATTCGCTTTCGCCCCGCTCCGAACGCTGCTCGTTGAGCTGCATAAAAGCGTGCCGCGGCATATACACCTCGCCGCGCACATCCAGCAGCTCCGGCAGCTGCTCTCCCGGCGGCGCTTGCAACACCAACGGAATACTGCGAATAGTGCGCACATTAGCCGTCACATTTTCGCCCACCACGCCGTCGCCGCGGGTAGCCGCGCGCACCAGGCGGCCGTTTTCGTAAATCAGGCTGCACGCCAGACCGTCGATCTTGGGCTCCATAACATATTCTACCCTGCTGCCAATGGGCAGGCCGTTTTTGACCCGTTCGTCAAAGGCCCGCAGCTCGCCTTCGGAAAAAGCGTTGGACAAGCTCAGCAAAGGCTCCAGATGGCGCACCTCGGCAAACTGGGAGCTGGCGCGTCCGCCCACGCGCTGTGTCGGCGAATCCGCAGGCACATTATCGGGGTACGCCGCTTCAATTTCCCGCAGGCGCACCAGCAGCCTGTCGTATTCGCTGTCCGTTATCTCCGGCGCGTCCAGCACATAATATAAATATTCATGATGGCGAATCTCCTGACGCAGCTGCTCGGCCTCGGCCAGGTCCTGCGTTTTTTCGTCCGCAAATAAATCTGTTTCTGCCATAATTTTCTCTCCTGTATATAACCCTGCTCCGCAGCATCAGCCTACAGCTTTTCCAGCGGCGCGTATTTGGTCAGCAGGCTGCGGATACCGCCGCCTGCGAAGGCTACGTTGACCTCCTGCCCGTCCTCGCTGTCCTTGACGGCAACCACGGTGCCCACGCCCCATTTTTTATGGCGCACCTTATCCCCGGCGCGGAAGCTTTTAGCGACGCCGCTTTCCCTGGGCACAAAGCTGCCCTTGGGCTGCAAGAACCAGTTGGCAGTCTTAGAACGGGTCTCCTGCCTCTGCTCCGCTGGGCGCAAAGCAGGCCGCTGCAGCACGGGCCGCTTATAAACGTGAATCAAATTGCGCGGCACCTCCTGCAAAAAGCGGGAGGGCGGATAGGAAATCGTATGTCCGTAAATCATACGCGCGCGGGCGTTGCTTAAATACAGCCGCTTTTCCGCACGGGTAATGCCCACGTAGCACAAGCGCCGCTCCTCCTCGATTTCGTTTTCGTCCAGCAGCGTGCGGGCATGGGGAAAAATGCCCTCCTCCATGCCTACCAAAAATACCGTGGGGAACTCCAATCCCTTGGCCGAATGCAGCGTCATCAGCGTTACCGCGTCGTCCTCCAGCTCGGCGTCGTCGATGTCAGACACCAAGGCCACGTCGGACAAAAAGTTTTCCAACGAAGCCTCTTCGCCGTTGCGCGCCGCCTTCTCGGCAAAATCCTCGGCCACGCTCAGCAGCTCCTGCAAATTCTCCAAGCGGCTCTGGTCCTGAGCGCTGCGGCTCAGCTCCAGCTCCTCCTGATAGCCGGTGCGCTGCATTACGTCCGTAATCAGCTGCTTGACAGATTGCTCCTCAGCCTCGCCCATAAACTCAAACAGCAGCCCGGCCAGCTCGTCCAGGGTTTTCACAAAGCGGCTGCTCAGCCCCGGCACTGCCGACGCATTGGAAATCACGTCGAACAGGCTTTGCTCCGTTTCCGCCGCGTAGGCCTGCAAGCGGGCCAGCGTCGCGTCGCCGACGCCCCGGCGCGGCACGTTGATAATGCGCAGCAGGCTCAAGCTGTCGTGGGGGTTAAAAATCAGCCGCAGATAAGCGATAATATCCTTGATTTCCTTGCGCTCATAAAATTTAGTGCCGCCCACCATCGTATAGGCGATACCGCTCTTGATAAGCATTTCTTCAAACACGCGGGATTGGGTATTAGTGCGGTACAGTACCGCCATATCGCCTAAGCGCTCGCCCTCCTGCCGCTGCAGCTCCTGCATGCGCTCGATAACGAAACGAGCCTCGTCCCGCTCGTCCACCGCCTGATAATAGGTAATTTCCGTGCCCGTGCCGTTATCCGTCCACAAATTTTTCGGCTTGCGTCCCGTATTATTTTCGATAACCGCGTTGGCCGCATCCAAAATCACCTGCGTGCTGCGGTAATTCTGTTCCAGCTTCACCAGCTTGGCGTCTGGATAATCCTTTTCAAAGTCCAAAATGTTTTGGATATCCGCGCCGCGCCAGCCGTAAATGCTCTGGTCGGCGTCGCCCACCACGCAAATATTGCGATGCTTGGCCGCCAACAGCTTCGTCAATAAATACTGAGCGTGGTTAGTATCTTGGTATTCGTCCACCATCAGGTAATCAAATTTCTCCTGATATTTAGTGCGAACCTCCTCGTTCTGCTGCAAAAGCTGCAAGGTCAGCAGCAGCAAATCGTCGAAGTCCACGGCGTTGTTGGCGCGCAGCTTCGCCTCGTAGGCTTCGTAAATCTGCGCTACCTTCTGCTCGTAAAAATCTCCGGCCTCCTTAGCAAAATCTGCCGCCGACTGCAGCTGGTTCTTCGCATTGCTGATACGGCCGATAATCCCCGCAGGCTGAAAGCGCTTTTCGTCCAAATCCAGCTCTTTCAAAATCTGCTTAATCAGGTTCTTTGTATCCGTAGTGTCGTAAATAGCGAAATTATTGCTATAACCCTCCAGCTTATCGATATCCCGGCGCAGCACACGGGCGCAGAAAGCGTGGAATGTAAACAGCCACACATCCTTGGCCGCCAGCCCCGCCATCTTATCCACGCGCTCGCGCATCTCCGCGGCGGCTTTATTAGTAAAGGTAATCGCCAAAATGCGGTAGGGACGCACGCCCTGCTGCAATAAATGCGCCACGCGACAGGTCAGCACCTTAGTTTTGCCGCTGCCCGCGCCCGCCAAAATCAGCATGGGACCGTTAATCGTTTGTACGGCGTCCGCCTGCTCTTTATTTAAACCCTGCAATGTATCCGTCATAATCTCCCAAGAACCTCCGTCAAATATCCGGCCGCTGCAGCAGCCTATATTTTTTTATTATACCACAAGGGCATATGTTCTGCTAAGCTCTGCGTTCGCCTTCGGCTCCGCAATCGCTAAGCATTCACATTATACCATGCCTACCGCGGCTCTGCCAAACTCAATCAAAGAACAAAAACTCGCACTCCAAATAAATATAAAGCCTTGCTCACAACTTTGCTTACCGACGTTAAATTCCTGCTTTAAGCGCAGTCGGAAAGAATATGACCAAGACTTTTCCTTAACTAAAACCTATGATATGAGAAAAGGCATAATACGTAATTACTCCCCCAGTCACCTTCGGTGACAGCCCCCTCAACGAGGGGGCAATATAGTTTAAGTAAGTACATTTACTTTTGCTCCCTCTTCGAGGGAGCTGGCATTTTGCATAGCAAAATGTCTGAGGGAGCTTTCCTTAACTAAAACTTATGATATAAGAAAAGCCGCCTAACATGCGGTTAAGCGGCCTTCCGTCAAATTTTTAATTTCTCGGGGAGAGCCGACTTGCCCAATCAGCTATCTCTGTTTTTATTATATACTTTGAATTACAGAAAGTCAACTTTCTATGAGCGTCTGCATTACTGCCGTTAATGCGCCGCGCATAAAATATACCTGCGCCGTATATATTGAGCCCTGCGCCCTAATGTGCTAGAATAAATTTATCTTGAGCCTGACGCTTAAAGGAGTCTGTTATGAGTAAAAATAAACCCTTCGTCCCCGCCGAGGACCTCAGCAAGCTGTGGCGGGCCATCATAGAATTTGATATGCTGCAGCCCGGCGACCGCATTCTCGTCGGCCTCAGCGGCGGTAAGGACAGCATGCTGCTGACCGCTATGCTGGCGGAAATCAAAAAGTATTCTCCCATCCCCTTCGAGCTGGCCTGTTACACCGTCAACGCCATGTTTGCGCCTGACTTTCCCAGGCAGCGCCTGCAGGAATTCTGCGCCCGATACGGACTGGAGCATTACAGCGATGATGTGGACGTCATGGCAGCCCACGCCCGCAAGGGCGGCAGCCCCTGCTTCACCTGCGCCTATTTCCGCCGGGCGGCCACCAATCGCCGCGCCCAGGAGCTGGGCTTCAACAAGGTAGCGTTGGCCCACCATAATGACGACGCCGTCGAAACCTTCTTTATGAACTTAGTAACCTCGGGCCAGCTGCGTACCTTTTTACCGGTAACGCCCCTTTCCCGTTCCGGCATTACCGTGCTGCGACCGCTGCTGTATTACAGGGAAAGCGAAATACGCCAGCTGGTAGCCAGGCTGAACCTTGAGCCTATCAAAAATCCCTGTCCCTACGACGGCCACACCATGCGGCAGGATATCAAAGAACATATCGCCCAGCTCAACGACCGTTATCCGGAAATTTACGAGCATCTGGCCGCCGCCATGCGCTGTTCCCAGCAGCAGGAGCTGTGGCCCGGCAAGCCCGACGCCAAAGAGCTGGTTGGTAAATTCCGCGCCTTCTGGCAGCGCAAGCAAGCAACGGAGGCGCCAAAATGAAAGCACGCTCCTACCTTTACATCATCAGCGCGGCGGCGCTGTGGGGTCTTATCGGTGTTTTTGTAAAAATACTTGCGGGACAGGGCTTTACCTCCATGCAGATTGTAGCGCTGCGCGCCCTAGCCTCCGCATTTTGCATAACTCTTGTACTTTGCAAGCTGGGACTGCGCCATCTGCGCATCCG
The DNA here is from genome assembly GCF_030531065.1 of Phascolarctobacterium sp. Lineage (GTDB taxonomy): Bacteria > Bacillota > Negativicutes > Acidaminococcales > Acidaminococcaceae > Phascolarctobacterium_A. The sequence continues at coordinate 176,347 of NZ_JAUNOQ010000001.1, read as the reverse complement.
CCTGCGCGACGCCTGGCTCTTCGCAGGCACTGGCATCTGCAGCTTAGTATTTTTCAATTATTGCTACTTTAACTGCATGCAGCAAAGCAGTCTGGCCGTAGCGGCGCTGCTGCTTTACACCGCGCCCATCTTCGTCATGCTGCTGTCGCTGCTGCTCTTCGGCGAAAGCTTTAATCTGCGCAAGGGTATTTCGCTGGCCTGCACCTTCATCGGCTGCGCCTTCGTCACCGGCGCTTTCAGCAGCGGCCTGACGCTGACGCTGTCCGGACTGCTGTACGGCTTGGGCAGCGGCGTAGGCTATGCACTCTACAGCATCTTCGGCAAATACGCCGTGCAGAAATACTCCTCGCCTACCATTACAGCTTATACCTTTTACTTCGCGTTGGCGTCCGTGCCGTTGGCCGACTTTAACAGGGAAGCCCTTACCTGCCTCGACCTGACCAGCGTACTGTGCAGCCTGGGCTTAGGATTAGTCTGCGCCGTCATTCCCTATATTCTTTATACTAAAGGGCTGGAGCAGGTAGAGCCGGGGCAGGCCTCCATTCTCGCCACCGTGGAGCCCTTCGTGGCTGCCGCCGTAGGTATGCTGTTCTTCGCCGAACCCTTAACCTTCAGCAAGGCCACCGGCATGCTGCTGATTTTCTGCTCCATCGTCATTTTAAATCTGCCGCAAAAATAAGCTCATCACATCGCCTGAAGATGCTAAACGCTCTGTGCAACCGTTGCTGCACAGAGCGTCTTTTATATATATTCTGCCGGCACGTAAGCCAAATTTTCTTCCAGGAGCTTTATATCTCCGCCCATACCTATAATACAGCCGCTTCCCAGCGTCGCGCCACTATCCGCCGCATAACCGTGCAGCAGCTCAAAGGATTTTCCAATCCTAGCGACGCTAAAGCTCTCCTGACAAATCATAATGGGATAAACGGCTCCCTGCGCTCGCAAAAGCAGGCTTATCTCCTTATTATTGGAATCGCGGTAAAAACGAAAATCCGGTCTCTCACCCCAACGCAGATAGCTTTCCCGCAGCGCGCTGACCACATAATTTTCGTACAGATTTTTAAAATATACGCTCTGCAAAAGAGATGCGCCGTCATGCAGCTGCAGTAAATATGCCGCCGCGCCCGCTTGCCGGAAATATACCTTCGGAGCCTTTACCAAACGCTTACCTGCCACATGCTCCACCGGCGGCAAAAGATATACCAGCCCCGTACCCGCCAAAAACTGCAGCCATTGCTTGGCCGTAGGCGCGGTTATGCCCACATTATTAGCCAAAATAGTATAATTCACCACGCAGCCCGCCATACTGGCCACAGCGCACAAAAAGCGGTAAAATTTTACCTCGTCGCTCACCGTAGTACGCTCCATAATATCCTGCTGCAACACGCGCCGCACCCAGGAAGAGTAAACCTCTCTTTCTCCCAACATAGCCGCCACTAGCTGCCGTTTCTCCGCTTCGTGCAAGTTTTGCAAATAGCTTTCCTGCGGCACAAAGGGCTTGCGGTCTAGCGTTACATCCTGCAAAGGTAGCTCCACAAAAGCTACACTGCCTGCGTCCGCCTGCGCTGCCAGTTCCTCTAAATAATAGCCCTGCGAACAGCTTACCAAAAACTTAGCTAAAGGCAAACCGCTGTCCAGCAGCGCAGGCAGCAGGGACGGCACATACTGCAAATTCGCCAGATAAACAGGCAGCCGCAGACTGCCGACAAACAGCTGCGGATTCTGCTGGGCCTGCAAACGCAGATTGGGCAAGGACAAATCCAGCGGAGAATATCCTTCAGTCAAAGAAAGCAGCAAATCTTGCTGCTGCCCAGCGCCGCAGGTACGCAAAATGACAAGTTTATTATTCAGTTGTAGGCTGCGAATAGTTTCTTGTAAATTGGTCATATTCTTCCTTCTTACACGCCGTCCTTTTTATTGCCTTGCGGCATATTCCTTTAATAATTCCGGCCTTTGTTTTTTGACTATCGCCAGCGCCGCCTCTAAAGCCGCTTTGCTTTCGCCCTTTTCCAGTACCGCCTGCAGCTTCTGCGCTTCCGTCCGCGCCGCTTCCTCACGCTTCCTTTGCTGACGCTTACGCCAGCCCTCGGCCAACTGTTTTATTTCAGCCTCGCTTTTCGGCAGCTTTTTTGTTGCCAGGAACTCTTCGTAGGCATCGCAGTACAGTGTTACCTCGTTAGTAAAAGCAATTTGCTTTCCATGATCCAGCCACAAAATCTTATTACACAGCTCCCGCACCTGCCCCAGCGAATGGGACACCAAAATGCCAGTTACACCTCCGGCCAAAATCTCCTTCATCTTATCCCCGCTCTTTTTGCGGAACGCTCCGTCGCCTACCGACAAAACCTCGTCCAGAATCAAAATATCCGGTTTTACTAAGCAGGCGATAGCGAAAGCCAGCCTGCTCTTCATACCGCTGGAAAGCTGCTTAAACAGCCGGTCCTGAAAATCCTGCAGCTCGGCAAAAGCGATGATGGCATCGTATTGCTCCTCCATAAATTTGCGGGTATAGCCTAATAACGCCCCGCGCAGATAAGTATTTTCCCGTACCGTCAAATCGCCGTCAAAGCCGCTGGCCAGCTCCAGCAGCGCCGCGACTGTGCCGTTGATTTCCATGTGACCTTCAGTTGGCACCATAATGCCGGATACAGCTTTGAGCAGCGTGGACTTGCCTGCACCGTTAGTGCCGATAATGCCCAGCATATCGCCTTTTCCCAAAGCAAAGGTAATATTTTTATCCGCCCAAAATTCTGTAACGCGATAATTACCCTTAAGCCTGCGTACCACATACTCCTTAAGCCCGATATTTTTAAAATCTCCTGTCAGATAACGTATGGAAACGCCCTCTGCCTTAATAATGGCCATTTCTGCCTCCTGAACGTAATGCCAAAATCTATATTGTGTAAGTTATTGTAATGCTTGCCTTGGTATCCATTACATGATATAATTTGTGTGAAAATCGCATAAGTAGTGCGGTACCTCTCGGTATCTATTCAGCAGTATCTGCGTTCTGTTTTTACAGAGCGCCGGTACTGCTTTTTTATTTTGCGCCGCACTCTGCTTGTGTATTTTCAATCCCAACATATTAAACCAAAGGAGTTGAAAGTATGCCCAATGAATTTGTTAAGCCGGAATATCTCGACGCTATTGCGCGCCTGCGCCTTATCGACGATTTCTTTATGCGCAAAGCCTTCGAAAACAATATTCCCGCCGCCGAGCTTCTCTTGCGCATCATCCTGCAAGATGATAAAATTAAAGTGATAAAAGCTCTAAGCCAGTACGTTGTCAGCAATCTTTACGGCCATTCCGTACAGCTGGACCTGCTCGCTAAAGACGCAGCCGGAAAATACTTCAATGTAGAAGTGCAAAGCGCCAGCGAAGGAGCTTCACCACAGCGTGCCCGTTACTATAGCGGCGTTGTCGATACTGCCCACTTTCCCAAAAGTACCGATTACCAGAAGCTCTTTGATACCTATGTAATCTTTATTGCGCAGGACGACATCTTAGGCGAAGGCCGCCCTATTTACCACATCGAGCGTAAGATTGAAGAAAGCGGAGCCCGCTTTAAAGACGGCTCGCATATTATTTATGTCAACGGCAACTGTCGCTACGACCAAACCGCTTTAAGCAGGCTGATGCACGACTTCTTCTGCACCAATGCCTGCGATATGCATTATAAACAATTACAAGAACGCGTAAAATACTTAAAGGAAACTGAGGAAGGAGTGCAAACTATGTGCAAAATTATCAACGATTTATCCGATGTCGCATTTGCCAGAGGCGAAGAAAAAGCTACATTAGACATCGCCAAAAACATGAAAAAATCAGGTGAATTCAGCGATGACGCTATCGTACTGGCTACTAACCTCACCTTGGAACAGGTTAAAGCTATCCGCGTATAGCCATAGCCCACGCTACAACTTTATATTGCAACACTAGAGGACGGCGCGCAGGCCGTCCTTTTTATTATCACGCCTTATTCTAAGCACGACATTTTTAAAAGCGCCATCAAATACTATAGGCAAATGCTTTATGTTTGCAATAATAGTAATATTTTCTGCCTACACATAATACAAAAATTTATGATTATACTTTTTATAAATCCACGCGCCTATGCCCAAAGCCAAAAATGCATAAAACGCGCACAGCAGATGGTATTCAGCAGACGGCAGCCGCCCCTCCAGCACTACGGTGCGAAAATACTTAATATATGTGTATACCGGATTGAGCAAAAACAGCTTTTGGTAAGCGGCGGGCAGAACATCCACATTATAAAAAATTGCCGAACAATACATTACCAGCATCGTGAATACGTCATACAAATAGCTGATATCACGATAAAAGACAAATAAAGCGGATAAAATCAAGCCAATGCCGATATTAAAAACAACCAGGCAGGCCAAGGGATACAATAAAGCAAAAAAATGCAGACCAAAGCTGATATCATCAAGGAAAGCAAAAATAAAGAATACGCACAGCGTCAGCAAGAAATTGATAAAGGCTGATACATTTTTAGAAAGTAAAAATAAATATTTCGGCACATTGATTTTGGTAAAAATTTTTGCATTGCTCATTAAAGAGTTCATGCCGCCGCTGGTGGATTCACGGTAGTAATGAAAAAGCAGGTTGCCGCAAAACAAATAAATAGTGTAGTGTTCCATACCCCGGCCAAAATAATGACCAAATACTAATTTCAATACCAATAAAGTCAGCAAAGGAGAAAGAATACTCCAGCCCATACCTAAAACTGTACGTTTATATTTTTGTTTAAAGTCACGCTTGACGAGTTCTTCAAACATGAATTGATTTTTTCGCACTTTCTGCCATACTAAATCCATGAATATCCCCTGAAAAATTATTTTAAAAATCTTTAATTTTACGATAATAAAATTTCAAATAAAGCTTCGCTTTCTCTTTGCGTGTTAATTTACTGGCATAAGTCAGCATTATCCAATTAACAGTTGCTGCCATCAATCGTTTTAAAGTAGCTATTGCCTTACTCTCATCTACAATTTTATATAAAGAAACAACTTTCTCATTTTGTTCCAAATTAAACGAAAGAGAATTTTGAAAGCTTATCAAATCCTCACAAGCACTCGTCCCCCCCGCTAACACATTTGTATATTGTTTTTCAAAAAGAAGGGCTACTTTCACTTGTTTATCAGAGCATTTTATTAACTCGTAGTGGATGTTTTTGTTGGTTTTCTTTAGAAAGTATTGAATATATTTTTTGAAATAATTATGCCCCGGAATTATCGCTTCGGAAAAGCTTGCTTTCTCTGTCAATGCACACCAATAATCATAATTTTTAAAAGCGGCAAACACAGAACGTGCAGACTTCCCTAAATAGCCTTCCCGCTTAAGCTTTTTCTGCGGACTATTCGTTCCGCCAGCAGCTAAATATATACTGTTAAACTGTTCCCATTGAGGAAACATAATATGCCTTAAAGCATCATTCCAAAATTTATCTGTACCAATACTATGTACTAAACACGCATGCTGCGAGTCCTTCCACCCACAACCGCTATTATATTTAGCTGGTAACTCTTTAGCGCCTAAGTTATATTGAAAATTTAAAACTCCAAAAGTAAGCTCATCGAGTGCCACCATACTAACTGTTCTGAACAACTTTTCCATTACATCACAAGATTTGTCATAAAGACTATCATAATCCTCTAATTCATCGCTAACAAAAATTACACCACCATTAGGAGCAGTATATTCTTCTCCTATTAGATTCCCCTCCCAACACGAAATCTTTTTATTAAAAGGAACTACTGTTTTTCTCCAAGCCATCGGAGTATACTTGAATATTTCAGATATATCATCCTGAATCACAATATCTGCATCCAGCCATAATACCTTATGAAATTCATTTAAAAGTCTAAAGACTTGATTTTTTGCATAATTCAATGCAGAAAAACGTTTTAATCCATCTTCTGGGATATGGACATTTTCCATATTTAATTCTCTAAACTCAGCTTTGGAAGATATTTTTAAAATCACCTGCATTTCTTCCTCTGCTATAGGATCTTTCTCATCAAAAAAAATTATATATTTATCTACTAATCCGGGAGAATATTTTTCTATCCCTATAATGACATTAGCAACAGCAAAAGTTAAATTGGAAGTTATTCCAAAAGCTACGCAATGATTTAATTTTTTCATACAGCTCTCCTATTTATTGTAATCTTATTGTACAAAACGCTAGTTAATTTACTGATAACAAACGACAAAGGTACGACAAAGAAAAAAGCTTTGTAAAAATTTGCAACCGAAGAATGCCCATACAAAACGCTTTCTTTAAACAAAATTATGAGAATCACATGGGACAAATACAGCTCCAGTGAAAGTCCCCCCCCACAAACACATCATTCTATTCAAAAGTTTGCTCTGTATTGTATCTAAACAAATTGCAAGCCAAATAGCAATACTAGGCCCTACTAACAAATAAGGTATTCTATAACTTTTATATAAAGACACGGGATGCTCGAAAAAGTAAGCTATTCCTATCAATGTAATAATTAAAGAACCAAACTTTACTAATGTACTCAAAGACTTTTCTTCATAGCATAAAATGCCACAATAGCATCCCAATAAGAATACCGGTATGCGAGTAAGCGCTTTTTCTATATTTCTATACCATACTGCATCAAATGATTTAAACAGCCAGCAAAATATATAACTACACACGCACATCATTATTATGCACATCAATTTTCCTTGAATAGTCAATGATTGGTTATTTAAAATATATTTATATATCAACGGATAAAAAATATATAACACTATTAAACAGGCAACAAACCACACTAGGCTATTTCCTTCAAGCCAAAAAGAATAAAAAGTTATATTCTTCAAAAACTGTAATACACTTATATCCCCAACCAAGCATAAGCACAGCCAGTAAACTCCATCAATTATGAAAAGAGGTATTAGTATTCTCTTAAATCTTCTAACATAGAAATCACAAAGTGACTTGCTCTTTTTAATTGCATAAAATAGGCTTATTCCTGAAAGGAAGAAAAATATTTCTACACCACAATTACCGTGAAGAAAATAATCCGACAAAAAAGCTATTTCTTTGCTAAAACTAGCTCTTTTTATAATTACAAGATGAAATACTATAATCCAAAGAGCACTAAATCCATATATTTCATTTCTATATTTACTTAAAATACTCCACTTTAAGTCCATGTCACATTGTCCCCATCATTCTTGCATACATCTCCAGCAGGTTTCTCGAAGCGTTCCACCCTAAACCTTGCAATTTACCAATCCCTAAATTTAACTTATGAGTAGGAGGAAATTTTTGTTCGTGTTTTCCATCTACTGCCACAATAACTTTTATCTTATTATCACCTAATTTTTCTGCAACCATCTGCGCCATTTCTACAATACTGCAATACGTTGTATTATTAGCAGCGTTATATGCTTCTCCTGAATTACCAGTCAACAATAACGTCAAAATTGCCGTAACAGCATCAGCAGTATAAAGATAACAACGCTTACTTGTACCAGCAGTTTGTAATACAATATCTTTTCTATTCATTGCACAACGGGCAAATTCCGCAAAAACCCTTTGGTCTTTTGCCGCTACTCCAGGTCCAAAGGTTTGAGCTAATCTTATTACCATAGCCGGAACACCATATTCGCTGAAATAGCTTGCGCAAAGACTTTCACATAAACGCTTAGCTTCTGGATAGCAACTGCGTACCGACATAGTATCCACTGTTGTTCCTTGAGTTTCTTCAATTACAGTATCAGTATGCGGCGCACCATAAACCTCCATACTAGAAAGATACACAAAGCCTTTTACTTTCTTTGCTTTCGCTATTTCCAGCATATTAGCCGTTCCCAGAACAGCTATCCTTATAGTTTCTACCGGATGTTCAACCAAAAAATTACTAGCTGTAGGTCCTGCTCCATGCACAATATAGTCAACAGGCATATCTATTGCAGGCATTTTTTCTACTGTTCCCACAACAAAGCTTAAGGCATCAGAAAAATTCTGCTGCTCTGCAAATTGCTGCTCTGCTTTTGTTAAATCTCTTACCAAAGCAATAATTTTTAGATTTAATTCTTTTACTCGATCAGCATAAAGCAAAGCGCTGATCAAGGTTGAGCCAATCAACCCAGTACCGCCCGTTATCAAGATGGTCTTAGACTTAAAATTTTCCCAAGGAATATACTTTATATTAACTATTTGTTGCAAATCCTCTTTAAAAATTTCATTATTTATCCACATAGCTATCACAATCCTAAAATCTGCATATTTTCTCTAGCGTCAATAATCGCTCTAAACGTATAAAAGTCTGACGGAGTAGTAATCTTAATATTTTCTGTCGGACCAATAACCGTATTCAATGTATATCCGTAATATTGCATAATACTTGCAGAATCAATAAAATCATGTCTGCCTTCTTCATTGGCTTTTAGATGAGCTTCATAAATATCTTTTAAATAAAAGCATTGCGGAGCTTTTGCCAACTCACAAACAGAACGATTTAAAATATCCCCTATATGCCCGCTTTCCTGCTTAATAACTACGGTTTCAATAGCTGGCGAAACAGTAATAGCATTGTCATACTGCTTTGTACAGATAATAGCATCTGTAATAACCTGTTCATTTATTAACGGACGTACACCATCATGAATAAGCACAATATCACTATCCGCATAAAGCTTATGAGCAGCTTGTAATCCATGAAAAATTGATTCCTGACCGCTGGTGCCGCCTGAAACAATTTCAGCGACCTTGCTGATTTGCCACTTAACCAATAAATTTTTACAATAAGCTATATAATTTTCTAAGCAGACTAGAATAATTCCGTCAATTTGCTCATGCTTTTGAAAATGCTCCAGCGTATATATCAAAATCGGCTTTCCATGCAATTCTAAAAATTGCTTGGGCTTGGACGCTGTATTCATACGCTGGCCAGTTCCGCCAGCGAATATAATTGCTATATTCATGATGCAGTATTCTCCATTATCTCCTTGATTTTTTCTACAACTCTACGACTGGCCTGCCCATCTTCGCAGCAGCCTCTATCATATAAAAACTGCTCTGCATCTTTTTGATATTTCTCATTATCAAAACTCAAAATATTTTCAATAAGAGCATCATTGCTTTCAGCTATTGGCCACGGTGCTGTTTCCAATGGATAATAGAGACCACGGCCATTATTATATTCTTTTAAGTCCGTAGCAAAAATAAATCCGGGCTTTTTTGTTAAAACAAAGTCACAAATCCACGAAGAATAGTCAGTAATGCCAATATCAGCCGCAACCATCAATTCCTGCATATCATCATAATCAGTTGCCCTCACAACATGTTCTGAATTCTTAATAGTATCATATGCTAAGCTGCTACTCTTAAGATGAAAATGATGTCTAGCTAAAATGATCCACTCTCCACCAAATCGCTTCCTTAATGCATCATATAAACATCCATAATTTACAGAAAAACAATCTGACTTATATAATTCTCTAAATGTTGGAGCATATAATGCTAATTTAGCATTAACATTAACATTAACATTTAATTTTTTACATACCTTACTTTTTATTTTTAATTTTTTATCATCATCAATAAACAAAATATCATTTCTAGGATGTCCATATAATAATATTTCCGTCATTTTATTGTTCCAATATGTTTCTCTGTATACATTGGTCTCGAATTCACTATTAGATACACAATAATTTGTATTATCATGATATTTTCGAGCACGTTTTACCCATTCCACATCTTTCTCACTACACCGACCTATTCGTTTAAGGCCCATTGAACCATGCCAAGTATTAAATAAATATTGCTCTTTTCTTTTTGGGACATTTTCATGTAGCAAATTATGAGCATTATCAATCCACACATGGGCAGACAACGCTTCCTTATAAAACTCATAAGAATGCCTTTTCACTAGGCGAATTCCTTTGGGAAAGTTGTATTTAACTTTATTTATATCTTTTACAGCAAAAACGATATCCCAAGGTAAATTCTGTTTCAATATTTCTTCACAAATATATTTTTGATTACAAGCATAATCCCCCTGATAATTTATAAATAATATTTTATTATGTTGAATTTTAATGTTTTTAGAAACTAACATTCTAGTAAAACTCCCTAATTCTTTATCAATTTTTCCAAGCACTTTTTTACAAAAATTTCCTTCAACTAAAGCTCTAATAATTTTTTCTTTTAAACTAAGCATTTGTTTTCCTCCAGATATTATTTTTAATGTATACTTTGTATCCATGATGTGCCACCCTATGTTCAGGAGCTGGCAATTCCATATATTTTCCATATAATCTTTTCAAATAATAATCATAATCAGCAGGAGCCCAAAATTTATATTCCTCAAATTCCAGCTTAATCTTAGGCTCATATATTCTGCTAGGCATTTTCTCCTTACTGCCATGTACACAGGATACTAAGGCAGCGACATATTCATGGTTATAAAAATCTTCTTTTGTTACCAATCTATTAAGCAACTTTACCCAATACTGCGGATCAGTTCTTCCAAATAAAAATATCATCACATATTTAACTATATTTCTTAACGATTTTTTCCAATGAAATATCCCTGCTGGTTTATCAGCAAAACGCTTAGTCGTTTTAAACGATAAAACACTGGCTGAATGAATAGCAATAATCATTCGGCTTACTAAAAACAAGACCTTCTGTTTCCAAATTTCATCAGGCAAACCGTCAATAGGGCAAATATCTATACCAAGGCAATTTATCTCGTCAATTTCTGTATTTTTAAAAGAGTCATCATATACATAAGTCCTAATATCACACAACTTTGCTATTTGCTCACACCAAGCTTTAGTATTAGTAATGTAATTCAATCTATAAATTTCATTCTTGTATAATAATATCGCTTTATTAAAGTCTTTCCTGGGCATCATAATATCTATATCATCATCCCATGGAATGAACCCCTTATGCCTGACGGCTCCTAATAATGTACCGCCGCCCAAATAATAAGTTAAAGAATTTTTATCACAAAATTTTGCGAACTCAATTAACATATCTAACTGTAATCTTTTTATTTCAGAAATTGATAATTCTCTCATTAGTTTTTCATGCACGCAAAAAATGCGTATATATCCACTTTCTCATCTTCACTGGTAATGTTCTCATTATGCTTCTACATAAAATATTCTGTATGAGTATCAATAAGCCAATAAATCCCCGCTCATACAGCGCTCTCTGAAACCTTACTTCCTGCTTTAGATACCTCCACCCGCCGCGCCGGGCAAACATTTCTTCCCCAGCCCGAACGTTTACAAGCACCTCCGGCAGATTGGCCGCCTTATAGCCCTGCTGCAGCATCCTCACCCACAAATCGTAATCCTCAAACCACAAAAAATCCCGATAATTACCGCTGGCTATAACGGCGCTTTTCTTAAAAACCACCGTCATATGCCGGAAAGGATTGCGCTTCTTGGCGTAGGCAATAATAGCTTCATGCTCATAAGGTAGTCTTGTTATAGTGTCCGGCTTATTCGTATCACGGGAAAATTCCGTTATCCAGCAACCCAACAATGCGATATTTTGATGCTTTTCCAGATAAGTCATCTGCCTGGCAAAGCGTTCAGGCAGCGCTATATCGTCGGTATCCATACGGGCAATGTATGCATAACTGCAAGCCTCCACACCGTCCCGCAGCGCCAAGCCTAAACCTCTGTTCTGCGCAAAGGGCAGGATTTTTACGTTTTGCTGCTTTGTGGCAAAATCGTCTATCACGGAATCTAAAGCCTGCGTTAAGCCGCCGTCCTTGACGATAACTATCTCGTTTGGCTGCAAGGTTTGTGCGGTAATACTCTGCAACGCCAAACGCAGATATTCCGGCTTTTCATTTTTATATACAGAAAGCAGTACGGAAAATTTCAACATTCTCAATACGCTCCCTTACACTTGCACACGCTCTTCCCAGTCCGCCACAGCAGCATCACATCCAGCCATACGCTCCAGTTGCGCACATACCAGCTGTCCAGCTGCACGCGCTCGTTATAGGTGGTGTCACTGCGGCCGCTTACCTGCCACATGCCGGTTATGCCCGGCTTCACCATCAGGTAATCTCCCACATACTCGCCGTAACGCACCAGTTCTTCCGCTATTATCGGTCTGGGTCCTACTAAGCTCATCTCGCCGCGCAGCACGTTAAAAATCTGCGGCAGCTCGTCCAGGCTGGTCTTGCGCAAGAACGCGCCGCTTTTGGTAATGCGCGGGTCGTTTTTCAGCTTAAAGTCTTTTTCCCACTCTGCCCGCGCCGCCGGGTCGTTAGCCAGCAGTTCCGCCAGCTTTTCCTTGGCGTCCACGCACATACTGCGGAATTTATAGCAGGGGAACGGCTTGCCGTTCTTCCCGACGCGCGTGTGTTTAAAAATCACCGGCCCCGGCGAATCCTTATAAATCCAGGCGGCGATAAACAGTAAAACCGGAGAAATCAAAATCGTGCCAACAATCGTCAGCGTGTAATCGAAAATTGTTTTCAGCCAGCGGTTCAGCGGCCGCGCCAGATTATTCTTCAAACGCAGCAGCACCAGGCGCTCGTTGAACATGCTCTCTACTTCCACCGCTCCTGTAGGCACGCCTACTAAGTTAGGAATAACGCCGATGTTTTTTACCAGCGGTTGAATACGGTAAATCAGCATTCCCAATTTGCGTTCTGCCAGCCCCGGAGCGGCGATAAAGACGCGCTTCACGCCTGTTTCTTTGATAACTCTTTCCGCGTCGGCAAAGCGCCCCAGCACAGGGTATTTTTCCAAAATGCCCGGCTGTACGCGGTTATCCTCCAACAGACCCACGATTTTGTAGCCTAAGCCAGCGTCGCCGACGATGCCCTTAACCAGCAGCTCCGCCGTTTTGCCCGCGCCAATAATTACAATTGGTCCTTGTAGTAACTGTTTATGCAGCAAAAAGCGTTTGATTGCATAGCGGCAGACTGCCAGCAAAATAAAAGCCAGTATGCCGAAAAGACCCACGAACATCCTGCTGGTAGTGGCGGCGATGCGCGCCACATAAAGCACAAAAATTACGGCCAGCGTACCGTAACAGCAGGCGTGGAACAGCTTTTCTACCTCCTTGTAGAAGGGCATACGGCGGCTGTACAGCTGTCCCAGATGAATAAAGAGCAGGAACAGGCTGGGAAATACTATCCAAAAGTTGAGCCAGGAAATGTGCAGGTTACGCGAATGTAAAAACCAGTTACGTAAGCAGAAAGCGCTCTGCTCAGCGCCAAGTATCGCCACATAGTCCAACGCTATAAACAGCAAAAATAATATTGACGTGTAATAGCGTTTCACGAGCTCTTCTCCCCATCCCTAAAGCTGCGCCAGCTCTTTGCTCAAGGCAACATTGCTGAACGCAGACAAATCTAAAATCATACTCACGAATATTTTAGCACATCTGCCCCCCCTCGCAAGACCTTTTGGCCGGCGTTTAGCTTTTGTTTCTGCTTCTTGCGACCCTTTGGTCTGCTTGCTTCCGCCGGCTTCGCAAATAAAAAGGACTGCCGCACAGCGCCAAAACGCTTTTGCAACAGTCCTTTTATTCTCCTTTAATTTTTTACTGCGCCTTTTTCTCCTGCGCGCATCCTTCCCCGTCAAATTGGGGACGCGGGCAGTTGGGTCCCGAAGGCTTCAATGTAAAGCCGCGGCCAAAAACATCGTTGACGTCGTTAATAATCATAAAGGCGTCCGGGTCTATCTCCCGGCAGATAGAGCGAATCTTCGCCAGCTGGGTAAGCTTAATTACTACAAATAAAATTTCCCGGTGCTGATGGGTAAAAGCGCCCTCGCCGTGCAAATAGGTAACGCCGCGCCCCACCACCTTAATAATTTCTTCAGCTATTTCATAATGACGGTTGCTGATAATGATAACATTCTTTTTATAATCAAAGCCCGTAGTAAAGGCGTTGCAGGTTTTGCTCATAATAAAGAAGGTCAATAGCGTGTACAGCACGGGCTCGATACCAAAGAAGGACACGCTGGCTACCAGCAGGCATAAATTAAATAAAAAGCCCGTCGTACTGATGCTGATAGAATAATTCTTCTGAATGATCGCGCCGATAATATCCGTACCGCCGCTGCTGCCGCCTACACGGTACATGCAGGCCGCGCCGATACCGTAAAGCACGCCGCCGGCAATGCAGGCCAGCAGCTTATCATGCACCACCGTATACGAGGACAGAAAATGGAAAAAGTCCAGCGAAGCGGAAAACATTACGATACCAAACAACGCGCTGATGGTATACTGGCGGTCCATAAATTTATAAGCCAAGAAAAACAAAGGCACATTGCAGATCAGGCTGGTGGCGCCCATGGGCAACCCGCCAATATAATAGGCCAGGACCGCTACGCCACCGATACCGCCGCTGAGCATTTTATTAGGCATATAAAATACGTTCAGCGCCACGCCCATAATAACGCAGGCCAGCGTAACCATAAAATAATGATAAAGTATCTTTTTCATATTTGTCGACATAAGCTTCTCCTTAAATTCTTTACTTCCTAGTATAGTAAACATTTTTTGCCAAAAAAGCAACTGGCAGATAAGGAATTTTTTCATTATTTTACATAGCCGCGCCGCTCAAAACATTACAGCTGCAACAGCCTGAGCATTTCTTACTAATAATATCTAAAAAAACTTGCGGCGAAGGCTAAAGCAGTATAAAATAATACTGTATACACTTATGGGCAGGTGAGCTTAGATGAAAACTATAACTGAAACAGCTTATGCTAAAATAAATCTCGGCTTGGACATCATCGGCAAGCGCTCCGACGGCTACCACGAGGTAAGCATGATTATGCAGAGCGTAGGCTTGAGCGACGAGATCGTCATCAGCGCAGGCCAAGGCAAGGAAGGCATTACCATTGCCACAGATATGGCAGGCCTCAGCTGCGGCTCCGATAATCTGGCTTACAAAGCGGCAGAACTTTTGGCCCGGTATGCCGGTATCAACCCCCATGTTCACATTGCCCTGAAGAAAAAAATCTTTTTGGCCGCAGGACTGGCAGGCGGCAGCAGCGACGCGGCGGCTGTCCTGCGCGGTCTTAACAAATACTGGCGGCTAAACTTGAACGCAGACGAATTAAGGCGGCTGGCAGCCCAGTTAGGCAGCGATATTCCCTTCTGCATAGAAGGCGGCACGGCGCTGGCTACAGGCCGCGGCGAAATTCTGACGCAGCTGGACGATCTGTCCCCGGCCGCAGTAGTGCTGGCCAAGCCTAAAGGTTTGGAGGTTTCTACCGCCTGGGTCTACCAGCATTATAACAAGGGCCGCGTAGTACACGCGCCCTGCATCTGGCAGCTGCAAGCCCATTTGCAGGACGGAGCCCGCGCCTTAGTTCCCTATATGGGCAACGTACTGGAAACGGTAACTATTCCGGCGCACCCGGTCATCGCTTCCATTAAAGCCGCTATGCTCGGCGCGGGCGCTTATTACGCGCTGATGAGCGGCAGCGGCCCCACAGTTTTCGCCCTGGCCCCCGACCAGGAAGCGGCGGCCAATATTACGGCGGCTTTAGCCGACTTTTCCGTAGAAACAGCCATTACTACTATCGTAGGGAGGATAAAATAATTATGTCTGGACATTTACAGCCAATACGACTTGACAGCTACAAGCCCTTGCGCGAGCTGGTATGTGAAAATATCCGTCAAGCAATCATCGACGGCACCTTTAGTCCCGGCGAACGATTGATGGAAATTCAGCTGGCCGACGAAATGGGCGTCAGCCGTACTCCCGTGCGCGAAGCTATCCGCAAGCTGGAGCTGGAGGGCTTTGTGGTAATGATTCCCCGCCGCGGCACCTATGTGGCGGATATTTCCATTAAGGATATTACCGAAATTTACGAGGTACGCACCTGCCTGGACGTTCTGGCCGCAGGCCTGGCTGCCGAACGCATCACCGACGAGGAGTTGGAAACGCTCAATGTTTACCTGCACGAAATAGGGCAGCATGTCGCCAATATGGATATCGATAAAATTGTCGAAGTCGACACTGCTTTTCACGACGTTTTGTACACTGCCAGCCGCAACGAGCGTCTGCGCAGCATCATCAATAATTTACGCGAGCAGCTGACCGGTATCCGCGGCCGTTCTATGAGCTATCCGGGACGTTTAGTGGAGACCATGGACGAACACCGCTATTTAGTGGACGCCATCGCCGCCCGCGACGTAGAACGCGCTCAGCACGCCGCCCGTATTCATATTGAAAACGCCGAGCATACGCTGATGCGTTCGCTGACTGAACACGGCAATAAGAAGGCGTAAGCATGCAGCAATACGACGCCTTTATTGCAGCCGGAGGAATCAGTCCCTGGCTGCAGGATATCTGCGGCACGCCGTACCGCTGCCTGGCGGTCGTCGGCGGCCGCCGTCTTATCGATTATATTACCGAGGCCCTGCTTGGCAGCGGTCGTATACGCCGTATTGTAGTCGCCGCCGCACCGGAGGCTCTGGCTCAGCTGGAAGACACGCTGCCGGCCAGCGTCAGCCTGTGTCCCGCAGCGCCTACGTTATCGGGTACGGCCTGCGACGCAGTGCAATATTTTGGCGACGGCTGCAGTCCTAAAATTTTAGGCGTCTGCGACGATATTCCTTTGCTAACGGCGGCAGGAACGCAGGATTTTTTAAGCCAATGCGAAGCCTGTCCCAACGGCCAGGTGTATTACCCCATTATTCCCCGATCCGCCTGTCTGGAGCAATTCCCCCACGCTCAGCGCACTTACGGCAAACTGCGGGACGGCGCTTTTACCGGCGGCAATATGATGCTCATCGATAAAACAGTCATTCCCTTGGCCCAGGCCAAAGCCGATGAAATTTTTGCCTTACGTAAATCGCCCCTGCGCTTAGCCAACTGGCTGGGCTGGAGCTTTATTTTCAAAGCGCTGCTGCACCGACTGACTATTGAAGAAGCGGAGCAGCGCTTCAACAAAATTATGGGCATGACCAGTAAGGCCGTCGTTACCAGCCACGCCGGTATCGGTATGGATATAGACAAGCCTACCGATTTACGTCTGGCAGAACAATATTTAGCAAAATAAATTCCGTATACGGAGAGGAGAATAGATATGTCTGATTTAGTTGCCGTTATTCTTGCCGCAGGCAAGGGAACACGCATGCGCAGCAAATATCCCAAGGTGCTGCATAAGGTAGGCGGCAAGCCTATGCTGCAGCACGTTATCGACGCGGCCACCGCCGCAGGCTGCACGGAAAAGGTTGTTATCGTGGGCCATGAGGCCGAATTAGTAGAAGAAATGGTAGGCGCGCAGGGAAAAATCGCTTTGCAGGCTCAACAGCTGGGCACCGGGCACGCCGTTATGCAGACAGCAGAAGCCCTCAAGGGCTTTACCGGTACGGCGCTTATTTTGTGCGGCGATACGCCGCTTCTGGAAGGCGAAGAGCTGAAGCGCTTCTGCCAGGCGCATAAAGAATCCGGCGCGGCGGCTACCGTGCTCACCGCCGTTATGGACGACCCCTTTGGCTACGGCCGCATTATCCGCGACGAGCATGGTAATGTGCAGGGCATCGTAGAGCAAAAGGACGCAACGGAAGCGCAGAAGGCTATTAAAGAAATCAACACCGGTATTTACTGCATGGAATGTCCGCTGATGTTCGACGTGCTGTCGACCTTGACCAACGACAACGCGCAGGGCGAATACTACCTGACCGACGTACTGGCTAAGCTTAATCAGGCAGGTCAAAAGGTGGGCGGCGTCAGCACCGCCGACAGCGACATGGTCATGGGCATCAATTCCCGCAAGCAGCTGGCCACCGCCGAAGGCGTAATGCGCCAACGGATTTTAGATAAGCTGATGGACGCAGGCGTAACCATTATGGACCCGGCCAGCACTTTCATCGAAGCCAGCGTAAAAATTGGCCGCGACACCGTTATCTATCCCTACACCTGGCTGGAGGGCAGCACGGAAATCGGCGAGGACTGCGAAATCGGCCCCAGCTCCCGTCTGAGCAATGTTAAGGTGGGCGACGATAACCATCTGCAATTTATCTACGCCCACGACTGCGAGGTTAAGAGCCACGTTACCGCAGGGCCTTATGTACACCTGCGCCCCGATACGGTTATCAGCGACCATGTAAAAATCGGCAATTACGTGGAAGTTAAAAATTCCAACGTCGGTGAAGGTACTAAGTTGCCCCACCTTACTTATATCGGCGACAGCGATATCGGCAGCGGCGTCAATATGGGCTGCGGCTGCATCACCGTCAACTATGACGGCAAGAAAAAGCACCGCACCATAGTCGGCGACAACGCCTTCGTCGGCTGCAACACCAATTTAGTCGCTCCTGTCACTGTAGCCGCTAACACCTACATCGGCGCAGGCAGCACCATTACGAAAGAAGTACCCGAAAACGCCTTAGGCATAGCCCGCGCTAAGCAGAAAAACATCGAAGGCTGGGCCGAAAAATACAGAAATAGTTAAAAGCTTTACAAAAAACTTGTTAAACAGCAGGCTTTTAGTGTATAATGAAAGCTAGACAAAGCCTTTCGTACTACAAAGAACAGCAAGGCGATTTTGGAGGGATTGGAAATGTTGTCTGATGAAAATAAGTTAAGAATTTTTACTGGTAATGCAAACCCTGATTTAGCGCGCGAAATTGCAGCTTACCTGGGAACCACCGTGGGCGATTCCGTAGTTAACCGCTTTAACAACGGTGAAATTCAGGTAATGATCAACGAAAGCGTGCGCGGCAAGGATATCTTTATCGTACAGCCCACCTGCGGCCCCATTGTCAACGACAATGTTATGGAGCTTTTGATTATGGCCGACGCCTTCAAACGCGCCAGCGCCAACCACATCACCGCAGTTATTCCTTACTATGGCTATGCCCGTCAGGACCGCAAGGCCCGCGGACGCGAGCCCATTACCGCCAAGCTGATGGCCGACCTGCTGGAAACCGCAGGCATCACCCGCGTAGTGACTATCGACCTGCATGCAGCACAAATCCAAGGCTTCTTCAACATCCCCTTTGACCATATGCCCGGCGGCCCGCTGCTGGCAGAATACATCAAGAGCAAAAATCTGGACAACATGGTTGTCATTTCCCCCGATCTGGGCGGCGTAAGCCGTGCCCGCGGCTTTGCCGAAATTCTTAACGCCCCCATGGCCATCATCGACAAGCGCCGTCCCGAACCCGGCGTAGCCGAGGTTATGAATCTTATTGGCGACGTTAAGGGCAAAAACTGCATTCTGGTTGACGATATGGTGGACACCGCAGGCTCCTTAACCGAAGGCGCACGCGCACTGAAGAAATTTGGCGCTAACGAAATTTACGCTTGCTGCACCCACCCCATTCTGACTGACCCGGCGCTGACTCGCATCGCTCAATCCGATATCAACGAGCTGGTTGTGACCAATACCATTCCGCTGCCTCCCGCAAAGAAGCATCCTAAAATTAAAGTATTGTCCATTGCGCCGATTTTGGCTGAAACCATCCTGCGCATTTACAATGATTGGTCCGTAAGCCAATTATTCGATATTAAAAAATAACAGCGCACAATCCAATAGTCTATTAAAGGCTTGCCTCAGGCAAGCCTTTTCTTTTAAAACGCTATGAGAATTATCTATATTATTATCACTGGCGCTTTGCTGAGCACAGCGCTGCTGTGGCTGGGGCGCTTAGGCAAACTGCAGCGGCGCACTGCCGCCCTGCTTACTGCCGCCTGTATGCTGCTCAGCGGCGTACTGCTGCTTTTGGCCGTGCTGCCCGGCAACAGCTTTTACGGCAACGTCTTAACGCACGGCAACAGCGAACGCAAGCAAATCGCGCTCACCTTCGACGACGGCCCCTACCCGCCCTACACGCAAAATTTACTGCAGGTATTAGCGGCCAAAAAAGTACGCGCCACCTTCTTTATGGTCGGCGAAAATGCCGCCCGTCACCCCGAAGTGGTACGCTTAGTGCAAAGCCAGGGGCACCAAATCGCCCTGCACGCAGGCTATCACCAAGACTTGCTCAAGCTTGCACCGGCGCAGCTAAAAGAAAATATCGCCTACGGCAAGCGCACGCTGGAGCAATTGACCGGACAACCCGTGCACTATATGCGCCCTCCCCACGGTTTTAAGGACTGGCTCGTTTTGCAAACTATGCAAGAAGCCGGGCTGCAGGCCGTCAACTGGAGCGTCATCCCCCGCGATTGGACTAACCCCGGCGTAGCGCAAATCGTCAACCGCGTTTGCAGCAGCGCGGAGCCCGGCGCTATCGTCCTGCTGCACGACGGCGACAGCCCTAAGCAAGCGGCTCCCCGCGAGCAAACCGTCGCCGCCACAGCGCAAATCATCGACCGCTTACAAGCCGAGGGTTATGAATTTGTCACAATAGAAGAATTAGTACACTAAAAAGCATTTATGATATTTCCTCGGTCAACTCCGGTTTTTTAACGCTCATTGCGTGCAGAACCATAACGAAGCTTGCGGTAAAATTTGTCAGCATAAGCGCAGGCAACTGCACCCTTGCTTCTATGGTTCTAAGCACTTATGAGCTAAAACCTCTAATTCCCTCTAAAACAATCATAAATGCTACTACAAAGTTTCCACACCATCATTTACTCAATATTAAATCAGCTATAAAGGAGAAAAAAATAATGAAACTCATCGTCGGTTTGGGCAATATCGGGCGCGAATATGCCAATACCCGCCACAACATCGGCTTTATGGTAGCGGACGAGCTGGCCAGGCGCTACGGCGTAGCCTTCGGCAAGGAGGAGCGCAACGCTTACTGCGCCGAATACCGCGCCCCCGAAAAAATTTTAATTATCAAACCCACCACCTATATGAACCTTAGCGGCGTCGCCGTCGGCGCTTACGCCAATTTCTATCATATCGCGCCGGATGATATCGCCGTTATTCAGGACGATATGGATATGCCCGTAGGACAGCTGCGCATTCGCCGCAAAGGCAGCGCAGGCGGCCACAACGGCTTGAAATCCATCATCGAGCATTTAGGAACCAGCGACTTTGCCCGTTTTAAAATTGGCATCGGGCATCCCGCCCGCAATAACCAGGCCGTTATCAGCCACGTGCTGCACCAATTTCAGGGCGAGGATAAAAAAACTATCGAACAGGCCGTGCAGGAAATGGCCGACGCTTTGCAGGAGTGGGCGAAAACGGGCGATATCGAGCAAGTTATGCAAGCCTATAATAAGAAAAAGCATTCCAAAGAACAGGATGAGCAAAATGCTAAGAGCGTTCCGCTAACAACGCAGATAAACAGCTGATAATGCGTTCCAAATCTTCTATAGTTTTTTCTAACGGCATGGCCAAACTATCATCCAAAACCATCTGCGGCAATATAGGCACATGCGCGAAGCCAACCTTCACATTCGTCCCGGCAAAGCGGTGCGCTGCAAGATAAAACACATCGTTGCACACATAGCCGCCTACAGTATAGCCAAGATGCACATGCACATTTTCGGCCTGCAAGCGTCGCACTAAATCGTGAGCCGGAATAGTAGCAAAATAGGCGGCAGGGCCGCCGGGTACAACAGGCTCATTCCACGGCTTATGCCCCAAATTATCTTCCAACAAAGCGTCGCGTAAATTTACCGCCACCGTATCAATATGCAGCTTACTGCTGCCGCTGTCCATGCCGGTAAGCAGAATAACGTCCGGCTGAAGCATCTCCGCCTGTTCCAGCACCATGCGCCCGGCAAGATCGTAAATATTTGGTAATAACAGCTTGCTAACCAAAAAATCGCCAATCTTGTCCGGTAGTCGGCGTACTGCTTCCCATGAAGGGTTTATATGATAGTGAGCGAAGGGGTCGAACCCCGTAACTAAAATTTTTTTCATCAAAAATCGTCTTCCTTTTGATATAGTTTATACAGCAAGACACAAATTAAGACACTAAAGCGCTTTTTCAGCGTTGTCCGTTTATTAGAAAAGCCCCTAGACGCAGTCTAGGGGCGGTTTTGCATTGGAGCTACTGACGGGACTCGAACCTGCGACCTGCTGATTACGAATCAGCTGCTCTACCAACTGAGCTACAGTAGCATGGAAAGTATACGGTTATTAAGATTTCTGGGGCACTTCGCCTTCGGCAGCCTTAGCCGCGGCCATCTCTGCCTTAGTGCGGCGCTTTCTTGCCTTCTTCGCGCTGTTGATGCCGGATTTTTTGATGACCTTAGCCAGCTCGGAAATAATATGCAGCTCATCCACAGAACAGCCTTTAAGCAGCTCGGACAGCTCGTTGCAATAAATTTGCTCGCTACGATGAATATTATCACACAACAGCTCATCTACCGACACATCCAGCACATTGGCCAGATGAATAATCGTAGGCAGGCCCAACTTAGTATTACCAGTTTCTATATTGCTGATATGCGGAGTCGACAAACCGGTTAAGCCAGCTATATTCCCTTGGGTTAAACCCTTACGCGCACGCGCAGCCTTAATCCGCAGGCCGATAGCCTTATAATCAATGTCTAACTTCACAAAAGCTCTCTCCTTCTGTTTAACTAAACTTCGTGTAACAACGCTATAATTATATCCGAAAACAAAGTAAAAGGCAAGCTTTATACGTGAAAAAATTTTACGAAAGCGTCCCTATTTTTTCAAAACTGGTACGGTTAAACTGCCCTGCGGCATCAAAATAATTTTGTAATCTTCGCCCACATATTTTTCAGCCAAAGCGATCGCCTCGTCCACATCGTCCACAGCTTCAAACAGCAAATCCTTAGCAAGCTTTTGCTCCTTCTCCAAGGTAAAAGCTTTGTAGCCATGACCGTATTTGTACTTATAGGTTGCCTGCGTCATCGTACCGCCTCCGTTTATTTTTAATAATATTTTACCATGTTTACTGCCGCTCTGTCACCACTGCGTCTATTCATCAATCACAGGTATAAGCCTAACTTTATGATTCTGAATCCAAGCTTTATCAGCTATTTCATCTTTACTTCTTCGGCAGCGACAGCATCAGCACCGTAAAAATAATGCAGCCCATGCCGATTAAATCCGGCGGCAGCAGTTTAGTATCCAACAGCAAAACTACGGAAATAATCGACGCCAGCGGTTCGGCGCAGGATATCAGGCTGGCCTTCGTAGGCCCTACTATCTTCAACCCCTGCAAATACAAAGCGTAGCTGGCGATAGTCGCGCCCAAAATCAAATAGCCCACCGCCAGCAGGGCTCGCCAATCCCAGTCGCCGACAGGAGCGAAAGGGTTGCGCCACAAAATCAAAAACAAACCCGACAGCAGCTGTCCCCAGCCGATAATAATAGTCGCATAATATTTTTTCAGCATCTCCACCGGTTTAATGCTGTAATAAGCGTAGGACATTGCCGATACGAGGCCGATAACCAGGGCGGCGGGCGACAGCGCCAGGCTGTCCAGGCTGCCGTGCGTAGCGATTAGAAAAACGCCCGTCACCGCGCCGATAATGCCGACAAGCTCGCGTCCTTCCGGCCAGCGGCGATTCTTATAACTCATCCACAGCATAACGTAAATAGGCGCCATGTATTGCAGCACCGTCGCCGTCGCGGCGTTACACAAAGTGATGCTGTAATAAAAGCCAAGCTGCGCGCCTAAGATGCCTAAAAACGAAAACTCCACTAAATCTTTGCTATTGTCCAACAAAGCCCGCACTACGTTTTGCTTTTGCACCAGCGCGGCATAACCCAAAAACAGCAGGCCGCCGATAATCTGGCGCACCATAACCAGCCACACGGAATCAACTTGATGATATTCAAATAAATATTGTCCTGACACGCCTCCCATGCCCCAACAGGTAGCGGCGCAGACAATCAAGATAACGCCCTTTAGCATACTATCAAGCTCCTTACTCTTAATGCAATCTTAATATAGCACTTTTAACGCTGCTTGTCTATGTAAGCCAGGACGCAAAAAAGCACAAGGGAAAGCATTTCGCTTCTCCTTGTGCTTTGTCTTTTTACTTTACAATTGTTACGGGTACTGTCGCGCCCTCCAGCACTACCTGACTGACGCTGCTGCGGAACAACCCCTCCAGCACACCCATGCCGCGGCTGCCCAAAACGATGCCGTCGCATTTTTCCTCCTGCACCGTATGCAGAATATTTTCGGCAATATTGCCGCCGTTTTCCAGTAAATAGGTACAGTCGATATTTTTCGCCAGCATCATAGCGTGAGCCGAATCCAGCACCTCGTCTCCTATCTGGGCGTACAGGCAATCGCCGTCGGCTGCAACGACAGGCTGCGCATGATGTCCCGAAGCAACCGTCATAACCACCAGGCTGCCTCCGCTCAGCGAAACTAAAGCGCAGGCGTATTCCAACGCTCTCCACGAATAATCCGTACCGTCGATTGGTACTAAAATGCGGCGCAGCATTTTATTTCACAATGAGCACGGGAACGCTGGCATACTGGGATACCTTGGAGCTTACGCTGCCCAGGAAAAATTCGGCAATGCCGGACAGACCGCGGCTGCCGATAACGATAGCGTCGGCATTAGCCTTTTTAGCCAAAGCGATAATGCGCTCGGACGGATGCCCTACCTCCAAAGTAAATTCAATTTTATGAGGATAATTAGCCAATCTTTCTTCGGCCATCTCCAAAACCTTATCGCCAACCTTTTCCAGCTCGTTATTGCCCTGGGTAATCGTAGCGTGGTCTAAAGGAACTGCCAGCAAAGCGGCGTTGTTATACGGCTGAATTACGTTTACCACCAGCAGCTCGCTGGCAAATTTTTCACCCAGCTGCACAGCTGTGGACAAGGCTCTCCAAGAACCCTCGCTGCCATCAACAGGAACAAGAATTTTTGTAAACATATAAAGCACCTCCATAGTGTTGAATTAGCTATTTACCAAACGAAAGATGCAGTTCAAACATCCTTATACTATATTATTCTGTTTGCAGCAGCATTTTTCCTGCTTTTTTATTTGCCGCCGCGTTTTTTTCTTGCGGCGTGAATGCGCGCGGATTTTTTGCTGAATTTTTTCGGCTCCGCTGTCAGCTGCGCCAGCTCGCTGGGAGATTTAGCTTCGGCAAAGTTTTCGCCCTTAACGAAACGGAAGTACAGCGCGATGCCGGCGCAGGCCAGCAAGGGCAAACCGCCGACCAGATACCGATAGCCGCTGGGCGCGGCCATCGTAATAAAATCATAGATAACGATGCAGGCGGGCACTAAGATAATCTGACCCAGCCGCGAAGCAAAGCTCTCCTTGCCCATAAAGCGCACTACCATGCCATAGGCTAAAAAGGCCACGCTAAAGGACACGAAGGACATAAACACCAAGAACGCAAAGAATTCAAAATTCACTCTTTAAACACCTTCCTTAATATTGCCTGCGGATAAAATTTTCAGCTCTCGGCAGCGCGGCGGCCAATAACTCTTGCCGCCCACACGCCGCTGGCGCTGGCCTGGCTAAGGCCGCGGGTAATGCCTGCGCCGTCGCCCACAGCGAACATATTGGGAATCTTCGTTTCCAAATTGCCGTCCAGCTCCAGACGCGCGCTGTAGAATTTCACCTCCACGCCGTACAGCAGCGTGTCGGCATTGGCCATACCGGGCGCAATCTTATCCAACGCATAAATCATTTCAATAATATCATCTAGCTGGCGTTTAGGCAAGACTAAGCTTAAATCTCCCGGCGTTGCGCTCAGCGTCGGCTTGGTAAAGCTCTTGAGCAGCCGCTTTTCATTAGTTCTGCGTCCCTTTACCAAATCGCCGAAGCGCTGCACCAAAACGCCGCCGCCCAGCATATTAGAAAAGGAAGCGATGCGCTTGCCGTATTGCAGCGGCTCGTGGAAGGGCTCGGTAAATTTGCTGCTGACCAGCAAAGCAAAATTAGTATTCTTGCTGTGCAGCTTGGGGTCGCGGTAGCTGTGACCGTTGACAGTAATAATGCCGTCGGTATTTTCCGCTACCACATAGCCGTAAGGATTCATGCAGAAGGTGCGCACCATATCGTTATAAACCTGGGTGCGGTACAAAATTTTCGCCTCGTACACTTCATCCGTAATATGCTTGAACACATCGGCGGGAACCTCGACGCGCACGCCGATATCCACCTGATTATTGATAAAGCTCAGGCCCATTTTGCGGCACTGCTCCGTATACCATTCCGCGCCTGCGCGTCCCGGCGCGGCAATGAGATATTTGCAGCGCACATTTTCGCCCTTAGCCGCAAGCAGCTCGAAGGTACCGTCCTCCAGCCGCACGATTTCCTCCACCGCCGTATTGCAGCGAATGGTAATCTTATCGCGCAGGAACTTATAAATATTTTCCATAATCACCAGATTATTTTCCGTTCCCAAATGGCGCACCTTGGCGTTGAGCAAATGCAAATCGTAGCGCAGCGCCTTGCGGCCGATATCGCTGTTCTTCGTGGTAAAATATTCGCCGGGAGCGCCGTGACGGCAGTTCAGCTTGTCCACATAATCGATCAGCTTAATTACTTCTTCCTCCGGCAGATATTCGTTAAGCCAGCCGCCAAATTCCGTCGTGAAATTATACTTGCCGTCGGAAAAAGCGCCGGCGCCGCCAAAGCCGCGCATAATGCTGCACGGCTTGCAGTTAATGCAGTGGTCAACTTTTTTAGCCGCCAAGGGGCAAAAGCGTTTGTCAATATCGTTGCCCGCCTCCAGCAGCGCCACCTTCAGCTCCGGATACTTCATCACAAATTCATAGGCTGCGAAAATTGCGGCAGGCCCGCCGCCGATAATAGCTACGTCGTACATGCTCATTCTCCTAAATGTCATAATGTTTTTTCTCGTCGCCCAAGGGCTCGTCCTTCTTCGGATTATTCTTGAACAGATTGATATTTTTCTTGGCGCTGGCCAAAGCGTCTTCGTACACAGTTTTAAATGCGCTCATGTCCTTGGGCTTCCCGGCCTTGAGCCATTCGGTAACGACGCGACCCAAAGCGTAGGTAGTACCTACGGCCACCGGAATCTGCAGCGGCGCAAAGGGAATCAAGGTGGTCAGCGTACTGCCGACAAAATACGCGCCCAAGCTGCCCAGCACGCTGACAGCCGCCTGCTCGCTGATTTCTTCGCCGTAAACCTTGCCCAATTTTATAATCAGATATATTTCGTTGGCAATCAAGCTCATAGTGCCCAGCAAAGGCGCTACCACAATTACCCCGGCGCGGGCTGCCGCCCAACGGCACAGCGATTCCGCTTCTTCCTCGCGCATCCGGTCGTCGATAACCTCCACAGTCTTTGCCTCCTCCGCTGCGTTCTGCTGTTTTTCCTGCTCCATGCTTGCGCTCCTTTCTGAACATCACGAAAAACCGCAGTTCAAAAGCTGGACTGCGGTTTTTATTTTTGCGTCTTATTCTTACTTCACTGCTGTTGTTGCTGCTGCTCCTGCAAATTTTGCTGCGCCAGCTTTATTTCTTTTTGCGTTTTCGGAGGAGCGCCAACCATCCGGTCGGCATAACCGCGCTTACGCATATAATCCGTCACCATAAAGGTGCTTTCCTGAATCGTCACCAAAGCGTTAGTTGCGTTCTTTTCCAAGAATGGTAAAATCTTATCGATATTTTCGCGGCTGTCCACAATTTCTACCATAACTGGCAAATTAGCGTTACCGCTGATCAAGGTGTTGACAGCGCGTCCTACGCCGCGCATTTTAGTAGCGAAGCCTTCAACGCCCTTAATGACAGTGCCTCCTGCCAGGCCCAACCTGTGCGCTTCGCGCAGAATAGCCTTATACAAAGGCACGTCGTTATAAAGCACATCCTCGCCGGTATAAACTTTTAAAAACGTCGTTTTATTAAATTCAAATTCCATTATGTCACCTCCAGGGTAATTATTATAGTTCAATCCAACTTCAGCACAACTCGCCGGTTCTTGTTTTCCCGGCAAGCTGCTTGCATATACATTATAACACGTTCCCCGCAGGCATGTAAGCACAATTTACGGGAGGACGCTTGAGTCAATAAAAATGTAAGAGAAACTACAAAATTTTCTTGTCTTACTCGCCGACTTATTTTATGATATAAAATAGTAAGCTTAGCGGCTTATTTACCAAATCAAAGAATAATAATGAAAGAAGGTTTTTCTTATGCCAGATATTTTAACCGTCGGCCACACCGGCGCCGCCGTAACCACCGTTACCGACGCCAATACTGCCGAAGCCATGAAAAGCGGCAGCCTGCCGGTCTTTGCCACGCCGTCCATGTGCGCTTTGATGGAGGAGGCAGCCTGCGCCGCCGTTAACAGCCATTTGGCGGAAGGCAGCGGCACCGTAGGCGTCAGCCTGAATATTACGCACGACCGGGCTACCGCCTTGGGAGATACGGTAACGGCAACAGCAACGCTTACTGCGGTAGAAGGCCGTAAGCTGACCTTTAGCGTCGAAGCTAAAGACAGCAAAGGCGTCATCGGCCAAGGCTCGCACCAGCGTTTTATCGTCAATAACGAAAAATTTATGGCAAAGGTCGCCAAATAAGCCGGCAGCCTGCCATGACGCCAAAATCCTGCGCCCGCGCGGCGCGGGATTTTTTGCTTATTTTCGCAAGCGCCCGCCCATGTCGCGCACGATATAATACATCATCATATACGCGCCAAATTCCGCCAGCTCCTCGCCCACCTGCCCATGAAAGCCGGTAAAATTCGCCTTTTCGCCAACCCAGGACATAAAAATAAAGAGCAGCAGCAAAAAGAACGATTTAGTGGGCAAGCGCACCAAAGTCAGCGCCCGCCACACCTTCGCCTTATACAGCGCAACCAGTAAAATAAGAATCAATACCGCGACCATGGGATGCACTAACTTACCATACAATCCCATCTGGCTATATTGAAACGAACTGCCATCGGGATTTGTTAAAAGCGCCCGTCCCCAGTTGATCTCGCGCATAATCAACAAGAAATAATAAATCATGCCCGCATTCCACAAGAAGGAAGCTTTACCTCCCCAATTTTGCTGCGGACAGATCCTCATCTTATAGCAATAATAAAGGCCGCCAAAAAGCCACAGCATCTGCAAATTTTCAATAACGCCGTTCTCATCGCCAACCCATTCCGGTAATATCGCCTCCAATACGAACATGACGATAAAATAAAACCAACCTGCTTTAAACCACTTATCCTTACGAAACATTCTCATCCACCCTCTACTGACTAGTCAGTCAACATGGGTATATTATAGCACAGAACATTTCTTTTGCCCACAAAATTCTTTGTGACAACAAAAAGCCTGCGGATAAAGGCCGCTCTCGCGCCGCTACCCGCAGGCTTTTTAACACGTCACTTATTTACTTTACAATAGCTTGGTAGCATTCCGGCCGTCGGTCGCGGAACAAGCCCCAGCTCAAACGGTCCTCCGCCAAAGCGTCCAAATCGTATTCCGCTAATAAAATTTCTTCGCTGTCGCGTCCTGCGTCCTGCACCAACGCGCCCGTGCCGTCCGTCATAAAGGACGAGCCGTAAAATTCCAAAGCCGAACGCTGGCCGCCGTTAGCCTCGCAGGGCTCCACCCGCTCCAGGCCAATACGGTTAGCCGCAATCACCGGCACCAAATTCGCCGCGCTGTGGCCCTGCATCACCCGCCGCCAATGCGGCATACTGTCCG
This sequence comes from Phascolarctobacterium sp., assembly GCF_030531065.1. Classification (GTDB taxonomy): domain Bacteria; phylum Bacillota; class Negativicutes; order Acidaminococcales; family Acidaminococcaceae; genus Phascolarctobacterium_A. Next base: position 146,819 of record NZ_JAUNOQ010000001.1, on the reverse strand, counting down.
TTCCCAAAATAGGCTCCGAGCCAATAGCCGTAGGATACAGCAGCAGCTCCGCGCCGTTTAACGCTAAACAACGCGCCGTTTCGCTGAACCATTGGTCCCAGCAGATGCCGATGCCAATTTGGCCGTAGCGGGTCGCAAAAACCTTAAAGCCCGTATCGCCCGGCTTAAAGTAAAATTTTTCCTGATAAAAATGATCGTCCGGGATGTGCGTTTTGCGGTACACACCCAGCACCTCGCCGCCTGCGTCGATGCAGGCGATGGAATTATACAACTGATTTACGTCCCGCTCAAAAAAGCTGATGGGCAGAACAATCTGCAGCTCCTTCGCCAAACGCCGCCCCATCTGCACCGCTGGGTTTTCTGCCAACGGCTGCGCGTATTGGTAATATTCATAGCGCCGCTCCTGGCAAAAATAGGGCCGCTCCCACAGCTCCGGCAGCAAAACGAGCTGCGCACCCTGCGCCGCCGCTGCGCGTACCATTTCCTCCGCGCGGCGCAAATTAACCTCGCGGCTGACGTCGCAGCGCATTTGCACCGCCGCCGCCTTAATTTTTCTCATAAGCCTGCTCCTTTCGGAATTTGCTGCGTAATACAATGGATGTTGCCGCCGCCGGTCAAAATCGCCCGCGCCGGTAGCTGCACAATTTTACGCTCCGGGCACAGCCGCGCCAATATGGCCGCCGCCCGCGCGTCGCTGGCAGCGTTTGCACCGCCAAAGGCAGGCAGCACCACGCTGTCGTTGCTGAAATAAAAATTTACATAGGACGCCGCTAGGCGTTCTCCCGCCTCGCGCATATCCTCGCCCTCGGCAAAGTCAAAGCCCGCCACCTCGTCGGCTTCGATGCACACCGGCACGTCGGGAACAGGAAGCTTATGCACAGTCAGCCTGCGCCCTTTAGCGTCCGTCGCCAACTCCAAATAGCGCAGACAGGCTTCGCTCAAGGGATATTGGGGATCGTCCTCGTTATCCGTCCACGCCAGCACTACCTCGCCCGGACGAATAAAAGCGCAGACATTATCCACATGCTCGTTGGTTTCATCATTATAAATACCGCGCGGCAGCCACAACACCTTTTCCGCGCCCAAATAAAGCTTTAGCTTTTCTTCTATTTCTTCTTTAGTCAGCTCAGGATTGCGCCCGGCGCTCAACAGGCAGGCTTCCGTCGCCATAACGGTGCCTTCGCCGTCGCAGTGAATAGAACCGCCCTCCAGCACAAAAGGCGCCGCGTCGTACAGCTCATAACCGGCCTTTTCCGCAAAGGCTGCGGCAAAGGCGTCGTCCTGCCGCCAGTCCTGATAAAGGCCGTCCACCGCGCCGCCCCAGGCGTTAAAGCTCCAGTTGACGCCGCGCACCTGCCTGCCGCCCGCACTATCGCGCACCACAAAAGTGGGTCCGATATCGCGCGCCCAGCTGTCGTCCGTTTCTATGGGCAGCAGCGTTACATTATCCACACCGCTGAGCATGGACTCCGCCCGCGCCCAATGCTCGCGCCCGCAGGCCACATAAACGCGTTCGCTGGCAGCGATAGCCTTAATCACCGTCGCAAAGGCAGCGCAGGCCGCGTCCGCGCCAAAGCTCCAGGAGCCTGGTCGCTGGGGCCAGACGATAACGCAGCCCGCATGGCGTTCAAACTCGCCCGGCATATGAAAGCCGTCGCCTTGGGGCGTAAATCTTTTATCGATCATGACAAACGTCCTTTAAAATCCTCATACCCAAAACGGCGCACCACCTCAATGCTGCCGTCGGCGCGCAGCAGCGCAATATCCGGCAGCGGCAAGCCGTTAAAGGTGTTATTCTTCACCATAGTATAAATCGCCATATCGGCAAAAATCAGCCTGTCGCCAATCTGCACAGGCTTTTCAAAGCTGTAATCGCCAATCACGTCGCCTGCCAGACAGGTCATGGACGACAAGCGATAGGTATAGGGCTTTTCGCCTGCGGCAAAGCCGCCCAAGAGCGGCGGCCGGTACGGCATCTCCAACACGTCCGGCATATGGCAGGCGGCGGAAGCGTCTAAAATCAGGATATCCAAACCGTTATGCACAATATCCAGCACCTCCGTCACCAGATAACCGGCGTTCAGCGCCACTGCCTCGCCCGGCTCCAGATAAACCTCTACCTCATAGGTTGCTTTAATATATTTAAGCAGCTCCAGTAAAGCCTGCAAATCGTAATCAGCGCGGGTAATATGGTGCCCGCCGCCCAGATTCAGCCACTTCAGCCGCGGCAGGAATTTGCCGAAGCTTTTTTCAAAAGCTTTAAAGGTAGTTACCAAATCGTCGGAATTCTGCTCGCACAAGGTATGGAAGTGCAGCCCGTCTACGCCCTCCGGCAGCTCCTCAGGGAAATTAGCCAGCGTTACGCCCAGCCGCGAGCCGTAAGCGCAGGGGTCGTAAATAGCGTGCTCGCCGCCCTGCGTCGAGCATTCGGGATTAACGCGCAGGCCCATGCTGACTCCGTGCGCAGCGCAAACATCCTTGTGTCTTTCAAACTGCGCCAGCGAATTAAAAATCACATGGTCGCAAATCTGCGCCAGCTCCCGCATATCCTCGTCCTTAAAGGCCGGCGCGAAAACATGGTTTTCCCTGCCCATTTCCTCATGGCCCAAACGCGCTTCGTAAATGCCGCTGGCCGTAGTCCCGGCCAGATACTTGCCCAGCAGCGGGTACAAACGGAACATGGAAAAGCATTTCTGCGCCAGCAAAATGCGGCAGCCTGTTTCCTGCTGCACATATTGCAGCAGCTCTAAATTTTTTATCAGCTTAGCCTCGTCCACCACATAGCAGGGCGTGCGCAAGCCGTCAAAATTCTTCATCTTATTCCACCGTCGCCGGGTTTTCATCGACTACCCACGGCAGGCCGTATTGATTGAGCATCTCCATATACGGATCGGGATCGAATTCTTCTACATTAAATACGCCCTTGCCCTGCCATTGCTTAGTAACCACCAAAGCCGTGCCAATCATAGCCGGTACGCCGGTAGTGTAGCTGATGGCTTGGGAGCCGACCTCTTTATAGCATTCCTGATGGTCGCAGACGTTGTAAATATAAATCGTCTTTTGCTTGCCGTCCTTAGTGCCGGTAAAAATGCAGCCGATATTGGTCTTGCCCACAGTGCGGGGGCCCAAAGACGCCGGGTCGGGCAGCAAGGCTTTCAGAAACTGGATAGGCACAATCTCATGCCCTTCATAATTGATAGGCTTGGTGGACAGCATACCCACGTTCTCCAGGCATTTCATGTGGGTCAGATAGCTTTGGCCAAAGGTCATAAAGAAGCGAATGCGCTTCACGCCGGGGATATTTTTTGCCAAAGACTCAATTTCCTCATGGTGCAGCAAATACATATCCTTCATGCCCACCTGCGGAAAATCGTACTCTCGCTTAATGGACATAGCGGGGATTTCCACCCATTTGCCGTTTTCCCAATAGGAGCCGGGAGCGGAAACCTCGCGCAGATTGATTTCAGGGTTAAAATTAGTTGCGAAGGGATAACCGTGATCGCCGCCGTTGCAGTCTAAAATATCAATGGTTTCAATTTCATCGAAGTAATGCTTCAAAGCGTAAGCGGAAAAAACGCTGGTTACGCCGGGGTCGAAGCCGGTTCCCAACAACGCCATGATGCCAGCGTCGGCAAATTTTTGCTTGTAAGCCCATTGCCAGGAATAGTCAAAATAAGCGGAGAAGCCTTCCTCCTCGCAGCGCTTGTCATAAACTGCGCGCCATGCGGGGTCGTCGATATCTTCCGGCTCGTAGTTAGCGGTATCGATATAGTCCACCTTGCACTCCAGGCAAGCGTCCATAATGGTCAAATCCTGATAGGGCAGAGCCACGTTCAGCACTGCGTCCGGCCGGTAAGCCTTAATCAAAGCCACCAGCTCGTCCTTATTATCAGCGTTCACCTGCGCCGTAGTAATGACGGTGGAGGTAGTGGGCTGCAATTTTTCCTTAACCGCATCGCATTTTGCCTTAGTGCGGCTGGCAATGCACAGCTCCGTGAATACGCTGCTGTTCTGACAGCATTTTGCGATAGCCACGCCGGCGACGCCGCCGCAACCGATAACCAATAATTTACTCATAATCTTCATCTCCTCGTGTTAATTTAAATCTATGTGTATATTTTTGTAAAACAATAACTCCCTCAGTCATTTTGCTACGCAAAATGCCAGCTCCCTCAAAGAGGGAGCAAAAATATAATTGAAGTGCTACTTTTTAATTGCCCCCTCTTAGAGGGGGCTGTCACCGAAGGTGACTGGGGGATAAATTAAAAATCTCTTTCCTCAACGCACATTAGAAGTGCCGGATAACAAGGAACAGCGCGGTGGATGCAGCGAAGGCGTACTAAAATGTACGTCGAGCAAATCCACAAGCTGTGACGCAGGAAGACGGCGCTTCTAATGCGCGTTATTTTTCTTCTTCTTCGAGCATATCCTCAACATACTTAGGCAGCATAAACGCTCCCTTGTGCAGATTAGCCGAATAATACCAGGTCTTAATGCCCCGCGCCTTCCACTTCACCGGATCGAAATCCTTAAGCGGATGATATTTTTTCGACGCGAAACCAAAAAGCCAATATCCCGAAGGGCAGGTAGGAATGGCCGCCTGGTAGACGCGGCTGATGGGAAAGCTGTGGCTGGCCTTGCGGTGCATAGCGCGGCAGGTTTCTTCATCCTCGTCGTAAAACGGGCTGCCGTGCTGGTACACCATAATACCGTCCTCTTTTAAGGCGCGGTAGCAGTTACCGTAAAACTCCTTGGTAAACAGCCCCGCCGCATGCCCCAGAGGGTCGATAGCGTCGTTAATTATTAAATCGTATTCGTCGACCTTGGAGCGCAAAAAGCGCAGGCCGTTGGCGTTGAACACCGTTACCCGGCTATCGTCCAGACCGATAGCGTTATCCGGGAAAAAATCGCGGCACACGTCGATAAAAACATGGTCCGTTTCCACCACGTCTATCGCCTCGATTTCAGGATAGTGGGACAGCTCGCGGGCTACGCCGCCGTCGCCGCCGCCGATAACCAGCACCTTGCGCACGCCGGGATGCACGGCCATGGGCACATGCACAATCATTTCGTCGTACACAAACTCGTCCTTTTCCGAAAAAACGATACTGCCGTCGCAGCTGATGAAGCGGCCAAACTCCTTGGATTCAAACACGTCGATGCGCTGGAAATCCGTATCTTCGCCAAAAAGCTGCTTTTCTATTTTTATGTCGAGCTTCACGTCATCCGTATGGAAATCGGAAAACCACAGTTCCATTTCATCACAACCTTTAATCAAGCTTTGTTGAACGCATAAAGAAGCGCCAAAGTCCGCGCTTCTAAACAAGCACGTTGATATTATTTACGTCCGGGTCCTCAGGTCCCTGCATGGAGCAGCCCTTTTCTTTGGCGTAAATAATGTATTCGATAATCTCCTTGGTAATTACCTCGCCCGGCGCCAGAATAGGGATGCCCGGCGGATAGCACATAACGAACTCGCTGCAAATGCGGCCCGCCGTCTGGCGCAGCGGCAGCGACTCGTCCTTGGCGTAAAAGGCTGCCTGCGGCGACACGACTACCTGCGGCGCAATATATTCCGTATTCAGCATCAAGGACGGGTCGCGGGAATACAGGCGCTTGATATCCGCTAAAGCCCCCACCAGCCGCTCGATGTCCTGAATGCGGTCGCCAATGGAAATATACGCCAAAATGTTGGCGATATCGCCAAATTCTATCTGAATATCGTATTCGTCCCGCAGCAAATCGTAAACCTCGATGCCGGCCAGGCCGATATCGCGCGTGTAAACGGACAGCTTTGTTACGTCGAAGTCGTAAATACTGCCGCCGTTTTTCAGCTCGCGCCCATAAGCATAAAAGCCGCCGATGGAATTGATTTCTTCGCGAGCGTATTCCGCCATTTCGGCGACTTTCTCAAAAGAGCTTTCGCCGCGCATATATAAATTACGCCGGGAAATATCCAGGCTGGACAGCAAAAGGTAGGACGCGCTGGTAGTCTGCGTCAGGTTAATAATCTGGCTGACATACTCCCAGTTTACAGCAGGTCCCGTCAACAGCAGCGAGCTTTGGGTCAGGCTGCCGCCCGATTTGTGCATGGATACCGAAGCCATATCCGCCCCCGCCGCCATAGCGTTGACCGGCATATTAGGCCCGAAATAAAAATGCGTACCATGAGCCTCGTCCACCAGGCACAGCATATTATTAGCGTGCGCCAGCTTGACAATGGCGCGCAGGTCGGAGCAAATGCCATAATAGGTGGGATTGTTCACCAGGACGGCCTTCGCGTCCGGGTTGGCCTTAATAGCCTTTTCCACCTCGCCGATTTCCATCCCCAGCGAAATGCCCAGCTTGCCTTCTACCTGCGGGTTGATGTATACGGGTATAGCGCCGTTTAAAACAAGCGCGTTGATGACGCTTTTATGCACGTTGCGCGGCAGGATAATCTTATCCCCCGCCTTAGTCGACGAAAGCACCATGCTCTGCACGGACGAGGTAGTGCCCCCCACCATAAAGAAAGCGTGCGCCGCGCCGAAGGCTTCGGCTGCCAGCTGTTCCGCATCGCGAATCACGGACACCGGATGGCACAGATTATCCAAAGGCTTCATGGAATTAACGTCCAAACTAACGCATTTTTCTCCCAACAGCTCCCGCAACTCCGGATTGCCGCGCCCGCGTTTATGTCCCGGCACGTCGAAGGGCACTACGCGCTTTTTGCGGAAGGCCTCCAGCGCTTCGTACACCGGCGCCGATAATTGTGATAGCTTCTCCATAATTCTCTCCCCAAATAAAAATAAAGGCAGGCGATTTTAACCACCTGCCTTGCGCGTCTTTCAGCACGGCACACCTAATGTGCCCATTTATCGACGCAACTTACTTTCAGAGTTTGTACAGCAAATATTACTTCTACTACTCTTATTGACCGTTTCACAAGTGATACTTAAATTGATTGCTAGCAATCACCTTATAAAATTTGAGCTTTAACTCAATCAATAATGCGGCCAAAGCCGCGCCGGCAGCAGTCCCGCCTGTCCGTATGGGCTTAACTATTCCAAGAATAGTGGACTAATATTTGCATGAAAGCAAGCTGCATTCATGTAATTTTATTGTAACATTTTTAACTTGTTTGGGCAAGGGCTTTCATAAAATAAAAGGACGCCGCGCAAGGCGACGCCCCAAGGCAAGTAAACACGCTGCATAATTTAATTGTTTTTCTCAAATTTAACAAAATCATTAATGCCCAGACCGGGAGCCACCATGGGCTGCACCATATTGGCCGGGTCAAGCGTAACCTCGATTAAATAAGGAGCGTCCGTCTGCATAGCGCGCTCCAAGGCGGCAGCCAGCTCCTCCGGCGCGGCAACATGTTCTCCCTCGACGCCAAAGGCCTGCGCGTATTTGACAAAATCTACGTAGCCCGGCATTTCGCAAGCTGTAAAGCGTTTGTCAAACTGCACCGTCTGTAACTGGCGAATCATGCCCAACCCGCTGTTGTTAAAAACAATGGCGATAACCGGCAGCTTATTGCTGGCAATAGTAAACAGCTCCGAGCCCGTCATCTTAAAGCCGCCGTCGCCGCTCAGGCAAATTACGCGGCTTTTGGGCCGCGCCAGCTGCGCGCCCATAGCGGCAGGCAGGCCGAAGCCCATCGTCCCCAGTCCGCCGCTGGTAATCCACTGACGCGCGAATTGGATTTTCAAATGCTGCGCCGCCCACATCTGGTGCTGGCCTACGTCCGTAGTAATAATATAATCCTTGTCCTTGATGACAGGATTCAGGGCTTTGAAAAATTCCGGCGCTTCCTCCTGCCCCGCGTCGTCGTCCATACCCGGCCAGGAAGCGATACGCTCCCACCAGGCCGACAGGTCGTGGGGAACGCCGCCCTTTTCCAAAAGATTGAGCGTCATATTCATATTACCCGTAATGCCGATGCTGGAATCAATATTCTTATCCAGCTCCGCCGGGTCGATATCTAAATGAATAATAGTTTTATTGGCGCTATAACTGCTGCGTTCTCCCGTTACGCGGTCGTTGAAGCGGCTGCCCACCGCCAAAATCAAATCCGCCTCTTTGACGGCGTTATTAGCGCGTTCATGTCCGTGCAGCCCAGTCATGCCCAAAAACAAGCTGCGGTAAGCGCTGATAGCGCCCAAGCCCATCAAGGTGCTGACTACGGGAATGCGCAGCTTTTCGCACAAATGCATGGCGTCGTATTCCGCATCGGCGTTGATTACGCCGCCGCCCACCAGCATTACGGGGCGCTGCGCTTTATTGATGGCCGCCACAGCGGCGTCCACCCGCTCCTGGTCGGGCAGCAGCGGCGGCAGCTCGCGCAGCTTATCCGGCGTATAATCCAAAACGGCGGTCTGCACGTCGCGCGGCACGTCCACCAGCACCGGGCCGGGCCGCCCCTCCTTAGCCAGCTGAAAAGCCAGCCGCAAAGTCTGCGCCAGGCTTTCCGGATTCTTCACTAAAAAATTATGCTTGGTGATAGGCATGGTAATGCCCGTGATATCCACTTCCTGAAACGCGTCGTGCCCGATTAACGCGCGTTGCACCTGACCGGTAATCGCCACCACGGGCGTAGAATCGAGAAAAGCCGTCGCCAGCCCCGTCACGAGATTAGTAGCGCCCGGCCCGGAGGTAGCGATGCACACGCCCACCTTGCCGGAAGCGCGGGCAAAGCCGTCGGCCGCATGCGCAGCTCCCTGCTCGTGCGCCGTTAAAATATGCTGTATCGAAGATTCGCGTAAAGCGTCGTAAAATGGGAGAATCGCTCCTCCCGGATAGCCAAAAACGGTACTTACACCCTCTTCGGCCAAAATTTTGACCATAATTTCTGCGCCGGTCATCTGCATAAGCACACATCCTCTCCTGAATCACCGCTAAAATTATATCGCCGTATGCTGGTCGTCCATAGCAGGCCACTGATAACGGGACTGTTCCACCGACAGGGAAGCATCGCCGCGCTCCAAAGCTACCAGACCGGTCTGCACCATTTCGGTAACGCCGTAGGGACGCATAATATCCACAAAAGCCTTCAGCTTACCCTCGTCGCCCGTCGCTACAAAAATCAGCGACTCGCCGGTAACGTCCACGGCGTGCGCGCGAAAGACCTCCGCCAGCTGCAGCAGCTCCATACGCTTAGCGCCCGCATGCACCTTTACCAAAACCATGCTGCGGGTAGCGCTGGACTTGGGCGGCAGTACCTTAACACGCTCCACCTCCACTAGCTTGGCCAGCTGCTTGCACACCTGGGTTATCGTAGGCTCGTCAGCCTCCATCGTAACCGTCATACGGGAAAATTCCGGATTTTGTGTCGTGCCCACAGCCAGACTGTCAATATTAAAGCCTCTGCGGGAAAACATACCGGCAACGCGCATCAAAACGCCGGGCTGATTGCGTACAACTATCGACAATATCTGTTCCATACTGCGTCCCTCCTAAAAATAACGCCCCCATCTGCATAGGCAGACAGGGGCAAGCCTGTTTAAAACAATTATGACAAGCGTCCATTTTTTTGTCAAGCAAATTTGTAACAGGAAGATATATTTATCTTTACTTCTCCATGATACTGTTAAGTTTATTACAAATTATTTCGTCCACCAGCTAGGCTTGTTGCACTTAGATTGTATATTGATCATCAAAGCAAGCAATGCTTATCAATTATTTTTCGGCGATTTGGCGGAATTTCTTTCGGCGATTTGGCGGAGTTTCTTTGATTTTTATTTAAAAATTTTAATAAAAATCAAAAGTCCCCGCAAGATTACTCAAAGCCTTGCAGGGACTTTACTATTTTAAAATTGGTGCGAGTGACAGGAATCGAACCTGCACGCCGAAAGGCGCTAGATCCTAAGTCTAGTGCGTCTGCCAGTTCCGCCACACTCGCATTTAAACAGCGTCAGCTAGTACTGCCTCAGGTCGGCAACTAGCTGTACATGAGTATTATAGCACAAAGCGCTATTCAATGTCTACTGCTTATCTGCCGCAGTACAGCTTATTAAGCCGCATGCTTCCTATCGTAATAATTCCAGCCAAAGATTACTACCAATAACAGAGCTACCGCAATTACTGTACTGATAGTAGAAGCGGTCAGACCGGCGATAATAAAGCCCACGAAAGCAATGACGCCGTTAATAGCGGCATAGGGCAGCTGGGTTCTGACATGATCCGCCAGATTGCATTCAGCGCCCATGGACGATAAAATCGTCGTATCGGAAAGAGGCGAGCAATGATCGCCGAACAAGCCGCCGGACAAAACTGCGCCGACGCAGATAGCGTAAGAAATACCAAAAGCGTGCCCCATCGGAATAGCCAGGGGCATTAAAATGGCAAAGGTACCCCAGGAGCTGCCGGTAGAAAAGGATATCACCGTACCAAACAGGAAAATGCACGCGGGAATCAGCACGGGCGTAAAGTTAATGCCCTGCAGAATACCAATGATGTATTTAGCCGTTCCCAGTTTGCCGAGCATGGCGCTCAGGGACCAAGCTAACAGCAAAATAATGGCTACGTCCGTCATCCCCATCATGCCCTTAACATACAGGCTAAATGTATCCTTGGGCTTCTTTACTTTGAAACCGCAGATCATAAACATCAGCAGCACGCCTGCCAGAAAATAGCCGGTAGTCAGCGCGATACGAAAAGCGTTGCCAGGAATTTTAGCGAAGGGAAAGCCCATAGGGCTCAAATCGATAATCAAAGTAGCGAACACCATCAGAATCGGCAGAATCAGCATGAAGGGATTGGAATTACCTAAAGAATAGCCGTCCTCATCTACGGGAGCAACGTAATGATCCTCCATTTCTTCGGGAACAGGCTTATCCTTTACCGCATCCTCCGCTTCCTTCATCGCTGCAAAATCTTTTTTAGTGACGGCTATTAAAGGAATCATCAGCACGGCCAAAATCGTATAAATTTGAAAGGGTATGGCCTGAATAAAGGTTTCATAATCGGAAACATTTACCTGCAAATTTTTAAACTGCGCTTCGATAAGGCCCATAATATAAACGCCCCAGCCGATAAAGGGAATCAGCACGGCCACCGGCGAAGAAGTGGAGTCCAGCACCCAGGCCAGCTTTTCACGGGAAAGCTTCAGCTTATCGAATAACGGACGGAACACAGGGCCTACCAGCAGCGCCGTACCCAAATCGGTAAAGAAAATTACTACGCCGCCCAGCCAGGCGCCCAGCTGCGCCTTCAAAGGCGTATCCACAAATTTATGCACATATTTAGCGAAGGACTGCGCGCCGCCGCCGTTTTCCAGCAGCTTAATAAAGCCGCTGATAAATAAGATAAGCACGATATTACCGGCATTGTAGCTGTCCATAACCTGTTTAAAAAAGTAATCGCCGATCAAAGCCTTGGAGGCAAGAAAGGGATTGCCGCTGCACAGCAGCATAACGCCTGTAAAACAGCCGCAGAACAACGAAAAGATAACATTCTTCGTCTTAATAGCCAAGCCGATAGCTAGCAAGGACGGCAAAACGCTCAATATCCCAAAATCCATCCATAACACCTCTCCGAATAAGATTTACTTGCAGCAGCATGAAGGCTGCACGCGCCGCCAACTTGTATATTATATAGTGCAGCTCATGAATATGCAAGTTTTATTTAATTTATGCAAAATTTCTTACACAGCAGCGGCCTGCCGCGCGACAGTATGCAGCTTCTCCAGCCAATCCTCGCAATAGTCGCTGCCGCCCTGAGCGCAGTCGCTCTTGCCGCCGCCGCGGCCGCCAAAAGCGTCGTTCAGCAGTTTAATAACTCCGCGGCAATCCCCTTGGGCCGCATTGCCCAGCACTACGGCATAGCTGATGCGCTCCGGCTTAGCCGCCGCCAAAATAGTAACGGAGTCGACCAGCGCGGCTGCCTTAGGCAATAAATATTTAATATCCTTAGCGTCGCACCCCTCCAGCGGCATAGCCACGACCTTTAACCCGTCAGCCCGCTGAGGCGCGGCCTCATAAGCGTTGTGCAGCTCTTTTTCCGCTGCGGCCAGCAGCTTGCTCTTGGCCGCGTCAAGCTCGGCCTGCCAATCGGCCTTCAGCTTAGCCAAATGCTCCGGCACCAGTTCCGGCTTAGTGGATAAGCCAGCCGCAACCTGCAGCAGAACGCTGTTCTTTTTATCCGCGTCCAGCAATGCGCGCTTTCCGCATAAAAATTCCACGCGGCAGCCGCCTTTATGCTTTTCATGGCGAATCACCTTCACGCTGCCCAACATACCAGTAAATGGCGGATGGGTACCGCAGCAGGTGCAAATATCCGCGTCCTGCACGCTGACAATACGCAAAATCCCCGTCAGCTTACTGTTGAACTTGCGCATCTTATCCTTCAGCTTCACCGCTTCGCTGCTGTCCATATAATCTACGGATACGGGACGGTTATCCCAAATTATCTCGTTCGTATACAGCTCCGCCTTGAGCAGCTCCTCCTCCGTCAGCTCCTTATCCAAATCGATAGTCACCATGTCCTCATTCATATGAAAGCCGATATTATTAGCTTCGAACAGCTTCCAGCAGGCATAGGATAAAATATGCTCGCCCAGATGCTGCTGCATACGGTCCAGGCGCACAGGCCAGTCCAGCACAGCCTGTACTTTCGCCCCTACCGACAACGGCTCCGTACATTCATGGTAAATATGTCCGTCCTTTTCCGAAACGTGGACGACATCGACGCCGCCCAGCTTGCCGCGGTCGCTCAGCTGCCCGCCGCCTTCCGGGAAGAAAACCGTTTGGTCCAACTCCACCAGATACAAGCCGTTCTTTTCCGCGCAGGCCGTCACCACGGCCTCGCAGGAGCGTAGCAGCGAATTATTTTCAAAAAGCTTTACAGTCATTTATGATCCCCCCAAAGTAAATCCACAGGCTCCTCACATCCTGCTAATGATATTTTACCACCATCGTGTACAAATATGATATAATTATAGCGTATTTTAATTTTTACACAGCAATGTGAAGCGATAAGGAGTTATAAATGTACCAAAATTTACTTTTTGATTTAGACGGCACCCTGACCGATTCTGCCGAAGGCATCACTAAATGCGTACAATATGCCTTGGCTAAAATGGGCATTGACGAGCCTGACCTGCATAAGCTGGAGGTTTTCATTGGCCCGCCCCTGCGCGCCAGCTATATCAAATACTTTGGCCTGACGCCGTCGCAGGCGGAGGAAGGCATAGCCCACTACCGCGAGCGCTACACTACTACCGGCATCTGGGAAAACAAGGTTTATCCCGGTATGATGGAGCTGCTGGCTGCGCTCAAGCAGGACGGCCGCCGTCTGGGCATGGCCACCGCCAAGCCGGAGGTTTTCGCTCTGCGCATTGCCGAACGCTTTGGCTTTAACGAATATTTAGAGGACGTAACCGGCTGTACTTTAGACGGCAAAACGGATAACAAGGCTTTAGTCGTAGCCGCCGCCTTGGAAAAATGGCAGCTGCGCACGCCGGAACAAAAGGCTGCGGCAGCCTTGATTGGCGACCGGCGCGAGGACGTACTGGCCGCTCATGCCAACGGCATCGCCTGTATCGGCGTCGGCTTTGGCTTTGCCGCTCCCGGCGAGCTGCAGGAGGCCGGAGCAGACCATTACGCCGCCACCATGGATGAGCTGCGTCGGCTGCTTTTGCCTGACCAGTGCAGTTAAAAATTCCGACGAGGTAAGCAATATGCATATTTACGCCATCGGCGACCTGCACCTGTCAGGCGAACCGCCCCAAAAGCCTATGGAAATTTTCGGCGCTCATTGGCAGGATCACAAGGAAAAAATCAAAAAGAACTGGCTGGCCAGCGTACAGCCGCAGGATACGGTCATCGTCTGCGGCGATATATCCTGGGCCATGGGTCTGCAAAACGCCGCTCCCGATTTAGCATGGCTGGCGCAGCTGCCGGGACGCAAGTTGCTGCTGCGCGGCAACCACGATTACTGGTGGGCCAGTCTGGCTAAAATGCGGCAGCAATACGGCAGCGATTTTGAATTTTTGCAGAACAACTGCCTGCTGGCGGATAATACCGCTATCTGCGGCACGCGCGGCTGGATTTTGCCCTCGTCGGAAAGCTTTACGGCTGAGGACGAAAAAATCTACAAACGGGAGGCTATCCGTTTGGAACTGGCGCTACAGCAGGCGGCGGCGCAGAAACCGGAGCGCATCGTCGCAGCCTTTCATTACCCGCCCCTTTTTGCGCCGGAGGAACACACGCTTTTTACCGGCCTGCTGGAAAAGTACGGCGTGCAGCATTGCGTTTACGCCCATATCCACGGAGAAAACCATGTGCAGCCCTTTGAAGGAGAACGCAGAGGCGTGTATTATAAACTGGTATCCTGCGACACGCAGGGCTTCGCCCTTACGCAAATTATTTAACCGCAAGCGCCTCCCCTAAACAAATTCATCTACATACAAGTAAAACCATGCTCAGAGTTGATGCTCTAAGCATGGTTTTTTGTTATGCAATATCAACTTTCGACAAAGGCTGCCGACGTAAACGGCGCTACCACGTCCGCGTCGGCGGTAAATTCTGAAGCTCCCAAAAATTGTATTTCATTGGCGGCAATAAAGCCGTTGATTTTGCAGCCGGGCTCGATAATCACACGGCTGTACGCCATAATCAGCGCTTTATCAAGCCGCGTATTTTTCTTAATGGTGACGCTGCCGTTTTCACTTATCAGCGCCACGCGATGAGGGAAATGACAGCTTTCACCAATAATTATCGCCCCGGATTTTCCTACTACGGAAGAACCCAGCATCAAAGTATTGGCTTTAAAAGTAATAGCGTCGCTACTGTTGAGATAATAAAAACGTGCGTGCAAGCCGTCCATATCAGTATTATCAATAGTTAAGCTATTCAAAGCCTTATTGTACAGGAAATACATTTGCGGCAATCGTACTTCTTCTCTGCTTGCTTGTATATATAACGACTGCTGCGGCAAATATTCCAAGCCTTTGGTCTTGACGCTGGCTAAAGCGTAATTAGCCGCTAAATTCCTCTGCGCGTCGGAAAACGTAAGCTGCAAACGTGAAATCTGCTGCGCTACGTCCGCGTACTTGCCGGACGTAGCTTTAAATTGCAAAAGATGTATTAAATTGTCGCTGCTGTAAGAACTAGTTCCCTGGATTTGCACATCAACGCCGCCGGGCTGCAATACGCTGTCCAAAGCGACCCATTTTCCAGCCTGCGGGCGCTCGTAAAAATACTTCTGCATGAACGAACTGTTAAGGCGGCGCATTTGTCTGGCAGCCAAAGCCTCCTGTGTTTTAGCAAATTGGCGACTGCTCCACAATAAGCCTAAATGAGCTATAGCCGCCAGCAGCAGGCAGGTCAAAAGCAGCAGCACGCTGATACTGCCCTTGCTTTTACCGCTCATCATGCACCTCGCCGTTATAACACGTTATTAACTGGCTGAAATTCCTGCTGCCGCGCTTACCGTGCAGCGTAAACCGCAGCAATAAATTCCGCTTGTCCACGCGACGCGCCTGCCAGCCGCTGACGTCTACGCCTTCGATAAACAAAGGGTTTACGCCGTCGCCTGCGGCAGTGCTGATGCGCAGGTACAATCCCGAATTTGCCGGATATATGGCGTAACTTTTGCTGCCCAACAAGCTTTGGTAGCTCACCTTATTATCCGCAGCGATGGTAATTTCCAGCGCGTTATATGCAAGGCTTTTTTCTAAAATGCCCTGCATATAAGCTCCCGCTTGCTGCAGCTCTATCTGCGCTTGCAAAGCCTGCCAGTTTTTGGTAAAGCCTTGTGCGCCAACGCAAACCATGGCCGCTAAAACAGCGCTTACAGCAAGCCCGGCCGTCAGCTCCAGCAGTATAAAGCCTTTACTTTCACGGCGCAGCCTGCAATAGCGTACACAAAGGCTGTTCCTTAACTCCTTCATATACCTGCACCTCCATCAGCCGTATGCCCTGCCGCTCGCTTATAGTACGCGCCGCACGCCATCGCTCCGGCAGTTCCTCGCCAATCGCCGCCAGCTGCGCCGCCTGCCAGCCGTCCTCCAACTGCAAAGTACGTTCCTGCAAACGCAAGCTGCTCTGATAAGCGCTGCCCGCAGCTAATAATAAAATACAGCTCAAGCACAAGCAGATTATTTCGCCCACCAGGAAAAATCCCTTACTCGCCTTCATAAACCAACACTCTTCCCGTAACCGGCTGCAGCGCTACACGGCAGGAAAAATCTCCCAGCCGCCGGTGACGCAGCACATATTCGCCGTTAGCGGTCGGCGCGCCCAAAGTTCCGAAGCTTACCGAAGCAATACTTCGCTGAAAATAAACTTCACCGCAGCCAAAATCGCTAAAAGCTATTGTGGCGAACCTATTCATCCCATCCACAAGCGTGTACACGCTCTTGTCAGCGTTTAACGGCTGCAATTTGCGCGTCACATTACTCCCCTTATACAACGCCCGCTGCTGCAAAGCGCGCAGATCGGACGCTAATACTTGCGCCGCCACCCGCACCTGCCGCTTATAATATTGGCTCGTAACAGCCTCGCCCTGCACGAATAAAAAGCCTGCCGCCGACAGCAGAACGGCGCAAGCCAAAAGCAGCTCCCACAGGATAAACCCGCGTTGTCTAGTTAGCCGCGCCACCGGAGCTGGCCGGCGAACTTACATCCGCGCCTTTAGCATTTTTACCAGTCAAGGTATAAGTTCCGTTATCATTGGGCGAATAAACCAGGGCCGTGCCCGTCGCATCCTTAAATTCCAGTTTGCCGCCTAAATATTCGCTATCCAAAGCGCTCAAAGAATCGGGCAGGGAACCGTTATCCATACGGTAAATCTGGATAGCCTGGTCGATAGTCGCCAAATCGTTAGTCAATTTAGCGTTTTTTACTTTATCGTTAGCGCCCGAAAGGGACGGAGCCAGCATGGTCGTCAACACGCCGATGAGCGCGGCAGCCGCTACTACTTCGATTAAAGTAAAACCGCTTTGCTTACGCAACTTGCTTAACATAATCATCCTCCTTAATTTACGCCGGCAAAGCCGACAGCATTTCCAGCAACGGGCTCACAACTGCACATACCACCGCCGCAATAACCAAGGCCGCCACTAACAGCAGCATTGGCGCCAACACTTCCTTAATTTTGGCTAATTTAATTCGCAAATCTTCCTCGCCTATTCGTGCCGCTTCCCGCAGCATCCGCGGAAGATAACCTGTCGCCGCGCCAACATCCAGCAAAGCCTGCGTAAGCGGCGAAAACAGTCCTTCTGCTCCCGTAAGCGCCGTGCTTAAATCCAGACCGCGCTGCAGCCTGCCGTTCAGCAAAAGCAGCTGGCTGCGGTAACTGCGGTCAGACACAGTATCGGCCACAGCCGCCACAGCCTGGGTAATGTTCAGCCCGCTGTCCAATAAAAGCGCCAGCAGCTTACAAAAGCGAACTTCATAGATAAGGCGGTAAAAATTTCCGCTCCAGCTGCGTCCCCACAGCCAGCGCAGTCCCCGTTTGCCGCCCAGCGCCGCCAGCAGGCCGCAGCCCGCCGCCAACGCCAGCGACAGCAAGGGATACTGCGCCAGCCGCATATGCAGCTGCAAAAGCAGGGCCAGCATACCTTTGGGCTCCACACGCATTCCCCTGTAAACATCAGCCAGCACCGGCAAAACATAGAGCAAAAAGAACAGCAGCACACAAGCGGCAGCCGCCAGCAGCAGCAAGGGATACGCCGCAGCCTTAGCGACAAAGCGCCGCAGCTGGTCCTGTTCCTCATAGTATGCCGCAAGCTGCTCCAATACCGCGCCCAGCTGCCCGCTGACCTCTCCCGCCGCTACCAGTTTAACAGCTAACGGCGGGAAGAACGCCGCTTCCTGCGCCATGGCACCGGCTAAAGTGCTGCCTCTGGCAAGCAGCTGCTGTAAGCGGTAACACACCAGCGCCAGTTCGCTGTCCAATCTGCTGCGCAGCAGCCCTATGGCTCGCAGCAGCGGCAAGCCGCTTTGCAGGATAACCGCCAGCTGTCGGAAGAAAACTATTCGTTGTTGAGCTGTAAAGCTTTTGCCGAAGAAAATTTTGCACGCCTCCTTGACTGTAAGCATAATATGCTTTATGCCCGCCTGCTGAAAAAGTTTTATTCACACATGAAAAGAATTGGTAAAACCTGCATGGCAAAATTGTGAACTGCCGCGCAGCAAAAAGCTCCGCAAGCCCAATTCATCAGGCCTGCGGAGCTTTTGTGAAATTGTTGGTTTTTACAAGCCAAAAGCGTAAAATTTCTTTTTCCCTACAAAATTAGCATTTTCGTTTTATCTATGGTATCTGCCATGTTCTTTTACCAAAATAACCTTTACCCTATCGTCGTCGCGGATAGCGGCATATTTTCGACGAAGCAAGACCTCATACCACTTTTGTCCGTCCAGCCAACACAAAAGCGCAATACGGGGGGGTAATTGCAAGCTGCTCACAAATTCATAATAGTCCCCTTGAAACGATACTGCGTCGACGTTGCCGGAAGCCGCAATAGCTTGCGTTTTTACTTTTACATCGTTAATTTCTGTTTTGCTCATCTTCTTAAATTTATAATACGGGAAATAATAGCTTGTTTTGAAGCCAGCTCGTTTAAACACATCCAAAGCCTGCCAACATTTACTTTCAACCCAAACTTTGCTTTTATCAACGCCATACCTATCTATAAGCGAATTTAAATCAGACAACGCATTTTCTTTATTATCTAAACTTAAATTCTTGAAATCTAGCCATAATGCATTCTTAATCGCCAACGACGCATATTCCTGAAATTGCTTTTCTAAATTATAGTCTTCCAAATTATCTTTGTCGTGTGAATTTTCAAAGGCCCTGCTATCTTCGTAATATATAATATCAAACTCCAGTCCAGCATACTTACCTGCAAATTCTTGCTGCTTACCAACCGAGTCCACTCTATGCAGCCAAAATTTATCAGGCATATATCGTTCTGCCCAATAGTTTTCTACGCTGGCTGGAGCGAACCTTAACAACCTTACGGCTATCCTGTCATAATTAAAAATAGCTAACGCTACACAAAGCGCTAAAATTATAAATTTTGTTTTTTGCCAAAGCTTTTCCATCATTGCAAATCCTCCCGTACGAGTTTCTTACCGTACAATGTCTTAAAGCGCCGTATATCGTCATTATAATACGCTCTCGTAATATCGTTTTCTTGTTCATATATGTCTTGTATTTTGATATTCATCAAGCCTAACATCATATTAAAAATCAAATCATTGGTAAACTCTTTATCTTGAGAATTACGCAAAGTATTTACCATAGCCGCATCTTTTTGCCTAAAGGCTTCGCTAAAACCTATATACATGGGGATATGCGTCATCGACCAAACGAATCTGCCAGAATCGTGTCCTAATTTTTCTTCAACCGCCTCGGCATGATCCGCAAAATAAATTAAGCACTTAAACCCTTGCAGTTTTTGTACCTGCTCATAAATTTGGCTTACAACATAATCATTGTATAAAATGCTATTATCATATTTATCAACGCCTTTATTATTCCCGGAAAATTTCTCAAAAGCTTGAGGATATCTTTCTTCATAAGTACTGTGATTGCCCATCAAATGAATAACCACCAACATCTTATCAGTTATTTTTAAATTATTAATGCTATCCAAAAGCTTTAAATCGTAAAAATTGGTCGCCGTCGTTTCTCCTATGTTATGGTTCAACCAACTTTGCTGATTAGCTTCTCTGGCAATAACGGTAATGGGCGTATCCCAAGCGCTGTATTTTACCTGATTGCTAAGCCAGGCCGTTTCATATCCTGCGGCTTCGGCGGCTTCTAAAAGAGATATTGCATGTTCCAATTGCAACTCGTTATACTGGTTTTTAGCAGTCAGCGCATACGTCAAAACAGGTACGGTATGCGTATGGCAGGAATAAGCGTTAGTAAATTTAAGAAAATTATCCTGTCTAAACACTTCTTCTAACCACGGCGTCGTTTTTCTGTTATAACCGTAAACCGACATATGCTCTTTATTCTGCGACTCGCCAATGACTAATACAAAAATACCGTTTGCAGCGTTATCGTCCTGCAACGCAATCTTAACCTGCTCTTTTCTTTTAGCCTGCATTGCCTGGAATGCGTCGTATTTTTGTAAATTACTTCTAGCGTCGCGTACTATATTCACTACCAGATTATTTCTTGTCTTATACCCAACAATCAAGCACGCTAATACCGTCAATGCCACCCATATTTTAAGCCACCGTTGTTCTCTGAAAAAATTTAAACTTGATAAAGTCCACCATAACTTTATAACGGCTAAAAGAATGACAATACCAACAGCTAGTCCCGTCGCAGACAAATAATCTGATAAATATTCCTTAGATTCGTTAAAATTACTCTGCATAACAGCCAATAAAGTATCCGAAGCAAACCATGCGCCCGTTGACAAATAATATCCCCAAGAAACGACCGCTACCGTCAAAACAGGTAACAAGCACAACCCCGCAAGGATTTGTTTAGATAATTTATAATTCAGCAGGGAATTTATCAAAGTAACCAAACAAATAGCGTTCAAAGAAAAACTCATATAATCTACAACTAAAGAAGTTTGACTACCGTCATTCACAAAATAATAAATCAAAAGCACGGAAAGCAATAAAAATTCCGCAGTTCCGCAAATAGCCAGGTATCTTTTTCTATTTTTATACATATAACTCGCCGACATGATAAGTACGGCAGAAGCGAATAACTTCTCTGTGTGCCTATACAATATGCTTTGCGATAGTATACTGATAAACGCTAATAAGCCAAGATACACTAAAGCGCTTTCTAAAATACAACGCAAAATCTTTTTCCTACAATCATTTTCCATCATCATAACCTCCCAGCATTTCTAGGATAATTATAACGACTCGTCCCCCCAGTCAAGCAAAAGTGCATCGAGCGCTTTTGCCTTGCGGCACTTACGTGCCAGATGCCTCTCTTCTCAGGCTCATAGCTACTTAACAACCGCAGCAGCAATCATAAAAAAAGCTCCGCAAGCCCTATTCATCAGGCCTGCGGAACTTTTTGGAGTTTACTTTTTCAATACCATTGCGTTTTGGAAAGCAGCCAGCCCTCTTCTCCGCTTTGCAGCGAGCGCACGCGCAGCCACGTACCCTCGTCCACCGGCTTAGCCGCAGACTTAGGCACGGATAAAACAGCCTGTTCCCCTCCAGTGGTCTGCACCTTGATAAGACAAGGACTGTTAGCCTTTTGCAGCTGCGGATCCTCCAGCTTATAAACCGCGCCCTTAACCAGCTTATACTTCGTCTTAGACTCATCCTCCGCCAGCAGATTATCCTGCATAATTACCGCCGTGGGAGCTTCCATAACTACCTGTTCCAGTACGGTCAGTTCTTCGCCTGTGCTGAAGGCACTGCAACGCGCCGCAGTCACCGAAGGCGCAGCATAGAACTCATCCGTCGCGCTGACGCTAACCGTATGCAGCCGGGTACCTAAAATATTATCAGCCATAATAAAGCCTGCCGCAGCGCAAAGGAACGCTAAAAGCAGCAAAACCGTTCTTTTACTCATCACAGGCACCTCACATCAATTCACTATCGGACAAAGCGTCGTACTGCATGTATCCCGGCCTGCCGTTAAATTCGACTTTTTTCCATTGACCGATATAGGGAAAGCGCAGATAAGCAGTGTCAAAATTCTTTTCATAATACTTGCCGTCCACGAACACGCGTCCTCTGGTTTCGCCGCTGCCATTATCAGCCCGCAGCACCAAAACCTGGCTTCCGGCAGGAATAATATGCCTGCGCCCGAACAGGCGCTGAAATTGCAGCTCTACCGTAGTTACCGCATATCTGTCGTCCTTATCCTGACTGGACACCAAATCAAGGTAATCCACCTTAACACCCCTGGACATACGCTCGATAACTGTTCCCTTCAGGCCTGACGGTATATTGTACATTTCCGCCTTATCCCGCAGCACCACGCACTGCAGGCGACCCGCTTCTACCGCAGCATACTGCAAATTTTCCGTCAGCTGCGCCGTATTATACTTCTCCCCGCTTGTTCCCTGCGCGAACAGCAGGGCGTAGCAGGCTCCGGTCACAAGCCCTATGACAAAAAAGCCCGTCAGTACAAAGGCCTGAGCCTTTAAGGCGTGTCTATTTTTCATACGTCAGCACTCCTCTGTTAAAAATAAGAAGCCTAAAGCTAAATACTTACAAGTATATTTTTACATAATTGCCGTTACAATTCAAGCCCCTGGAGTTAAGCTGCAATAAAAGATACAAAAAAGACCTAAGAGCAAACTCCTAGGTCTCGATAAACAAAAATGGTGCGGTAGAGAGGATTTGAACCTCCACGGGGTTGCCCCCACTAGCTCCTGAGGCTAGCGCGTCTGCCGTTCCGCCACTACCGCATCTATATTCTATGCTGCTTTCATAAGCAACATAGATATGATAGCACAATAAAACGAGGCTGTCAACTATTTTCTTTGACAACACTACTGCCGCAAAGAGGTCAGGCAGCTTGCTTTTTATTACAAACTGCCTAACCCTGCTGTGAACAAATTATAGAAAGTTCAAGAAAAGCTGAACTTGCTATCCAGCAGCTTATCTGGCGTTTCTGCCGTGAGTATAAACCGGCAGCAGCTTCGGCGACAGCTCGCCCTGCACCCCGGCCTCACGTTCCTCCGCCGCATAGCGGGCCACATGCTCCAGGCTCAGCCTGCCCACTTTAACCGTTTTGGCAACAGCGGCGGCCTTAGTGCCGGCAATGCGGCCAAAGACGATAATATCCAGCAGACTGTTGCCCATCAAGCGGTTAGTGCCGTGAATACCGCCCACAGCCTCGCCCGCTACAAACAAACCCGGTATTTTCGTCTGCGCGTCCTTATCGATTAAAATACCGCCGTTCTGATAATGCAGCGTGGGATAAACCAGAATCGGCTCCTTGCGCAAATCGATACCGAATTTAGCGTACATGCGCAGCATACCGGGAATGCGTTTGGCAATCGTGCCCTCGCCGTGCAGCATTTCAATCAGCGGCGTATCCAGCCACAGCGCCACGCCGTCCAGCGCCTTCACGCCCTTGCCGCGCACAGTGCATTCGCGGATAATCGAAGCCGCCGCCACGTCGCGGGTTTCCAACGGGTGCATGAAAATCTCGCCCTCGCTGTTGACCAGCTGCGCGCCGATGGAACGCACCTTTTCCGTCACCAAAGCGCCGTAAATCTGCGCCGGATAAGCCACGCCCGTCGGATGGTATTGAATGGCGTCGGCGTAAATCAGCGGCGCGCCCGCACGATAAGCCATCACCAGCCCGTCGGCCGTAGCCCCGTAATGGTTGGAGGTGGGGAAGCCCTGATAATGCAGGCGGCCTGCGCCGCCCGTCGCCATAACCACAGTCTTGGCGCGTACCACCTTGTACTCGCAGCTGTCGTAATCCCACAGCACAGCCCCCGCCGCTTTACCCTCGCCGTCCAGCAAAAGCTCGACGGCCGGAGCGAACTCCAGCGCGGGAATGCCGCGGTTCTGTACCTCGTCCCGCAGCACGCGCATAATTTCCGCGCCGGTGTAATCGGCGCAAGCGTGCATCCGCTTACGGCTGGTGCCGCCGCCATGGGTCGTCACCATATTGCCGTCCTGCTCCTTATCGAACATCACGCCTAACCTGCTGAGCCAGTCGATAGCCAGCGGCCCGTTCGTCACCAGCTCTTCCAACAGCTCCGGGATATTTTTATAATGACCGCCGCCAAAGGCGTCCAAATAATGTACCGCCGGCGAATCGTTAGCCTTATCGGCAGCCTGAATACCGCCCTCGGCCATCATCGTGTTGGCGTCGCCCATGCGCAGCTTGGTAACGACTAAAACGCTGGCGCCGCCATTAGCCGCCTCCAGCGCCGCGCTGGCTCCCGCGCCGCCGCCGCCGATAACCAAAACGTCCACATCGTAATCCAGCCGTTCCAAATCCAGCTCCACGCCCTCTAAGCGGCTCTTGCCCTCTAAAAGACGCGCCAGCTCCACCGGCACCTTCTGTCCCTTATTGGGGCCTACCTCCAGCACCTTAAAGCCCTTGGCGCTGTAATCGGGATGGAATTCCTGCAGCAGCGCTTCCTTTTCCTCGGCGCTGAAGCGTTCAATGGAGGCATGCAGGCGGGAAGCGCGGGTAGCCTCCACCTTCGCCATGGATTTCAACATTTCTTCCGTAAATGCGCTCATCTTTCTGCCTCCTTACTTTTCAATCTCGCGTTTATTATACAGCTCCTTGATCTCGTCAAGAGGCATCTTTTTCAGCTTATCCAGCAGCGCCGCATAATCGCCGTTTTCGATTTCCGCCACGCGCTGCGCCAAATGCTTGCATTCGGGCGCAATATATTTGCCTGTCAAGCGGCGGCACAGCAGGCCGACGGCGCTGTGGCTGATTTGCGCCGGGCAGCGGGACGCGCAGATATTGCAGCCCACGCAGTCGAACGAAGCGTGCGCGGCCTTGGCGTAATCGCCGCGCTGGGCGTAAGCGATGTACTGCATAACATTCAGTCCCTGCGGACAGCCCTTAGTGCAGGCGTTACAGCCAATGCAGCTGTAAATTTCCGGGTACAACTGCCCCACAATATTGTCCGTCGCCTTAATTTCTTCTATATTGAAGGTACGCTTATTGACGGGGAAGTAATCTATCCTGCCCACGCACATACCTTCTTCCACCTTAGTTTGGCAGGAAAGCACCACCTTCAGCTCCGTGCTGCCCTTAATGCGGTAAATAACAGCGCAGGCCCCGCAAAAGCCGCTGCGGCAGCCGCAGCCCCGCACCAGCTTAAACCCGGCGTATTCCATGGCGTCCATAATGGTCAGGGCGGCAGGCACAGAATACTTCTTGCCCAGCAGATATACTGTTACCATATCTTCCATTTATTTTTCCTCCTAAAATTAAGGATGTTGTTTCTCCCTCCGCCTCGCTTACGCGAGGCACCTCCCTCAAAGAGGAAGGACAAGTAAAACAGCAGTATAAAGCGATTATCGCACTTGCACTTCAGCTCACGCCTAACCTAAACAAGCGTCAGAATCGTCTTTAGACGAGGCGGCAAATTGCCGACAACGTAATATAAGCCTATTGATAACCTCGGCACATGTTAGAATCGTCTTTAGGCGAGGCGGCAGGCAAGTAGCAAGCGAGATAATACTAAAAGTATATCGAGCGCAGCTAATTGCCGACAACGAAGCATAAAGCGATTATGGCATGTGCCGCTAGTACTCGTCAGGCATAACGTCCAACTCATCGCAAGTAAACACCGGCCCATCCTTGCACACATACTTCCTACCAATATTGCAGCGGCCGCACTTGCCCACGCCGCACTTCATGCGCAGCTCCAGCGTAGTATAAACCTGGCTTTTCTTAAAGCCCATTTCCGTCAACGCTTTAAGGCACAGCTTAATCATAATCGGCGGCCCGCACAGCAGCACCGTTTTATCCGGCGTAAAGTCCAGCTGTTTCAGAAAGTCCGGCACAAAGCCCACGTTGCCGTTCCAGCCCTCCTGCGCACGGTCGATGGTCAGATGCACACGCGTATTTTCCCGCTGCGGCCATACCTGCGTCAATTCCTCGTAGCGCACAAAATCTTCTTTACTGCGCGCGCCGTAGACGATATCGATAGCGCCGTAATCGCCGCGCTTATCCAGCATATAATTGATAACGCTGCGCAGAGGCGCTAGGCCGATGCCGCCGGCGATAAAGAGCAAATCCTTGCCTCTCAGCTTATCTTCCACGGGAAAATGGTTGCCGTAAGGCCCGCGTACTGCAATTTCCTGTCCTGCCTCTACCTCAAAATGCAGGAAATCCGTTATGCAGCCGCAGCGCTTAATGCTGAACTCCATATATTTTGCGTTAGTAGGCGAAGAAGTGATGGAAAATATCGCCTCGCCCTTGCCCGGCACGGACAGGATAGCGCATTGTCCCGGCAAATGCTCAAACAGCTTGCCGCCGCCCGGCTTTTCCACGCGAAAGGTTTTGACGTCGGCGGTATCGCTGTACACGTCCGTCACCACGCCCACCTGCGGAATCAGCGTATCGTTTTTATACATCCTCGCTCACCTCCAAAGCCTTGGCTACCTTCACAATGTTTAAGTTCACCGGACATTTTTGCAGGCAGCGACCGCAGCCTACGCAGGCGTATGCGCCCGCGTTATTTTCCGGGAAATAAACCAGCTTGTGCATATATCTTTGGCGGAAGCGTTCCAAGCGCGTCTTGCGCGGATTGCCGTGAGCCATTTTAGTAAAATCGCTGGCCATGCAGCTGTCCCAGCAGCGGAAGCGCTGGGTTTTGCTTTCCGTAGCCTGATAATCACGTATATCATAGCAATGACAGGTAGGGCAAATATAAGTACAGGTACAGCAGGACAAGCAGGACGGCGACAAACGCTCCCACACGCCGCTGTTAAATACCTTCAATTCGTTCTGCGGCAGCTTATCGTTCACCTTAAAATCGTGCAGCGGCAGCAAACTTAAAATTTTATGCGTCAGCTCCTGCTGCTCTTTCACCGCGTCGGTATCATCCGTTTCTGTCAAAAGGCCGCCTAATTTTTCCGTCAGCGCTACGCCTCGTTCCGTTACCGGCTGCCAATACAAAGCGTCCGCTGTCAGCCAGATTTGCACATCGGCGGCAGGCTTGGCCGCGTCGATGCCAAAGGCATGGCAAAAGCAGGTTTCCTCCGGCTCGCTGCAGCCCAGACCAATAACCAGCGTGTTAGCCCGGCGCGTTTGGTAATAGGTATCTACCGGTTCCTGCAAAAATACCATATCCAGCAGCTCAAAGCTACGCGCGTCGCAGGCCCGCACGCCCAGCAGAATAACCTGCTCCTCATCGGGGCGCTGCTGCACGATGGCCAGGCGCTTGCCGCTGGACGTAAAGGTCAGCAGCTGCTCTACCTGCGGGAAGAACGCATCCTTAGCCGAACGCGCCGTCAAAGGCGCGTCCAAAGCTACCTGCGCCTGCTCGCTGTAAGCGGCAAAATCCACCTTGCCGTTTTTATCGGCGCAGGGCAAAAGCAGCCTGCCCTCCTGCGCCAAAGCGGCGTACAGCTCAGGCAAATCCGCCCGACTCAGCTTATACATGGCGCTCGCCTCCCTTCAGCGCGATTTCCGTTTCAGCGTCGTTCAGCCTGTAATCCGTCAAGGGAGCAGGCGTGACGGCGTCCTCCCCCGCCTGATAGGCTCCAAAGAAGCTGTTAATATCCTTAATAAATTTCATATTCAAAAGCCCCAGCTTAACTCCCTGCGGACAAACGCGGGCGCATTCGCCGCAACCCACGCAGCGTCCCGCCACATGATAAGCGCGGATAATATGAAAGAGCTGCTCCTCCACCGGGTCGGCATAAGCCTTGCCTGCTACCGGAGAATCCGGCTTATCAAAGATGCACTGCTCGCAACTGCACGCCGGACAAATATCGCGGCAGGCATTGCAACGGATGCACTTGCTCAGCTCCTGCTGCCAAAAGGCAAAGCGTTCCTCCGCGCTCATAGCCTCCACAGCCTTCACTCCGGCAAATTTGTCGCCGGTAAACGCAGGAGTCTCCAAGGGCTGTCCCAGCTCGTCGTCGGCAATTTTATAAGCGCTGCCCTTGCACATTCTGCACTTATCAAGCAGCACCTCTCGCTTGGACAGGGTTAAATTGCCCGCAGCGGTAGTCACCTGCACCTCGTCGCCGTCGCAGACCACCTTAACGATAGCCTTAGCTCCGGCAGCTTTAATTTTCTTAATATCGACCATGCCGCTGCAGGGCGTGCCCACTGCGTAAACCAGCTCCCGCTTGACGCGGTGGTCCTTCAAGAGCTGATTTAACCCATAAGTATCGCAGGGCTTGAGAAAGACTGCCGTTCTTAGCCCCCTGCGGCTGGTCTGCATCAAATACTTACTTAAATTGGCAGGACAAAATTCATCGTACACAATATCCTGACAAGCTTCCGCGTCGGCAAAAAAGGCCGGCGCATTATCATAAAAGAATTCGCCGCTGCGCCAGGCCAGCACGCGCTCCACCGTGCCGTCGCCCAAGAGCTTAGCGGCCTTTTCCCGCATCAGCTTATTTATTTCGCGCATCGCAAATCCCTCAACTTTACATTTTCTCCCAACGCGGCAATATGCTGCGCAAAATCGTTCATTACCTGGGCAAAACGCGCGCCCTCGGCGGCGCTGACCCATTCCACGCGGAAACGCTCCCCGGCTACGCCCAGATAATTAAGCATGCCTAAAAGCAGCGTCATGCGGCGGCGGGTAAAATAATTGCCCGTCGTATAATGACAATCTCCCGGATGGCAGCCGCACAAAATCACGCCGTCCGCGCCGCGGGCAAAAGCGCGCAGAATAAACAAGGGATTGACTCTGCAGGAGCAGGGCACCTTGATAATCTTAATATTGGCCGGGTAGCTCTTACGGGCAGTACCTGCTCCGTCCGCACCGGCATAGCTGCACCAGTTGCAGCAAAAGGCTACTATTTTCGGTTCGCAGGTGCTCTTAGCTTCTAACATAACGCATCCACCTCCGCTAAAATCTGCCGGTTAGTGAAGCCCTTGAGATCCATGGAGCCGCTGGGGCAGGCCACCGTGCAGGCGCCGCAGCCTTGGCACAGCGCCGGGTTTACCACGGCCACCATGCGCTCCTCCCGCACGCCGGTCAAGGCGATCACCGTTTTGGCTTCGTAGCTGATAGCGCCGTAAGGACATACGCGGGCGCAAGTCTGACAGCCGCTGCAAATATTTTCCTGGCATTCGGCAATGCAGGGGTTGGTCGCCAAATGATCCTTGGCTAAAAGACCAATAACCTTAGCCGCAGCGGCCCCCGCCTGCGAAACAGTTTCCGGGATATCCTTGGGACCCTGGCACATACCGGATAAAAAGATGCCTGCCGTCGGGCTTTCTACCGGACGCAGCTTAGGATGAGCCTCCACATAAAAATCGTCGTTGTCAATGCTGGCCGTCAGCATCGTCGCCAGCTTACGCGCTGCGGGAGCAGGCTGCACCGCCGCCGCCAGCACCACCAGATCAGGATGCAGAGTCAGCTGCCTGCCGCTGTTCAAATCGCTGGCCTGCAAGGTAATTCTACCGTCGCCGTCGGTCACGACCTTGCCCACCTGTCCGCGTACATAATGCACGCCGTATTCCTCCACGGCGCGGCGCTGAAATTCGTCAAAGCCCTTGCCGGGAGTGCGCACGTCTATATAAAAAACGGTTACGTCTATATTGGGATATTTTTCGCGGATATACATGGCATGCTTAGCGTTATACATACAGCAAATCTTGCTGCAGTAGCTCTTGCCCCGCTCCGAAGTATCGCGCGAGCCCACGCAGGAAACGATAACGACGGACTCCGGCTCCTTGCCGCTGGACGGGCATACTAAATGCCCTTCCGTCGGCCCCGCCGCGTTCGTCAGCCGTTCCAGCTGCAGCGAAGTGATAACGTCCTTGCTTTCGCCCCAGCCCAAATCGGCAAATTTATCCAGGGGTATCTGCTCAAAGCCCGTTGCCAGCACAATAGCGCCGTACTTTTCGCTAATAAGCTCGTCCTGCTGCGTATAGTCGATAGCCTCGCAGGGACAAATCCTGGAGCAAATGCCGCACTTACCGGTTTTGAATTTAATGCAGGCCTCCCGGTCGATAACCGGCACCTTGGGAATAGCCTGCGCAAAGGGAATATAAATTGCGCCGCGGTTTTTCAAGCCCATATCAAACTCGCTGGGAGTTTTGCGGGACGGGCATTTTTCCGTACACACGCCGCAGCCGCTGCACATATCCTCCTTCACGCTGCGCGCCTTGCGGCGGATGGTCACAGTGAAATTACCCACGTAGCCGCTCACGCCTTCCACCTCGCTATAGGTATACAGGGTAATATTTTCGTGCTGAGCCGCGTCCACCATTTTGGGTGTCAGGATGCAGGCGCTGCAATCCAGCGTCGGAAAGGTTTTATCCAGCTGCGCCATGCGCCCGCCAATAGTCGGCTCCTTTTCCACAATATCCACCTTATAACCCGCTTCGGCGATGTCCAGCGCCGTCTGGATACCGGCGATACCGCCGCCGATTACCAGCGCCCTCTTCACCACGTTGCTGCTCCCCGCCTGCAGCGGCGCGTTAAAGCGCGCCTTCGCCACCGCCGCCTTGGCCAGCTTTATCGCCTTGGCCGTGGCCTCGGCTTTATCCTTTAAAACCCAGGAGCACTGCTCGCGGATATTCGCTATCTCCACCATATAGGGGTTAATGCCTATACCCTCCGCGCATTTGCGGAAGGTGGCTTCGTGCATCCGCGGCGAACAGGAGCAAACCACCAGCCGGTTCAGGCCGTATTCCCGCACTGCCTGACGAATCAGCTCCTGCCCCTGTTCGGAGCACATATATTTATAATCAACGGCATAGGCCACGTCAGGAATCTGCCTGACAGCCTCCACAACTTGGGCAACATCCACCGTGCCGGCGATATTGCTGCCGCACCAACATACAAAGACACCTATTTTTTGCACGAGGATACCTCCTACTTGTTATATTTTCTGAAGGCCGCCACCAATGCCTGCTGCGGCATTTCCGCCGGATAACGCTCCAGCTGTTCGGCAGCCAGCCTGTTTCCTCCCTGTCGGCGAATAGCCGCTAAACGCGCAGCCTCCATCACTGCCGCCGGGCTGACGCCGCGAGGACAGCGCTGTTCGCAGGCCATGCAGGACACGCAGCTCCAGGGCGCGGCGGCAGCCAGCAGCTCGTCGCCATGACCGCAAATCGCTTCCCACACCATACGGTGAGGCAGCAAATCCATCGCTTCGGCAGCGGGGCAGGCAGCGCTGCAGCGGCCGCACTGCATACAGCGCCGCACATCGGTGCCGGACAAGGTCAGAATATATTCAGCCAGGGCCTTGCTATTCAGCTCCATCTGCCGCACCTCCTTCGTCCAAGCCCAGGGCCTCTGCCAACAGCTCTGTAAAATACAGTACGGGCAAACTGCCGGGCTTGCCGTTAGCCACTAAATTATAAGCGCACAGGGGGCAAGCCGTAATCAGCTCCTGCGCTCCCTTAGAGGCAGCGTTTTCTTTAATTTTGTCCACCATGCGGCGGCACAAAGCCTCGTTGGTCACCGCCAGATATCCGGCGCAGCATTCGTTGCGCATAGCGTAGGTTACTGGCGCAGCGCCCAGCGCTTTAAGAAATTGCTCCAAAATAGTTGGACGCTCAGGGTCGTCCATGGCCATAACCTGTCCCGGCCTGAGCAGCATACAGCCGTAATAAGCGCCTGCCGCTCTTCCCTTTAAGGGCTTAACCAGCTTTTGCGCCAGCGTCTCCCAGCCCACATGGTCGCGCAGCACCTCCAGATAATGCAGCACCTTCGTTTCGCCGCCGTAAGGCTCGGCCAGCTGCAAATAGCTGTTGACCTTTTGGCGCAGTTCGGCGTTAACCGCCATATCATGATTAACGCGCTTCAATACATGATGGCAGGCGCTGCACAGCGTTACCAAAACGCCGCCGCGCTCCCGTGCCGCAGCCAGAGCTCGCACTGCACTCAGCCGCTCGGCCACAGCGTCCGCCGCCATGGGGTAGACCGCGCCGCAGCATTGCCATTCCGGCAGCTCCTCCAGCGGAAAGCCTAAAGCCTCGGCGCAGCGCCGTGCCGCAACGTCCAGCTTTTTGGCTTTCGTGGAAAGCGTACAGCCGGGATAATAATTATAAATCATTCTTCTTCCCTCCTTGCTTGAGGATAGCGAAACAACCTTGACCAAATTGTTTTCTTTATTATTATTCTACACAAACCGTAAATTTACTGCTTGCGTCATAAAAATATTTACAAAAATACGGCGGGCAGGTTTTACCTCGCTCGCCGCAGTTACTTCGTCAATATTTATAAAACATTTTTTGGCTTTTCTGCCGGTAGATAAAATTACAATGCGATGGACATTCATGCTGTGCTGGAATTGCTTTTGGTAGTAATTGCCAGTATTAGTCTTGGTCTTTCTATTCGCGATAAGCATAAAAAATAACCGCCCAGTCGACCAAACTCGCGGTTATTTTTTACTAAAAGTTTGAGGGGCAACCGCTTATCGGTAGCACCTTTTTGTATTTATATTATAACATCAGGCGACGAAAAAGTCAAATAGACTTAAACGCCGTTTTGCCAACGCCACGTCCTTACTTCTGCCAATAATCCAGCTTTTGCGTAATGCCGACGGACGCAGCCTTAAAAACAGGGTTCTTGCCCGCGTCGCGCTGCGCTACGTAATCGTCCAAAGCGCGCAAAGCAGGCCCGCCCAGAATGCAGATAACCGGCAGGTTAATGATGGCCATGCAGCCCATCAATACGTCGGCCAAATCCCACATCAGGCCCATGCTGGAACCCGCGCCGATGAAAATAACCACGCAGGCAATAACGCGGTACGTCAAAACGAAGGTCTTGCCCGGCAACCGCTGCAAAATATAAGCGAAGCAGTTATCAACATAATACAGATTGCCCAGCAGCGTAGTAAAGGCAAACAGTACCATGGACACAGTGATGAACGCTTTAGCGTTAGCGCCCATGCTGGCAGCCAAAGCCTCCTGCACATAGGGCGCTCCGGCCAGCTCCGGAACAGGAGCGACGCCGGAGGACAGGCACATAAAAGCGGTAGCCGTGCAAATCAGCAGCGTATCGATAAATACGGACAGCATTTGCACCAGGCCCTGCTTAACGGGATGGGACACGTCTGCGGCAGCGGCAGCGTTAGGAGCGGAGCCTACGCCGGCCTCGTTGCTGTACAAGCCGCGCTTAATGCCGTACATCATGCAGGAGCCTGCCAAGCCGGAGAAAATCGCCTGAAAATCAAAGGCTTCGCTAAAGATATTGCCCAATACTCCCGGCAGTAAATCGATATGCATCATGGTCAGCACAAAGGCTACGGAAATATAAATAACGCCCATAATGGGAACTAAAGTGGAGGTGGCTTTAATCACACGCTTGCCGCCGCCCAACAAACACCAGCCCACCAGCACAGCCAGCACTGCGCCGATAATCCAGGGAGTGGTAGCCGGGTCGTAGAAGCTGTACGCGATAAAAGTAGATTGCAGATTGTACGCGCACAGCATATTAAAGCCGACGCCATAAGTAGCAATCAGGGAAATGCTGAAAATAACCGCCAACGCGCGGCTGCCCAAAGCGGCTTCAATATAATAAGCCGGGCCGCCGTAGCTGCCGTGCTCGCCGCGTTTTTTGTAAATCTGCGCCAAGGTGCTTTCAATAAAAGCGGACGCGCCGCCGACAACGGCGATAACCCACATCCAGAACACAGCGCCGTAACCGCCCAGGCAAATGGCCGTAGAAATGCCGATAATATTGCCCGTGCCTACGCGCGAAGCGGTGGATACCATCAAAGCCTGAAAGGACGAAACGGCGTGCTCGCCCTTGCCCACAGGCTTTTCCAAAATGACGCGGATAGTTTCCCCCAACAGGCGCGCCTGTATCAGCCGCGTGCGAAAGGTGTAGTACAAGCCCACGCCGATAAGCATGACAATCAGCAAATAGCTGTACATAAAGCCGCTGATAGCCCCAATAATTTCTGCAAACATAAAATCTCCTCCTCTAACCTCAATTCCCTAAATTATTTATATTATAACATATAAAGGCGTGCGTTGACAAATTTAAGCGGTGAGCAAACGCAAAAAAGTCCCCAACCCGTAACCGGATTGAGGGACTACGTTAGAGCCATTTGCTTTCAATTTCTTTTTGCAAAGCGTCGAACATCGGCAAATATTTTTCCTTGGCGTCTAAGATTATATTTTTAGCGACCGCCTCGTTGTACGAATGCGCTACGTTATTGCGCGACGCAAGCGCGTCCAGCCACAACTGCTCGTCGGCGATCAGCCCGGCCGTATAGGCGCGCTTCAACACCATGCGCGGCGAACCGAGATTTTCCGCAAGGAAGCCTTGCTGCTCTAAAATTTCTTTCATCGCCTTCCAGCTCTGCTCGAAGCAAATACCATATAACGACGCCATGCCGGTAAGGTTAATTGTGTTGTATTCGCCCGTAAAGCTTTCCAGCTCGTGCAAATTTTTTAAAGCTTGGCAAAAATTAGCGTATTTTTTCATAAAGCACAATCCCCTCCCGTTTGATGGACTGCCGCAAGTCCTCGTCGACGGCTGCGTCCAAATTAACGACGTCAACCAATAGTAAGGTTGGCAACTCCTCGTCGACCGCCGCCGCAAAAGCGCTGATATTGCCGCCGCTCACGGCCAAATCAATATCGCTGCGCTCCTTATTGTCGCCCCTCGCGCGGGAGCCAAACAAAATGAGCTTCTCTATTCCATATTGTCGCGCCATTTCTAACAACGCCTGCAGCAGCTGCCGCCTTAACCCGTACATAAACTTCTCCTCAAGCAAACGCTCGCAAAAATTTTGCGAGCTACTTATCGCTTTTTATTCGCGCCAACAAATTCGCTAAGATTACTGTTTCGCCTTACGCATCCCTGCGTACAGACATTATATCATGTCTACCGCGGCTCTGTCTTCGCTTTTCGCTCGCCAATCGCCGGGCGACAGATATATGTTCCACATCAGCTCTGTCTTCGCTTTTCGCTCGCCAATCGCTGTGTGTTCACATTATATCATTTTCACCTCGGCGCTGTCATATTTTTTACGCGCCGACCGTTGAGCCAAAAATCTTTGCACCATGCCAAAGAGCCGCTCCCGCAGGAACGGCTCTTAAATGCGTTATGCTAATGTCAATTAGAAAGTGAAGGTCAAATCGGCCCAAATGCGTTGGTCGTCAATCTTGCTGTCCAGCTTATCTTCAGTATCGTAGTAAACTACGGTGCCGACAATGTTCTTAGCGAAGGTGTAGTTAGCGCCAATGCCGTAACCTTTAAAGCCAGCGCCATCAAATACGTTGGCGTCAGTGGTATGAGCGATATAGGTCTGACCGCCCTGGTCGTAGTAATTAGCGAAAATCCCCCAGCTGTTCGGCGTATCTGCTTCCGCACCCTTGTAGGACAAACCGATTACGAAACCGTCGTCGTCTAAGTAATCGGCATCTTTATCGTGATCACTCAAATCGCCTTTTAAATACATGGCGGATAGTGTTACCGTCTCGTCAAAGGTATAATCGGCGCCCAAATACCAAATTGCATTATCAATATTGCTATCTTTCTCGCCAACTCCAGTGTACATATCTTTAAAGTTTACATAACCTGCAGCCACATTTAAAGCGTCAAAGGAAGCGGAAAGTTCGCCGCCAGCGTAGTTGCCGTTGGATTCGTCATCTGCATCTGTGCCTTTGCCTGCGAAACCGGTTACTTTAATATTATTGCCATAGGAAGCTTCCACGCCATCCACGCGGGCGTCGTAAATATTGCCGTTAGCGAAGAAAGCGTTGTAACGGCCTGCGGTTACGTTAATGCCGCCCAATTTACCTTCAACGTAAGCGCGTTGGAAGCTGGTGTCTTCGTCGCCGTTGTCGTTACCAAAGTCTTGGGTATTTTCAATCATACCGGTGTAGGACCAATCGTCGTTTACCTGACCGTTGATCCAGATACGGGAACGCAGGTCGTTTTCATAAGATTCGCCGCCGTTAGCGTCGCCTTCCTTGCTCATGTATTTGTAACGAACTTCGCCGGTAATTTTTACGTTGTCGGCTTTCTTTTCCAGGTTAGCAACGCGCACGCCCAAAGTATCCAGCTCGTCGGCAAATTCAGCGGCCAGCTTGTCTACGTTAGCGCCTTTAGCCATTGCTTTCGCAACGATTTGCGCCATTTCATAACGGGTCATCAGTTTATCGCCGCCAAAGGTAGCGTCGCCATAGCCGTCGATAACGCCAGCTGCAGCCAGCTTGTTCACGCTGTCGTATGCCCAGTGACCTGCGGGCACGTCGCTAAACGGATTGGCAGCGTAAGCGGAAGCGGTTACGCCCAATGCCATAGCCATTGCCAGTACCAAAGATTTTTTCATTTTCAATTCCTCCTTGCGGAAAACACACTAAATGCTTTAGCCCTGCCATCCCGCTTAGCCGCGGCCTTACCCGCTGCCCGTAAGTTGCCTTGTTTCCTTGCGTCGCGTTTAAAGTCTTTGCTAATTGGTGATTACAGTTAGCTTATGCATTTGCATATATACTATAGCACAAGCAAACAAAATATGCAAGCGTTAATACTCGCATACATCAATTACTTTATTCGCCTACTAGTATACAGTCTTATTATAGTATATATATCGTTTTGCGTCAAGGCGAAAAAGCGCCGCGACACGCGGCGCATGGCATATTATTGCCAGCCTGCAAGATTCAATTTAAAACGATGCTGCCTGCTCTCTTTATCGACTATCAAATATTCTGCCGGTATAGCATCCAATCGGGCGGAAATGGTATTTCGCGATTTTTTTAGAACGCCGGAAAGTTCTTGCATACTAATCCCCGCAGGAGAAAACAGCGCGGTTTGCAACAGCAAATTATATAGCTCGCCGGTCAGCTTATCATTTACAGATAACCCCTTTATCCTTGTCAAATACTCCTGATAGCGTTGCGATTGTTGACGAAGATAACGCAACGTATCTTGGGCGGCATTCTCGATTATTTGTAAAAAGCCCACTACAAAAGGCCCTAAATCGCCGCAGTTGGCATAAGCGCTTGTTTCATTAAACATTCTATAATACCGCACTTTATCATGCTTAATAACCAGCGACATATTGAGCGCTATCAAAGGCGACAGCTCTTTTGCTAAACAATAGGACGTTATAAACCTTACCGTGCGTCCATTACCGTCATAGAACGGGTGTAAATACCCAAATAAATAATGGAATATCGCCAATCTTATTACTGCGGCAAAGCTTCTGTCATTCAATAAGGCTAATGCCTTATCCATTCCTTTGATGAGCTCTTCTTCCGGAAACGCGCCCATATGCAATACTTTTTGCGTGCCTGCCGTAATTTCTACCTGTCCCGCCCTGAATATTTTCCCATCGGGCAAATTAAATGGGTTTTCCAGCTTTACTTCATCGTAAATAAACTCGTCGTAAAATTTTCGCACGTCGGAGCTCACGATAAAATCAATTTTTGCTGCAGATAAAAGCTTTTGATATTTAGACACAACGCTTTGAAAGCGTACTCCTGTCGCCGCGCTATTGCTCTGCACATGTTCGATAGCCTCGCGAATTTCTTTACGCGAACTACGCACGCCTTCAATTTCATTGCTAGCTTGTATTTCTTCGACCATACACGCCTGCAAATACTGGCGTATCGCTATCGGCGGCAAAAAGCGCTCCACATCCTGCAGCTCGAAATTCAGCCTATGTATACTATCGACCAACGTCAATAATTCCTTTGTATAATTCAAAAAGGCCGGATATGCTTGAGCATAATTATACTGTTTTATAGAAAAATCAAAATGCTCAACAAAGGGAGCGTTAAATCGCCCGGCATATTCCTGTTGCCACAAGCGTTCATTAGTATAAAATATCTTTTTTAACGACGAATATCTCATTTCGCTCCCTCCTTCCCTGCTCATCAAAACTTGTCAATTTTAACAAGTTGCCAAAGCCATCTTGTCAAAAATCGTCAATTTTGATAAGATGCTAACCCTATCTTATCAAAAAGCGTCAATTTTGACAAGTTAAAAGCGGGAGCCGCAGCCCCCGCCTCGTACTTTACATTTTATTTAGCGCGCAGCGCCCGGTCTATCTCCTGGCGTACCGCGCGGCCAAACTCCTCGTGCTTCCAGTCCCAACGCGCCGTCAGGCTAACGTCGATTTCCTTATCGCTCTTCAGCTTATGCTCGTAAAAAGCGCCGTTCAGGCGGTTGTACGCCACGGCCTTACCCTGCAAATTCAGTTTAGCGATGCGCTCGCCCGGCAACTGGCGTTCGCGTTTGCTCAATTCGTCCAGCTGCAAAGCGAAAACAATGTCCACATCGCCGTCCTTAGCGATTTTGGCTAAAGCGGCCTGCGTCGGCACGGCATTGCCTACTTTAGCGGCTTCGATAGCGGCGGTCAGCGCGTCGTTTTCCACCAGCACGAAGCCTTTTTTGCTTTTTAAAGCGTTAATGGCTTCCTTGTAATAAATTTGTCCCGCAAGCTCGTCGCCCGCTACATTGTTAATTAACGGCAGCAACGCCACCGTAGCGGCTTCGGCGGCGCCCAAAGCGGGCAGGCTGAAGCACAGCGTCATCAGTGTCAGCAATAAGCAGCGCAATACTTTTCTCATAAATAAAGCCTCCTTGCGTAAATTATAAATTTTTGTAAAACAATAGCTCCCTCAGTCATTTTGCACAGCAAAATGCCAGCCGGCCCAGGCCGCCCTCTCTTGGCCTGCGGCCAATTCACCTTGTCCCTCAAAGAGGGAGCAAAAGCATAACAAAAAGACTAGCTTTTAAGTGCCCCCTCTTAGAGGGGGCTGTCACCGAAGGTGACTGGGGGAGATAAAAATTCTCTACACTTCTATTGTAACATAAACCAGCCCCGCTGCCCACAGCCCGGCGAAAATTTCACAACGCTACCGTGCGCGGCAGGGTGCAAAAAAGGACTGCCGCAGCAGTCCTTTTGAGTAAGCTCCAAATAGTTATCAGAAGAAGAAGAACAATTCGGTGAAGATAGTTTGGTCGTCGTCGTTGCCAATCTTAGCTTCGGTGTCGTAGTAGTTTACGCACAGTTGAATGTTCTTAGCGAAGGTGTAATCCACGCCTGCGCTCCAGCCCTTGTAGCCGCCTTGATCCAAGAACATGGTAGCGTCGTAGGTCGGGGACAGGATAGCGTTGATCGGTTGGTCATAGTAGGAAGCGTGTACGCCCCAAGTATTTGCTACTTCGGCGTCAGCGCCTTTATAAGCCAAGGTTGCAACAAAGCCGTCTTTAGAAACGTCTTTATTATATTTCTTGTCGCTCCACATATATTCGTAAGCCAGATTCAAATCCTTAGCTACGTCCAAAGAAACGCCTACGTTGTAAATTTCCTTAGTATCGAAAGTAGAGTTATCTTTATCAAGAGCGCCATTTTTATCAAATGCAGGATCGGTTGCAGCGTTATCAGCTTTAAAGTAGTTGAAGTAACCGTTCACAACGCCAACATTAGCTTCTACGCCGGCAACGTAAATGCGATCTCCGCTATCATAAGTCAAGCCACCGTCAATAGCGTCATTGTCAGCGCCTTTAGCTGCGATACCGTAAACTTTTACTTTATCGCCATAAGAAACTTTAATGCCGTCTACATAAGAATCGAGGATAGCGCCAGTGTAGGTAACTTCGTCCCAACGGCCTGCATGAATTTGCAAACCGCCGATACGACCGTCTACATAAGCACGCTTCAAGCTAGTAGTTTCTTCGCCGTCATTATCATCAAAGTCTTGCTGGTTTTGCAACATAGCGGTGTAGGTCCAGTCGTCGTTTACCTGGCCTGCAACCCACAGACGGGTACGCAGATCGCCTTTATCATGACCATTTTCATGGGATTGATAACGGAAACGCGCTTGACCGGTAATTTTTACATTGTCGGCTTTCTTTTCCAAGTTAGCTACGCGCACGCCCAGAGTATCCAGCTCGTCGGCAAATTCTGCGGCCAGCTTGTCTACGTTAGCGCCTTTGGCCATTGCTTTCGCAACGATTTGCGCCATTTCATAACGAGTCATCAGCTTGTCGCCGCCGAAGGTAGCGTCGCCGTAACCCTCAACAATGCCTGCTGCTGCCAGCTTGTTAACGCTGTCGTATGCCCAGTGGCCTGCGGGCACGTCGCTGAACGGGTTGGCTGCGTAAGCGGAAGCGGTTACGCCCAAAGCCATTGCCATTGCTAAAACTAAAGATTTTTTCATTGTCAATTCCTCCATTTTAGGGTGTGATTTAAAAATCTTACCTGCGCTTTAGCTTTCGCCTGCATCAACGTCAATCAGCCGTTTCCCGTAAGAGTTGCCTTGTTTCCTCTACCATACTCCCGCTAACACGCTTTCAACCTGCTATCAGTAAAGCTAATGTAAAATTTTTATGAAGCTATTGTAACATACTTTAGCATTACGCGCAAGCCCTTAGCGAATGTATACAATTTATTTTCGCTTAACAGTGTACCTCTATGCGCAAATTACGCACAATTAGGAATTTGTCCGCGTTGTAAAACACAGAGCGTACTCCTGCTGTCCGCAAAACACGCACACTAGCGCGTAAGCCCCAGCTCGTTGAGCAACGCTCGTTGTAATAAATTAGAAAAATTAACGTTGCGCTCCTGCGCCAAATTATTCAACCACGCAGGAATGGACAAAGTTTTCTTAACCGATTTAGAATTGTATTTCCTATCGTAAGCTAATTTGTCAAAAGCGACCATCATGACAAACTGCTGCCCTTCTATTGCCAATGCGTTAGGCTTGGACGCCTGCGGATAATCCTCCGGCGCTTTTCCTTCCAGCATCAGCCCTATAGCTTCCTGCACATTGTCGAGAGCGTCTTCTAACGAATCTCCCTGCGTAAAACAACCGGGAATATCGGGCACATAAACAGAAACGCCTACTTCTTCCGGTTCAAACACTACGGGGTAAAAATATTTGGCCATCATCTTTCCTCCTTTGTATCCATTTTAACACGTAATATTACGTATGTAAAGCCGTACAAAAAAAGAGAGCCGCCGTAGCGGCCCCCAAAAGGAGATGATGCGTTTATGCTTTTTATTTGTCGCGCAGCATGCGGTCGATTTCAACGCGCACTACGCGACCCCATTCTTCATGCACCCAATCCCAACGGCTGGTCAAGGCTTCGGGAATAACCTTGTCGTTGTACAGACGGTGCTCGTAGGCTTTGCCGGTCAGCTTGTTATAAGAAACGGCATAGCCTTGCAAATCTAATTGCAGCTTGCGCTCTTCGCTGGAATCGATAACATTGTCTTGCAGCTTATCCAGCTGGATAGCGATAACGATGTCCACGTCGCCGTCCTTAGCAATTTTTGCCAGGGTTGCGGCGTTCGGTACCTTATTACCGATTTTGGCGGCGTCGATAACGGCGGTCAGCTTGTCGTTTTCCACCATGTAGAAGCCTTTTTTAGCGTTGATAGCGGCAATAGCATTTTTATAAAACACTTGATTTGCCAGCTCGTCGCCCTGAACATTATTAATCAGGGGAATCAACGCAATACCTGCTGCTTCTGCCGCGCCAAAGCAGGGAACGCTAAAGCACAGAGCCATAACAGCCATTAACAAATAGCGATACAATTTTTTCATTTTAATTCCTCCAGACGCATTATTAGCAAATGCTGAAATACATACTTATTGTAGCACAAAACCGCAGCAAAAGACAGTATTTCAGAAAATTTTTCTGACTTGACAGTCAAACATCAAACAATATATTATACTTTTATGTAAACAAAAGGTGTTAATTATTTCCAACACTAGCCCCACCTCCTTCCTGCTGGAAGAAGTCACAGCATTTTTATTCTATCATATGCATTCAGAATTATGCAATATTTTTTACGTGCAATTCATTCACAAAATCATACCATTATTTGCTTTATCGATCTTGCATTGCATCAAATACTATGCTATACTTTACTTAACCAAAAGGTGTTAATTATGTGAGCATTAGCTTCACGCAAAACAAGAAACCCTGGAGTGCCAGCTCCGGGGTTTTTACTTTGTTCCATAAGTTTTAATGCGCTTTAACGCATATCAAAAAAGGGACGGCCGCAGCCGTCCCTAAATTGTTGATAAGTATTAACTTGTCTAAGAGTTGGATTAGAAAGTGAACAGCAGTTGAGCCCACAGAGTTTCTGCGTCTTCGCTGTCATCTTTGCCGTCCAAGTCGTACCATTCAACTTGACCAACAATGTTCTTAGCGAATGCGTAGTTAGCGAAAATGCTGTAGCCTTCAAAGCCTTTGCCAGTCATGCTATCAGCCAAACCGTTCATGGTGTGGTCAACATAAGAAGCGCCGCCTTGGTCGTAGTATTTAGCCACGATGCCCCAAGAACCGGGTTGGGAAGCCTTAGCGCCTTTGTAGGATGCGGTTACTACATAGCCGTCGTCGTCGCTACCAGTATACCCATCTTTATCAC
This sequence comes from Phascolarctobacterium sp., assembly GCF_030531065.1. Classification (GTDB taxonomy): domain Bacteria; phylum Bacillota; class Negativicutes; order Acidaminococcales; family Acidaminococcaceae; genus Phascolarctobacterium_A. The sequence continues at coordinate 104,910 of NZ_JAUNOQ010000001.1, read as the reverse complement.
CGTTCAGATACATAGCGCCTAATTTGAAGTTCTTATCAAATGCGTAGGTAGCATTTACTTGCCAAATCTCTTGGTCTTTGCCAGAAGCCGCAGCAGTAAGGTTCTCGCCTCTGCCGATATCTTTGAAGTCATAGTAACCAGCGCCTAAGCTCAAGGAAGAAATCTTGCCGCCTAATTCAGCGTACCAAACTTCGTCAGCCTTGCTACCTTTGTGGTTACCAGGATCAGCTTCGCCATAACCAACGGTCAGTTTAACATCTTTGCCATAAGCAGCTTGGATACCGTCGAAACGGTTATCGTATACGTTGCCTTCTGCAACCTTCAGGTTGTAACGACCACCTTGAACTTTTACGCCGCCCAATTTACCATTGATGTAAGCGCGTTGGAAATCGGTGTCTTCGTCGCCGTCGTCGTTATCAAAGTTTTGCTCGTTTTGAATCATACCGGTATAGGTCCAGTCGTCGTTGATAGCGCCGTTGAACCAAATACGGGAACGCAATTTGTTTTCATTGCCGTCTTTACCTTTAATTTTGGTATCATGATCAGCATAGTGATAACGAACTTCGCCGGTAATCTTTACAGCGTCAGCTTTCTTTTCCAAGTTAGCTACGCGAACGCCCAAAGTATCCAGCTCGTCAGCAAATTCAGCGGCCAGCTTGTCTACGTTAGCGCCTTTAGCCATTGCTTTAGCAACGATTTGAGCCATTTCATAACGGGTCATCAGTTTGTCGCCGCCGAAGGTAGCGTCGCCGTAGCCGTCGATTACGCCAGCAGCAGCCAGCTTGTTAACGCTGTCATATGCCCAGTGGCCAGCCGGAACGTCAGAGAACGGATTTGCAGCATAAGCGGAAGCAGTTACGCCCAATGCCATAGCCATTGCGAGTACTAAGGATTTTTTCATTTTGTTTTCCTCCTCTTTAATGAGAGATTTTTATTTATTACAAAATCTCCTTGCGCAGGCTCATGTACTGCGGTCCGCCAAGAGTTGCCTTGTTTCCTCCAGCTGGCAGCCATTACCCGTGCCTCAGAAATTTTATAATACGTGGGGTGGAAGCAGCTTGCGATATACTTGCCTAGGGTATACCATTTGCTAAGCTACTGTGACTATTATATGCGATTTTGACCGCATAGTCAATATACTTTTCTGAAAATTTCTGTTAAACTTATCATTTGTTACACTATTTCTTATATTACGGCAAAATTTCGCCGCCACGTTGCAACGCGGTGGGGGAAAGAAATCGTTACGCTATCCGCCAAAAATATTCTCGACTCAATCGCCAGCAAACCTTAATCCCTCTGTTATCTGCTGAAAAAAATCTGCGCTCCATACATCTAAAACCCTAGCGTCCCTGATAAAAGGTTCGACGTCTTGTTTAGCCTGTTTGTAATCTATCTGAGCAAATTTATTTTTCAGCATTTCTTTAATTCCTGCCAAAGAACATTCTTTTTGCTCGTCAATATAACTTGATTGCAACAGCCTTGCCCGCAAATGTTTTTGATTGCACGCGGCATTCCTCGTCAGATAAAATACGTAATCGTAAAGGTCGCGTCCTTTAATGCGATTCTGCCAAGCGCGACACAAAACGGCATGAATTTTCCCGGCAAAGAGCGATGGCATATCATACATTGTTACGGCGTAAGGAGTTGGCAGCAAACGATACTTATGTTCAAACGTGGCATATGGCGGAGGATTAACGTCTATTTCAAATTTTATTTTTACTACTTCTCCTTTAGCGACCGATTCTGCCAATTTAGAATCAGCGTAAAATAAAAGCATATGCTCCTTGGTATTGCCCTTAAGAAACGCCGAACGAATATTACTATCCTTGCTCTTAGCCTTTTCTTTTATTTCTACATTTAAGCCAAATGACCTTACCTCTTTTTGTAAAACAGGAAAATATCCACCCAAATCAAATTCGAAGTCGGGAGTTTCTAACGAAAAATCCAAATCCTCAGAAAAACGATCCAAACCGTAAAAAATTCTTAAAGCCGTTCCTCCGTAAAAAGCAGCCTTTTGAAAAAAACCTGCGCGCGATAAACCGCATAGCACAATTTCTTGCATAATTTCTTTCATAGCGTTCTTTTGGTCATAAAAATTTTCTATTTTATAATTAGCAAGCATTTGCTCGATAACTGCGCTCATTTTTGCATTCTCCTTATCAAAGTAACAAGCTTTCGGATATTACCAATACGATAATGTTCGCTCAACATCTTTATTTTATCTAGATTTAAAGCAGCTAACGCTTCTTCTTCCATGCGAAGGTCATCTAACAATAAATCCGCCAGCGCTCTTGCATTCGCCATTGGTACAAGCGTATACAATTTATCGCACAACGCTTTTTCCGGTTCAGCAATGCGATAAAAATATTCGCCCTCTTGAAGCACTTGTAAGCATAATGGAAAAGCGGCATCCGGCACATCCCTGTACGTAAATACGCCGAACGGTGTCTCATATTTTTTCTTTTTTTTCTTTGCAAACGTCGCGCAAGTTATAGTATATACTGCTTCGGGAATCATCCCATAATAGCTCAAGGCGTAATCGAAAGAAATATATGAAGGCCCATATATGCTGCCAGCCAGTAAATGTCCAGGTATATTACGCTCGGTCACATACAAATTTTTGACAACGCGAAAACACTCGCCCTGTTTTACCATCCGCGAAATTTTGCTATAAGGATTAGCGTAATCCTTTAATTCATCTAGAAGCATCGCAAGAGTTTTTATCATATTTTCACCTCTTATTATCATTATATTGTAATTTCTGGTGAAAATCAAGCGTTTTTGCTTTGGTAAGCGTCTTGCTTCCCAAAGCAGAAGCAGCCGCGCCAAACGCTTGAACGTCAACGCGACTGCTTTTGAACTTCATATGGGGTTATAAGTTTTTACTTACGGTTATTTTTTGCTTCCTGCGGCACAAAGGCAATAATTATTTAATATATTCCTCTTCCAGCCTGTCCAGCGTGCCGTCCATATCCTTTTCTTCCATGAAAAAGTTGACATAGTTCAGCCATTCCTGATCGCCCTTCGCCATCAGGATACCGAACTGGTTCTTGGTAAATGGATCTTCGATCAGCGGCGCAGCCAGGCGCGCGTCGTCGCGCACATAACGTCTGGCTTCCATGGTTTCGGTAATCATAACGTCAGCCTTGCCTTCGGCAATCAGCGAAGGAATTTCCGCATTCTGCGGATGCACCAGCAAGGTGCAGTCCGGCAAATTGGACAAAGCAAATTTTTCGTTAGTGCCGCCGGGATTTACCATCACGCGCACATTTTTCTTATTCAAATCCGCTTCGCAGGTGAATTTTTTAGCGTCCTCCTTACGACACAAAATAGTTTTGCCAAACAGCAAATAGCCATGGGACATATCCATATCTTTGGCGCGGGCAAAAGTGCGGGTGATGCCGCTGATAGCGATATCAAATTTACCGGCCATAGTGTCGGCAGAAAGCGTCTTCCAGGTTGTAGGCACGTACTGCACCTTTACGCCCAGAGACTTCGCTAAAAGCTCCGCCACCTCGCAGTCGAAGCCTTCATATTTTCCTGTTTCCTTATTCAGATAGGACATGGGCTTATAATCGCCGGTACTGCCTACCAAAAGGGTTCCGCGTTCCTGAATATCCTGCAGCCTGCCAGCTTCAGCCGACGGCAAAAGGCCGCCGATTCCCAGCATTGCTGCCGCCAATAAAGTTCCTGCGCATATTTTTTTGAAATTTACCATACTACAATCCTTCCTTTCGAAAACTTATATGCGATTTATAAGAAATTATAGTACAAATTTCCAGATGCCGCCAGCAAATTTATTTATTTGCTCATAAGCAGCCGACAAATGTAAGCAATTTTACATAAGGAAAGGCGCCGCCCGCCAGAAGCGAACGACGCCAGGGAAAGACGATATGAAAATTAGTACAGAGGCTCTTTAGCCTTAGCTCTTTCGCTCTTGTCAACCAGGAAAGCAACAGCTGCGTCGCCGGTGATATTCACGGAGGTACGCGGCATATCCAGAATACGGTCGATACCTGCGATCAAAGCGGAACCTTCCAAGGGCAAGCCCAAAGCGGTCAGGATCATGGTCAGCATGATGAAGCCCGCGCCGGGAACGCCTGCGGTACCGATAGAAGCCAAGGTACCGGTAACGATGATGGTGAAGTACTGCGCGCCGGTCAGGTCGATGCCGTACAGCTGAGCGATAAACAGAGCGCATACGCCCTGGTAGGCAGCGGTGCCGTCCATGTTAATAGTAGCGCCCAAGGGCAGAACGAAGCTGGAAACCTCTTTAGAAACGCCCAGCTTTTGCGCACAGCTCATGGTCAGGGGCAAAGTGCCGCCGGAGGAGCAGGAGCTGAAAGCCATCAGAGAAGCGGGAGCGATACCCTTGGCAAATTTCACAACGTCGGTGTTGCCAATAAATTTCAGCATTGCGCCATATACAAAGATTGCGTGCAGCAAGCAGCTCAAGTATACGGCGATAACAACCTTCAGCAAGGGCAGCAGTACGGCGGGGCCGTTCGCTGCCACAACGGGAGTAATCAAGCCGAACACGCCGATAGGAGCGACGGACATGATGATGCCGACAATTTTATAGGAAACCTCAGCCAGTCCGTCGATGGTATGCTTTAAGTAATCAGCCTTTTCGCCCACAGCGGTAATGCCTACGCCGATGAACAGGGAGAAGACGATGATCTGCAGCATATTAGCTTTCAGCATTGCCTCCATCGGATTGGTCGGGAAAATATCCACGATAACCTTCATTATCGGAGGAGCGGCTTTAGCTGCAACTTTAGCAGTTTCTACCGGCATGGACAATCCTACGCCGGGCTGCATAACAGTGCCGATTACCAAACCGATAACGATAGCGAAAGCGGTGGTGGACAGGTAGTAAGCGAGAGTTTTAATACCGATGCGGCCAACCTTTTTAATATCGCCTAAGCTGCACACACCGATAACCAGACTGGAAAATACCAGCGGAACAATGACCATTTTGATCATGTTCATAAAGATAGTGCCTAAGGGTCCAATCCAGGCTTTGGCAAAGCCTGCGCCCTCAGCGCCCAGCTCTAAACCGGCGATAATACCGAGAGCCAGACCAATTAAAATTTTTGTAGATAAATTCACTTTGACAACCCCCTAATAAAAATGTAATCTTATTCCTGCTTTAAATTATAGCAGAGGAAAACGTAAAAGTCTGATTGTATACAGTATTATTCCCGTGTATACATAATATTTACGCAAAGATTACAATAGTAACAAAAAATCCCTGCGAAGCGCTACGTCTCACAGGGAATCTGCTTACTAGCCAAATATTTCAAATAATATAACTGCCGCTGCGCCGGGAACGCCGAAGAAACCGGCGATCAGCGCTTTAATGACGGTGATCTTCAAACCAAAACCCACAAAGGAGCCCAAAAGATTGACCACCCACAGCAAAAGCGCGCCGCAGATGCCGTTCCACACCAGCTTAAAGGGCATGGAAAGCAGCTTGACCACGAGCAGCAGCAGCACTACGCCCACCAGCAGCGGCCCTAAAGCGCCCAAAGGCCCCAGCCCTGCGCTGGCGGCAATCCCCTCCAACATTTCCATTTATAAGTCCACCTCTTTACATAGCCCGTCGGTTTTCCAAAGCCTTGGACAAAGTAACCTCATCCGCATATTCCAAATCGCCGCCCATGGGCAGGCCATGCGCAATGCGGCTGACAGTTATGCCCAAGGGCTTCAAAAGTTGCGCCAGATAGGTAGCCGTGGCCTCGCCCTCCACGTCGGAATTGGTAGCGATTATAATTTCGCTGACTGTTTCGCTTTGCAGCCGCTGGAACAGCTCCCTGATGCGCAGCTTGTCCGGACCAACGCCGTCCAAGGGCGACAGTACCCCATGCAGCACATGGTACAGCCCGTTATAGCCGCGGCTGCGTTCCATGGCGGCAATATCCTGGGGCTGCTCCACTACGCAGATAATATGCCGGTCGCGGTCGGGTGCGCCGCAGATTTCGCACAGCTCGCCGTCCGTCAGGTTATAGCACTGGCTGCAGTAATGGATGTGCTGCTTGGCGCCGTTCAAGGCCTCCGCCAGCTGCCGCACCTCCTCCGCAGGCATATCAATAATATGATAGGCCAGGCGCATGGCCGTTTTGGAGCCTACGCCCGGCAGCCGCCGCAGCTGCTCGTACAGATTAGCCAGCGGCCTGATCATTCTTGCCATATCAGAACATGCCTGGCAGCTTCATGCCGCCTGTAACCTTAGCCATTTCCTTTTCCGTCATTTCGTCGATCTGCTTCATAGCGTCGTTAACGGCAGTCAGCAGCATGTCCTCCAGCATCTCCACATCCTCCGGATCCACAGCGGACGGAGCTATTTTGATGGATTTCAGCTCCTTCTTGCCATTGACTACGACGGTTACGGCGCCGCCGCCCACAGAAGCCTCTACAGTACGGTTTTTCAAATCCTCCTGCATTTTTGCCATGTCGGCCTGCATCTTCTGCACCTTTTTCATCATTGCCTGCATATTACCCATGCCACCAGGAAACATAATCAAATTCCTCCTTAATATACGTTAATTGCTTAATATTTATATTGAGCCTTGTGCATTACAAAGCGTCATATCGCATTACAGCTCGGTTATCGTACCGCCGAAGGCGTCCATAGCCTTGCGCAGGCTGTCCGGCAGCTGCTGAGGAGCCGCCGCAGGCGCCTGTTCTTTTTGGGGGGGAGCAGGCTGCGCCTTCGCTCCCGCAGCAGCCCCGCCTGAAGCCCGCAGGCTGGCTTCCGCCGCGCACTGCAGCCGCAGCGGCCTACGCGCCAGCCGCAGCAATATTTCCTCAAAATAGCTGCGGAAATCGTCCTTATTCATGCGCTCGCTCTTAAAGGGCGCTTTAAAAGCCACCACCAGTACGTCGTTGCTAAAGCTGTAGACCCGCCCGTCCTTGGCGCAGGAATACATGGACATCTTCTTTTCCGAACGCACCAGCTCCAAGGTCTGCTTCCAGAAATCGTCGCCAGCCGCCCAATCGCCGCCGTATTCCTCGCCTGCTGCCGTCGGCCGGACGACAGACTGCGCCGGAACCTGCGACGCAACCTTCTGCGACGCTGCGCCCGCTTTAGCGGCAGGAACCGGTTTAGCTACTGGCGGACGGTTATTTATCGGCGGAGCAGACGACAGCTGCCCTAATTCCTCCGCCGTAGGCCCGTCGTCCTGCTCCGCTTCCGGCGGCTCCTCCGGCCCGGTATACAGCTTAGCTCCGGCAGGCGGCACAAAAGCAGGCTGAACCTTAGGCTGCACCTGCACCTCCGTCCTTGCGGCCCCAGCTCCGGCTGCAAGGGGCGCAGGCGGCACAGCCGCGCCTCCGGCAAGCCGCCGCTCCAGCTGCTCCACTCTGGCCGTCAGCGCCGCCAGCGTGCTGCCCTCGATACGGCACAAATCCAGCAGGCACAGCTCCGCCGTAATCTTCGGACGCAGCGTACCCTTGAGTTCCAGCACAGCGGCATGCAGCCGCTCCTCCGCCGCCAGCAGACGGTCGCGGGCAAAAAGCGGCGACAGGGCCTGAAAGGCTTCCTGCGTATCCGTTAAATAAACCTCGTCATAGCCCGGCACCGCCTGATACAGCAGCAAGGCCCGCAGATATTCCGCCAGCTCCGTCAGCACCTGCCCCACGTCCTTGCCCTGCTCCAAAAGCTGGTTCAGCTTGCCTAAAGCGGCCGCCAGATCCTGCCGTCCTATAGCTCCTACCAGCTCCCGCAAAGCTTCGCGCCCCACGATGCCCAACACCTCGCGCACTACGTCCACCGTCACCGTCCTGGCCATCACGCCGCACTGGTCCAAAAGGCTCAGCGCATCGCGCATACCGCCCTCGGACTGAATAGCAATCAGCCGCAAAGCCTCGGCGTCCGCAGTAATGCCGCTGCCCTCGGCTACCAAAGCCAAATGCGCGGCAATTTCGTCCACCGTCACCCTACGGAAATCAAAGCGCTGACAGCGGGAATGAATCGTCGCCGGAATCCGGTGCGGGTCCGTCGTCGCCAGAATAAAAATAACGTGCGGCGGCGGCTCCTCCAAGGTTTTCAGCAAAGCGTTGAAAGCCTCGGTGGTCAGCATATGCACCTCGTCAATAATATATACCTTGTAGCGGCAGTCCACCGGCGTAAAGGCCAGCTGATCGCGCAGAGCCTTGATCTCGTCGATGCCGCGGTTGGAGGCCGCGTCGATTTCGAACACATCCATGGAGGTTCCGGCGGCAATCCGCACGCAATTATCGCAGCAGCCGCAGGGAGCAGGCGTCGGCCCCTGCTCGCAGTTCAGCGCCTTCGCTAAGATACGCGCCGTACTGGTCTTGCCCGTACCCCGCGGCCCGGCGAACAAATAAGCGTGAGCTATTCTGCCGCTGGTCAAGGCGTTGGTCAGCGCCGTTTTCACAGGCTGCTGCCCTACCAGCGAATCAAAATTCTGCGGCCGCCATTTGCGGTACAGCGCAACATAAGCCATACGTCCCTCTCCCTTCGCTTGCGCCGCCCTTCCGGGCGCACGTTACATACATCAATATTATAGTATATTCACTGCCGCACCGCAAGCAGGCATTATCATTTGCAAGCTCTCTGATGTAAAGCAAACTGGCGTAAGCCCAAAAGCCTACGCCAGTTTTTATATTGCCGCAATTTGCCATAAAGCAAAATAAATTCTCTGTTTACTTTCTTTGCTTCAGCAGCTTAACGACCTGCAGCACCTCATCCAAACTGATATCCTGATCCTTCGTATCAGGCTGTTGATCCAAATCAACAAAAAAGCTGCTCATATTACATTCCAGTAAGTTATGAAGCTTTAAGAGATTCGGAAGGGTAACGGGCACACGACCGCATTCAATATTACATAAATGCGTTTGTGAAATTTCCATTGCCTTTGCCAACTTAGTTTGAGTTAAATTCTTAGCCGTCCGCAGCAACCTTATTCTGCGACCAATAAGCTTGATTTCTTCCTGCATTGTTCTGCACCGCCTTTCGGTTAATTTGCAATAAACATTCTTAAACTAATCAGGCACTTATTTAAAGTGTACCACGAATCGCAAAATTATCAAGTCTTTTTCTTCTAAAATTTATTTATTTTCTTCTATATATTATCGATATCGATAATATATCACAACAAAAGCAGGTAAACCTCTGCTTTTTAGCACTATCGTATTGCTAAAATATACAAATGTTTATTGAAATACTTATCGGCGGACAACCTTAGCCCAACAGCAAACGATCGCTGGCCATCTCCGAACCGCTGGCCTTTTCAAACATAGCCAACAGATCCGGTATCTGCAAATGTTGTTTTTCCTCACCCTGCACATCGATAATGATGCGTCCGTTATGCAGCATTATCAAACGGTTGCCATAACGCAGCGCGTCGCGCATATTATGAGTAATCATCAGCGTGGTCAGCCGGTCGCGGTTAACTATTCTTTCCGTTAAAGCCAGCACCTTAGCGGCAGTTTTCGGATCCAAAGCGGCCGTATGCTCGTCCAAAAGCAGCAGCTTGGGCTTTTTCAAAGTAGCCATCAGCAACGTCAGCGCCTGACGCTGGCCGCCGGAAAGCAGGCCCACCTTAGCGGTCATGCGTTCCTCCAACCCCAAATCCAGCTCCTTCAGCAGCTCGTAAAAGCGGTCGTGCTGGTCGCTGGACAGGCTCCAGCCCAGGCCGGGAGTTTCACCGCGGCGAGCGGCCAAAGCCAGATTTTCTTCAATCATCATACCGGCGGCCGTCCCCAGCATCGGGTCCTGAAAAACGCGGCCAATATATTTAGCCCGTTTATGCTCCGGCTTTTTCGTAATATCCTCGCCGTCGATAACAATTCTGCCGGAATCCACCGGAAAGACGCCGGCAATAGCGTTCAGCGTCGTGGATTTGCCCGCGCCGTTGCCGCCGATAACCGTCGCAAAATCGCCCGGCTGCAAATTCAAGGTCAATCCCTGCAGCGCGCGCTTCTCGTTAATCGTCCCAGGGAAAAAGGTTTTATAAATATTATCTACCTGCAGCATTTACCGCACCGCCTTTCTACCGCTCATCTTAGCCTTAATCAGCGGCATGGACAAAGCCAGAGCCACCAACACGGAAGTAAACAGCTTGAGGTCGTTAGGCGGCATACCCATAGCCAGAACCGCAGCGATAACAATACGGTAAACTATGGAGCCCAAAACTACGGAAATCAAACAATTTTTAAAGCTGCGCGTACCAAACAGCACCTCGCCGATAATAACGGAGGCCAAACCGATGACGATAGTGCCCGTGCCCATACCCACGTCGGAAAAACCGTTGGACTGCGCCACCAGCGCGCCGGACAAAGCCACCAGGCCGTTGCTCAGCAGCAGGCCCAAAATAATGGTCACATCCGTATCCACGCCCTGCGCCCTGATCATTTGCTGGTTGAAGCCGGTCGCACGAATAGCCGCGCCAATCTGCGTGCCAAAGAACCAGTACAGGAACAGCCCCACTAAAACAGTAGCGGCCAAACCAACCAGCAGCGTGGTCTGCGCCATATTCATGCCCAAAGCCTCGCGGGCAATTTTAAAGCAGGTATCCACGCCCAGCAAGGATAAATTAGCCTTGCCCATAATGCGCAGATTAACGGAATATAAAGCGATCATCGTCAGAATCCCGGCCAGCAGCGCCGGAATCTTCATTTTCGTATGCAGCAGGCCGGTAACAATGCCGGCCAGCGTACCCGTTATAAACGCGGCCAGCAGCGCCGGCATCACGCCGTAACCGGCCACCATCATGGAAGCAGCCGTAGCCGCGCCCAAAGGAAAGCTGCCTTCTACCGTCAAATCGGCGATATCCAGCACCCTGAAAGTCACATATACGCCCAAAGCCATCAGCGCCCAAAGCAAGCCCTGCGCCACTGTGGGAATCAACAAATCAATCATCAGGAACATCCTTCCGTCGTTAAAATCTCTTACAGCTCCTATTATTATAGCACAAGCAACAAAATTATGCTGAAAAATATGCTGCAAATAGTTAAACTTCTTTATAAATAAAGGAAAGTCTGCCATAGGCATCTATGACAGACTTCCGCATCATTTCCTAAACTTATGCACGGACTGCAAACTCAGACCGCCGTTTTGCCCACGGGCTTATTTAATAATTTCTGCGCTCTTCAGCACGTCCTCCGGCAGCTTCAGGCCGATCTTGTCAGCTTCCTTCATATTGATGGTAGCCTTGAATTCCTTTTGCGCCTGAATTGCCATATCGGCGGGCTTGGATTTGCCGCTCAGAATATCCGCTGCCATTTCGCCTGCCTGGAAGCCCAGCTTGTAATAATCCACGCCCAGCGTAGCCAGGCCGCCTGCTTTAACCATGCCGCCCTCGCCGCAAATTACGGGCAGCTTGGCCTCCTCGGTAACGGTGGTCAGCGTCGGCATCGCAGACGCCAGCACGTTATCGGTCGGAACATAAATAGCCTGCACCTTACCCAAAAGGCTGCGCGCTGCCTGCTGAATGTCGTTGACATTGGAAACGGTAGCCTCGCTTACGGTAACGCCCTTAGCGGCGGCAGCTTTTTTCAGAATATCTACCTGCAGCTGGGAATTAACCTCGCTGGAGCAGTAAATCGTGCCGATGGATTTAGCGTTAGGCACAATCTTCAGCAGCAAATCAAGCTGCTGCTCCACAGGATTCATATCGGTAGTACCGGTTACGTTAGTACCCGGCTTAGCGTTATCTTTAACTAATTTGGCGGTTTTATAGTCGGTTACGGCTGTAGCCACAATAGGAATATCGCTGGTTACGTTAGCCACCGTCTGCGCAGCCGGAGTCGCAATAGCGCAGATCAGATTAACCTTATTATTGACAAAGCGGTGCGCAATATTTTGCAGATTAGATTGGTCCGCTTGGGCATTTTGCCGGTCGAAGGCTATATTTTCGCCTTCCTTATAGCCCTTGGAAGCCAAACCTTCTACAAAACCCTTATTGGCAGCGTCCAGAGCGGCATGCTCCACCAGCTGCACAATGCCTACGTTGACCTTCTCCGCTTTCTCGGGAGCCTCCTTGCTGTCGCCGCCGCAGCCCGCTACGCCCAGGGTCAGGGTCAGCAGCAAACCGGCAGCCAACGCCTTAATTTTGCAATTTTTCAAAGAAATCATCTTTACCATCCTTCCATCCTACATTTTTAGTGTATGCTGTAGTTGTATTGATTGTATAATATTTCTTGTAGAATGTAAATATCCGCTGGAGTATTTTAAAGATTTTATTCTCGGCTCCGCCGATAATGTTCCAAAGCTTACACATCGCCGTTGCTGAAAGAGAAAACCGCAGGTGCGACGAAAATTCCGTCACGCCTGCGGTCTGAAACAGCCTACAGCAAACTGCGCGCTTGCTCCTCATCAATAACCAAATGGGTGAACAGCCCCGTCGCCAACGCGCCCTTTAAGGCTCTGCTGCCAGCGTTCAGCCCGATACCTATCAGCTTGCGGCAGCGGCGCAGCTGCGACATGGGAATATGCAGGCAAAAATCGTTATTGCCGCTGATAAATTCCCCGCGCTCGTTATAATAATAAGATAAAAAGCTGCCTACGGCACGCTGCCTGCTCAAGGAATCGCCAAAGCGGGTAGCCGTGCCTTCGTCCGGCACGCCGGGATAGCCGCTGACGGCGACGACGGCCGCGTCCAGCTGCTGCCATAAACCGGATAATTGCAGGAACTCGTTCTTACCTTCCAGCTCCTCCCGTTCCTCCTCCGAAGCGGGAAAGGCGCTGCAGCCCAGGCTATAGGCAGTCCGGCCGCTAGCCTCTGCCCACAGCAGCGCCAAGGCGTCGGGATGGTAGCCCTTATGAGGGAAATGCGCCTCGCCGATCAAGGGCAGCACCTTGCCCATCTGCTGGTACCAACGCCCCCGCTCCAGCCTGCAAACGGTTTCGCCCAAAGCGTAGCCCCAGCCCAGACCCAAAGTCATATCGGCAGCTGTTTCCGAAAGCAGGTAGCGCGCCGTCTGCTGCCAGGGATTGCTGCCCGCGGGCAGCACGCAGCCTCCCTCCAGTCCATATCTAGTGCGCAGGCGCTCCAGCAAGCTGCTTTCGCCCTCGTCCCCGGCGAAAATCTCGATGCGGACAATGCCAAGCTTTTTAGCACGGGTCAGCATCTTACTGACGGAAGGACGCGACACGCCAAGACGCTGAGCCACCTGGGCCTGAGTAAGTTCCTCCTCGTAATACAAACGGGCAGCAGCGATCAGCTGTGCCCGTTCTCCTGCCTGCAGCATTATTTAACTTCTTCCATCAATTCAAACAAAATGCCGTCCTTCATGACAAAAGCAATGCGGGTATGCTCGTCCGCCATCCACGGCTCCACAACTACCGTATTTTCTGCCAGCTGCTTGTCCAAATCGTCCACCTTATAGGCTACATGCACCAAAGTCTGCAATTCCTGCGGCAAGGGAGTATCCTTCTCAAAGCGCAGATATTCGATATGGAATTCATTGGTATCGGGAGTAATAATATGGGTTTTAATGCCCTCGGCATAAATTTCGCCTTCACGGGCAATATCGGTAGGTACGCCCACATGCATAAATTCTTTCATTTATTTCACATCCTTCCGCCATAATTCATAAGCGTGATATGCCTCTTCCGGCTTAGCGTTTTCGTGCACTACCATGCGAATAGCGCGCAGCATAGCGCTGGGGCAGGCGGCCTGCAATACGTTGCGGCCCATATCCACACCGGCGGCGCCTTCGTTGACAGCGCGGTAAGCCATTGCCAAAGCTTCGCTTTCAGGAATCTTCTTGCCGCCTGCAATCACAATGGGCACAGGGCAGGCGGCGGTAATCTGCTCAAAATTATCGCAGTAATAGGTTTTAATGATATGCGCGCCTTGCTCCGCCAGCAAGCGGGTAGCCAGGGAGAAATAACGGGTCGTCCGCTCCATTTCCTTGCCTACGGCCACTACGCCCAGCACCGGCACGCCGTATTTTTCGCCCTGATTTACATAATAGGACAGCGTTTTCAGAGAATCCAGCTCGCCGGCAGCGCCCACAAAGCATTGCACAGCCATGCAGGAAGCGTTCATGCGGATAGCGTCCTCGATATCCACTCCGGCAGAGCCAAAGCTCATATCGTCCTTGAGTACGCTGGTATCGGCAGTGCAGCGCAGCGCCACAGCCTTGCGGTGATTGCCGGGAATGCAGGTACGCAGCGCGCCGCGGGTAGCCATCAGGCAATCCGCATAGGGCAGCAGCGGCGGAATAACCAAATCCAAACGCTCCAGCCCGGCGGTAGAGCCCATAATATAGCCATGGTCAAAGGCCAGCATAATAGTACGGCCATCGTCGCCAAAAATCTGGGACAAACGGCCCTGCATCCCCCAACCGGCGCATTGATGTCCCTTAACGGAGAAAATGCGCTGCGGCGGCTCAATGCCGATACCGTAATCCTTAGCTAAAACATTACCATCTTTATCAGCCATCTAAAATCCTCCCAAACGGCGGCAGCAGGGCGGCTGCTGCCGCAGCCTGCTCCGCCCGTCAAAGCTCAATCTTAGTTTTTGTAATAAGGAGTGCGGCAGGGCGCATTCCAGTAACCCAGCATTTCTTCGTCCATGCGGGCAATGCACATCTGGAAGCCTGCGGTCTCCTGTACGGTCAGCACCTCGCCTACGATGCTGGCAACAATTTCGATACCCTTTGCAGCCAGCAGCTTGTGACAGGCGCGGAACACAATCAGCTGCTCCATCAGCGTGGTAGCGCCGCTGCCGTTGATGATTACCAGCAGCTTTTCGCCGCTTTGTACGTTCAAATCTGCCAGCAAAGCGTTCATCATAATGGCCGCAGTTTCATCGGCGGATTTCATGGGCTGGCTGCCGCCGCCGCCTTCGCCGTGCTGACCCATGCCGACCTCCATAACGCCGTCCTCAATCTGCGCAATGGTCATACCGGTAGCAGGATGAGTAGCGCCCTTGGTAGCCACAGCGATGGTCGCCATATTATCGGCAAATTTCTGCGCAATAGCGGCAACCTCCTCCAGGGATTTGCCTGCTGCCGCAGCGGCGCCTGCTACCTTGTACAAAGGCACGCAGCCAACAAGGCCGCGGCGGTCGTCGGCGTTCTCGCGGGGAGCGTTGGCGATATCCTCCTGAGTAACCACCTTAACGACGTTCAGTCCCAGCTTCTTCACCTGTTTCATAGTCAGGTTGCCGGTCAGCATATCGCCCGCATGGTTCAAAACTACAAACAGTACGCCGTGACCCTTGTCCGCCATTTTAATAGCTTCCACGCAGGCCTGCGGTCCCGGTGCGGCAAAAATATTGCCGGCTACGGAAATATCCACCATGCCCTCGCCGACAAAGCCGCTGATGGCAGGCTCGTGGCCGGTGCCGCCCAAGGTAACAATGGTAACGCGGTCAGCCTCGGCCAGCTTTTTGTTGACCACCAGATTGCCCTGCTCCAAGGAAATGATATCCGGATTGGACAAAGCCAGGCCTTCCAATAATTCGCTGGTAAGATTTTCAGGATTGTTGATAAATTTCTGCATAATTACGCCTCCGTTTATATATTATTTAGATTGACTGTCAAGCATATGCGGCCTATTGGCAGGCGGACGCCATCGAAGAAAATAAAATGGACATGGATACTGCCCCCGGGTCCTTGGTTCCCAGGCTGCGCTCGCCCACATTTTTAGCGCGGCCAAAACGCGCTACCATTCCGGCAGTGGCGTCCGCGCCCTTGCAGGCCGCCTCCGCCATAGCGGCAAAAATTTCTTTAGCGCAGCCATTAGTGGCCAGGCCTGCGTCCAAAGCAGGATACAAAGCGTCCACCATGGTTTTATCGCCAATTTTGGCTTTGGAAATATCCATAAAATCTTCCTTGCCCTGCGCCAGCATTTTGTGCATACCGGCAGTATCGAGCGCAGTAACGCCCTCGTCCACGCCCTCGGCAAAGCCGCCGAAAACAGTACCCCACAGCGGGCCTGCGCTGCCGCCGTTCACGCCCATAAAAGCCATCGATAAATCGTCCAGCAGTTCTTTAATGTCGGCGCTGTCCCCGGCTTCCACCTTAGCCTTGATAGCGTCGGCCATTCTGCCGATGGTCAGGCCGTGGTCGCCGTCGCCGGCTACGCCGTCCAATTCGCACAGCATCATGCTCTTATCTTTCAGCTCTATAGCGGCGGCTAAAAGCATGCTTTGCAGCAATTCTAACGTCAGCATATTATCACCGTTCCTTTCGCTGTATTTATTTTAACATTTGTCAGCACAATTGTAAACTTTTTTCTGAAACTTTCTACTTATCCGAAGAAAAACGCAAATATAAAAATTTGGCTCTGCCTGAAACCTTGCGCTTCAGGCAGAGCCGTCGTTATTTTTCTTCAATATATTTATTTATCAGCCCGCAGTCAAGCCGCCGTCGACGGTCACAACCGAGCCCGTCATAAAGCTGTTGGCGGGCGACGCCACGCTGCACACCGCATGAGCGATTTCCTCAGCGCGGCCTATGCGCCCCAAGGGATAAGCCGCCGCCATGTCCGCCAGCGTATAGCTCTCGTCCGCGTCCACCAGCTGCCGCGCCAAAAGCGGCGTATCCACATCCGCCGGGCACACGCAGTTCACGCGGACGGACGGAGCCAAATCCAGCGCCAACGCCCGCGTCAGCGCCACCACCGCGCCCTTGCTGGCGCAATACACAGGGCAACCGTAATTGCCGCTGACGCCTGCGTCCGAAGCGATATTAACGATGCTGCCGCCGCCATACATCCGCGGCAGCGCCGCCTGCGTCAAAAGCAGCGTACCCTTCACATTGCAATCCATAATTTCCGCATAATCCGCCTCCGACATTTGTTCCAGGCGCTGCTCCCGGTATACGCCCGCACTGTTGACCAAAATATCCAGCGTCCAGTCCGCGTGCCCTTCGCAAACGCCGATTTCCGCCAACGCCTGACGACAGGCAGCGGCACTGCGCACGTCGCAGGCAAGATAAACAGCCTCCGCTCCCGTTTGCTGCCGCAGCGTAGCCACCGCCCGCTCTCCCCGCTGGCGGCTGCGTCCCAAAATATACACCCGCGCGCCGTCGGCCAGCAGCTTAGCGGCCACCGCCAGCCCAATGCCCGACGTGCCGCCGCTGATTAACGCCGTCAACCCCTGACAGCCGTAATTAAGCTTCTTCATTATCATTCTCCTTCATCTTGAGCTGCGGCGGCAAAAGCACCGTAATCGTAGTGCCTGCTCCCAGCTCGCTACTCAGCTCCAGCTGCATATCGTGGCGCAGGGCAATCTGCTTGGCAATGGCCAGGCCCAGGCCGCTGCCGCTTTTATTCTGCTCGTTACGCGCCTTGTAAAAACGGTCGAAGGCATGGGGTACGTCCTCCGGCTTAATGCCGCAGCCGTAGTCGATTATTTGCAGCTTGCCGCCTGCCAGGCGCAGCTCGATGCCGCCGCCCTCCGGCGAAAATTTAATACTGTTATGCAGAAAAATCATCAGCATCTGGCGCAAGCGTCCATAATCGCCGTTGAGCATATATAAATCGGTATCCAGCCGCGAGGTAATCTGCAAATTTTTCTCCTTGCCCAGCTGCCGCGAGCCGCGCGCCGCATCCTGAATCACGTCGCATAAATTCAGCGGCGCTTTTTCAATCGGGAAATCCGTATTCTGCAAACGCGACAAATCCAGCAGATCGTTAATCAAGCGCTGTAAGAAAATGCTTTCATTATACATCTGCTCGTGGAACTCCTCCACCTCCGCCTTGTCCGTCACTACGCCGTCGCGTAAAGCTTCAAGGCTGCCGCGAATAACCGTCACCGGCGTGCGCAGCTCGTGGGAAATATTGGCGATAAAGTCCCGGCGCAGCTTTTCCAGCTTCTGGCTTTCCTCGTCGGCCAGCTGCAAGCGCTGCGCTAAAATATCCAGCGTGCGCGCCAGCTCGCCTATCTCGTCCTTCTGCACGATATCGTTGCGCACTTCGTAATCACGTTCGGCCAAACGCTCCGCATTGTTGCGCATCAGCTTCATGGGCCGCGTAAAGCGCCAGCTTAAAATAACACTCAGCACTACGCCCAAAGCCAGCGCCGCCAACACGCTCAAAAATAAAATGCGCAAGCCCGCCCAAATTGCGTCGTGCAGGCCCTGCACCGGCGAATGCAGCAGCACTACGGCCTTGACCGCGCCGGTTTTATCGTAAACAGGTTCGCCGACCGTCAGCATAATCCCGTCCAGCCAATCGTTATATTCCTCTACGTTAAAGCGCTGCCCGGCAAAGCCCTGCTCCACTTTTTCACGGATATGCGGCGGCAGCTTATCATAGGCTTCCTTGGGATTCTGCGGCGGCGCCGGCATCTGCATACCGCCGTGCCGCCCATGCCCGTGCATCTTTTGCCTGCGGGCCTGCATCTGCCGCTCCATACGTTCTTTATTGATGTTCAGCCCGCGTTCGCTGTCCACCACCCAGACGATTTCCTGCGTAATATTATCAAGGTAGTTAATAAAACGGCTGCTCGAAATGCCCGCGCCGTAGCGCTGCTCCAAAAAGCCCATATTATCGCTGATAACCTCGGCGATTTTTTGCGCCTGCACGCGCATCTCCCGCTTTTTTAAATCGATAGTATGCTGGCGGAAAAATTCGTAAAACACGCCGCCGATAATCAGCGCGAACACCAGCAGCACCGCCGTAAAATACAACGTCAGTTTAAGAGCGATTTTATTTTTCATCATGCCCTGCCTATGCCTTTACCTCAAAGCGGTAGCCCACGCCCCAAATTGTTTTTATCTCCCAGCCCGGATGCTCCAATTTATCTACCTTAGCGCGCAGCCGTTTAATATGGGAATCGACGGTACGGCTGTCGCCGAAGTAATCGTAGCCCCAAATGCTGTCCAAAAGATTATCGCGGCTGAAAACCTTAGTATTGTTTTTCGCCAGCGTCCACAAAAGTTCGATTTCCTTTTTGGTCAGCGGCACCTCCTGCCCGTCAATCTGCACCTCGTACTTATCCAGATTGATAAAAAGGTTGGCGCAGGTTAAAACATTTTTCGCCGCAGGCTCCTGCACCTGAATCCGCCGCAGCACCGCCCGCACCCTGGCCATCACCTCGCTGGCGGAAAATGGCTTGATAACGTAATCGTCCGCGCCAATGTCCAGCCCCATAATTTTATCGTAATCCTCGCCGCGAGCCGTAATCATAATAATTGGCACCATGGATTCGCGCCGCAAACGGCGGCAAACTTCAAAGCCGTCCACCTGCGGCATCATCACATCCAGCAGCACCATAACGATTTCCTCCTGATAGCGGGCGTATTTATCCAACGCTTCCGCTCCGTCCAGAGCGACAACGGGCTCCAAGCCCTCCTTCTTGGCATAGCCGGAAAGAATGGTCGTAATTTGTTTATTATCGTCGGCGATTAAAATTTTTTTCATATGCGTCACCTCCGCAGCTTCCGCCAGATTATTCCTTTCTTCTATATTATATAATAGCGTAACGCAAAATTGTGTTAAAAGTATGACCGCCGACTAAAATAATTTTTTCTAAAACGCCGCCAAAAAACATAAAAAAGCCATAATCGTCCTGTACAATAAAGACAATCCAAGGAGCAAGTCAAAAAGTAAAACAAAAATCAGGGCGCGTCCAGCGCCCGGCATCCTAAAAAT
Source organism: Phascolarctobacterium sp. (assembly GCF_030531065.1). Lineage (GTDB taxonomy): Bacteria > Bacillota > Negativicutes > Acidaminococcales > Acidaminococcaceae > Phascolarctobacterium_A. The sequence goes on along the minus strand of NZ_JAUNOQ010000001.1, from coordinate 85,331 downwards.
AAAAGCAGGAAAAAATTACAGACGAGGAGTGATTATTTATGTTGAACTTGAAAAGAACCTTACTGGCAGGCGCCGTCTTAACCGCACTGTGCGCCAGCGTTTTTGCCGCCGAACCGGCGGATAATTCCGCAAGCCAACCGACGATGCGTGAGCGCGTCAACGCCATCCTGAGCGATGGCGGCACAACCGATAACGACCGCGCCCCGCGCGGTGAAAAACGCCGCCCGAAGCTGACGCCGGAACAACGCGAGAAGCTGGCCCAGCGCCGCGCCGAGTGGGAAAAGATGACGCCAGAGCAACGCCGCGAAGCCCGCGAAAAATGGCAAAAGGAATGGCAAGAGCGCCACGAAGAATACGCTAAAGCGGCAATGGCCAAGTTGAGCGACGAACAAAAAGCCGAGGTAGAAGCCTTCATTAAAGAAGATATCGCTCAACGCCAGGAGCGCCGCGCAAAATTAGACGGCATGACGCCGGAGCAGCGCGAAGCAGTCCGCGCCAACCTGCCGCTGCACCATAAGGAATGGCGCGGCCATCGCGGCGGCTACAGACATTGGCGCGACGGCGAACGCTATCGCGGCTGGCGTCACGACGACAGACATTGGGGCGGCCCCGGCCCGCGTCACGGCGGCCCGCGACCCGACTGCCCGGCCTTCGATTAAAATTTTACAGCCCACACATAACATCTCCTTCATAAAATAAAAACGAAGCTCCGCTTTCTAAGCAACGATAGAAGCGGAGCTTCGCTTATTTTAGATTAAATCCATAATTTAACCGTCAAATTTTTAATTATAGCTGGGACGACAGGGACTGGTTACGCGCCGCCATAGCCTGACCAAGCAGGACTGTTTATCCAGTTCTTCCCGCGCCAGCTCCAGCCGTTGCTCAAAACCGCTGTGACGCCAATCGGCGGTAACGCGCATTTCAATAGCTGCCGCCGCGTTAAGCGTACCGCAGTACACCTTATCGCCCTGCCGCTTTGTTTCCAACAAATGTGCACCCTCGCTGACCACATGACGGCTGACGCAGCTCGCGCCCTGCACAATAACTCCGTCTAAGGGAATGCGCTCGCCCGGCAGCACTCGCAGCGTGTCGCCCACGGCCAGCTGATCCACCGGCGTCAGCCACTCGCGTTCCTGCCCTTTACAAATTATTACTCTGCGGCCGATAACAGGCTTGGCCGCCGTTAAAGCTTCCAAAGTATGCATTTTGCATCTGCTCCTTTCATATTGCTCATATTTTCAGCCGCCATTTTATCAGGCAGCGTTTCTTCATCAATATAATATTAAAAAGCGGGGCAAAGGAACAGCTACAAAATTTTTTACTGTTTATTATTGGACACATAAGTTAAAGTGTACTAAAATAAACATAATAAGGATTGCGTTCAGCAATGCCATCCAGACAGGAGTAACGCTATGGACAGACGCCAAACAAAAACAAGACAAGCTATTATCGACGCTTTCGTGCGCCTGCTTGCTAAGCACAGCTACGAAAAAATCAGCGTCAAGGACATCATCGACGCTGCCGATATCGGCCGCAGCACCTTTTACAGCCATTTTGAAACGAAGGACGAATTGGCGCGCAAAATGTGCCTGATGCTCTTCAAGCATATTTTCAGTCATACCATACCGCCCTGCAGCACCCATAATTTTTCCGAGGTTCAGCCTACGGCGGAAAATCGTATTGCGCATATTCTTTATCATCTGCGCGACAAGCGGCAATACTATCTGGGCATCATCAATTATGACGAAGGCTCTCTCTTTCTGCGCTTCTTCCGCGAATATATGCAGGAAAACCTGCGCATCATCGTCGCAGGCCCCAACAGGCTCAAGATAGCTCAAGTACCGGAGGATTTTCTTATCAGCCACATCGCCAGCAGCTTCATCGGCATGGTGCGCTGGTGGCTGAAAAATAATATGCGGCAGACGCCGGAGCAGATCGCTTCCTTTTATATGACGCTTATCAACCCCGCCATCGCCGAATTTGAATCCAAGCAGGAGTAACATTATACGTCCTATCAGTCGCTCCCCAAGGGGCGTGTGAATCGAAATGCGCAGAAACATTGCACAAGTGTGCGGCAGATTAGTCTCGTCAGCACAAGCCGTGTGAATTAAAGCCATCGTTATCCTCAGCGCAATCAAGACAAAAAGCAACGGCTTCGCCTACCAAAATCCGTAAGCGAAGCCGTTGTTTTCATTATCAATTTATTTTGCTTATTTTGCCGTAGCCAGCATCAGCTTGATGCGGTTTTCCTGATTGACGCGGGAGGCGCTGGCGTCGTAATCGATAGCCAGAATGTTGGCCTCCTCGGCAATCTCCTTAATCTTATTGATCATGCCGCGCCCGGCGATATGATTGGGCAGACAACCGAAGGGCTGGGCACAGATAATATTAGTATAGCCGCTGTGTACCAGCTCCAGCATTTCCGCCGTCAGCAGCCAGCCCTCGCCCATATTATTGCCGTAACCAATCACGCCTTTCGCCAAGGCTTTCGTTTCTTCATAAGTAGCCGGAGGGCTGAAAGGCGCCTTGCTCAGCGCCTGGTGCAGAATGCTTTCCAAATGCTTCAGGTACCACATCGCGCCCTTATTCGCTCCGTAGGTCAAAAAGCTGCCGCCGTAAAGCTTATAGTCGGTTAAATACGTATCCACGCAGTACATAACAAAGTTCAGCAGACCGGGCAGCATATATTCGCATTTTTGCTGCTGCAAAAATTTTTCCAGATTATTATTGCCCAGTGCGGCGTATTTAATATAAATTTCGCCCACGATGCCGACTTTGGTTTTCGGCGTGCTGACGATGGGCACGTCGGCAAATTCCTCGGCTATAGCCTTAGTCAGCTTTTTAATGCTGCTCAAAGCCTGGGCCTTGCCGTTTTGAAAAGCGGCGTCCAGCTTGTCCAGCCATTTTTTAGCCAAAGCGTCGCTGGCGCCCTGCACCACCTCATAGGGACGAATCTTATTCGTCAGGTACATCAAGGCGTCGCCGTAAATCACCGCCGCTAAAAATTTGCGCAGCATGGAAGCGTCCAGATGAAAGCCCGGCTGCTTTTCCAAACCGCTGACATTTAAGCTGATAACGGGTATATGGCTAAGCCCCGCTTTTTCCAAAGCTTTGCGCAGCAAATAAATATAATTGGAAGCGCGGCAGCCCCCGCCCGTCTGGCTGATAATCAGCGCCACGCGCTGCAAATCGTACTTACCGCTTTCCAAAGCGTTGAGCAGCTGCCCGATTACCAAAAGCGCGGGATAGCAAATATCGTTATTTACATATTTAAGGCCCGTTTCCACTACCTCGCGGCTGGTGTTCTGCAAAATTTCCGCTTTATAGCCGCAGCTTTTCAGCGCGGCCTGCAAGAGCGAAAAATGCAACGGCAGCATACCGGGAATCAGAATGGTATGGGTCTTTTTCATTGCCTCAGTAAAGGGGACGAAACCGGAATTTGTAGTTTCCGCCATCCAAAGCCCTCCTTTAATTATTATCCAGATCGAACAGATTGGCCGCCGAGAACAAGCTGCGAATGCGGATCTTGGCAGCGCCCAGGTTATCTATATCGTCTATTTTAATCTGCGTATAAATACGCCCGCACTCCTCCAGAATGCGGCGGCATTCGTCCGCAGTAATGGCGTCGCAGCCGCAGCCGAAGCTTACCAGCTGGATCATATGCATATCCGGATTTTCGGCGACGTATTTAGCGGCGGCGTACAACCTGCTGTGGTACGTCCATTGATTGAGCACCTGCAAATCGGCGTCCAACTCCTGCGGCTTTACATAAACGCTCACGGCGTCCTCGCTGACCAGCGCCGCGCCCATGGTCGTAATCAGCCGGTCAATGCTGTGGTTGACCTTGGGGTCGATATGATACGGCCGCCCGGCCAGCACTACGATGGGTGTGCCCAACGCGCGCGCCTGCGCGATAATTTTTTCGCCGCGCTCGCGCACCTGCGCTTCAAACGCATAGTACGCCTTAAACGCTGCGTCGACGGCGTTTTTTATTTGCGCCTTAGTCATATCCGGGTAATCCTTGCTAAACATTTCGTAAAGCTTTTTCACCAAAACCTTTTTATGCAGCAGCCCCAGATAATCAAAAAAGAAATTTACTTTCCCCAATTCGCGCATATTGGCGTGCAGCGCTTCGGGGTAATAAGCCACTACGGGGCAGTTATAACAGTTTTCCGCGCTGTGTTCGTCGATATTATACGTCATGCAGGGATAAAAAATATTTTGCACGCCCTTATCCAGGAGCCATTTAATATGCCCGTGCATCAGCTTCGCCGGATAGCAGACGGTATCGCTGGGTATCGTGTTCTGCCCCAGGCGGTAAATGGTTTTATCTTCAATAGGGCTGGTAACGACTTTAAAGCCCAAAGCGTTGAGCAGCGCCTGCCAGAACGGCAGCAGCTCGTACATATTAAGCCCCATGGGCACGCCCATAGTGCCACGTGTCTGGCGGTCGTTGTTGGGCAGCTGCTTGAGCAGCTCCAGCTTTTGCCGGTACAGATTCAAATCATCCTTGGGAGCCATATGCGTAATGGGGCGTTCGCAGCGGTTGCCGCTGATAAAGCGCTTACCGCTGGCGAAGGTATTGACCGTCAGATGGCAATGGTTGCTGCACAAACCGCAGGTCACGCCCTTAACGGTGTGCGTAAAATCGCGCAGCTGCTGTAAATTCAAAATCGTTGTCGGTCGCGGCTCTTCTACGTATCGTCTTTGCGCGTACAACGCCGCGCCGTAAGCGCCCATCAAGCCCGCGATATTGGGGCGCACTACCTGCAGGCCCATCTCCTGCTCGAAAGCGCGCAGCACGCAATCGTTCAGGAACGTGCCGCCCTGTACGACGATGTGCTTGCCGATGGCTTCCTTACTGCCGGGGCGGATAACTTTATATAAAGCGTTTTTCACAATGCTGATGGACAGACCCGCGCTGATATTGGCGACGGAAGCGCCGTCCTTCTGCGCCTGCTTAACGCTGCTATTCATGAATACGGTGCAGCGGCTACCCAAATCCACGGGTTTATCGGCCAGCAAGCCGATTTTAGCAAATTCTTCCGCCGTGTAGCCTAAGATTTCGGCGAAGGTCTGCAAAAAGCTGCCGCAGCCGCTGGAGCAGGCTTCGTTCAAAAAGATATTGTCAATCGCGCCATTGTGGATTTTCAGGCACTTCATATCCTGCCCGCCGATGTCCAGAATAAAATCCACCTGCGGCTCCAAATGCTGCGCGGCGTAAAAGTGCGCCATGGTTTCGACAATGCCGTAATCGATACCGAAGCCGTGACGGATTAAATCCTCGCCGTAGCCGGTAACGGCACCGCCAAGCAGGCGGCAGCCGGGATATTTTTGATAAAAGCCCGTTAAATAATCGCGCACCGCCACAACGGGATTGCCCTTATTACTCTGGTAAAAAGAATCCAACAGTTCGCCCTGCGGGCTGATGACGGCGATTTTAATCGTCGTGCTGCCGGAATCTATGCCGATAAACGCCTGCTCTGCGTCCTCCGGCGAACCGATAGCGACGGACTCGCGCTGATGCCTGCGCGCGAACTCCGCATATTCTTCCTCGTTTTTAAACAGCGGCGGCAAATGCTCAAAGGTATGCGTCTTAATCGCCGCTTCTAATTTTGCCGGCAGCGCGTCCAAATCCACCTCGCGCTCAGCGCAGAAGGCCGCGCCCATCGCCACGTAGTACAAGCTGTTCTCCGGGCACACGCCTTTGATATGCAAAATATTATCGAAGCTTTCGCGTAAGCAGCTGATAAAAGTCAACGGCCCGCCAAGGTACAGGACGTCGCCCTCAATGGGGCGGCCCTTCGCCAACCCTGTAACCGTCTGGCTGGCAACGGCGTGGAAAATGCTGGCCGCCAAATCGCTTTTAGCAGCGCCCTGGTTGAGCAGCGGCTGGATATCGCTTTTGGCAAAGACGCCGCAGCGGCTGGCGATGGTGTAGGTAGTCGTAGCCTGCCGCGCCAAATCGTTCATGTCCGCAGTTTCTACGTTCAAAAGCGAGGCCATCTGGTCGATAAACGCGCCGGTGCCGCCCGCGCAGCTGTCGTTCATGCGCGCGTCAAAGTGACGGCCCAGGAATAATATTTTCGCGTCCTCGCCGCCCAGCTCAATAACCGCGTCCGTTTCCGGGTGCAGCCGTTCCGTGCAAACCTTTTCGGCAAAGACCTCCTGCACAAACTGCAGGCCGCAGCCTTCGGCAACGCCGATGCCCGCGCTGCCGCTGATAGCCAAATGCGCCGTGCGCAGGCCGGGAAATTTTTGTAAAAGTTCGTCGTGCAATTCCAGTATTCTTTTGGCGATCTGGCTGTAATGCCGCTGGTATTTGCAATACAGCAAATTGCCCGCGTCATCGAGCGCCGCTATTTTGATAGTGGTGCTGCCAACGTCCAATCCAATCCGCATAGTAACCTCCGTTAGCCTTGATTCATCTGCCCATAAATTTTCACTTTATATTTTACCGCTTAACTGCAAATTAGTAAAAGGGTTATGCGAATAAACAACTAAAAAAAACGCAAACTTCACAATTAATTCATCTTTAATTCATTTTTAGGCAACGCCTTTTTATAACGCGCCAAATTTTCCAAAACATAGCTTTCCAGCTTGCCCAAAAAATCGTCGCGATCAAAATAATCCGGCAAATGCTGCATAATCGGGCTGCGGTGCTGCAAATAAATCAGCATGAACGGAGCCATCGTCCCGAAGATGCAAGCGTACAGGCGCATATCGGAGCGCGGCAGCTCCAGATATTGCGCGAATAGCTGCACAACAATAGTAAATTTAGGCAAATTGCTATTGAAGATTTCCATGAATTGCGGCGACGGCGTAAGCAATTCGCGCGTCCACACTTCAACATACCAATTCGTCTGCTGCAAAACATTAACGATATACAAACGCAAAAACGCCGTTATCTTTTCTTCGGAAGATTGCGGGCTGCCAAGCAAAGCGTCAAGCTCTTCCAAGCTCATCAAATGGTCGTGTACCTCCTGCAAAACCGCTATATACAAGCCTTCACGGCTGCCAAAATGATAATTGACGGCGGCCATATTAACCTGCGCCGCCTGGCAAATGCTTTTGCTGGTGGTCTGCGCAAAGCCGCGCTCGGCAATAAGCCGTCCGGCGCATTCGATGATATGAGCGCGCGTTTCCAAGCCGTCGCTGCGCGAAGCAAGATGCGCGTAAGCTGGTTGTTTCATTATATCTAACTCCTCGTATAGTCCATTGTCAAAAACGCAAATTTAAAAATCCGGCTCAGGATAATTTATTGCGGAAGAGCCAGCCCGCCGTCGGCATCGTCACCGACGCCACCGCCAGCATGGGAATAAAATTAAAGGCGATATCGCCCAGCGTACAACCCTCCAGATAAATGCGGCGGAACGCTTCGATGGCAAAACGCAAAGGGTTGGCGTAAGTAGCGTATTGCAGCGCTTCCGGCATATTGCGCACCGGCGTAGCCATGCCCGACAGCAGCACCATGGGCAGCAGCAAAACGAAGCTGTACACCATAACCTGCTGCATATTGTTGGAAATCGCCGAAACCGACAGCCCGATGCCCACGCTGCTGGCGAGGAAAATGAACAGCGTCAGGTACAGCGTCAACAGCGAACCGCCGAAAGGAATCGCAAACCAATAACGCGCCACCAACAGCACCAGCGTCCCCTGCAGCATACCGATGAGAATCGGCGGCACGGCCTTGCCCAGCAAAATTTCGCCCGGCGTCAGCGGCGTTACCAAAAGCTGGTCGAATGTTCCCTGCTCGCGTTCCTTGGCTACGGAAAGCCCCGCCAGAATCATCACCTGAATAAAAGTCAGCAGCCCCAACATAGCCGGCAAAAACATCCAGCGCGTAATCAAATTAGGATTGTACCAGCTTATCGTTTCAATTTGCAGAAGCTGGCGGCCGTCGTGCAGCGCGGCGTTAAACCCGGCGACGACGCTGCCCACATACCCAGCCACGATGCCGGCAGTCGTAGTATTGCGTCCGTCCGTAATAATTTGCAGCGGCGCCTGTACGCCCGCGTGCAGGCGGTCGGCAAAATCCTGCGGAATGACGACGACCAGCAAAGCGGCGTCAGAGTCGATACAGTCCGCTATCTGCGCGCTGCTTTGCAAGGTAGCGGCGCGGTGGAAAATCCCCGTCCCGTCCAGCCGCGCCGCAAATTCAGCGGACAACGCGCTGCGGCTGTGGTCCAGCAGCGCATAGGGCACATTATCCAAATTATACGTCGACGCATAACCGAAAACAATGCTTTGCACAATAACGGGAATTACTAAAATTATGCGCACCCGCGGGTCTTTAATCGTAGCGAGAATTTCCTTCACGATAATAAATTTGAGTCGGCGTAAAAATATTTTTAACTCTTGCACTTTCATTCCCCCTCGCATCAATCCAGCCTTTTGCGCGTCACCTTAAAGGCAAGCGCCATAAACAGAATTGCGTACCCCAACAGGATAAGATTATTTTTAACAATCAATCCCCAATTATCGCCCGCCAAAAACAGCGTTTTTAAAAGCTGCATATAGTACGTAGGCGGCAGCACGTAACCGATGGCGCTTATCCATTCGGGCACGCTGCGCAAATCGAAGAGCAGTCCCGTCAGCATCATCACCGGCATAATGCTGACGATAATGGATACCTGACAAGCAAGAAACTGGTTCTTCGTCAGCGCCGAAATTGTCAGGCCAATACTTAGCGCCACTAAAAGATAAAGCATGGACGATAAAATGATAATCCAGAGCGAGCCGCGTACCGGCACGCCGAAAATATAATACGCGGACGCCAGGCACAGGCCGAAGCCCAGCATGGCGACGCAAAAGTAAGGCGCTACCTTGGCAAGCGCCAGTTCCAGAACGCGCACCGGCGTAACGAAGATTGCCTCCAGCGTGCCGCGCTCCCATTCGCGCGCCATGACCAGCGACGTTAAAAAAATGCCGACGAGGGACATGATCAGCACGATAATGCCTGGGATAAAGTACCAGGTGCTGGTGTTGGCTTCGTTAAACCAAATGCGGCTGACGACTGTCACCGACCCCATATCCGCCGCAGCCAAGAGCGACATCCACTGCTGCCATTGCATAAGGCCGCTTTCCACATAGCCCTTAATCATCGTCGCCGTCACCGAGTCCACTCCGTAAAGGATGAGCTGAACCTGCCCGCGCTGCTGGTAAAGCTGCTGCGTAAACCGCGGCGGCACGACCACAATCGCGTCCGCCTGCCGCGCGTCCATCAGGCGCACCGCTTCGCGCATGGAGGTTACGTAGCGCGGCTCAAAATAGTCCGAGCCGTTCATAAAGCTCACCATATCCTGCGCCGTCGGCGACGTATCCTGCAAAACCACTGCCGTCGGCACCTTTTTTACGTCCAGGGAGATGCCGTAGCCGATAATAAAAATCAGCATGATAGGCAGAACGACGCCGATGAGTAAGCTGCTGCGGTCGCGCAAGAGCTGCGTAAATTCTTTTTTTACTAAAGCGCCTAAGCGCGTAAAAAATCCGTTCATCATAATTTCCCTTTTTCGGCAGCGCGCGCCCGCTCGACGATGGCGATAAAGGCTTCGTTCATATTAGGCAGGTGCCGCCCATCCTGACAGCGGATAGCCGCCGGAGTATCCAGCGCCAGCATCCTGCCCTGGTCCTGAATCATAATCCTGTCGCAGTATTCCGCTTCCTCCATAAAATGCGTAGTAATGATAATCGTAGTGCCGCTCGCGGCCAAAGCCGTAATCTGCCGCCAGAACGTGCGCCGCGCCAAGGGGTCGATGCCGCTGGTCGGCTCGTCCAAAAATAAAATTTTCGGCTCGTGCAGCAGCGCCGCCGCCATGGAAAGCCGCTGCTTATAGCCGCCGGGCAGCTGCTCCGTCGGCGTTTCGCCCACGCCCGCCAAATCAAACTGCTCTTTAACCATGCGCATACGCTCGTCCAGCCGCGCGTCGTCCAAGCCGTACACGCCGCCGTAAAAGTGCAGGTTTTCGTCCACCGTCAAATTGCCGTACAAGGAAAATTTTTGCGCCACATAACCGACGTTGGCCCGCGCCTGATTACGCGCCCGCCGCAAATCCATTCCCGCCACCGACAAACTGCCGCTGGTCGCCGGCAAAAGTCCGCACAGCATTCTGAAGGTCGTCGTCTTGCCCGCGCCGTTGGGCCCCAGCAAGCCGAAAATTTCCCCGCGCCGCACGTTGAAGGAAGTATTATCCACAGCCGTAAAATCGCCGAAGCGCTTCACTAGGTCGCGCACTTCTATATCAACGTCCGTTCCCACGCTAAAGCCGCTCCGATAGTCGATGGGGAAGCTTTCGTTATTGAATTTATCGCCGCTGCGCTCGCGCAAAAGCAGCATGAACGCATCCTCCAGGCGAGGCTCTACCCGCGTAAGGATAAGCCCGGCGAAATATTTATACACGTCAAGGTCGCGCAATTCGCTCTCGTCGCTGGCAATAAAGCGCACAACGCCGCCTTCGGGCACGGCGTCCAGTACGCGCTGCTTGTCGTCCAGCAGGCAGGCCTGCAAAATGCGCGTCGGCACGCCCGTCGGCGGTTGCAGGCGGAAGCAGCGCCCCGCCGCCAAATTGCGCAGCGCCTGCGGCGCGCTTTGCGTCAGCACCGCGCCCTCGTGGACGACGATAACGCTGTCGCACAGCTCCGCTTCGTCCATATAGGCCGTGCTCACAACGACTGTAAGCCCTTCGCTCTTAACGAGCTCCTGCAAAATCTCCCACAGCTCGCGGCGTGATAAAGGGTCGACGCCCACCGTCGGCTCGTCCAATAGCAATAGCTCCGGCGAACGCACCAAGGTGCAGGCCAGCCCCAGCTTTTGCTTCATGCCGCCCGAAAGCTTGCCCGCCAGCCTGTCGGTAAAGGGCGCAAGACCCGTCATCCGCAAAAGCCGCGCGAAACGCTTCTGCCGCACGTCCGCAGCGATGCCGTGCAAATCGGCGTACAGGTTCATGTTTTCCTGCACGCTTAAATCTTCGTACAAGCCGAACTTCTGCGGCATATAGCTGATGCGCGACTGGATTTCCTGCGCGCAGCGCACGACGTCCCGTCCCAAAACAAGCAGCGAGCCTGCGTCGGGACGCAACAGCCCGCAGCACATACGCAAAAACGTCGTCTTGCCCGCGCCGTCCGGCCCGATTAAAGCTGTCATGCGTCCCTGCGCTATCTTCAGCGACACATCGCGCAAGGCGTATATTTTTTTATGCGCCGCCGCGTCGTTAAAGGTTCGCGTCAATCCTTCCGCAACAACGGCAAAATCTTTTTCCATAACAACGCACCTTCTACTCAAGCGTTACGGTAGCGGGCATCCCCAGACGCAACACATTGTCCGTATCGTCCACGTAAACGCGCACTTCGTACAAAAGGTCGCTGCGCAGCTCCGGCGTCTGCACGTTCTTAGGCGTAAATTCCGCCGTATCCGAAATGTAGCCTATGCTGCCGCGCAAAGGCTTGTCGGGATAGCTGTCGATAATCACCTGCGCCCGCTGCCCCGGTTTCACTTTGCCCAGCTGCATTTCGGAAACGTAAGCGCGCACCCATTTTTTCTCATTAACGCTGATTAAATATACCGGGTTCTGCGGCGACACCATATTGCCCGGCTCCTGCAAACGCGAACGGATAACGCCGTCCAACGGCGCGATTAATTGCGATTGCTCTAAATTGTATTCCTTAATTTTAAGGTTGGCCTTCAGCGACGCCAGCTGCGCCTCCGCTTCTTTGATATCTTCGGCGCGCGGGCCGATTTCCGCTAAACGCTGCGCCGCGCGCGCGTCGTCCAACGCTCCTGCGGCGGCTTTATAACGCGCGTTGGCGTCGTCCAGCTGCTGCTTGCTGATGGCGGACTGCGCGTACAAATTCCGCATCCGCCGTTTATACAGCAGAGCGTACTCGTGGTCGGCCGCCGCTTCGCGCTGACGCGCTTCGGCCTGCACAATCTCCTCCGGACGCGAACCGTTATGCAGGCGTTCCACTACCGCCTCCTGCGTTTTAATCTGCGCTTTGCTTTGCGCAATGTTCAGCTTGAGCGTGTCCGTGCGCAGAGTCGCCAAAAGCTGGCCTTTTTTCACAGCCTCGCCCTCCTCGGCCAGCATACTGTCAATGCGCTCGCTGGCGTTAAAAGCCAGAGAAACCTGCCGCACGTCCACGTTGCCGTACAGCGTCAGTTTACCGTCGTCCCGGTTGGCGCGGCAATAGAAAAAGCCGCCCACGCCCAACGCTACTACAAGCGCCGCCGCTACAGCCTGCTTATGCCTGCGGGTAAAAATCATTTCCATCACCTCGTATTATAATTAAAATTTGAATTTGAAATTATCAGTAAAAGAAAGACTGCATTCTAGCTGTACCAGAATACAGTCTTGCTAAGCTTAGTATAGCAAAGGCCGCAGCAAATTGCAAGAAAAAGAAAATATTCCGCTGCTCTTTTTTACTGCTAAAACGTTCCCTGCACCAGCTGACCGATATTTTTAGAATGGTCGGATACGCGCTTCATATTTATCAGCAGCTCCAGCATCACGAAGCCGGCCACAGGGTCGCAGCGGTGTTCGTTCAAACGTACAATATGATTCTTGCGGATTTCCTTTTGATAATGCTTCACCTCGCGGCACAAACGCACCGCGTCAGCGGCGATTTCCTTATCGTTTTTCTCCAGCGCCTCCAACGCTCTGCCGCTGGCGCGCAGCACCATTTCGCTCAGCTGTAGCAGCTCCTGCCGCGCTTCCTCAGAAAAGCGCACCTCGTCCTCAAAAATCATCCGCGCCTTTTTCGCCAGCGTTTCGCCATGGTCGCCGATACGCTCGATATCGTTGCAGGCGTGCAGCAGACCGGTATGACGGGCGGACAAAGCCTCGCTCATTTCCGTAGAGCTCATCTCCGTCAGGTAATCGGTAATATCCCGCTCCAGCGTGTCCACTACCGGCTCGTGCTCCAGCACATATTTTATTTTTTCCGCATCGTAGGCATGAATGGCTTCCATGCCCAGGCGCACGTCCTTACGCGCCAGATTGCCCATGCGCACTACCTCCTTCACCGCCAGGCTCATGGCAATGGAAGGCGTGCTCAGCATAGCCTTATCCAAGTAAACGGGCCGCAGGGAAACGCTGTCGTCCTTACCGGGCACAAGGCGTTCCACCAGCTTAATAAAAGGATTGACAAAGGGCATAAACAGCAGCGTATTGATAATGTTGAAGGCCGAATGCGCGTTGGCTATCTGACGGGCAATATCCTGAGGCGGCGACACATACATAACTATCTGCACGAACCAGTGCATAAAGGTTACGAAGATAAGGCTGCCGATTACATTGAACATTACGTGAGCCACAGCCACCCGCTTAGCCGTAATATTGGCCCGCAGCGACGCCAGTACCGCCGTCACACAGGTGCCGATATTATCGCCCAGCAGCACGGGAATAGCGCCCTCCAAAGGAATCAGCCCCTGCCCCGCCATAGCGATAAGAATACCTATCGTAGCGCTGCTGGACTGAATCAGTACCGTCATAATCGTGCCGACGCAGATACCCAGCAGTGGATTACTGGAAAAATGGCTGATAAAATCGACGAAGCCGGGATAATCCCGCAAGGGCATCACAGCCTTGCCCATCATATCCATGCCCAGCATCAAAATGCCAAAGCCCAGCACAACCTGGCCTAAATATTTGCCGCGGCGGCGCTTAGCCAATAGCTGCGTCAAGAAGCCCGCGAAGAGCAGCACCGTAATATAATCAGACAGCTTAAAGGCAATGAGCTGCGCCGTCATAGTCGTACCGATATTAGCGCCCATGATGATGCCAAAGCCCTGCTTGAGGGTCAGCAGTCCGGCGTTCACCAGACCTACGGTCATAACCGTCGTCGCGCCGCTGGCCTGCAGCACGGCCGTAACGACGGCGCCCAGCAGCACGCCCATGGCCAGCACGCCGGTCATGGCCTCCAATATTTTTTGCAGCTTAGCTCCGGCCGCCTTCTGCAAACCGTCGCCCATCAGCTGCATACCATACATAAACAAGGCGATGCCGCCTAAAAAGCCTAAAAAATATACGAGCATAAGTTAATTGCACCTCTCATATTATTGGTGCTTCTATTATACTAAAAAATCAAATCTGCGTAAAATTTTTTTACGGTTGAAAAGCAACGGAGCGGCCTCCGCCGGCGAAGGCATAGTGCTGGTCATTGCCTTTGTCAGCAAAGCTAAGTTCAGCGTTATCAAAAACTACTTCGACCTTTCGCTCGTCGCCATCAGCCTGATAATTTCTTTCACAGAATTTGGCCGTATGCAGGGCGTCGGCGTCGGTACGATCGTCGCCGCGCTTTTAGTCGACCGCTGGGTGCAACTTTACGACAATCATGTACATATCTTCGACCAATGGTTGCCGCGCGCTTAAAATTTAATCGGCGCAGCAAAAACCGCCGTACCTGCGAAAGCACGACGGCAAATATTGACTATTCATATTTTTAGTCTTATAATAGGTAAAGAGATAGCCGGTTGTGGTAAGTCGGCCTCTCCTCAAAATGTTTAATATTTGGAAAAGAGCCGCTTACCGTTAAGCGGTTTTTTTCATACTATTGACTATTTCTAATTTTCCGCTTATAATAACTAAAGAGATAGTCTGACTTTGGCTGGTCAGCTTTCTTCAAAACCGAATTATGTGAAAGAAGAGCTGCTCGCCTTAAGCGGCTCTATTTCATTTTGTAAGCGAAATTACTTACAAGCCGAAATAATGGTGGCTACGAGGATACCGAAAGCTATCATCAACGATAACGCTTCATATACTCTCACTGCTTACCACCTCCCCACAACGGGAAGAAAACCGACAATCAGACTATCTCGCAAATATTATAACACACATTCGCACGCTTGCGAAGCGTTTAGCGCAATTATATGAAAATATTTTTACTCATAACAAAGGCTGCCGTACCTGCGAAAGTACGGCGGTCTTTGCGCGCCTAAATCGACAAAAAGGGACGGCCGCAGCCGTCCCTAAATTTTTGAGAAATATTAACTTGCGCTTGGATTAGAAAGTGAATACTACCTGAGTCCAAATGGTTTCTGCGTCTTCACCATTTTCTTTATCTTCCAAGTCATACCATTCAACTTGAGCTACAATATTCTTAGCCAAAGCATAGTTAGCAAATACGCTGTAGCCTTTGAAGCCAAACAAGTCATCTGCTGCACCATTCATAGTGTGATCCATGTAAGTGCCTAAGCCCTGGTCATAGTATTTAGCTACCAAGCCCCAAGAACCGGGTTGGGAAGCTTTAGCGCCTTTGTAGGATGCGGTTACTACATAACCATCATCATCAACGTTAATATCATAATCATCGCCTTTAAGATACATAGCGCCTAATTTAACATTCTTATCAAATGCGTAGTTTGCGCTCAGTGCCCAAATATCGTTATCTAAGTCATCAATGCCTTCAATATCATTGAAGCTATAGTAACCAGCAGCTAAGCCCAAGCCAGCTACTTTACCAGTCAGTTCAGCATAGATAACTTCATCAGCAACATCAGTAGTTTTTTGAGCAGCTTTACCATAACCAGCGGTCAGTTTAACGTCTTTGCCATAAGAAGCTTGAATGCCATCAAAGCGGTTATCATATACGTTGCCTTCAGCAACTTTCAAATTATAACGACCACCTTGAACTGCTACGCCACCCAATTTGCCGTTTACATAAGCGCGTTGGAAATCTGTAGTTTCTTCGCCATCGTCATCTTTAAGATCTTGCTCGTTTTGTAACATGCCAGTGTAAGTCCAGTCATCGTTAATTTGACCGTTGAACCAAATACGGGAACGCAGCTTAGTTGCATAACCAGCACCATAATCTCTATCCGTATCAGTGTAGTGATAACGAACTTCACCGGTAATCTTTACAGCGTCAGCTTTCTTTTCCAAGTTAGCAACGCGCACGCCCAGAGTATCCAGCTCGTCAGCAAATTCAGCGGCCAGTTTGTCTACGTTAGCGCCTTTAGCCATTGCTTTAGCAACGATTTGAGCCATTTCATAACGGGTCATCAGCTTGTCGCCGCCGAAGGTAGCGTCGCCGTAACCGTCAACAATGCCTGCTGCTGCCAGCTTGTTTACGCTGTCATATGCCCAGTGGCCGGCCGGAACGTCGGAGAACGGATTGGCTGCGTAAGCGGATGCGGTTACGCCCAATGCCATAGCCATTGCGAGTACTAAGGATTTTTTCATTTTGTTTTCCTCCTCTAAGGATTATTTTATTTTTATAAAATGTCCTTAAAGCTTCGCCTCGCCGCTCCTTATGAGTTGCCTTGTTTCCTCACGCTTCGCGGTTCAGGTTTTTCCTCTCGGACAATTTATAAACTGGGTGAAGTCGGGGTGGTAAAATTTATTGCCAAACGATTCAGCGATTAGTAAAGCAATGATTGATTAGAAAGTGCTAGATGCGAGGAAGGGCGACGACGGCGTACTAGGAGTACGTCTAGGAGCCGCAACAAAGCAGATGATGCTCTATAAGCAGGCTTGTAGGACTGGTAGGCACCCAGCCCCACTAGCTCAAACAGCCAGCAAGGAAAGAGTATAACTCGCAGCGGACTTTTTTAACTCTCTGCCACCCCTGACAGAGCAATCTCTCACGTCCGCACCTTGCTTTGGATACATTATACCACACTTGTCCCCCCCGGCAAGAGTAAATTAGTTAGACTTATCGCAAAAATTAGCAAAATTTATGTAAGGTTCGTTCTAAACCCACGCCCGTCTTAATTCGGCCGCTTCCGCGGCCGCTCTTGCCAGGGTTCTACCCAATTTAGCGCGTGCTTGCGCGCAACTTCTCCGCCGCCTAACGGCGGCTCTCCTTCCCTTGCAGGGGAGACTAATTTCTAATTTTTAATTTCCCTTCAACGCGCAAAAAAATTACGCCGTACGTTAGCGTGCTGTACGGCGTAATTTAAGGAGAGGTGTATGATGAAAAGATATGTTTAGTGGAGTCGTTAGAAAGAAGCGCTTGCTTCGCTCAAGGGGTTCTTCCTTTCTCCGATTACTATTGTAGCAAATGGATATGACCAAAGTTAGTCCAGCTAGTAACATGTTTGTGAAAAAACAGCCGCCGGGCGGCAAACCCAACGGCTGTGAAATATTCATTTGAGAATTACGTTTAAGAAAGCCTTCAAGCGCTCGTTCTGCGGATTATCGAAAATCTCTGACGGCGTGCCCTGCGCCTGCACATGACCGTCAGCCATAAACACAACCTTCGTCGCCACTTCGCGGGCAAAGGCCATCTCGTGCGTTACTACCACCATAGTCATTTTTTCTTCGGCCAGCTCGCGCATGGTTTTCAAAACCTCGCCCGTCAGCTCCGGATCCAGCGAAGAGGTAGGCTCGTCAAACAGCATAATGGACGGCTTCATAGCTAAAGCGCGGGCGATGGCTACGCGCTGCTGCTGGCCGCCGCTCAGCTTGCGGGGGTACTCGTCCCGCTTATCGGACAAGCCAACCTTGGCCAGCAGCGCCTCCGCTTCCTTAATAGCCTGAGCTTTATCGCGCTTCTGTACGTTTACGGGCGCTTCGATAAGATTCTGCAGCACCGTCATATGAGGAAACAAATTGAACTGCTGGAACACCATGCCCATTTTACAGGCCACGCGGCGCACATCGTTCTTGTTTACATATTCCGCACCGGAACCGGTTTCGCGGCACAGAACCTCGCCGTCGATGGTGATACTGCCGCGGTCGACAGTTTCCAGCTTATTCAGGCAGCGCAGCAGCGTGCTTTTACCGCCGCCGGACGGACCGATAACAGCTACTACCTCGCCCTCGTTGACCTCCAGGTCGATGCCCTTGAGCACCTCCAGCTTATTAAAATTTTTCCAGATATTTTGCGCTTTGATTTTATTCATCTATGGCTCCTCCTATTGGTCGTATCTGGAGAAGTGCTTTTCCAGACGCTCAAACAGCACGGTCAGCACCAGCGTAGCCGCCAGATAGAAAACTGCCGCTACGATAAAAGGAGTAATGCTGAAATCGCGCTGCACCAGATTACGCGCTGTGCGCATTAAATCGTTCATCGCCAAAACATAAACCAGGGACGTATCCTTAACCAGCGTAATAGTTTCGTTGCTGATAGGCGGCAGAATGATACGGATTACCTGGGGCAGGATAATGCGGCGCATGGTCTGCACATAATTCATGCCCAGGGTATGCGCGGCCTCGTATTGCCCCTGGGGAATAGCCTGAATACCGGCGCGGAAAATTTCGCAGAAGTACGCTGCATAATTCAAAACAAAAGCCACGATGGCCGATTCAAAATCGGGCAGGCGCACGCCTACGGACGGCAGCACAAAGTAAACGAAAAAGATTTGCAGCATCAGCGGCGAACCGCGCAGCACCCACACATAAAAACCAATCAGCTTCTGCAAGGGCTTAATGCCGGACACACGGCCCAGGCTAAGCAAAATTCCCAAAGGAATGCTTAACACAATGGTAATCAGAAAAACCTGAAAGGAAACTACACAGCCCTCCATCATCTGGGGGATGATTCTCAAAACGTAATCCATAATTTTCTCCATCAAATAAAATTTCAACCGCAGTAATGTCAGTCATGCTTTATTGTAGCACTTTACTAAAGTATTTACAAGGGAAGGACAAAGAAAGGGCCGAACTGCTTCGGCCCTCGCAAATTTTACTGCATTAATATTTGGTAATATCGGCGCCCATCCATTTTTCGGAAATCTTTTTGCAGGTGCCGTCTTTCTTCATTTCATCCATAGCCTTGTCGATGCGCTGCAGAAATTCCTTATCGTCCTTGCGGAAAGCGATAGCTACAACCTCGTCGCCCATGTTTTCATCCAAAATTCTGTATTGTCCCGGTTTCAGTTTGTCGTAATAACCGCGGGCCAGAACGGCGTCGACAATAGCGGCGTCCACGCGCTTATTATCCAGCTCCATGTAAATAGCGGCAAAGTCCGGGTATTTGCGGTAATCCTTCAAGGAGTCTTTTAATTCCTTGTTTTCGGGCAGCTCCAGCAGATAAGAACCGGTGCTGTCGTCCTGCACGGCAACTACCTTACCCTTGAGGTCGGCAATTTTTTGGATGGAAGAATCTTTAGGTACTACTACCAGCTGGGCGTTAACCATATAAGGCTTGGACAGGCCGTAAACTTTTTCGCGCTCCGGATTAACAGTAAAGCAATTCCAGATAGCGTCGATGCGTTTGGATTTCAGCTCGGCTTCCTTAGCGCCCCAATCAATAGGCTTGAATTCAACCTCCATCCCGGCGCGTTTGCAGGCCTCGCGAGCCAAATCAATATCCATGCCGACGATTTCATTCTTTTCGTTACGATAGCCCATGGGCGCAAAATTATCGTCCAGGCCGATAACCATTTTTTTCGGGCCGTCGCTGCCGCAGCCGGCAACCATCATTAACATCATCATCAGGCCCATAACTAAAGCTAATAATTTTTTCATTTCACCTTTACACCTCTCGCAAAATTTTCGCTTGCTAGGCAAGCACTTCTTAGTGAGTACAAACATATTATACTTTAGTATATTAAATTTGTAAAGCACTAACGTGAAAAATTTTTGGTTTTTTCCCCCGCTTGCAGTATAATAGAATATAATAAAGCTTTACGGGAGGCAAAGCGTATGTTGATTAAAAATAGTAAAACAGATATCTGCGCCAACCGCTTCGGCGGCGACGGCGACATTATTATCGAACATTATCTGGACGAGAGCCTGCTAAACGATAGCGTAGTAATGTACGCTAAGTTAACGCTCAAGCCCGGCTGCAATTTGGGCTACCACCAGCACACTGGCAACAACGAAACCATCGTCGTACTCCGGGGCACGGCCGAATATAACGACAACGGCACGCCGATGCTTTTGCATCCCGGCGACACCGTACACTGCCCCAGCGGCGAAAGCCATTCCATCGGCAACGCCAAGGACGCCGCCGAAGATTTGCTTTTGCAGGCTTTGATAATTAAATGCTGAATAAAAAACGAACTGCCGCGCAGACCTTTGAGCCTGAGGCGGCAGTTCATTTTTTCATTTTCACTTATGCTTATCTAACGGCGGCGACGAAGGCCAGCGTGAAATAATAAATTACGCCCGTACAAATTGCAAAGCAAACGGCCAAATACTTAACCAAAGTACGCCAAGGCAGCGTCAGCGCCGCATACTGCCGACAATAACGCACAAAGCAGCCCAGCGACAACAAATTAAAGCCCACTGCCAGCACCAGCATAGTCCAAACGCTGTTAGCTAAGGGCAGATAGGCAAAGCTAAGATTAACCACAGCCAAAAAGGGCATGCCAATCATCGTTTCTTTATGATTGCCGCCTGCCAGCGCAAAGCAAACGGTCAGCACCACGCTGCCGGCAATTACGGGCAGCACGGCAGCCGTCGCCAGCGTTTTGCCCGCCTGCGCATACTGCGCCAGCCGTCCTCGCCAGTAAAAGCGGCCGAACCATTTGTACAGCAGGCTGAGCAGCAGCACGTCCAAAACAAAGCTGACGGCAGTATCCATACCGCCAAGGCCCAAAAGCCCGACTACGAACAGCACCAGCAGAAAGCCCAGGGCGCCAATCAAAAAGAATAATTGGTTATACAGCCAGTACCAAAAAATCATGTTAGTAAAATTTGTCATGCTTGCCTCCCGCTGAAATTATTCGGCAGGCTCTCTTACGCCCAGCAAATAATTGATAAACTGCTGCGCCGTGCGTCCGGAAACGCCGCCGTGATTCAGCTCCCATTTTTTAGCCTCGGCGCACAGCGTCGTTTCGTCAAGCGTAATGCCCTGCCGCCGCGCCAGCTGGCAAACAATATTGAAATATTCCTTTTGGTCCGGCTGTCCGTAATAAATCGTACAGCCGAAGCGATTAACCAGGGACAGCTTTTCCTGCATGGTATCCGATTTATAGATACCGTCCTCCTCCGTCAAATCATTACGGTCCTTCCAGGTTTCGTTAATCAAATGACGGCGGTTGCTGGTAGCGTAAATCAAAATATTATCGGGACGCACCTCCAGCCCGCCTTCGATAATAGCCTTGAGATATTTATACTCGATTTCAAAATCCTCAAAGGAAAGATCGTCCATATAAATAATAAAACGGTAATTACGGTTTTTGATACCGGCAATCACGGCGGACAAATCGCGGAACTGATGTTTATAAATTTCTATCAGCCGCAGCCCCTGGTCGTAATATTTATTGATGACGGCCTTAATACTGCTGGACTTGCCCGTACCGCTGTCGCCGAACAGCAGCACGTTATTGGCCGGACGGCCAGCGACGAAGGCTTCTGTATTTTCAATCAGGCGCTGCTTCTGCCGCTCATAGCCGATAAGATCGTCGAAGGTAATGCTTTCCGTATTGGATATTGGAACAAGCTCTACGCCCGCCTCCTCATGCGCCAGACGAAAGGCTTTGTTCAAGCCCAGCTTGCCCACACCGTAGGCTTTATAAAAATCCGTTACCAGCTTAAAAATTTCCTCGGCGTCGGCGGCCTGCTCGATGGCGGCGCTTAAAGCCTGCACCTTTTCGCTGATATTTTTATTATAGCGGCGTTCCTTTTTCACCACTGCCCGGTAATTACTGATTATGGAAAAGCAGCTGATATGCAGCTTTTGCTCCAGCTCGCTGAAATCATAATCGAAAAGCTGCTTGAACACGGCAAAATCATTTTTCGCAAACCGGTTGACGCTGCCGTCGCAGGCGCCTTCCTTTTCACAGGTAATGGCGAAAGGATTCTCGCAGCTCACCAATAAATAAGTAAGATAATTATGCCATAAATTTTTATCGAAGCCGTAAACCGTCGCCACGTCCAGCAGCTTATGCACCTGGTCGTAGATGCGGGCCACCAGCTGCTCCCGCTGATAGACGCCGCTGCTGAATTCCTCGCAGACAGCCGCCAGGGGCTGCAATAAATTGTCCGGCGGCAGATTACGGTAAACTATAAGTTGCGCTACAAGCTTATGCATATTACGCTCCCATTCCTTCTACAAATTGAAATTTATCCACGTCAAAAAGTCCCATATCGGTAATGCGCAGGCGGGGAATTACCGGCAGCGCCATAAAGCTCAAGGAAACAAAGGGGTCGATGTTCTTCGGCACGCCCTGGGCATGAGCCAGCGCTGCGATATTTTCCAAGCTTTTTATTAAGTTCTCCGTATCCGCGCTGCTCATCAGGCCGCAGATATTGAGAGGCACCGTACCTGCGACTTTGCCGTTCTGCACAAGCGTATAGCCGCCCTGCACCCGCACCAGCTCCTGTGCCGCTATTGCCATAGCGTCAGGGTCGGTGCCGGCAACGATTAAATTATGGGAATCGTGGGCCACCGTCGTAGCGGCAGCGCCGTCGCTCAGGCCGTAGCCCTGCAACAGCCCCAAACCTAAATGTCCGGTACCGTGATGCCGTTCCAGCACAGCTATCAAGTGCAACTTCCCTGCCGCCAAGGCCGAAGCAATTTCGCAGCCTTGAATGCTACCCCGTTCGGTGCAGATATTATCCGGCAGCATTTTGATCACGGGATATTCCTTATCAGGCAAAAATTTACTTAAAGAAAAATCGGCGGCGCTGAAGGGGGCTGGCCGCACGCTGCCGCGCAAGACCGCTGGCGGCGTTACCGGCTTAATTTCCGCGCATACCGCCCAAGCGTCCCTGCCCTGATGGAAAACCCGCAGCGGTTCAAAATCCTGCAAATTCTTAAAAACTACGATATCCGCCTGCCAGCCGGGAGCAATAGCGCCCAAACGTCGCAAACCATAAATCTGCGCAGCGTTAATGCTGGCGATAGCCAAAGCCTTGGCGGGCGGCAATCCCAAGGCCACCGCCTGACGCACACAATGGCGAATCGTGCCCTCGCGGCGAATATCCGCCAAATGCTTATCATCGGTACAGAAAGCAAAATTACGGGTAGCAATGCCCTCGCTGACAGCGCCCTGCAAAATGGCCCGCAAATTTTTCGAAGCACTGCCCTCTCGCACTAAAACGGCCAGACCGGCGCGCAGCTTTTCTTTTGCTTCCTCCCAGCTTACGACCTCGTGGTCCGTAGAGATGCCGCTGGCAGCGTAGGCCTGCAGCTCCCGCCCCGTCAGCAAAGGCGCGTGCCCGTCGACGATGCGCCCCGCTTTCAGGAATAGCCGCAGCTTCGCCAAAACCTCCGCGTCGTTGTGCAGTACGCCCGGCACATTCATCATCTCGCCCAGGCCTAAAACTCCCGGCTCCTCCAGCAGCTCGGCAATAGCCGCAGCTTCCATAACGCAGCCAGCATGCTCCCAAGGCGTGGCAGGCACGCAGCTTGGCAGCTCCACATAATAATTGAGCGGCATCTGCCTGCCAGCGCGCAGCATATAGCGAATGCCCTCGGCCCCGGCCACGTTGGCAATTTCGTGCGGGTCGGTAATCAGCGTCGTCACGCCCCAGCGCAGCTCTTCGGCGCAATAGCTTTCCGGAGCCGCCATACTGCTTTCCACATGGCAGTGAGCGTTAATCAAACCGGGAGCGACATAAGCGCCAGCCAAGTCGATTATCTCCGCCGCCTCGCAGGGCGTGCCGGCCGGCAGCACAGCGGCAATACGGCCGTCGGCCAGCGCCACGTCGGCCTCATAAATAGTTTCTGTCAGCACGTCGACCACCCTGCCGTTTTGCAGCAGCAAATCAGCCGGCTTCCTGCCCAACGCCACGCTGCGGATATGGGTAAGCATAAATTCCCTCTACTTTCTTAAAATAAAATTGCAGTATAAAAAGCCAAGCCGCTTTCAGCCTGCATCAGTAAGTCAAAATCTCCGGCCCGTTTTCGGTGATTAAAATGGTATGCTCCCACTGAGCGGAAAGACTGCCGTCGTTGGTATAAACGGTCCAATCGTTAGCCGCGTCCACAAAAATATCCTTGCGCCCCATATTGATCATGGGCTCGATGGTAAAAATCATACCGGGAGCCAGCACCATACCGGTGTTGCGCTTGCCAACATGGCAGACGAAGGGGTCCTCGTGAAAATCTATACCCACGCCGTGACCGCCAAATTCGGTAACGACGCTGTAGCCGTGCTTGCGCGCCAGCTGGGAAACCGCCGCGCCGATATCGCCCAGATGAGCCCAGGGCTGCGCCGCTTCAATGCCCTTGAGCAGGCATTGCTTGGTGATAGCCACCAAATCGGCAGCCGGTTTTTTAACCTTGCCAATCATAAACATACGGGAAGCGTCGGCGTAATAACCCTTATAAATAGTAGAAACGTCCACGTTGACAATATCGCCGCTGCGCAGCACGTCCTTTTCGCTGGGAATGCCGTGGCACACCTGATCGTTCACAGAGGTGCAGACGGATTTAGGAAAGCCGCAAAAGCCCAAAGGCGCAGGCACCGCGTCGTGAGCGATAGTAAAATCGTAAACGATGGTATTGATTTCTTCCGTAGTCATACCGACCTTAATGTATTTTGCCACCTCGTCCAACACCGCCGTATTGATAGCGCAGGCCTCGCGGATACCGGCAATCTGTTCCGGCGTTTTAATCATATCCCGCGAAGGCACTTCCTGTCCCTGAGATTGCAGCAACGCCAGCTTAGCGTCGTTCATCTGATGGCAATGAGCGTAAGCCTTACCGCTTCCGCACCAGCATAATACTTCTTTTTCTTCCATATCAAATATGCTCCTTGTCTTTATCACTTATTAAAGTTTTACTGATTATATTTTTTATTTTATCACATTTTTAAGGAAAAAATCACAATTCCCTGCGAAAATATTATGACAAGGAGAAATTTTTCTGCTAAAATATTTTTATATCGATAGTGAAAAGGAGAGCAAAGAATGGAAGCCTACGCAATGTATTTTATCGACCTGGTGCTGCACCTTGACAAGCATCTGCCGGAGATTATGGCGGCCTATGGTCATTTGATTTACGCAATTTTATTTTTAGTTGTATTTTGTGAAACGGGTCTGGTCGTCACCCCTTTCCTGCCCGGCGATTCCCTGCTTTTCGCCTGCGGCGCGTTGGCCGCTACTGCGCCGGAAGGTATGGATATAAAAATCATCACCATTATCTTTTTAATATCTTCAATCTTAGGCGACGCCTGCAATTATATGATCGGCGAAAAGCTGGGGCTGCACTTAATCAACGCCAAGCACAGCCTGATAAAAAAGGAGCATATCGACAAAGCCAGCGCCTTTTACGAAAAGCACGGGCATAAGGCTATATTCTTAGCCCGCTTCGTGCCCATCGTGCGCACCTTCGCGCCCTTTGTGGCAGGCATAGGCAAAATGCACTATCTGACCTTCGCCCATTATAATGTAATCGGCGCCGTAACCTGGGTTTTCCTTTTTGTCGGCGGCGGCTATTTCTTCGGCAACATCCCCGTTATCAAGCAAAATTTTACGCTCGTAACCTTGGGCATCGTTATCTTTTCCGTGCTGCCGGTTTTATATGAATTGGTTGGCAAAAAGCTGTTGCACAAAAATTAAAGAGAAATTTAATTTTGCTGCCGGCTGGATTACTAATATATAATTTGATTTTACGAGGGGGTTTATTTATGTACAGATTCAACAGCGACTACACCGAAGGCTGCCATCCCGCCGTTTTGGAACGGCTGATCGCAACCAATATGGAGCAGACGGACGGCTATGGCCTCGACCCGTACTGCGACGAGGCAAGAGAAAAAATCAAAAAGGCCTTTAGCTGCCCTGACGCAGACGTCCACTTTTTAGTCGGCGGCACCCAGACTAACCTTACGGTTATCTGCGCCGCGCTGCGTCCTCACCAAGCCGTTTTCGGCGCCGTTCCCAGCCATATCAATACCCACGAGGCCGGAGCTATCGAGCATGTGGGGCACCGTGTTCTGCCCCTGCCCAGCGACGACGGCAAGCTGACCGCAGCCCAAATTAAGGCCGAATGGATTAAATACGATACCGACCCGTCCCGCGAGCATTGGGCGCAGCCGAAAATGGTTTACATTTCTCAGCCCACAGAAATCGGCAGTATGTACAGCAAGCAAGAGCTGCAGGAGTTGTACGCCGTATGCAGAGAAGCAGGGTTATACCTGTTCGTGGACGGCGCGCGCCTGGGCTACGCGCTGGGCGCTCCGAGCAACGATATGACCGCAGCCGATCTGGCGGCTAACTGCGACGTATTCTATATCGGCGGCACAAAATGCGGCCTGCTCTTCGGCGAAGCGGTAGTCATCACCAACGACGCGCTCAAGCCGGACTTTCGCACCATCGCCAAGCAATGCGGCGCGATAATGGCCAAGGGCCGTCTTTTAGGCGTGCAGTACGGCACTATTTTCACCGACGATCTGTATACTAAAATCTGCGCCAAGGGCACGCTGCAGGCGCTGAAAATTCGCGAAGCGCTGCTGGCCCGCGGCTTTAAATTCGTTACCGATTCGCCCACCAACCAGCAATTCGTAATTATGACGCCCGCGCAATTCGCTAAGCTCAGCGAAGAATTTGCCCTGAGCCATATCGCCTATCTGCCCGACGGCAATTACAGCGTGCGCATCTGCACCAGCTGGGCCACGAAGGACGAAGAGGTGGACAGGCTCATAGAAATGATTAACGAGTTGTAAGGGAAAATGCAAAGAACTACATAATTCAGCCAGCAATTAACCGAAAAAGCATCTATGATAACAATGCGCCTTATACCGAAGCAATTCAGTGTAAGGCGCATACTTATTTGATTTTTGCTATAAATTTATTTAAAGTCTTGTAGAAGTAGATTTACGCAGGTACGCTATCTATATAACAGCTATCAGGACACAAATCTATTTTATTATTCCAAACTTTACTGCTGTCAACAGCAGGATCGATATCCCAAGACACACAAGCAGAATCATCCAAATAAACTCTTTTGAAGACATTAATATTTCTTAGCTTTTCAAAAATAGTATCGGGCTGCAGCAACGGATACATATTATACAGACGTTTTTCTCCATTATCAAATGTAAGCGTTAAAGTAAAATTGTCATTAGCCTGTACAGCTTTAATTTTTTTTCGACCGCCAGCAAAATATTCTGCCGCCTTTTGGCTAAAACCTTTAGAAAGATAATATTTTACATCCTTTGCCATTATTCTCACCTCATCTCAAAGGTTCAATACTAAACAACTCTTGCATTTTCGTAGCTAATTCCCAGTTTTCCAATAACTCTTCTTGATGAAAAGCAGCCCACCCCAAAAGCATTTTTAATTGTTTATTAGGTAAACCCCCATCTAATACTTCTATAGAATTAATATCTACTATAACTTCATCGCTGCCATATTTAGCATGAAAATGCGGCGGCAAATGATCATTCCAATTTATATATACCTTTATTCCTCTGAACATTGAAATTGTCGGCATTGTATTTTCCTCCGTCGTTTATTACCTTTTCTTTTTATATTATATCCTAAAACGGTAACGAAAGCAAAATATAGTAATTAAAAACGCCGTAGCTTTCGCTACGGCGTCAAATGTCGCTGGTGATCCACCCGGGACTCGAACCCGGGACACCCTGATTAAAAGTCAGGTGCTCTACCAACTGAGCTAGTGAATCACATGGCTGGGGCGGCTGGACTCGAACCAACGCATGCGGGAGTCAAAGTCCCGTGCCTTACCGACTTGGCTACGCCCCAATTGTAAAATATGGTTAACCTTGGAATGCAAAGCATTCTGAAAGGTGGGGTGACTGGTGGGAGTCGAACCCACGCGTAACGGAGCCACAATCCGCCGTGTTAACCACTTCACCACAGCCACCAAATTGTTTCCAAACTTAATAGCTTGGCGACGAATAGTATTATACTATATAGCGCCCTTTTCGTCAACACCTTTTGCAAAAAACATGTAAAATTTTTACATAAATTGCTGCCTTTAAAACAAAAGTGTCAGTACGAAAATTGTTCGCCAGCCTGACGGCCAGCCGAAAAAATTCAGAGCGCGGCTTATTTGTAAGCGACAGCCTCAATCTCTACCCGTGCGCCTTTAGGCAAAGCCGCAACCTGCACAAAGGAACGCGCCGGAGGGTTAGCCTTAAAATATTTAGCGTACACGCCGTTGATAGCTTCAAAATCCTTGATATCCGTAGCAAAAATTGTAGTCTTAACTACGTTTTGCAGATGGTAGCCCGCTTCCTCCAGCACGGCTTCAATATTATGCATAATCTGTTCGGTTTCCGCTTCGATGCTGCTTTGCACAAACTCGCCGGTCAAACGGTTAATAGCGATCTGGCCCGACATGTACAAGGTGCCGCCTACTAAAATAGCTTGGGAATAAGGGCCTAAGGCTTTAGGCGCTTTGCTGCTTGCGATAACTTGCATACTAAAAATCTCCTTTGCTTTTTTATTTATCAGCCCGGGAAAAATATTGCTTAGCCCAGGCCAGAGCTGTCGGCGTGACGGCCATACCGCCGCCGGCAGTTTCCTTCAAAGCGCAGGGAAGCTGGTCCCCCACGCTTTTCATAGCGTCAATAGCTTCGTCGGCCGAAATAAAGCTGCCGATGCCGGCCAGCGCCAGCTGCGCCGCCAGCAACGCCTGCAAAGCGCAGGAACCGTTACGTTTAATGCAGGGCACCTCTACCAGCCCGGCCACCGGGTCGCAGACCAAGCCCAAAATATTTTTAAAGACGATAGCTACGGCAGTGCCAACCTGCTGAGCCGTTCCTCCCAGCATGGATACGGCAGCCCCCGCAGCCATAGCGGCCGCGCTGCCGCATTCCGCCTGACAGCCGCCCATAGCTCCTGCCAGCGAAGCGCGCTCGGCGATTACCAGGCCGATGCTACCTGCCACCACCAGCCCGCGGGCCAGCGTATCTTCGTTTAACTGGCAATGCTTTTTCAAAGAAAAAAATACTCCCGGCAGTACGCCGCTGGCTCCCGCCGTCGGCGCGGCCACAATCCGGCCCATGGCCGCGTTGCATTCGCCCACCGCCGTAGCATAAATAACTGCGTCCAGCGCTTTATCTCCCAAAAGACGGACCAGCTGCTGCCCGGCAGCCGCCTGAGCTAATTTTTTCGCGTCGCCGCCCGTCAGGCCGCTGTGAGAGCGAACGCCGGTCAAGCCGTGCTCCACAGATTTTTCCATAACCGCGAGCATGGCTTTCATTTGCTCCAGCAAATCCTCCTGACTGCATTCCAGCTCGCGCATATTATAATCCAGTAAAAATTCGTCCAAAGGCTGCTGCCAGCCGACGGCTTCATCAATCCAGCCGTTTAGCGAAAGCATTTCTTTTTTCATCGCAAGCTCCTTACAAAACACTGCCGATAAAGCGCACCGATTCTATCTGCTGCAAAGCGGCGATAAGATTGATAATTTCCTGCGGCACAGCCTGGTCGCATTCAATAACCATGGAAGCCATCCCGCCCTTATTGCTGCGGAAGACGCGCATCGTAGCGATATTCACTCCGGCATTAGCCAACGTGCTCGTCACCAGCGCGATCACACCGCGCGCGTCCACATGCACGGTTAAAATGGCCGGCAGCCTGCCCGTCAGCTCCACGGGGAAGCCGTCGATTTCCGTTACCTTGACCTGCCCTCCGCCAACGGAGGAGCCGATAATTTCACAGTAGCTGCCGCTGGCAGAGGTCAGCTTAAACAGCACCGTATTAGGATGAGCTTTGTTGCCCAAGTCTATTTTATGATAGGAATAAACAAGCCCTGCGTCAGCAGCATATTCTGCGGCCCTGGGGATGCGCTCGTCGTCCGGCAGCCAGCCCATCAGCCCCGCCAGCAGCGCCATGTCCGTGCCGTGACCCTGATAGGTTTCGGCAAAGGAGCCGTGCAGGTTAATTTCCGCCTTTACCGGCCGCGCTCCTAAAATGCTGGAGGCCAACAGCCCCAAGCGCACCGCCCCGGCCGTATGGGAGCTGGACGGCCCAATCATCACCGGACCGATAACGTCAATAATATTCATGGTCAATCACCCTTTATTCATCGCTGGCCAGGGAACGGTGAGCCAACCCCACGCACATTTCATTAAGGTTGAGTACGCCCACGCCCATGTACAGCGCCACGCATAAATGCTCGCCGCAGCGGGCCAGACCGATCTTGCCGCCCACGTTAAAGCCCACGGCCTTATTCTTCACCTGCTCCAGCGCCTCGTGAGCCGCCCCCGCCACCGCGCCTGCGCCAACGTGAGTTTCCGTTACCAAGCCCTGCCTCTGGGCCGCAACTACGGCGCGCTCGATGATTTTAACGATGGAGGGAATAAACTCGCCGCCAAAATCCACAGCCGTCGCGCGGATGCCCACAGCCGCCAGCCTTTCCTTAACGCGCAGTTCCTCCTGCCGGTTTTCCGTCAGGGCGATGCGCAGAGCGGCGCGGCCTATTTCGATACTGTTTAAAGAGTTTTTGCCATTTTCATGCATTTTATCAAGCCTCTTCTGTTTTTTCTACATCCTTAATTTTATTTTTATCCACAACGGCAACCAACAGGAAAGTGATAATGCAAATCACCCATTCAAAGTAAACTACCTCTTGGAAGAAGGGTTTAACAGCGCCCAAAACATTCCCCGGCATATACCACAGCACAATGCCCACTATACCTACCAGCGTAGTCCAGAAAGCGCTGCTGCGACGGCAGACGCCCGGCGCAAAAACCGTAAAGAAGAAAATGCAGGTCAGCGCCGTCGTCATAGAAAGGCCGGCGATCATAGTTTTGAGAATGCCCGCTGCATTGAAGGCAAACCACAGCGTTACCATACCTACGACAAAGATAATGATACGGTTAATCTTGACAAAAGCCGTATCGCTGATTTGGGGATTGATAAAGCGCTTATAAATATCCTGAGAAAACAGTGTGCCCGCGCCCAGCAAAATTGTGCAGGCGGTGGATACGTCGGCGGCCCACAAAGCGGCCAGCGTAGCACCGGAGGCAATAGGATTCAGGCTCATAACTACCTTAGGCATAGCCAGCGCAGCCTTTTCCACAGGAATATCCGGGAACATAACCTTAGCGACCAGGCCCAGAATCGCGCACAAAAAACCGATGGGGAAAATCAGCAGACCGCCCAGCAAAAAGCCGTTGCGGGCAGTTTTTTCATTGCTGGCGCCGCAGGCAATCTGCACCGGGCCCTGCGCCGTAATAGCCTGGGTAATCATAACGATGAACCAGCTTACGATAACTACGATAGGAATACCGCCCAGCGGATTCATCATCACGGACGCGTTGGGCAGATTAGCCTCCAACGCTTCCAGCCCGCCCACGTGAATTACGGCTTCGATGCAGGAGTAAATGATGCCCAGATAAATCAGCGTAACGCTGACGATATTAGCCAGGCCGCTGGACCACAGGCCGCCGATCAGCGTAATGCCGATAAATACCACGGCGCTCATCAGCATACCGCTCTTAAAAGTAAAAATGTTAGGCAGCAGGGACGACAGAATAGCGCCGCCCGCTAAATATTGCAAAGCCGTAATAACGCACATTATAATGATCAACCCGATAGCGCTGATAACGCGGCCCTTGGTATCATAATATTTTTCAAAAAACTCCGGAATAGTAGAAACCTTCAAAGCGCGCAGCTTGCCGGCCGCCACCAGGCCCATTACTACGGAGCCTGCCGCCCAGGCGGCGTTATACCAGCCTGCCGCCATACCGACGGAGAAGGCTCTTTCCGCCACGCCGACGGTAGAAGCCGCGCCGACGGCCAAGCCGGTGATGTTGACGGCAATCAACGCGCTGCCCAGCTTGCGCCCGGCAAAGAGGTATTCCGTCGAGCCCTTGTCAGCCCGGCGTTTTACCCAAAAGCTGATACCGAACAGCATCACGATGTACAGACAAACGATAACCAATTGAATAGACATAAATACACTACCTTTCTTCCATGCTCCCTTGTACGCATAACGATAAACTGCTTACCATACTACCATGCTACACGGGTAAGATTAATTTTAATTATACCAATAATCAGCTGCAATTAAAAGTATTTCTGAAAAAATCCTCGCCAGGAAAAATCTCGTAAAATTTTTACGAAAGCCGCGTCAGAAAAAGGATTTTATTTTTTTATGTCGAAATTTTTAATGTATGTTATGTCAAGTAGTATAAAACTATCGGCCCCGCGCCGAAGCCTGGAGGGAAAATTATATGTATTCTTACGCACCCAGCGGCGTTTGCGCCCGTAAAATAAATTTTGATATTATCGACGGCAAGCTGCACAATGTAAAATTTATCGGCGGCTGCCCCGGCAATCTAGCGGCCATCGGTAAGCTTGTAGAGGGTCAGGACGCCCGCAGCGTCGCCGCAATTTTAGCGGGCAACGACTGCAACGGTCGCGGCACCAGCTGCGCCGATCAGCTGTCCAAGGCTATTTTAGCCAATCTGTAAGCGCCGTTTACTACACGAAGGGAGGGATCGCCATGTACAAAATTTTAAAAAGTACCGACAATGGTTTGGACGAGCTGGAGCTGGACAATTTAGAAAAGGGCTACTGGCTCGATATAGTGGCGCCCTCTGAAGAGGAATTGCAGGAAATTGCGGCGGCCACCAAAATCCAAATGGATTTTCTGAGCGCCGCGCTGGACGAGGAAGAAAAATCCCGTATCGAAGTAGAAGAAGACCAAATTCTTATTTTGGTGGATATCCCGTTTCTGCGCAGCAATAAGGATTACGATACTCTGCCCTTAGGCATCATTATAACGGCCACGGGCATCGCTACCATTTGCCTGGAGCCTAACGGGGTCACGGCTGATTTCGGCAGCCACAACAGCCGCCTGTTCAGCACCTTTAAAAAGACCCGCTTCCTGTTCCAGATTCTGTATAAATCTGCGACCTTATATTTGAAATACATTCGTATTATCATCCGCCGTACCGACGAATTGGAAATTCATCTGCGCCAGTCCATGGAAAATAACGAGCTGTTTAATCTTTTGGATTTACAAAAGTCGCTGACGTATTTTTCTACGTCCCTGCGCAGCAATTCCATAGTTATGGAACGACTGCTGCGTTTGCGCAACGCCACCCAATCCCAACATCTCATTAAGGTTTACGAAGAGGACGAGGATTTGCTGGACGACGTTATTATCGAATACAAGCAAGCCGTGGAAATGGTAGAGATGTACAGCCACATTCTCAACAGCATGATGGAAGTATTCGCCAGTATCATCAGCAACAATCTGAACCTAGTCATGAAATTTTTAGCTTCCATTACGATTTTGCTGGCCATCCCTACGTTAGTCAGCAGCTTCTGGGGCATGAACGTCGCCGTGCCTTTCGAGGACAGCCCTTACGGCTTCACCGTCGTCGTGGTGCTGGCCTTCGTAGTCGCCATCGGCAGCGCTCTGTGGCTGTGGAAGCGGCGTATGTTCTGACGCACCCTGCAAGAAGGAGAGCTTATGTCTAAAGTAATTGCTGAAAAGCTGTTGGCCGGAATTATTTTCGGCGACAGCGACAATAACGAATATATTTATCTGCCGGGCGGCGAAGTAGGCTCGGAACGGCCCATCTGCGTATTGGAGCGCAGCGGCGGTCGGGACGACCTGCCTTTGGACGAAGCCGCCTATATGGTGCAGCACCTGACGCTCAAGCCATGCAGCCACCCGCTGCTGGGCAAGCGTTCATATTGAGGAGGAAAGCCTATGTATGTACCCGAACTGCACAAGGTCTGGCTCTGCCAAAACGCTCAGGGCAGCATTTATCTGACGCCAAAAATGGCGAACCGCCACGGGCTCATCGCCGGTGCTACCGGCACGGGCAAAACGGTTACGCTAAAAGTTCTGGCTGAAAGCTTCAGCGAGATGGGCGTGCCCGTATTTTTAGCCGACATCAAAGGCGACGTATCCGGCATGTGCCTGCCGGGCGAGGACAGCCCCGGCTTTCAAAAACGTATCCGGGAAAAATTAGGTTTGGCCATTGACTGGCAGTTTGCCGGTTATCCCGTGCGCTTTTGGGATGTTTACGGCAAGAAGGGCTTGCCGGTGCGCACCACCATCTCCGAAATGGGACCGGAGCTTTTAAGCCGCTTGCTGGAGCTTAACGATACCCAAACGGGCGTCATGAATATTATCTTCCGCGTGGCCGACGAGCAGGGCCTGCTGCTTTTGGATTTAAAGGATTTGCGCAGCATGACGCAATACGTCGGCGACAACAGCGCCGCCATCAAGCTGCAATACGGCAACGTGTCGCCGCAAAGCATAGGCGCTATCCAGCGCGCGCTGCTGCGCTTGGAGGACCAGGGCGGCGATATTTTCTTCGGCGAGCCCGCGCTGGATATCAGCGAGTGGTTCGCTATCGATACTCAGGGGCACGGTAAAATAAATTTGCTGCACTGCGCCGAGCTGTATCAAAGCCCGCTGCTTTATTCCACTTTCCTGCTGTGGATGCTGTCGGAGCTGTACGAAATTTTGCCGGAAGCGGGCGACCTGGATAAACCGAAGATTATCTTTTTCTTCGATGAAGCGCATTTGATTTTTAAGGACGCTCCGCGCAGCCTGCTGGATAAAGTGGAGCAGATTGTGCGTTTAATCCGTTCCAAGGGCGTGGGCGTTTATTTCGTAACGCAGCAGCCCGCAGATATTCCCGAAAGCATTTTAGCGCAGCTGGGCAATAAATTGCAGCACGCCCTGCGCGCTTATACGCCGAAGGAACGCAAAGGTTTGAAAGCGGCGGCGCAAGCCTTCCGTCCTAATCCTGAGCTGAATGCGGAGGCGGCGCTCAGCGAGCTGGGAACGGGCGAGGTTTTGGTTTCCCTGCTGGACGAAGAGGGCGTGCCCGGCGTTGTACAGCGCGCTTACGTTATGCCGCCGCGCAGTTATTTGGGCGTGTGCAGCGACGACCTGCGCCAACAGCAAATAAACTCCGATTATCTGTACCATAAATACGCGCAAGCTATCGACCGCGAATCGGCCTACGAGGTTTTGCAAAAGCGCGCACAGCAGGCGGAAGCAATTCCGAACAAAAAGGAAGAAGAGCAAAATTCCGACAGCCTGCGCGACGAAATCCGCCGCAACGCGCCCGCCGGTAAAAAGACGGCTTCGA
The DNA here is from genome assembly GCF_030531065.1 of Phascolarctobacterium sp. Classification (GTDB taxonomy): domain Bacteria; phylum Bacillota; class Negativicutes; order Acidaminococcales; family Acidaminococcaceae; genus Phascolarctobacterium_A. The sequence continues at coordinate 50,458 of NZ_JAUNOQ010000001.1, read as the reverse complement.
CTGCGCGTTCCTCCCGCACGACGCGCGAAGCGCCGTCTGTTTTGGAAAAAGTAGCGACCAGCGCGCTGCAAACCTTCGGGCGCACCATCGCCACGTCTTTAGCGCGCGGCTTGCTGGGCAGCCTGCTCAAAAAGTAAGCTCGTTATCATGGACAGTAAAAAACAAATTATCGGAACTTATAAATCCATCGGCAATTGGCACCGCTTTCGTCTGCGCCTCTTCGCCGAAGGTATTTTAACCGGCGTCTTTGCCGGTCTGGTCATCAGCCTGTTTCGCTGGAGCTTATCGGAAGCGGAAGCGGGCCGCGCCCACCTGTACGAACAACTGGCTCTTTGCAAATGGCCGTGGAGCGCCGCCTGGTTCGCCGCGCTCGTAATATTGGGCTTGATTTTATATCGCCTGACAAAGCTGGAGCCCATGGCCGCAGGCAGCGGTATCCCCCAGGTTAAGGGGGCGCTGCTCGGCCTGATGAAAATGCGCTGGTTTTCCGTTATGTGGGTCAAGCTTGTTGCCGGCGTTTTAGGCATCGGCGCCGGCCTGTCGTTGGGACGCGAAGGCCCGTCCATTCAGCTGGGCGCAGTAGCGGCCCAGGGAGTAAGCCGTCTTTTAGGGCGGACGCGCATGGAGGAACGCTATTTAATGACCAGTGGCGCCAGCGCCGGCTTGGCCGCAGCTTTCAACGCGCCCCTAGCAGGCGTAATTTTTGCTTTGGAAGAGCTGCACCGCAATTTTTCTATTATGGTGCTGCTGCCCTCCATGGCCGCAGCCATGACGGCGACGGTGATTTCGCGCGCGCTTTTCGGCCGCGCTTCTATTTTCGCCATTCCCGATTTGCAGCTCCTGCCTCTGAATTATTACGGAATTGTCGTTTTAGTCGCGCTGTTCGCAGGCGCGGCGGGCGTAATCTTTAATAAAGGTTTGCTGAATATCGGTCGCTTCTACAGCCTGCCGCCGTTTAAAAGCCAAGCGCATAAGATTATTTTCGCATTGCTCTCGGCCGGAGCGCTGGGTTATTTTTTACCGCAGGTACTCGGCGGCGGCAACGAACTCATCAACCATCTTGCGCAAACGCCGGTATCCTTGCAGCTGCTGTTGTGCTTTTTAGCGGGCAAGCTGCTTTTTACGCTTGTAAGCTACGGCTGCGGCGTCCCCGGCGGCTTCTTTCTGCCCATGCTCGTTATCGGCGCGCTGAGCGGCAGTATTTGCGCCAATATTTTAATTCAGTTGCAGGTTATCGAACCGCTTTACGCCGCTAATATTATGGTTGTCGCGATGGCGGCGCTCTTTTCTTCGTCAGTGCGCGCGCCAATTACAGGTACCGTACTGATTATGGAAATGACTTCGTCTTACCAGCAGCTGCTTTCTTTGGCTATCGCCTCCATGGTAGCTTTCGTTATCGCGGAGCTGTGCCAAAGCAAGCCTATTTACGAAGAGCTGCTGAACCGCATGCTGCAAAAGGATAAGCCCGCTCCCGATACGCTGGAGCAGCGTAATGTTATCGAGCTTGCCGTTTGCAGCGGCAGCCCGGTTGCTAATAAACTTATCAAGGATATACCCTGGCCGCATAACACGCTTTTAGTAGACGTCAAGCGCGGCGAGCAGCAAATCGTTCCCACAGGCGACACGCGCCTTTTGCCCGGCGATTTTATCTACGTGCTGACGGAAAACGAACACATCGAAATTTTACAGGCTATGGCAGGCAGTGGCGAATAACATACTCTTCTGCATACAAAAAGCCCCGCTCTTACGAGCGGGGCTTAATTGTTTTTTCATTGCATTGTCTTGAAATGCTTTAAGCCTTGCTGGCGGCACGCAGACGAGTGAGCGCTCTCTTTAGCGCACGCTCTGCACGGGCATGGTCGATATCGTTGCTTTGGCTTTGCAAACGATGTTCGGCGCGTTCCTTAGCTGCATTAGCGCGGGCAGTATCAATATCTGTATCAGCTTCGGCAATAGTTGCCAAAACGGTACATTTATTGTCCTTCATTTCCAGGAAGCCGCCGCACACTGCAAAACTCTTCGCAGTGCCATCAGTAAACTCCAGCTTCATAGGCGCAATGTCCAGGGTAGCAATGATGGGCAAATGCTTGGCTTTGATACCCAGGCCACCGGACAAAGAGCGGAAGCCAACATAGGTTACATTTTCAGCGGAAAAAAGCATCTTATCCGGCGTGACAATTTCAAATGTAAAAGGTGTAGCCATTATTATTCCTTCATAGTTGCAGCCTTGGCAATAGCGTCATCAATGGTACCAACCATATAGAAAGCGCCTTCGGGCAGGTCGTCGTGCTTGCCTTCAAGGATTTCTTTGAAGCCGCGAATAGTTTCCTTCAGCGGAACATATTGGCCGGGAGTACCGGTAAATTGTTCAGCAACGAAGAATGCCTGGCTGAGGAATTTCTGAATCTTACGAGCACGGGCAACGGTTACCTTATCGTCCTCGCTCAATTCTTCCATACCAAGAATTGCGATAATATCTTGCAATTCTTTATAGCGTTGCAGGATAGCTTGTACGCCACGAGCAACTTTATAGTGCTCTTCACCAATTACCAGCGGGTCAAGGATACGGCTGGTGGAGTCGAGCGGGTCAACTGCCGGATAAATACCAAGCTCTGCGATTTGACGGGAAAGTACGGTGGTTGCATCCAAGTGAGCGAAGGTGCCTGCCGGAGCCGGGTCAGTCAAGTCGTCCGCAGGTACGTATACAGCCTGTACGGAGGTGATGGAACCGGTCTTAGTGGAGGTAATACGCTCTTGCAAAGCGCCGATGTCGTTTGCCAGAGTAGGCTGATAACCTACTGCGGAAGGCATACGGCCCAGCAATGCGGATACTTCGGAGCCAGCTTGAATGAAACGGAAAATGTTATCGATAAAGAGCAATACGTCCTGGCCGCCAACGTCACGGAAGTATTCAGCCATGGTCAGGCCTGTCAAGCCAACGCGCATACGTGCTCCAGGAGGCTCGTTCATCTGGCCGTATACAAGAGCGGTCTTGTTAATAACGCCAGACTCTTTCATTTCGCCCCACAGGTCGTTGCCTTCACGAGTACGCTCGCCAACGCCTGCGAACACGGAATAGCCGCCGTGTGCAGTTGCGATGTTATGGATCAGCTCCATAATAATAACGGTTTTGCCTACGCCGGCGCCGCCGAACAGACCGATTTTACCGCCCATTGCATACGGAGCGATCAAGTCTACGACTTTAATGCCGGTTTCCAAAATTTTAGTAGATGTTGCCTGTTGGTCGAAGCTGGGAGCCGGTCTGTGGATCGGCCAGTGGTCGGCAGCTTCAACAGGGGTATCGTCATGGTCAACAGTCTCGCCGAGCACGTTGAAGATACGGCCCAGTACGCCGGGGCCAACCGGTACGCTGATAGGAGCGCCGGTATCAACTGCTTCCATACCGCGAACAAGGCCATCGGTGGAGCTCATAGCAACGGCACGAACTACATTGTAGCCGATATGCTGCATAACCTCAGCGGTCAGGTGAATTTTTACCTTACCTTCATCGGTGGTGCCATCAATTTTGATAGCGTTCAGGATAGCAGGCATGCTCTTCGGAGGGAACTCAATGTCGATAACAGGGCCAACAACTTGTACGATTCTACCTGTATTCAAGGTTTTAGCCTCCCTACGAATTAATTAAGATTATTGTTGCGCTTGCTTCAGCGCTTCTACGCCGCCGACGATTTCCGTCAGCTCTCGGGTAATGGTAGCCTGACGCGCCTTGTTGTAGGACAGCTCCAGATTTTGTACCAGCTTAGCGGCGTTATCAGTAGCAGAAGACATAGCGGTCATACGGGAGCCCAGCTCGCTGGCAGCGGATTGTACCAGCGCGGCGTAAACGACGGTTTCCAGATACTTGGGAGCGAGGACTTCCAAGGTTTCGTCTTCGCCGGGCTCGAACATAAAGGTTGCTTCAGCCTTGCCCTTTTCCTTCACAGGAGGCTCTACCGGCAGAATCTTTTCGCAGGTAGGAGTCTGGGACAAAGCGGTTTTAAACAGAGTAAAGATGATACGCAGCTCGTCAAAGCCCTGGTCTGCAAAGCGTTTTGCCGCATCCTGAGCAATTTCTACCGCGTTATCATAGGAAGGTCTGTCGGAATAGCCCATATGAGAGCTCAGCACATTATAGCCGCGGCGCCGGAAGAAATCCCTTGCCTTGCGACCGCTGGTAATTACAACGACTTCAGAGTCGCAGGCGGAAATTTCCGCAACGGCCAGCTTCAATGCGTTGGAGCTGTATGCGCCAGCCAGACCTTTATCAGAGGCGAGCACCAGATAACCAACTTTTTTAACTTCACGATGTTGAAGCAGCGGGTGTTTTTTGGCACTTAGGCCTGCAAGAATACTCGGATCGCTCACAACGTTGGACAACACTTCTTTGATCTTGATGGCGTAAGGACGGCTGGCGGCAGCGCGCTCCTGAGCACGTCTCAGGCGGGCGGCGGCAACCATCTTCATAGCCTTGGTGATCTTACCAATGTTACCTACGCTCTTCATGTGGCGATGAATCTCGCGTGCAGTAGCCATTAGTTAATCACCTGCCTTCACTGGATACAAATGTTTCCTTGAACTCGGCGATAGCTTTCTTCAATGCTTCTTCATTCTCATCGGTGATTTTCTTGGTTTTGAGGATATCTGCGCCTACTTCAGGATGGTTAGCTTCCATGAAGTCCAGGAATTCTTTTTCGCAGCGGGTTACTTCTTTAACCTCTACGTCGTCGAGATAACCTTTAGTACCAAGGTAAATGGCCATAACCTGTTTTTCAACAGACAACGGGCTGTATTGACCTTGCTTCAAAACCTCGGTCAGACGCTGGCCGCGATCCAACTGAGCTTTGGTAGCTTTATCCAGGTCAGAAGCAAACTGAGCAAATGCTGCCAGTTCGCGGAACTGTGCCAAATCCAGACGCAGAGTACCTGCAACCTGTTTCATAGCTTTAATCTGAGCTGCGCCGCCTACGCGGGATACGGACAAGCCGGAGTTGATAGCCGGACGGATACCGGAATAGAACAGCTCGGATTCCAGGAAGATCTGACCGTCGGTAATGGAAATTACGTTGGTCGGAATAAAGCCGCCTACGTCGCCTGCCAGGGTTTCAATAACCGGCAGCGCGGTGATGGAACCGCCCTTCAACTCGTCGTTCAGCTTAGCAGCGCGTTCCAGCAGACGGGAATGCAAGTAGAATACGTCGCCGGGATAAGCTTCGCGTCCTGGCGGACGGCGGAGCAGCAGGGACATGGCGCGGTAAGCAACGGCGTGCTTGGACAGGTCGTCGTATACGCACAGAACGTCTTTGCCCTGGTCCATGAAATATTCAGCCATGGTTACGCCCGCATACGGAGCCAGATATTGCAGCGGAGCGGAATCTGCTGCGGTAGCGGCAACGATGATGGTGTATTCCATTGCGCCGTGTTGTTCCAAAGTGCGAACGATACGGGCAACATTGGAAGCCTTTTGACCGATAGCTACATAAATGCAGATAACGCCCAGGCCTTTTTGGTTAATAATGGTATCGATAGCAACAGCCGTCTTGCCGGTGCCGCGGTCGCCGATGATCAATTCGCGCTGGCCGCGTCCGATAGGAACGAGCGCGTCGATACATTTAATACCGGTCTGCAAAGGAGTATCAACGGACTTACGGTCTGCGATACCATGTGCAGGGGATTCAACAGGACGATATTCAGCGGCAACGATTTCACCTTTGCCGTCGATAGGATCGCCGATAGCGCTTACAACGCGGCCCAGCAGGTTTTCGCCTACGGGAACCTCCATGATGCGACCGGTGCGGCGTACAATGTCGCCTTCCTTAATCTTGGTTTCGCCGCCCATCAATACGATGCCGACGGAATCAGGGTTCAGGTTCAGTACCATGCCGGATACGTTGTGCGGCAGCTCTACCAGCTCGCCTGCCATTGCGTTTTTCATACCGATAACGTTTGCGATACCGTCACCGATCTTCTCTACGATACCAACTTCTTCAAGATCAGCATCCACATTGTAATTCTCCAGCTTAGCGCTCAGAGCATCACCCATGGCTTCGGGTTTAGTGTACTCGTGAATGTCAATACCACTCAGAGCAACTTCCATTTTCTTCAGCTTGCGAGCTGCGGAAGCGTCGTAAACCTTATCGCCAACTTGGATAATGATACCGCCGAGGATTGCCGGATCAACCTTTTTATTCAGGAAGATTTCGCGGCCCAGTTTCTCGGTGAGAATTGCAGAAATGGATTGATACTCGTCCACGGATAATTTTTTAGCCGTGGTAACATTTACATCTAACAGCTCTTTAATGGAGCCGAGATCAATTTTGAAGCTGGATAATTCTTGCTTAATCAAAGCAATATTTTCTTCGCTCTTCATATTGTACCAATCACCTCCGAATACCGGCTTTCATCTTTGCTGATTCGCATTTCAGCAGATTTGTCCGGCTTGTTAGAGAAAGCGGCAAAACGCTTATTTCAGAATAGAATCAACGATTTCGCCGGCTAATTTTTTGTCTTCTTCAGAACTTAATTTTTGTTCAACGATCTTGCCAGCAGCAATCATGGACAGGTTGATAACCTGAGCACGGATATCGTCCAGAGATTTTTGCTTCTCCAAAGCGATGGTTTCTTTAGCAGCGGCAATCAGCTGCTCCTGCTCTGCCTTAGTGTCAGCCATGATCTTATCATGAGCAGCCTGTGCAGTTTTGCGGGCATTATCGATAATAGCCTGTGCTTCCTGTCTTGCATCCGCTAATTTAGCAGCGTATTCGGATTTAACTGTTTCTGCGTCGGTTTTAGCCTTTTCAGCAGCTTCCAAATCGCTGGCAATTTTATTCTTGCGCTCTTCCATAATACCTAATAAAGGTTTATAAGCAAATTTTGCAAGAACGAAAACAAGAACCAAAAAGTTCAGGATTTGCGCGATAAGTGTTGCGTTAATATTAACCAATTATAGCACTCTCCTTTATTGTTTTCTTAAAATCAGGGATACAATTATTTAACGAAGGGGTTAGCAAATACCAATACTACTGCGATTACATAGCAAAGAATAGGCATGGATTCTACCAAGCCTACGGATACCAGCATGTTGGTGAACAGCTTGCCGGCTTCTTCCGGTTGACGAGCCATAGATTCCAGACCTTTACCGGTCAAGTTACCGTTACCAAGAGCAGCGCCCAGAGCTGCGCCCAAGCAAATAAATGCAACAGCAAACATAGATGCTGCAATGATCATAGCGTTTTCAGTCATTTCATTCATCCTTTCAGAACTAAATACTTTAAAATTTAATGATGTGATGTGCTGAACTGCCTCTTATTCGTGATGAGCGAATACGATAGCATAGCTGGTCAGCGTCAGCATGGTGAAGATAAAGGCCTGCAAGAAGCCGATGAATAAGCTGAACATTACCCAGAATTCGGGTACTACCCACGGAGCCAATTGATACAGTACAATCAGCAAAATTTCGCCTGCCAGGATATTACCAAATAGACGAAGAGCCATGGTCAGCGGCTTAGTGATTTCTTCCAACAAATGCAAGGGCAAGAAAGCCGGGGAAGGGCTGACAAAATGCTTGAAGTGGCTTAAACCTTTTTGACATACGCCGACAACATATACGCCTGCGGCAACCATCAAAGATAAACCAAAACAGGTGTTGATATCGTTAGTCGGAGACGTCCAGTGTACGCCAACCTGAGGAAGCATGCCGAGTTCATTGGCGATGAAGATAAACATAAAGAGGGTGATGATAAAAGGAGCCATATATTTGCTTCCTTTAGCACCAAGGGTACCTTCCATCAGACCATTAAGGAAGTCGACAAAAAATTCCATTACATTTTGCAAACCGCTGGGAACCAGCTTCGGACTTCTTGCAGCCATAACAAAGAGCACGAAAACGACAGCCATGGTAATCCAGGTCATATACATTGTCTGCATATTGATGACGATACCAGGGGCTACTTCCGTGGCAAGGTAATGGACGATCTCGCCGGAATGTTCTTGTGCCGCAGCTGCTGCTTCATTTCCCATTCTTTTACTCCTTTCTTCACGTCTCCTCCTTATTCAGTCGGTACGCGATAAATGTTAAATTGATTAAGTAAAATATATGTATCAGGAGAAGCCCGATGCAAACGCCAGTCACATCGCGCCCCTGCTTCAACAACATTATTATAATACTGGAAGCCGCTATAACCCTGTACCAGCGGTAACGACGCATAATAGCCAGGCCCTTTTCAGGCTCCTTTTCATACGGCATAGCGCGCCTGATACCGTGAAGCATTATTACTTTATCCAGTAAGCCTACAATACTGCCTCTAAACAAAGCCAGCGCCCAGGCGGGCGATATCAGAATATGCGCCGCTATGGCCATCGCCACGCCGCCGACGGCAGGCCCAACAAGGAATTGCTTGTACCCGCTTTTCAGCGACGGCGCCAAATCAAATTTCATCATGATTTTTTCTCGTCGTCGTCCTTATCAAGCATAACTGAATATATCAGCTTGAAGAATGTCAGGAATACTGTAACGATGGCCAGGCAAATACAGCCCACGCGAAAAGAATGGTCGCCAGTTTGAAAATAATTATCCAGCCAGTCCCCGCCCCAATACGCCAGCAAAAAATCGCAAACGATCATGATAGCCAAGGAGGAAACCGTCGCCAGCGCATTAAGCATTTTAACACGTTCCCGCGCTTCCTTGCGTTTATCCATATAGTCCTTTCAAATCGTCACACACTTAACAGACCATTTTGCAGTTCACAGAATGGTATAATATAATTTTAAATTATTTCACAAACAATGTCCACTCAATTATGCTGAAATTCGGAAAAAATTTCTGCGTCAAAACCGTTTTTGCGCAAAATAGCGCTGATAATGCGCTGGCAAGCCTTGCCGTCGCCGTAAGGATTGGCAGCCTCCGCCATCGAGCGATAATATCCGGCGTCGTCCAGCAGGCGGTTCGTTTCCCGCAACACATCCTCGTAAGCCGTGCCTACCAGTTTTACCGTACCGGCGACCACAGCTTCGGGGCGTTCCGTAGTATCGCGCAGCACCAGCACCGGCTTGCCTAAAGCGGGAGCCTCCTCCTGAATGCCGCCGCTGTCCGTCAGCACGATATCCACCTTGGCCATTAAATTAGCGAAGGGCTCGTAATCCATGGGCTCGATAAGATGCACACGGTTTAAATGCCCCAGCTCCTGGTTGACGATTTCGCGCACCTTGGGATTTTTATGCACCGGGAAGATGGCTTCCACGTCTTCATGCGTTTCCAGCACGCTTTTCAGTGCGCGGTACACATGACGCATGGGTTCGCCCAAATTTTCACGGCGGTGCGTGGTCATTAAAATCAGACGGCGGCCGCTGGCAAATACCTTATTAAAGTCCTCGTCCTCAAAATGATAATCAGCTCGCACCGTAGTCTGCAAAGCATCGATAACCGTGTTGCCAGTCACCAGAATATTTTCCGGCTTTACATTTTCCCGCAGCAGATTGGCTTTGCTCGTCGAAGTCGGCGCAAAGTGCATATCGGCGATAGCGCCCGTCAGCTTGCGGTTCATTTCCTCCGGATAGGGCGAATACTTATTGCCCGTGCGCAGCCCGGCCTCCACGTGCCCCACTGGAATTTGCGCGTAAAATGCCGCCAACGCCCCCGCGAAGGTAGTCGTGGTGTCGCCGTGTACTAAAACCATATCGGGCTTAGCTTCCTCCATAACCGGCTTCAAGCCCATCAACGCGCGGGTAGTAACGTCGTACAGAGTTTGGCCGCTGGTCATAATATTCAAATCATAGTCCGGCTTGATGCCGAAAAGCTCCAGTACCTGGTCCAACATTTCGCGGTGCTGTGCGGTAACGGCCACAATGGGCTGGATATATTCAGGATATTTGCGCATCTCCAAGACCAGCGGGCACATTTTAATTGCTTCCGGACGAGTGCCAAAGACAGTCATCAATTTAAGTTTCTTCACGGTTCTTCCTCCCCTTTACCTGTCGTTCAGAATACCGATTTTTTTCGCGCCTACAGCGACAGCCGTAATAATCGCGGCGATAATCAAGGCCGCGTAAAAGCCGTCCACCTCGGCCCACAGCACGGCTGCAATGCCAAGGACGGCAGTAATACCATACATCAGCAGCACGGCCTGCTTCTGGTTCATGCCCATGGCCAGTAAGCGGTGATGCAGATGCCCCTTATCCGGCTGGAAGATGGGGCGCCCGTTGCTGTAGCGGCGCATAATAGCGAAAGCCGTATCCATAATCGGCAGGCCTAGGGCGATGGCGGGTACAATAAGCGCCACAGTCGCTGCGGTCTTTACCGCGCCGTATACAGAAATAGCCGCCAGCATATAGCCGATGAACATACTGCCCGTATCGCCCATAAAAATAGTGGCCGGATTAAAATTATAACGGATAAAGCCGATAATACCGCCGGCCAGCGCCGCCGTCATCACAGCAATATGATAGTAACCCATCTGCACCGCCACCAGAATCACCGTCAGCGAAGCAATGGCAGATACGCCCGCAGCCAGGCCGTCCAGGCCGTCTATCAGATTGACCACATTCGTAAAGCTTATCACCCAGAAAATGGTCAGCGGTATGGACAGATAATCCAAATAAAAATAGCCGCCCAAAGGATTATTAACCCATTCGATGCGTATATCGAAAAGCACCAGTACGCAGGCAGCAAAAATCTGCCCCAGCAGCTTGACCTTCGCCGGCAGCTGGTACTTATCATCCAGCACGCCCACGATAACAATCACTGTACCGCCGACCAGAATACCCACAATATCCTTAGTCAGCTCCAGGCTCGCTACTGCGGCAAACATAAACGCGATATAAATAGCCAGCCCGCCCAAGCGCGGCATAATTTTTTTATGCACTTTGCGGTTATCGGGTCTGTCAATAGCGCCGATGCGAAAGGCTAATTTTTTTATATAAGGAGTCAATATATAGCTCACCAAAGCGGCAAGCAAAAAGGGGAACCCATAAGCGCTTAACATTGTTATTTTCTCCAAACGTCAAACAACAAACAAAACAGAAAATCTAAAGCTTCGTCTATATAGTATATCATCTTTCAGTGTTGCGTCAATTACTTTTGTTACAAAAAATACAAGAACGCCGTATTTTCACCATAAAATAAATATAAAATTCCCGCTCGCTTACAGCTCGCGCGACGCCCGCAGTGAAATAATTCCACTACTAAATAATAGCCTGCAGCGCTGCGTTTCGCGGCAGAAAAAAGCGGCGCGCCGACCAGCGACGAACCGCTTACGAATTTTATTTTATTTTGCGCACATGGCGAGGAAATATTTGTGAATCGCCATGCTTTTATCCAGGTCCAGCTCCGGGTGGAACGCCAACGCCAACTGTTCCCCGTAACGCGCCGCCACAATACGCCCGTCGACTTCCGCCAAAACTTTTACGCCCGCACCCGCGCTTTCAATATACGGCGCGCGGATAAAGGTCATGGGCACGCTGCCCAACCCGGCAAAATCTGCCTGCGTATGAAAGCTGCCCAGCTGCCTGCCGTAAGCGTTGCGCTTCACGGTAATGGGCATCGTGGCGAAATGCACCTTATCGTCGTTGCTCAAATGCTCCGCCAGCAGAATCATCCCGGCGCAGGTCGCCAAAACCGGCAACCCGCGCTCGATTTTTTCTTTGAGCGTGTCGAACATATTTAAATCGCGCAGCAGCTTACCCTGCACCGTGCTTTCGCCGCCCGGCAGCACCAGGCCCGTCAGTTCCTGCCGTGCGTCCGCCTGCTGCCGCAGTTCTACGCAGGGAACGCCCAACGAGCGCAACGCCTGCATATGCTCAATGAACGCGCCCTGCACCGCCAAAACGCCGACCATTATTTACCACGCTCCGCCATCAGCAGCTGTATTTCCTGCTCGTTGATGCCCACCATGGCTTCGCCCAGATTTTCGGACAGTTCGGCCAGCATTTTAGCGTCCTTGAAATTAGTGACAGCTTTCACTATGGCCTGCGCACGCTTAGCGGGGTCGCCGGATTTGAAAATACCGGAGCCTACGAAAGCTCCCTCCGCGCCCAGCTGCATCATCAGCGCCGCGTCCGCTGGAGTTGCGACACCGCCAGCGGCAAAATTAACAACGGGCAAACGCTTATGCTCGTGGACGTACACTACCAAATCGTAAGGAACCTGCAATTCTTTAGCGGCGTTAAACAACTCGTCCTCATTCAAAGCGGCCAACTGCGCAATCTGTTGGTTCATTTTACGCATATGACGCACGGCCTGCACTACGTCGCCGGTACCGGGCTCGCCCTTAGTGCGGATCATCGCCGCGCCCTCGTTGATGCGGCGCAGCGCTTCGCCCAAATCCCTGGCGCCGCAAACGAACGGAACCTTAAATTTAGTTTTGTCGATATGGTAAACGTCGTCCGCCGGGGACAGCACTTCGCTTTCGTCAATGTAGTCGATTTCCAGCGCTTCCAGAATCTGCGCCTCTACAAAATGGCCGATGCGGCATTTTGCCATAACGGGAATGGACACCGCGTTTTGGATTTCTTTAATCAATTTAGGGTCGCTCATGCGCGCTACGCCGCCGGCCGCGCGGATATCCGCCGGAATTTTTTCCAGCGCCATAACGGCGCAGGCCCCTGCAGCTTCGGCAATGCGCGCCTGCTCCGGATTAGTAACGTCCATGATAACGCCGCCCTTGAGCATTTGGGCCAGCTGCGCGTTTAATTTATAGCGTTCGTTCATCATAATTCCTCCAATAATAATTTCTCGCAGATTTTACTTTACAGCAATATCCGCTACGTAGTATTATACAAACAGCTGAATATATTGTTATATTCATTTTTTGCCAAATTATTATTGCCAGATAAGGAGCCGCCCTATGTTGACCTATGATTTTGCCGACCTGCATGGAGACAGCATGTACAACCATCTTTATAACTGCGTCAAAAACGATATCGCTGCAGGCACTCTCCCGGCCAACGAAAAGCTTCCTTCTAAGAGGACGTTGGCAAAAAATTTAGGCGTCAGCCTGATCACGGTTGAAAACGCCTACGCGCAGCTCTTGGTCGAAGGCTATATTTATTCCCGCCCCAGACGCGGCTATTACGTGGCCGACCTGCAGCGCCAGGCGCCGCCGCCAAAGCGCGCCGTGACAACCGCAGCGCTGCCCGCGCGCAAAAAAAAGCCGCTGCTGAGCTTTGCCCAAAGCAGCGTCCCGCCAGACACCTTTCCTTATAATACATGGGCGCGCCTTTTGCGCCATACTTTAACTACGGCCGACGAACATGCTTTAATCAGCGACACCTCCGCCGGAGGAGCTGCTCCCCTGCGCCAGGCTCTGGCGCGTCATTTATACCAGTTCCGCGCCCTCCAGGTGCAGCCGGAACAAATCATCGTAGGCGCGGGCACGCAAACCCTGTACAATCTGGTTGTGCAGCTTTTGGGACGCAATAAGATCTACGCTTTAGAAGACCCAGGCTACCCGCAGCTGGCAGCGGCTTACCGTGCCAACGACGTTTTCTGCCGCCACCTGCCCATGGACGAACAAGGCTTATGCGCCGACGTGCTGGCCGACAGCGGCGCGGATATTCTGCATATCACGCCCTCGCACCAATTCCCTACCGGCGTCACCATGCCCATCAGCCGCCGCTACGAGCTGCTGCGCTGGGCTGCGCAAAGCGCCCGCCGTTATATTATCGAAGACGATTACGACTGCGAATTCCGTCTGTCCGGCAAGCCTATACCGCCGCTGCAAAGCATCGATACGGAAGAAAAGGTTATCTACATCAATACCTTTTCCAAAACCTTAGCGCCGACCTTCCGCATCAGCTATATGATTTTGCCGCCGCATCTGGCTATGCTTTTTTACGAAAAACTGGGCTTTTATTCCTGCACAGTTTCCAATTTCGAACAATTCACTCTGGCAAAATTTATCGACGACGGCTACTTCGAGCGCCACATCAACCGCATGCGCACCTATTACCGCAACAAGCGCGACGCGCTGCTGCAATATCTCTCGTCCTGCCCGGCGGCGCGCGCGCTTAAAGTCGAAGGCGAAGACAGCGGCCTGCACTTTTTGCTGCACCTAGACACCGATGCCCCGGACGCAGTTTTAAAGCAAGCGGCAGCCGCGCAAAATATCGAAATAAAATTTTTGTCAGATTATTACTACCAAAAAGTCAACGACAACAGCCGCACCATGCTGATGAATTACGCCGGGCTGGAGGAAGAACGCCTGTACCCTGCGCTGGATAAGCTTTTTGGCGCGCTGCAGCCCTACCTTAAACTTTAAGATTACTCTCGCACCGGAATTTCGGCGTATTCGCTACTTTCAAGCTCCAGCTCTACGGGCTGGTTCAAGTTTTCCGTCAGCCACGCTTCGGCCTCGTACTTTTGGTCGTCGCGCATCTGTAAAATTATTTTAGCGCGCAACCCGTATTCCACCTCGGCAATAGTAAAGAAATTTTGCTGATACAAAATATTCAACGCGCGCCCCACGCTGTTCACGTCGTAAGTAAAGCTAAAGCGGCTCGTTAAAACGCGCTCGGCCAGCCCGCATTCTTTCAAAGCGCCCGCCACGCTGCCGCTGTAAGCGCGCACCAAACCACCAGCGCCCAATTTAACGCCGCCAAAATAGCGCGTCACTACCGCCGCCGTACCGACGAGCCGGTTTTTGCGCAGAACCTCCAGCATAGGCACGCCCGCCGTCCCCGACGGTTCGCCGTCGTCGCTGGACCGCTGCGCCAAATCGTCGACAATATACGCCGAGCAATTATGCGTAGCGTCCCAAAATTCTTTTTTCACGGCTTTGATAAACTCCTGCGCTTCCGTTTCATCGCCGACTTTTTTCAGCGTACAGATGAAGCGTGATTTTTCAATAACAATTTCCTTGCGGTAGTCCCTGCTTATCGTATACAAACGGCGTACCTCCGTCCTTAGTTTAGTGCAATTATATAACTATTATAACACATTGCCGCAACGCGGCAATTTTTTTCGCCGTTTTTAGCAACGTCCCTTTATTTTTTAACATATCTTTGCTATAATAGTGGACGTTTAAAATATAAAGGAAAAAATTCGCGCAAGCGGATATTTTTCCAAGGGCGGACGCCCGCAGTATTTATTTTTTTAAGGGAAAGAGGTATATCAAATGAAACAAATCTGCGCATTGATCGGCAAGTTCTTTGGCATTATCGCCATCGTCTTTCTGATCCTCGGTATGGTTATGCCCCAGAATTTTCTGTGGGTATTGGGTAAGGTAGGCGGCATCAGCGTTCTCAGCTGCCTGTTAGGCGTTGTAATGTTCGGCATGGGCACAACGCTCAACCTGAAAGATTTCGCTTTAGTTTTAAAACGCCCCGCCGACGTTTTAATCGGCGCGTGCGCGCAATTCTTTATTATGCCCGGTCTGGCTTATTTGCTGGCTACGGCTTTCAACCTGGACCCGGCGCTGACTGCCGGCGTCGTACTGGTAGGCACCTGTCCCGGCGGCACCTCCTCCAACGTCATTACCTTTATGTCCAAAGGCGACGTAGCGCTGTCCGTTACCATGACCAGCGTATCCACGGTGCTGTCCCCTATTTTAACTCCGTTTATTACCTATTTAATTATCGGTCAAAAAATTGCTTTCGACCCCGTTGGCATGTTCTTTTCCATCGTGCAAATCGTAATCCTGCCCATCTGCCTGGGCTTGGCTGTTAAATCCTTCCTGCCCAAGCTGGCAGCTACGGCTACCGACTATCTGCCAGCAGTTTCCACTATCGCTATTTCTTTAATCATTGCCGGCGTAATCGGCGCCAGCCGCGACCTGATCCTCAAAACCTCCGGCCTGATTATTCTGGTAGTTATTCTGCATAACTGCTGCGGCTATGCGCTGGGCTTCGGTATTGCCCGCTTGTGCGGCCTCAGCTGGAAAAAAGCAGTTGCTCTGTCCGTAGAGGTTGGCATGCAGAACTCCGGTCTGGCAACCGGCCTGGCTAAAGCTCACTTTGCCGCAATGCCCGCAGCTACCGTTCCCGGCGCTGTGTTCTCCGCTTGGCATAATATTTCCGGCGCAGTACTCGCCTGGCTGTTCCAAAACTATCTGAATCCTAAATTCGATCCTGATTATGATAAGGAAAACGCATAAAAACTAACATTTATTCAACTGCATCGTTTCGCAAGCGCCGCTTTTCTGCGGCGCTTTCTTTTGTTTAGGAATTTTTGTTTTGAGCTAAAAATTTATATTAGTTAAAATTTCTTTCCCACAGACTCGCCGGAAGCAGCTTTCTGGCATTTATAACTTCCTTCGTAGTCAGCAAATAATTCATCCAAAGACCGTCTTTTTTTACAAGTTTCCATGCACCCTCCTAAAAATAGCATTGTTCATTCTCTTGCGCCAATAACTGCCGCAGTCCGGAAAAATCTGCGTTGACAAATGACAATAAAGTATATTTTTATGCAGGTAAGCGATAAAATCCTGTAGATTATTGCAATTCATAAATCTGCCCTTCACGTGTAAATATTCGCGCAGTACAGCATTCACCATGCGTACAACGCTCACGTCCACAGAATCGTTAGAAAATTTGTTTAATTGAAGATATATTTCTTTAAAACTATAGGGCATAGGGCAAAAGCCACGCTGCTGTAAACTGATGAATAAACGCCCGTAAAGCAGCAGCCTGCGCATTTCCTGATTAAATTCATCTGCCTTTTCCATATACAGCTGCTTATTATCATACGCATATATACTCCATTTTGGTGGTAACGGCATTCCCCATGCCTTCAGCAATTGCTTGCCTATACTTTCTGGAAAAACAGGATAATATATTTTCAAATTATACAAATCCTTCACTAGAAAAGCTATAACCGTATCCCCTATCAGCTTGCCGCCATTTATCCAACTATATACTTGCTGTCCCGGAGCCAGAACCTCATACACTTCAGTTTCAACAGCAAAATGTTTTATAATACTTAGACGAGATTTCTCGCTTCGGCAATATTGCTGCATAAACAGATTGGTTTCTTTGGTGGACGCCACAGTAAAATCATTCATCATACACCGATATCTCCTTATTGATAAAATTTTTAATTTTTAGATTCGCCATGCCTCTCTCAGAAATACACTGTAAATCTTTACGCACTCACAAATTATTCTATCACATTTTTGCGTTTACTTTTCAGAATATTCCTGTTATATTCTTTGCTTGTTAATATCATAACATAATTTTAGAAAAAGTCTATATGTAGAGCACAAATTTTAAAATATTTATTTCACCGACTTTCAGCAGGATTTTCGGTAATTACATAGAATATATCACCATTTTTATAAAATTCAGCAAGGAAAAATCTCTTGAGAAAGCAAACTCGCTATATTCGCTTGCTTAAAATAGTAAATCATGTTAGAATAAAAACAAAAAAACGATTTCATTTTTATAGTTATGTCTATTAAAGAGAAGAGTTGTGAGCTATGATTTTTCCCTGATATTCGGCGACTGCAATCATCTTTACTTTTTCATTTATTATTAATCTAAAGGAGGCTGTTCAAATGACACTGCTGGAACAATGCCAAAGCTGGCACGAAAATGACGAGTACAAAAAAATTATCGACGCGCTGGAGTCTCTGCCCGCCGCAGAACGCACACCGGAAACCGACAGCGAACTGGCCCGTGCTTACAATAATATTGCACAGTCAGGCGATAAAGAGCTGTTCCGCAAAGCGTTGGACCTGCTGAAGCCCCACGAAGAATATTTTGCCGAAGATCACTGCTGGAATTTCCGCATAGCCTACGCCTATTTTTATCTGGACAAAGAATATCTGGCGCTGCCATATTTTGAAAAAGCCCTAGCTGCTCGTCCCGGCGACGAGGACACGCAGCAGTTTATCAATGAATGCCGCAGTATTCTATCCTTGCCAAAATTTTCTCAAACCTTTCGGCAACGGACGCAGAAAGCATGGGAAACCTTTCTGGCGGAAGAAGGCGAGCTGCGGCGCTTGCTGGATTATCCGGAACGCGAAAGCCTGAGCGATTTTTTAGTCGGCAAATGTCAAAGCATTTTGCAGCTTGCCTTTGACAACATCGCCTTTGAGCTTGGAAGCAGCGGCGCAAAGTACGAATTGATTCTAACGCCCGAAGGCGACAGCAAGCGGCTGTTTTCCTTGGTATATTTCCAAAAATTCGCGCCGCCGCAAATTTTGCAGCGCTGGAACATTATTGTAGGCCGCCAGCCTTCGGACAATAACGTTTTGTGCTCCAACGGCTGGGACATCAACGGCAGCGACGTCCAAATCTGGCCGGAAATGCGCGGCGATAAGCGCATCGCCTTAGAGCTGTACTGCGCAAAATTAATCCCGCTTTTAAGCGAAAACGAAAACCGCGCCTGGTGGCTTTTGAGCACGCTGACCGATTTAATCATCGGCGAAATTCCCGCTATCGCCTATATTGAATTCTTCAATGTGCTGCCTGCACCTAAATCGGAAGCTGCCATCACCTTGAACGAGCTGCCGCAATTTTTACGCGACCGGGACTTCGATCTGAATTTAACGGCGCAGGATTTTTTAGACAATAATTATATCGGCTACGAGCTGGAAGCAGTGGAAGACCCGGACGCCGATTGGCGGCTGGATACATATATCGGTTCTACCCGTCTGCCCGTGCTGATTAACGAATATTTGCGCGGCTACTGCGACGCTATGAACGCTTTTCACGACGACGGAGCCGTTCCGGGATTTTTATGCTACCCTTTGAACGGCTTTACCGGCGACGACCGCGCTAAAGCAATTTTAGATTTTCGCGACGCTTTGGAAAAAGCTATCGTCGAGCGGGTCGGCAGCGAGGCAGCCGTTACCTTTTTAGGCGGCGCAACCGGCTTGTATTGCGGTTATCTGGATTTTATCGCCTGGGATTTGTACGCCGTTTTGGACGCGGCGAAGGAATTTCTGCAAAGCGCAAATTTATCCTGGGCTAATTTCCATTCCTTCCGCCGCTATACCGGAGCAGTCCGCCTGCTGAAGAGTGACGAAGGTACGCAGACCGCTCCGCCAATACACGAAGAAACAGGCTCGCTGCTGTCGCCGCAGGACATTGAAACGCTGCAATCCTTCGACGACGGCGCATCCGGATATTTTTACCAAATGCTCAACTATCTGGAAAATTTCATCACGGAAGGCACAGCCAGCGGCGCCTTTACGGAACAGCAAGCCAAGGAAGATTTGCAGATTGCTAACTGGTACGCCTTTGCCGCCAATAATATCGACGCCTACAAATATTATTACAAAGTAATGCAGTGGATGCCCGCTTCCGAAAAAAATGCAAAAGGCTGCGCCACTTGGTATTACCGTTATTCCGCCGCGCTGATGTACTGCGGCCAGCTGGAAAAAGCGCTGCAATATGCGGAACGCGGCGCTGCGGAAGAGCCGGAATATCCCTGGGTTTGGCTGCAAGTAGCAAAGCTGCGCAATCATTTCGGCGATAAGACCGGCGCCTTGGACGCCGTACAGCAGGGTCTCAAGGCCGTTCCCGGCGATTACGAATTTTTGACGCTGGGTCAGGAAATCGAAGCCGGCGATTCCCTGGAACGGATGGAATACCATTGGATAAATCCCGACGCCGACCGTAAGCTGCAGGAGGGACTGGACGAAGACGCCGACGCCAAGCAGCAGGCCATAGCCTGCATCCGCACGGATGAGGAAGGCTTGAATCGCTTCCAGGAATTATTTAATCCCCAGCCCACAGATTATACGAAGAACAATCCCTACTGCCGTTTTAATTATGTGGTTCAAGGACATAAGATAGACATAAACTTCTGCATGAACGAAGCCGGTTTATCTAAAATGCGCGCCGATTGGCTAAGCCAATTTAAGGAACGTCTCGACGGCGGCCAATGGCTGGAATATACTGCGCCCGACGGCAGCGCCGGTACGCTGGCAGCGGCATTTATTAATCAGGATTATCATGCCAGCCTGGCTTATCGCCTGCCGGACAGCAACGAGCATTTTCAAATTTATCTGCGCCCCGACGGCAGCCAAATAGAAGACGCCTTTTGGTCGTCCTACAATACCCAAAGCGAAAATGTTCAGGACAATAATGAATCGGAAAATCCGCAAGCAGAAGATGTTTGAAATAAAAAGATCCCATAAATCTTCAAACCCATACCCAAGGCGCTGCCTTTCGTATGGGTTTCTTCTTTATTTCTAACATCGTACACGTCAATTTTCACGAAAGAATATATAAGAATACCTGTATACATCTGTCTGCCTGCTTGCATTACACCCGGCTTTTATATACAATAAGGCTGTAATCAAGACAAGGAGGAGCTATCATGCCCAAAATTAACACAGTTTTAGTTGCTAATCGCGGCGAAATCGCCATTCGTGTTTTTCGTGCCTGCAATGAATTAGGCATCCGCACTGTTGCTATATATTCTAAAGAAGACACTCTATCCCTGCACCGCAATAAGGCCGACGAAGCTTATTTAGTAGGAGAGGGCAAAAGCCCTACGGACGCTTATCTGGATATCGAAGATATTTTGCGTGTGGCTAAGGAACACGACGTAGATGCTATCCACCCCGGCTACGGCTTCTTATCCGAAAACAGCAATCTAGCGCGCCGCTGCTCCGAAGAAGGTTTAATCTTCATCGGCCCGCGCCTTGAGCATTTAATTATGTTCGGAGATAAAATCAACGCCCGCAAGCAAGCCGAACTGGCCGGCATCCCCATGATTCCCGGCAGCAAGGGCACCGTCAACAGCCTGCAGGAAGTTCTGGAGTTTGGCGAACAATACGGTTATCCCATTATCATTAAAGCAGTGAACGGTGGCGGCGGCCGCGGTATGCGCGTCGTTAAATCTGCCGAAGAAGCCGTAACCGCTTACGACATGGCTAAAAGCGAAGCGAAAAAAGCTTTTGGCAACGACGAAATCTATTTGGAAAAATATCTGCAAAATCCCAAGCATATTGAAGTACAAATCATCGGCGACACCCATGGCAATTTAATGCATTTGTTTGAGCGCGATTGCTCCGTGCAGCGCCGCCACCAAAAGCTGGTGGAGATCGCTCCGGCTTTCTCCCTGCCTTTGGAGCAGCGCCAGGCCATTTGCGACGCCGCAGTAAAGCTGATGAAGAACGTAGATTATATCAGCGCTGGTACGGTGGAATTTTTAGCCACTCCCGACGGCAAATTCTATTTTATTGAAGTCAACCCCCGCATTCAGGTCGAGCATACCGTTACCGAGCAAATCACCGGCATTGATATCGTGCAAACCCAAATCCGCATTGCCGAAGGCTACAGCCTGCACGGGCCGGAAATTGCCCTGCCCCAGCAGGACGAACTGCGCACCATCGGCCATGCCATCCAGTGCCGTATTACCACCGAAGATCCGTCCAATAATTTTATGCCCGACACCGGCAAGCTGATTACCTATCGCAGCGGCGGCGGCTTCGGCATCCGCCTGGACGGCGGCAACGCTTTCACCGGTTCCGTTATCACTCCCTATTACGATTCGCTGCTGGTTAAGGCCACTACCTGGGGCCTGACCCACCAGATAGCCATTACTAAAATGCTGCGCTGCTTAAAAGAATTCCGCATCCGCGGCGTTAAGACCAACATCCAATTCTTAGAGAATGTGCTGCAAAACGAACATTTCATCAAAGGCGACTACACCACCGACTTTGTAGACGAAACGCCGGAGCTGTTCGTTTTCCCCAAAACCTTGGACCGCGGCAACAAGCTGCTGCATTATATTGCCGATATTACGGTCAACGGCTATTCCAACGTAGGCGTGCAGCCCAAGCCCGACTTCGCGCCTTTGAATCTGCCCAAGCCCTATAACGGCATTTTAGCTTTAGGCGCTAAGCATGTACTGGATACCCAAGGCCCCGAAGGCTTAACCGATTGGGTAATGGCCCAGCAGGAGGTTCTCGTTACCGATACCACCTTCCGCGACGCCCATCAATCCCTGTTCGCAACCCGCCTGCGCACTAGCGATATGCTGCGCGTCATGCGCGATACCGCCGGTAAGCTGCCCGGACTTTTCTCCTTTGAATGCTGGGGCGGCGCTACCTTCGACGTAGCCTACCGCTTCTTGGACGAAAGCCCCTGGCAGCGTCTGGCTCAATTCCGCCAAGCGGCTCCCAATATCTTATTCCAAATGCTGCTGCGCGGCGCTAACGCCGTAGGCTATACCAGCTATCCCGATAATGTAGTGAAGCATTTTATCCAACTGGCCGCCAAGAACGGTATCGACGTGTTCCGCATCTTCGACAGCCTCAACGGTCTGGATAATATGCGTCTTTCCATCGACACCGTGCGCGAATGCGGCAAGGTAGCCGAAGCCGCGCTGTGCTACACCGGCGATATTCTCGACCCGCACCGCGATAAATACGACCTGCAATATTATATCGATATGGCAAAGGCTTTGGAAAAAGCCGGCGCTAATATTATCGCCATTAAGGATATGGCCGGTCTGTTAAAGCCGGAAGCCGCTTACAGATTAGTCAGCAGCTTGAAATCCTATGTAGGCGTTCCTATTCACCTGCACACTCACGAGGGCAGCGGCAACGCTATTTATACTTACGCCCGCGCTATCGACGCAGGCGTGGACATCGTGGATACGGCCATGAGTTCCATGAGCTGCGGCACCAGCCAGCCCTCCACCAGCAGTTTATATTACGCATTAAGCGGCCACCCCCGCCAGCCGCGGCTGGACGTTGATTCCCTCAACGAGCTGTCCCGCTACTGGGAAACCGTGCGTCCTTATTATAAAGCTGCCGACAGAACGGAAAACTTCCCCAACCCCGAAGTTTACGTTCACGAAATGCCCGGCGGCCAGTACACCAATTTGAAGCAGCAAGCCCAGGCCTTGGGACTGATTCACCGCTGGGAAGAAGTCAAGGATATGTATCACCGCGTATCCATGCTCTTCGGCGATTTAATCAAGGTTACGCCGTCCTCTAAAATCGTAGGCGACATGGCGCTGTTCATGCTGCAAAACGAACTGACGGAAGAAGATGTTTACGCAAAAGGCGATGTGCTGGACTTCCCCGCCTCCGTCGTAGAATTTTTCGAAGGGCGTATCGGCGTTCCTTATCAGGGCTTCCCGGAAAAGCTGCAAAAAATTATTCTCAAGGGCCGTCAGCCTATTACCGTACGTCCCGGAGCCGCTTTGGAGCCAGTGGACTTTGAAGCTGTTCGCAGCAAGCTCAAGGATATGGGCGCCCCCACCACTGACGAAGCTATCAGCTCCTACTGCCTGTATCCCAAAGTATTCACCGATTGGGTAACCCGTTACAACGAATTTGGCGACGTATCCGTACTCGATACGCCCACCTTCTTCTTCGGCATGACTCCCGGCGAAACAATTAAGGTAGAAATAGAGCAGGGCAAGGTACTGGTCATCAAATTAGACCATATTTCCGAAGCCAATGCCGCCGGTATGCGCACCGTAACCTTTGAGTTCAACGGACTGCCACGCGAAATCATTATCAAGGACCGCAACGCCAAAGCGACCAACGTCACCCGCAAAAAAGCGGATAAGAGCAAGCTGGGTGAAATCGGCGCTTCGCTGTCCGGGTCCGTAGTCAAGGTACTGGCTGAAAAGGGTCAGGCCGTAACTAAGGGCACGCCTTTAATTATCACCGAAGCCATGAAAATGGAAACGACTTTATCAGCGCCTATCTCCGGTATCGTCAGCGCTATTCATGTAGCTGCCGGCGAGCGCGTGGAAAGCGGCGACTGCCTGATGGAGATTACAACGCAAATGTAAAACAAAAACTTGCTATTTTCTTATCTCTATGCTATACTTTAAGCACAAAAGGTTATGGGCACGTTTCTTCCAAAGCGTGGCACAAAAAAAGCAGCGGAGGCGACCGCTGCTTTTTTATTATGCTGGTGCTGCTCTAATATCTGTCCAGCCATTTGCAAATATAGTAGGCGACTATACTTGCTCCAACAGATACGACAAAGGTATGGATACTATCTTCCAACGCCAGACACCTCCCTCCTACTGGAAAGAGTCGCAGCCTCTTTATTGTACCATATAATTAAATTTAGTAAAAGTTTTTTCGCGAATAAATCTATGAATAAATCATTGTACCATTACATCAAAAATCATATTGACGAGGACGGTTTTTACACCGAACCAGACCTGCCTGACAGCAGCGATTATCCCTACTTTACGGAGCCCGGTCATACCGACGCTTTTTACTACACCATGGATATGCCCGCTGCGGTCGACGACGCCAGCTTGCTGCTCAAGGACCTGCGCGCCTATCTGGCCGAGCCCCTGCAGCCCCATCGCCAGCGTCTATACCAGGATCTCAAAAGTATGTCCATGGCCGAATACTGCGACCCCTTTATATCCTCCTTTGACGCGGACGATATGAACATCGTGGCCCTCGACCTAGCGCGTAGCTTCTTCTACAACGCCCGCCACCGCGAGCCGCTGAAATTTGCCCTGATACTTTTCGGCCTGTACGGCATGGAACGCCTGCAAAAAGAAGAGCCCCAGCTGTGGCAGGATATTGTCACACTGGCTCACTGCGAGGAATTTACCTTCAGCTTTTTATACGGCTGCCGCATCGGCAACTACACGCCGCAAAAAGCAGTATGGGAGCTGTTAGGCTGTACCAAAGGCTGGGGCAAGGTTTTCGCTATCATCGACTGCCAATGCGCCGACGAAGCTCAGCGCTTGTGGCTTTTGAAAAACGGCCCCGATATCGAAGTGGAATATCCGCCCCTGTCCGTTAAGCTGATGCAGGCCACAAAGCTGGCCCAGGTGCTGCAGCGGCCGGTAATTTCCTTTGCCGTGTATAAAAGCGCCATGGCCATAATTGGCAATTATTTATTTATGCTGCTGCATTATCCGCCGCAAAATGTGCGCGAAAGCCATAATCTGCATAGCATCGACATCTATTCCATGCTATGCAGCCTGCTGCGCCATGCGCAATACCTGGCCGTAATCCCCGAAGACCTGCTGGATATGATAACTATTGCCAACACTCTGCGCAGCCTGCTGGAGGAAAACACTCTTTATTCCTTGTCGCCAAATCAATGCCACGAACTGATTGCCCGCTGCGATAATATGGTCTACTGTCAGGATTGGCAAGAGCAGATACACCAGCGCCTGATTATCGACGGTCAAATCAATTACCAGCTGGCTGATTTTGCTTACGAAACGGAAATGGACGTTTGGCCTCGGCTGTTTGCCTACTGGCAGCAGCATCCCTTGGAATATACGCTCTTTCCTTACCTGCTGTCCTACGAAGGCGACGACCGTTCCCAGCGCGTCCTGCAGCTTATCACTGACCGGCTGCCGCTGTATGCCGCCGAGCTGCACGCTTTAGTAGTGCCGCTCCGCTATCTGCAAACCCATCCGGGACAGGGCGAAGCCATTATTACGGCCGCTCTGGGTTCGCTGCACGAGCTGCTGCGCGGCTGTGCCTGCGACGCTTTGGAAAGCTGGGAGCCACAGCAGCTGACACCGGCAATCAGGGATGCCCTGCGCCAAACAATCCGCACCAGCACAGACGAGCTGATCAAGGCCCGCGCCGCCGCATTACTGCAAGGGCAAAGGCTTGATTTAGAAGCGCTGATGCGCAAGCTGAAAAAGCTCCACGCTAAAAAATAATAAACTTCCTGCATTAAAATATAATACTCCTAAAGCAGCTACTTGAAATCAAGACGGTCTGCTTTAGGAGTTTATTTTATTTCAACCCAAACATTGCCTGCGCCAGCAATTTGCCGCTGTCCGTGCGGAAAATTTTCTCCACGGCATGAGCTATCGCATTTTTGCTCAACTCGTCCTCATAAAAATTTACGAGAAAGTCGGCTTCCACTAAAATCTGATAATCAAGTCCATCGATATTATTATAGGTATGGTGGTGTCCTACGAGATAACAAATGCGCTCTGCCGCAGCGGCATCATAGCCCAGCTCCGCTAAAATTTTTTGCGCGGCGGCCGGGCCCTCCTGCTCCTGAATCTTGCCGGTACATTTGCCTGCGCCATATTTAGCTTCGCCAATTTTAATGCCGCAGTCGTGGACTAAACCGGCAGCCTCCACCAGCGCAACGGTCTGCTCATCTAAATTTTCCAGCAGCGCTATTTCCCGCGCCAGGCTGGCAACCTTAATTAAATGCTGGCAGCGGCGCGGATCACCGCTGAAATATTGCAGCATGGCTTTATATAACGCAATATTCTTCATTTTAAAACGACCTTTCTCTATTAATTGTAATCCTGTTTTTTAATGGATTTTATATCTATATTATACTTCACTGCGCCATAAACTCCAATATAAAAGCTAATTGACAAGCTTAGTCGCAGCTTCTAAAACCAAACCGAAGCCAATCAATGCAAAAGAGACCAAAAACCCCGCATGACGCAAGGGCTTTCGGTCTCTTCTGCTATATTAGGGAGTAACCTCGAATATCCCTACTTTTAATTTTTATAGTGCTTTCTTGTTTTTATGGTTACTGTATTTTAACTTTCTTTTCTAGCGTTTTCATGGTTTTAAAATTTTTGCCCCTTTTTCTGCTCTGTTAATCCGTCCAGCCGCGCCGCTGTTTCCGCGTCGGCTTCCTCGTATAGGTGGCCATATGTTCCTAGCGTTGTCTTAATGCTGCTATGCCCCAGCCGCTTTTGTATAACCTTAATATTTTCGTTGATATGCACTAGTAAGCTAGCGTGTGAATGCCTTAAGTCATGTATGCGTATCGGCGGCACGTTGGCCGCATCTGCTCCCCTCTTTAGCCTGTATTGTAGTTTATCCCTGCTTATAAGCTCAAAAATGCGCTCATATGGCCGCGGCTTGTATAAATGGCTTATATATTCGTCTAGCGCGGCGGCGGCAATGTCAGGCACCGTAATAACGCGCCTGCTGCTATCGTTCTTAGTGTACCCTATAATGTTTTGCCCATGTACGCGCGAAAGGCTTTTATCGATATTAAGCTTGCGCTCTGCCGCGTTGTAGTCAGCTATCGTCAGCGCTAATAATTCCCCTACCCTCATACCGCTATAAAATAGCACTATAAACGCCGCTTTATACTCCATCGGTACGCATTCGATAAATCGGTTAAATTCTTCCAGCTTCCATATCTGTTCCCGGCCTGCGCGGTCTTTGCCTATACTCCCGGCTTCACGCGCCGCATTCATACGCAGGCCGCGAAAGCGCATTGCATAGTTTAATATCGCCGACAACCTGCCTTGTATCTGCCTTTGTGTAGTCAAGGCATATTTCTTTATTATTTCGTTCTGCCAGCGGCTCACGGCGGCGGCGGTTATATCCGTTATCAACATATCCTTAAAAAACGGCAATATAGCGTATTTTATATAGCTTTCTGCCGTGGCCACTGTCTGCTTTTTGCGCCTTGCCCTGTAATACTCTAGGTATTCGCCGACCAGCGCTGCAAATAATATATTAGGCTGCTGGCTTACCGTATCGAGGAAATATTGCTGCGCTGCCTTTGCTTCCTTTTTCGTCTTAAATCCCGACTGCTTGCGCCGTTTATAAATGCCCTGCCAATCACGATAACCGCATTCATAACGCCATAGCTTACCCTTTGTTTTAGTTTCGTACTGCTCTATTGTCATTAAGCGTTTCCCCTCCAATTCTTTTTTTACTTAAGTATATATTATTTTCTTGTGACAGTAATATTTTTGTGACAGCAGGGCTTAAAGCCGCATGGTTGAGCGATTTTTCTGTCACAAAATTTGTCACAGCCTGTCACAAAACATTTATAAAACTTTATAAAACTAGATAGCAAGGCGGAAATTTAGCGTTAATACCCTTGTCCTGTCGTTGCCGTTTAGCCGTATTTGCTGCGCGCCGCCCTCTTGCATAAAGCCGTTTTCAATCCAGCGCCGACAAACTGCTTTTAAATCAAATCCTTGCGCCGCAAGCTCTGCGTCTAATACTTGCTTAATTATCTGCACGCCATCGACCTGCTGGTCTGCGTTTCTGCAAAGTAATTTGCCCCAAAAGGTATAAGACGGCGCGAATTTTTCCCCTACCGGCGCAAAATTAGCTTGATGTGCTGTTATATGGCCTATAATAAATTCTTTGGCGCGTTCCGCTACGTCGACGGCGGCAAGAGTTTTTACAAACGGCTTTAACTGTTCCGGTTTGAGTATGTCGGCGCGGTTATTAAAAATATGCTCGCTTACAAGGCAGTCTGCCGCGTATATTAGCCCCATCGCCGCCGCTTGCTTGCCTGTGGTTTTGCAAGTCTGCGTTATAATGCTTACTGACATTTTGCAAAGGTCTTGCAGCTCTTTCAGCTCCATACTTTGCAGGGCATTTACAAACGCTTTCCCGGCGTTGCCGCAATTAGTCGCCGCCGTGGCCAGCAATTCCCCAACGTCGACCCCGGCGGGCAATATACTTGCGCCAGTTTCAATTTCTATAACACGATTAGCCGCGCCGCCGCCGCTGTTCTTTTTGCAAAGTGTTTCCTCCCCTGTAACGATAAAGCAGTTATGCCATTTTGTAACCGGACGGCTTGCCCCCTCTACGTTTAATCTTGCCCTGCCCGTGCCCTCGCACAAGCGCATAATGACCGCATCATAATTATTTTGCCCGTATGTTTTGACGGTCTGCAATTCGTCGCATAATACCGGTATGTTATGGAGCGCCGCCGCTTTATGTTCTGCCGCGTTAGTTGTGGCGTTCATTGAGCCGATAAGCGTATTATGTCCCCATACGCTGGCCGCAATTTGCAAGCTTACTGTTTTACCGCTGCCGCTCTGCCCCCACAAATGCAAGATAAACGGCTGCGCGTCTACTTTTTCCAGCATCACGCTTGCAAACGCCGCCGCAAGCGTCAACCTAAAACGGATATCCTGCTGCAGCGGCTTTACGGCATCAACCCAAGCCTGCAGGCTGCCTTTAAGCGTCACTGCCTCTAATAGGTCTGCGTGGCTTCCGCCGTCGATAACATAGCCCCCGCTATACGGCACAAAGTCGCCGCCAATCCATCCCAAACGGCTTACAATGTTTTGGCGCGGCAGCGTGTCGCTGTTTAAAGCTCTAACCGCCGCAAGATACTCTATTAAAAGCTTTGCCGTTCCTTCGCTTACGTCCAGCCCGTAATTAGCAAGCGTTAATATTTTGGACTTGCTGGCGATAGCGTTCATGTCTGTAATAATGCTCTCCCAGTGGCCGTATCGATAAAAGGCAAGCTCTATCTTATCCGTGCGCTGCTCTACATCGTGCAAAAGCTTTATTGGCATAACAGGCGTATAGCTGGCGTATTCTTTAACGTATTCGTCGCCCGCCTGTTTCCAGCAGTACACGCCGCTTGCATCGCCGCCCCATTTGTCGGATAGCTTCAATTCTAACGGCTGCTCCGGGAACTGCGTAACGTGGCCGCCGCGCTTTTCCTGCGCCCGCGTCATTTTATAAGCCTTTAGGCATTTGGCAAAATTCCGCGCGGTCTTTAGCTCTGCCGCTCTGGTATTCAGCAGCGCCTCTATCTGCGCCCGCTTGTATTGGTCTGTAATAGCGAAAAGCGCCGTAAAAACGCCGTCGCCGATTATGTCGGCAGCGCTAAAGCCCTTTATCGTTTCCGCGTTTAATTCCAGCGGCAGGGCTGGCGGCGCTTCGCATTCCGCGCCTGTTACCGCCGCCGCTTCGCCGCCCTGTGCAAAATAATCTGCTATATCGCCTTTAGGCGGGCAAACTGGCCACAATGACGGCAGACGCAAGATATACGGCCTAAATTCTGCAAAGGCTTCTACGTAGCTTTGCCCTTTTTCGTCATTGTCGGGAATGATAACCAGCTTTTGGAATTTGGCCAGCGCGGCCTTGTCCGTATCAGTAAACTTAATGCTTTTCTGCGCGCCCGTGCAAGCCGTCGTACACAAAAAGCCCTGCCCCGTCATAGCGTCGGCGCACTTTTCGCCCTCTACAATGTAAAGCGTATCCGTTGGCGCGGCCTTTTCCAGCAGGTCTAGATTATATAAATTATTGCTGTTTTCCGGCTTAGAATAACGCTTGTTACCGGTACCGTCCATAAACTCAAAGCTAAAAGCCTTGTGGCCGTCTGCCCATTTCCTGCGCCGCTTGCGGAAAACCTCTGCGCCGTCCGGCATTCTGTAAACGTGGTAATAATCCTCTATTTGCGCCCCGTGGTCTTTTGGCGGCGTTGCCTTTGGCGGCGCTGGCTTAGCGGCGGCCTTGCTGTAAGTATCCTGCCCGTGTGCGCTGCCATCGTCAAGCAGTCTGTGCCATTCTTTGAAAAAATCCGCGCCCGGCGCACTGCACTTTTGGCAATAAACTAAAAGCTGGCCGCCGTCCTTTTCGTCAATATGCAGGTGTTCCGCCTTGCCGCATAGCGGGCACGTGGCTATTATATGGCCGTTCGCCTTTTCTTTTGCTCCCTCTAACAATGGCCTTATATCGTCAAGCGTTAATAATTTTTTCTGCATAGTGTACCCCCTTAATATATAAAATGAGCCGCCCCGCCTTGCATTATTGCTTGACGGAAAGCGGCTTAATTTGTTAAAATATTAAAGAACTAACAGCTGCTAAAAAGCTTTATTTTCCGCTTCTTAGCCTTAGGCATTCCGCGCCGCCCGCGCTGGAATGTCTTTTTTTATGTCTGCGCTGCCGTTCCTGCCTTATGCCCATCAGAACGCCAGCCGTATATATTAGCATACACGTCCAGCGTGCGCTATATTCGCCCTGACGCTTTAACACGCCATTGAAAGCTTGCGCGTGTTCTGCATCGTCCAGTAAGCACGGCGTATGCAATACAATTTCATAAATCATTTGCGGCAAAGTACCCCCCCGATTTGCTTTTGTCCAGTCATGCTATACGACCCCCTAGCCAAAAGAATTTCGCCGCCGCATTAGTGGCGATAAAGGCCAGCATCGCCGCCAGCCATACGTAAAAAGCGGCTTTTTGATAATTAGCTTTTCTCATGTTGAACGCCCCTTTCGCTAAAGCCCTGCAAGTCAGGGCTTATAATTTTTTATTCAAGTAGTGTCTGTTGACCATGCCGCGCCGAATGAACTTGCCCGCCGCCGCCAATTCTTTATTACACTGTCTGATAAGCTCGTAGGCTTTGCCGCGCGACAAGCCCGTTATCCGCATAACCTCGCGGCAGTTAATATAAACCGGCTCTGCCTCCATATTGTTTTGCAGGGCTGTTTCTTGTTCTGTAATAGCGTTTTGATTGTTTAACATGGTTTACCATTCCTTTCTTCATATTACCGCCCTAACGCCATTTTAAGCGTTGCAAATCGGCGGCGCGATACTTTATACCTGTTGAGCGTTTGCATTGCCAAATAACGTTCCTAGCGCGTCCTACGCGCCCCAAAATAGGCGTTTACTTGCATTGCTTCGCGCGCCATTTTAAAAACTGCCTGTAATACCCGGCATTCCGTAGAAACTCGACAAGCGCGTCAACGCGCCCCGCCGTATAACTGCCAAAATCGCCGCCGCGCCCATGTGTTGACAAATGCCGCATAATTTCGTTAAATACCCAGTCTTTTTCCAGTTTGTTCATGTGTTTCGCCTCGCTTTCTAGCTCTGCCGATAATAGGGCAAGGCTTTTATACTAGCTCTTTAGGCTCTACGCCTAACGCCGCCGCTAACTTGCCCAGCGTTGCAGGCTTTACCGATTTTCCGGCGTTAATGCTTTTTATAACAGCTTGACTTATTTTTGCCTTTTCTTGCAATTCTGTTATGCTAAGTTGTTGCTCTGCCATGGCTAAGCCTAGAGTTTTTGTGTTAATTACTAATTGCATATTTTCACCCCACTTTAATAGCTAAATAGATACTGTTTTTATTTTAGTATCTATTTAGCTATATTGTCAAGCTTTTTATAGCGTATTAGCTTTTTACATGATAAACTTAAACAAAAAAAGGCAGGTGTTGTTTTATGAATTTCGGCGAATGCTTAAAAGCAGCGCGTGAAAAAGCTGGATTGTCACAAAAAGAATTAGGCCAGCTCCTTTTGGTGCCTGCGTCTATGATTGGCAGGTATGAAACCACTAATACGGAGCCGCGCATAGGCTTTATTATTGAATTATGCAAGGTTTTAAATATAACGCCAAATGAACTATTAAATTATAAAACAAGTACAGAGCAAGAATATATTTCTTTATTGTCTCAATACGGTATAAGCGTAACTAAAGGTACTTTTACAGAGTATTTGTCATTTAAAGACGCTGTCAAAGACAATAAATCTATTGTAAATGGATATATTTTAAATCACCTAGAAACTGGGGTAAATTTAAATTTAGCAGCAACAGATTTTTTTGATTTTGTGAAAAAGCTAATAGCCAAAGGGCAAAAGGCTGCCAATGTAGCCTTTCGTGATAAATTTGCAAAAGAGTTGAACGCTGAAATTTTTTCAGATTATGCCTTTGTGTCACAAGAAGAAATATTTGAAGAAATAAACAATGAATTAGAAGCTTTAAACAAAAATTTAGATATTGAAAAAATAAAGCAAATAAAAAATAAAATTCGTTATTTAGAAGCTTTTTATTATAAACTAGCTGCTGACCCCGCCTTTAGAAACAAAATTTATGGCTCTGAACTTACCAACAACGAAAAATAAGTAGCGTATTAGGTTTTATAAGGTTTTCAATGACAAGTTTTGACAAGTCGCCGCCAGCTTGCCCGCCCAATACATCTCACAAGATGTATTTAATCTAAAAAAATTTCGGCGCATTGTTCCGCCGTTAAATGCCAACGCTCGCGCAAAATGGCTATATTATCTAGTGAAAACTTGCCATAACGGCCATTTAAGCGCGCTGATAAAGTTTGCGGGTAGATATTCAAAATTTCGGCAACATCTCGCATAGTATCGCGATTTTTAGCCGCATGATATTTGAACAACTCTTTATTCATTTTAGCAGCCCTCCTTTTTGTCTTATAAGATGTTTTTTCTTAACACAAAAATAAATGTCTTGCAAGATGTTTTTCTTGCGTTCCTTGCGTTTTTCGTTGAACTTTCGTATAATACAAGTACATATTGAAAGGGAATACGCAAAAATGAAAGTATCAAAAGACGCTGGCGCAATAATAAGACAAGCTAGAAAAAATAAAGGAATGACGCAAGAGGCTCTAGCGCAACTTTTGGGGCTTCAAGCTCCTGCTATATATAAATACGAAAAGAGGATAGTAACAGATATTCCGCTTGAAATGCTCCTAAAGCTACATAGCGCACTAGATGTACCGCTAGATAAACTAATACCCTCAGATGAGCTTGCTTGTAATTCTATTTCTGCTTTTTTATCTCTAGTCCATCAGCAAAAACGCCAAGCAATTTTTACAACCGATAAATTTATGTTATTGGATTTATGGTTTTATAAAAGCAAGCCCAAAAATATAGAATGGCTTAATTATTTTGCCATGCTTGTTTTAATTGGTATTAGTGAAGATGAATTCGACAAAATAAAAACTTATATAGAGTTTCTGCGTAGCCAACGCCCAAAAACGCCGCCAACGCACGCCGACGACGTTAAGCCAAACTCTACCCCCGCCCCCGAAAAATAGCCCCTTGCTATTAGGCTTTGCCGCGCCGCTGGTCAGCCCTGCAAGTAAATTTTGCCACCTCATGCTGTTTTGTCATTTGACTTTTTTGGCTCTTGTGGTATTCTTACCGTGCAAAGAGTTTTAACGCTTCTCCACTAGGAGCAATGCCCCGCAGTGTGCTAGACTGTGGGGCATTTTATTTTGCCGCCGATATAAAAGCCGCGTGTGCGAACGCTGCTTTTTCTTTGGGCTGTTACTGCTCTAATACCTATCCAGCCATTTGCAAGCATAGTGTGCGGCTATGCCGTCGGCAAAATAAAAAAAAGCAGAAGCTTTTACACTCCTGCTTTGCTCTTATAGGCAGCGCTTTACCATTTCCGGATTATTTATCGCAAGGTCTAAAAGCCTGCTCATAAATCCAGTATAGCCATGGCCTGTTGCCTTAGCCTTTTCCAGCGTGGCAGCCGACACTCTCAATGCTACCACTTGACGGCGGGTAACTCTTTTAGCCCTGGCCTGCGCCGCTATTTGCTTTAATTGGTCTGCCGTCAATTCCGGGCAGTCTGCGTCGAACTCTACCGGGCGGCTTTCCAGCGCGTCCAATTCTTTAATCTGCGCTTCTGTAAGCGGTTCGTCTTTATAAATCATCTTGCGTGTAATCGCCATAATATGCCTCCGTTTCTGCCCTAGTCGCTTTTCGCGCGGAAATAATCCTTGTCGCCGCCCTGCTAATAAAAAAGCAGGATAGCTTTATACAAACTATCCCGCCGCCGGTATGCAACGCCCCTTTATTTTTCCAACGGCACGACCGCAAGCGTTTTACCTAATGGCGCAAGCACTTTTAAAAGCGTATCGATTTGTGGGCTTGTGACGCCCTTTTCCATTCTTGCGATAATAGGCTGCTTCACGCCGCTTAATTCCTCTAGCTTCTTTTGGCTTAGGCCTTGCGCCTGCCGCGCTTTAATCAATTCGCCGATAATGGCCACTCTGAAATTGCTGGCCGCTATTTCCTCAGGCGTGAAAAGCTCTTTTTCTAATTCGTCCCATGTTCCGCCGATAACCGAATTATTCATAATCAACGCCCCTTTCTATCATGTCGGCAAGCTCCCGCTTTGCTTTCTCAATCTCCCGCGCAGGTGTTTTCTGCGTTTTCTTCATGAATTGGTGAAGCAACACAAAGCCGCCGTTATACCATGTAACAAAAAGTATTCTGTCCCGTAATGGCCTTAGCTCCCAAATTTCGCCGTCAAGGTGTTTAATATATGGCTCTGTAAGCTTCAAGCCATATTCGCGCAAAGCGTTGATATAATCTTGTATTTTCCTAAGCTTTATACGGCTATCTTTATCAGATTTGCCCGCTAATTCTCTGATATAATCGGCCACTGGTGTTTTGCCGCTTTTGTCTTTGTAAAAATATATCTTGTGCAAACCGTTTTCCCCTCCCTGCTCTCATTATACTTTTAAGTTATTATATTGTCAATCACTTTTAAGTTATTGCTTATTATATAATAAAGCTGCGTGACAAGTTTTTTGCGTAATACTCAAGCCGGATTATGCAAATATGCCGCCCACGTCGCCGCCTTTGCACCGCCACGCGGTTTTTATCGTCAACAGGTAAATTTACTTGCAAACAAAAATTGAACGCTCTAGCGGGCTGCTATAAAAGGCGCTGTCAAACAAAAAGCACGTCCCTATATACTTTCAAGCTGCCGTTTGCTTCTCAAGTATAGCCGCTAGCTCTTTCATGGCCTTATTTCGCGCCCGGTGTGCATAGCTGATTGATATGTCTAGCTCCTCTGCTAGTTCTGTTATGCTCTGCCCCAAAAGATAGCGCCGCGAAAGGACTACCCGGCCTATACTCATAGGCGCTAAATCTATAAGCTGCATAACTTCTTTCATCAACCCGCATTCCTTATTTACTGCGTCGGCAAAGCGCTCGTGTGCCATATCTAGCAAAATTGCCATGCTCTCCACGCTGCTATGCGTTGCCCCGGTGTTACAGCTCTTTGCGGCGCTGTATTTTACCGCGCCCACGCCGTCCGCCCTCTGCTTTAGCGCTTCAAATTCTTCCAAAGCTCTTTTTCTTGCGGCGCGTGCCCTTTGTAATTCCTCAAATACCGCTATTGTCTGCAAGCTGGCCACCCCCTAACAAGATTATTATAGCAGCTATATGCTACCAAAAAAACACTAAAGGCAGAAAAGCTTTTGCTCTCCCGCCTTTTGCCCTTTGCCCCTATGTTAAATATCTAGTGACAAAAAGCCCATAGCTGCCGCTATTTGCGCTTGCAGTGCTTTTGCCTTTTGTCTTTGCCCTTTACACGCCGCTAATATCGCAAAAGGCTTTAATTTTGTATATGTCCACTTTTGTCCATAAGCCCCCGCTTTGCTATTGCGGGCTTATATTCAGCTCTTTCAGCAGCGCCCTTTTCAAAATGTTGGAGAAGTTTATATTATTTTCCTGCGCCAGCGTATCCAGCCAGCGCGGTATAGTAAGCGACTTTCTGACGGCTTTTGTGTCGTACTGCTTGCGATACTCTAAGGTATCAGCAGTAACAAGCGAAACAAAGGCATCAGTGCCGCAATGTACCTCGCTGACCGCCGTCGCCGCCGGTATTGCGGCCTTGCGTTCCTCCAAATCCCATAAAGCAAGATTTAAAGCGTCCGCCGCGTTTTCATAAGCTTCTTCCAACGTGTTACCGAATGTATAGCAAGTATCCAAATCAACGAATTTTACTTGATATACGCCGTTGGGAAAAGCCTTATCGCTCTTATCTAACGTAAAAATAGCCGGGTAAATATATTTCATGCGTTTCACTCTCCATTCTATCCGCGCTTATTTAAGCCCTGCGTCCTTTAATATCGCGTTGGCCGTCCCCGTTGGTACTTCTTTAGCGTGCCGCCATATCATAATAACCTTGCCCGTCGGAGGGCAGTAATATTGA
The DNA here is from genome assembly GCF_030531065.1 of Phascolarctobacterium sp. GTDB lineage: Bacteria > Bacillota > Negativicutes > Acidaminococcales > Acidaminococcaceae > Phascolarctobacterium_A. The sequence goes on along the minus strand of NZ_JAUNOQ010000001.1, from coordinate 14,105 downwards.
CTATGCCGCCCGCCCTCGCGCAGCAGGTACACGCCGTGCTTCTTTAGAAGCTTTATAAGCTCTGCCGTTTTCAACACTTCACCGCCTTTTATTTATATTATAACGCGCATTTATACGCATTGCAAGCGTTAGATAGTGGCCGCTTTGCTGGTTTGTTTTTGGCTTTTTCGCCGCCGTTTTCACGCAAAAAGAGCCGTTTTATAAAGTTTAATAAATAATTTGTGACAGTGTCACAGAAATTTGCACATTTTTTATGACCAAATCGTTGAAAATTGCTTAATTTTCGCTTTATGTTTTCTGTTTTTAAACAATCTTTTGTGACACTTGTGACACTTTTTTAAGCCCTAAAAACGGCAAAAATCGTTCAACCATGCCACTTTACCCGGCATTTATAAAAATTACTGTCACAGCACAGCTCTACAATAGAGGCCTATAATTTTAAAAAGAAAAGAGAATTGACGGCGCTGCTACCTTGTCCCCGGCGCAGTGCTATTGCAAACATAGCAGCAGTGCATTCTTCACATAATTTATATTATCGGACGTAACTTGATTATTTTCCTGTCTTTCTGTATTTTTCTATGCGTATTTATGCAGTATAGCTGCATAAATATACGGCATTTATTCATTCTGTCGCGTTTTGTTTGTTTTTATCACGCTGTATACTGATTGTATATATAAAAATACGTTTATATGTAAAAGCCCTGCCCCAAAAAGCAGCTCTAAAAATAAATTGCGCTGTTTTAACTCTGTTTCAATGCAAAAGAGACCAAAAACCCCGCATGACGCAAGGGCTTTCGGTCTCTTCTGCTATATTAGGGAGTAATTAGGGAGAAGCAATATAATTAACCTTCAATAGGTTTGTCCTGCAAAGCGTCGAAGCCGGTTTCACCGGTGCGGATCTTCACAACGTCCTCGACGTCATAAACAAAAATCTTGCCGTCGCCGTATTTACCAGTGTACAGCACTGCTTTAGCGGTGTTGACTACGTCAGCCACAGGAATAGCGGACACAATCATTTCTACTTTAACTTTGGGCAACAGATGCGCAGCTATTTCAGCGCCGCGGTACATTTCCGTCTGGCCCTTTTGAATGCCGTAACCCAAAACCTTAGTTACGGTCATGCCGGTGATGCCCAACTTATCCAGCGCAGTTTTCAAAGCTTCAAAGCGGTTCTGCGAAGTAATGATAACCACCTTGCTCAGCTTAGCCGCGCCTTCAGGTTTAACAGCCGGAGTTTTTACTGCTGCGGGAGCGGTATAAGCAGCGACAGGAGCTTCAACGGTAGCTGTGGGCATGAAGTCGGCATAGCTGCTGAGCAGACCGTGTTCTTCCATATCCAAGCCCTTGATTTCTTCTTCTTCGCTGACGCGCAGACCGAAGATTTTATCCAAAACTTTAAAGATGATGGTCATCGCAATCGCTACGTAAACCGCTACGACTACAACGCCAAGAATTTGAATGAGCAGGAAATCCGTGCCGCCGCCATACAGCAGGCCGCCGTCCAACGCGAAAAGGCCGGTTGCGATAGTGCCGAAAGCGCCGCACACGCCATGTACGGAAATTGCGCCGACAGGATCGTCGATTTTCAAGGTATGGTCAAAAAATTCGACGGAAGCAACTACCAGCACGCCTGCGGCCAAGCCGATAATCAAAGCTCCGGCAGGGCTTACCATATCGCAGCCCGCGGTGATAGCGACCAAACCGGCCAGCACGCCGTTCAGCGTCATGGAAACATCGGGCTTGCCATAACGAACCCAGGTGTAAATCATCGTCGCCGTAGCGCCCGCTGCGGCAGCCATATTAGTAGTAATGAAAATCGAACCGATGGAAGTCAGCACGTCGTCGCCCGTAGCGCAGACGGTGGAAGCGCCGTTGAAGCCGAACCAGCCGAACCACAGCAGGAACACGCCCAAAGCGCCGAGCGGAATGCTGTGTCCCGGAATAGCGTTAACGCTGCCGTCTTCATTATATTTGCCGATACGAGCGCCAATCATGCGCGCGCCGATTAAGGAAGCGACGCCGCCGACCATATGTACCGCCGTGGACCCGGCGAAATCATGGAAGCCCATTTGCGCCAGCCAGCCGCCGCCCCAAATCCAGTGGCCGCTGATGGGATAAATAAAGGCGCTGATAACAACGCTGTAGATGCAATAGACGAGGAAATTAGTACGCTCGGCCATAGCGCCCGAAACGATAGTCGCCGCCGTAGCGCAGAACATGGTCTGGAAAATAAAGTATACGGTGGACGGATAGCTGGCGCCATAGTCGCCCTGTACGAAAAAGTCCGGCGTGCCGATGAAGCCGCCGATATCCGTGCCGAACATCAGTCCAAAGCCGATAATCCAAAAGACGATAGAGCCCAAGCACATGTCCATAACGTTTTTCATAACGATATTGGCCGCGTTCTTAGCTCTGGTAAAGCCTGTTTCTACCATTGCGAAGCCAGGCTGCATGGAAAATACAAGGAAAGCACCAATGAGTACCCATATGGTGTCGGTTGCTGCAAATTTATCCATTCTTAGTCACCCCTCAAAACAAAATACAAATATGGATATTTTATATCTTTCATGCCTGCGGCATGTTATTTTTTAGGCACTCTTTAGTGTTCGCAAATGAAAAGCTAAAAGAAAGAGGCGTACCCCTTGCGGGATACACCTCGTTGTGTATCAAAACAATGTAGCTAAGTTGCGCTCGCCGCGAGCGTCTTACTCGTTGACGCCGAAGAGCAGCTCGCCGTAGGTCGGATAATCCAGATATTTGCCGCCGGTCAAAGCTTCGGCCGCATCGACCGCGCTGCGCAGCGCGCCCATATCCTCCAATACTACGTCATGATAGAAAGTAGCCTGCTTCTTGCTACACTCGATAGCTGCTGCTTCGTGCATATCCTTTTCCAGTTTCACGGAAGCGGCGTACATTTCTGCGCTCAGTTTGCTCAACTTATCTGCCAGCTCCGCTTCAAAGCCTGCGCTGATGCCAGCGGCTTTTTTATCCAAAGCGGCTTTAGTCAAATCGTTGGTATAAGCGCTGACTGCCGGCAAAATATCCTTGTGGAACATATCCAGCGCAGTAGCGGCTTCGATGGAAATTGTCGTGCTGTAGTTTTCCAGCAAAATCTCCACACGGGATTTAACTTCCGCTTCGGTAAAGATATTATGCTTCGTGAACAGCGCCACATTTTTCGGAGCGCCCATGTACGGAATAGCTTCCGGCGTGGATTTGAGATTCAGCAGGCCGCGCTTAGCGGCTTCTTCCACCCATTCGTCGGTGTAGCCGTTGCCGTTGAAAACGATGCGCTTATGCGCCAGGTAAGTTTCTTTTACCAAATCGTAAACTGCGGCTTCCAAATCGGGAGCGTTCGCCAGCCTGTCGACGAAGCCGTCCAACTCTTCGGCGACGATGGTGTTCAAAACGATGTTGGGACCGGAAATGGAGAACATGCTGCCCAGCATACGGAATTCAAATTTATTGCCGGTGAAAGCGAAGGGAGAAGTACGGTTTCTATCGGTATTGTCTTTTACCAATGCGGGAATGGTGTCGTCGCTGATTTTCATAAAGGCTTCGGGGTTGCCGGTGTAAACCTTATCGGCGGCGATAGCTTCCAAAACTGCGGTCAATTCCGTGCCCAGGAAAACGGAAACGATAGCCGGAGGCGCTTCGTTAGCGCCCAAGCGATGGTCGTTGCCGGCGCTCGCTACGGATACGCGCAGCAGATCCTGGTATTCGTCGACCGCTTTCAAAATTGCGGCCAGGAAGGTCAAAAAGCGCAGGTTCTTGTAAGGCTCCTTGCCGGGATCCAAAAGGTTCATGCCTTCTTCCGTACTCAAGGACCAGTTGTTATGCTTGCCGCTGCCGTTCACGCCTTCAAAGGGTTTTTCATGCAGCAGGCAAACCAGACCGTGACGCAGCGCTACGCGCTTCATAAATTCCATCATCAGCTGGTTGTGGTCGGACGCTACGTTAGTGGAGGAGAAGATGGGCGCCAATTCGTGCTGCGCCGGAGCAACCTCGTTATGCTCGGTTTTAGCAAGCACACCCAGCTTCCACAATTCGTCGTCCAAATCCTTCATAAAGGCCAAAACTCTTTGTTTAATGATGCCGAAGTAATGGTCTTCCAGCTCCTGGCCGCGCGGAGATTTTGCGCCGAACAAGGTGCGTCCGCAGTAAACCAGATCCTTGCGTTTTTCCCACATTTTTTTATCTACCAGGAAGTATTCCTGTTCGGGACCGACGGTGCTGTTAACGCGCACGGTATCGATACCGAAGAGCTTCAAAATCTTGCAGGACGCTTTGCTTACTGCGTTCATGGAGCGCAAAAGCGGCGTCTTTTTATCCAGCACTTCGCCCGTGTAAGAGCAGAACGCCGTCGGGATGCACAAGCAATTATCTTTTACGAAAGCGTAGGACGTCGGGTCCCAGGCGGTATAGCCGCGGGCTTCAAAGGTAGCGCGCAGGCCGCCGGACGGGAAGCTGGAGGCGTCGGGCTCGCCCTGAATCAATTCCTTGCCGGAAAAGTCCATGATAACGCGGCCTTCGGCGGTCGGAGAAATAAAGCTTTCGTGCTTTTCGGCGGTGATGCCGGTCATGGGCTGGAACCAATGGGTAAAGTGCGTGCAGCCGTGCTCCAAGGCCCAGTCCTTCATTGCGTTAGCGATGATATTAGCGATTTCCAAATTTAAAGGTCTGCCCTCTAATACCGCAGCCTTGTAGGCTTTGTAAGTTACGGTCGGCAGACGGTCTTTCATAACGGTTTCGTTAAATACTAAGCTGCCAAATAATTTCGGTACGTCGTTCATACGTAAAACCTCCCTAATCTCTCTCGTTTTAAAAACCAGAAGCGCTTTTGGGTTTACTCACGTAAGCCCCTCTCAAAAAAATAATATTGGCTTGGTGCTTTCGCAAGTTTTTCTCTCTAGCCCTGCGAAAATGAGAAAGCACCGCAGGCCGCTTTACGCAACCCCGGTGCTTCGTTGCACTATCCCGCAAGGAAAAAATTTTCTCTTGCGAAACCTAAAACAAAAAAGCAACAATGGAGTTTGGATTGACATCCAACAACGGCATTGTTGCTTCATGGGCTTATTATAAAGCCAGTCGGCGATTTTGTAAAGGGGGTAAAGCAAAATTTTTTTATTTTTTCTAAGCGCCTCCAAATCTTTTTCTGCAATCTTGGGCAGGAATTTAAACTAAAACGCAGAATTAAATAATATATTGTCAAGGAGGTTACAAAATATGGAGCTGACCGCCGTTGCCCAACTGCGCCGCATGGTGCTGGAGCATTTATCCCGCTATACCTGGAACGACGTGCTCGTCGACCGCGTTTACGATATCCTGCAGGAGGTGCGCGAGGACACGCCGCGTTACCGCTGCTGCGTCTACAAGGAGCGCGCCGTTTTAAAAAACCGCATCGACATGGCGCTGGGACAAGAGTGTAAAGAAAATATTATCGAAGCGTCCAAGCTGACGCTGCACGAGCCGGAGCGCAAGGATTTGCCGCTCATCGACGTGCTGCCCGCCGCCTGCGACCAATGCCCCATCGAAGCTTACCACGTGACGGATATCTGCCGCCACTGCATCGCCCATAAATGTATGAACAACTGCCCGCGCAAAGCTATCAGCTTGGTGCAGAACCGCGCCTTTATCGACAAAACCAAATGTGTGGAATGCGGTCGCTGCAAACAAGTCTGCCCTTACGGCGCGATTATCGAAATTCACCGTCCCTGCGTCCGCGCCTGCGCTTTAGGCGCAGTCAGCATCGGCGAAGACCGCAAGGCCGTCATCAACCACGAAATCTGCGTCAGCTGCGGCGCGTGCCGCAACGCCTGCCCCTTCGGCGCTATCGACGAGCGCAGTAATATCGTGCGCGTCATTACCGCCATCAAGAGCGGGCGGGAAGTCGTCGCGCTGGTAGCGCCATCCATCGTCGGCCAGTTCGGGTTGAAGATTACGATGGGGCAAATTTACAGCGCGCTGAAAAAAGCCGGCTTCGCCGACGTCGTCGAGGTCGGGCTCGGCGCGGATATCACAAGCGTCAAAGAAGCCAAAGAATATATCGAAAAAGTTCCCGCGCAGCAAAATTATATGACGAGCTCCTGCTGCCCGGCCTTCGTCAAGCTTGTTAAAACGCAAGCGCCCCAGGCCGCAGTCAAAGTCAGCGAAACCGATTCGCCGATGGTTTCCGCCGGGCGTTACGTCAAAGCGCAGCGGCCTAAGTCCGTCACTGTTTTTATCGGCCCCTGCATCGCCAAGAAAAACGAAGCCCGCGAGCACAGCGACATTATCGATTATGTGCTGACGTTTGAAGAAGCTATGTGCATGCTGGAGGGCAAGGATATTAAAATTGCCGAGCAGCCCGCAGGCGAATACGAACGCGAAGCTTCCAGGCTCGGCCTCGGCTTCCCGCTGACGGCAGGCGTTACCGCCGCAGTTAAGGACACCGTCGCCGCTATGGGCGGGCAGGTGCGCCAAGCGCATTACGCCGGCGGCCTGGACAACTGCCTGCAAGCTGTCAAAGACGCCGAAGCGGGCAAGCTCGACTGCAGCTACCTCGAAGGTATGGCCTGCCCCAACGGCTGCCTGGACGGACCGGGAACGGTGGGCGACTTCCGTATCACTAAGGTCGCTCTCAGCAAGTACGCCACCGCCGCGCCCAACCAACAGGCGGTGAACACGGAGCATACCAAATAAAATTGAAACTTCATCGCTAATTTCCCTGCGAAAAATTAAACCAGCCCTCGGCCGCATAAGCCAGGGCTGGTTTTCGTTTTTAACTTTACTCTGCCGTTACCAGCCCACGCCAATCCACGGCCCGTGGTGCCGGTGGCCGCCAATGCCGATACCGATGCCGATAGGCACGTTCCAACCGCGGCGGCTGGCCTTCTCCCGCTCGATCTTCATGAACCAGAAGCGGTAAACCTGCGCGCCGTTATCCAATTTGCGCGGCAAGTCCTTATCCGTGATAATTTTATAGCCGTTAAAATTCGTGTTGTCGTTTTCGTAATCGAGCAGCATCTTGCTCATCTGCTCGTAGGTCGCTTTATTCAAAGTGTACAGGCGCAGCATTTCGGCGTTGGGCAGCTGCAAAATAAGCTGCTTGCGCAAAGAGCGGTCCTTCGCCAGCCCTTCGTAAACCTCCACCTGATCGTCCTTGACCTTGACGTAAAGCACATCTGCGTCCGCGTCCTGCTCCGGCCAGCGGCGCTCCATTTCTTCAACCGTAATCGTAGCTGCGGGACGCGCGCCTTCTTCCTTAACGTCCGCCTGCTTTTCTTTGGCGAAAGCCGCCGCCTGAACGCTCACCAGGAACGCTAAAACGATAAACAACCACCTGCGCATAAATATCCCCCCTCGGCCTGGTCTTGCGGCAGTAAATTATTTTCACAAGTTGTTTTCTTACATTACCTTCAAGAATATGGTATCATATATTGAAGAAATTGTGCAATGAATTTTCAGCAAACTTTTTTTGAAAGTAGGATACGCAGATGCGAAACAAAAAATTGCTTTTACTCGGCGTTTGCAATTTTATAGGGTTTGCGCTTTTCGGCAGCTGGTACGCCACAGCCTTCCAAGGCTTTTGGTTTGAAATTGATAAAACTGTTTTTTATTTTTTCAACCGGCAATTAGCGCTCAGCCAGGGCTTTTTATATCTCGTGGCTTTCGTCAACCTGCGCCTCTTCGATTTAGTGCCTTTTGCGATTATGCTGCTGATTTACTACGGCTATTACCGTCGCGCCAACGTCGAGGGCAAACGCTGGCTTTTCTGCATCGGCGTCGCCATGCTGGCCAGCGCCGTCATCATGAAGCAGTTCGACCGCATGCTGCCCATCGACCGCGTCAGCGCCAGCGTTTATTTCGACAGTGTGTATCATAATGTTAATTTCACGCGCCTGCTCAGCGGCTGGCCTGCAAAGGACAGCAGCGGCGCCAGCTTTCCCGGCGACCACGGCATGATGCTTTTGATTTTCGCCGCCTATATGTGGAAATATATTGGGCGCGACGCTTTTTATAAAGCTCTTGCGGTTTTTCTTATCTTTTCGTTGCCGCGCGTTATGAGCGGCGCTCACTGGTTTACGGATATAGCCGTCGGTTCCGTTTCCTTCGCGCTGGTGATTTTAAGCTGGCTGCTCCTGACTCCCGCCGCCGATATTTTTATCGAATGGCTGGAAAAGCGTCTGCCCCTGCGTTATTTCATGCTCAAGCGGTAACGACCGTGTCCCGCGCGGACAAATTTTGATGAAATTGTGAAAAAATCTGCGAAGAACTGCTCTGCGGCAGTTCTTTTTTTGTGCAAAATGTGATAAAATTTACTTGTAATTTTCAAGAAAATTCGGCAAGGAAGTGACAGAATGGAATTTGTAAAATCCGCTGATGTAGTCGTTATTGGTGGCGGCATTGTGGGTACTGCCGTTTTGCGCGAGCTTTCCAAGTACGACCTGAAATGCGTACTGGTTGAAAAAGAGCCGGACGTCGCTTTAGGCACGACTAAGGCCAACAGCGCTATCCTGCACGCAGGCTTCGACGCCCCTACGGGAAGCCTCAAGGCTATTACCAATGTTCGCGGCAACAGACTGTATCACGAATTGGAAAAGGAGCTCGACCTCGATATCAAATGGACCGGCTCTTTAGTAGCTGCAACAACCGACGAAGAAATGCAGACTTTACAGGAGCTTATGCAGCGCGGCCGCGCCAACGGCGTGGAAGGCCTGCAAATCCTGACTCACGAAGAGGTTGTAGAGCAGGAGCCTAACCTGACGACCGTCAAAGGAGCTTTGTGGGCTCCCAGCGCCGGCGTATGCTGGCCCTTCGGCGCAGCCATCGCTTTCGCTCAATGCGCGGTGCAAAACGGCGCGGAAGTAATCCGCGACTGCAAGGTATTGGGCTTTATTAAAGAAGAAGGCCGCATTACCGGCGTAGAAACCACTAAAGGCGTTATCGCAGCTAAATACGTAGTCAACGCCGCCGGTATTTATGCGGATGAAATCGCCAAGCTGGCGGGCGACGACAGCTTTACCATCACCCCGCGCAAAGGCGAATATATTCTTTTCGACAAGACCGCGTGCAGCAGCCTGGTTTACGGCGTCGTATTCCCCACGCCGACGAAAAAATCCAAAGGCATTCTGGTCTGCACCACTACTCACGGCAACACCTTCATCGGCCCCAACGCCAACGAACAGGAATCCAAAGAGGACCACGCCGTTACTACCGGCGGCATGAACGAAATCATCGCTTCCGCCCGCAAGCTCATCCCCAATCTGCCCATGGGCGCCGCCATTACCGAATTTGCCGGCCTGCGCGCAGTTTCCAGCACCGGCGACTTCATTATCGGCCCCTGCGACGCCGTTCCCGGTTTGTATAACGCCGCAGGTATGCAATCCCCCGGCCTGACCGCGGCTCCCGCCGTAGGCGAACTCATCGCCAACGAAATCGCCCGCGTATCCGGCGCGGCCAAAAAAGCCGATTTCAAAGCTGCGCTGCCCAAGAAAAAATCTTTCGTCCGCATGACCGCCTCCGAGCAAGCGGAAAAGATTGCGGAAAACCATCTCTACGGCCGCGTAATCTGCCGTTGCGAAACCGTAACCGAAGGCGAAATTGTGGAAGCTATCAACTCCCCCGTAGGCGCCCGCACCGTGGACGGCGTAAAACGCCGCACCCGCGCAGGCATGGGACGCTGCCAGGGCGGCTTCTGCGGCCCGCGCGTTACCCAGATTCTGGCCCGCGAGCTGAATATCCCCATTCCGGATGTACTCAAGGAGCGCGCAGATTCCAATATGTTCTATGAAAAATATCCTGTAGACGGCGGGGAGGAATAATTATGAGCCAGTTATATGATGTAATTATTGTCGGCGGCGGCCCTGCTGGTCTTTCTGCCGCTTACAGCGCCTGGCAGAACGGCGCAAAAAAAATCATCGTTATCGAACGTGACCGCGAATTGGGCGGCATTCTGCAGCAATGCATCCACAACGGCTTCGGCCTGCATCACTTCAAAGAGGAGCTGACCGGTCCCGGCTATGCGCACCGCTGCATCGAGCTGATTAAAGATAAGCCTGAAATCGAAACCCTGGTCGATACCATGGTACTCGACGTGCAAAGCAATAAAACCGTTATCGCCGTCAACCCGGAAAAAGGCTTATTGAAATTAGAAGGCAAAACCGTTATCCTGACCATGGGCTGCCGCGAGCGTACCCGCGGCGCTATCCGCATTCCCGGCGAACGCCCCGCAGGCGTGTTCACCGCCGGCGCCGCACAGCGCATGGTAAATATGGAAGGCTATCTGCCCGGCCATAAAATCGTTATCCTTGGCAGCGGCGACATCGGCCTTATCATGGCCCGCCGCATGAGCCTGGAAGGCTGCAAGGTGCAGGCCTGCCTGGAAATCTGCCCCTTCTCCAACGGCTTGACCCGCAATATCGTACAATGCCTGAACGATTACAATATTCCTCTGTACCTGTCCCACACCATCGTGGCTATCCACGGCGAGGAGCGCGTGACCGGTATCACCGTCGCCAAAGTAGACGACCATATGACGCCGATTCCGGGTACGGAATTTGATATCGAATGCGATACCGTGCTGCTGTCCGTAGGCCTGATTCCCGAAAACGAATTGTCCCGCGGCCTTGATTTAGCCATGAACCCGCTGACCAACGGCCCCGTTGTCGACCAGCACCGCGAAACCAGCCTGGACGGCTTCTTTGCCGCAGGCAACGTCGTACACGTTCACGACCTGGTAGACTTCGTATCCGAAGAGGCGGAAATCGCCGGCAAATACGCCGCCCTCAAAGCGCAGGGCAAGCTGGCCGCCGACAACCGCACCGTTACCGTCAAAGCCGTCGACGGCGTGCGCACCTGCGTACCGCAGCAGCTCACCCTGCCAGCCGCCATTCCGGCCGACGAAAAAATCAAGCTGTTCATGCGCGTAGCGGCGCCCCACCGCAAGGTCAAGCTGGTCGTCAAGAGCGGCGAAAACACGCTGCTGTCCAAACCGCTGCCTGTGGCTAAGCCCAGCGAAATGATCGCGGTAGAAATCCCCGCAGCTAAATTCAACCAAATCGGCGACGAAGTTACCGTCGGCCTGGTACTGTAAGGAGGGTATAAAATGGCTGTTGAAACTCGCGTTATGAACTGCATTATGTGCCCCATGGGCTGCGAACTGACCGTCACCATTGAAAACGGAGCCGTTACCAACGTCACCGGCAACACCTGCCCTCGCGGCGCTAAATACGCTAACGACGAAGTAACCGCGCCCAAGCGTATGCTGACCTCCACCGTGGCCATCGAAGGCGGCGCGCTGCCGCTGCTGCCCGTAGTCAGCGCCAACGTGCTGCCCAAGGAGCGCATTTTGGACTGCGCCCGCTATCTGCGCGGCGTTAAGCTGCACGCTCCCGTAAAAACCGGCGACGTAGTCGTAGAAAATATTTTAGGCCTGGGCGTGAACATCGTCGCTAGCCGCGACATGGAGCTGCACCAGTAAAGTAAATCAGCTGACGCATCATTCCAATACTCCGTCCGTACTGCGCAGGCAGTATGGACGGAGCTTTTTTTATTGCATAACGCGGCGGCGTACTGCTAAACAATCGCGATACGCCCCCGCGTTTTGTTTATTGCGAACATTCTTTCCAGTAACGTTTCGTTACTCGAAAACTCCATACGAATATTTTTATTCATACTTTTTCGTAAAGAAACGACCTGTACCCTTTAGGGTAAAAAGTATGCAAAAAGAGCCTTTAGCCGCTTGCCGGATTCCGCCGCCTACTGTCACGCCCCGCTGCATTCCGCGTATGCGCTAAGGAAAACGAAAATAGAAGCGCAGAACACACGCGCAGAGAACGGGCGTCCCCTTGGTCCGTTGCAACACAAATTTTTCTGCACATCGCAAAACGACCATAGCCGTCGTACGTTCCGGTCTGCGCGGCCTTGCTACCCTCACTTCCCCGCCAACGTGCGGTAAAAGTGCAAAAAAATAACCGCCCCGTCCTGAGAAAACGAGCGGTTATTTTTAACTGAATTATTTCCAAGGACAACCGTCTATCGGCAACGTCCTTTTCATTTATAATTTATATTACACTTTTAGCTTGAGCGCAAGGCATGGCGAAGCGTTTACAGGAATTTTTCTCATTCCGCACTTCTCCACCGCCCCTGCGCCCTTACTTATTGCGAACATTCTTTCCTAGCGCGTTTCGCGCCCCCAAGCGTTTCCAAAAAGAATGTTTACTTTATAGTGGCTTTATGGTAAAATACTTTTGGCGTTGCCATAACGGTAGGCGGGAGTCCCTCTTCCTTGGAGAGGGTTGCAGCCCTCTCAGTTTGAAATCTCATAGCTTAGGTTACGGGAAATTAGAAGGAAAGAGGGTGATGTGATGGATATAGATACTATGATTCGATTGCTGAATTTGGCAATTAAGATTATAGAAATTATTCTGTCCGTTGTTCAGAATGCAAAAAAATAACCGCCACACCCTACCAAAGTTGACGGTTATTTTTTAATCAATTAACTTCTAGGGACAACCGTCTATCGGCAACGTCCTTTTTCATTTATAATTATATTACATTTTTAGCTTGGGCGCAAGGCATGGCGAAGCGTTTACAGAAATTTTTCTCATTCCGCACTTCACCACCGCCCCCGCGCTTTATTTTTTTGCGAACATTCTTTCCGGTATCGTTTCGTTACTCTTAACTCTGTCTCATTCATACTTTTTCTTAATGTAAGACGTGTGCCCTTTAGGGTAAAAAGTATGCAAAAAGAAGCTTTAGCCGCTTGCCGGATTCCGCCGCCTACTGTCACGCCCCGCTGCATTCCGCGTATGCGCTAAGGAAAACGAAAATAGAAGCGCAGAACACACGCGCAGTGAACGGGCGTCCCTTTGGTCCGTTGCGACACAACTTTCTCTGCACATCGCAAAACGACCGTAGCCGTCGTACGTTCCGGTCTGCGCGGCCTTGCTACCGTAAGATAGAAGTAACATTTCGCTTACATCTATCCCCTTGTGGATAATGGTAAAGCATTTTTTGCCAAGCTTTTCGTTACTCGAAAACTCCCTCCGCCTCACTTTGTTCGGCACCTCCCTCTTAGAGGGAGGAAAATACTTTATGCTTTAAACTGTATTTTTTGCCCCCTCTTAGAGGGGGCTGGCATTTTGCTTGCAAAATGACCGGGGGAGTTTATCACGATTCCCCCGCCAACGTGCGGTACATCTTCATCAGCTCCGCCACGCACGCGGCTTCGCTGTTTAATTTTCCCCAAAAGCCGTAGGCTTCCATCACCGCGCGGTCGTTGGCGCGGTGCGCGTCGCGCAATTCTTTGGGCATCGTCAGCTCGTCGTACAAATCCGCCAGGCTGCTGTCCGGGTACAGCGCCCGCGCGTCTAAAATGCCCTGCGCCGTGCGCTCGATTTTTTCGCGTTGCGCCGCCGTCGGCGTGGGCCACGGGAAATTATTGTAGACGATATCTTTCGAGTAGCGATAATCGCTTTTCAATCTGCCTGCGACCGCACGCATCCAAGCCATGTGGACGTTAGATGACAAAATTCCCAAAGAATATAACATTGCATCAGGTATTATAAGAGCTGCATTTGTAGGTATAGTGTCACTATCTAAAAATCCTATTGGTATATATTTTCTGTTTTCAGATGAAGTTGCAGGAACTATAACATAAGTTTCAGGATTTTTTGTTTCTCTAAAAAGATGTGGCGTATCTGCTAATTTCTGCCTATCAACAGCTCCGTTTAACCTATTATTTTTACAAGCTTCAACACGCTTCATAACTTCAGGCAACTTTCGTAATTCAGCCGGACTAACTCCCACTAACCATAAGCAATATCTTTTTCTATTGTTGATGAACTCGACAGCTCCAACTAATCTTTTGATTAACGGCTTTGCAAGCGGTTCTTTTTTTATAAAATCATCGTAGTCCTCCGCTTCAATAATCAACGCGCCGCCGTCTGCCGGTCGATTACCTGTAGACATCTTAGGCACGTCGCATAAAGGCTTATTGCGATTTTCAATAAAAATTACAGGCCCGTCAACCAAATACGGATTGATATTTTCCACCTTCATCGGCTTGTCGTCGTACAAATATTTAGCCGCGTTATTCGCCGCGCAGCTAAAGCCCACGATTA
>NZ_JAUNOQ010000020.1 GCF_030531065.1 Phascolarctobacterium sp. | reverse complement strand
AAGAGGTTAACAGATACCAACACAAACGCGCACTCGCATTAACTGCTCGTAAATTGGCACGCTTAGTCTTTGCTCTGCTCAAAGGCAACTGCTTATACCGTGCAGCGGAATAATATCTTCTGCAATTAATTGGGCTCTGCTTATTTTTTGAAAATTATAATAAGCAGGCTTTAGGTGGGTGTTTCTTTGTCTCCAAAAACAGCATAAAATCTTTTATCTTTTTACTGATTTTTAGCTTGACATATTACCGCTGGACTTTTCTTTATTAAAATATGTGTCCTTCAATGCTCCCGCCATCATTCCCCGCAGATAACCAGATAGATTGACCAGAAATCTTTTTACTTAGATCACTCAACAAAAATAATATAGCATTTGCAACATCCTCAGCCTCCAACATGCCCAATGGATATATTTTAGCTAAAGCTTCACTAGTAAAACTTTGTTTTAAACCAGCTCCCATCTCGGTATCTACTGCTTCAGGACAAACTGTATTAAACCTTATTCGTCTAATAGCCATTTCCTTTGCCGCTGCGATAGTATAGGAATTTATTGCCGCTTTTGAAGCCGCATAAACTCCTTGTGATTTATCTGGTAGAAATCCAGCTCGAGATGATACGCTAACAAATGCAGCTCCATCATTACTAATTCGTTTTGATGAAAAAGTTTTTATTATTGCCATTAATGAAAAAGCGTTGGTAGCAAAGATTTGATTTATCTTTGTTTCATTAGCCATTCCAATAGGCAACATAGTGTATATACCAGCAGAGAATACACATCCGTCTAATTTTTCTCCATCTAATTCAACTGCTTTTTTTACAACAGTTTTCGCTGCGTTAAAATCAGAAATATCACAAATAATTATATGGTGATTAGAACCACTAAGCCTTTCATATGTTTGTTGTAATTTATTTTCGTTGCGGCCAATCAATACAAGTTTAGCTCCCAGCATACTCAATTGCAAAGCAGTCTGCCTACCAATGCCAGAAGAAGCGCCAAAAACAACATATTTTTTACCGCTAAAATCCAAACTCTGCATTTTAAACCTCCCAAGTTTTAGCTTCATCTACATCAATAGCAACGCCAGAAATATATTTCATTGAATCACTTAATAAGGTAACGACAATACTAGCAACCTTATCCGGCAACATTAAATAATTAGGCAACGTATCCACACAATCACCGTCAATATCTTTAACTGCCTGATTAGCTAACATTTCTGTTTTTATTCCGCACGGACATATGGTATTCACTCTAATTTTTCTAGGTCTCAATTCTTTGGCGGCGCTTTTCATAAATGCATCCATTGCGCCTTTAGAAGCACCATAAACAGCATTAGCAGCCTGCCCGTACACTCCCACACACGAAGATATACCAACAACAGCTCCGCAATCATTGAACAATCTCTTTTGCGCAACACATTTTAACAACGCCATAAAAGAAAATGTATTTATTGAAAAGGTTTGTACAATATTATCCAAAGACATACTTCTTAAAGGAACAGGGACAGCTACTCCAGCACAGTGTGCAATGTAATCAAATTTCTCCCTATCTTTGGCAACTATATCTTTTATTGTTGATACCAATGCGTTGAAGTCTGCTAAGTCCAAAACACGATATTGGTGATCATCACCAGTCATTAATGATATTGTTTTCTTTAACTCTATTTTTCGTCTAGAAATAATAACTATTTTAGCTCCCATTTTACTTAATAATATAGCAACCTCTCTACCAACTCCTGAAGATGCTCCTGTTACTAAGACTTTCTTACCATTGAAATCAAATTTATCCATTTCATTTTCTCCTAAAAAAAGTTACTATAGTTTATACCGTCATCATAACGTTCGCTAACTCTAAATACGGGAAAGCAAGTTTGTGGATTTACATCAATCCCCACTATACCTAATGATAATCCAATACCAAATCCGCAAGTCAAAATTTTTCCATTAGTACTAGAAATATTTTGGTTGCTATAATGTTCACAAATAGCTAAAGGTATAGATGCACAACCAGTATTACCATAATTAACAATAGAAAGTGGAATCTTGGAAATAGGGAATTTAATCTTTCTAGCTAAATTACTTATAATTAATTTATTAGCCTGATGACAAGCCAATATTTCATAATTATCATAATCACACTGGAAATATTCTTTAAAGTCCTTGATCATTGTAACTACTTCCTTTAAAGAAAAGCGCATTACATCCATGCCTTCCATGTAAAATTTATTACGTAACTCGCATGCTTTGGCATACCCTAGCTCAGCTACCAATGGCCAAAATGGATGTCTTTGCCCACTATATGGAGATACTAACATCTTAAAATCTCTACCAATAGAACGTAATAAACCATAAGTTGAATTAGCAGACTCGTCATACTCCAATAGCGTAGCAGAACCGCCATTACCAAAAAGCATAGGAATTTCAGACGGAACATAGTTTTCCGGTAATTGCTCACCAGTAGAACCTGCTAATAATAAAACACTTCTACACCCAGAATTAATATGCATGCTGGCAAGATATAATCCATAAACATACGCTGAGCATCCAAGAGGAACATCATAGCACATACATTCATCAGTCAGTCCTAATCTATCTTGCAATATGCCCGCCGTTACCGGTTGCAAATAATCACGACTAGAAGATGCAAAAATTAGAGCATCAATTCTTCTTCTATCATAATTCAGTTCTTTTAGTATTTTCTCAGCAGCCGCATAGCATAAATCGGAAGCAGTTATGCCTAATCGATGTGTAGTAAATCTTCGCTTAACACCGGTAGACATAATAAATTTTTTGACATGCTCTTCACCAAAAAGTTCATTATAATCAGTAGTATACTCTACATCATCCGGAACGCTCGCAGCTACAGCCTTTATTTTTACATTATTAAAATTAAAATATGTCATTATATTTATCCTTCTTGAAAATAAGTTTCACTATCTATTTCATCATCAAACACCTTGTTTGTTTTTATAATAGGCAAACATTTACTAAAGTCCAAAGAAAATGAAGCAACAGTAACATTCAAGCCAATACCAAAAGCCAAGGTCAAAATTTTCTTTTTACCACTATAAAAATTTCTCTTTTCAGCATAATCACAAATATTGACAGCCGTACTAGCTCCTCTAGTATTACCAAATCTATCTATAGAATTAATTACTTTTTCTTTTGGCGCCTTAATTCTCTTAGCCACGTTATCGATAATCATCTTATTTGCTTGGTGTATTGAGATTAAATCATAATCATCCATCGATTCAGCAAATTTACTTAAAAAGGCTTTTGTAGTGCGAGGTGCATCTTTTATACTAAAAGTAAATACGTCCGTTCCAGACATATAAGTCGCATTATTATAAAATGTAGCAAATTCGAAACCTCTTTTTAATGCGACAACAGATAATGGATGTCGTTCCATTCCATAAGGCGTAATCAGGGCTTTGTATCCACGCCCAATAGTCTCTATCCCAATTCTAATCGGAGGCACATTTTCTTCGGTCTTCTCTACTATTATTGCTACTCCTGCATCACCAAAAAGCAATCCATTCTTGTTGCTAGTCTCACCTCTATTAGGATTAGAATCGCCTACCAATAGCAATATTTTTTTACATCCCGCCATTATGTTGGCGCATGCCATCTGCAAACCGAAAGGAAATGCAGTACAGCCGATGTTTGAATCATAAACTAACCCACAGTTATTTAAACCTAAACGGTATTGAACAACACATGAAGTAGGTGGAACAAAATAATCCGGCGTCTGTGTAATCATAATTAACCCATCAATTGTACCTTTATCAACATCTAACTTTTCAAACAGGTTATTTGCTGCTTCAACGCAAAGATCTGCTGTAGTTGTTCCTACTCCATATGCATTATATTTTTCATAAATTCCTGTAGCAGCACAAAATTTTTCTACTTCTCCGTCTTCAAAAAGATGTACATACTCCTCCATCTTTTGATGTCTGTCAGGAACGGCAGTAGCCATTCCAGCAATTCTGATGTTCCTAAATTCAAAAAAATTCATAATTCTCCTTGTAATTCACGTAAAATGAAACTACTTTCCTTTCATAAATTATTAATATATAATTAAATATTCCTCATCTAACTCTACATTTCCACCTCTCTCTCGTAATACTTTTATATATTTTGTTTATCTATATCAATTAATTAAAATCATATTTCAAACATATTAAACACCCTGCCCTCAGTATTATATCCTATCCGTTTAGCAGGATTTCCTATCATAATTGCTTTTTCCTTTACATATCTTAAAATAACTGTTCCAAGGCTAATAATAGCATCACTGCAAATTTTTACTCTGTCCTTTACCATTGCACCTGGTCCCAGATAAACACGATTTCCTATTTTAGCATAGCCCCCAATAAAACAAAACGCTGATAAAACACTATGGGCACCTATAATAGCATCATGTCCAATTACAACTCTGCCATTAAACAGCACGTTAGATTCAACAACAACACCTGTTGAAATATATCCATCGCAAAGGATACAACCCTCGCCAATGCTTGCACCTGGAAGGACACAGCAACTAGGTCCATATATTGTTGCCATTTTATAACCTGCCGCTTTAATTTTTTTATATAGAATTTCCCTTACAGCTGGTTCTCCATTAGCAATTATAAACTCTATATTATCATTATATTCGCAAAGCTTATCAAATCGAAACACCTTTGCACCTTCAAACCATTCATCATCAGTAATATCATCTACAAAAATTATTTCATTCCATACACATACACATCGTGCTAATGATATTAGCTCTTTACCCAACCCTCCAGCACAATATATAGCTAAAGTCATAACTAAACCACTTCCTATTCCTATGTAATCCATTACTTTTTACAACTAAGAACTATATCAGAAATTCTATATACATCACTTATACATAATTCTTCATATAATGGCAAGGTCAACACTCTTTTACTAATATGTAAAGCAACGGGAGTTTTATCAACATTAAATTGTCCATGAAAAGCATCAAACGTATTAGTTAACGGATAGAAATATTTTCTAGCAAAAATATTATGTTCAGCAAGCTTTGCCAGCACTTCATTTCTAGTTGCACCAAATTGCTTTTCATCTATTACTATAGGAAAGTAAGCATAATTCTGCTCAACATCTCCTTGTATTTTATTTAAATTCATTCCATCTATATTACTCAAACATTTCCTATATTCATCTACTAATTGCTTGCGTCTTTTAAAACATATATTTATACGTTTTAAATTACATATTCCCATAGCTGCACAAAACTCGTTCATCTTAGCATTAGCACCAACAGAATCTACTATTTCAGGTCCTCTAATCCCAAAATTTTTTAGTCTGTAAATGTTTAAACCAAAATCTTTGTTCCTATCACCAAAGCATACAGCACCACCTTCTATAGTATTAAATACCTTGGTCGCGTGAAAGCTAAAACAAGAAACATCGCCAAATGTACCTATACCTTTGTTTTTATATTTCACACCAAATGCATGAGCAGCATCATAAATAACTTTTAAACCATACTTTGATGCAATATCTTGAATCTTATCTACATCACAAACATTTCCATATACATGGACTGGCAAAATAGCACTTGTCTTATCTGTAATTAAAGCTTCAATTTTGTCAACATCAATAGTAAAATCATCAGGATTTATGTCACAGAAAACTGGTGTTAAGCCATTTCTTACTATAGCATGTGTAGTAGATGCAAAAGTAAATGGTGTCGTAATAATTTCACCTTGCAGATTCAACGCTTGTATTGATAGCTCTAAAGCCATGTGACCATTAGTTAACAAATCTACATTATCTACTTGCAAATAATTCTGCAGCATACTCTGTAATGTTCTATGTTTTTCTCCCATATTAGTTAACCAATGGCTTGTCCAAATATCTCTAATTTCTTCTATATATTCTTCTAAATTTGGTAACGAAGATTTTGTAACTAGTATTGTGTTGTCTTCCATTGTATTATAATCTCCCAATTAAGTATCTGTATGTTGATAATACTTTAAAGCTTCATCCACATCGCCAACAAACCGCATATTCCCCCTATCAATCCACACCGCTTTACTACATATTCTTTTTATATCTGCTGCTGAATGCGAAACAAGAACTACTGTTGTTCCCCCATTCATCATTTCTTCCATACGCTTATGACATTTATTTTGGAAAGCTTGATCGCCAACAGCTAGTATTTCGTCAACTATCAATATTTCTGGCTTAACAATTGTTGCTATCGAAAAGCCTAACCTTGCTACCATACCGCTGGAATAGTTTTTAACGGGAACGTCAATAAAATCTTTGAGTTCGCTGAATTCAACTATTTCATCGTACTTTGCAAGCATAAGTCTTTTACTGTGACCCAAAATTGCTCCGTTAAGGAAAATATTTTCCCTTCCCGTAAGCTCATAGTCAAACCCCGCTCCTAATTCTATTAAAGGGGCAATGGAACCATTTACAGCCACTCTTCCTTTAGTTGGCGTTAATACGCCGCTGATAATTTTTAACATAGTGCTTTTTCCACTGCCGTTTGCTCCTATCAAAGCGCAGGATTCTCCTTTAGCAATAGAAAAACTTATGTCCCTCAAAGCCCAAAATTCTTCAAACGTAGCGTTCTTTAACTTTAATTTTCGTATAAGTAATTCCTTAATATTATCAACGCGCTCGGAAGCAAGATTAAAGCGCATCGATACATTATCTACAATAATTGCCTTCTCCATATCTCCCACCTAAACGTACAGTATAAATTTATTTTGATTCTTTTTAAAAACTCTCACACCTAATATCAAAACACCCATCGAAAAACAAATGCAAAGCAAATGTTCTGTAAGCGTAGGCCATTCTCCATAAATTACTACTTTGCGAAATATCGTTATAATGTCATAAAGTGGATTAAGCACCAGCAAATTCTGTAGCCAAGGCGGTAATAAATTTGCCGGATAAAATATCGGCGTTAAATAATTAAATGCCGTTAAAAAAACACCATAGAGATGCTGCATATCTTGAAAGAACACCATTAACACTGATAGCAACAATCCAAACCCAATACAAAACAACAAAAGATATATAAGAACTACTGGTAATAAAACAAGAGTTATATGGAAAGATGTTGCCGTAGCCATCATAACAATAAATAACGCTAACATGGAAAAGAGCATTGTTGTAAAACAAGACAACACTCGTGATAAAGGAAAAATATATTTCGGTAAATATACTTTTTTAATAAGGGCAGCACCGCCTAATATTGAATACATGGCCATACTTGTTGATTCAGAAAAAAAAGTATAGATTAACTGCCCAGCTAAAAGATATACAGGATAGTTAGGTATATCAAAGCGGAACATATTAGAAAAAACTATTGTCATAATCGTCATCATCAGCAGCGGATTCAAGACACTCCACAAGTACCCTAAAACGCTTCGCCTATATTTTATTTTTAGATCCCGTACAATTAACTCTTGTAAAAGCCAATTATAGCCCCATAATTGTTTTAAATTTTTAATCATAAATTAAAAGCTCTTTTCTTTATCTTAGTTAAACAAAATATTTCTTACATTCCTCAAGGAAGTATTGTGCTCCTAGGATATTTCTTTCATTCATTTTTTTTAGATTTGCAATGCATTGCACTCTAGTGTCAATTGCAAAAGATATTTCTTCTTCATCTTCGCCATAAGCAACTCCTAGTGGTCGCTCACCAGTGCTAAGATAATCTTTTTTACTTTTACCTGCTTCGAGTACAACTACTGGAATGCAACCGCAAACAGCGGCAATAATAGTATAAAAGGTTTGCGTATCATAAAAATAACACTTTTTATATTTATTAAAGGCTTCTACCTTTGCTTCTTCCGACCAATTATCAATAATTGGTCCGGCAAATTTGCTTGGCAAATCTCTTCTACTCTTACCCTTACGAACAATATAACAACAGCCTTTTCTTTCATCATAATTTATTTTTTTATAAAGATTAAAGTCAAAATTTTGAAACCACAGTCTTTTACATTCTGGATTTAATTTGTAATCGTTAAATATATCGCGATAACAAAAGAATAAATCACCTTTCCCATATGCTCCATCATCATTAGGAAACCGATTAAAATATAATAGCCAACGCACTACTTTATTTGCATTTAAATGATTGCCATAAATCATATCCGGATAAACAACAACTGTATCTTGAGAAATATAGGGCAATATCTTTCGCTTGCAGCCTTTGATAGGTTCATAAAAATAATCTTTAAAAATCTTGCCTTTTCCTAAAGAGCAGGCACTGCTTAATATGTAGATTATGAGTTTAATGTTGTCTTTAATATTAAACAGAAGCCAATGTTTCCAAAATGAAATTCTACTTTGCTTTTTTTGGCAACCTTCACCTGAAAAATATAAGATGGATGCATCTACTCCTAACGCAAGTAATTCTCTGCATAAAATATGTAATGCAATAGCCCCTCCGCCATTTTGTCTTGGCGACACAATAACAAATTTCATAAACAGTCCTCATTTAATGTATGTTTAACTATCCCTTTGCTCTCTTATAAATGGTAAGCTCTTGTCTTTATCTGAAAGAATGGGTCTTTCAATTCCCCATTCCACGCCGATGTCCGGGTCGTTCCAGCGAATGCCGCCGTCCGCTTCCGGCGCGTAATAATTATCCGCTTTATATAAAAACTCCACGTCGTCCGTCAGCGTCACAAAGCCATGACCAAAGCCCCGCGGAATTAAAAGCTGCTTTTTATTTTCCTCACTCAGTTCCACCGCTACCCACTGCTTATATGTCGGACTGTCGTGCCTCAAATCTACTGCAACGTCCAACACTGCTCCGCGCACGCAACGTACTAATTTAGCTTGAGCCTTATCGCCCTTTTGAAAATGAATCCCGCGCAGCGTACCCTTAACCGTACTCTTGGAATGATTATCCTGCACGAAATTATAATGCAAGCCCAATTCGTTTAGCTTCCGCTCGCTCCAGCTTTCCATAAAGAAGCCCCTGCTATCGCCAAAGACGTCGGGCTCTAAAATAACTACGCCCTCCAACTTTGTCTTTGTAATTTTCATCTGCGCACCTCGTTTTCAGCTTTCAATTCTGTAATCTATTCCAAGAAGCAATCTATAAAACTCAAAACTCTTTCAAAATTTTGCCGTCAGCAACCTTTTGCAAATACTGACCATAAGGCGCTTTGCCATATGCCTTAGCGCTGTTCAACAAATGCTCTTCATCTATCCAACCATTATTGAAAGCAATTTCTTCCAGCACGCTTACCGGAATTCCCGCGCGGTTCTGCACTGCTTTCACAAACTCCGCCGCTTCATTCAAGCTGTCCACCGTGCCCGTGTCCAGCCAGGCGTACCCGCGCCCTAACGTCACTACGGAAAGCTCGTCGTTCGCCAGATAAATTTTATTCAAATCCGTAATTTCCAGCTCGCCGCGAGCAGACGGCTTCAAGCCTTTAGCATATTCGCAAACTTTATTATCGTAGAAATAAAGTCCGGTAACGGCATAATTGCTCTTGGGCTGTGCCGGTTTTTCTTCTAAAGAAATTGCTTTGCCGCTGGCGTCAAATTCTACTACTCCGAAACGCTCCGGGTCGTCCACATAATAGCCGAAGACCGTCGCGCCCTTTGTATTTTGCGCCGCTTTTTGCAAGTGTGCAGTCAGACCTGCGCCGTAAAAAATATTATCGCCTAAAACCATGGCGCAGCTGTCGCCCGCAATGAACTCTTCGCCCAAGATAAACGCCTGTGCCAAACCGTCGGGCGAAGGCTGCACCTTGTAGCTCAAGTTAATTCCATAACGGCTACCATCGCCCAATAAATTTTCAAAATTAGGTAAATCGTGCAGCGTGGAAATAATCAAAATCTCGCGGATGCCTGCCAGCATCAAAACCGACAACGGATAATAAATCATCGGTTTGTCGTAAATCGGCAATAATTGTTTGCTGGTTACCATCGTCAGTGGATACAGGCGCGTACCGCTGCCGCCCGCTAAAACAATGCCTTTCATAAAGCATTACACCTCTTTCTCAAGATTTAAAACTCCATGTATATTATTAATGTAATCTCTAATTCCTTGAATAATATATTGCAACCTTAGCATTGGCTCATCCAAGAAAAATATATGCAACACATTTCTGACCGTTAATCTAAGAATAAATCTCATTCTAAAATTCCAAGGAATATACTTCTTCCAAAAAAGATACAAACAATCCCTAGTCTGATAATACTCTCGAAACGGCTTGGCTATACGTAAATCAAAAAAACCAAATATTCTTTTCTTCCCCTCGCCAACAGTATGATGGATAATTGTTGCATTGGTCATAAAGCAACTCATTCCGTTATATCTAAAACGCCAGCAGATATCCCAATCAGCCATATCTAAGAATATTTCTTCATTCCAAAAGCCTATCTTCCTTAAATTCTTATATTTACATAACATGGATGAAGTAATCATACTTTTGACAGCGATAATATTGTCGCTAACTACTTTCTTCAATGTTGGTATTTCCGTTTTCTGCATACTTTCATTGAAAAATACAGGTCCTACACAGCCAACAGCGTAATTTTTTTTCTCAAGCCATTCGTAATCTTTTTCTAAAGTCACGATATGCTTTTCCGGTATCTTGGTATCCTGGTCAAAAAAAATTATGAAATCGTCATCTTGCCAAGCAAAGTTTGTGTTTTTAAGAATTTTATTAAATCCCAGAGACAACCCTAAATTTTCTCCCCAAAAACAATACTGCAAATTATTTATTGATTTAAATAAAAGCAGATTATTTTCAGGACTATTGTCACAAATAATTACTTTATTAACCTGCTCAGCTATTTTTCTAACATTTTCGAGATGACTCGTATTAGGATAAAACACAGTTATAATTGCAATAGTATTTGCCATTTCTAAGAACCCCTCAAAAGGTTTTTATAAATTGCTACTCTCAAAAAGTTTGGTATCAGCCGCATAGCCGACCTTATTAACACATTTTTTATATACTGATAAACATTTATGAAATCGCTTTCATGTAAATTTTTTTGAAAAGCTAAATCTTGCTTTAGATACCTCCACCCGCCGCGCCGGGCAAACATTTCTTCCCCAGCTCGGACGTTTACCAGCACCTCCGGCATATTCGCCACCTTATAGCCCTGCTGCAGTATCCTCACCCACAAATCGTAATCCTCGAACCACAAAAAATCCCGGTAATTACCGCTGGTTATAACGGCGCTTTTCTTAAACACCACCGTCATATGCCGGAAAGGATTGCGCTTCTTGGCGTAAGACAAAATTGCTTCATGAGCACAAGGCAGCTTAGTTATAGTGTCCGGCTTATCGGCGTCCTGGGAAAATTCCGTTATCCAGCCTCCTAGCAGTGCAATATCATGATGCTTTGCAAGATAAGCCATCTGCCTAGCGAAGCGGTCGGGCAACGCTATATCGTCGGTATCCATGCGGGCAATGTACTCATGAGTGCAGGCTGTCACGCCGTCGCGCAGCGCCAAGCCTAAACCGCGGTTCTGTGCGAAAGGCAGGACTCTTACGTTTTGCTGCTTTGCGGCAAAATCGTCTATCACCGCGTCCAAAGCCTGCGTTAAGCCGCCGTCCTTGACGATAACAATCTCGTCCGGCTGCAAGGTTTGTGCGGCAATACTCTGCAAAGCCAGGCGCAGATATTCCGGCTTTTCATTTTTATATACTGAAAGCAGTACGGAAAATTTCAACATTCTCAATACGCTCCCCTTCTACCCAACACCGCGGCAAAAGTCCGCCACAGCAGCATTACGTCCAGCCACACGCTCCAGTTGCGCACGTACCAGCTGTCCAGCTGCACGCGCTCGTTATAGGTGGTATCGCTTCTTCCGCTCACCTGCCACATACCGGTAATGCCCGGCTTGACCATCAGGTAATCGCCGACAAAATCGCCGTAGCGTTTTAATTCGTCTTTGATTATCGGCCGTGGCCCTACTAAGCTCATCTCGCCGCGCAGCACGTTAAAGATTTGCGGCAGCTCGTCCAGGCTGGTCTTGCGCAAGAACGCGCCGCTTTTGGTAATGCGCGGGTCGTTTTTCAGCTTGAAGTCGCGCTCCCACTCTGCTCTCGCTGCCGGGTCGTTAGCCAGCAGCTCCGCCAGTTTTTCCTTAGCGTCCACGCACATACTGCGGAATTTATAGCAGGAGAACGGCTTGCCGTTCTTCCCGACGCGCGTGTGCTTAAAAATCATCGACCCCGGCGAATCGTAATATATCCAAAGCGCAATGAAGATTAAAATCGGCGAAATCAAAAGCGTGCCGCAAAGCGTCAGCGTATAGTCGAAAAGAGTTTTCAGCCAGCGGTTCAGCGGCCGCGCCAGGTTATTTTTTAAGCGCAGGATTAAAAGCTTTTCGTTGAAAATACTTTCCGCTTCCACAGCGCCCAAAGGCACGCCCACTAAATTGGGAATCACGCCGATGTTTTTTACCAGCGGCTGGATGCGATAGATTAACATCCCCAGCTTGCGTTCTTCCAGCCCCGGCGCGGCGATAAAGACCCGCTTGACGCCCGTTTCCTTAATCACTTTTTCCGCGTCGGCAAATTTACCCAGAACCGGATATTTTTGCAAGACTCCCGGCTGCACTTTGTTATCTTCCAAAAGGCCGACGATTTTATAGCCCATGCCCGCGTCCTGCGTAATGCTTTTCGCCAGCAGCTCCGCCGTTTTGCCCGCGCCGATGATAATCGTCGGCGCTTGCAGCAAATCCCAATGCAGCAGCAAACGCTTAGCGCCGTACCGCAACAGCGTCAGGAAAACGAAAGCCAGAATACCGAATAAGCCCACGAACATTCTGCTGGTGGTGGCGGCGATGCGCGCCACGTACAAAACAAAAATTACGGCCAGCGTACCGTAGCAGCAGGCGTGGAACAGTTTTTCCACTTCCTTGTAGAAGGGCATACGGCGGCTGTACAGCTGTCCCAGATGAATAAAGAGCAGGAACAGGCTGGGAAATACTATCCAGAAATTGAGCCAGGAAATATGCAGATTTTGCGAATGCGTTATTATATTACGTAATATAAAAGCGCCTTGCTCTGCCATAATCAACGCTGCATAATCCATCAGCACGAACAGCAGCATCAGCACAGCTCCGTAATACCGTTTCACAAAACCTCTCCCCATCCCTACAATTCATCTATCTTCAGACTGTCATTATTTGCGATTTATATCAGTTTTTCATCTGTTATAATTTTATGAATATCTAAATTACTATCATATATTATAAGTCCTTTTTTCATGCCAGTCAAGCCGATATCATTCCTGACTTTACAGTCAGTAACTATATCATTTCTCTCCTAACCCTGTACAATAGCTATTTTTGCGCAAAAAAATAGCAGCTGCCGGATTTCTTCCGACAACTGCTATTAACCTGCAAAAAAGCAGCTGCCGGAACTTGCTCCAACAGCTGCTTTTGATATGCTTTTCAATTTTTTATTTTTTGCGCCCCGTATCCTGCCCATTGCCGCTGGGAATATAATACCGCTTACCTGCCAGCTCGTCCGGCAAATACTGCTGCGCCACCCAACCACCGGGAAAATTATGAGGATATTTATAATCTAAGCCATGGCCTAACGCTTTAGCTCCAGGATAGTGAGCGTCCCGCAAATGCTTGGGCACACTGCCGCAATTACCATGCCGCACATCGCTGCGGGCATTGGCGATCCCCATATAAGCCGTATTGCTCTTTGGCGCATTAGCAATATAGCACACCGCCTCGGCTAAAGGTATCTGCGCTTCGGGAAAGCCTACGAAATCTGCCGCTTGCGCCGCCGCGTTGGCCACTACTAACGCCATAGGATCAGCAAGCCCTACGTCCTCGGCAGCGCAAATAACGATACGGCGGGCAATAAAGCGCAAATCCTCGCCGCCTTCGATCATGCGCGCCAAATAATGCAGCGCTGCGTCGGCGTCGCTGCCGCGCATACTTTTGATAAAGGCGCTGATGATATCGTAATGCTGGTCGCCCTTCTTATCGTACCGCTGCATAGCCGTGCCGATAACGCTGCGCAGTACCTCCACCGTCAGTACGCGCTGGCCTGCTTCCGGCAGCATAAACTCAGCCTGCTCCAAAATATTCAACGCTCCCCGCGCATCGCCGGCGGCAAAATCGGCAATGATCTGCAGCGCCTCCGTCTCGGCAGTAAAGCTGCCGCCAAAACCGCGCTCCCCGTCGGCAATAGCCCGCTGCAAAATCTGCACTAAATTCTGGGGCTGCAGCTTTTCCAGGCGCACAACCTTCATGCGGGATAACAGCGGCGAATTTATTTCAAAGAAGGGATTTTCCGTCGTCGCGCCGATAAGCACGATGGTGCCGTTTTCCACATAGGGCAGCAGTACGTCCTGCTGCGCCTTGTTAAAGCGATGTATCTCGTCGATAAAAACGATGGTGCGGCCTAAGCCGCGGCGCTGCTCCTCCTGCGCTTTAGCAATGAGTTTGCGCAGCTCCGGAACGCCGCTGGCAACGGCGTTAATGGATACAAACTGCTCGCCCGTTACATGGGCAATAACCTGCGCCAGCGTCGTCTTGCCCGTGCCCGGCGGCCCGTAGAAAAGCACGGATTGCAGCATGTCGCGCTCAATCATGCGCCGCAGCGGGCTGCCCTGCCCTACGGCCTTTTCCTGCCCCACAAAATCGCTAAGCTGCTGCGGCCGCATTCTGTCGGCCAAGGGTTTGGTCTGTCTATGTTCTTCTGCAAAAAGATTACCAAATAAATCCTGCATATTTATCACCTGTTATACTCACAAGCAAAATTCAAACGCTTTACTTGCAATTACTTCCTCTAAAGCTTGTACAGCCTGATTATATGACACATCTTCTAAAAGAAGTTTTTTGGTTAGATTATTATAATCACGTTCATAAAATCTTTCAGAAATTATATTTTTCAATATTTGATTCGGATTTTGCCCGGTCTTAGCTGAATAACAAACCGGCGAAACGGCTCTATTTTCCCTTATGTCAACTACTAATGCTCTAAATTGCTCATTTAAAGAAATAGCCGGTAAAAGCATATAAATATCATATATATGCCTAGAATTACTGCTTTCCTTTGCAGCAAGATAATAATCACAAATTGCAAAAATTTTATCGGCAAAGGTTCTGCTAAGTTCCTGAACGGGCATTACAAAAGGCTCTAGTTGATAATTCTCAATAAAAGGAAGATTCTTTTCGGATAAGTAATCGCCCATTATATTATTTACAGGCAACTGCACCACTGGAAAGGCAATCGTTTTATAAACTGTTTCCAGTATAATCTGCGACTCTATAAAATCATTTTCAATTGGAATAACAGATTTATATTTTATAATGTATTTATTATAGTTTCTTCGGCTCAAAATTTCATCAGGATTGTCAAGCTTTAAATTCAGCTCCTGTATTATAGCCAGAATCCTACTTTTTATATTTCGTTTCTGCCCTTCTGTGGGTTTAACATGTGTCGTTAAATCAATATCTTCTGAAAAGCGGGAAATGATTCTATAACACTTAGATAAGGAAGTCCCTCCCTTAAACACCAAATCAGGCAATGCTTGCGTCAAATATTTTAAAATAATAGTAACATAATAATCCTTTTCAACAATCCATTCCTCTATGCCCTTTTCTTTAGATATTACGGATATTAACTCCTGAAATTCTTCTCTATTATTATGAATAAGCATTGATGAGGAACCCCATTTCATAGAGATTTTTATAAACAATAGGCGGATAGTACTTTAAATACTTTTCTATCGTCGAAAAAAGTAAACCTGTTTTTTTTATATACAGCAATATTTTTTCTTTAGCCTCATGCTTCGATATCTCCAGAAAGGCATTTATATCTTTTATAAGATCCAAAAACTGCAAAACCTGATAATTTGTAGAATCAACGGTAATTTTAGGCTTACGCATAATAACAGTAATATTTCCTATCGATAATTCTTTATATTCCTTTGTCGCTTTATTAGTGACTATTTCAACGACAGAGGCTACTTGAGATGTTAAACCTAATTGATTAGCTAATCCTAAACCGCTAACATAACCTATATTTTCATTATCTTGTTTTAGATACTTCTTTTCTATAATACTATTTCGACTAGGGACAGCTTCAATATTAAAAATTGTCATTTTAGGAAGATAGTAAATTCCTCTGTCATAACGGCGCAACAATCCTTTATCTGTAAGTGATTTTAACTCTTGACGCAACGATGTACTCTTATAAGGATATTTTTGCAGCTCATTACTCAAAATAGGCTCGTTAGGAGCATAATTAGCTTTAATGTATTCGTACAACATGATTTACACCTTCTTTTATACAAAAGAGAAGTACTAATCTTCTTTTTTGTATTATACCATCAAACAGCGTTCAAATACAAGTTTTTTGCAAAAAATAAATCTCAGAATCTAAATTTTCAGGTTCAGACTCCAAGATTTATTACATAATTAAAATTAATCCCCACAATGCCGTCCTAACTCCATGTTTTGAACCTGCAT
The DNA here is from genome assembly GCF_030531065.1 of Phascolarctobacterium sp. Lineage (GTDB taxonomy): Bacteria > Bacillota > Negativicutes > Acidaminococcales > Acidaminococcaceae > Phascolarctobacterium_A. Next base: position 19,300 of record NZ_JAUNOQ010000020.1, on the reverse strand, counting down.
GTGCAGGTGGGTACCTTCTCTCCCATCGCAAAAGTCCACTCTAAAGGAGGCTTGTTTTTGAAGGGAGAAGTATCAGGTTCCCTAGGTAAGAGTGTTGGCTCAAAACCTGTGGAGCAATGTAACGAACATCGCAGGGGTATAATTTGTCGGTTTTTTAATTGTCTCCGCCTTACTTCGACATAAATATCATACCAAAAACCGCGGTTTTTTTCAATGGAATTTTGTGAAATAATTAACAAAAGCCGCCTTTGCGGCAATAGTGCAACACTACTGCCGACAGGCGGCTAAAAAACTTATTGTTCGTTCAAATGATAAAGCTTATTTTTCTTTTTTCATGAGCAGGGACGTTTTAATGTGCAGCTCGCGCAGCTGTTTCTCGTCCACGTCGTTAGGAGCCTGAGTCATCAAATCGGAAGCGCTTTGAGTTTTCGGGAAAGCGATTACGTCGCGGATAGAATCGCGCTGAGCCATAATCATGATCAAGCGGTCCAGACCGAAGGCCAGTCCTCCGTGAGGCGGAGCGCCGTACTCAAAGGCGTTCATCATAAAGCCAAATTTCTCCTGCGCTTCCTCGTCGGTCAGGCCGATAGCCTCAAAGACCTTCTTCTGTACGTCGCGGCGATGAATACGGATAGAACCGCCGCCGATTTCCGTACCGTTGAGCACCATATCGTAAGCCTTGGCGTACACCTTGCCGGGATTGGTCAAAAGCAGCGGCAGATCCTCGTCGCGGGGAGCGGTGAACGGATGGTGCATAGCCACGTAACGTTTTTCTTCCTCGTTGTACTCGAACATCGGGAAGTCTACTACCCAGGTAAAGGCCAGCTTGTCGGGATCGATTAAGTTGAGACGTTTAGCCATCTCAATACGCAGTGCTCCCAAGGCAGCAGCTACTACAGAGGGCTTATCTGCTACGAAGAACAGCAGATCGCCGGGCTCAGCCTTGGCAGTTGCCAGGATAGCGTCCATTTGCTCTTGAGTAAAGAATTTAGCAATAGGAGATTTAACAGTACCATCTGCTAAGTATTGGATATAAGCCAAGCCCTTAGCGCCATAAATAGCAACAAAATCTTTCAGATGATCAGCTTCACGGCGAGGAATATTAGCATAGCCTTTTACATTGATCGCCTTAACTTGACCGCCGTTTTCGATAACAGAACGGAATACAGTGAAGTCAGCATCCTTAACAACATCAGCCATATTTACCAGCTCCATGCCAAAGCGCAGGTCGGGCTTATCGCTGCCGAAGCGGTCCATAGCCTCGTCCCAGGTCAGACGATGGAAGGGAATTTCGATATCCTTGCCCAGCGCGCCCTTGAAGATGTGATGGATCAAGCCTTCCATCAGAGCCAAAATTTCATCCACGTCCATGAAGGACATTTCCATATCCAACTGGGTAAATTCCGGCTGGCGGTCGGCGCGCAGGTCCTCGTCGCGGAAGCAGCGGGCGATTTGGAAGTAACGCTCCATGCCTGCTACCATCAGCAGCTGCTTAAAGATTTGCGGAGATTGCGGCAGCGCATAGAATTTGCCGGGGTTTACGCGGCTGGGAACCAGATAATCGCGAGCGCCCTCCGGCGTGGATTTGCACAGCATAGGAGTTTCGATCTCCAGGAAATGATTGTCGTCCAAATAGTCGCGCATCAGCTTGGCAACCTTGTGGCGCAGAATCAGATTGCGCTGCATCTCCGGGCGGCGCAGATCCAGATAACGATATTTCAAACGCAGGTTTTCGTCGGTGTCGATGCCGTCCTTAATATAGAACGGAGGCGTTTTAGCGCTGTTCAGCACTTCGATTTCACGGGCCAGCACCTCGATGGTACCGGTAGCGATGTTTTCGTTAATGGTTTCTTCGTCGCGCAGACGCACGCTGCCGATAACCTTAATTACATATTCGTTGCGGATATCCTCGGCAGTTTTAAAGCTGCTGCCTGCGGAATCGGGGTCTGCCACCACCTGAACTACGCCGCTGCGGTCGCGCAGGTCAATAAAAATCAATCCGCCATGGTCACGTCTTTTAGCAACCCAGCCGCACAGTACAACCTGCTGGCCAGCCTGCTCCTTGCCCAGCTCACCGCAATGGTGGCTGCGTTTTTCGTTAATCATCTTTAGCACCTCTACTCTAATTATTTATCCTGAAAGAATTTGATGATATCATTTACAGCGATTTCCTGTTGCTGGCTGTCGGCCATATTACGCACGGTAACATTGCCGCGGGCAGCTTCATCCTCGCCAAAAATTAAAACGTATTTAGCCTGGAATTTATTGGCCTGCTTCATCTGCGCCTTCATGCTGCGGCCGTTAAAGTCGTATTCGACCTTCAGCCCTGCGCGGCGCAGCTCGATGGCCATTTTAAAGGCCAGCGTAAAACGCTCCTTTTTAGGGCAGACAACGTAAACGTCGATGCCTTCGTCAAAGGCCGGCAAAAGCTGTTGCTTTTCCAGCGCCAGCAGCACGCGCTCCATGCCCATGGCGAAGCCGATGCCGGGGCGGTCTTCGTCGCCGCTTATTTCCTTCACCAAACCGTCGTAACGCCCGCCGCCGCAAACGGCGCTCTGCGCGCCCAGGGGGGCGTACTGAATTTCAAAAGCGGTTTTAGTGTAGTAATCAAGGCCGCGCACCAGATTGTGGTCAACCTCGTAATCCACGCCTGCGGCGGTAAGCAGCTCCTTCAAGCCTGCAAAATGCGCCTTACATTCGTCGCACAGGCATTCCTCCAGACTGGGAGCGCCCATGCCCAGCTCGTGGTCGTGCGGATTTTTGCAGTCCAGCAAGCGCAGAGGATTGCGCTCAAAGCGCCCCTGACAATCGTGGCACAGCTCCTCCAAATGCGGTCTAAAGAAGGCCTGCAGCTTTTCTCTGTGCAGCGGACGACATTTAGGGCAGCCTACGGAATTTATTTTCAGCTTCAAGTCCTGCAATCCTAAAGATTGCAGCACCTGTACCGCCAAAAGAATAATCTCCGCGTCCACATTTGGCCCCGTAACGCCCAGCGCCTCCACGCCAAACTGGTGGAATTCGCGCAGGCGTCCGGCCTGCGGGCGGTCGTAACGGAACATGGGACCCATGTAATACAGCTTAACCGCCGCATCGTCCTTGCTCAGCTTATGCTCGACATAGGCGCGCACGGCGGAGGCGGTATTTTCCGGGCGCAGCGTAATGCTGCGGTTGCCTCTATCCGTAAAGGTGTACATTTCTTTTTCTACAACATCGGTAGTATCGCCGATGCCGCGTTGGAACAGCTCTGTATGCTCAAACACAGGAGTTCTGATTTCCTTGTAGCCATATTGGGCACAAATCCGCCGCATGGTTTCTTCCAGATAACGCCATGCGCTAACGTCAGAAGGCATAATATCCTTCGTACCTCTGGGGGCTGTGGTCAGCATGTCGTTGCCTCCTTATATACTTTATTATATAAAAACTCCTTCCGTCTGCTCGCTTGCAAGCTCGCAGCCACCTTCCTCTAAGAGGAAGGAAAAAGGTCAAATATCTGCTAAATATATTGCCCCTTCTTTGAGGGGGCTGGCATTTTGCCTAGCAAAATGCCTGGGGGAGCTTAAATATTGCTTGCAAACAACGCTGCTCGCTTGCGGCACAGCTCCGGCAGGCTCCTGGCATAAACCGCCACATTCTTCGGCATATTCAGCTTGCGCAGGTGGTGCCCGTCCGCCAAGGGCGCTTTGCTGGCCGACGCAGGCCCGATGCCAATGACGGGATGGCGCTCCTCCATCATCTGAATGTTATAAACGCTTTCCGTACCCGGCTTGGCATAGCCGATATTAGCCAAATGCCCCAGCATATAATGCTGCCGGTACAAATAATAGGGCGCCAGACCCATTGCTTGCGCAACGCTTCTGCCCCGCTCCACCATTCTCGCCGCCGCGTCGGCGTCCAGCGTCATAGCCGACCCGAAGAGCGGCGCGCTGCGCTTTAACGTCAGCGTATGGACGGTCAAATTTTCCGGCGCTAAGCTCTTTGCCTGCTCCAGACTGTAGGCGATATCAGCCTCGCTTTCCTGGGGCAAGCCGATAATCAAATCCATATTCACTACAGGAATCGCGCTTTGACGCACCATAGCGTAAGCGCGGTAAAAATCAGTTACCGTATGACGGCGGCCAATGAGCTTTAAGGTTCCGTCGTGAAAGGTCTGGGGATTCACGCTGATGCGGTTCACCCCCGCCGCCTCCATAGCGGCTAATTTGCCCGGACTAAAGCAGTCCGGCCTGCCCGCCTCCACGGTAAATTCGCTGACGCCGGTTCCTGCCAGCAAACGCGACGCAGCCCGCAGCAATCCGCCGAAGGCTTTTTCACCCAGACTGGTAGGCGTACCTCCGCCGATATACAGCGAGCGCAGGGACAAACTATGCATACTTAATAATTGTACCACATTTTGGATATCTTGTTCAATCAAATTTACAAAGTTTTGCTGAGATTCTTCGTCCTGCGGCACAATTCCCGCCGGAAACGAGCAATAGCCGCACCGCGACGGGCAATAGGGTACGCCTATGTAGATACCGGCGTCCTGTAAGCGCGTCGCGTCGGGCAGCAGCGCCTTTTGCCTGACGGCAATATCGCGCAGCAAGCTGCCCTGAGTTTCCGGCAGCAGATACTTGCGGTTCAAAAACTCAGGCAGCAAAGCGGCGCTCACGCCCTCGTCCAGCAACTTATGAGCCAACTTGCCCGGACGCACGCCGGTCAAAATGCCCCAGGGCAGCTGCGGCCGCCTACACGTCAGCGCACTGAACGCTTGCAGCACTGCCAGCTTGACGCAGCGCGACGCTTCGCCGCTGGTAAGCCCGCCAGCCGCGGCGCTCCAAGCCACATCCGCCGTAACGCGCCGTCCCGCTTCCTCCAGCACGGCAGTTACGCCGGAGGCCGTCCGCGTCAGCGTCAGCAGCGCCCTGCCCCGCTCCGACGGCTTATAGTCAAAGAACGCGGCCATGTCGCACACGGGCCGCGTTATCTCCCACGGCAAATTATGCCGCAGGCTAAAGCTTAATTGATTATTATTCATGGACGGGTTTCCTCCGCATGCCACAGCTCCTTGTACAGCACCCGGTAAACGGCCGCCACAGGCACGGCGAAAACCATGCCCAAAATGCCGAACAGCTTAGCGCCAATCAGCAGGCTGGCAATAACCAGCACAGGATGCAGGTCGATCTTCTGTCCCATAATCTTGGGCAGAATATAGTTGGCGTCCAGCTGATAATACACGGCGTAAAAAATCGCCACATGCAGCGCCGCCGTCGGGCTTTGCCCATAGGCGATAAAAATCGCCGGAACTGCGCCCATCAGCGAGCCGACGACCGGCACGGTTTCGGCCAAAATAGCCCAAAAGCCCAGCACCAGAGGAAATTCCACGCCCAATAGCGCCGTGCCGACGGTAATTACAAAGCCGGAAATCAGGCTCAGCTTAAACAAGCCGCGCACATACGCGCTCAGCGTGCGCCCAATTTCATCGATAACATGAGCGGCCTTGGGCTGAACGTCGTAATTAAACAGGTTGACGATCATTTCGCGCAGCACGCGCCAATCCTTCAAGAAGTAGAACGCCAAAAAAGGCACGATAATCATACCAATCAGGTTCTGCACAATATCCAGACTGCTTTGCAGCAGATTGCGCAGCACCATACTCACAAAGCCCATGGCCCAGTTAATCATGCTGTCCACCAGCATATCGAAGCTTGATGGCAGCATGGGTATGCGCGTCGGGTCGCGCAGAAGCGCATCCAGGCTCTGGATGTTGGACTTCGCGGCAAGCTGCGGCAGCTTCAGCAGAAATTCGTTCATCTGCCCAAAAAGCGGCAGCACGATAAAGGCGATAACGATAATAAAGAAAATGGCAAACGCCAGCAGCGCCAAAATAATCGCCACCGCCCACGACAGCTGGATCATGCCATGAGCCATGCGCACCTGCGAAATAGCGTTGACCAAGGGGTACAACGCGAAGGCCAAGGCTACCGCCAGCCAAACCGGCAGCATAAAACCGGCCAACAGGTACAGCACATAGGACACGCCCGCCGTAACGGCCAATTTAAAAATTGTACTTTGCTTTACTTGCGACCAATATTTAAACATCATTAATTATTGCAGGAACGATAACTCCCTCCGTCTGCTCGCAAGCTCGCAGCACCTCCCTCAACGAGGGAGGTAAAAGTTATGCTAAAGCCTTTTGCCCCCTCTTAGAGGGGGCTGTCACCAAAGGTGACTGGGGGAGCTAATCTCGTATTACTTTCTCTATATTTACAATCTTTTATAAAATTATTGCAGGAACGGATTTCTGCGGCGCTCCCAGCCGACTGTAGTGGACGGCCCGTGGCCGGGCAGCAGCTTCACGTCGTCGCTCAGCGGCAAAATTTTACTCTTGATGGATTGCAGCAGCTCTTTGTAGCTGCCGCCGGGCAAATCGGTACGGCCTATGGATTCGCAGAAAATAGTATCGCCCACGAACATTACGCCGTCAGCCTCCAAATAATAGCAAACGCCGCCCTTGGTATGGCCGGGCGTAGCCAGCACCTTGAACTGCATGCCTGCCAGCTCCAGCATATCTCCGTCCTTGACGATATGTTCCGCCGGCTCGCACTTAATGGCATAGCCAATAAAAAACGATAAATTAACGTCGGCCTTTGCCAGGCAGGGCTCGTCGCCCGCGCTGATGTAAACCGGCGCGCCCGTAGCCTTGCGCAGCTCGTTTAAAGCGCCGATATGGTCGCTATGACCGTGGGTAAGCAAAATAGCTGTGATTTTCGCCTTCGCCTGCTCCGCCATGCGTAAAATAGCGTCGCAGTCTGCGCCGGGGTCCACAATAACGCCCTCGCCCAGCTCCTCGTTAACAGCAAAATAGCAATTGGTAGCCAGCATGCCTACCTCTGCTCCGTATATTTTCATGCCATGCCTCCTACATATCAAAATATATTAAATCAAAGAATTTTAGTTGAATCCAACAAAATAGTTACCGGTCCGTTATTCACCAGCTCCACCAGCATGTGGGCGCGGAAGACGCCGGTTTCCACCGGCAGCCCTTTGGCGCGGCACTGCTCCACAAACTGCTCGTAAAAAGCGTTTGCTATATCCGGCTTGGCCGCCTTATCGAAGGAAGGACGCTTGCCCTTGCGGCAGTCGCCGCACAGCGTAAACTGGGACACCGCCAGCAGCGAACCGCCGATATCCTGCACCGAAAGATTCATTTTGCCTGCGGCGTCCTCAAAAATACGCAGGCCGCACACCTTATCCACGATATAATGCAAATCCTTTTCCGTGTCTCCCTCGGCCACGCCTAAAAGTACCAGCAGCCCCCGTTCTACCTTACCGGTAAGCTGCCCGTCCACCGTAACGCTGGCGCGGTCCACCCGCTGTACTACCGCTCTCATTTGCGCTTACCTCCCCCGGCGTTGGCCGTGGAAACTACGCGCTCTACGTTATAGACGCCCTTCATGCGGCGAATACGGTTCATAACGTATTCCAGCTGCTCCAGGCTGGTAATATCCAGCCCCATGTGAGTGGTCGCCGTTTTATTTTTGTCCGTATGACAGCTCAGGGAGAAAATATTCAGCTTCGCTTCGCTGGTGATATTCATAATATCGCTCATCATGCCTGGGCGGTCCTGAGAGGTTATCATAATATTAACCTTGTAAACGTCGTCGATGCCCACATCCCAGGAAACCTCGATCAGGCGGCGCTGCTCGTCAGGATTATTGGACAGCACGTTGGGACAATCGGCACGGTGTACGGATATACCGCTGCCGCGTGTAATATAACCGATAACCGGGTCGCCGGGAATCGGGTTGCAGCAGCGGGCCAGCTTCACCATAATGCCCTCCTCGCCCTTGACCAAAATGCCGTGGCTCGATTTAGCCTTGGATTTACGCGGCTTCAGCTCCGCCAAAACCTGCGCCAGATCCTTGGTCGTCTCCAGCTTCTGCTCTTTTTTATACAGTTCCACCAGCTTGGACATAACGGTGTTCAGCGTTACGCCGCCGTAGCCCAGCGTGGCCAGCAGGTTTTCGTCCGTATCGATGCGCAGCTTATTGCCGACGGCCCTTAATTTTTCCGGCGTCGTCATTACTTTAATATCGTAACCGAGGCGCTTAACCTCGCGCTCCAGCATCTCGCGGCCCTTAACGATATTTTCCTCGCGGCGTTCCTTCTTGAACCAGTTCTTAATCTTATTGCGCGTATCGCTGGAGCCGACAATATTGATCCAGTCGCGGCTGGGACCGCTGGACTGCTTGGAGGTAATGACCTCCACGATGTCGCCGTTTTTCAGCTGGTAATCCAAGGGCACAATGCGGCCGTTGACCTTGGCGCCTACGCAACGGTTGCCCACGTCCGTATGGATCCGGTAGGCAAAGTCGATGGGCACGCTGCCCACGGGCAGGTCGATAACGTCGCCGCGGGGCGTAAAAACAAAGACCTCGTCGGCGAAAATATCCATTTTAACCGTGTTGACAAAATCACGGGAATCGTTCATATCGTTGTGCCATTCCAGCAGCTGGCGCAACCAAGACAGCTTGGCGTCAAAGCCCTTGTCGCCTCCGGCAGCGGGCTTGCTGCCGCCGCTCTCCTTATAGCGCCAGTGGGCGGCGATACCGTACTCGCTGATGCGGTGCATTTCAAAGGTACGGATCTGGATTTCCAGCGGCTGCCCGCCGGAGCTGAGCACCGTAGTATGCAGCGACTGGTACATATTGGATTTAGGCACGGCTACATAATCCTTAAAGCGGCCGGGAATGGGCTTCCACATACTATGCACGATGCCCAGAGTGCCGTAGCAGTCCGTAACCGTATCCACCAGCACGCGGATAGCCAGCAAATCGTAAATTTCGCTTAACTGCTTATGGTCGCGCAGCATCTTTTTATGGATGCTGTAAAAGTTCTTGGGGCGTCCCTGAATTTCGCAGCGGATACCGGCCTTTTCCAAGGCCTTCTTCAAGGTTTCCATAGCGTCGTTAATCATGGCTTCGCGCTCGCGACGCTTGATCTTTACCTGCTCCATCAAATCATAGTAGATTTCCGGCTCCATATAGCGGAAGGCCAGATCTTCCAATTCCCATTTGATGGTGTAAATGCCCAGACGGTGAGCCAACGGCGTATAAATTTCCAGCGTTTCCCGCGAAATGGACTGCTGCTTATGCACGGGCATATACTTCATGGTGCGCATATTGTGCAGGCGGTCGGCCAGCTTAATCAGAACCACGCGAATATCGCGGGCCATGGCCAGAAACATTTTGCGATAGTTTTCTATCTGCCGGTCTTCCTTGGAAATATATTCGATCTTGCCCAGCTTGGTAACGCCGTCCACCAGATTGGCTACCACTGCGCCGAAGCGCTCCTTCAAATCGTCCAGCGTATAATCCGTATCCTCGACAACGTCGTGCAGGAACGCGGCCGCCAGCGTCGTTTCATCCATCTGCAGGCCCACGAGAATGCCGACCACGCCTATTGGATGAATGATATAGGGCTCGCCGGATTTGCGCACCTGGGTTTTATGCGCGTCAGCCGCCAGCTCATAGGCCCTGCGGACAAAGGCCGTCTGCTCCGGGCTCAGATACTCCTCTATCTTAGCAAATAATTCTTCTACATCGGTAATAGTTCCTGTTGAGGGCATTCCTCTCCCCACTCCTATCCTTCAACGTCAGCCGCGCAGCAGCTCGTACTGGCTCAGACGTAAATTTTCTCTATAAACAGCTTCCAAGCGCTGCCGCTCCTGCTGCAGGGCTGCGTACAGGGGTGAATCCTCCAGCCGGCAGCGCTTAATCACACCTTTTTTTATTATACCATTATTCAGGGTAATAAAGCCAAGCTCCGCCATAATTTTTATAGCGTTCCTGCTAACGCAGCGGTGTTTTTGTAACAAATATTCCATATTGAGCGCGTCCGCAGCGGCCAACTCGCCCATCACGGCTTTATAAGCTGCGGCCATGCCGTCCCTGTTGGGATGCTCCAGCGCCAGCCGCGCCAACGCCGCGTCCAAATCCTGCTGCTGAAACAGCAGCAGCACGTTGCTCACGCCCTGACGGCTTAAATCCTGGCACAGCTGCCGCAGCTCCAGCGCAGGCAATTCCAGAAAGGCCGCTATGCCGCCGCTTTGCTCCCGCCAGGCAGAATAAGGCCGCACCGTTAAATAGGACAGCAGCCCCTGCCGCTTGCCGCTCCAGGCTTCGGCCAGCCTCTGCGGCTGCTCCATATATACCGTCAGCTGCGGATACACGCGGGCTGAAGCCGCCAGCAAAGCATATTTATTCTCATGGACGGCGCGCAGATCGCCTATGGTCAGCTGCTGCCTGATGCTCACCGCATGCAGCTGTACGCTGGTTTCATTATTCCAGACGTTGATCCGGGGCTGAAAGGCCACGTCGGCAATCATATTATCAAATAAAAAGGGCAGCAAATCGGCATTGTTCCACATTACGCAGCGATAGGAAAAATCCCCCTTATCCAGGGTAAACTGCAAATGGGTGCGCTCCTTGCCCATGGCTCTTTGATTATGCAAGAGCGCGCTCTGAAAAGCGAAAACCGGCGTCAAATTGGCGCAGCCGCAGGGTTCCAAAAGCTGCAGCTGCTGCAAATCGCGCAGGGTTATCTCTCCCTGCCCCGGAACAACGCAGTCCACCACCTGATGCGGCTGGTAATCCTCCGGCTGCAGATGGGTACGCACATATTCCCTGAAGCGGCGGCGGAATTCGTCCACCTTCGCCGTCGGCAGCGTTAAGCCCGCCGCCTGATGGTGCCCGCCAAACTGCGTGAGAATATCGCTTTCCGCAGCAATCGCTTCGTATAAATTCAGCGCCGGTATGCTGCGGCAGCTGCCCTTGGTCATCTCCCCGGCAACGCTTAACAAAATAGTCGGCAGATGGTATTTATCCACCAGCCGCGACGCTACGATGCCGATAACGCCCTGGTGCCAGCCTTCGCTGGCCAGCACGATGGCCGTATCGATATGCTCCTCCTGCGCCAGCTGCGCTTCCGCTTCCTCCATAATCTGGCGGCTGATCTCCTGACGCAGAGCATTCTCCCGGTTAAGCTCGGCAGCGATACAGTCCGCCTTCTCCGGGTCATCCGTAACCAGCAGCTCCACTGCCGACTGGGCATGCTCCAAACGGCCTACGGCGTTCAGCCGCGGCGCCAGGCCAAAGCCAATATTGTCAGAGGCTATCCCCTTTTCCGGACAGCCGCTGGCTCTAATCAACGCCTTCAAGCCCACCAGCCGCGTCGTTTCCATAGCCTTGAGGCCCCGGCGCACCAGCTCGCGGTTTTCTCCCACCAAGGGCACGATATCCGCCACGGTTCCCAAAGCCGCCAGCTCCGTCAAATCCTGCCACGCAGGCAGCGAGCCGCCCTTTTTCTGCTCCAGCGCCTGACACAGCTTAAATGCCACGCCCACGCCGCTGAGCTCCTTAAAGGGATAACGGCAATCGCTCTGCTTGGGATTAACGATAGCGTAGGCCGGAGGCAGCGCCTCCGGCACCGTATGATGGTCCGTAATAATAATATCCAGGCTTTCGGGAGCGTTTTCTACCTCATGCAGGCCGCTGATACCGCAGTCCACCGTAATTACCAGCGTCGTGCCGCCGCCGGCAATGCTTTGCAGCGCTTCGTCGTTGAGACCGTAGCCCTCGCTTTTGCGCTGGGGAATATAGGTAGCCGCCTTAGCTCCCCTGCCGCGTAAATAAATATACAGCAAGGAGGACGCCGTAATGCCGTCCACATCGTAATCGCCGTAAACGGTGATCTGCTCGCCTGCGGCGATAGCGCGCTCGATACGCGCCACAACTTTAGCCATATCCTTCAACAGAAACGGGTCATGGAAGGGCGCGTCGCTGCCATACAGAAACTCCCGCATGGACTGGGTATCGTTTAATCCCCTCTCCAGCAAAATTCCCGTCACCAGCGGCGAAATGCCCAGCTCGGCCGCCAGACAGCCGGCCTTATGCTTATCATAATCGCGTATTTCCCAAATACGCTGCTTGCCAATCATTGCTCTGCTCCCGCTTTCGCTTTAGCTCCAGCTTCGGCGGCGCCAGCCTCCTTGTGCAGGTTCTGCGTATGCTGCAGCATATTGATGCGCTCCTCCAGACGTTTTTTCTCGCTTTGCAGAGCTGTAATCTGCTCCTGCAGCTTTTTATCCTGCAAATAATGGCGCGCTTTCATCGCCAGCAAAAAGCAGGTGGCCACCAGTACGCCCACCAAAAACGAGCCTAAAATAACCAGCACTAACGAAGACGTGAAGCTCCAAAAAACAAAATTCAAGGAAACTGCAACCGCGTTCTGCACGGCAAACAACGCTACTATGATACTCAATACAATAACGAAAATCAACATCGGCATCTTCCTCAGCTCCTTCGCAAAAATAATGATTAGTATAACTGTTAATATTCTGCCATAAGAGAAAAATTTCCTGCCTGGTATTGTGAAAAATCGTTGTATACATAGAAATACCGGCCTTCAAGCATCAGGTTGTGTCCCTAACGCCTGCGGCCGGTATTTAATAAAATTATTATGCTAACGTAAACGCTTTACGCCCAGCGGCATAATAAACTCAAAGCGATCAAAGCTTGACGCTTGCTGTTTTTGGTGCCGCATCCGAGCAAAGTTTTAATAGGCGTCCATCCCGTTGCGTCCGCCGCCAACAATACGCACATTCTCCACGCCAAAGGCCGCTTTAATTGCAGGCAGCCATTTAGCCGTCAGCGCCGTGCGCGTTTTTTCGTCGCCCGTCAGCATCAGCAGCGCGTTGTCACCCAAGTTGACGTTTTCCAAAGTGTTGACCAAACGGTCGAACTCTTCGCTGCCCATAGCCTCCTTCAAAGCTTTAAGCCCCGCTACTAGCTGCGGCTTTTCTTTAGCAGCCCGCGCTTCCAGCGTTTCAAAAGCCACTTGTACCAATTTACTATTAGCCGCACCCACGAAGCTTTCTTCCAATTTCCCGCTCATGCCTAAAAAATCTTCTGCCATAGTAAAACCTCCTCTGCTTAGCTGATTTATATTCATTATACGGCGCCCGGCTGCCGTACTACCGCCCAACGCCGCTAAAGCCGAACCACTGGCATAAAGCCTTAGCTATGAATTTCCCCATGAGCTATAAATACATTCTATTATTTAAATGAGAATATATTTCTCTTTACCTTGTATATTTCTTTGTATTATTAGTATACATCGCAAGGAGAGTTTTAGCAACGACAAAATATTTCAATTCCAACGCTCCTCGCAGAAGCTGTTTCTATCTATGCTCATAACAAAAAAGAACCGCTTTTTCAAGCGGTTCCCTGATTTTTGCAATTGGTCGGGGCGGCGAGATTCGAACTCACGGCCTCTTGTACCCGAAACAAGCGCGCTACCAAACTGCGCCACGCCCCGACATCAGCGCTGTGCTTATGCATCAGCAACGAATAATATTATAAAGCAAGTCGGCGCTCTTGTCAACACCTTTTCGCCTTATTTCAACATTAAATTTTTAACCCTGAGTAACTACGCGGATACTGGTCACTTCAAAGGCTTCGGCAATAGCCGGTAAAATTTCACGCTCGATATTGGTGCGGTGCAGCTCGCTTTCGGCTACCAGCATAATACGAGTGTCGGCATAATTGATATTATGCACCTTGCTTACCAAACGCTTAAAGGTATCCTCGCCAATCAGCTCCTTCAGCTTTTGCAGGCGGGCAAACACCTCCGGCTTTTCCTTCTGCATCCGCTCCTCCAGCGGGGAAAAGGGCACGGTCACTACGCGAGCGTCGCGGGCTAGGACAAAATTTTCCTCATTTTCACCAGGTACTACTAAATCTTCACGCATTGTCTATTCCTCCATTTATGAAATGTCAGCTAAACCTGCCTGCGCAGGGTTTGTTCTATAATATTATATGCCACGACGACTTTTCAGTCAAGCGGCAGGATTTTTCGCTTGAAGGTAGAATATTTGTAAAGTAGAATAATTATAAAAAGTTTAAAGGAGGATGCTTATGTCGTTTAAAGAAGATTTTAAAAAATTCGCTATGCGCGGCAATGTGATAGATATGGCTGTAGGCGTTATCATTGGCGGAGCTTTCGGCAAAATTGTCGGCTCGTTTGTCAATGACATTATCATGCCGCCGCTGGGCATGGCGATAGGCAAAATGGATTTTACTAATTTATTTGTCAGCCTTAACGGCCAGCATTACGCTACTCTGGAAGCCGCTAAAAAGGCCGGCGCTCCCGTTTTAGCTTACGGCAGTTTTATTAACGCCGTGCTGGATTTCGTTATTCTGGCTTTCATTATTTTTATAATGGTCCGCCAGATTAACAGGCTCAATCCGCCGCCCGCGCCTAAGCCGGACCCGCGGCTATGCCCTTACTGCCGCTCGGAAATCGCCGACGACGCTACGCGCTGCCCCCACTGCACCTCGCAGCTGGATTAACCGCCTTTCAACGCTGTGAGCGCTCATGCGCGCTTACGGCGTTTTTTATTTGCTAATATAGATATAATGGGTTATAATGAGTTGTGATTATCTGTCTGGCGGCGCACGCCGCAAGCTTAAATATTTTAAGGAGGTCATTAGATGTCTGTCTTTGACGTGCTTTCGGAACGCGGCTTTATTAAGCAAATGTCCCACGAAAACGAAATTAAGGAATTACTGGAAAAGGAAAAAATTACTTTCTATATCGGCTTTGACCCCACTGCCGACAGCCTGCACGTAGGCCATTTTATCGCGCTGATGATGATGAGCCATATGCAGCGCGCCGGCCATCGCCCCATCGTCCTCTTGGGCGGCGGCACCGGCATGGTGGGCGACCCCAGCGGCAAGGACGAAATGCGCAAGATGCTGACGCCCGAATTTATCGCCCATAATATCGAATGCTTTAAAAAGCAAATGAGCCGTTTTATCGATTTTAGCGATGGCAAGGCCATTATCGCCAACAACGCCGACTGGCTGTTGAATTTGAATTACGTAAACCTGCTGCGCGAGGTAGGCGTGCATTTTTCCGTCAACCGCATGCTGACGGCTGAATGCTTCAAAAAGCGTTGGGAAAAAGGCCTGACCTTCTTTGAATTCAACTATATGATTATGCAGTCCTATGATTTCTGGAAGCTGCATCAGGATTACGGCTGCATTATGGAACTTGGCGGCGACGACCAATGGTCCAATATGCTGGCCGGCGTAGAACTGATTCGCCGCAAGGAGCAAAAGCCCGCTTACTGCATGACCTGCAAGCTGCTGACCACCAGCGACGGCCGCAAGATGGGCAAAACGGAAAAGGGCGCTCTGTGGCTGGACGCCGAAAAAACCTCTCCCTACGATTTTTACCAATACTGGCGCAATGTGGACGACGGCGACGTAGAAAACTGCCTGAGCCTGCTCACCTACCTGCCCATGGACGAGGTGCGCCGTCTTGCCTCCCTGAAGGACGCGGCCATTAACGAAGCGAAAAAGGTGCTGGCCTACGAGGTTACTAAGCTGGTACACGGCGAGGAAGAAGCGCGCAAGGCGCAGGAGGCGGCGGAAGCGCTGTTCGGCGGCGGCGTAAATCTTGACAATGTGCCGACCATTGAAATTGCCGCAGAGCAAATGAGCGCCAAGGTTATCGACGTACTGACTGCCGCCAAGGTTTTCAGCAGCAAGCGCGAAGCTCGCCAAATGATCGCCCAAGGCGGCCTCACCGTGAAGGACGCCGTGCTGAGCGACCCGGAAGCAACGCTGAACCCCGGCTTGTTCGACGCCGACAAGAGTTTGCTGATCCGCAAGGGCAAAAAGAAATATTTCCGTATGCTGGTCAAATAGTTCTAAAGCAATAATAAGCTTCAGGGCAGGCTCTTGCGGTCTGCCCTGTTATCATGTATACTGAGTACAAATACTTTTTGCTGTAAAGGATGAATGAGATGAGTTTAGCGAAAATTCTGCCCATAGGCCTGATGCTGTTTTCTTTTTTCTTCGGCGCAGGCAACCTTATCTTTCCGCCGGTGCTGGGCCAAATGTCGGGCGAAAACCTGACGATTGCCGCCATTGGCTTTTGCTTGAGCGGTGTCGGCTTTCCCTTGCTGGGTATTTTGGCCATGGCCATTATCCGCAGCAATAACCCCGACGATATGGCGCGGCCTGTCAGCACTCTCTACGCCCGCACTATCTCCATTTTATGTGCGCTGACAATCGGCCCCTTTTTCGCCATTCCGCGTACTGCGGCAGTGTCCTTCGACACGGGCATTCTGCCCCTGCTGCCCGACGGCAGCGGCGCTATCGGACTGGCCGTTTATTCCCTGTTCTTTTTCGGATTGAGCTACTTCCTTTCCGTCAACCCGTCAAAAATTGTGGACAATATAGGTAAGATTATGTCGCCTTTGCTGCTCGTCTGCCTCGGCATTCTTATTATTTTCGTTATTACCAGTCCCATGGGCGGGCTGCAGCCGGCCAACGGCGTTTATAAAACCGCGCCTTTCTTCAAGGGATTTCAGGACGGCTACAACACTATGGATTTGCTCTGCTCCATGCTTTACGGCGCGGTGATTGTAAAATCCATCGAAGCCACGGGCATCAAGGATCAAAAGCAGCTGACCAATATGTGCATTTACGCCGGCATTATCGCCGCAATTTGCCTGGCGCTGATTTACGGCGCGCTGGCTTACGCCGGCGCTGTCAGCACGGCTGCCTTCGGCATCGTTTCCAACGGCGGCCAGCTGCTGAATATGATTTCCGTTCACTACATGGGCTTTCCCGGTCAGATGGTGTTGGCGCTGATTATTTTCTTCGCCTGCATCACCACCTCCATCGGCCTGACGACCTCTATTTCCGCTTACTTCCACGAGCTGGGCGGCGGCCGATTGCAATATCAGCGCTTATGCCTGTATATTTCTCTGTTCAGCCTGGTCGTATCCAATTTCGGCCTGAATAATATTATTAAATTTTCAATTCCCGTTATCTGCATGCTGTACCCCATCGTTATTGCCATTGTGCTGCTGAACGTGGGCCACAGCGTTTTAAAGGGCGATAAGATTATCTTCCGCGTTTGCCTGACGCTGACTACCGTCTTTGCCATTTTCGACGGCCTGCGAGCCGGCGGCTTCCACCTGCAGGCGCTGGACGCGCTGCTGGTAGAGTATCTGCCGCTGTTCGACATTGGCTTCGGCTGGGTTCTTCCCTGCTTCGGCGGTATGCTGCTGGGCTATCTTTATCGTCTAATTTTTACAAGCAAGGTGAAAAATAATGAGTAACGAACAACAATGCAGCAGCTCCGCTACCTGCGGGCGCTCCAGCTGCGATGGCTGCCCTTCTGCCGCAGGCGCGCAGCAGCCCCAGGATTTTACCGCTAAGCTCCACGAAATGAGCAGCGTGAAGAAGGTTATCGCCGTTGTCAGCGGCAAGGGCGGCGTGGGCAAATCCCTGGTAACCGGCCTGATGGCCGCCGCTATGCAGCGCCGCGGGCACCGCTGCGGCGTGCTGGACGCCGATATTACCGGCCCCTCCATGAGCAAAAATTTGGGCGTAAAGGGCAAGGCCCAGGCTTCGGAAATAGGCATTCTGCCGCAAACCGCTCCCTGCGGCGTCGAAGTAATTTCCGCCAACATGTTCCTGCCCAACGAGTCCGACCCCGTAGTATGGCGCGGCCCGCTGATTGCCGGTATGGTGAAGCAGTTCTGGAGCGACGTTATCTGGACGGATATAGACTATATGTTCGTGGACATGCCGCCGGGAACGGGCGACGTGCCCTTAACCGTTTTCCAATCCCTGCCCGTCGACGGCATCATCGTCGTTACCTCGCCCCAGGAATTGGTATCCATGATCGTCGCTAAAGCGGTGAAAATGGCTAAGATGATGAATATTCCCATTCTTGGCCTTATCGAAAATTACGCTTACTTCCGCTGTCCGGACAACGGCAGGGATTACGAAATTTTTGGCCCCAGCCATTTGCAGGAAACTGCTGACGCTTACAGCCTGAAGGTGCTGGCGCGCCTGCCCATCGACCCCGCTATCGCCGCCGCAGGCGACGCAGGCAGGCTGCACGAAGTACGGCTGCCGGAAATCGACGCCTGCTGCGAATATGTGGAAGGAGCCTTTAAGGATTAATCAAAAAAAGAAAGATGTGCGCTGAATCCTTAACCGGAATTCACTGCACATCTTTTTATTTTTATCTTTTTTATCGGTGCTGCTTATACGGCCTCACTCGTTCTCCAACTGCTGCACGGTCTCCTGCCCGAAAATTTTACTCAAAAAATTCCGCGCCTGCCTGCGAACGTTTTCGTCTATGTAACCCTGCACGCGAATAAGCGCGAAGGTTATCGCCACCAAATCGTCGGAATAACCCAGCACCGGCGTAAGGTCGGGAATAAAATCCAGGGGCGAAATCAAATAGCCCAGCGCGCCCATAATCAGCGCTTTGGTCGCGGCTGGCACATCCGGCCTTTGCATAACGAACCACAGCTGCGCCGCCTTATACAGCAGCTCCACGCCGATGCTTTTGCCGTATTGCGTCAGCTTGTGCAGCAAGCCCTCCTCACTGAAATTTTTCTCATATTTCTGCAGCTCCTTGCCGGTAATCTGCGAGCTGTCGAATACATCCTTCTTTTTATCCGTCATGCGTTCTCCCTCCTGTTTGCCGTTCTTTATTTTCATTATACAGAATTATTATGGCGAATGCATGAAAATTTTATAAAAAAACAGGGCGCTTCTTCCGAAACGCCCTGCCCATACCTATAAAATTTTAACGCATATTGATAAATTGCAAGTCTACGCCGAAGTCGCCGGCCTTTAGCGTCTGAATAACGGCCTGCAGATCGTCCTTTTTCGCTCCGGCCACGCGCACCTGATCGTCCTGGATTTGCGCCGTCACTTTCAGCTTAGTAGCCTTAATCGCGGCTACTATTTTTTTGCCGTTTTCTTTGGAAATACCCTGCTGAATTTCCAGCTGCTGGCGCACCGTACCCTTAGCGGCGGGCTCAATCTTGCCAGGAACCAGACAGCGTAGCGGAATGCCGCGTTTAGCCATCTTTTGGCGCAACATATCCAAAATTGCGCCCAGCTTGTATTCGTCCTCTGCGGCCAGCTTAACCTCTTTATCGCCTAATTCGATGGAAGCGTTGCTGCCGCGAAAATCGTAACGCTGGTCGATTTCTTTCTTCACCTGATTAACAGCATTGTCCATTTCCTGCATATCGATTTGGGAAACTACGTCAAAGGAACTGTCTTTAGCCATTTATTATACCTCGCTTCTGTAAATTATAAATAGATTATACCGTGTCTACCACGGCTCTGGCATCGTATTTTACTTACCAATCGCCGGGTGACAGGCATATGTTGTACATCAGCTCTCGCTTCGCTTTCAGCTCGCGAATCGCTGT
>NZ_JAUNOQ010000019.1 GCF_030531065.1 Phascolarctobacterium sp. | reverse complement strand
ACCTCGCTCATCTTCCTACCTCGTCCCCGCAAACGCGCTATAATAATATAATTATTATACCACACCAACGTGCCTTCCGCTAAAATTCCGCGCCACGCTCGCGCCGAAAACCCCCTCTATATAATAAATGCCAAAAAAAGGCCGAAATCTTTACATCGTAATCAAAAAAAATTAAAAAAATATTTTTCAGCGTCATGTAAAGATTTTGGACAAAAAATGGAGTTTATTAAATAGATTCTTCTTTTTCTTCTCTTTTTGCTGGTTTTTCTCTTCTTATTTCTTCTTGCTAAATTTTTATTCTAAAATATTTACGTAAGTAAATATACCTATTGGCTAGTAAAGCTTTATACTTCCTAAAGGTAGTAGTAGAGCGTAAGGCCCAGGCTTAACAAATATAATACAAACCCCGTTTTATAGACACTCAAAAGAACAGAGAAACTACCCTACAACTCACGCCGACCAAATTCGCCAAATAGTAAAGCCTTTTTTGCTAAGCTTTTTACGAACGTTCTTTTCGGTATCGTTTCGTTCCCCTTAACTCTTTCTTATCCATACTTTTTCTTAATGTAAGACGTGTGCCCTTTAGGGTAAAAAGTATGCAAAAAGAAGCTTTAGCCGCTTGCCGGATTCCGCCGCCTACTGTCACGCCCCGCTGCATTCCGCGTATGCGCTAAGGAAAACGAAAATAGAAGCGCAGAACACACGCGCAGTGAACGGGCGTCCCTTTGGTCCGTTGCGACACAACTTTCTCTGCACATCGAAAAACGACCATAGCCGTCGTACGTTCCGGTCTGCGCGGCCTTGCTACCGTTGTGAAAAACTATAACCTCACGCCCACGCCAACCAATCCGGCAAATGGTAAAGCATTTTTTGCTAAGCTTTTTTGTGCGAACAAAAAAGCGGAAATTTGTCAAACTTTTTAAAAGTTTGCGGTTTTCTTGTTACTTCTTTTGCCGACAAAAGAAGTAAATACAAACACGCCTAACGTAACACAAGAAAAATTACGTAAAGATTTTATTATCTCAAAAAATATCCACGAACATTCTTTCCAGTATCTTTTCGCGACTCTAAAGCCGCACGCACGAATATTTTTATCAGCTCAGTTTATTATGAACTTGTTATCTTTGATAAGATTATTTTAATAAAGGCTTCTGACAAAGGCAACGAATATTTAATAATCCAGAAGCAGTAATTTAGCTTTGAAAAACAATTTCAGCTCTTTAAACTTTATTACAGTCTGTCTTTTTGACAATGCAGCTTGCAAAGCAAAATTAAAAATAATCTGCTGCCAGGTTTTTCCAATTTATTTTCCGCCCGCGCGTAAAAAATTAAGACGATGTTTCACGTGAAACATCGCCTTGCGTTTTGCATTCTGCCGCTGCGTTTTGAATTTAAAACAGCGGCTTGCTGTTGCCTCCCTTAGGCTTCTTTTGATTTTTAATGCGCAGGCTTACGACCACCTCGTCGCCGTCGATGGTCTGCTCCATATTTACGGGGATACCCACGTCCTTAATAGCGCTGACTACCTGCTTAATGCTGTTGAGATAAATGCGCACGTCGTTGACGATGACCAGGCGCTTTTTCTTTTCCTGCTGCTTATCGCTGAGCAGCTTGTCGATATATTCTTCCGTCTGGCGCACATTATAGCGGCGGGCGATAATAACCTTTAACGCCTCCAAGCGCTTAGCGTCGTCTTCCAGCTTTAATAAAGCGCGGGCGTGACGCTCGCTGAGCTCCGCCTCTACCAGCACCTTGCGCACCTGCTGGGATAAACGCAGCAAGCGCAGCTTGTTGGCGATGGTGGATTGCTTTTTACCAACTCTGGCGGCCATGGCCTCCTGCGTCAGGTGGAACTGCTCCATCAGCTGCTCGTAGCCCTCGGCTTCCTCCAGATAATGCAAATCCTCGCGCTGTAAATTTTCAATGAGCGCAATTTCTGCAATCTGCTGCGAGGTATATTCGCTGATAATTACCGGCACCTCGGTCAGCGCGGCCATTCTGCTGGCGCGCAGGCGGCGCTCGCCGGCTATCAAAAGATAACGCCCGTTTTCGGCAGGAGCCACCAGCAGGGGCTGCAATACCCCGTACTGCGCAATGGACGCAGACAAATCCGCCAGCGCCTCTTCGTCAAAGGTTTTTCGCGGCTGGTAAGGATTGGGAAAAATCTGCTCGATAGGTACTTTCACAACCTTGACCTCATTAACGGCCTGACGGTCGCCAATAATTCCGCAATCAGTATCTAATACAGAAAATCCGTCGTCGACTAACATTCTTTTCCCCCTATCTGCCGCCCAAGGGCTGCTTTTCCGGCGTACCCGCCTTGCGCGGATACTGGGCCGGAGTAGTTTTAATCTTGCTTATCTTTATTATAGCACGTCCGTCGTCAAGACCGGGTAATTTTACAGGCTCGGCGCTGATAATTTTTCCGCCCAAAATTTTTACGGCGTCGCTTGCTTCCTCTATTTCGTCGGCGTATTTGCTGCCCTTGAGGGCGATAAAGCTGCCGCCCTTTTTCGCCAGCGGCAGGCAATACTCCGACAGCACGCTTAAGCGGGCCACGGCTCTGGCGGTTACGAAATCGTATTTTTCACGGTGCTTTGGATTGCGTCCCGCGTCCTCCGCCCGCAAATGCTCGCAGCAAATATCCTTTAGCTCCAGCGCGTCGATAACCTGCTGCAAAAATTTCAAACGCTTGCCCAAAGAATCTATCAGCACGACCTTGAGGCCGGGGCGGTAAATTTTCAACGGCACTCCGGGAAAGCCCGCGCCCGTGCCCACGTCGGCCAAAAGCTTGCCTTCCATACCCGCCTCGCAGGCCAGCAAGCTGTCGATCATATGCTTAACGGCTACTTCCTCCGGCTCCGTTATAGCCGTCAGGTTCATTACCTTATTTGTTTCCACCAGCAGCTCGTAATATTTGCCGAACTGCTCCAGCTGCCGCTGCGTAAAGCTCAGCCCCGCTTCGGCGCCGCGGGCCGCCAAAATTTCTTCAAAGGTCATTGCTCCTGCTCCCTCCTGCGCCGCAGTTCCAAAGCTATCATGAGCACGCTGACGTCCGCCGGCGATACGCCGCTGATACGCGAGGCCTGCCCGATATTGGCAGGACGCACCTTGTCCAGTTTTTCCGCCGCCTCGCTGGAAAGCTCCTTAATGGCATGATAATCGATATCCTCCGGCAGCCGTTTATTTTCCAGCTTCATAAAGCGTTCCACTTCCTGCCGCTGTTTGGTAATATAGCCCTCGTACTTAGCGAAAATTTCCGCCTGCTCGGCCACCTGCGGCGCCAACTGCGGCAGCTCGAAGGCCTCCTGCAGCTTGGCGTAAGTCACTTCCTTGCGGCGCAGCAAATCCAGCAAACTGCTGCCGCTGCGGATAGGAGCCGTTCCCATGGACACAAGCTTGGCGTTATTTTCCTCGCTGGGCGCAATATTCTGTTTGCCCAGACGGCTGACGCTGCGCTCCAGAGCCGTGCGCTTTTCCGTAAAGCGCGCGTAACGACGGTCGTCCACCAGTCCCAGCTCGCGGCCCTTTTCCGTCAGGCGCAGGTCGGCGTTGTCCTGCCGCAGCAGCAAGCGGTATTCGGCCCGCGAAGTCATCATGCGGTAGGGCTCGTTCGTTCCCTTCGTCACCAGGTCGTCGATCAGCACGCCGATATAGGCCTCGTCGCGCCGCAGCACCAAAGGCGCTTTGCCCTTGAGCTTCATCATGGCGTTAATACCGGCCATCAGGCCCTGGGCCGCGGCCTCCTCGTAGCCGCTGGTGCCGTTGGACTGCCCGGCGCTGAACAAACCGCCGATAGCCTTATGCTCCAGGGACGGCTTGAGCTGCAAGGGGTCAAGGCAATCGTAATCTATGGCGTAACCGGCGCGCATCATTTTGCAATGCTCCAGGCCGGGAATGGTCTGCATAAATTGCAGCTGCACATGGGCCGGCAAGGACGAGCTCATGCCCTGCACATACATTTCGTAAGTGCTGCGTCCCTCCGGCTCGATAAACAGCTGATGCCGCTCCTTATTGGCAAAGCGCACGATTTTCGATTCGATGGACGGGCAGTAGCGCGGGCCCACGCCTTCAATCATGCCGTTGAACATACCGGAAAGATGCAGGTTATCGCGAATGATTTTATGCGTCTTTTCATTAGTATAGGTCAGATAGCAGGGTACCTGCTCCCTGGTCCGAATATCGCTGATAAAGGAAAAATTGCGTACCTCTTCGTCGCCGTACTGGGGCTCCATCTTGCTGTAATCGAGGCTGCGGGCGTCGATACGCGCAGGCGTACCGGTTTTAAAGCGCATCAGCTCCACGCCGTGCTCTGCGAGGGACGCGGACAGCTTCTGCGCGCTGCGCAGCCCGTTGGGCCCGCACTCGTAATTAACCTGACCGTAAACAATACGACCGCGCAAATATGTTCCGGTAGCCAGAATAACGCAGGGAGCTTCAAAAACTTCGCCTGTTTCGGCCTCCACGCCTACGACCTGACCGTTTGCCACCAGCAGCTTATCGATCATCAGCTGCTTCAGCTCCAAGCCCTCCTGCCCCTCGACGATTTTTTTCATCAGCGTGTGGTAGTAGGGCTTATCTTCCTGCCCGCGCAGCGCATGCACGGCGTAGCCCTTGCCCGTGTTCAATAGGCGCATCTGGATGCAGGCCAAGTCGGCGCTGATACCCATTTGCCCGCCTAAAGCGTCCAGCTCCCGCACCAAATGGCCTTTAGCCGGGCCGCCGATGGACGGATTGCAGGGCATTAAAGCCACGTTGTCCAGGGACAGGGTAGCCAGCAGCGTTTTGCCGCCCAGGCGCGCCGCCGCCAGAGCAGCCTCCACGCCGGCGTGCCCCGCTCCGACTACGATTACGTCAAATTTATCTGTAACATAACTCATTTTCAATAATCTCTTTCAAAAATATCTTAGAAAAAATTTTTTAAGAAGCAATTATTTCACCATGTTTACCACGGCTCAGTCTTCGCCTTCAGCTCGCCAATCGCCGGGTAACAGGTATAATTTAATCTAATCTCCCCCAGCCGCCTTCGACGGCAGCCCCCTCTTAGAGGGGGCAAAATTTTTAGCTTTATAATTTTCCTCCCTCCTAGAGGGAGGTGCTGAGCGTTAGCGAAGCGGAGGGAGAATATTTCTTATATCTCGTTTTACTTGCCGATGCAGAAGCGGGAAAAAATTTCGTTGATAATCTCGTCCTGCACGGCGTCGCCGGTAATTTCGCCCAGCAAATCGATGGCCGCGCGCACGTCGATTTCGATACAATCGTAGGGCAGCGCGTCTGCGACGGCTCCGCCCGCGTCCTCCAAAGCTTGCAGCGCCCGCCGCAAAAGATTTTCCTGCCGCGCGTTCTGCACATAAGCGCCGTCGCCCAAGGCTCCCTCGCTGCCGTAAACGTAATTTTTCAGCCAGGCGCCGAAAGCTTCCACGCCGCTCAAGGTCTTTGCGGATAGAGTCATCACCTTGTCGCCGCCGAAGCGCCGGCGCAAAGCTTCGATATCCACCTGCAAAGCTAAATCGCTTTTATTGACGATAATCACGCAGGGCTTGTCTGCGGCCGCCTGCAAAACGCTTTCGTCCTCCTCGGTCAAGCCCTCGCTGCCGTCGATAACGCAGATTACCAGCTCCGCCTCCTGCAAAAGCTTGCGGCTTTTTTCTACGCCGATTTTTTCCACAAAATCCTCCGTACTGCGAATGCCCGCCGTATCCGCCAGCACCAGCGGCACGCCGTCCAACAGCAGCTGCTCCTCGATAACGTCGCGGGTCGTTCCGGCGTACTGGGAAACGATGGCCCTGTCCTCCTGCAATAAAGCGTTCAGCAGGCTGGACTTGCCCACATTGGGCCGCCCGACGATGGCCGTGCGCAAACCTTCGCGCAAAATCTTGCCCGTATGAGCGTTAGCCAAAAGCGCGGCGATTTTAGCGCTGCAAGCGTCGATGCTGTCCCGCACTCTGCCGTAGGTCACGTCCTCGATATCTTCCTCCGGATAATCGATAACCGCCTCTAAATTTACCACCACGTCCAGCAAAGCCCGGCGCAGCTCCCGCAAAGTACGCGCCAGCTGGCCCTGCTGCTGCCGGGCCGCCAGCTTCAGGCCGGCCTCGCTGCGGGAACGGATAATATCCATGACCGCCTCTGCCTGCGTCAAATCTATGCGTCCGTTTAAAAAAGCGCGCCTGGTAAATTCGCCGGGCTCCGCAGGCCGCGCACCGGCGGCGTAAGTCAGCGCCAAAATTTTTTTCAAGGATTGCAGACCGCCGTGGCACTGAATTTCCACCACGTCCTCCGCCGTGTAGGAACGGGGCCCGCGCATATATACGGTTAAAACCTCGTCCACCAGACTGCCGTCGCGGTCGTAAACGTGACCGTAAACCAAAGTATTGACGGGATAATCGGCCAAGGGCCTGCCGCTCGCAGCCTTGAATAAGCGCTCGCCCACCGCCAGCGCCCGCTCGCCGCTGACGCGCACAATGCCCACGGCGCCCTCGCCTAAAGCCGTAATGACCGCGCTGATAGTTTCCTCCGCCATTCGCTCGCCCTCCCTTCGCTTTAAATGCCGCAGGATAAAATATAACCCAGTAAAAGCTTACTGGGTTATAAAATCTTTATTTTTTCAATTCGATTACTACATGACGGTAAGGATCGTCGCCCTCGCTAAGGGTCGTAACCCGGCGATCGCCCTGCAGGGCCATGTGGATGATCTTACGCTCGTGGGGATTCATCGGCTCCAGCGCCACGCGCTCGCCGGTGCGTTTAACCTTATCGGCCAGACGCATAGCCAAACGGCTTAAGGTTTCTACGCGGCGGTCGCGGTAATCCTCCACGTCGATAATTACGCGCACGCGCTCGCTGCTGTTTTTATTAGCCACCAGATTGGTCAGATACTGCAAGCTGTCCAAAGTCTGGCCATGCTTACCGATCAAAATGCCCATATCGTCGCCGTGCAGCTTAAAGGTAACGCTGCCGTCGTTCTTATTGATGAATTTCTCCATGACCACATCGATCTTCATCGCGTTGAAGACCTTCTGCAAAAATTCCTTCGCGGCGTTGACAGCCTCGTCGTTCACCGCATATCTACGGGGTTCGCGGACCGGACGCTCGCTTTTTAAGGATTCCAAAGCGGAAATAGCCGAATCCACAGCCTGCTCCTTAGCTGCTGCTGCCTTTTTCGTAAATTCGTCGGCGGCGCTAACCGCTTCCGTTTTAACGCTGTCGGCCTTTTTCGATACCGTATTCACCGCGATAGCGGCGGCTTCCTTCACTGCCTTGACAGCCTCGGCCGTAGCTTCGCCCACGGTTTTTTCCGGAGCCTGCGGCGCGGGAGCCGCCTGCTCCTTCACGCTTACGCGCACCTTGGCGTCCTTGCGGCCAAAACCGAAAAAGCCCTTTTTGCCTTCTTCAATAACTTCCACCTCAGCCTGTTCGGCGGTGATGTTTAATTCCTTTAAAGCCTCGGCAACAGCGTCCTCTACGCTCTTGCCAGTTTTTTCAACAAAAGCCATCTCTCTTTCACTCCTTTTGATCTGATTACTTGCCGGCAGCCTTGTTCATCATAGTCTGTTGAGCAATCTGCATAATATTCATTACTACCCAATACAGCACCAGGCCTGCCGGGAAGGATAAGCTGATGTAACCAATAAACAAAGGCATAAAGTAGAGCATGATCTTATTTTGCGGATTGCCGGTATCGGGCATGGTCTGCTTGGACGAAATGAAGGTCGTCAGCGCGGACAGCACCGGTAAAATATAAGTCGGGTCGGGGTTGGAAATGCTTTCCATCCACAAAAAAGCCGCGGAGCCCGCATACTGGAAATCGCGGATGCCGTAAAAGATACCGATCATAATCGGCATTTGAATCAAAAGAGGCAGGCAGCCTGCCAAAGGGTTTACGCCCTCGCTTTTATAAAGATTAGCCAATTCCATATTCAGGCGCTGCTTGTCGTCCTTGTATTTTTCCTGAATCGCCTTCATCTTCGGCTGCAGCTCCATCATAGCCTTGGTGGATTCAATCTGCTTTTTGGAAAGCGGATACAAAATCAGCTTGACGATAATAGTCATAAGCACAATGGCCAGACCGTAGCTGGGCATCCCCACGCTGCTGGTCAAATTATAGAGTATCGTAATTACCTGCTGGACTATATTGCTGAGAAAATCCAAAATATCACTCCTCGAAAATAAAGCGTTGGTTCATTTTTAGATATTATTTAACAGGATCATAACCGCCGGGATGATAGGGATGACATTTGGCAATGCGCTTCAGCGCCAGCCATAAGCCCCTGACGGGCCCCTTTTTTTGTATCGCCTCGATAGCGTAGGCGGAGCAGGTGGGATAAAACCTGCACGTCGGCGGAAACAGCGGCGAAATAAAGAGCTGATAAAATCTTATACATAAAATCAATATCCTGCTCATAGCCTTTTATCCTTATTCCTGCAGCAGCGCTGCTCTTTTTGCCAGTCTTAAAAAAACACGTTCAAAAGTCCTATAATCGGCCTTCGTCAGCTTGCGACGGGCCACCCAAACTATATGATACCCTTTTTTAAGCTCTGCACGATGCATGCGGAAAGCCTCCCGCATCCTTCGCTTGACTCTGTTGCGCACCACGGCGCAGCCTAATTTTTTGCCTACGGCCAGACCGATTTTCACATCGTCGCCCTGATCCGCAAGAATATAAAAGACCGACATACCGTCCACTACGGTACGTCCCTTGCCATAGACGCATTGAAAACTTTTCCTGGATTTCAGTCTGTTGATTTTTTTTAACGTATACTTTTTCTTCTGCATTAAATGCGCACCTGCCCGCATGGAAAAAATAGGCCACTTGCGCGGCCTATTTTATAATGTTATGCAGACAATTTCTTTCTGCCTCTAGCACGTCTTCTTTTGAGAACTTGACGACCGCCCAAAGTTTTCATTCTTTCTCTGAAACCATGAGTTCTTTTTCTTCTGAGATTATTAGGTTGAAAAGTACGTTTCATTCAGTATTCCCTCCTTACCACCGCAAAATTTTATCAAATTCTATGCACCTGAATTGATAGCTGTTTTAGCGCCGCAACGCAGCCAAGCGTCGCCTGAAAAAGCGCGCACCTAGAGCAATGAACGGTATTACTGAAATATTATATGAGAAAATAAAAATTTCGTCAAGTAGAAAACGCTCATTTTACGGCGCTTCCAAGAAATTTTATTAAGAAATTTGCGAAGTTATCCACAGTCTGCTAAAATATATATGGATAATTAGAAGCTAAAATGCAATTCTCGGCACTTGCTCAGCTCACGGCAGAGCCATGCAGGCTGTCGTTTTTATTTTTTCTAAATAAACAAGGAAAGGATGTTCCCTATGAGTTCCTATGATTTAGCAGAAATCTGGGTGAAATGCAAGGAAAAATTCAAGGAATCGGTCAACGAAAAGATATTCGACGTTTGGATTAAGCCCATTATGCCGCTGGAAGTAACCGACGCTTATTATAAGGTCGCCGTCAAAAATACCTTTTTTAAAAATATGCTGGAGGAAAATTACGCCCCCGTCATCGAAGGCATTCTGGCCGGCATTATGGGAAAGAACGTCAAGCTGCTCATCGAAACCATGGATAACGGCGTACCCGAAGCGGCACCCCAGGAACAAACGCCGGAAGCCAGGCAGCCCAAAAGCCAGCAGCAGCAGCTGTTCAACGAAAAGACTAGCGCTCAGGAAACGGTGGAAAGCAATTTAAATCCCAAATTCGTTTTTGAAACCTTCGTCATCGGCAATTCCAACCGTTTCGCTCACGCCGCCGCCCAGGCGGTAGCCAACAACCCGGCCCACGCCTACAATCCCCTGTTCCTGTACGGCGGCGTAGGCTTAGGCAAAACCCATCTGATGCACGCTATCGGCAACCGCATCAAGCAAAATAATCCCAGCATGAAGGTGCTGTACACCTCCAGCGAAAAATTCACTAACGAAATCATCAACTCCATCCAAAATAAAAACACGGAAGCGTTCCGGCAAAAATACCGCAATATCGATTGCTTAATCATCGACGATATTCAATTTCTGAAGGGCAAAGAGCAGACGCAGGTAGAATTTTTCCATACCTTCAACGCGCTCAAGGACGCCAACAAACAAATCATCATTTCCAGCGACCGCCCTCCCCGCGAAATTGAAACTCTGGAGGACAGGCTGCGCTCCCGCTTCGACCAGGGCCTGACCGCCGATATCCAGCCGCCGGATTTAGAAACCCGCATGGCGATTCTGCGCACCAAGGCGGCCTCCGACCATATTCAAATGCCCAACGACGTCATTACCCTGCTGGCTACCAATATCGCCACCAATATCAGAGAAATCGAAGGCGCCTACACAAAAATTGTCGCCTACACCTCGCTTATGCATATGCCCATCACCGTTGAAACCGCTCAAAAGGTACTCACGGACATGGGCAATACCGTTAAAACACGCACCATTACCTTTGAAGGCATCATCAAGGTCGTAGCCGAACATTACAATATCAAAGAAGAAGAGCTGTTCAACAAAAAGCGCACGCAGAACATCGCCTATCCCCGGCAGATAGCCATGTACCTGTGCCGCGAGCTGGCAGACCTTTCCTATCCCCGCATCGGCGAGCTTTTCGGCGGACGCGACCATACCACCGTCATTCACGCTTACGAAAAAATCAGCAAGAATAAAAATACCAATTTAGCGCTGCAAAACGAGCTGCAGGAAATGACTAATATCCTGCGCCAATAAAGCAAAAAGTTATCCACAAAAACTGTTGATAACCCAGCTCCAAACTGTGTATAACTTTCAAAAAAAGTTGATAGAAATTTTGCCTGTAGATTCCGTGTAAAATATTTCCCGCTTATACACAGGTTTATCTACAAGTGGAAAACCGCAGTACCATCAGGCTCAGAGGTCTTTTCCACATAACTAACAGGCTCTACTACTACGTCGACTACTTTTATAAAATTATATAGTAATAATATCTTTAAGGAGGACTGTGAACAAATGCTGATCACCTGCAACACCAACGCTTTGAATAAAGCTATCCAAACCGCTCAAAGAGCTATTATTTCCAAACCAAGTACGCCTATTTTTTCCTGCATTCATATTTTTACCGATCAAGATAAATTAGCCGTACAAGCAATGGACCTTAATATGGCTATTTCCTGCACTATCGACGCAGATATTACCGAACCGGGGGAAATAGTGGTTTCCGCTAAGCATTTATCCGAGCTTATCCGTAAGCTGCCCTGCGAAAGCCTGACTATTACGAAAAACAGCGAGCAAAAAACCATCAAGGTAAGCTCCGGTAAATCGGAATTTAACCTGCTGCTGATGAACGAGGACGATTATCCTAAATTCCCGGATTTTGACGGCAATAAAACTATTACTATCGCCGACGAAAAAATCAAGGAGCTGATTAAAAAAACCATTTTCTCCTGCTCCACCGACGAAGCGCGTCCCCTCTTTACCGGCGTTTTAGTCGAAGCCAAGGAAGAAAAAATTACCTTTGTCGGCACTAATACCCACCGTTTGGCAATAAAGTCCTCCGCTCAAGCTATAGCCGAGCCCATGAGCATGATTATTCCCGCCAAGGTGCTGAACGAAATTACCCGTAATTTAACGGGCGAAATTCCGCAGGAGGTAAAAATTTCCCTGCTCAATAACCAAATCATGGTTATCATCGACAACGTGGTTATCGTTTCCCGCCTGATTGAAGGCAAGTTCCCCGATTATAACCGGGTTATTCCCGCCAAATTCACCGTCAAGACCAAGGTCAACGCTAAGGAATTAGCCGGAGCCGTAGAACGCGTAGCGCTGTTTTCCACCGAGGGCGATTACAGCATCATCAAAATGAGCGTGGACGCCGGGGAAATGACGATTACCTCCAGCAGTCCCGATGTGGGCACGGGCCGCGAGGTTATTGCCTGCTCTACCGAGGGCGACCAGCTGAACGTAGCCTTTAACTCTAAATATATTCTGGACATTCTTAAAAATATCGAAGCCGACGAGGTAACGCTGTCCATGAACACCTCCTTGAGCCCGGTTTGCGTTACCTGCGAGGAAGAAGCGGATTACATTTATATCGTAACTCCCGTGCGCGTAGTTTTCTAAAGGAGCGTAAAATGCAGAAAGAAAACGTAGCTATCACTACCGAATTTATTACTATGGATAAGCTGCTGAAATTTTCCGGCGTGGCCGAAACCGGCGGACAGGCCTTTTTGATGGTGGAGGACGGCGTCGTCAAACTGAACGGCGCAACGATTACCGAAAAACGCAAAAAGGTTTATCCCGGCGACGTGGTCAACGTGGATAATCAGATAGAGCTTACCGTTACTGTGGAAGCATGAAAATCAGCCGTTTATACGCCGTAAATTTTCGTAATTACAGCAGCTGCGAGCTGCTGCTGCCGTCCATGATTAACGTCTTTTACGGCGCTAACGCCCAGGGAAAAACTAATCTGCTGGAGGTTATTTTCTACAGCGCCTTCGGCCTTTCCCACCGCACGACGGCGGAAGAAGAGCTGCTGCGCCTGGGGACGGAAGCGATGGCCGCAGGCGTGGAATACGAAAGCTACAGCGGCAGGCACGAGGTCAGGCTGAAAAAATACCGGCAGCAGGAGCGTTGGAAAAAAGAAATTTTGCTGGACGGCGCCAAGGTGCGCCCCAAGGAGCATTACGGAGCCTTAAACGCCGTTATGTTTTCGCCGGAGGATTTGCAGCTGGTGAAGGGCGAACCGGCGTTGCGGCGACGCTTCTTCGATATGCAGATATCCCAGACGGACCCGGTCTATTACGACTTACTGGTGAAATATAACCGCGTGCTGCTGCAGCGCAACCGCTTGTTAAAAGAGCTGCGGGACGAGGGCGGTGACGGCGCGGCCCTGCGTCCCTGGGATGAGGAATTTATCCGCCTGGCCGCCGGGATTACGAAAAAACGGCTGGCTGCTCTAGCTAAGCTGGAGGGCATTGCCGCCGATATTTACGCTTCGCTTACCAGCAATAAGGAACAGCTGGCGGTGCGCTACGAGCTGAAGGCCAATAACGGGCAGCTGCTGTATCCGGCGGACGGCGCGGCCTGCGGCGAAGAATTTTACCGCCGCAGTCTGGCGGAACGCCAGCGCGTCGACATTCTGCGCGGCAATACGGGCGTCGGCCCCCATCGCGACGATTTGCAGCTGCTTTTGAACGGAACGTCCCTGCGCTCCTTCGGCTCCCAGGGTCAGCAGCGCAGCGGCGCTTTAGCCTTAAAGTTGTCGCAGCTGGAATATGTGCGCCGTCAGCTGGGGGAATTTCCCGTGCTGCTCTTAGACGACGTGATGAGCGAACTGGATAACAGCCGCCGGGCCCAACTGCTGCGTTTTATCGACGGGCGCGTGCAGACCTTTATTACGGTCAACGATAGGGAGCTGATTCCTGCTTTGGCAGGCAACGCTTATTTTAAAATTGAAAACGGTGTGATAAGCGAGGAAAAATAATGTGTGCCGATAAATTTGCCAGCGCCGGGGAGGCTATGCAGCGCTTATTCGACCCTCGCCTGCGTTTGTTCGACAGGCGCAACCGGACGCTGGAGCTGACGCCTTCGCCTCTGGTCAAGCAGCTGTATTTAGAGCACTGCCTGGCCGACAGATGGGAGGAAATCTGCGGCCCGCATCTGGCCGAAAAGTGTTCGATTCAAAAAGTAGAGGGGCAGGAGCTTTACGTCAGCACCGCCAATTCGGTTCTGGCCAACGAGCTGTATATGATGCAGAGCCTGTTTTTGCAAAAGGTAAATTCCGTGCTTTCCGGCAGGCTGAAAATCAAAAAGGTTTATTTTCGCAGCGGCGCCGTGCTGCGCCGCCAGAAGGCGGCCCGGCGGAAGGAGGAAGCTCCCCCGCCGCTTCGCTATACCGTCTGTCCCCAGTGCGGTTCCCGCATGGCGGAAGGTCTGGAAATGTGCAGCGTGTGCGAGCGCCGGCAGCGGCAGGAGCTGCGGCAGAAGCTGGCCGAACTGCTCAGGATTCAGCCCTGGCTGACCTATGAAAATTGCCGCTTATACTATCCTTGTGATAAAATATTATTTACGTCCGTTCGCGACGGCCTGAAGGGCTATTATTGCGAGCGGGTGCGCCAGGGCTTCGCCGACAAAAAGGAAAGCCTGCTGGCCGTATTGTTCGTAACGGGGAAGCAGCCGGAGGAAATTACTTCGCAGCTGTACGAAAATACATTGACTTATTTACGGAGGGACCGGAATGTATCTGCATTTGGGAGCCGACTGCATGGTAAAAAACAGTGATATCATCGCCGTTTTCAATCTGCGCCACAGCCAGTCTTTAATTTACAGCGACTATGTTAAGGAATACGCCGACCGGTACAAAATCGTGGACGCGGCCGGCGGCGAGGAATACGCCAGTCTGATTCTGACGGCAGATACCATGTATCTGTCCTCCATTTCTTCCCTTACTTTGAAAAAACGCGCTGAAACCGGTCTTGCCGGAGGCGCTGTCTATACTAATTTTTAAAATTTAACGGAGGTAAACATGACCCAGGAAAAGGATATTGACATTGAGGAAGCTACTGCCGTCAATGGTAATTACAACGCGGAGCAGATTCACGTTTTAGAGGGCCTGGAAGCAGTGCGCAAAAGACCTGCCATGTATATCGGCAGTACGTCGGCCCGCGGCCTGCACCATCTGGTGTACGAGGTTGTGGACAACAGCATCGACGAAGCTCTGGCCGGACACTGCACCGATATCAAGGTCGTCATCCATGAGGATAACAGCATTACGGTCGTCGATAATGGCCGCGGCATTCCTGTGGATGAAATGAAAAAAGAAAAGAAGCCTGCCGTCGAGGTCATTATGACGGTGCTGCACGCCGGCGGTAAATTCGGCGACGGCGGCTATAAGGTTTCCGGCGGCCTGCACGGCGTGGGCGTTACCTGCGTTAACGCGTTGAGCGAGCATATGGAGGTAGAAGTGCGCCGCGGCGGCAAGCGCTACGGTATCGAATTCAAGCAGGGGCATACCTCCAAAAAGCTCTATGTAAAGGGTGAATGCGACACTACCGGCACGACGGTGCATTTCAAACCGGACGCCAGCATTTTTACGGAAACCGAATACAGCTACGACACCTTGCGCCTGCGCATCCGCGAGCTGGCCTTTCTGAATAAGGGCATTACTATTTCCCTGACGGACGAACGGCCCGAAGGCCGCAGCGAAACCTTCCATTTTGCCGGCGGCATTATCGAATTTGTGGAATTTGTCGACCAGAATAAGGATAAAATTAACGCCAAGCCCATTTATCTGGAGGGCGAAAAGAGCAGCATCATCGTCGAGGTGGCGATGCAGTACTGCGATACCTATAACGAGAATATCTTCACCTATGTCAATAATATCAATACGGAGGAGGGCGGCACGCATTTAAGCGGCTTCCGCAAGGCGCTGACCCGCACGATAAATAATTACGCCCGCGCCAATAAGCTGCTCAAGGATAACGAGGACGCTTTAAGCGGCGACGACGTGCGCGAGGGCTTGACGGCGGTTTTGAGCCTGAAGGTGCCCAACCCGCAGTTTGAAAGCCAGACGAAAATTAAGCTGGGCAACAGCGAGGTTATGCCCATCGTCGACAGTCTGGTCGGCGACACGCTGGCCGAATTTATGGAGGAAAACCCTGCGGCGGCGAAAAAAATCGTCGACAAGGCTATCGTGGCCGCCCGCGCGCGCCTTGCCGCCCGCAAAGCGCGCGAGCTGACGCGGCGCAAGAACGCCATGGATTTGGGCGGCTTGCCTGGCAAGCTGGCCGACTGCAAGAGCCGCAACGTCGAGGACACGGAAATTTATTTAGTCGAGGGCGATTCCGCAGGCGGCAGCGCCAAGCAGGGACGCAATTCCGACTTTCAGGCCATCCTCCCCTTGCGCGGCAAAATTTTGAACGTGGAAAAGGCGCGCCTGGACCGCGTGCTGAGCAGCGAAGAAATCCGCAATATGATTACGGCCTTCGGCTGCGGTATCGGCGACGATTTTAATTTGGATAAAGCGCGTTACGGCAAAATTATTATCATGACGGATGCCGATGTGGACGGCGCTCATATCCGCACGCTGCTGCTGACCTTCTTCTACCGTTATATGCAGCCTTTGATTAAGGAGGGGCACGTGTACATCGCGCAGCCGCCGCTGTATTTAATCCGCAAAAATCAAAAGCAGCATTACTACGCTTACAGCGACGAGGAGCTGCAAAAAATTCTGGACGAAGTGGGCCGCGAAAATAATCCCTACGTGCAGCGTTATAAAGGCCTGGGCGAGATGAACCCCGGCCAGCTGTGGGAAACGACCATGGACCCGGAAAAACGCACGATTTTGCAGGTGCATCTGGAGGACGCCGCCGAGGCCGACAGCATTTTCTCCATCCTTATGGGCGATAAGGTGGAGCCCAGACGGCAGTTTATCGAGGTCAACGCCAAGAAAGTAAGAAATCTTGATTTATAATGCGCGTTTGCTAATTTGACGCGACGAGGTGCGATAAATGGTAAAAATAAAAAAAGGCCTTTCCGACGCGGATATGCTGAAGGGCTACAACGAGCATTTAACCTTTGAAAACGGCATGTACGCCGACGAAAAAATTACTCAGGCTAAAATCAAAAACGCCAAAGCTCCGGCAAAAAAGGAATTGCTGCTGCCGGAGGAAGCGAGGGAGCGCTTAAATCGTTTCTTATTGGAAATCAGCATGGAATGGTTGAAAAATAAAAACGGAGATTGCGCGTGGAAGGTTTTGAAAGAGGACGGACAGATTATTATAAAACCGGCGGCCGTCGCTAAAAAGTAATGGCCGCGCTTGTGCGATTTCCGGAATGCGGCGTAAAGTTTCACGTGAAACATGGCGGCGAAGTAGCGCCCGGCGTTAACGTCGTCGTTGCGGGAGGACGCGCTCCGGCTCCAGGCTGGCTGCGTGAAATTGCGCGGCAAAAAAAAATTTA
This sequence comes from Phascolarctobacterium sp., assembly GCF_030531065.1. Lineage (GTDB taxonomy): Bacteria > Bacillota > Negativicutes > Acidaminococcales > Acidaminococcaceae > Phascolarctobacterium_A. The sequence goes on along the minus strand of NZ_JAUNOQ010000019.1, from coordinate 18,971 downwards.
CTGCGCCGACCGCGGCGCGCAATATTGTTTGGAGGCCGGCCTCTCCCCCGCTCTGCTTGTCGGCGACTGCGACAGCGCCGACAACGAAACGTATGCCCAAGCTGCTTCTTTAGGCGCGCAGGTTTTTGTGCATCCTCCGGCGAAGGACGACACCGACTTGCAGCTGCTGCTGCAAAAAATGCCGCCGGGCGACGTAGTGGCGACGGGAATTTTCGGCGGGCGCTTCGACCATCTTTTCAGCAACGTCTATTCCCTGCTGGCTTTTAAGAAGCGGCGCGGCTGCCGCGTTGCGCTGGCGGACGAGCGGGAATTTTTACTGCTCCTAGACGGCGGCGAAAAAGCGGAAATACATTTGCAGGATAAAAAAGCGGCGCAGGCCGTTTCTCTGCTGCCCTTGAGCGCGGAATGCCGCGTAAATATCGGCGGCGTGCGCTGGCCGTTGAACGACGCTTTATTAACGCAGGCGCGTCCTTACGCGATTAGCAACGAGCCGTTGACGGGAGAATTTACTTGCGAATGCTTGGAGGGCAGCGTCGGCTTGTATATTCATTGGCAAAAATAAATTGAATTATAATGAGGGATGCTTGTGGAAAATTTTTTGGGAGCTTTGGATTGGGGCACGGTTTTATTTTTAATCGTGGCCGGATTCGTTTCGGCTTTTATCGATTCAACGGTGGGCGGCGGCGGCCTGATATCCACGCCCGCCCTGCTCAGCCTGGGGCTGCCCGTCCCCTACGCCCTGGGAACGAATAAGGTGGCGGCCTCCGTCGGCTCGCTGACCAGCGTGCTTTCCTTTTGGCGCGCCGGAAAAATCAAAAAAGCGGCGCTGGCGTTGACGCCGCTGTCCTTTATCGGCTCGGCGCTGGGCGCTTACGTTGTTTATCTGCTGCCGGAAAAGCTTATGAAAAACATTATCGTGGCGCTGCTGGTGCTGGTAGCCGTTTACACTTATCGCCGCAAGGATTGGGGCGATAAGGGAACGGTGCAGCAGCTGGGCCTGCGGGCTTTGGTCGGCGCCTTCATCATGGCCTTCGCCATCGGCTTTTACGACGGCTTTTTCGGCCCCGGCACAGGCTCCTTCCTCATTTTTGGCTTTTTATATTTGGGATACGATTTCGTAACGGCCGCGGGCAACGCCAAGGCGCTGAATTTTGCCAGCGGCGTGGGCGCTCTGGTATCCTTCGCTATGAGCGGCACCATCATGTGGTCCTACGGCGTTATTATGGCGCTGGCCATGATTGTCGGAGCAATTTTCGGCTCGCGCATGGCGATTAAGAAAGGCGCGTCCTATGTGCGCCCGTTATATTTATTGGTTACGACTTTGCTTATCGGTAAGCAGGTTTATGAAATATTATGGAAATAGATTTTGCAGCTTTGAAATGTTTTGCGAAAGAAAGGTGATTAGGTGGATAATTTAGAACCGATTACCGGTAAGGTTTTGCCGGTGTATATCGAAGAGGAAATGCAAAAATCCTATATCGATTACGCTATGAGCGTTATTATTCAGCGCGCCCTGCCGGACGTGCGCGACGGCTTGAAGCCCGTGCATCGCCGTATTTTATACGCTATGCAGGAAGCGGGCATGACTCCGTCCAAGCCCTATAAAAAATCCGCTCGTATCGTCGGCGAAGTTTTAGGTAAATATCATCCCCACGGCGACATCTCGGTGTACGACGCTATCGTGCGTCTGGCGCAGGATTTTTCGACACGTTATCTGATGGTCGACGGCCACGGCAATTTCGGTAGCATCGACGGCGACAGCGCCGCCGCTATGCGTTATACCGAGGTGCGCATGGCAAGGCTGGCCGAGGCTATGCTGGACGATATTGAAAAGGACACCGTCGACTTCGTGCCCAACTACGACGAATCCTTGCAGGAGCCCAGCGTGCTGCCCTCCAAGGTTCCCGCTCTGCTGATTAACGGCAGCGCTGGTATCGCCGTAGGTATGGCGACCAATATTCCGCCGCATAATTTATGCGAGGTAGTCAACGGCCTCGTGATGCTCATCGACAATCCCGACGTGGAAATCCCGCAGCTGATGACGGCCATCAAGGGCCCCGACTTCCCCACCGGCGCCTGCATTTTGGGCAAAGAAGGCATTACCAGCGCTTATACCACCGGACGCGGCGTGGTAAAAATCCGCGCGAAGGCCGTAATCGAGCCTGCCAATAAAGGCAAGCATAATATTATCGTCAGCGAAATCCCCTATCAGGTCAACAAAGCCAATTTGATTAAGGATATCGCTCAGCTGGCTAAGGACGGCGCTATCGAGGGTATCAGCCATATCGACGACTATTCCAACCTCAAGCACGGTATCCGTATCGTTATCGAATTAAAAAGCGACGCAGTGCCCGACGTGGTTTTGAACCAGCTGTATAAGCACACGGCGCTGCAAAGCTCCTTTGGCATTATTATGCTGGCGCTGGTCAACGGTCAGCCGCGTATTTTAAATTTAAAACAGATTTTGGAATATTATCTGGCGCATCAAAAGGACGTCATCACCCGGCGCACCCGCTACGAGCTGGGCAAGGCCAAGGACCGCGCTCACATTTTGGAGGGCTTGAAGATTGCGCTGGACAATCTGGACGCCGTGATTACGACCATCCGCAACAGCGCCACCGCCGATATCGCGCGGGAAAATTTAATGAGCGGCTTCAATTTAAGCCAGCGTCAGGCGCAGGCTATTCTGGATATGCGTCTGCAGCGCCTGACCGGTCTGGAGCGCAAAAAAATCGACGAGGAATACGTCGACGTTCTGGAAACCATCGATTGGCTGGAAAGCGTGCTGGCCGACGAGCGCAAGGTGATGAATATTATTAAAGAAGACCTGCTGGAAATGAAAAAGAAGTTCGGCGACGAACGCCGCACGGAAATTTCCCGCGATTCCTCCGATATGGACGTGGAGGATTTAATCGCCGAGGAAAATATCGTGGTGACTATCAGCCATCAGGGCTATATCAAACGCCAGACGCTGGACACCTTCCGCAACCAAAAGCGCGGCGGCGTCGGCAAAACCGGCGGCAGCGGCAAGAAGGAGGATTGCGCCGAGCATCTCTTCCTTTCCACCACGCACCATAATATTTTATTCTTTACCAATAAGGGCCGCGTGTACCGCCAGAAGGGTTACGAAATTCCCGAAGCCGGACGCACGGCGAAGGGCACGGCTATTATCAATCTGCTGCCCTTGGAGCAGGGTGAAAAAATTACGGCGGTTATTCCGGTGAAGGAATTTGCCGACGAGCAGTTTATGTTTATGGCGACCAATAAGGGCACGGTGAAAAAGACCAACCTGAAAGATTTGGAAAGCGCGCGCAAGGCCGGTCTGGTAGCCATCAACCTGGATGAAAACGAGGATTTGATTGGCGTCGAGCTGACCGACGGCAACAGCGAAATTATTCTGGCTACCCGCAACGGCGTCGCTATCCGCTTTGACGAGCAGGACGTGCGGCCTATGGGACGCACCGCTCACGGCGTGCGCGGCATCAGCCTGAATTATGGCGACGAGGTTGTGGCCATGGACAGCGTGCCCAACGAAAATTACGAAGTGCTGACGGCTACGGAATTCGGTATGGGCAAGCGCACGGCGGTCAGCGAATACCGCAAGCAGACACGCGGCGGCAAGGGCATCATAAATATTAAGATTACGGAAAAAACCGGCTGCGTAGTCGGTATGCGCGTAATCAATCCCGCGCAGGAAATTATGATGATTACCTCCGGCGGCATTATTATTCGCATCGACGTGGACAGCGTTTCGCAGTATGGGCGCAACGCTCAGGGCGTAAAGCTGATGACGCTGAACGAAAACGATAAGGTAGTTTCCTTAGCGGCTATTCACCATGAGGACGATGAGGAGTAAGCTTTTGAAAGCGCGGCGGTAACGCCAATTTAAAAATTTAGGGTTTAGGGTATGCAGATAAATTTGTCTGCTGTCTGGAAAATCCGGAATTGGAAGTTAAGGACGAGCTGTTGGCGGTAACAAATATCGCGGCCCGCAATAAGGATAAAGATAAGCCGGAGTATAAGGAATTTATCAAGGCTTATCAATCCGAAGCCGTAAGAAAATTCATCGCCGATAAATATAAAGGGACGATTGAACCGGCGTTTTAAGCTGAAGTTTTAGTTTTTCAAAATACAAAGAAGGCGCTCGATTTGCATTAAGCATTTTGAGCGCCTTTTAATTATGTTATGAGTAATATAAAGTGTTATGAGTAATATAAAGCGGTGCGCTTTAAAGAGGAAAAATAAATTTGCTATATGCCGCATATTGTTCCTGCGTGTGACAAACGAAAATAATTTTTTGCAGCGCGGTCGGAGTATTTAGTTCTTCTAAGCGCCATTGAAGCGTTTTTACGCCTATCGTTGCCGCTTCGGCTAAGGGCCAGCCGTGATGCCCTACCCCAAGACAAGGAATTGCCAGCGTATTTATTTGGTAAAAGGCTGCGGCTTGCAAAATTGCCGAATAACATTGGCTTAGCAAAATGCTGCGGTCGTTTTGGGCAAGATAATATTTGGGCGTGACGGTATGAATAATATATTTAGCGGGCAGGGCGAACGCCGGCGTTACGATAGCATGCCCGCAGGGCAAGGAATCGCAATCTTTTAAATAAGCGGATAGTTCGCGTTCTCCCGCTCTTTCATAAATAGTTTTACACATACCGGACCCTTTTTGCAACGAGGCGTTGGACGAGTTGACAATGGCGTCGGCTTTAATTGTGGCGATATCTCCTAAAATAATTGAATATTGCATGGAAATCGTTAGAAAAAGACCCCAATTTGCGCAAGCAAAGAGCTTAATGCGTAATTGGGGTTTATTTGCGTATTAAGATAATCAGGCCTTTAAACCCGCTTCTGAGTTCAACCAAATCATTCTTAACGTTCCCGAGTTACAAAACCGCAAGCGGTAATCAGGCCTTTAAACTCGCAAGCTTTTATGAATCCTATTATTAATCTGGCGTTACAAAACCGCAAGCGGTAATCAGGCCTTTAAACTCTGAGGCTCGCACACGGCCTCCAGAGCGGGCAAAATGCCCTACAATAGTAAATCAAAATTCTGTTCATCAAGTAGATGCAGAATTTTAAAGCAGCCGCTAATTCACAAATTCTTCAAAAGCCCTTTTAAGGCATGCTGCGCAAGGGCTGCGAGGTTTTGGCAAAGGATTTGTTTTTGGCTATGCCTTTACTATACCACAACGAACATTTTTTGGCAAGGAAATTTTTGGAAAAAGCCTATTAGAGCGCGTTGGCGAGCTGTAATATTGAAGGCAAAAAAACATTTGCGAACGTCGCGAAAGAAGTCGGGATATAATAATTTTTTTGGAACGTGCCGTTTAGAGCCTTTTTTAAAAGATATTCATAGTGTAAGAGCGATACCCGGTAATAAAAAGCGGCGGCGTAAAACGCGAGTTTCCGCAAGGATTACGGCGTTGGAAGAAAGGTTGGGATTTATGTACGACGATAATATTTATTTTATGGCCTTGGGAGGCGCGCAGAGCGTGGGGGCCAGCTGTTATTATTTGCGCTTGGGCGGCAGCAATTTGTTGTTGGATTGCGGCGTAGCCAGGCGCAATGATATAACGGTTTTGCCTAAGCTACATTATCTTTTGGCTTCGCCCTTTATGGATTCGCTAAGCCAGCTGGATAAGGTTTATATATCGCACGCCCACGGCGACCATGTCGGTTATCTGCCGGAACTTATGCAGCAGGCGCCGCAGGCTGCGGTTTATCTGACGGCGGCTACAAAATTTTTGGCGGAGCACAGCCTGGCTATGCAGTCAAAAAAACGCAGGCTGCGGCAAAATTTGCAGATGCAATCCTTTTGCCGGGAGGTAAGTTATCTGCAAACGCTGCGCGAAGAAAATTACAACGTAACTTTTTATCCTGCCGGGCATTTGCCGGGTGCGATGATGACGCTGTTTGAATATCGGGGCAAGCGTATTCTTTATACCGGCGATTATTCTTTTCATTCCTGCTTTGTCCAAAATCAGGCGTGGCTGCCGGTTGATTTAGACGTAGATATTTTAATTATTTGCGCTTTGCACGCCAACAGGCCTTCTGAAAAGCAGCCGCGCACGTTGGCGGATATGTTGGAAAAGGCGTATGAATATTTGTCGCGCGGTTATTCGGTATGGTTCCGGACGGCGGACGCCGGGCGGACAATGGAATTGCTTTTGGCCGTCAATAATTGGCAGCGGCAAAACGGACTGCAGTTCCCTGTATTTTTGAAAGGCGCGGCTATGGAGGCGGCGTTAATTGCCGAAAAGCTGCGGCTGCCAATTCTAAGCGGCTGCCATTATAATTGTTTAGCCAAAGACGCCGCAAAGCCGCACATTGCCGTCAGCGGCAAGGAAGCGCCGGAGGGGGAAGGCTATAAAATTTTTGGCGGCAATTATACGCTGCACGAAAGCTATGCGGAAATGAAGGAGTTTATAAAAATATTAAATCCGCGGCTGGCGCTTTTGGTGCATTGCCCGTCCGGACCAAATTTTGGCGGTATCGCCAGGGATTTTGCCGCAGAAGGCGCTTGCCGGACGCAATTTATCTTTCCCCAAGAGGGGCAAATTTTTATGTTATAGGAGCAATGTCAAATGTTTAATGAAAAGGATATGAAGAAACAGGCCATTATTGAAGAATTCCACCGCTGCGTTGCGGAAAAAAGCAAACGCTGCCGCAAAACTTTTGCCGGGATAAAATTAGAAAACGCGATGCTGCAGCTTTTGGCCGAAGACTATAAATTAAGCCCTGCGGCCTGCTGTAAATGTCTTGTCGATAAATTCGGTTTTGAATGCGATGTGGAAGCTGTTGTGCAATTATACCGCAATTATTATATCAATAACGCGCCGCGCCGCGCAGAAGTTTTTGCCGACGCGGCGACGACGGTCATCTATCTGCAAAAAGCGTTGGCAGGCGATATAAACGCTTTAAAATTATACCAGAGCGGTTATAGAAGCTTTTTAGAAAGTAAACGCGGGCAGCGGCGCGGCATTTACAGCCATTTATTATTGGCGGTAGCGGCGGCGTCGATACCGCAGCTTTTAGGAGAAAAGGAAAGGGGTTTGGCGTTGGGGTTTAACGATACGTTTTGCAAATATCTTTTGTATGATTTGCATGACGTTATCGAAAAGGCTTACAGCAGCCAGAAAAGAGAAAGCCGCGTTCCGGGGCAGGGCAAGGCCGCGCCTGCCGCGCTGCAGGCGGATTACGAAAATTTAAAGTTGCGCTTATCCCAAACAGAAAAAGCTTTGGAGCAGTCCAATATGCTGTTGGGAGATTTACAGGAAGAATTCGACGAGCGTTTGGCGAGCGTCCGCTTGCAGGAACTTACGGAATTTTTCGCTAAGTTGAACAGTGAAAAATACGGCTGCATTTTAGACCAGCTGCTGGAGCTGCGCGTGGGCATGGCAAAATTACGCGACAGCGGCTGCCAGATTCCGCTGGAGCTTAACGGTCTTTTGATTTTGGTAAAAAAATTAATTCAATTTATGCGGGATAATCATATCGACCCGCAGCTTCAACCGGGCTCTTTGCATAAGGTAAAGGCGGCGGATATAGAATTTTGGCAATATGAAGGCAGTCCTTTTGCCGGCGCGGCAGAAGAAAAGCAAATTCGGGTAATTTCTCCCGGTTGGATATATAGCGAAAAGCAGGTGCAAATTTCGCGACCTAAGGTAAAGGAGGAAAAAGAAAATGTTGATTAATAAAGAAGAACATAACGAGTTGTGCGTGGGCATAGATTTGGGAACGACTAATTCAGTTTTAGCGACAGTCAATTTGAAAGCCAATGGGGATATTGTGAGCAAAGTTGTGGATATCTCCCGCGCTGTCGATATTTATAACAGCGTTACGACCAAGGCCAAATTAAGCACGCAAAAAAAGCCGTTGCTGCCTTCCTGCGTTTATTATCGCGAGGAGCAGGGCTACGAGCCGCTGGTCGGCGATTTTGCTAAAATACAATATCCATTGCGCCCACAGCTGGTTGCTAAATCCATCAAAAGCCAAATGGGCAAAAAGCTGGCCGTGGGTTTGGCCGACGCTGTGCCTGACAAAACTCCGGCGCAGGTTTCGGCGCGCATCTTGCAGCACCTTTTGCAGGAAGCGGGACGCATTTACCGCACGAAGCTGGAGGACGTGGTTATAACTGTGCCGGCTAATTTCGACGCGGCCATGTGCAAGGCTACGCGGGACGCGGCTGCGTTGGCCGGGGTAAAGGTGTTGAATGACGACGGCAGCGAGCGGGCGGTGCTGCTCAGCGAGCCCAACGCCGTTATTTACGATTTGATTAACCAAGTGCAGAACGGAGAAATTTCCGAAAAGATAATTGATTTCAACAGTGAAAAGAACGTGTTGGTTTTTGATTTGGGCGGAGGCACGCTGGATATTACTCTGCACAAAATAAAAAGGCGCGAAGATTGCCCGGATGTTTTAAAAGTAGACGAAATTGCGGCCAATCGTTATACTTTGCTGGGCGGCGACGATTTTGACGAAGCCCTGGCGCAGGAAATGTATCGCCGCTATTTGCAGCAGTATGCCGCGTATCCCGATATCGTGCGCCAAATACGTCAACAGGAGCAGGCTGTTTTGCCGCAGCTCGTACGTTATGCCGAAGAATTAAAACTGGAGCTGAGCGAAAGAATGCGTTCTCAAGCTGCTGCGAGCGATTCGTTCGGGTGGGACGACGATGATAAATTTTTTGTCGGCGGCAATATGGGCGGCATTGGCTACGCTTACGACGATAGCTTTTCGCAGGAAGAAATTGAAAATATTTTGCAGCCGTTTATGGGCGCGGATTTAAAATTTGACGATTATAAGATTTGGAAAACTCTGCCTGAAGGCCGCAATATTATTTATCCTGTTTTGGACGTTTTGCAAAAGGCGGCGGTTAAATTAGCCGCTGAACCGCGCGTGGACGCAGTCGTTGTTAACGGCGGGATGAGCAAATTTTATATGGTTACGGAACGTTTACAAGCTTTCTTTGGTATGGAGCCCATCGTAGCTTTGGATCCGGATCAATCCGTTGCGCGCGGCGCGGCAGTCTATCATTATTATTTGCATAAGTACGCCGAGCAGATGCAGGAAGATATGCGTTTATTGGGCGATACTAGCTTGCCGGAAGCGGTGCTGGAGCGTCGGGCAGCCGGTGCAGGTTTAAGCAGAAAAGCTTTTCGCCCGGCTGCTATTGAATGGGGTAAGCAAATACTTAACGAAAGCCTGTACCTGGGCATGCGCAACGGTGAAACTCAAGAATTGATTGCCGCTGGCAGCGAATTGCCTTATAAGGCCGAAACATTAAAAGGTTTTAAGCTGGCGCCGCAGCAACGGGAAGTAGCTATTCCTATTAAAAGGAAAATCAGCGCCGACGAATACATGACCATTGCCAGCGGTCGCGTAACGCTCGACGGCAGCTATGACGACGGCGCCTATGTAAGCATTGATTTACAAATGAACGCCAATAAGCTTTTAAAAATGGAAATGACATTTACAAGCGATTACGACGGCGAAAATATTTTGGAAAGTCAGCAAGCGGAAATTTCGGTCGGTTATTACAGCGACGACCACGCTTTAGGGCGCGAGTCCAGACCTATCAATAATAAAGGCTTTAAGAGCGGCGCCGCTTATGACCCTTATACCGAAATCAAATGGCTGAAACAGCAATATTTGCAAATGTCCTATTGCAATCATTATAGTTTGAGGTCGCCGGGTTCTATTCGCAAAGATATCCAGAAAAGAATTAAAAAGCTGAAAAAAGCCGCTAACCCGGAGGAATTTGCCTGGCCGCTCATCGACGAGCTGAAGCGTTCGCAAGACGCAAATTTGCGAATGCATTTACTTTTGCTGGCGCGTTATTTGGCCCCGGGATGGAATAGCGAGCAGCTGGAGGCGCTGGCTAAAATTTGCCTTGAGCAATTATCGCTGCCTTTAGGAGGATATCATTATATTACGAGAAATATAAACGTCAACATACAGGCGATACTTGCGTTGGGCGTTTGCGGCAGCAAGGCGCAGTTGCTTGAGTTAAACAAGCTGCGCGATTTACGCAGCTATCAGGACGCTTGCTTGTACGCTTTTAGCTTAGCGAGAATAGAACACGCTTGGATTTTTGACAAGGTCAGGGATTGTGTTTATAATGGAGCAAATATCGGTTGGTTAGGCAATAGGGCCAGAGCTTTGGGAATTTCTTTGCGCAAAGGTAAGGAAGAGTACCAAATTCCTTTTGATGAAAATGAAGCTGCCGTGGCTCTCTGCTGCGTAATAAATAATAATTATATAAACGAATACCGTCAATTCAGCGGCTTATATTCTTCTTTGTTTGCTTTGGGCTATATTTGCGACCAGCGGTGGGGGTACAGCAAGGTTGACGCCAAAACTTTGGAATATGTGCGCTTTACCTTGGAGCAAATACCGCAAAATTATTCCGGCGTCGTAGTGCGTAATTTGCTGAAGAAAGCCAGGATTGTGCGCAAGATGATAGAAGGAACGGCGCTGACGGAAGCTGAAGAAGAGTATTTGCTGGAGAAGATGGAAATAGGCTGCAGCGATTAAAAAAGTTCTACGTTTCGAGGGTACCGTACTTGCAGACATTTTAAATTTATGATAACAATGGAGGTAGTTTGTATGAGCTTTGAAAGTTTTAACAGCGATTTTGAATATGAATCTAGAGGAGAAGATTATTCGGAGAACGAATATGACGACGATTATTCATATGGCGGAACTTATCGTCGTAAGGCTGGGCCTAGCAAAGAATATCTGGCCTTTAAAAGAATGATTAAAATGAAACAATGTATGGATGAATCCGACATACCTTCTGACGCTACTCCGGAAGAAATAGCCTTTTGCAGGGAACAGATAAAAATAAATAGAAAAATAGAGGCTCTTAAAGAAAAAAGCTTTAACGGTGAAAAATTAACGTTAAAGGAGCAGTTTTTCGTATTTTTTAAAGGGGATATGGATAAGGCTAGAAGACTTTATGAAGAGAACAAATATTTCTGGGAACCTGATTTTGATGATCTCGATTAGGATTTCTCAAAGAAATTCCCAAACTTCATCGCGGCGCGCTTCCTAGCGCGAAACGCGACTCAAAAGAATGTTCGCTATAAAATAACGCCCGCGCGTACTGCGGTAGTACGCCGGGCGTTTGTCGTTTGAGAAACGTCGATTTGGTTTCGCGCTAATTTTTATTCTACGACTTCCAAACCGTTGTCCTGCGCCAAGGCGCAGACTTCTTCCTTACTTAAATTAGAATATTTTACAATAAAAGCAAGAGCCACTTTATCTTTGAGCATCTTGAGCGCAACATAGCGTGCGTTTTCCGCTATTCCCTCTTCTCGCCCTTCCTGACGACCTTCTTTGCGTCCTTCCATGCGTTCGTCGTGCAATGCCATTTCTAACAACATAAATTGCCTCCTCACTTCGCTGTCGCGCTTGAGCGCAGCCACGGCAGCGTCCACTTCTTCCGTAAAATCGTCGCTCACGGTTTTATCGTTGACATATGCTAAAAAGCTTTTGGCCATGGGCGAAATAGCGCCCTTCTTTCCTAAAGAGTTGACGAAGACGACCGTAGCGCCGTTGCCCATTGCCAATTCCGGATTTTCCAGGCATTTGTTTTTGAAAGTATAAATATAGCGTCCTTCACCGAATAAATCAAAAGCGCAGATAAAGATAATATAAGTGTCGTTAAGCTTGTCGAAATCCTGCCCTTTGCCCAACAAATCCATGTCTAGCGACGCTTGATAATAGCGTGTGCGTTTTGGCAAAAGCGGTTCGCCCGTATCCGCGCTTTTGGTATTTTTCACCTGCATTTCCAAATTATAATGCGTGCGGTTCTCGTCGGCGACGATGATGTCGAGACGAACGCCGCGGCTATCGATGCCGGTTTGGATTGTTTTTTCAGCGTAAGGATAGGAAAGCTCGGCAATTTTAATATTGAGCAGTTCTTCGATAAGCCGCTTGCAGATGCGCGGGTTTTTCATCACCTGCTGGAATAAAAAATTATTTTGGATAGTCAGGTCTTCAAATTTCGTCATGTTCTTCTCCTTAATTATAACATATTTGCGGCTGGGCAGCGCAGTTAAATTATTTAACGAGCTGTATTAAAGCAAGATAATCACCGCCTTAAAAATAAAAAAGCAGTACCGCCGACTGCGTTTAAATTCGCAATCGGATTGGTACTGCTAAATTTCGCTTAGGATTTCTCAAAAAAATTCCCAAACTTCATCGCGGCGCATTGCAAGAGAAGCGCCGTTTAATGCTTTTTTTAGTTGTCAAAGATTTACTGATTTTAGTATAGCAGCAATTTCGCTTACAGGCAAGAGCATATTCTTCCTAATCTAAAAATCAAGATTTTTACTTCCCCTCGCCAAACGCGCTAGGAAAGGCGCATAAAAAATTTATTTACGCGCTTCCTAGCGCGAAACGCGACTAAAAGAATGTTCGCCTATAAAATAACGCCCGCGCGTACTGCGGTAGTACGCCGGGCGTTTGCGGTTTTAGAAACGTCGATTTAGTTTCGTGATAAAATTTATTCTACGACTTCATCCGTGAGAACGTGGCAATAACGAAAACACTAACGGCTTACTAAGAGAATATTTTCCTAAAGGAAAAGATATCTCTAACATACCGGAAGAATATATTCAAGAGCAGATAGATAAGCTAAATCTGCGGCCAAGGAAATGCCTCGGCTTTAAAACACCATATGAGGTCTATTTTAAAACATCGTTGCACTTAGCTTGACAATTTGCCATAAAAATTGATATTAGCTTTTGAAAAAGAAAAGTTATACTAGCCGGAGCTGCATACATGATAAAATAATTTGAAAGGCAATACTTTTGAAAAGTATGCCGTTTAAGCTACTTTTGTGCAGATATATATAGTAGAAAGCTTTTAAAATTACGATGCAGAGGAGGAGTAGGCTGACATAATTTAAAAATCTCTTCTGTTTCAGAGAAATTTTTCAGGGATGCTATTGTTAGCAGGAGTTTTTTATTGTTTTGTAGAATTTAAAATAAGTTATTTGTTGCGTTTGCCTTTATCAAATCACTAATTAAATAAAATATAAAGAGGTGTAGTTTATGCGTAAGGTATTTGTTTCTGTTATGTTATTGGGAAAATTGAATCCAACCGATTATGTCAGCGAGGATTTTGAATTAAGTACGCAGCATTTTGATTTTCCTTTGTCTTATATAATTAATAATGAGGTTCAAGAAGGGGACGAAGTAGAAATTATTACTGCCGTCGAGCATGGCAGCGGTTCTGTACAGCAAGCAAGCGATAATTACGCTAAATTTCATGAGGAAGTAAATACTTTACTCAGCCAACGTCAGGCGAAAGTTCATTTTGAAGAAATTGCCATTAATAAAGAATTTGAAGCTGAAACTTTTACCAAATTTTTTAAAGAAATTACTTTACTCGTTCGTGATAACGATCTCATTTATACGGACGTTACCTTTGGCATGAAAGTTTATACTTTGAGTATGTTTATCGCCTTGGCTTATGCGGTAAAGGCTGCTGTGGGAGCAGAAATGCGCTGCGTGCTTTACTCGCAAAAATATACCGGTACGGACGCGGCGTTGGATAAAAATACTTCCAAGCTATGCGACGTTACGTCTTTATTTTATCTCAATGCTATAGCCGGTAACGCTAAAAGCGGACAAAAGCAGGATTTGGACAAGCTGTTCGATATAATTATCAGCGAATGAGTAAAGCGGGTGTAATTATGGCAAAAGCAGATAGAATAGAGCAGCTGGCGCGGGAGCTATGTTTTAGCAGCCTTACCGTTAATCAAAGAGAAGCTAAGAAATCGGAACTTGCGTATCTTTTGTATAATAAAATGTATAATCGAAACTTTGATACCATCCATTTTACAGAAGCGTTCAATAGTTCCTTGGCTAAGTATGGCGCGACATGCGAGGATGCTGGAGAACCAATATTATTTGAAAAATTATTTTGGGCTTGCTACTGTATAAAGAATATGGGTTCTAAGGCGGAGAAATTTCAAGAGGATAATTTTGAACTTTCCAGATATAGAAGCGATCAATGCAGAGATTTATTTATGGAGAACGGGCTGTTTCTTAATAGAAGCTACATATTGTATCCAAATAAGGAAAAGATTATCGCTTCTTTGCGCGAGCAAGTGGAGGACGATGTTGTGTACGAAGAATTGCGCCAAAAAGTGGAAGACATTTTTGCCTGGTATGGGTTGGCTTCTGTTGACGCTATATTGGAAAATGAAGAAGGAGAAACTGTTCTGCGCGACGTTTATGACGATTTTAGCAAAGAGGAAGATAAAGAAGATTCGCAGAAGCTTTTAGCCGATATAATTAGAATGTCATACGGCTTGACTAAGCAGACGCGCACCCTTTATCCCTTGGACAGATGTTGGTGGACGGGGAATATGTATACTCTTTATTTGCGGATGATTCCTCTGATTTTGCAGAAATTGGCGGAAAAGGCTTACATAGATTATTATGAGCAGCGCCGATTGGTACAAAAATTATTGGATATTTTAGAAGTAGAAGTTTTTGCAGGCTATTTAAACTATCAAACGGATACGATTCGTAAAAATATCAAGAAGCTGGAAGCTTTTCATATTCAGGCGCTGGAAAGGGTGACGAAAAGACATGGAATCAGCCAATAAGAACATAGTAATCTTTTTTATGAGCCCCTTGCGCAAAGACGCTAAACCGGAGATTTATTATGATCAAAGCGGCAATTTTAGAACAAGTTGTGTCCACACTAATGAAACTGCTTTGAAATATATTGATTGGTATTTAGATAAGAAAAGTGAGCGCATAGATAGCGTTTATGCTTTTGTTACTTCGGCTGTGGCTTCAAAAGATTTCGATAATTTTTGTAGGATTTTTGTTTATAAGGATTATCCAATTAACGCTATTCCCTTTGACGAAAAATCTGTTTTTACCGGTTCATTTAAAAGCATCGGAGAGATGTTTGATGCTTTACAGAAAAAATATCCGGTAGAGCAAAATAAGGTTACGATACATTTAGACTTTACAGGAGGGTTTCGTCATGCAAATGTGTTGATGTTGGTACTTTTAAAACTATTACAATATGCAGGCTATGAGCTGGGATGTATAACTTATACAAATTATTCTGAACATATTATTGAAAATGTGCGAGAGTTAGTAGAGCTTTATACTTTGATTGGCGGTGCTAGCGAGTTTGCTGAAAATGGTAATGTATTTCAGTTGCAAAAGTATTTTAAATTAGTAGAGGGAAAATCTGCTGATTTAGAGCATCTGTTGAAGCAAATGGAAAGCTTTTCTGAACAAATTAAGGTTAGCACAAATAGAGATTATTTGTTGGAAACTATAAATGAATTGGACAGAGCTATACAAGGATATAAAAGGCATTTATTGAATCCTGTGGAAGGAAAAATATCAGAACAGGAGCATTTATTTGTTAAAATGTTGCCGATGATAGAAAAGGATTATGCTGGTATTTTGCATTATCACGACAAACTTGACAGTATTCCGGTGTTGATAAAATGGTGTGTAGAAAAAGGTCTTTTGCAACAGGCTATAACTTTTTGTACAGAATGGTTACCTGGATATATTATGGATAAAGGATTTATTATTATAAATAATCATGATATCGAAAAAGTTTGTTCAAGTAAAAATATATGGTCTGATTGGCGTATTGAGTTCTTAAAAAATTATCAAGAGGAAAGGGCTAATGTATCAGAGCGTTCGGTTTTAGGAACAAGTATGGCTAAAAGTCTTAAAGATGCAGGTTTAATAAAACTTAATTATACTATGATTAAAGACTTGTCTGTTTCTAATGAAAGTATTTTGGAAATTAAAGAAATATATGGCCATATAAATGAAAAACTTGATAATTTATTGGAAGAAATAAGCGCTTTTAAATCTAGGAGTGAAGATAGCGCTGCCGGTTGGTATAAGTATTATAATAGATTAACTGAAAATAATGGGATAAAATACTTTATCAGAGAAGGATGTCCTTCTAATAATAATATAGAGAGATTCCTTTCTAAAAGATATACTAACGTCGAAGGGTGTTTCGATAAATTCTTCTTTAGACTATTAGGCAGTATAAGCAAGGAAAAGGTGTGCCAATTTTTTGGTATTGAGGTTTCAGGAAAAAATAATAATACTACTGCTGCGAACAAAAAATTTAGGTTTGAATATCTAATGGAGCTTGAACAGAAAAGATCGATTACTTTTTTCGTTCCAACTGAATTATTGGCTCCTTTGGTTAATAATTATGTAAAAATTACCGAAGTTAGAAACCATCTTAACCATGCCAATCATATAGAATCAGGAAGGGAAGAAAATCTTTCACTTAAAGAGCAAATTTTAGAAGAGCTTAAGCTGCTTACGAAATGTGAGAAGCAGCTTGAGATTTCTAAAAAAATTTAATTAATGTACTTATTCTTTGCTTAATAGAAGAATAAATTTCAATGAGATATAAAACATGACTGATGGTTATAGTTGGACCTATTGAAAATGTTGTGGTTTTGAGTAAAAGAGTTTAAAACCATTGCGTTAAAAATAAGCTTAGTTATGATTTTGTTTTGGATTCCATGTAACTATTATTAATTCGTCTACCATTTATTTTTTCAAATAGGTTTAATTTTTAAAATAATAGTTCGGTTTTTATAGGAAATGGCATCACGGATAGTAAATCGGGTAATTTTAGATTGAGGATTGATGTGATAAAATTTTCATAAGATCTTTTGTTGAAGCTCCCTGTTATAGAAGTTATTATTGTTATAGTAATATCCTAAAACAGGGAGCATTTATTTGTTCAATAAATAAAGATAAAAGAGGTTAGTCACAAAATATGTTATAGAGAAATCACAAATAATAGTACAGTGACAACTAAAGGAATAACAGAATAAATCAGATCTCAAAAATGGTTATAGCGGCGACTAAACCAATATGAGAAGGCAGAAAATATAGGCATTCCACCAAAGATTGTGGTCGAGGCTACAACATCGGTGTGGTCATACCTTTAACCTTTGTGTGGTTTTGCTCCACCATTAGTGTGGTTTCGCTTTAACCTTTACTGTGGTTTAGAGAAAGCTGAGGCTTTTCAGTTTTCTCTAAACCATTCTTTATTTATAAGGTAAATGTATCATTTGGGTTCAAACAGTACAGAATTCTATTCCTAGTACGCTTGAAATTGGTGAATCCATTAGCGTTGTAAATCAGCTTTTCTATCATTCTGTTTTTAGACTCTATTACGCTGTTGTTAATCCTTTGGCCATTTATAGTCGTAAATGAATTTACTATCTCCTCGCGCCAGTTATTGAGCAGTCTGTAGAATTTTTCGTACTCATCAATGCCGCAACTCTCAAAAGCACTATGGCCCTATCTAAAGCCTCAGGAGCATCGCTCAGCAGTGTTGTTGAGTTCATGTTTATATAGTATTCCTTAAGCTCGTAGGCAATCTTTAATTCAGGAAATCTATCAAACATCAAATCCCTAATATCTCTGTAGTTTAGATAACGTCCAAATCTCTTGTTATATTTAGGCTAATTATCTAAATCTTTGTTGTGGTCAAAAACATGCCTGAAAACCTTTAACAGATAAATCATTGTATCATCTTTTGTACTGCGAGCGCATCGCAACACTATTTTCCTAAAATCATCAGTAAGATGCTTTATTACATGGAAACTATCAGCGCACACCTTGGCTCTTGGGAAGAATATGTGGGCAATATCTCTGTATGGCTCGTACATATCCATGGAAATATATTTCACATTATTTAACTCAGATATACATGTAGTTCCTTTTGTAGTTAATCTTTTTATTTCGCTAAAATATCTTACAATATGGTCCTTTTTTCTGTCTGGAAGTACATCAATCATTTCCCGTGTAGTGAAATCCATTAATAAACAGCAGTATTTGGAACCGTAATCAGAATTAGGGAAATAATGCTCATCAATCGACAGTACCTCTGGCAAGGTTTTACGGGGAATATTAACATGTTTATCGAATATACGAGTGACTTGTGTCGAAGATATATTGTTCCTTTTACCAACGGCCAGATAGGTTGCATCAGGATACTTTAAATCTTTTAAAATATTTACGACAGTATCTGTTGAGATATGGGAACTTCCAATGGCAAAAGGATTAGTCTCTGAAAAGGTATGTTCACAATATGGGCAGCGATACCTTCTTTGCATATAGATAATGTAGCATTCACGGTTATTAAAAGTAGAATGGGTTATCTTTCGTTTAATGTAACCATGATTATTAGTAGGTTTTCGGCAGATAGAGCATTCCGAGATTTTAGAAACCAGCCTAACCTTAATAACCAGACTGCCGTCAGTCTGATCTAAAGTAGTAGCATCCTCAACATCCGAAGATTTGACATTAAGGATATGTGTGATAAACTCTAAAAGGGACATATTTGTCCTAGCCTCCTTTGATTTAAAATAGATTTTTTTGGCAATTCTATTTTAAACTAGGGGGCTTATTTTTATAAGATTAATATTTCAGTTTAAAGAAAACCACACAAGATGTTAAAGCGAAACCACACTAATGTTGGAGCGTTTTTTTACCACACCAATGTTGGAGGGCCGACCACACCACACGCTTTGGTGGAGTGTTAAAATATAATTATTAGTTATATCTTCTGCTTTTTTATATTTTAAGATATTTTTATAAAAACGATAAGTGAAAATGCCAAAAAGGGAAGGAGAAAGAAGGTATAAGTAGTAAAGGAAGCAAGAGAGGAGTTGAGAAGGAATGCTGATGGATATTTTAGATGTAATTATTAAGAAATAAGAAAAAAGGAAAGTAAAATGCCAAAAAGGGAAGGAGAAAGAAGATATAAGTAGTGAAAGAAGCAAGAGAGGAGTTGAGAAGGAATGCTGATGGATATTTTAGATGTAATTATTAAGAAATAAGAAAAAAGGAAAGTAAAATGCCAAAAAGGGAAGGTAAACTGTACCCTTTGTCAAGGACATTTTTGAAAGAAAGAAAAGAAATTTCAAT
>NZ_JAUNOQ010000018.1 GCF_030531065.1 Phascolarctobacterium sp. | reverse complement strand
CGAGGCGAGAATATATGGTTTTATCTACAAGATTAAAGGACGAACGCATGGAAGGACGCAAGGAAGGGCGAGAAGAAGGAAGAATCGAAGAACGCCGCAATATTGCGCTGGAGTTGCTTAAAGAAAAAGATTCGTTAGCTAAAATCATGAAACTTACCAGCTTGCGTAAGGAAGAAGTTTATGCCTTGGCGCAGGCCAACGGCTTGGAAGTCGTAGAATAAATTTTATCGCGAAACTAAATCGTTTTTTCTAAAACCGCAAACGCCCGGCGTACTACCGCAGTACGCGCGGGCGTTGTTTTTATCGCAAACATTCTTTTGAGTAACGATTCGTTCCGGGAAGCGCGCCTAAACTTCGCTTAAAAAGCTTCGCCGCCGTTTGGCAAATCTTTTTCGTCCCGCAAAACAGCGGCCACGACGTCCAGGAAAAGTTTCGTCCCGGCGTTAGGTTCGGCGGCGTGGACTATGCCGTAAGGTATGCTGTACGGAACGTCCATGGGCACAGTGGCCAGCGACGGATGGACGTCCTTCCAGCAATCCAACGTCAGCAGCAGGCAGGAATTTGCTTCGCAATAATTAAAAACGTCTAAATTGTAGAAATGGGGAGCGTCCGCAATTTTTATTTGCGGATGTTCCTTTTCTATTTCGCGGCGAATCGTATCGTTCGCCGGGCTGTTCCCCGGCCGCATAACCAGCAGCGTTTCGCCGTGCAAGTCGGCGATAGCAAGCTTGTCCTTGCGCGCCAAACGGTGCTTGCAGGACATAGCTACGCCGAAGCCGCATCGGCCTAATTGCAGAATGCCGCAAGAAATGCCCGCGGCGGCGGGGTCGTAAACGCCTACTACCAAATCGTATTTTTTCCCAATGTTGCGGTGGGCTTCGCTGCTATCCGTATCCGCAAAAGGAATTACTTGCAGCCGTAACTGCGGATATTCGGCGCTGACCCGATTCCATAAAGCCACCAAATTTTTACACGGGTATAAAGCGGAGCTGCCCACCCGGATGGTCTGACTGCCGGACGCCTGGGCGTCGCGGGCTCTAGCGAGCGCCGCTTCGGAATATTGCATCATAAAGCGCGCGTCCCGATAAATAGATTTGCCCGCTTCCGTCAGGCTCGCGCCGCGGGCGTTGCGCAATAAAAGCTGCAGCCCCAGCCGTTCCTCTAAAAGATTCATTTGCTTCATCACGGCGGTTGGCGATATGTAAAGCTTGGCGGCGGCTTTAGTAAAACTGCCGCAATCGGCGACTTCGACAAAAACTTTGAGCTGCTCGTTATACATGGCGATTCCTCCGGCATAAACTCTAGGTTAACACTCCGTTGCTTTTCCGGAAATTCCCAAGCGAAAATATCCGGGTTATAATAAAAGTACGAAAGCGTCGGTCAAGATACGCTATCCAAAATATTAACTAACATTATTATACAAGGAGATGAATTTTATGGAAACAACAAAGTTGAGTAACGGCGTGGAAATGCCGATGTTGGGCTTCGGCGTCTTCCAGGTGCCGGACGCCGCCGCTTGCGAAACCGCCGTCAGCCGGGCGCTCGCGACGGGATACCGTTTAATCGATACAGCCGCGGCTTATTTTAACGAAGAAGCTGTGGGCGCCGCCGTCAAAAAGAGCGGCTTGCCGCGCGAGGAACTTTTTATCACTACCAAGCTTTGGATTCAGGACGCGGGTTACGAAAACGCCAAAAAAGCCTTCTATACCTCGCTGCGCAAACTTGGGCTCGACTATTTAGACCTCTATCTCATTCATCAACCCTTCGGCGATTATTACGGCTCGTGGCGCGCGCTGGAAGAACTTTATCAGGAAGGCAGGATACGCGCTATCGGCGTATGCAATTTTTATCCGGACCGTCTGACGGATTTATGCGTAAACGCCGCGATTGTCCCCATGGTCAATCAAATCGAGCTGCATCCCTTTTTCCAGCAAGCCGACGCGCTGGCCAATATGCGGGAACTCCAAGTGCAGCCGCAAGCGTGGGGGCCGTTCGCCGAGGGCAAGTTCGGCATCTTCGACAACGCCGCGCTGGCGGGCGTCGCCGCTAAATATAATAAAAGCATAGCGCAGGTGGCGCTGCGCTGGAATATCCAACGCGGCGTAATAGTGATTCCCAAATCGACGCATCAAGAGCGCATGGAAGAAAATTTCCACGTTTGGGATTTTTCCCTGAGCGACGAAGATATGCGGGCTATCGCCGCCCTGGACAGAGGGCGCAGCGAAATTATCGACCACGGCGCCGCCGCCACTGCGAAATGGTTGAACGGTTGGAAGATTCACGAATAACCGCGCCAAAACAAATTTTATACATTCTTAATTTACTAAACCCCGTCTGCAAAATTGCGAGGCGGGGTTTTTCTTGCCCTGCGATACACGGCTATGATATAATGGAGTTACCATAATTTTTTTGCAAAATAAACTGAACGAGAAAGGATGTTGCAAATGGGTGTAGTTATTTCTGCGATCGTTACTTTTTGGGTCGGTTATCTGATTTACAAAAAGTACAAACCTCAACCGGTGCTCTTCATGGGCGGTATGGTGATGATGTATTTAGCCGTTATTTTAGGTTACGGCCAAATTCTGGGGCCCAAGGCTACCACCGGTTCCGTTTTCTTCGACGCGTTTGAATTTATCCGCGCTACGTTAAGCTCCACAGCCGGTAAATTGGGCTTGAACATTATGTCCGTAGGCGCGTTCGCCAAATATATGGATAAAATCGGCGCGTCCCGCGCGCTCGTGCGCATGACCATCAAACCCTTGCTGGCGCTGAAATCGCCCTACCTCGTAATGAGCGGCACCTGGATCGTTGGTATGCTCATCGGTTTGTGCATCAACAGCGCCTCCGGCCTGGCCATGCTGCTGATGGTGACGATGTTCCCGATTCTGATGGGCCTGGGCGTAAGCCGCCTGTCCGCAACCGCGGCCGTAGCCACCACCCTGTGCTTCGACTGGAGCCCCAGCGACACCGGCACGATTCTTTCCGCCGAAACCGCGGGCGTGGACCCGGTATTTTACTGGAGCCACTACCAGGTTCCCATCGTAGCCGTAGCCTTCGTTGTCGTAGGCGTGCTGCATTACCTGACGCAAAAATATATGGATAAACGCGACGGTCACGTCGTAAAACCGATGGAAGTTGAAAGCGTAAAGGACGAGGCCGATACCGCTCCGGCGTTTTACGCCATTCTGCCCGTTATTCCGCTGGCGTTAATCCTCAGCTTCAGCTCCTTGTGGATTACTTCCATTAAAATGAATATCGTTATGGCCATGTTCATCGGCCTCTTCATCGGCGTGTGCTGCGAATTTATCCGCCACCGCGACGGCAAAAAAGTTTTGGACGATATTCAGGTTTTCTTCGACGGCTTGGGCTTGCAAATGGCTAACGTAATCACGCTGATCGTCGCCGGCCAGACCTTCGCCCAGGGCTTGATTTCCATGGGCACCATCAACGCGATGATCGACGGCAGCAAGAGCCTGGGCTTCGGCCCCATGGCCATGATGCTCGTCATGGTAGCGATTATCGCCGGTTCCGCCATCGTTATGGGTTCCGGCAACGCGCCCTTCTTCGCTTTTGCCGCGCTGACGCCCGCCGTAGCCGCTTCCACCGGGCTGCACCCGGTGCTGATGCTGCTGCCGATGCATTTCGCCGCTTCCATCATGCGCAACCTGTCCCCGATTACGGCGGTTATCGTAGTATCCTCCAGCATGGGCGGCATTTCTTCCTTCGATTTGGTTAAGCGCACCGCCATCCCCATGATGGGCGCTATGGCCGTAACCTTAGGCATGACTTTCTTCTTCTACTACACCGGCTACTAAGCCGACGCGGCGGCAATATAATTTTTGTAACGCACGGATTGAACAGCAGCCCTCGGCGGCTGCTGTTTCTTTGCCTTGAAAAATCTGAACGCGCGCGCATTTACCAAACGCAGCCGCGTCTTAAAGCTAATTTCGTCAGGAGGTAGGTAAATGTTTATTTGCGATTGTCACTGCGACACCTTAACCGAACTTTATAAAAAGAACGCCGACCTGTACGGCAACGAGCAGCACTTCGATATTAAGCGCCAAATCGCTTTGGGCGGCGGCCTGCAGTTCTGCGCCATCTTCGTGCCCACGCCGGAATTCCGCTATTACGGCGGCCTGCGCTACACGCTGCAGCTGCTGGACAAATATTTGCAGGAATGCAAAAAGCTGCGGGCAGCCGGCGTCGACGTGCTACAGGTGCGCACTAAGGCCGACGCCGCCGACGTCTTAAACCACCGGGCCGCCACGTTGCTCGCCATCGAAGAGGGCGGCGCTATCGACGGCAGCCTGGAGGCGCTGCGCTGCCTGTACGAGCTGGGCGTGCGCGCCATGACTTTGACCTGGAGCAACCGCAACGACATCGCCGACGGCGTGAACGAAGCAAGCAGCGGCGGCGGGCTCACCGTTTTCGGCCGCAAGGTCGTCGCCGAAATGAATAAGCTGGGTATGCTCGTCGACGTATCGCACATCGCGCCCGCAGGTTTTTGGGACGTTATCGAAGCCAGCAGCAAGCCCATCATCGCCACGCATTCCAACGCTAAAGGCTTGTGCCCGCATCCGCGCAATCTGGACGACAAACAGATTTTGGCGATTAACGCGAACGACGGCCTTATCGGCGTTACCTTCGCCGGGCAATTTCTGGAAGAGGATTACCATAACGCCTGCATTGAAAGCGTGTACCGCCACATCGATTATATGCTGAACCTCATGGGCAACGACGACCACGTCGGCTTCGGCAGCGACTTCGACGGCATCAGCCACCCGCCCTACAATATTAACGGCGTGCAGGATTACAAGCCGCTGGTCGACTTCTTATCCGCAAAATACAGCGACGCCACCATCGCCAAAATTACGCACCAGAACGTGCTCAACCTTTTGCAAAAGGTTTTGTAAAAGCAAAACGCCGCCTTCCCAGCGAAAGCGGCGTAATTTTTTTATGACGGATTGCAAGCGGCGTATACCACAGCGCGCGCCGTTTTTAATTTTGCCCACGCGCTGCCAGTTCCGAAACGCGACTTGGGAAAATAGTTGGGTCGTTCATTGCAAAAACTTGACTATTTTTTAGTTGAAGCTTATAATAAGTAAAGAGATAGTTGACTGCGGAAAGTCGGCTTCTCCTCATAATTTAATGATATTTGGAAAAGAGCCGCTTCACCGTTAAGCGGTTTTTTTCATACTACTTACGGAACGGGAGGTGCTACGTAATGATTCTATATCACGGAAGTAAAGTTATTGTGGAATCGCCCGAAATACGTATTCAAAAATACAATAAAGATTTTTATTTCGGCTTTTACTGCACGCTGTATCCGCAGCAAGCAATCCGCTGGGCCACTCGATTTAACGGAGTAGGTTATCTTAATGAATATGAATATCTTCCTGATGAAACCCTGAACATAAAACGTTTTTCAGAAATGAGCGAAGAGTGGCTGGATTTTATTGCAGCATGTCGTTCAGGCAATTCCCATAGCTACGATATTGTGGAAGGCCCAATGGCTAACGATACTATTTTTAACTATGTGCAAAATTTTGTTGATGGAAAAATTAGCAGAGAAGCGTTTTGGGCTTTGGCAAAATTCAAAAAACCAACGCATCAAATTAGTTTTCATACTGCGCGCGCATTGACAACTTTAAATTTTTTGAAAGCGGAGGAAGTACGCAATGAAAAATAATAGCGCTTTATTCTATACTTGCAGTTTAATAGAATTTATTGGACGCGAGCAAAAATTGAAACGTGCGGATGTAGTAAAATTTTTAGGCGCTAAAACTATTGCCCATATCTATGCATACGCAGATATTTTTCATTGCGAGCCTATCGCCAAAACCGCAGCTGATTTTATTGAAAGCCACAACATTCCTCAAGGAACTTTCGACAATATTGCCGCTTGCCGCTATGACGTCCCGGATTACTGGACGATAGGAGAAGTTTACGAGCGTTTGATTGAAGATATTTGCGGCGACGACGAAAAAATCGTTATTAAAATTTTATTGGAAGTTTATTTGTCGTGGATTGACGACGTGATATCCGACTATAATACGGATTTTTATTATCAATCGCGCGACTATATTTACGAATGCTATAAAGAAAAAGAAATTTGCGCTTAATATGAAAACCGCTTAACCGCACGTTAAGCGGTTTTTTCATACTACTTTAAATTTTTCGCAGCTATTGCGCCTTCTTATTTTCTTATGCTACAATAAGAGTAGGAAATCCATTGCGATTTTTAAAAACAAGAGTTCGCCATAGGGGGGGTACTCGCACCTGTGCAAAACCTGCCCTTCCGTTGCTCCTCCCTAAGATTTTTTAGGGAGGTGTTTTTTATGCGTAAAAATAACTTATCAAGCAAAACAATCATCACTACCTTATCCTTAGGATATTTACTATCTGCTTTGACATTAAGCCATTGTCTTGCGTCAGGAAGTAAGCAACATACTTATAAAGATGAAGCAATTAACAAGCAAATTTTTGGCGCAAGAAATGAAAACGCCTTTGACTCATATATTTTGTTAGACAATTCAACTACTAATAATGGTATCTTCGGAGGAATGGCTGACTCAAAAAGTTATTTTCTTGTTTTTAACAATAGAATCGAAATTACTAATAATAGTACAGTTTCAAATGTTACAGGCGGATTAGCGCCAACTCATTCTGGCATAACAAATAATCAAATTACCATCAAGGGCAGCACAATTAACGGACAAATTGTCGGCGGTTTTGCAAACTATACCCAAAACAGCGGTGACAGCACAATTTGGTTTTCAAGTAATGACAAACCAATCATCGAAAAAAATACTGTAAATATTTCCAATAGCACAATCAATATAAACTCTAATGTCAGCGGCGGAGATATTATCGGAGGATTTTCGCAAGGTAGCGAAAATATAGATATAAAAGAAAATATTGTTACTTTATCAGGTAACATAAAAATAAATGCTAAATATACTCCTGATATATACGGCGGCTCCTCTATTACCGGCTGTAATCTAAAAGACAACGGTATTATTATAAATTCCGATGCGAAGATAACATCCACAACGCTCTTAAATATTGCAGGCGGCAATAACACTTCCGGCACGCAAAAAAATAATTTAGGAGGAATTGTTGAAAATAACTATGTAAAAATCAAAGGAATTGTTGAATCCAACGCTAATATTTATGCCGGTTTTTCTACCCCAACTACAAAAGCCGCAAGCAATAATTCCATAGTAACCAAAAACTACATCGAGATTAGCGACAACGCTTCTATTACAAACGCTAATCTTTACGGCTCTAATAACGGCAGCAACGGCACTAACAATAATCTTATTATCAATCAATGGGGCGGTAAGGTAAAAAGCGCAAATAACTTTAATAATTTAATTTTCAATAATCTTTCCTTTAGTGACGATTTGTACAACGGTATAGACAACGCAGTTTTTTCCACTACAAGTCGTTCTGATTTAGACGATACAAAAATAATTATTACCTCGCTAAGCGATGATACAGATTTAATCGCAGACAATAAGCGATACCTCATAGTGGATGGGAAAAATATAAATTTTAAAGAAGATAATGTAAGTCTATCCGAAGCTGTCAGCAATAAACTTGAAAAGGATATGATTAACGACGACAGGAACCTAACCAGCAACGGCATACGTATTCACAATATCAAGATTTATACAAACGATGCAAATTCAGACTCTCATAAAGATATTTCTATGGGTGTAAACAAATCTATTTTAACAGGAAAATATACGGATGTCGACGGTACAGCGCATTATAATTCAAAATCGACAGATAAAAGCGGCAAATTATATTTAGATGCTACTGTAAGCACCAACGCCAGCGTTATCGCGGGCAGCTACGCCAGCAGCGGCGACGCCACAGGCGGTACGATTATCATCAGCGGGAATTATACTGCCGCTGCGGACGCCAAAATTTACGCTGGCTACAGCGAGAACGGCGCGGTAAACAATAACGCCATTTTACTCAACGGCGCGTCTATCGGCAATATAAATTTATACGCCTATAATTCTAATGTTTCAAGCCACGCTGGAAACAGCGCCGTCATAACTGGGAAAAATAATTTTGTCAACAGCCTGAACGGCTTCGATGCGCTTAACTTTAACGACATAGAGTGGGAAAACACAGGCAGCGTGCTGACGATAAACAACAGCGACGGCCAGCAAGAAAGCCTGGCCAAGACAACCGTTAATTTGAACAGCTTTAGCAACGCTTCCGCTATCAAAGCCAACGATTCCATGCTGCTTATCAAAGGCGAAAACTTAGACGTCGATTTAAACAACGTACACGACAGCGGTTTTTCCGCAGGCGTCGCTACAATCGGCAAAGGCCAAGCGGAAGTCGTAAACGAAGGGTTGCGCTACACCGTCAAAGAAATCGCGGCCAATCCGCAGGTTAATTTAATCGCCGAAAACAGGGCCGTCGCCGCTGCGTTCGTCAACCAGGGCAGCGACTTAATTGCCGACGGTCTGGCGTCCCTTGCCGAACAATACGACTACGGCTTTAAAACCTTCGCCGCCGTTTACGGCAACCGCAGCAGCTACGACGTCAGCGACGATTTGAAAATCAACGGCTGGAGCGACATCGTCGGCTTCGGCGGCACGCATAAGACTTCTTCCGGCGATTTCGACTGGGGCGTCTTCTACGAAAACGGCACGGGCAATTACCGCACGTATAATAATTTCAACAGCGAATTTTTCCGCGGCGACGGCAATCTGCTCTACAACGGCGGCGGCGTAGCCGCAAGATTGCGCCGTAGCGACGGCTTCTATTACGAAGGCTCGCTGCGCGTCGGCGCTTTAAAATCCGAAATGAGCAACGCCGTGAAGGACGGCGCGGGTAATTCTTACGGCTACGAGTCCGACTCGACGTATTACGGCGCGCACGTGGGCGTGGGCAAGCTCTTCGCAGTCGGCGGCGATAAGGAGCTGGACGTTTACGGCAAGTATTTCCACACCTACGTCGACGGCGACAGCTTCAATATCGACGGCGATAAAATTACCTTCGATTCCGTCAAGAGCGACCGCGTCCGCATCGGCGCGCAGCTCACGACAAATAAAAGCAATAAGTGGAGCGCAGTTTACGGCCTCGCTTACGAATACGAATTCAGCGGCGACAGCGATATGCGGGCCGCGCAGTTCGACCTGCCGACGCAGAGCCTGGAGGGCGGAACGGTTATCGGCAAAATCGGCCTTAAATTTAAAGACGCGGCCATTTCGCCGTGGAGCCTGGACTTGAACCTGACGGGGTATCAGGGACAAAGGGACGGCTTCAGCGGCATGGTGCAGGCAACCTATAATTTCTAAAAAATCGGGCAATATAAAACGCGCCGCTTTCGTATGCAAGCGGCGCATTCGTTTTTACTGCGCTGAGAAATTTTTATATTTTGACGTCCAGAGAAGCGCTCACGCCTACGCCCTGAACGCGGTTCACATTTTTATAATCCACTCTGTCCACGGGAATCAAAATTTTTGCCCGGATGCCCAAAATTGTCTGCTCGATAATCAAGGCGGCCTTAACCTGGTCAACCTTTTCTACCGGTCCCGATACCTGCGCCGCGCCCGCGCGGCTGCCGTCGCCTACGGAAATAATCGGCACTACCTTGGTGGCGTCCGTAGTGCTGACGCCGTACTTGGCCGTTACGGCGTTAATGCCGTCGTTCAGCGGCCCGGCCGTAGCGTCCACCGCATAGCCGATAACGCCGCCCTTAATAACCTTATCCAAAATCCCCGCCTGTACGGGAGCCATTCCGTTTCCTAAAATAAAGCCTGCAACCAACGCCGCGGCTATCCATTTCTTACCTTGCATCTTCAACGCCTCCTTAATCAGCAATAATAAGCTAATATATTAACTTAATTCGACGCTGACGAGCAAAAGCCTTGTGTTTATTCTGTAAAATTACTTCGTCTATTTGGTAGCAACCATCAGGCCGCTATCCTGCACACGCATCGGCACCTGCAAAACCTGGCCCGGATAAATATGCCTGGACTTCAAGGCGTTAGCCCGGGAAATGCGATGCATAACCTCGCGCACATCCTCTTTATTTTCCGTGTGCCGCCAGGCAATGTCCCACAGCGTATCGCCCTGAGCCACGGTAACGCTGCAATTGCGATAGACCGGCTCGTCTGCGAACGCGCTGCCATACATCCCATACGCCATGCAAGCAAACGCCAATACAAATAAAATCCTTTTCACATTTATCACCACCCGGTAAATCTTCGTTTGTTTATATTTTAATACCGATGGTGAACTTTGTCAATATTATTTTGAATTTTTGTTTGCTTGTCTAACCTTTTATGAACGTACAGCTACGAACAAAAACTTTTGCGCAGGCTCCGGCAATAGAATTTAATGCTTTTCTTTTTTGACTTCCTCCAGCTTGCGCTTCATCCACTCGATCATCGCCAGCTTGCCAAAGTCGTGCCAGGTTTCGCACTCGCAGTTCTTAGCGATATACTCGTTCCATTTATCCTGATTGACGTTCTCCACCTCCAGCAAATTCATAATGCCGAAACCGCTGCGCCACAGGATATCGTCCATGGAAGTAAATTTGCTGTGCTCCTTTAAAAACTCAGGATTAAAAAGCTCCTGAAAGGTTATCTTGCTCATAAGCTGCCCCAATTCCTTATCGGCAGTGAACAAGCCCATGTAATACTTAAAAGTTTTATCTAATTTCTGTTTATCCATCATCAAGCCTCCAATAAATACAGTATTATACAGGTATTCTATCACAAAAACGCTGTTAAGGGAAATAAAATATTGAACTCCTACTAATTTCATAGTAAAATAGTGTCAATAAGAAAGGTTGTGACTACTATGAAGATTTCTACCAAGGGGCGCTATGCCCTGCGCTTAATGCTCGACCTAGCCATCAACCAAACGAGCGGCTACATTCCGCTCAAAGCTGTTGCCCAACGGCAGGAAATTTCCGATAAATATCTGGAGCAGATAATTCACCAGCTGAGCAAAAACGGCTTTGTCCAGAGCGCCCGCGGCGCGCAGGGAGGCTACCGTCTGGCGCGCCTGCCGGAAGAATACACGGTAGGAGAAATTCTGCGCACTGTGGAGGGCAGCCTGGCTCCCGTATCCTGTCTGGATTGCAGAACTCCCTGCGACAAAATCGATTCCTGCATCACTATCGGCTTATATAAAAAAATTCAGGACGCCATCGACGGCGTGGTGGATCATACCACTTTGGCGGATATGATCAGCGACTTCCGGCAAAAGCAGACCGCCGCGAAAAACAGCGGCTCCGTCTGACGGCAAGCCGCGGCAGCAGAGCATACCGGCAGACAGCAGAGCAGGACGCCGCTGTCCAGCAGCTTTAACACATTCATTTACGGAGGCAGAAAATATGATTACCAGAGAAGAAGCCTGGAAATTACTTACCCAATACAACAAGGAGCCCTTTCATCTGCGCCACGCGCTGACGGTGGAGGGCGTTATGCGCTATTTCGCCAGAGAGCTGGGCTACGGCGACCAGGAGGAATACTGGGGCATCGTCGGCCTGCTGCACGATCTCGATTTCGAGCAGTATCCCGAACAGCACTGCGTAAAATCCCAGGAGCTGATGCGCCGGCACGGCGTGGACGAAAGCATTATCCGCGCCACCGCCAGCCACGGCTACGGTTTAACCGCCGCCGACATTAAGCCTGAACACCAAATGGAAAAGGTGCTTTTCGCCGCCGACGAACTGTCCGGCCTTATCGGCGCGGCAGCGTTGATGCGCCCCTCCAAAAGCGTGCAGGATATGGAATTGAAATCCCTGAAGAAAAAATTCAAAGATAAAAAATTTGCCGCCGGCTGTAACCGCGACGTTATCAAAGAAGGCGCAGACGACTTGGGCTGGACGCTGGACGAGCTGATGGAGAAAACCATTGCGGCTATGCGCGTCGACGAAGCGGCCATCAACGAAGCCTGCGAAAAATTATGAGAGCGGCAGCGCTGCTGGCCTGTCTGACTTTATCGATGTGCAGCGCCGCAGCGGCGGCCACCCCGGACGAAGTGTGGCAGGATTACCAAAAGCGCCCTGATTACGTTTCCACGCAGCCGCGGCAGCCCGCGCCCGCGCCCACGCCGCATATTACCGTGGAGGACAACACGGGCCACATCAGCGAGCCGACCACGCCGCAGCAGGCTAAGGAAAAGGCAGTCGCAACCGCACCGGCAGAACGCGCTCGATCACGGACAGGCAAAGCTAAAAAGCATTTGGCGGAGCAAAACGCAGACGCAGCGGCCGTGGCCGAAAACCAAACCCCAAAGCAGCCCGCTCCCGCAGTAGGTACTGCGCCGCAGGCAGCCGCGCCCAAACCGAAGCCTTTGCCTAGCCTGGTAAAAAAGCCGCCCCTGCCCAAACAATTTTTACGCACGCCCCAGCCCGGCGATTTTGTAACGGCCAACAGCGCAGCGGGCAGTTATTCCCTGCTGCTGCCCCAGGCCTTCGGCAGCGATCCGCTGGAGCAGCTGCCGTCCGCCCAGGGCGCTATGCTGGTGCGCGCGGCAAGCAATACGCTGATGTGCGCCGCTACCGTCCTCGACCCAACGGATACCGTCAGCTACGACGCGCAGCAGCCCTTGCCCGCTTACGCAAATAAAAAGCTGTACTGCCGCTGGCAGCACGGGACCGCGCTGGTGTGGGACTGCGCGCTGAGCCGCCACGAGGATTTTTACGGCGACAAGCTGCTGCTAGAAGCCAGCGCTAAGCAAAACGGCAAAACCTATCAACTGCTTTACGTCATGCCTGCGGAGCAGACGCGCGTTTATCTGCCCCAAGCGCTGTATTCGCTGGACAGCTTTGCGGTGAACGAAAATAAATAAAGCAAACCTGCCGCTGCATATACGCAGAAGCAGGTTTTTCTTTTAAAATATTTTAGATATCTCAGTCAAATTTATCATTTCAAAGCTTTCTTTTGCTTTAATTTTTGCAAAATCGCAATAATATCCGGCTGCGTAGGCGTAAATTTTATTCCTCGTTTTAACATACCGATAACTTTCCGCGCTCTGTGTTCAAGCTCTTTGACAACGGTTTCACTCGTTAATATTAAATGCCTTCCCGCAATCGTATATTCTCTTTCTATATATTCATCTATTACGGGAAAAATATCTTGAATCAAAAATACGCTCTCACGATCATTATCTAATTTGGCAATATACAGAATATCGCAGGACTTGCCTAATTTATTCCTCTGCTCTATCAAATATCTATATTTATCTATACGGCTGGACAAAGGAATCATCCAATATATATCTGTACGCACATCCTTAAAGCAATAATAATGCGGTCTGTTACCACTCTTATTTCCTTTAAGATAAGGGTCTGCCATATCAGTAAAAAATTTATCTTGTATAATGTAGAACCCGGATTTTTTCACTATATCTCTCCTCGCATAAAAAAAGTCCTTCGCTGTACTGCGAAGGACTTTACTTTCAACTCAACCACTTATATACCGCATATTGGTCAGCGGTAAACTTTCAACCCAACCATTTATATACCGCATATTGGTCAGCGGTAAACTTTCAATTATATTTTAGCAATCAAATCATAAAAAGTCAACTACATTTGCAAAAGTTTTTTCACACTCGCCCAAGAATAAAAACGCCGCTCCTGAGAACGGCGTCACAACCTCAAGGCGTTTTAGAACGTCTTGACTATTTTCATTTTCGAGCTTATAATAATTAAAGAGATAGCTGATATTGGGAAGTCGGCTTCTCCTCTATAATTGTAAATTTTTGGAAAAGAGCCGCTTCCGTTAAGCGGTTTTTTTCATACTACTTACGGAACGATAGAATGAGTACCACTAAGGTTGCAAAACTTATCATTAAAGATAAAGCTTCTGAAACCGTCATAGTATCACCCCCTGCCCTTAGGGAGTAGGATAAAACCGACATACCAGCTACCTCATAGACATTATACCATACATCAGTTCACTTGCAAAAGTCCCGGCAAAATCGCCGGGCTTATTTTATTTTCCAGAACAGCCGCCTAGTATTGGCCGCCGTCAACGCCGCCAGCTCGGCAAAATCCATTTGCAAAACCTCCGCCGCGTTGCGCGCCGTGTATTCCACATAGCCGGGATTGTTGCGCTTGCCGCGGAAGGGCACGGGCGTCAGATACGGGCAATCGGTTTCCAGCAGAATCAGCTCCTTGGGCACGTATTGCAAAACCTCGCGCACCTTCTGCGCGTTCTTATAAGTGGACGTGCCACCGAAGCCAAAGTAATAACCGCGCTTCGCCAGCTCCTTCGCCATTTCCAGGCTGCCGCTGAAGCAGTGGAACACGGCCTGCACTCCGCGCACTTCCTTTTGAAACAGCTCCAGCATATCGCCGTGCGCGTCGCGGTCGTGAATAATAACGGGCAAATTAAATTGCTTGGCCAAATCTATCTGCTCCAGAAAAATCCGCTTCTGCACTTCTTTGGGCTCGTTTTCTTTCCAATAATAATCCAAACCGATCTCGCCGATAGCGACAACCTTGGGCAGCTGCGCCCACTTAGCCAGCTGCTCTAAATAATCGGCGGGAATCCCGGTTAAATTTTCCGGATGATAGCCCACGGCGGCGTAAATAAAAGCGTACCGCCGCGCCAGTTCCACCGCCTTGGCCGAGCTCGCCGCGTCGCAGCCCGCGTTAATCACGCCGTCCAAATCCTGTTCCAGCTGCGCCAGCAGCTCCTCCCTGTCCTTATCGAAAGCCTCGTCGTCCAAATGCGCGTGGGAATCCCACAAACCAGTCCTGCTCATAACGCCACCTCGTCAATACATAAACACGTTCAGATACAGCTGCAAAAAATACAACAGACTGAACAGCACAAAGCGCGCAATCGCGCCCTTGCGGGAATAATATTCCTCGCCCAGCAAATAAAATTCGCGCGGCGCGTCCGGATTGTACTTTATTTTGCGCGGCAATTTTAAAGTAAAGCCCCTGTCGATCTGGTCGCCGTCCTTCGTCCTGCTGCCATGGGCTTCGTTCAGCGCTTCGCTGTACTCTTTGCCGTCCACGGTATATGTAAAAATCGGGCAAAGCTGCTTGCCGCGCGTCCAGCTTTTGCTGTAGCCCGTAATCACCGCCCGCGCCTCCTTGCAGCACAATTTTCCCAGCCGCGGGAAATAATTTTTGCGCAGCGCCAGGTAAATGCCAAAAAGATAAGTCAGCATGGACAGCTTAATCAGCCATGCCATGGCTTTGAACGCATACAAGCCATAGTTATTATGATTTGTCGCCAGCCATTCGTGCGGCAAAACGTAAAGCGTCAGGCTGCTGAGCATCACGAGCAGCATGCTGACGCCTATCATCAGATACGGACGCCAGTAAAGCCTGCTAAAAAGTTTTTCCGACATAGGCCCTCCATTTTCCAAACTAAAAGAGAAGCTAAAAGACGCCGTTTGCAGCGTCCTTTAGCTTTTTATATTTTAAACAAATATCAATTATTTTACGCGGCTGCCGGACGCCATGTTCGGAGCCTCGGCCAGCGCCAAATTGCCCTGACCGTCGGAAGCGCACAGCAGCATACCGAAGGATTCAATGCCCATGAGCTTGGCCGGAGCCAGATTAGCCACCACGATGACGTTGCGGCCCAGCATTTGCTCGGGCTCGTAGTATTGAGAAATACCGCTGACGATAGTGCGCGCCTCGCCGCCGATTTCCACCTGCAGTTTGAGCAGCTTTTTGGATTTCTTAACCTTTTCCGCCGCCAGCACTTTGCCGACGCGCAAATCAATTTTGCTAAAGTCGTCGATGGAAATTTCCGGCTTGATGGGCTCCATCGCCGGCTTCGGTTCTTCCTTAACTGCGGGCGTAGCGGGCTCGTAGCGTTTGCCGCCGATAATGGTCGCGCCGTCCTCGGCAATTTCGATACGCGGATACAGCGGGTCGCCCTTGCAGACCTTCGTGCCGTTAGCCAGCTTGCCCCAAACGGCGTCCGCCAGCAGGAACTGCTCCGGCACGGCCAGGCCCAGCTGTTCGTAAATCTTCGGGCTGGTCGTCGGAATGTAGGGACTTATTAGGATAGCCACGATGCGCAGCGTTTCCGCCAGATTGTACATCACGGTCTGCAAGCGTCCGGCCTTGGCCTCGTCCTTAGCCAAAATCCACGGTGCGGTTTCGTCGATATACTTATTAGTGCGGCTAATGAGCGCCCACACGCCCTTAATGGCCGCGTTGATTTCCATACTGTCCATGGCTTTGACGTAATTAGCCACAGTTTCGCTTACCAAAACCTTCAGCTCGTCGTCGATGGGCTCGCCGATGCCTGCGTCCGTCACCACGCCGCCGTGATATTTTTCAATCATGCTCACGGTGCGGTGCAGCAAATTGCCCAAATCGTTGGCCAAGTCGGCGTTGATGCGGGTAATCAGCGCGTCGCGCGAGAAATTGCCGTCGCTGCCCAGATTGATTTCGCGCAGCAGGAAATAGCGGATAGCGTCCGCGCCGAACTCGTCGATTAAAGCCAGCGGGTCGATAACATTGCCCTTGGACTTGGACATCTTGTCGCCGTCCACCACCAGCCAGCCGTGGCCGTAAACCTCCTGCGGCAGCTCCAGGCCCATAGCGTGCAGCATAATCGGCCAGATAATCGTATGGAAGCGCACGATTTCCTTGCCTACCAAATGCAGGCTGGCGGGCCAGAATTTGTGGAAGAAAGCGTCGTCCGTGCCGTACTTGATGCCCGTCAAATAGTTGAGCAGCGCGTCGAACCAAACGTAAACGACGTGCTTCTTATCAAAGGGCACGGGGATGCCCCAATCGAAAGTCGTGCGGGTGATGCACAAATCCTCCAAACCCTGCTTAACGAAATTTATCATCTCGTTGCGGCGGCTGACAGGCTGGATGAAATCGGGATGCTCCTCGATAAATTGCAGCCACCAATCCTGATACTTGGACATTTTGAAGAAATAGCTTTCCTCTTCCATCTCTTCAACGGGACGGTGACAGTCGGGGCAGCAGCCGTTCTCGTCCAGCTGGCGCTCCAGCCAATAGGATTCGCAGGGCACGCAGTACAAGCCCTTGTAATTCTTTTTGTAGATATCGCCCTGCTCGTAAATTTTTTGCAGCGCGTCCTGCACCACCTTGTGGTGACGCTCCTGACTCGTGCGGATGAAATCGTTATTGGAAATATGCAGGCGCTGCCACAGCAGCTTAAAATTGGCGATAATCGCGTCCACATATTGAATCGGCGTCACTCCCTTTTCCTTGGCCTTGCGCTGAATCTTCAAGCCGTGCTCGTCGCTGCCCGTCAGGAAGAAAACCTCCTCGCCCTTCAAACGATGGAAGCGCGCCAGGCTGTCGGCAACCGTCGTGCAGTAAGCGTGACCGATATGCAGATTATCGCTGGGATAATAAATCGGAGTCGTAATATAATAAGTCGGTTTTGTCATTTGCTGATCCCTTCTCCTTCAAGAATAAATTGATTATATAATTCCCGCCTGGGGATTTTACGTTTTTTGGCCACCTGCGCCAGAGCGAATTTTTTGTCCATGCCCTCGGCAAGCAAGCGGCGCACCTCGTCCAGAGGCGCCAATTCTTCTTCGTCCTTCGGCTGCTCGCCGTCGCCCGGCCCGACGACTAAACAAAATTCGCCGCGCGGCCCCTGCTGCTCCAGCCACGCTAAACAGCCGCTGACTGTGCCGCGGTAAAATTCCTCGTGCAGCTTGGTCAGCTCCCGCGCCGCCGCCAGGGGACGGTCGCCCCAGGCTTCCAGAATATCCTTCAGCACCTCTTCGATGCGGTGCGGCGCTTCATATAGCAGCATCGTCGCCGGAATATATTTCCATGCCTCCAGCTGCTCGCGCCGGTTGCGCTTGCTCTTGGGCAAAAAGCCGCCGAAAAAAAACGGGTACGCGGGCAGGCCGGAAGCAATCAGCGCGCATAAGGCGGCGTTGGCGCCGGGCACTGGCACTACGCGCACGCCCGCGGCAATCGCGTCCTTCGCCAAGGCTTCGCCCGGGTCGGCGATGCCGGGAAAGCCCGCGTCGCTGACCAAGGCGATATTTTTGCCGGCCAGCAACTGCTCCAATAAATAAGCGCCCTGCTTTTCCTTGCTGTGCTCGTCGTAACGGACAAGACGGCCCTTAATGCCGAAATGATTTAAAAGCTGCAAGGTGTGGCGCGTGTCCTCGGCAGCGATTAAATCCGCCTCCCGCAGCATGCGCAAGGCCCGCGGCGTCATGTCCTCCAAATTGCCGATGGGCGTGGCGCACAGGTACAAGGTTCCGTATGTAATTTCTTCCGCTGTCACAGCCTCGCCTCCCGTCCTTTTGGGCTCGCCGCACACTTGCCCATAATATAATTATTTTATCACACTACTAACAAATAATAAAGCAAAAGCGCGCAGAATTAGCGTTGACGGCGGCAAGAGCGGCTTGCGCTCGGCAAAACTGCAAACTACTGCAAAATTCAGCCCGCCATGCTATAATATAAACAGCGAAAAGCTTGCGCCTTAGCGCGAACGAAACCAGCGCCGCCTGCGTAAATTGCAGCGACTAGCTCATAATATAAATAATAAACTGGCTTCGCCTTATCGTTCGCCACAGCCAAGCCAATTCCGCCTGCGAAAAATTTATGGAAGGGAGGCATTTCCATGCCGTACGTTAATATTAAAATCACCAAAGAGGGCAACGTGACCCCGGAGCAAAAGCGCCAGCTCATCGAAGGCGCGACCAATCTGCTGCACGACGTTTTAGGCAAAAACAAAGCCACCACCGTCGTAGTTATCGACGAAGTGGATACGGATAACTGGGGCATCGGCGGCACGCCGGTAACGGAAATCCGCAAGCGCGCCCAAAAATAAAACTGCGGCGCGTAATTTCGTTGAAAAGTTTTGCCCTACAGGTCGCTACTTTTCAATGAAATAATAAACGCCAGCAGCTATTCCTATCGTAAAACGCGAGGGGAAAGCCGACTACCGAACCGCAAAATCATCTGTCCGTCGTGAAACGCTAGGGGAAATAAAATACTGAACCGCAACATTGTCTTCCTGTTGCGAAGCGCAAGGAAAAACAATTTTGCAAAACCAAAAAGCGCACTACCTGCAAGTTTTTACGCTCGCAAGCAGTGCGCTTGTTTATTTTTTCGTCAAGCTTTTTAAAAGCCTTTAGCCTATCTCCCGTTCCTTTTCCGTGCCGCGCACGTTAATCGGCCGGTTATGCTCGTCCACCATAACGACTTTCGGCTCGTAGCCTTTAGCTTCCTTTTCGTCCATCATCGCGTAAGCGATAATGATAACCGTATCGCCCACTACTACCTTACGGGCTGCCGCGCCGTTTAAGCAGATGACGCCGCTGCCGCGCTCGCCGGCGATAACGTAGGTTTCCAGACGGTTGCCGTTATTGTTGTCCACAATCTGCACCCGTTCGCCCGGCAAGATCCCGGACAGCTCCAGCAGCTCGCTGTCGATGGTGATGCTGCCCATATATTCCAGATTAGCTTCGGTTACGGTAGCGCGATGGATTTTGCCATGAAACATATTATAAAGCATTATTTTTCCTCCAATACAACATTATCGATTAAACGGGTAGTGCCGAATTTGACGGCTACGGCCAGCAGATTGCTGCCTGCCAGGGGCTTAGCCGCCGGTTTCAATTCCGGCAGCGCGTAAATTTCTACATAATCGATATTCGCCATAGGCTCCTGCTCGATGGAAGCGGTTACGGCGGCGGTAATTTTAGCGGCGTCGCGCTCGCCCGCATCGTACTGCTCCTTGGCTGCTTTCAGGCTGCGGCTCAAAACCAGGGCTGCCTCGCGTTCTTCGGCGCTCAAATAAGTATTGCGGGAGCTTTTGGCCAGGCCGTCGGCTTCGCGGACGATGGGCATGATACGCAGCTGCAAATTAAAGAACAAGTCCTTAACCATGCGCTTCAGCACTTCCACCTGCTGCGCGTCCTTCTGGCCAAAATAAGCGCGGTCGGGCTGCGCCAGATTAAACAGCTTAGTAACGACGGTAGTTACGCCGCGGAAGTGAATCGGACGGGTACGACCGCACAGCACTTTAGTAATGTCGCCCGTAACCTCCACCCAGGTAGCGTCCTCGCTGGGATACATTTCTTTAGGAGAAGGTGCGAAGACGATATCGGCGCCCATTTTTTCCGCCAGCTTACAGTCGGCGTCCAAAGTGCGCGGGTACGCGTCCAAATCTTCGTTGGGTCCGAACTGAGTCGGATTTACAAAAACGCTGACTACGACAAAATCGTTTTCCTTATTGGCGGCGCTGATTAAGGAAGCGTGGCCTTCATGCAAAGCGCCCATAGTAGGAACCAGGCCGATGGTCAGTCCCTTGATTTTAGCTGCGGCTACTTCTTCGCGCAGCTCTGCGACTGTGTGTACTAATTTCATTAGCTTTTCCCTCACTTTGAATACCGATTTGCATAATCGTTGTATTATTCTTCCTGACCTTTTGGAGTAACGCGCCCGCCCTCGCGGCGGCACTACAAATAAAAAAGCGCACTCCGAAACGGAATGCGCAGGCATATGCTTCATATTGCGTCTTCGTCCCGGTCTGACAGATCCAAGCGATTATTGACTTCTTATCATAAACTCCGGCTGCTCTGGCTACAACGCGCCGCAGGCGCTGCTGTGCCGCAGTCCGATTTACCGCAATTATGATAACATAGAACGCGCCGCTTGGCAAGCAAAAAAATTTCCGCAAGCGCTAAATAATGGAAGATTTTTGCGCCGCACCGTTTTAGTTAACCATACCATTTTACTGGGTTGACTTGTGCGGCAAACTGTTCTATACTATGTTCGTCAACGCAAATCGTTCACAAGGTTAACTTATGAAATAAAGCAGAAGGTGAAAATTATGAGTAAAGGTATTTTTATTACGGCCACCGGTACGGACGTGGGCAAAACCTACGTCACCGCGCTCTTAGTCAAAAAGCTGCGCGACGCCGGTGTGAACGCCGGTTACTACAAGGCCGCATTAAGCGGCGCGGAAGAGCAACCCGACGGCAGCTGGCTGCCCGGCGACGCCGCCTTTGTCGCTCAAACCGCAGGCATCCCTGCCAAGCCTGAGGAACTGGTTTCCTACATTTATAAGACTGCCGTTTCGCCCCACCTGGCGGCGCTGCGCGAAGGCAATCCGGTGGAAATGTCTAAAATCGTCCGCGATTACCAAGCGTCGCTGGCCACATACGATTACGTTACCATGGAAGGCAGCGGCGGCATCATCTGCCCCATTCGCTGGGACGAGCAACACATTTTATTGGAGGACATTATCAAAGAGCTGGGACTGGGCACACTGGTAATTTCCAGCGCGGCGCTGGGCTCCATCAACGCCTGCGTCCTGACCGTTTATTATTTGCAGCAACACGGCATTCCCGTCCGCGGCATTATTCTCAATAATTATGACGCCGACGATTTTATGCAGGCCGATAATAAGCGCATGATAGAAGCGATTTCGGGCGTGCCCGTCGTCGCCGCCGTCAAGCCCAACGCCCAAGAACTGGATATCGACGTTCAATTTTTGCAATCGCTGTTTAAATAAAAAAAGCCGGCGCTAAGCAGACCGGCGCAAAGCTGTTTTTTGCTTCTGAATATATTATCGAGGAGAGAAAATTATGGATAAAATGGAAGATTTAGCCCGCCGCGACCTGGCGCATATCTGGCATCCCTGTTCCCAAATGAAGGATTACGAAACGCTGCGGCCTATTGTGGTGGATCACGCCGAAGGCCCGTATCTTTACGCCGCCGACGGCACGAAATATCTGGACATCATCAGCAGCTGGTGGTGCAACCTTTTGGGACATTGCAATCCCAAAATCAACGCCGCGATTAAAAAGCAGCTCGACGAATTAGAACACGTTATCTTCGTCAATTTTACGCACGAGCCCGCGATTAAATTATGCGAGGAGCTGGCGCAGGTGCTGCCCCCCGGCTTAACTAAATTTAATTTTGCCGACAACGGTTCCGCCTCCGTGGAAATCGCGCTCAAAATCGCTTTCCAATATCAGCTGCAGACCGGTCACGGCGAAAAGCAGCGCTTCATGTGCCTCAGCGAGGGCTATCACGGCGAAACCATCGGCGCGCTGTCCGTGGGCAGCATGGATTTATTCGCGCAAATGTATAAGCCCATGATGATGAATAATATTCACGTCCAGGCGCCCGACTGCTACCGCTGCCCCTTCAATAAAAACAGGGAGCATTGCCAGTGCGAATGCTTTAAATTTGCCGAAGAGGCTTTCGCCCAGCACGCTAGGGAAACGGCGGCCATTATCGTGGAGCCCATCGTGCAGGGCTGCGCCGGTATGCGCATCTACCCGCCGCTGTATCTCAAAAAGCTGCGCGCGCTGTGCGACGCTTACGGCGTGCTGCTCATCGCCGACGAAATCGCCACGGGCTTTGGACGCACGGGCAAAATGTTCGCCTGCCAGCACGCGGGTGTCACGCCGGACATCATGTGCATCAGCAAGGCGCTGACCGGCGGCTATCTGCCCATGTCCATCGTCTGCACCACGGATAAAATTTACGACGCGTTTTACGACGATTACAATAAGGGCAAGGCCTTCATGCACAGCCACACCTACGCGGGCAACCCCATCGGCTGCGCCGCGGCTTTAGCGGTGCTTCAAATTATGAAGGAAGAAA
This sequence comes from Phascolarctobacterium sp., assembly GCF_030531065.1. GTDB lineage: Bacteria > Bacillota > Negativicutes > Acidaminococcales > Acidaminococcaceae > Phascolarctobacterium_A. The sequence goes on along the minus strand of NZ_JAUNOQ010000018.1, from coordinate 18,799 downwards.
ATATTCTGGCGAACGCCGCCGTGAAAGCCAAATATTTTAACGCCGCGCTGAACGAAGCCTTCGGCCAGCACAAAAATATCGGCGAGATTCGCCATATCGGCCTCATCAACGCCATGGAGCTGGTAACGGATAAAAATAAAAAGACGGGCTTTGACGGCCAGCTGCGCATCGGCTACGAAATTTATAAAAAGGCGCTGACCCACGGCCTGCTGCTGCGACCCTTGGGCAACGTAATTTATTTCAACCCGCCGCTGAATATTGCGGACGAGGATTTGGCTAAGGCCGTCGCATTGGCTAAGCAATCCGTCGACGAAATTTTAGGCTGAAGAACAAAGGGCGCGGTTAAGCTGCGCCCTAAAAAAATATTTTTATCATCAACTTTTGTTTTAAAGGAGTTTACTTGAATGCGGCAACTTACGACCACCGCGCTTTTAGGCGTAATTATTCTGCTGTCCGGCAGCATGAAAATCCCCTCGCCCGTAGCCGGCGGCGAATTTCAGCTGTCCGCGCCCATCGCTGTGCTTATCTGCGCCTGCTTCGGCTTCAAGCGCTACATTATCGCCGGGCTTTTGGCCAGCGCGTTGGGCATGACGCTGGGCGTTCACAATATTTTCAGCGTCCTCATTCAAATGTGCTTCCGCGCGGTAGCGGGCGGCGTCATGGCTTTAATGGGGACTAATCTGCTGACCGTTATCGTCAGCGGCCCCTTGGGCACTCTGTTCGCTCGCATAATTATGTGGCAGGTGACAGGCGTAAGCTGGCAGGTACTGGCCGCCGCCGCGGCGCCCGGCATGATTTTCACCGCCGCGACCGCAGGAGTTTTGTACAAACCGGCGCAAAGGCTGCTGCACCACGTTGAATTATTGCGGCAAAACTAAAATACACTCACAAGCGTAAATATAATATCGCCCGTTCAGCACGCTTTTTAACGCGCCTTGCACACAGACCCATAACGAAATTTCGCCAAACTCGCGCCTTGCGCTCAAACAGTGGCTCAATTTCTATGGTTCTAAGCGTTGATGCGCTAAAAGCGCTATTCACTTAGCGATATTATATTTACCGCCAGCAAAAGGAGAAACAAGCATTATGCCCACATACAGTATTAAAATGCGCGCGTCCAAAAGCGGCAAGCACGTCAGCGGCGCAGAACGCATCCTGCCCCAACAGGATATAAGCCGGGCCGTCAGCGCCTTGAGCGAACGCGCCCTGCACCACGGTCTGGGCCGCGCCGATTTTATCAACGTCAAAATCGAAGAAATCCAGCCCGGCGAGCTGCAATATCTGGAGGCGCTGCCCGTCAGCGCCCGCCCTGCCGCTACGGTGGAAGGCAGCTATGCGATTATGCGCCAGATTTTAGGCGAGCTGGGCCTGGCGGCCCAAGCGGATAAGCTCGTCGCGCTGTTGCGCAGCGTCCACCCCATGCGCGGCGCCGTCCTTTACGACCTGGCCACGGACCGCTGCATCGAGCCCGACCATCAGCGCGGCATCCGCGTTACCTACATGGACGCCGAAAGCGCGAGCGCAACCGGCAGCTGCAAAAATCATTTCCGCGAAGCCGTCGTGCTCGCGACCAAGGTAGTCCACGCGCCGGGAGTTATCGCCGAGCTGTGTATGTCCGACGATCCGGAATACGTCACCGGTTATATTTCTTCGCTGCGCCACGGCTATGTGCGCCTGACGCCGCTCAAAGAAGTCGGCAATCCTCACGGCGGTCGCATTTTTATTTTTGACAGCCGCCTGGCCGACGCCGCCGACGCCATCAACTATCTGGAAAAACAAAGAGTGCTGGTGCGCGGCCTGCCGCCTGAGCGCCCGCTCAACGCCGACCCGCAGCAAATTTTCGCCGAAGAGCTGGCGCGGCTCAAGGAAAAATCCCTGTACCGCAGCATGCGCACCATCGACAGCCCCCAAAGCAAATATGTAAAAATGCGGGGACGCTCCGTGCTGCTTTTAGCCTCCAACAGCTATCTCGATTTGGCCGACGACGAGCGCGTCAAGCAGGCCGCCGCCCAAGCGGCGCTCGCCTGGGGCGCGGGCAGCGGCGGCAGCCGTCTGACCACGGGCAACACCGCCCTGCACGAACAGCTGGAAAATAAACTGGCGCAGTTTAAAAGCACGGAGGCGGCGCTGCTGTTCAACACCGGCTATATGGCTAACGTGGGCATCATCTCCGCGCTCTGCGACAGCGAAAGCGTAATCTTCAGCGACGAATACAATCACGCCAGCATCATCGACGGCTGCCGTTTGAGCAAAGCCCGCGTCGTCGTTTATAAGCATAACGATATGCGGGATTTGGAAAAGAAGCTGCAAACTACGGCCTATCGCAAGGGCCTCATCGTCAGCGACGCCGTTTTCAGTATGGACGGCGATATCGTCGACCTGCCCCGCCTGACGGCTTTGGGAAAGCAGTACCATGTGCTGACCATGATCGACGAAGCCCACGCTACCGGCGTTATCGGCGCGACAGGCAAGGGAACCGTAGAATATTACGACTACGCCTGCGTTCCCGATATCATCATGGGCACGCTGAGCAAAGCTTTGGGCGCGGAAGGCGGTTTTGCCTGCGCCAGCAAGACCATCATCGAATATTTAAAAAACAAAGCGCGCAGCTTTATCTTCGCCACCTCCCAGGCCCCAGCCACGCTGGCCGCCGCCTTAAAGGCGCTGGAAATTCTGGAAGCGGAGCCCCGCCGCGCCCAGCGCTTACAGCATAACGTGGAATATTTTCTGCGCTGCCTGCACGACGCCGGCGTTAAAGCAGAATCGCCCACGGCCATCGTGCCCATTGTCATCGGCAACGAAGCCGCGGCGCTGAAAGTAGCGGACGAGCTGCTGCAGCAGGGCTGCTTGATTCCCGCCATCCGCTACCCCACGGTAGCAAAGGGAACGGCGCGGCTCAGAGTCGCGCTCATGTCCAGCCATACGGAAGCAGAACTGAAGCGCACGGCGCAGCTCATCGCCGCCGCCATGAAAAAATACGCGGGAAAGCAAAATTAAAAAGCGTAGCGCGTTCGTCCGCTTGTAAAAAACAGGGCTCCTGCGGCAATTACAGCGAAGAGCTGCACCACGTCGCCAATCTTTTGGCCAACAGCTGGCACAAGATTTCCGTCAAAGCCTATAGCGGCTACCGTCACGAAATTCATAACGAACTTGAACTGCGGGACGAGGCAGAAGCAGGTTTGATTAAATTTATGGACGATGTTTTAGCATAGAACGGCACATTTAACGTCTTGACTATTTTTAATTACAAGCTTATAATAATTAAAGAGATAGTCGGTTGTGGTAAGTCGGCTCTCCCCTAATATTGTATATTTGATGGAAGACCGCCTCGCCGCTAGGCGGTTTTTCTCATTCTATTTGCGAAATGAGAGAATGATTACTACTAGGACCGCGAAGTTTATCATTAAAGATAAAGCTTAAAAAGTCGTCATAGCGCATCACCCCCTACTTTCAGGGAGTAGGAAAACCTACACCAACTATCTCTTAAGCACAATTATAGCACACATTCTTTCGCTTTAAAAGCTCCGGCAGATTAGCAGCTGGAGCTTATTTCGTTATTGTAATTTAAGATATCAACCACAAATTCGCTAAGATAAAAATCGCGCCGCCCAAAGCCTGCTACCCGGCTTCAAGCGGCGCGTTCGTTTATAAAATTTTAACGAAAATATTTACTTGTCTTCCGCAGGCGCGGCGCTTTTAACTATCGCCTTCAAGCCCTTGATAAATTTTACGCGCGGCAGCATCACATAATGCCCGCAACCGCAGCATTTCATGCCGATATCCATGCCCGTGCGGGTGATTTCCCATTCCGCAGAGCCGCAGGGATGCGGTTTTTTCATTTTCACCACGTCGCCCACGTTTACCGTAACGCCTGCCTGCATCAGTTCAAGCCTTCCAAGGTCATGATATCGGACACCTCGTAGCCAGCTTCGCGGATTTGCTCGATAATATCCATACCGCTGTTGTTCAAGTCGCAGCGCATTGTAATCTGCGCCGTGCCGTCGCCGTTCTGCAGCGTTACTAAAGAAATGATATTGATGCCGTCCTCTTTAAGCATATTAGTGATTTCCGCAACGACGCCCACTTTATCGGGAGCTTCGACGGTAATACGGGTGCAGGAACGGTTCACGCCCATAATTTCTACGAAGGAGCGGAACAAGTCGCTGCGGGAGATGATGCCGCACAGCTTGCCTTCTTTATTAACTACGGGCAGGGCGTTGACCTTGCTCTTATACAGTTTATAAGCGACGTATTCAATCGTGTCCTCGTCTTCAACCGTCACCACGTTGCGCCCCATAACGTCTTTAACTTTCAAACGTCCCAGCAGATAATTAGCTTCGTAGCGGGACAGCGTGGAGCTGTCGCTGGGGGACGCTTTGCCGATATCGTCAATGGTAATGATGCCGCGGATGCGTTTAATATCATCGACAACGGGCAAGCTAATGAGATTTTTGCTGCGCAGCAGCTCGCGGGCTTCCAGCATGGACTGGTCCTCGCGGACGGTTATTACATCGGTTGTCATAAAGTCCTTTACTAACATAAAACGACCTCCTCTTATCAGCCGCCCAAATATGCCTTGCGTACCGCTTCGCTGCTTGCCAGCTCCTGGGCGGTGCCGCTCAAGGTAATACGGCCGGTTTCCAGAACATATGCCTTATCGGCTATGGACAACGCCATATTGGCGTTCTGCTCTACCAGCAAAATAGTAGTGCCGCCGGCGTTGATTTCTTTTATTATATTAAAAATTTCCTTAACCAGCAAGGGGGCAAGACCCATGGAGGGTTCGTCCAGCAATAATAATTTCGGACGGCTCATCAGAGCGCGGCCCATGGCCAGCATTTGCTGCTCGCCGCCGGAAAGCGTACCGGCGATTTGGTCCTTGCGCTCCAAAAGGCGCGGGAATTTATCAAAAACATCCTGCATATCCTTGGCGATGCCGTCCTTGTCGTTGCGCAGGTAAGCGCCCAGCTCCAGATTTTCCAAAACGGTCATATTGGCGAAAACGTGACGGCCTTCGGGAACCTGGCACAGGCCCATGCCCACGATTTTATGCGCCGCTACGCCGGAAATATCCTTGCCTTCGTAAAGAATTTTGCCGCTCTTGGGCTTCATCAAACCGGAAATAGTGCGCAGGGTGGTGGATTTGCCCGCGCCGTTGGAGCCGATCAGCGCTACGATCTCGCCGTCGGGAACATCGAGGCTGATGCCTTTAATGGCGTGAATGGCGCCGTAATAGACATTGATATCTTCAACTCGTAACATTAGTTGATAACCTCCTCGCCCAAATATGCTTCGATAACGCGCTTATTGGATTTAATTTCTTCCGGCGTGCCTTCGGCGATTTTCATGCCGTATTCCAAAACGTAAATGCGCTCGCACACGCCCATAACTAAGCTCATATCGTGTTCAATCAGCAAAATGGAAAGTTTAAAATGCTCGCGGATCCAGCGAATCATTTCCATCAGCTCGTGCGTCTCCTGCGGGTTCATGCCTGCGGCGGGCTCGTCCAACAGCAAAAGCTTGGGCTCGGTCGCCAGCGCGCGGGCAATTTCCAGACGGCGCTGCTTGCCGTAGGGCAGGTTTTTCGCCATTTCGTAGGCTTCGCCCTCCAGATGGAAAATTTTCAGCAGGTCCAACGCCTTCTGCGTAATATATTCTTCTTCGTTAAGATATTTTTTATCGCGGATAATCGCGTCGGCCAGATTATAGGTAACGTGCATATTATAAGCAATTTTTACGTTATCGATAACGGTCAGCTCGGAAAACAGGCGGATATTCTGGAAGGTACGCGCCATGCCCAGCTGCGTTACCTGGTAGGATTTTTTGCCGCTGCTCTTGGTTCCGTTAAAATATACGTCGCCCTCGGTGGGAGTGTAAACGCCGGTGATCATGTTGAAGGCGGTCGTCTTGCCGGCGCCGTTGGGGCCGATAAGCCCGATCAGCTCGCCCTCGTTGATGTACATAGAAAAGTTGGAAACGGCGCGCAGACCGCCGAATACCATGGATACGTTATCTACCTTCAGCAGTTCTGCCATTGTTCTTACCTCCTAATCTAAACATTTTGCGGCTCAGCTCTTCGCTGCCGAACAAGCCCTGCGGACGGTACAGCATCAGCACTATCATGGTTACGGAATAGATAACCATACGCCATTCGGGATAATCGGACAGATAAGCGGAAATAAAGGTCAGCAGCGTCGCGCCGGTGATTGCGCCGGTCATGGAGCCCAGGCCGCCCAATACTACCATGGTCAGGATATCAAAGGAGCGCATGAAGGTGAAGGAAGCCGGATGAGCCAGGAAGAAGTAGTGGCTGAACAGCGCGCCCGCCGTACCGGCAAAGGAAGCGCCCAGGGTGAAGGCCATTACTTTATATTTCGTAGTGTTGATGCCCATGGTGTCGGCAGCGATTTCGTTTTCACGGATCGCCAGGCAGCAACGGCCATGCGCGGAATTTTTGAAGTTCTTGATGAAGAAAATGATGGCTATCATAATCCAGAAGGTATAGGTAAAGGTGGTCATACGGGGAATGCCCATCAAGCCGGAAGCGCCGCCCACATAATCGATATTGAGAATGCAGATGCGGATGATTTCGCCCAAGCCCAGGGTAGCGATAGCCAGATAGTCGCCGTCCAGACGCAGCGTCGGCAAACCGATTAAGAAGCCCAGCACGCCGGCGGCAATAGTAGCCACGATCAGGCCAACCTCAAAGGGGAAGCCCAGCTTAACGGTCATAATAGCGCTGCTGTAAGCGCCGACCGCCATAAAACCGGCGTGGCCGATGGAAAACTGGCCGGTATAACCGTTGATCAGATTCAGGCTGACGGCCAAAATAATATTTATGCAGATCAGGATGATGTTCAGCTCCCAGAAGGGACCGATGATTTCGCCCATGATCAGACCTTGAATTACGCCAAAGACAACGATGCCAGCGACAAGGGCTTTTAAATCAAATTTTCTGATCGGATTCATAACAAGCACCTCACACTTTCTCACGCATCTTCTTGCCTAATAAGCCGGAGGGCTTATAAAGCAGAATCAAAATCAAAATACCAAAGGCCGCCGCATCGCGGAAGGTGGAAGAAAGGAAACCGCTGACCATAGCCTCCACCACGCCGAGAATGATGCCGCCGATCATAGCGCCCGGAATAATGCCGATACCGCCAAGAACCGCAGCAACAAAGGCTTTCAGGCCGGGCATCATACCCATCAGCGGGTCGATGGAGTTATAGTAAACGCCTACCAGTACGCCGCCGGCCGCCGCCAAAGCGCTGCCCAGAGCGAAGGTAGTGGAAATTACGCGGTCGATATTGATACCCATCAGCCTGGCTGCGTCGGCGTCGAAGGAAACGGCGCGCATAGCCTTGCCGGCTTTGGTTTTATTTACAATGTAAGTGAGCACCGCCATCAGGATAATAGCGCTCAGCAGGATTACCAGCTGTTGGCTGTTGGCAACCAGAGGCCCCAGATTATAAACGGTAGCGCTGAACACAGCCGGGAACGTGCGGGGCTGCGGGGACACCAGCAAAATCATGCTGTATTCCAGGAAGAAGGACACGCCGATAGCGGTAATCAAAATAGCGATACGCGGCGCGTTGCGCATGGGCCGATAAGCAATGCGTTCAATAATAATGCCGGCCACGGCGGCGCAGGCCATGGAAAAAATAATTGCCGGGATGAAGGGCATACCTAATTGAGTCGTGGCAAAGAAACCAAAGTATGCGCCCAGCATATAGATATCGCCGTGAGCGAAGTTGATCAGCTTGATGATGCCGTAGATCATAGTATAGCCTAAAGCTATCAGCGCGTAGATGCTGCCTAAGGATATACCGTTGATCAGCTGCTGGAAAAACTGATGCAATAAGGTCTCCATAATTTACCTCCCTAAAGATTTTTGCGAAATGCAAACGGATAAAATTCTTATTTTGAAAATAAGAGGCTGTTGTTACACAAAACAACAGCCTCGTTGAGTTGATTTTAGTAAAGACTACTGTGTTACTTATCAGGGATTAACTTTAGTTTTGAAGGTTTGAACGCCGTCCTTGTGCTCGATGATGACCGCGCTCTTGATCGGGTTGTGCTGTTCGTTGAAGGTTACTTCGCCGGATACGCCCTTGAAGCCGGAAACCTTAGCCATAGCGGCGCCGATTTTAGCGGGCTCGGCAGATTTTGCGTCTTCGATAGCTTTTGCTACCAGCAGAGCGGAATCATAAGCCAAAGCGGCGAATACGTCCGGTTTTGCGTTGTAAGCTTTTTGATATTCAGCAACAAACTCTTTGTTCAGGTCGGATACGTCGTCAGGAGAGTACAGGCTGGAGAAGAAGGTGTTGTCCAAAGCTGCTTTGCCGGCAATTTCCGGAAGCTTGGAGCTGTCCCAGCCGTCGCCGCCCGCCATAGGAACGGTGATGCCCATTTCACGAGCTTGTTTAACGATCAGGCCAACCTCCTGATAGTAGCCGGGGATATAGATAAAGTCGGGAGCGGCTGCTTTAATCTTGGTCAGAGTTGCTTTGAAGTCGGTATCTTTTTGCAGATAAGCTTCTTCGGCAACTACAGCGCCGCCGTTTTTAACGAAATTCTCTTTGAAGAACTGCGCCAGGCCTTTCGCGTAATCGCTGGTATTATCGATGAGGATAGCGGCCTTTTGCACCTTTAATTCTTTAGAAGCAAAGTTGGCCATTACCGTGCCCTGGAACGGGTCGATAAAGCAGGTACGGAAGCTGTATTCTCTGGTCTTTTGCGTTTTCGGGTCGACGGTTACGTCCGGGTTGGTGCCCATGGGCGTAATAGCCGGAACCTTGGAGCCGTTATTGATAGCGCCGGCCGCAATTACGGCAGAGGATTGGTTGGGGCCGATAACCGCTACAACCTTGTCCTGAGAAATCAGCTTTTGCATACCGTTGGTAGCTTCGGATGCTTCGGATTTATCGTCTGCTACAACCAGGGAAAGCTTTTTGCCGCCCAGCACGCCTTTCTCATTAATTTTTTTCAGTGCCAGGTCGATGCCGTTTTTAGAAGAAATACCGAAAGAAGCGCTGCCGCCGGTCATTTCCAGCAAGCCGCCGATCTTAATGGTATCTCCGCCCGCAGACTCCTTGGAGCCGCCGCAGCCAGTCAACGCGCCCATAAAGATAGCGCCCGCTGCCAGCACAGATAATAATTTGGTTACTCTTTTCATGGTTTATTCCCCCTCAAAAAAATTATATATATCGGGGCCCGCGGTTGAAAGTAAGCGGGCCCTTTCTAACTTAATAAATAAACCGTGGATAAGGAACGCTGAATTTACTAATATTTAATTGTAGAAAGTTTACGCCGTTTTTACAGGCTGATCTTTTCCTTCAGGGACGGAACGCCGCCTTCCAGGCTGATGATCAAAGCCGGCATAACCGGGTTGTGGTTAGCGTCGAAGGTCAGCTTGCCGCTGGCAACCGGCAGATCCTTGGTCTCGGCAATAGCCTTAGCCAGTTTAACGCCGTCGGTAGTGCCTGCGCGTTTCAGCGCGTCTACCAGAACTAAGCCCGCATTATAGCCCTGCATTGCGAAAATATCTGGATCTTTTTGATATTTCTCTTTGTAAGCTTTAATGAAGCTTTGTACGGAAGGATCCTTGTCCTGAGCGGAGAAAGCGCTTACATAATAGCAGCCCTTCAAAGCGTCCTTACCGGCGATTTCCGCCAGCTTGGGGCTTTCCCAACCGTCGCAGCCCAGCAGCGGCACGGTAATGCCAATTTCGCGGGCTTGTTTAATAATCTTGGAAACCTCTTCATAATAACCGGGAACATAAATTGCTTCCGGGTTAGAAGCTTTCAGCTTGGTCAAAGAAGATTTGAAATCCATATCCTTGGCCAGGAACGCTTCTTTAGCTACGATCTTGCCGCCCTTGCCTTCCAAGGTTTTTTGGAATACTTCCGCTAGGCCTTTGGAATAATCGCTGGAGGAATCGTACAAGATAGCTACGTTTTTAACTTTCAAGGTCTGGTCGGCAAATACTGCCATTACCTGACCCTGGAACGGGTCGATGAAGCAGGCGCGGAACATAAATTCCTTAACCTTGCCGTTTTCTACAGTGATGCCGGGCGCAGTTGCAGCCGGAGCGATGTGCGGAATTTTGTTAGCGGTGGTAATAGGAGCGCCGGCAGCTACGCAGCCGCTGGTAGCGGGGCCGACAACGGCGACAACTTTATCCTGAGTTACCAATTTGGTAATGGAGTTGCCGGATTCGGAAGGCTCGGATTTGTTATCGCTTTCAATAACAGTCAGCTTTTTGCCGTTCACGCCGCCGTTTTTGTTTACCTCGTCGGTTGCCATTTTTAAGCCGGATAAAATAGATTTACCATAGTTAGCGACATTGCCGGTCAATTCAAAAGATGCGCCAACCTTAATCGTGTCGCCGCTGTCGGCAGCTTTCTTAGAATCTCCGCCGCAGCCGCTCAGAACGGAGGCGAATACCATAGCAGCCAATGCTGCGCCGGCTAATTTTTTCCATTTTTTCATTTTAGTTTCTCCCTCTTTCCCTTATTTTACGCAAATCATCAGGAATGGAATAAGAACGATCGCTTATCCTGATAACTTATGGTACTCATTATAGCCATAAGGCCACACTTTTGTCAACGATATTTTTCATGTTTTCTGTATACTTGCAGATAATACTAAAAAATTGATACATTTTTTATGCTTTCAAAAATTCTGTGCGTATTTTATGGAGTTTAGTCTTTTCTAAACAAACTAAACAAACTAAAAGAGATGCGTTTACTACTGGCAGAACGGCGGCGGATAGTGTATAATAAACAGGATTACGATTACGAGGTAAGTTTATGAATTTCGTTCCTTTATTTTTTATCTGCGTGCGTATGTTTCATTTCATCAACGCGCACAGAATCGCTTATTTTCTGCAAAATTTTGCCAAACTGCTGGAGCAGCGCCGCGCTCACCCGGAGCGCAAGCAGATCGTCATCGTCGACGGCAGCGCCTCCGTCTTTATTATCTATTTTCTCTGCGACGCGCTGTTTCTGCTGTACTGCATCTGGCTGATGCTGCACGAAGCTACCTGGACGCCGGGCTTTCTGCTGCTGGTCGTCGCCGCGATGGAATCCTTTGCCATTCATCTGCGCATCAGCGGCACTTTTATCACCGACGGCCACGGCTTCGTCTATCCGCGCAGCTGGTTCCGCTATCTGACCTTCGGCGAATCCATGTTTATTCTGCTCAAGCTTTTTGAAGGCTGAAAACAAAATAAAAAGGGGCTCTGCCTACGCGAAAGTTACTTTGCTTCCGCACGGCAGCGCCTCTTTTTTGCTTTACAATAAATTTTTTTCTTCCTCGGCCAGCGGATAAGCTGATTTGCCGTCCTGCACGTTCTTCGCGTAGCAGCGACTCTCGTCGCGGCCATAAATGCTGGTCAGGATAACGCCGTTCTTTTTCGCGTCGGCCAGCAAAATAGAATAGCTCATTTCGCCGCCCATAGCGTCGAAAGCGTCGTAGCGCGTCAGCTTGACAGTTTGCAGGCAGCCCTGCACCTGCTCGTGCAGCTTGCCGTGCCTGCTCTGCAGCTCTTGCAGCTCCTGCCGCGTTTGCCGCAGCTCGCTTAAGGTATCCGTCAGCACCGTATCGATATTTGCTTCCTTACCCTGGGTAAAGAAATCGTACTTGGCCTGCAGGGCGCTCAATTTGTTTTTCAAACTGCACAGCCAGATTACCAGCGCGATAATTATTAAAAACAGCGCGGCGACGATAACAGCTAAATTATCACTGAGTAACAAATTTACTTCTTCCATTTATTCGCCTCTCTACAAAAAAATCTTTGTCAACACCGCCGCAAATACCATTCCCGGCAGCATATTGCCTATCCTTATTTTAGTTATATGCAGCATATTCGTGCCAATAGCCATAATCATCACGCCGCCCGCCGCCGTAATTTCTAAAAGCATGGCATCCGTGAGCAGCGCCCCCACTACGCTCGCCAGCAAAGTTAGCGACCCTTGGTAAATACCTACGCTCGCCGCCGACAGCAGCACGCCGACACCGACGTTCGCGCTTAAAATAAGCGCAATCAAACCGTCCAGCGTCGCCTTGGCAAAAAGAGTCGTGTGGTCTGCGGCAAGGCCGTCCTGAATACTGCCAACTATCGCCATAGCCCCGCTGCAAAAAAGAATGGAAGCGCTGACAAAACCCTCGGCGATGCGAGCGGCTACGCCGACGTCGCCGCCGCCCAGCTTAGCTCCCATTTTTTCGCCTAACCGCGTCATCCATTTTTCGATATCGACTATCTCGCCCGCAATCGAGCCGAGCGCGATACTGAAGATTACAATAATGATATTATTGGTTTTTAAAGCCATTTGCACGCCAATCAAAACGATGCACAACGCGATACCGCTCATCATGGTCTGCTGCCATTTTTCCGGCAGCCCGCGTTTAAAGAGCACACCCAGCAAAGCGCCGCTCACGATGGCCGCGCAATTCGCCACAGTTCCTAACCCAGGCATACTTCTCCCTCGCGCTTCTCCCTAAATATTTACACATGCAGCCGCCGCGGCGCCGCAGGCTGCTGTTCTTCGTTGCCCTGCTGCAACACCTCGTAAATGCGCTGCAAATCCTCGGCGGAATAATATTCAATCTGAATCGTGCCGCCCTGGCGGCCTTCCTCCTCCGGCTTGGGCAGAACCTTAACCTTGGTTCCCAAAAGCTCCACCAGGCGCAGCTCGAAATCGCGGCAGAAAACGTCGTTTTCCGACAGCTGGCGCTTCGCCTTTTTTTCTTTTACGGGCTTAGCGACAGCTTCAATAATTTCGCGCACGGCCTTCAGCTGCCTGCCTTCTTTTAACAGCTGCACAACCTTTTCCGTCGTGCGCGAGCTCCAGCCCTCGCTGATAATGGCCCGCGCCACCTGCAGCTGCTGCTCCTTCTGCGGCAGTCCCAAAAGCTGCTTGGCCTGGCCCATGTTCAGCGCGCCTTGAATAATCTGCTCCTGAATAGCGTCGGGCAGATTCAGCAGGCGCAGAATATTCGTCACCGCCACGCGGCTGCGTCCCACCTTTTCCGCCGCCTGCTCCTGCGTCAGCTTAAATTCGCTCATCAACCGGCGCAGGCCCTGGGCTTCTTCAATCGGGTTCAGGTCGTGGCGCTGAATATTTTCTATCAGCGCGATTTCCATCATCTTCGCGTCGTCGTATTCTTTTACGATAACGGGCACCGCGGTCAGCCCGGCCAGCTGGGCGGCGCGCAGACGGCGCTCGCCGGCAACCAGCTCATAGCCCTGCTTTTTTCTGCGCACAACCAACGGCTGCACCACGCCGAATTCTTTAATGGAAGCGGCCAGCTCCTGCAATTTTTCTTCATTAAAAATACGCCTAGGCTGATAAGGGTTAGCCGTAATTTCGCTTACGGCGGCCTCCCGTGTTGCTCCTTCGCCTGTTTCCGCAGGCGCGGAAGCTACCGGCGGCGCGTTATTTTCGCCGAAAATAGCGCCCAGGCCCTTACCCAGGCCGCCCTTCTTACTCATCTGCTTTCACCTCGACTGTCTTATTCGTCCTCTAAAACCTCATGCGCCAAATCCATATACACCTGCGCTCCCTTGGATTTAGCGTCGTAATCGATAACGGGCTGCCCGTGGCTGGGCGCCTCGCTCAAGCGCACGTTGCGGGGGATAATGGTATTGTACATCTTGCTCTGGAAATATTTCTGCACTTCTTCAACTACTTCCTGCGATAAATTAGTGCGGCTGTCGTACATCGTCATCAACACGCCCTCCAGCTTCAAGGCCGGATTCAAATTGCGCTGCACCAGCTGAATCGTATTCATGAGCATCGTCACGCCCTCCAGCGCATAAAATTCACACTGAATGGGAATCATCACGCTGCTGGCCGCCGTCAGACCGTTAATAGTCAAAAGGCCCAAAGACGGCGGGCAGTCGATAATCACATAATCGTAATTATGCTTCACTCGCTCAAGCGAATTTTTCAAACGCCCCTCGCGGTTCATCAGCGATACCAGCTCGATTTCCGCTCCCGCCAGCTGAATAGTTGCCGGAACGATGTCCAGACGGTCGTAGGCCGTATGCTTGATAACCTCCTGCATCGGCACGTCGTTGATAATAGCGTCATAAATACATTGCCTAATATCCCGTTTATCAAAGCCAAAGCCGCTGGTAGCATTGCCCTGCGGGTCGCTGTCGATTAAAAGCACCCGGCGGCCCAAGGACGCCAGGCACGCGGCCAGGTTCACCGCCGTAGTCGTCTTGCCTACGCCGCCCTTCTGGTTGGCTATAGCAATTACCTTTACCAATTCGCTTCACCTCTAGTCATAAAATATCTATTATATTTTAACATACTTTGCGCGGCAATGGCAGATAAAATTTCCTGAGCAGCCACGAAAATAAGCTGCGCCTTGAAAAAACTTATTTAATCTTAATGCGCCCGTCGCCGTAAGCGTCGGCATATTGCTCGCCGATAGCGGCGTTCAAATGGTTTTGCAAATATTCTATGATAACGTCGACTTCGTTCAGCGTTGCTTTTTTTACTACCGGAGCGTCCTTAAACATCGTCATACCGTCGCCGCCGTTCTGTAAAATATAAGCCGTGCCGCCCACCGTATATTTTTTATTTACATCCAGCGGCTCGCCGCCGACCCGGACCTCGCTCACGCGGTACGCGCCCGCAACTTTGACAAAACGTCCCTTTTCGTCCAGCGCAACGCCGGAAGGAATATGGCTGTTGATGGTATAGGTCAGTCCCGCTACCTGCATAAAGCCGCCGCTTTCGTCTGGATAGCGCATCGCTCCCAGTTCCAGACAATCGAGCAGCTGCTGCCCCGTCGCCTGCACGACGACGCATTGATTAGCGAAAGGAAAAACCTCCAAAATATCCTGATAGCTGATCAGTCCTGGCTCGATTTCGTTGCGGATACCGCCGCCGTTCGCCAAGGCGACGTCGCAATCCAATACCGTCCGATAAGCGTCGGCGGCAAAATTTCCTAAATTACATTCACGACTACGCACGAGACGCTTCCCCGTCCGCGCATCGTAACTGGCTAAACGTACTGCCGCTTCGCCCACCGGCTGCCGCAATAATTCCGCATACGCCGCCATTTCCTGGGAAATAATTTGCGCGACGCGCGCGTCCTTGCCTGGAGCGACCGTAAATAATTTTGCGCTCAGCTTCCCCGAAGGGCTCAGCCGTATTTCGCCCACGCGGTTCAGCTTCGTCCCCGCCTGCGCCAGCAGCACGTCTTGCCCAATTTTATTTTGCACGACGCGCACAAAGCTTTCATGCGAATGCCCGTCGATAATCGCCGTCACGCCCGTCGTATTTTGCGCCACGCTCGCGCTGCTCCACTGCGGCAGCGAACCGTTCACTCCCAAATGCGCTACGAGGAAAACATATTGCGCTCCCTCCTGCCGCGCCGCGTCGATATATTTTTGCAGCTGACGGTACAGTTTGCGTCCGTCGGCGTCCTCGCAAAAACTATAAATATATTTCCCGTCGGCGTTTTGAAAATACAAAGGCGTAGAGCTGGTAAAGGTTGCGGGCGTAACCGCGCCGACGAAAGCAATTTTCGTCCCGTCAAAATCCATCAGCTCATAAGGCTTGAGTACAGGCCTGCCGGTCCTGGCGTCCAAAAAATTAGCGCTGTAGTAACCGCCCTGCCGCTTGCCGGCCAGCTCCAAGAAGCGCTCCATACCGTAATCAAATTCATGATTGCCCGGCGCGCAAAAATCATAGCCCACGGCGTTCATCAAGCTTACGACGGCCTCGCCCTGAGACAGATTGCCGATAGGCGCTCCCTGCACAGCGTCGCCCGCGTCCACCAAAACCACATGGGGCGTCTGCGCCAACGCTTCCTTTTTCAGCTGCGCCACTCCGGCCAAGCCGATATTATCGTTCACGCCGCAGTGCATATCGTTGGTATGCAGAATAATAATATCCTGCCGCGCCGCAACCGCCGCCAGCTGTACGAAAATTACCAACGCCGCCGTCAGCAGCAGCGCCGCCAAATTACGCCGCATATTACGCATTCGCTTTCCCTCCTTTGCGCTATAAGCAAGCTAAATCTAAACCGATATCCTTTCCTTCCGTAACAGCCGGAAAGAAAAACCGCCTAACCTGCGGTCAAGCGGTCTTTGGCAACATCTAATACTCAGAAGTAAAGCCGACTTGCCGAAATCACTTCACAATGGTAAGCCCGTTCCTTGTCGGCTTTGTTGACTTTGTCGGCTTTGCCTGCCTTTTTGGCTTTAGCTCCTCATGCGCCCAGGAAAAGTAACCTGCGGATATAGAGAACAGATCCGGGTATTCGTTAATTTCTATAATAAATTCGTCCATCGTAAACGGGCGGTAGCCTTGCGACAATTCGTCTTCGTCATAAAAGCGATCTATCAATTCCTGCACGCCGCCGTCTTGCAGCGCCAGTTTAATAAACTTCTTCGTATCTTTATTTCTACTTGCCAAACGCTTTAGGTACTCGGCAGCCAAATCCGTTTCGCCTAATTTAAACATTAAAATCGACAAGGGCAACAGCATTTGCGTTTCGTTGCGCTCAGCAAATTTTTTATGCAAAGCCAAAGCTTTATCTTTTTCTTCTAATATAGCGAAGATGTGCATCAATTTGTGCCTAACGCCCAAATTATCGCCTTCGCATAAGCGCAGCATTTCTTCGCATTCGGCGGCGGCTTTGCGCAACATTCCGCACCCAAATAAAATGTTCATATAATCCTCCCGCGCCCGCATATAAGGGCGCGTTTCGGTAATCAGCCAGTAATCGCCAATATATTTTTGATCATCCCAACCTTTTTGCTGCATAACTTTTTTGCCGCGCTCCACTACTTCCTGCAACTTATTGAGCAAGTCCCAATGATTTTTATACGTGAACATCGCCAGGCTGCTCAAAGCGTCTATATGGTTCGGGTCTAATTTAATCGCTTCTTTTAAATATTTCAGTATTTTTTGTTTGCTCTCGCTTTCCGAAGCCAGTTCAAAATAATCGTCCGCCGTTTTCGCCGTCGCTTCCGTAAGCGGAACGCGCGGAGCTACGTTATGCATCTGCATAAATTCGTCGATTGCCCGCTCCGTTTCTTCTTCGCTCATATTCTCCAAACCTTTTTGTTCTAAAAAGGCGTGCAGCTCCTTAAAAATTTTTTCCGTTTCCCTTGACATAAGCATTACCTCCTTAAATTCAAAGATACTTTTAACTGCTTTTATAACCGGGGATAAAAGTAAACCGTACTCTATTATTAGCATATCCGACTACTAGCTAAAAAGCAAGAATTAAAGTAGAGCTAATCCTTTTATTTTTTTGCGAATATTCTTTCCTAGCGCGTTTCGCGACCCTAAAGCCACGCTTTTGAGCTTTCCCCAAAAAAATTTTTGCTTAGCCTGAATATATATGTTATAATAACGTTCGTGAGATAGCTGATGGTTGACTTTCCTACTCCCTAATGAGTAGGGGGTGATGCTATGACTGTTGCCGAAGCTTTATCTTTAATGATAAGCTTTGCTACGCTTGTAGTGTTAATCCTTTCTTTCCGCAATAAGTAGAAAGAAAAAAGCCGCCTAACTTGCGGTCAAGCGGTCTTCTTCAAATTTATTTACTTAGAGGAGAGCCGACTTACCGGATCAGCTATCTCTTTTACTATTATACGCGAAAAAAAACGAATCGTCAATTGCTCCCGCGCTTTATTTTTTGCGAACATTCTTTCCGATATCGTTTCGTTACTCGAAAACTCCCTCCGCCTCACTTTGTTCGGCACCTCCCTCTTAGAGGGAGGAAAATACTTTATGCTTTAAACTGTATTTTTTGCCCCCTCTTAGAGGGGGCTGGCATTTTGCTTGCAAAATGACCGGGGGAGTTTATCACGATTCCCCCGCCAACGTGCGGTACATCTTCATCAGCTCCGCCACGCACGCGGCTTCGCTGTTTAATTTTCCCCAAAAGCCGTAGGCTTCCATCACCGCGCGGTCGTTGGCGCGGTGCGCGTCGCGCAATTCTTTGGGCATCGTCAGCTCGTCGTACAAATCCGCCAGGCTGCTGTCCGGGTACAGCGCCCGCGCGTCCAGAATCCCCTGCGCCGTGCGCTCGATTTTTTCGCGTTGCGCCGCCGTCGGCGTAGGCCACGGGAAATTATTGTAGACGATATCATTAGAATAACGATAGTCACTCTTAATTCTACCGCAAACTGCTCGCATCCAAGCCATATGAACATTAGAAATAAGAACGCCAAAATGATACAGATTCGCATTAGGTATCATACTATTAGCATCGCCACAAATCATCTCAGGTTTCATAAATCCAAATGGTATATATTTTCTATTTTCCGAAGAGTGTCGTGGAATCAATATGTAATCAGTTTCAGGTTGCCGCATTTCCATAAAACGAAAAGGATAATCGGCATATTTTCTCGTCGCTTCTTTTGTACTGTCCAACCTGAAATTTCTTGTTGCTTCAATTCTAAGTTTTACCATTGGCAAATTTCTAAATAACGCAGGCGACTCACCGTCTAACCAAAGACACCATCGTTTGATATTATGTATATATTCTCTCGCTCCTAAAAACGGCCTAATAAATCGAAGCGCATCAGGCTCTTTTTGTTGAAATTCAAAATAACTTTCATCAGAAATAAGTAAATTCCCACCATCTACAGGGCTACTACCTTTTACCATTTCTGGAATATTGGAAATAGATTTTTTCCTGCTCTCTATAAAAACATTTGGCCCGTCAACCAAATACGGATTGATATTTTCCACTTTCATCGGCTTATCGTCGTACAAATATTTAGCCGCGTTATTCGCCGCGCAGCTAAAGCCCACGATTA
>NZ_JAUNOQ010000017.1 GCF_030531065.1 Phascolarctobacterium sp. | reverse complement strand
TCGCGTCGACTTGTATATATTACCACGCAGCGTTGAGATTGTCAACACTCTTTTTCACTTTTTCCGCAACTTTTTTAACAAATTTTCTTCGCTTTGGCATGAAGCTCAACCGTTATTATCCTAACGGCAATAAAACGGCTCGTTTTTCTTCACCGCTATTGTCCAGCATCACATAGTACTCCCCCGCTGCGCCGGTCTGCCAATGCTTCTTAAACAGCTCGATAGGATAGTTCTTATGAATCTGCCGCCAACTGCTGAACTTATAGCCGGGAATATATTGCTGTACCAACGCTTCATTACGCCAAAAATCAGATACAATATTAAAAATCTCTTCGCTTTGCCAGCCTAACCAGTCGGGATGCCACCCCGGTACGCTCATAAACACATCATAACGCAATATCTCCCGCAATGCCGCAGCCTGCTCGTCTGTGAAATGCTCAATTATATATTGATGCAAAATTTTTGCTACGCCTTTAGTATTATGGCTCTGCGGATAATTCCCCTTCTGCACCCACCAGGCGGTCAACTGACGGTAAAACGCAAAAGCCTCCAACCCGCTCCGCTCTATCAGCGCTGCTAAAATATGCGTAAACGCTCCGCTATTGCCCGTCTGGTCCAAAATATTTTCTACTCGCTTCAAAAGCAGCATATCCTCATAAGGCATATATTTAGTCGCCAAGATTTCGTAAGGCGGTTCATCCATATACGCCAAGCCGTATTTCTGTGTCTCGCGGCACAGCTGCGTACCCGGCAGCACCTTCAAAAAGCCCAGCTGCAGCATATCCGCCTGCAAGCCGTAGACGTCGTTAAAGGATTTGGCGAAGGTTGGCAAATCCTCATAAGGCAAGCCCGCAATCAAATCTACATGAATATGCATATTTTTAAAAGACAGCAGCCTGCGGACATTAGCCGCCAGCTTATCCCAATTATCCTGACGGTTAATAGCCTTCAGCGTCGGCTGATGCGTGCTTTGAATGCCTATCTCCAGTTGAAAGCGGCCTTTAGGCACTGTAGCTAAAAAGTCCAGCACCTTCTCTGATAAAATATCCGCTTTGATTTCAAAATGAAAGGTTGCGTTGGTGTCAGCCGCTGCTAAATGGCGCATGATCGGCAGAAAATATTCTTCATCTAAATTATAAGTACGATCCACAAATTTCACTAACGGCACTCCTGCCGCAATAAATTTATCTAAATCGCGCAGAACCATAGCCAAAGGGCGACGACGCACCGACCGCGAAATTCCCGATAAGCAATAAGCGCAGCGGAAAGGGCAGCCGCGCGTACATTCATAGTACACTATTTTATGCTCTGCCAACACCTCAGGCAAATCAGGATAAGGGAAGGGCAGCTCCGCCAAATCGTCCAGCACCACTGTGCCCCCGTTCAGCTCCACCCGGCCGTCCTTTACATACGCAATATGCCGCGGCACAGGGCCGCCCTGCTCCAGGCTATGCAGCAGCTCGCTGAAAATTATCTCGCCCTCTCCCTGCACGATATAATCGGCGGCAGGCAGCTCCTTAAAGATACGCTCCGCATCAAAGGCCACCTCCGGACCGCCGATGACAATAACAGCCTCAGGGCGCAGCTTACGTAGCATTTTAATCAATCTGAATACGAACAGCTTATTCCAAATATGCACCGAAAAGCCATAAACCTGCGCTTCGGCCTGCATAATTTTTTCCAGAACCGCCAAAATAGGCGTATTGATAGTTTCCTCCAACAGCTTGACGCTATGGCCCTTGCTTTTAGCATACTCGCCCACATAACGCAGGCCCAATCCGGTGTGAATATATTTACTGTTGATCGCAGTTAAAAGTACCTTCATTATCTTCCTCGTTTCCTTCTCAATCACAATATACTATGGTACAATAATAAGGTATGATTCTAAAATTTGCAAGGAGTTGATTTTCATGCCAGAAAAAAATATAAAGATTCCCGCCCATGGCAGCAATGTCGACCGTGCCGATATTCCCGCAGAATGGAAGTGGCGCGTACAGGATATTTACGCCGACGAAGCCCAATGGCAGCAAGCCTGCGCCGATTTTAAAGCTAAACTGCCGCAGCTTACAGCTTTGCAGGGCACATTGACCAACGCGCAAGCGCTTTATAACGCGCTCAAGCTCCAGGACGAGCTGGCGCAAACGCTCGATAAAATTTATGCTTACGCGCGCTTGCAGCAGGACGCGGACAACACCGACCAGCACCTGCAGGCCTTGTCCGGCGAAGCAGAGGGTCTGGCAGCCTCCTTCAGCAGCGCCAATTCCTTCATCGAACCGGAAATGCTGGCTCTCGGCGTACAAAAGGTTCAGCAAATGCTGGACAGCGAGCCGCTGCTGGCTGAATATAAATTTTATATAGCCAATTTAATGCGCCTTGCCCAGCACGTACTTTCTGCAGACAAGGAGGCGCTTTTTGCCCAAAGCCGTCTGGCTACCGGCTCCGCGGCTAACTCTTTCCGCGCTCTGGTCAGCGCCGATATGCAGTTCCCGCCGATTACCGACGGCGCAGGAAAGCCTGCCGTAGTCAGCGAAGGCAATTATATGCTCAATATGTCCTCGAACGACCGCCAGCTGCGTAAAAATTCCTTCCAGTGTCTGATGGGAACCTACCATAAATTCCGCAACACCTTAGCCACTACCCTCACAGGCAGCGCCCGCACGGCTTTCTTCTATGCCTCCGTACATAATTACAAGGATACGTTGGAATCCGCACTCGCCGAGGATAATATTCCCTCCAGCCTGTACGACGGCCTTATTGCAACCGTACATGATAATTTAGCGCCCTTGCACGAATATATCCAACTGAAAAAAGACGTCCTGGGCTATGACGAGCTGCATCCCTACGACCTTTACGTGCCGCTTTCGTCTGCAGCCGACAGCTTTTCCTGTACATTCCCCGAAGCCTGCGCCAAGGTAGAAGCCGCGCTGGCCCCCTTGGGAGAAGATTACGTCGCTACTCTGCATACCGGCTTGAACAGCGGCTGGATTGACGCCTACGAAAACAAGGGCAAGCGTTCCGGCGCTTATTCCTGGGGCGTATATGGCGTGCATCCCTTCGTGCTGCTTAACTATCAGCAGCGCTACAGCAGCGTTTCCACCATCGCCCACGAAATGGGACACGCGCTGCACAGCTATTACAGCAGCCACAACCAAACCTATGTAAATTCCGAATACACTATTTTCTGCGCCGAGGTAGCCTCCACCACTAACGAAAATCTGCTTTTGGAGTACACCCTCAAGCACGCAACGGACGAACAGAAAATTTATCTGCTCAATCAATATTTGGAAGCGGTGCGCACCACAGTTTACCGTCAGGTACAATTCGCTGAATTTGAAAAATTTATTCACAGCGAAATTACCGCCGGGCGCTCGCTGCAAGCCGAAAAGCTGGAAGCTTACTGGCTGGATAGCAATCGACGCTATTACGGCCCCGCCTTAACCGTTGATAAGGAATTAGCCAGCGAATGGTCCCGCATCCCACATTTCTACACGCCGTTCTACGTTTACAAATACGCAACCGGCTACAGCGCCGCCACCGCCTTCGCCAGCGCTATTCTCAGCGGCCAGCCCGGCGCGGTGGCAAAATATTTAGGCTTCCTCAAAGCTGGCGGCAGCGATTATTCCCTCAACCTTCTCAAAACCGCCGGCGTAGATTTAAATACGCCGCAGCCCGTCACCATTACTCTGCAAAAATTTGCCAGCAAGTTGCAGGAGCTTAAAGCGCTGATTGGCAAATAAATTGCGCTTGTCCAAAATTTTTCTACAAAAGCAGTTGACAAGCGCATCATAAACTAGTATAATACTTATTGTTCCGAGTTGTTCGGAGCCAAGAGTTGCCGAAGTGGCGGAATTGGCAGACGCACTTGACTCAAAATCAAGCGGGTTCACGCTCGTGCCGGTTCGAGTCCGGCCTTCGGCACCACGCAAACCATGCGGTTCTTCGAAAGAAGAACCGCTTTTTTGTTTGTCATGAAAGCCGTAAAATTACAGCCATTAGATGCAAAAAGGCCGCCGCATTTTCATGCGGCAGCCTTAATTTTTACTAAAGACGAATCAGCCCAACCAGGAACGCATACCGGTACGCTTTACGCCCTTCTCTTTATTTACCTCTACCTGCTCCGGCGCATACAGCAGCAAATCGTCGCTGATAAAGGACACGGAAGCGGCAACGATATAGCTCACGCCGTTCAGATAATCGAAAATACGGTTTCTCAGCGCAGCGTCCACGGCTTCAAAGCTCACCAGAATCGCAGAACCGCTCATCAAAGAATCGGCGTATTCGCGCACATCCGTAAAGCTTTTGGGAGCGCGCACCATAATATTCAAATGTCCGGTTTTCAACAGACGCGGACCAGCATACTCCTCAACCCGCTCTTCCTCCTCAGCAGAGGAAAAAAACTTTATTGCCGTATTTTTCAAATTCATGGCTGACGCCTCCAAACTAAGAAAGTGTAATGTATAGATATTCGTTCTCTTTCAGGGTATTTCCTGCTTGTATTTTTTATTGTAGCAAAAATTTTACTTAATGTCAAACAAATTAAGCCTGCGCGTTCTTCATACGACCGCGCATTTTGCCGCGCTCCAAGCGGTCCAGCACCTTTTTGCGCATACGGATGGATTTAGGAGTAACCTCTACCAGCTCGTCGTCGTTGATATGCTCCAGCGCCTGCTCCAAAGAGAAAGTGCGCGGCGGAATCAAACGGATAGCTTCGTCGCTGCCGGAAGCGCGCATATTGCTGACATGCTTCTTTTTGCAGGGGTTAACGTCCATATCGTCCTCACGGCTGTTTTCGCCTACCAGCTGGCCTTCGTAAATCTTTTCGGCAGGCACCACAAACATAGTGCCGCGCTCCTGAGCGTTGCCTATGCCATAGGAAGTCGTTTCGCCGCTTTCAAAAGCGACCAGGCTGCCGCGGGTACGACCGGGGATTTCTCCTTTATAATCCTCATAGCCGGCAAAAACGTGGTTCATGATGCCGTTACCCTTGGTGTCGGTGAGGAACTGATTGCGGAAGCCAATCAGACCGCGGGCAGGAATTTTAAATTCCATACGCAGATAACCGGCCATTTCCGTCATATTCTGCAGCTCTGCCTTGCGCAGGCCCAAGCCCTCCATAACGGCGCCCATATAATCCTGAGGCACGTCGATGGTCAGCGCCTCCATGGGTTCCTGCAAGGTGCCGGTAGCGTCGCGGTGCATGATAACCTTGGGCTTGCCCACCTGCAGCTCAAAGCCCTCGCGGCGCATAGTCTCGATTAAAATGGAAAGATGCAGCTCGCCGCGACCGGACACCTTGTAAGCGTCGGGGCTGTCGGTTTCCTCCACGCGCATGGACACATTGGTCTTAACCTCTTTAAACAGACGGTCGCGCAGATGGCGGCTGGTAACGAATTCGCCCTCCTTACCGGCAAAGGGGCTGTTATTAACGTAAAAGATCATGGACAACGTAGGCTCGTCAATCTTGATGCCCTTCAAGGCTTCGGGGTTTTCCTTATCGGCAATGGTATCGCCGATGTTAGCGTCCTGCAGGCCAATCAGCGCTACGATGTCGCCGGCCTCCACCTCCGGCACCTCTACGCGCTTCAAGCCCTGATAGGTATATAAGCGGCCGATTTTGCCGGAACGGTTGCCGCTTTCGTCCATCAGCGTAATATTTTCGCCGTTATGAATGGTACCGCGAACCACGCGGCCGACTACGATACGGCCAACATAATCGTCATAGTCCAAAGTGTTGACCAGCATTTGCAGCGGCGCATTCACATCAACGTCGGGAGCGGGAATATTTTCCAGAATTACTTTAAACAGCGGCTCCAAAGAATCGCTTTCCTCATCCATGGACAGCTTAGCGACGCCATTGCGGGCGGAGGCCAAAACTACGGGGAATTCCAGCTGATCCTCGTCGGCGTCCAGCTCGATGAACAAATCCAGCACCTCGTCGATAACCTCTTCCACGCGCTGGTCGGGACGATCAATTTTATTGATAACTACGATGGGCTTTAAATGCTGCTCCAAAGCCTTGCGCAGCACGTATTTAGTCTGGGGCATAGGGCCTTCGTAAGCGTCGACCAGCAACAGTACGCCGTCAACCATGGTCAGCACGCGCTCTACCTCGCCGCCGAAATCGGCATGGCCCGGAGTATCCAGAATATTGATTTTCACGCCCTCGTGCATAACTGCGGTATTCTTGGACAAAATGGTGATGCCGCGCTCGCGCTCCAAATCGTTGGAGTCCATTACGCGCTCCTCCACATGCTCGTTGGCACGGAAAACGCCGCTCTGCTTCAGCATAGCGTCTACCAAGGTGGTTTTGCCATGGTCAACGTGAGCGATAATAGCTATATTACGAATATCGTTTCTAATCATACTGCTTATTCTCTCCTAACCTTTAATCTACAAAAGCATTTAAAAGACAAGAAAAAGGATGCTTGTCAAGCGCATCCTTTTACGGTATTACTAATAAATTATATGCTTTTTCCTTTTCTCTGTCAATAATTTTACAGCAAAGTATGCAAAAAATGCCCGGACGGCAGCGCGCCAATCCGTAGCGAACTATAAAAGCGTCCGCCCCGAAGGACGGACGCAAAAACAAAATATAAAATTAGAATTGATTATCGCTTTGGCACAACTTACAGGTTCTTGCTCTTGTAATTTTTAGAAGCTCCAGCGCACGCCGGCGTTCCATTGCCACGGCGTCGCCACGTCGCCGCCGTAAGTTTTTTCTACGTCAAAGTATAAATGGCTCGCTTCGCTCAGGTTGATGTTCGTGCCTACGCCGACCTCCCACCAGCCGCCGCCGAGGTCTTGCTCAAAGCGTTTGTTCTGTATGCCATAGCTGTAACGCACGTCCGTCTCGCCGTCGAAATCGTACAGGTACGACGCGCGCAGGTACACGTTGCCCTTGCCTTGCGCCAAATTTTTGCCTAAAGCGAAGCCCAATCGGCCTACCACGCTGTCCATGCCCTCCTGCCGCACTCTGACGCCGTTATTCGTAAGATACTCGCCGCTGCTTACTCTGCCGTAAGTCAGCTCTACCTGCGGCTCAATCCACAAGCCGCTCTTTTGCGTAAAGCGCTTGCCGTATTCCGCGCTCAGGCTGTAGCCGTTGGTATCAAAGTCCCCTTTGCCCGCGCCGCCGTATACTTCATAGTCATGCTCCAGACGCGCGTAGCGGGCGATTAAATCAATAAAGCTGCCGTCGTCGTTCAGGCGGCTGCCGTAAACGGCCAGACCCTTGTGCTTGTTTTCGCCCTTGCCGTAACTAAAGCTGCTTTCCGCGTCCGTATAGGTCAGCGCCGCGCCCACGGTCCAGCGCTTATCAACGCTCAATTTTTCATCGTAGCCTAATTGATAAGCGTTATACTGATTTTTAATATTTTGGTTGCCATACTTAGCTTCACCGCGGGTCATGCGCACCCAGACGCCGTGTTCGCCCACGCTGTCGCGCAGCTCGCCCAAGCGCTTGTTCATATCGTCGTTTTCTTGGCGCCAGGTCATCAGCGAAATAGCTGCCATTTCGCTGATACCTTGGTTTGGTACGTTGGGCTGTTCCTCCGCAAAAACTACTTTGCCGTCTACCACGTCGGCGGTGTAGGCCCCGGCTACGGAACTGGCGTCGGTAGTAATTTGCGTCGCTACGGAAGGATACTCAAGCGAATCGTCGCTATTGATAACTACGTCCGCCAATCTTTGCGCGTTTACTTTTTCGTTCTGCGCAATCAAATCAGTAATTGCGCTGGTTCCGTGTACGGTCAAGCTTTCGATGCCTGTAGGATCGTCTACTTTTATCTTATTGGTTAAATTATCGGTGTTGATAACGCCGCCTTTACTGCTCAAAGCGCCTATTCTAGCGACATAATTGCTGTCGGCGTTACCTTGCGACAAATTTATATTACCGCCGTTATCTAAGTTGACAGTCGTTGCATAACTGTCGTCCGTCACCTTCCACGTCGCGCCATCGGACAAATTTAAAGTAATCTTGCCGCTCTTATCGACGCTGGAATCACCGGAATTATCGTCAATTACGCCGGTAATGGACGAATCCGCCGTAGTCAAATTTACATTGATTACGCCTTCATTCAAAGCGCTGACCGTACCGGTAATTGCAATTTCATTTTTGCCGTCTTCATTAACGTTCACCTGTGTGCCCGCCCCTCTAGATTCGATAGCTACGAATTCTTCGCCTACTCCCGTTTGGCCGGAAATAGAACCGCCGGCAAGATTCACTACGGAGTTACTGACAGCATATATACCCATAGCCTCGCTGCCTACAGAAGCGTTGGTCGCTTCTATTTTGGTAACGCCCAAATTCACTTTGGAAGAATTATAAGCATAAACGCTATAAACGTCAACATCTCCCTCGGCAATAGCGGTAATCGTAGAATTATTGCCTACATTTACTGTACCTCCCGAAGCCACAATACCGATGTTTAAACCTTCAGCAGACGTATTCTTAGCTGTAATTGCAGAACCGTCGCCTAAATTTACCGTTCCGGCGCTCGCTATAATGCCATAACTATTTCCGGACTTAGTGCTTTTAGCTTCCGCTTCAATTTTGCCGCCGTTAGCAATATTGATTATACTTTCCTTGCCTTCCACACTTATGCCATAGCTAAAAACCGTACCGTCGCTTTCACCGGAGACTTTAATATTTACGCTGTCAAAGTTAACTTTATTATTCTCACCTTGTGCGGTATCAAAAATACCTCTAGCAATAACGCTCGCAGACTCATTACCGACAGCGCCCTTAACCTTAATATCAATACCTAAATTTTCTCCGCTTACCTCAGTATTACTGCCACGAATCTCTATACCAGCACCAGAAGCAGTTATACTTTTATTTTGCATACAATCAGTAACATCTATGCTTATGTTGCCTGAACCGAATAGTAATCTATCTTTATCGTTCGCTTCAATAAGTATCCCCGTCGCAGTAGCTCCATACGAATTTTTTGATGATTCGTTATTCACTTTAAGAGATATATCACCACCCTTACTTCTATCTATGAGCGCATTATTATGATTTAAACCTATAAATATACCATAACCAGTATCACCTTTACCATAAGAGATATCAATGTCTAATTTATTTTTAATGATGATGCTATTTGTTACTTGATCAGTTGATGATATAAAGATACCGGTGTTACGTGCATCTACCATTTTCAAAACAGCGTCGCCGCCAAAATCATACGTATATTTAGTTCCGTCCACAGTTTTGACGTCATTGCCATAATTATCGGTAGCGCCGGAAATACGGTCATTGTATTCCGCCGCCCACGCGCCGCACGGCACAGCCAAAAGTAATCCCAATGTTATAGCCCGCGCTAAAATTTCTTTTCGTTTCATACAACCTCACCCTTTCATCAATAAAATTTTATATACGTGCGGCGTACTGCCGCAAGGAAACGACTATTACACTCCCTCAGACATTTTGCAAGCAAAATGCCAACTCCCTCTAAGAGGGAGCACGAAGTTAAACTCATACGCGCCCTCTTATGTACCCTCCTAGAGGGCAAGGTGAATTGGCCGTAGGCCAAGCGGCGTGGGCCGGCTGTCACCGCAGGTGACTAGGTGGAGCATATCCAAACCTACGCCAGCACGCGCCGCGCAGACCGGAACGCACGCCGGATGCGCAAGCAAGCTTTGTTTGCACAGACTGCGGTAGTACTTCGCAACGTACTTCGTCTGCGAGGAGCGGCGAGCTATCTTTCGCTAGTTTTCCGAACTTTTAAGCGTCCGTCTCCCTATGCGGACGCAACTGCTAGGCGGCGGAATCCGGCAAGCGGCTAAAGGCTCTTTTTGCATACTTTTTACCCTAAAGGGCACAGGTCGTGCCTTTACGAAAAAGTATGAGAAGGAAAGCACTAACCTTCAGTAGAAGCCTTTACAAAAAACTTCCACCCTTTTCTTCATTATAGCACGTTTGTCCCCCCCGACAAGCCTTTACTATGCATAAAGCGTTACTTTCTCTAGCTTATCGCCTGTTTCACTTTCGGGCAATGGGCCGACTAAAAAGCGCTGCAAAGCGCGTCAAAAATTGCGCGTCACAGCTAACGCTAAAGCTCCGTCAAAAAGTTCGCAAAAGAAAAGCGTCCCTCAAACAGGACGCCCTCATCAATCAAAAACGGTTCTTATGAAAATCATCAATAGCTTCTATAAACGCAAAAGCTTCTTCTATCAATTCTATAACTTCCTCATCCGTACATTCCCATACATCGCTATAATCACTGCTGGAACGGCTATTAAATAAATTTGTTATAGTGTCTGACAAATCTTTAGAAAAAATTCCTGTTTTCACATATTCTTTTCTGAAATAAGATATAACTCCAGAATGTTTGGCAAAATCTTTGCCCTCTAATGCCAATGCAGAACGCATACCATGAAACATGGCATAATAAGCTCTATTAACGGCTCCGCGACTGTCTCCAAAATCCATTAACATTTTCGCCGACATTAAACATTGATGGGCTTGCTGCAAGCGTAACTTCGCTAAAACTCTTTCCTTAGGCTGCATAAAGTACAACTCCATCCTTTTCAATGTTTTGGTAAAAGGGCATTGCAGGAAGCCAATACGTATAAGCTTCCCTATCTATTAAAAACATGGACAACAAAACGTCATACTCTAATCCGACACGGCTAAAAATTTTATTAAGCTCACGATTATATTTTCTTGTTTCAGCCGCAGTAACACGGGTAAGAATTAAAATGTCCACATCAGACTCCTCCGTATTATCTCCGCGGGCACAAGAACCATAAAGAACCACGCGATCTAATTTATCGCCCAATAAAGAATATATTTGGGCAGTAAGATTTTTCAAAATCATCTCCAAATTTTTTTTTTGCATAATCGCGCCTCCCACCAAAACTTATTATAAACTTATTATATCATTAGAGCAATTTAGTCAGCAAGAAAAATCGCATCTTGTGCTTATTCTTGTAACGCGAGCAGAATAGCACCAAAATATTTAAACGTCAAATCCCTTCCGTTCCCAAAACACGCAAAAAATGCCCGGACGGCAGCGCGCCAATCCGGGCAATAAGAGAGGGGGGCTCTTTATTTAACTACATTGGGCAGCCAAGTGGCCAGCTCCGGGAAGAAGCAAAGGATTAAAATTTCCAGGGCCATAGCTGCGCCGAAGGGAATAACGCCCTTGATAATCTGGGTCATCTTGCTGTCGGGGCTGATGCCCTGCAGCACGAACAGGTTCATGCCTACGGGCGGCGTAATCAGCGCCAGCTCCAGATTCAGCAGCATAACTACGTTGAACCAAATGGGGTCGAAGCCCAGCTGCATAACCAGCGGGAACAAAATCGGCAGCGTAATGAAAATGATAGAAACGGATTCCAAAATGCAGCCCAAAAAGAGCAGCAGAATATTTATCATTACGAAAATCAGCCAACGATTAGCCTCCAGCGATACTACATAAGTAGTCAAGGCCTGCGGCGCGTCGAGAATCGTCAGCACGAAACCGAACAGGCTGGCGCCAATCATGATGGCGAAAATCATGCAGGTGGTCTTAATCGTATCGTTCAAAATACCCGGCATATCCTTGAGGGACAACGTCTTATAAACCACGAAGGTAATAAACAGGCTGTATACCGTACCGATGCCTGCGGCCTCCGTCGGCGTAAAGACGCCGGTATAAATGCCGCCGACTACGATAATCGGCAGCAGCAGACCCCAAAAGGTTTTGCGCAAAGCCTCAAGGCGTTCGCTCCAGGAAGCGGCAGCCTCGCGCTGCAAATTGCGGGAACGGTAAACGACGATGGCCATAAACATAACCGTCATCATAGCCCCGGGAACTACGCCGGACATAAACAGCTTGCCGATGGATTCGTCGGTAATCGCGCCGTACAAAATCATGGGGATGGACGGCGGAATCAAAATACCCAGCGTACCGCCGGCTGCCACGCAGCCCAGAACCAGCGCCCGGTCATAGCCGCGGGACAGCATTTCCGGAATAGCGATAGCGCCGATGGTAACGGCGCAGGCTACGGAAGAACCGGTAATCGCGGCAAAAATAGCGCAGGCCATAACCGTAGCGATGCCCAAGCCGCCGGGCAAATGCCGCAGCCATTTATTGGCCAGCTCGAACAGGTTATTGCCAACCTTACCGGTCAAAAGAATCTGGCTCATTAAAATATACATGGGCACGGCCGTAAGCACGAAATCGTCCAAGGATTTATAGCCGATAATCGGCAGCTGCGCCAACGCGCCCTCGCCGCCCATAAAGGCCAGCATACCGGCAACGCCGCCCATGCCTAACGAGAAGGCTACGGGCAGGCCCATGGCCAGCAGAATCAGCAGAAGGATAGTAAATCCAGCAAGCATTATTTATTTACCTCCTTCGCAAAATCCATAGTAAAATCATTAGCCTTAATCTTCACGATGTCTTCTAAAATCGTGCGGACGATTTGCAGCAGCAGCACGGCGAAGCCCACGGGCATGGATGACTGCGGAATCCACAGCGGCGTGCCCAGTGTCGTCGGCGCGCAGTTATTCAGCTCGATGGACAGCATCATCATGCCAAAGGACTGCACCATGAACAAATAGCTGTAAAAAGCGCCGATAATACAGGTTACAAGCTCCGCATAGGTGCGCGTTTTCGGCGACATCTTAGAAACGAAAATATCTACATGAATATGCTTTTTGCCGGCATAAGCGACGCCCATGCCCAAAAAGCCGGCAATTACGATACAATAGGTGGAAATTTCCATAACCCATTCCGTCGGCGCATGGAAAACGCCGCGGGAAATTACCTCCCACACGATGGCAAAGCCGCAGAACATAACCAAAAACCCGGCGATGGTACCCACCAGCATGGTCAGCAGCTTTAAAAATTTTTCATAGACAGTTAAAAACTTTTCCACCTTAACCCCCACTTTTTTAAAAGATAGCCTGCACGCTTAAATTGCAGCGTAAGCGGCAGCCCCAGGCCGCCGCCTCGCGCAAAGCAATTATTGCTTGGTGCAGATGTCGATAAGCTCCTGGCCTACCTTGCCGTTTTCTTTTACATACAAATCCCATACGGGCTTAGTAGCGTCGCGCCAAGCCTGCAATTCGTTTTCAGGCACTACGTAAACTTCCATGCCCTTAGCTTTCAAATCTTCCAAAGCCTGCAGGTCTTCCTTCTTCGCGTTAGCGCGCAAATCTGCCTGTACTTCGTTGGCGGCTTCGGTCAGAGCCTGCTTTTGCTTGTCGTCCAGCTTATTGAAGGATTTATCGTTAATAGCTACGATAAATTCCGGGGAAGCATGGTTGGTAACGGTCAGATATTTATGCACCTCGTACATTTTGCGGTCGCGCATAGCGGTGGTGCCGGAGGATTGGCCGTCGATAGTACCGCGCTGAATCGCCATATAAACCTCGCCCGCGCCCATGGTTACGCTGGAAGCGCCCAAAGCCTTAATGGTTTCAGCGGAATATTTGCTGTAGCCGCGAATCTTCATGCCGTCAAAATCAGCCGGAGTTTTAGCCAGCTTTTTGTTGTTGGCATATTGTACAAAGCCGTAGTCGGCCCACAGCAGCGGACGCACGCCCTTCTTCAGCAGCTCGTCGCCCAGCTTCTGGCCCAGGCCGTTGTCGATGGATTTATCAACCTTTTCATAGCCGGGGAAAATAAAGGGCACGTCGAAAATATCCATAGCCGGAACTATGCTAGCCCAACGACCGACAGTGTTCAGGCCCATATCAACGCCGCCGGAAATCAGCGCGTCGTTCATATTTTTATCGTTAAACAGCTGGCCTGCCGGATAAATAGCGATTTCCACGCTGCCGCCGGATTTGGCCGCAGCTTTCTGCTTGAGGCTGTCCATAGCCTTTACTAACGGATGGCTTTGCGGAAGAGCCGTAGCCATTTTCAAAGTAACCTTTGCGCCGGTGGCAGCCTTTTTCTCGGAGCTGCCGCCGCAGCCTGCGATTAAAGCCATAGCGGCGATTAAAGCGACAGCGGTAAATTTTTTAGAGATTTTCATAAACATAACTTCCTTTCCTCAAGCACCTTTGCTTATTTTTATTTATATTTTTTATCCAGCTCATTGTAGTCTTCCAACCCAATAAAGCTGTTAAATTGACTAAAGCTTAGCATTTTATCATGAACGCTGCTGGTCGTGCCCTCGTCCCGCAGCGTGCGCAGCACCTCGCCTAAAGCCCTGGTCACGGTGTACACCAGGCTGCAGGGCCAAAAGACGATATCAAAGCCCAGATTTTCCAAATCCTTGCTGGTCAGGTTCGGCGTCCTGCCGCCCTCAATCATATTCGCCAGCAAAATCGTATCGGGAAACGCCTTGGCGATTTCCTCCAGCTCCCATTCGTTTTGCGGCGCTTCGATGAACAAGGCCTCGGCGCCGCTGTCCAAATACAGCTTGCCGCGCTCGATTGCCGCGTCCAAACCGTAAACAGCGCGCGAATCCGTGCGCGCGATGAGCAGCGTATCTTCGCAGGTTTTGGCGTCGGCGGCAGCGCGCAGCTTACGGGCGTGCTCTTCGGCGTCTATAACCTGCTTGCCCGCCATATGCCCACAGCGCTTAGGCCAGACCTGGTCCTCGAACAAGACGCCCGCAGCCCCGGCGTGTTCGTATTCGCGCAAGGTTCGCTGCACACTTAAAGCGTTGCCGTAGCCGGTGTCGCCGTCGGCCAGAACAGGCACGTCCACCGCGCGGGCAATGCAGCGCAGCGCGTCCGCCATTTCCGTCATGGATAAATACCCCACGTCGGGCTCGCCCAAACGAGAAGCGGCGATAGCGTAACCGCCCATCACCAAAGCGTCAAACCCGGCCTTAACGGCCACCTTCGCAGACAAAGCGTCGTAAACGCCCGGCAGCACCAGAATATCGGGGCGCGCCAAACGCTCGCGCAATTTTTTACCAGGATTAAGCATCTTTGCAAAATTCCTCCTTCAAGCTATACAAAAAGCCCCTACCGGAAATCCGGTAGGGGCGTAATACGCGGTACCACCCTACATTATACTCTTGAGCCTTAACGCAGCCAAACGCTTCCTCCTAAACCGGCGGTCTCAGACGAAGGGCTCCCAGGTGAGAAAAAGGACGCCATTCCACCGGCTTGCACCAACCGCCGGCTCTCTAAAGCCTGTTATCCTTTTATTCCTGTTCACAGCCGATGCTATAATGTATAATTCACTTCGGTGTAAATTAAACATAGTATAACAACACGCTTTGCATTTGTCAAGCCGTCCGCACACTTTATTTAGCTATTCAACAATAATTTTTACAAGAGTAGTGCGTCAAGTAGATTTTGTGTTTTCACCAAAGACTTGGCGTCAAAATTCTTTCAACAAATCTTCCATATACTTACGCAGCTTTTCCAGTTTTTTGCGCACCAAAGGCGCTTTGCCTACGTCCCTAGCGACAATCTGCTCCAATTTGCTACGCTGCTGCAAATATTCGCTCTCGATATTGCGCAGGTAAGCGCGCAGCTCCAAAGCGGCCGGTTCCACGGTAACGATTTCGGAAGCCTTTACCTGCCAATCGGTACCGTCGATAGTAACGCAATCGCCAAACTGAGGAATATAAGCGGCCGTTCCCAGCCTGCGGCCCAAAAGATCCGCCAAGCTCATCGCCGCGTCCATCTCGCCGTGAGTCACAAAGAAAGCCTTCGGAGCGCTCTTCATGCCGCCGTACCAAGCCAGCAGCTGCTCCTTATCCGCATGGGCGGAAAAGCCCTTCATATTATAAATTTTCGCCTTCACGCTGATGGTCTCGCCCATAATCTTAACGCGCTTAGCGCCGTCGATAATCTGCCGCCCCATGGAGCCCTCCGCCTGATAACCGGCGAAAACCACGCTGCTGTCCTCGCGCCACAGATTATGCTTCAAGTGATGCAGGATACGTCCGGCGTCCGCCATGCCGCTGGCCGACAAAATAATTTTGCTGCCCGGCGTATCGTTAATCGCCATCGATTCTTGCGCCGTCGCCGTAAAATGCAGATTGCGCATATTCACCAGCCTGCGTCCCTGCATTTCGTACAAAGCGCGGGCCTCGGCGTCGTACTCCGCCGGATTGGTCATCGTAATCTGCGTCGCCTTATTAGCCATGGGACTGTCCACATAAATCGGTACCTCAGGAATGCGTCCTTCCGCCAGCAATTTTTGGAAATAATACAGCAGCACCTGTGTGCGGCCTACGGCAAAGGCAGGAATAACCACGTTGCCTCCCCGCTCCACCGTATCGTTAATAATGCGGGCCAGCTCGCCCTCCTTATCATAAGCCTCGTGGACGCGGTTGCCGTAAGTCGATTCGGTGATGATAAAATCCGCGCCCTCCATAGTTTCCGGGTCCTCGATAATCGGCTGGTTGGGCTGGCCGATGTCGCCGGTAAAAATCAAGCGCGTTTTTTTATCGCCTTCCGTCACCTGCATTTCCACAAAAGCCGAACCAAGAATATGCCCCGCAACCTTAAAGCGCACCCGCACGCCCGGCGCCGCCGTAAATTCCGCCGCGAAATCGTGCACGCGGAACAATTTCAGCGCCCGGTCGGCGTCGTCCACGGTGAACAGCGGCTCGACAAACTTTTTCCCGGCGCGCATGCCCTTGCGATTGGCAAATTCGGCGTCGCTTTCCTGAATGTGGGCGCTGTCCGGCAGCAAAATAGAGCACAGCTCTTCCGTGGATTTAGTGCAGTGGATAGGCCCGCGAAAGCCTTCCTTGACCAGCTTGGGCAACAGGCCGCTGTGGTCCACATGGGCGTGCGTCAGCACCACGGCTTCGATGTCCGCAGGGTTGAACAAAAAATTCTTTTCGTTAAACGCTTTAACCAGCTTCGAGCCCTGGAACATACCGCAGTCCACCAAAAGCTTGTGTCCCTCCGTTTCCACTAAATAGCAAGAGCCCGTAACGGTGCGCGCCGCGCCTAAAAACGTAATCTTCATAGCCAAGCCTCCATTCCTGTATCCGCAAAACGAATCGCCTAAAATTTTCAGCAGTCAAACTGTTTATATATAAATAATTCTACGCCGCGCGGCATAAGTCCTTGCCCTACTTCCGAATGTTTTGTGAAAATTAAACAGCGGCAGCCGTTTGGCAAAAGAAAAACTGCGTCCCGTTTAGGAAACGCAGTTCTTAAAACAAATTTTATAATGCGCCGCCGCTCCAGCTGCGCGGACGCGCGGGCGGTTCGGGGTACGCGCGGCGGCTGGTATGCAAGCCCTGCCGCGCCAGACTTTCCGCCAGCGATACGGCGGCCGCGGCCGCGTCGATTACCGGCACGCCCAGGCGCTCGCCGAGCGGCTTGGCTAAACCTAAAAACGACAGGCAGCCTAAAATCAAAACCTGCGCGCCGCTTTCGTCCAGCAGCTTGCGCCCGGCATCCACAAGCAGCGCCAGCGTTTTCTCTCGGTCGCGCCACGCATCCAGCCCGCGCCCAGCCACGCCGCCGATGGCCGCAATACGCCCCGGCGCGACGCCGCACTGCTCGACGAACAACTTCTTTTCCGGCGCGCGCCAAACGTCCGCCAAAAGCAAGCCAGCCTGCCTCCCCACTAAAGGCGCTAACAAGCAGGCCGCCTGCCCGCCGCCGACGACGGGGATATGCAAAAGCTCGCGGCAGGCGTCCACCGCCGGGTCGCTGAAGCAGTAAATTACCACAGCGTCGTAACCCTCGCGCTGCGCCCGCGCCGCCAGCGTAATAATTTCCGGCGCGGCCAGCGCCGCGTCCAGCGCCGAATCGATTTCAATTTTATTTTGCGTCAGGCATTCCATATGCAGCTCCACGTCCGGGCCCACATACGGGGAAAGCAGCCGGCAACGCTGCGCCAGCTGCTCGTCCGTCATCCCGTAATCGGGATTGATAATAAATATTTTCATCGCTACACCAGGATAGAAGCTAAAAACTTCTTCGCGCGTTCCGTTTTCGGATGGTTAAAGACCTCGTCGGGCGTACCGCTTTCAATCAAATAACCGCCGTCCATAAAATACACGGTGTCGGATACGTCCTTGGCGAAGCCCATCTCGTGCGTCACCAGCACCATAGTGATGCCCGTATTGGCCAGCTGCTTGATAACGTCCAGCACTTCCTTAACCATTTCCGGGTCCAACGCGCTCGTCGGCTCGTCCAAAAGCAGCACCTTGGGCTCCATGCATAAAGCGCGGGCGATGGCGACGCGCT
The DNA here is from genome assembly GCF_030531065.1 of Phascolarctobacterium sp. Taxonomy (GTDB): domain Bacteria; phylum Bacillota; class Negativicutes; order Acidaminococcales; family Acidaminococcaceae; genus Phascolarctobacterium_A. Next base: position 23,475 of record NZ_JAUNOQ010000017.1, on the reverse strand, counting down.
GCTTCTGCCCGCCGCTCAAACGGCTGGGATATTCGTTGGCCTTATCGCTCATGTTCACCTTTGCCAAAAGCTTCAACGCTTTTTCCGTCGCTTCGGCCTTGGACAATTTATTAACTACGCGCGGCGCGTACGTCATATTTTCCAGAACCGTCATATTGGCGAACAAATTAAAATGCTGGAAGACCATGCAGGCGTTTTTGCGGATGTCCTCAATTTTTACTTTGGAATTAACGATGTCCACGCCCTCGAACAGAATCGAGCCGCCCGTGGGCTGCTCCAATAAATTGATGCAGCGCAGGAGCGTCGATTTGCCGCTGCCCGACGAACCGATAATCGTCACGACCTCGCCCTTATGGATGGTCAGGGACACGTCCTTGAGCACCTGCAGGTCGCCAAAATTTTTCGATAGGTGTTGAATCTCAATCACTGACGCGCACCTTCTTTTCTAAAATCGAACCCAAAAAGTTCAGGGCCATAACCAAAACGTAATACACGGCCGCCGCCACGATAAAAGCCTCGAAAGCGCGGAAGGTCTTGGCCTGAATCAAATCGGCCCAGCGCAGCGTATCCGCCACGCCGATAACGGAAACGAGGCTGGAATCCTTAAGCAGCATAATGCTTTCGTTGACCAAAGACGGCAGCGCGTTCTTAATCGCCTGCGGCAGAATAATATCCAGCAGGAAGCGGTGCTTGGGCACGCCCAAGGACATAGCGCCCTCCCATTGCCCTTTATCGACCGCCAGAATGCCGCCGCGCAGCGCTTCCGAAATATACGCCGCCGAATTCAAGCCGAAGGACAGCACGCCGGCCTCCAGCGCGGAAATCGTATAGCTCGTGAGCTGCGGCGTCGCAAAATAAATCAGCATCAGCTGCACCAAAAGCGGCGTGCCGCGGAACACCGAAATATACGCCTTCGCCAGGAAGGACAGCAGACGATTTTTCGACAAGGTGATTAACGCCAGAATGAAGCCGCCCAAAAAGCCCATGATGGTGGACAAAAAGGTAAACTTCAGCGTAATCCATATCGAAGCGGCCAACAGGGGGAAGTACGGTTCCAGTACGGAAAAATCCAACATTTGCTTCGCACTCCCTTACAGCTTGGCGATATCCAGTTTTTCGGTAGCGGCTTCGTATTGCTTAGTAGCGTCCTCGCCCAAATGCTCCACTAAAATTTTATGCAGCTCGCCGTTGGTGCGCATTTCCTTCAGCAATGCGTTCAGTTTTTCCGTATCCTTGGAGCCCTTCGGCAGCGCAATAGCGAAAGTATCGCCCATGAGCACGGGCGCTTCCACGATATGCAGCTCCAGCTCCGGGTTTTGCTTTACGAATACGGCGGCTTGGGAAGAATCGAACAGCCCGCCTGCCAGACGGCCGTTCTTAATGTCCTGGATAACCAGCGGCGTGGTATCCAGCTCCACTACGTCGATGCCGGGTACGGCTTTCAAATCCTTAACGAAGGTCGTACCCATGGACGCGCCGGCCTTCTGCCCTTTCAGCTTGTCCATCGTGTCGAAGCCCGCGCCCTTTTTGCAGATAATAGCCTTCATCGGGAAATAATACGGCTTCGTAAAGTCTACGACCTTCATGCGCTCTTCCGTCGGCGAAATCGCGGAAATAATAATATTAGCGCGACCGCTCTGCAGCGTCGGCACCAAGGAAGCGAATTTCATATCGGTAAATTCAATCTGCTTATTCATCTTCTTCGCCAGATAGTGGGCGATATCGATATCGATACCCTGGTAATCCTTCGTGCCTTCCTTTACCGACTCAAACGGAGGGAAGGTGGAATTGATAGCGACAATCCATTTCTCGCCCTTGCCCGCGTCGGCCTTGGCTTCCTCTTTCTTTTCGCCGCCGCAGCCCACCAGCATCATAGCCAGCATCGCCGTCGCCAGAAAGGCGAAAATGCTTTTCATCGTAAATTTTTTCATCATGAACCCCTCTTTTCATTAATATTTTACTTCTATATTAAACCCCTTTTGGGCTAATACATGCTTAGCAACCTGTTCGTCCGTCGCAATCCACACGCCGTTTTCTTTAGCGTAACGCAAAAAGCCGCGCAGCGCGCGCACATACCCCGGCCGCCCGATGAACTGCGGATGCATCACCAGATTCAACATCCTGCCTTCTTCCGCCAGCCCGTCGATTTCGTCCTGCCAGATTTTTACCATCTCGCGTCCGCTGCGCAGATAATAATGCTCCGGGTGCTGCAAGGTATACATATCGTAGGATGTATCGTCCACCACGCCGTCCTTGGGCAGCTCCACAATGGGAATTTCCCCGCCGTCCAAATCCAGCAGGAACGGCCCGTCGTTATTGCGCCAGTTGGAGGAATAAATTATGCCGCGCTCCAGCCACAGCCGCTTGTGAAAATCGTGGATAATGCCGTCCGGCATCCGCACGCCCACCGGACGCTTGCCCGTCAGCCTGCGGAAAATCGCGTCTACCTTATCCATGAGCGCGCTTTCTTCCTCGTAAGTATCCTTTACCTCGTGCAGATAGCCGTGATAACCGATCTCGTGCCCCTGCGCCGCAATATATTGGATAATTTCCGGATGGATTTCGGCGGTGTAAGCCGTGGTGAAAAACGTAGCCTTGAGCCCTTCTTCATCCAGCAGCCGCAAAATGCGTGGCAGCCCCTGCTTCGTCGCGTACAGCCCGCGCGACATATTCGCCAGATGGCGCGCGTTGATAGCGTTGCGCGTCAGCCACAGAGTTTCGGCGTCAATATCGAAGGACAGGCACAAAGCCATGCGTTTATTATCGGGCCAATGCCAGTTCATCGCGCCCCGCCCCCTTCCGCAGCGCCGCGTTCGGCGTAAAATTTTTTAACGTAAGCCGCCACCTCGCGGCAGCTTGCCAGCCAGGCGCCGTGTTCTTTCATGTAAATTATCAGGCGTTCCAGCATACGCACACGGCTGGCGCGCCCGATAAGCTGCGGGTGCAGCTTGAGCACCATAACCTTATCGCCCTCGTCCGCCAGCTCGTCGAAATTATCGCGCCAAATATCATAAACGTAATCGACTGGATAGGTGCAGGTGATTGTCGCTTCGTCGGCGTAAGAAAAATAAAAGAAAGAAAAATCGTCCAGCGACGGCTCCGTCGGCAGCTCCACAATCCCCGTATCGGGATGGACATACGCCCAATCGCAGTCCTTCAAGGTCGAACAATATAAATAGCCGCGCCGCTTCATTAAATCCAACGCGCAGTTCGGCAACAAATCCAGCGGCCCACGGTAGCCCGCGACCTTTTGCCCGCCAAACGCCTGCAAAAGCGCTTCGCTTTTAGCCATATTGGCTTCTTCCCCCGCCGCCGGCATATCCACCGACGCTTCGTGCAGATAACCGTGGTACGCCAGCTCGTGCCCCGCGTCCGCAATTTGTTTTACTTTTTCGGGATACAATTCGGCGACGCGCCCCGGCACAAAAAAAGTTGTGCGCAAATGCTGCCGCTCCAACATTTTCAGGCAGCGCTCCAGGCCTTCGTCCGGGCCGTAGCGCCCCCTGCTGCAATCCGAAAAGCCGATATTCCTTTTGCCAATCACAGATTGGCGCAAAAGTTCCGCGTCAAAATCGAAGGTCACCATCACGGCAATCTTTTTGCCCTGCGGCCACGTAATGCCGTCGCCGTTTTTCAAAATAAACATGATAACCTCCTCGCACTTTGCAATATTATTCATGAAATTGCATGATACTGCATATAATCATTATACCAAATATAGCAGCGCATTAAAAGAGCAAATGCAGCGCAAAATTTTTATCAAAGCTTACGGCGCAGATGACAAACCGCAAAATAAAAGCTTCCCGACAATATGAAAAGCGAAAGCCTCGGCGTCGTTGCCTGCGGCTTTCGCTAAATGTACTTCGCTTGCGCTAATTAAATTTTACAGCCCGGCCTGCTCCCGCAGCGCGTCGGCCTTATCGAGATGTTCCCACGGCAGGTCGACGTCGGTGCGGCCAAAATGACCGTAAGCCGCGGTCTGCTTATAAATCGGGCACAGCAAATCCAATTCTTTGATGATGCCCGTCGGGCTCAAAGCGAAGTTTTTGCGCACCAGCTCGGAAATTTTTTCGTCGGCGATTTTGCCGGTGCCGAACGTTTCCACCAAAACGGAAACGGGCTGCGCCACGCCGATAGCGTAGGCCAGCTGGATTTCGCACTTGTCGGCCAGGCCTGCGGCCACGATATTCTTCGCCACGTGACGCGCGGCGTAAGCGGCGCTGCGGTCAACCTTGGACGGGTCCTTGCCGGAGAAAGCGCCGCCGCCGTGACGCGCCATGCCGCCGTAGGTATCGACGATAATCTTGCGGCCGGTCAAGCCTGCGTCGCCCTGCGGCCCGCCGATAACGAAGCGGCCCGTCGGGTTGATGTAATATTTAGTGTCGTCGTCCAACATTGCAGCAGGAACCACCGGTTTAATAACCTGCTCGATAATATCCTTGCGAATTTGCTCCTGCGTAACTTCCGGCGCGTGCTGGGAAGAAACTACAACCGCGTCCACACGCACGGGTTTGCCGTCGTCGTATTCCACAGTAACCTGTGTTTTGCCGTCCGGACGCAGGTAGGGCAGAGCGCCGTTCTTGCGCACCTCGGTCAGGCGCAGCGCCAGTTTGTTCGCCAAATACGCCGGCATGGGCATATAGCTGTCGGTCTCGTTAGTAGCGTAGCCGAACATCATGCCCTGGTCGCCTGCGCCGGCTTCTTCCTCGGCGGCCAGGCCTTCCTTGGCCTCCAAAGCTTTATCGACGCCCATGGCGATATCGGGCGACTGCTCGTCGATGGAAATCAGCACGCCGCAGGTATTGCCGTCAAAGCCGTACTTAGCGCGGTCGTAGCCGATGTCGATAACCGTCTGGCGAGCGATATGCGGAATATCTACATAACATTGCGTAGAAATTTCGCCGAAAATATGGATTTGCCCGGTGGTAACGATAGTTTCACAAGCTACGCGGCCTTTCGGATCCTGACTTAAAATAGCGTCCAACACCGCGTCGGAAATTTGGTCGGCAATTTTATCGGGATGGCCTTCGGTTACAGATTCGGAAGTAAATAATTTTCTCATGTCTAGCTCCTTTCAAGAAATCATGCTTTGGGCATTAAAAAAGGCGTTCTCGCAATGAGAACGCCGTAAAAGACTTTTAAAGCATCCTCATCTCACAGCTAAAGTGCTGCCGGACTTAGCACCGTTTACAGATTTCAACCTGCAATGGTTGCTGCGGCTTCACAGGGCCAGTCCCTCCACCGCTCTTGATGAGTAATATTAACTTATTACGTTGATTAGTATAATACATCTCGCTGTTAATAGCAAGAGCTTTCCTGCAAATTCACAAGAATTACACAAGAAAAATTTTAAGAAATATTTTTTACCTGCTCTTCCTGATTTTCAACGCTTCGTCCAGAATGCAGTTGGCGACGTCCGTCTTGGGCATCTGCTCCAGTGAGCGCACCTCGCCGTCGGCAAAAAGAAACTTTACGATATTCGTATCGGCGTTAAAGCCCGCGCCCGCAGCCGTAACGTCGTTAGCGACAATCATATCCAGATTTTTCTTCACGACCTTTTCCCTGGCGTTCGCCAAAAGATTCTGCGTTTCGGCGGCGAAGCCCACCAGCACCTGATGGGTTTTCATCCCGCCCAGTGTTTTCAAAATGTCCGGGTTCTTATCCATCACTACGGTCAAAGCGTCGTCCGTTTTCTTTTTTATTTTCTGGTCCGCCACGTCGTGCGGCCGGTAGTCGGCCACGGCGGCCGCCTTGATTACGATATCCATATCGTCGTAAGCGGCAAGGCAGGCCTCCAGCATCTCGTTAGTCGTTTCCACTTTAACAGCGCGCACGTTGGCCGGAATCGCCAAAGCCGAAGGCCCGCTGACCAGCAGCACCTCCGCGCCGCGCTCGGCAGCCATCTGCGCCACGGCATAGCCCATTTTGCCGCTGGAACGGTTGCCCACGAAACGCACCGGGTCGATGGGCTCGCGTGTGCCCGCGGCCGTCACTAAAACTTTAAGCCCGCGCAAATCGCCTTCGCGGCGAGCGAAAAAGCCATTGACAAATTCCACAATCTGCTGCGGTTCTGGCAAACGCCCCGCGCCGCTCGTACCGCAGGCCAGCTTGCCCACGGCCGGAGGCATCACGGTCACGCCCCGCGCCTTTAACTTCGCGATATTTTCCTGCGTAGCCGGGTTCTCGTACATTCCCGTATTCATCGCCGGGCAAACAATAATGGGAGCCTGCGCCGCCAGCAGCGTCGTACTCAGCAAATCGTCCGCCAGGCCGTAAGCCATCTTCGCCAAAATATTGGCGGTAGCGGGCGCCACTAAAAAAGCGTCGGCCCAATTAGCCAGAGCGATGTGCTCCACATTAAATTCCTGATTGCCGCTCCACATGGATACGGCCACCTGATTGCCGCTGATTTCCTTAAAGGTCAGCGGGGTAACAAACTGCTGGGCGTGTTCCGTCATCACCACGCGCACCTGGCAGCCCTGCTTGCGCAGACGGCTGACCAAATCCACCGCTTTATAAACGGCAATGCCGCCGGTAACGCCTAAAACTATTTTTTTACCCTTCAACAAGGCTTCGTCCTCCCGCTATTACACGTTCTTAGTGCGCTCGTAAGTAATGGTATCGTCGGCAATCTCCTTCAAAGCCGTGCTGACTTCCTTCTCCGGCGCGTTTAACTCCGGCTTCGTCAGCTCGCGCGCTCTTTTCGCAGCCAAAATAACTAAAGTATATTTGCTGTCCACCTTTTCAGCCAAATAGTCGATGGACGGATCTACCATAGACATAAATCATTCACTCCTTCATGCTTGTATCGGCTTTGCCCTTGCAAATTTTATCTACAATAAAATACGTTCTCGCCACGCGATAGCGCTCCGCTTCCATAATCGTCAGCACCTTCTGCGCCGCCTTTTCGGCAATATCGTTCACGATGATATAATCGTATTCCGCAGCGTAAGTCAGCTCGCTGGCCGCCGAAGCCATACGCCGCTGAATAACGTCCTCGCTGTCGGTGCCGCGTTTGTAAATACGGGCGGACAGCTCGTCCAAAGACGGCGGTACGATAAAAACGAATACGCCCTCCGGAAAGCGTTTTTTAATCTGCAACGCGCCCTGAATATCTATTTCCAGCAGCACATCGCGGCCGCTTTGCAGCTGCTCCATAACATATTGGCGCGGCGTACCGTAATAATTGCCGTACACCTCGGCATATTCCAAAAGCTCGCCGCGTGCAATCATTTCCTTGACCTGGGGTACGGTCTTAAAAAAATAATTTACGCCGTCCACCTCGCCGTTGCGGGGCTGACGCGTCGTCACCGAAATAGAATAGCCCAAATCCGGCAGCTTCTCGCGCAGCATCTGGCAAATCGTGCCCTTGCCCGCTCCCGAAGGCCCGGAAACAACCAGCAGCACGCCCTTAGGCGTGACGCCTTCCTTTTGCTTTCCCATTACCATCGTTTTACTCCTCATCCTCTACATCGTTTTGAGCCAGGCGGTTAGCCACTGTTTCCGGCTGCACGGCGGACAGCATAATATGCCCGCTGTCGGCAACCACCACAGCGCGGGTACGGCGGCCGTAAGTAGCGTCGATCAGCAAGCCCTTATCGCGCGCCTCCTGAATAATGCGCTTAATGGGCGCGGATTCCGGGCTGATGATAGCAATGATGCGGTTGGCGGCGACTACGTTGCCAAAGCCAATATTGATAAGCTTAATATCCATACTAACCTCCCTCTTCCGATTACGCGGCAGCTTGCCCGCTTTATTCGATATTCTGCACCTGCTCGCGGATTTTTTCAATCTCGGCCTTAATTTCCACCACAAGCTGCGCCAAAGTATAATCGTTGGCCTTGGACGCGATGGTATTGGCCTCGCGGTTGAATTCCTGAATCAAAAAGTCCAGCTTGCGCCCCACCGGCTGGTCGGAAGCGAGAATCAGCTTGAACTGCTTGATATGGCTCTTCAAGCGCACAATTTCCTCCGTAATGCTGGTGCGGTCGGCGAAAATAGCCACCTCCTGCAGCAAGCGCTCCGGTTCCACCGTCACGTTATGCTCCGCTAAAAGATTATTCAGGCGCTCCGAAAGCTTATTCTGATATTCCTCCACCACCATGGGCGAACGCGCCTCGATCAGAGCCAGCTTTTCGGCAATCAAATCGGCGCGGTAAATAAAATCGCCGTAAATATTTCCGCCCTCGGCCTCGCGCATGGCCACCAAATTATCCACGGCCTGACGCAAAGCCAGCTCCACCTTGGGCCACACGCTCTCCACGTCAAAAAAGCCTTCCTTAACATTGATAACGTCCTGGCAGCGGGCGATGTATAAAATTTCCGCAGCGGCGTTAATGCCCGTTTCCGCAGCGCCGACAGCCTCGCCCACCTCCCGCAAAGCGTTGTGGTACGCGGCGGCTAAATTCTTATCCACCTTCAGCGTGCAGTTGCCGCTGGCGGTATAATCGGCGTTAATAAAAACGTCGATGCGTCCGCGGCTTATAGTTTTCAAAATTGTTTTGCGAATGCGGTCCTCCAACGGATTCAAAAACCGCGGCAGCCGAATCGCAACCTCGTTATAACGATGGTTTACGGCTTTCATTTCCACGGTAATAGAAAAATTATCGTCCTCGTATTCGCCGCGGCCAAAGCCGGTCATACTTTTTAACACAAAGCTCCTCCTAACCCCGCTGAGCGGCGTATTGCGTGTACATTCAAAAGATAAGCATCCTTAACAAATCTTATCTTGAAAAAATATTATATCATATCTTGCCGCAGATTTCAGCTATTTTGTGGAACTGTGCCGCGCAGATTTAGAAAAATAAGTTTAAAAGTAAAGCAGGCAGTACCTTCTTAAATACTGCCTGCTTTAGAATTTTTATTTTCTGCCGCCTTGCCTCACTTGTAAAGCAAACGGCAGGTTTACATTTAGAAACTCCAGCGCACGCCGGCGTTCCATTGCCACGGCGTTGCCACGTCGCCGCCGTAAGTTTTTTCTACGTCAAAGTATAAGTGGCTTGCTTCGCTCAGGTTGATGTTCGTGCCTACGCCGACCTCCCACCAGCCGCCGCCGAGGTCTTGCTCAAAGCGTTTGTTCTGTATGCCATAGCTGTAACGCACGTCCGTCTCGCCGTCGAAATCGTACAGGTACGACGCGCGCAGGTACACGTTGCCCTTGCCTTGCGCCAAATTTTTGCCTAAAGCGAAGCCCAATCGGCCTACCACGCTGTCCATGCCCTCCTGCCGCACTCTGACGCCGTTATTCGTAAGATACTCGCCGCTGCTTACTCTGCCGTAAGTCAGCTCTACCTGCGGCTCAATCCACAAGCCGCTCTTTTGCGTAAAGCGCTTGCCGTATTCCGCGCTCAGGCTGTAGCCGTTGGTATCAAAGTCCCCTTTGCCCGCGCCGCCGTATACTTCATAGTCATGCTCCAGACGCGCGTAGCGGGCGATTAAATCAATAAAGCTGCCGTCGTCGTTCAGGCGGCTGCCGTAAACGGCCAGACCCTTGTGCTTGTTTTCGCCCTTGCCGTAACTAAAGCTGCTTTCCGCGTCCGTATAGGTCAGCGCCGCGCCCACGGTCCAGCGCTTATCAACGCTCAATTTTTCATCGTAGCCTAATTGATAAGCGTTATACTGATTTTTAATATTTTGGTTGCCATACTTAGCTTCGCCGCGCGTCATGCGCACCCATACGCCGTGCTCGCCCGCGCTGTCGCGCAGCTCGCCCAGGCGCTTGTTCATGTCGTTATTTTCCTGACGCCAGGTCATGAGCGCGATGCTCGCCATCTCGCTGATGCCCTCGTTAGCGGGGTTGACGCCTTCCTTCACGCTGGAGGTAATAATTTTATTATTAGCGTCGGTCATAGCTTCCGTCGGGCCTAAAATTTTGCCTGCCGGGGACGCAACTTTTCTACCCTGGTCGCCGCTTTGCTCGTTAATCGACGCGGCGTAAGCTAAAGATTGCAGCCCTGCTTCAATGTTGTCGGAAGCAAAGCTGTCGGTGATATCGCTGTTGCCGTTAATCGTTATTCCGCTGCCGTTCATTTTGTCAATTACTACTTGGTTGGGCGTCAGCGAAGCCACATTGATTTTTAAATCATTGCCGGTAAACTCCGTTACGTTAATTTGTTCTTCCTTATCGGATTGCAAATTAAAAGTCAAACTTTCGCCGCTCATGGCCTTTGCGGTCAAAGAACCGCCGTCGCTGGTAACAGCGCCGCTGTCGGCCATAGCAAGAGATTCAGTTTCAAAAGTTGCGTCGTCAGCTAAAGCAACGGATTCTACATCGCTAACTGCACCCGCGGCCGTTAATTCTGCATCAGCTCCCACTCCAACATTTTTCAATACATATGCTTCTTGCTTCAAGTTAAAATTACCATCTGCTAGAACATTAAGATTGTCCACCATAAAAGTTTCTTTGCTGGATTTATCGCTGGTCGCAAAAGTATCGTCGTAGCCGTTAGCAACATTTAAAGTTTCGACGGCAACGATGCCGGTATTATTCAAAGTGCTCTCAATGGTAAGCTCCTTGATTTTTTCACCGGCTCCGTTTTTAGCAATAACGCCGTATATATTGTTTTTTTGTAAATATGTATCAAGCTTTTCACCCTTATTTTCAATAATCCCGTCGCCGCTAATAACGGCGCTATCTCCATCAAACAGCAACTGCCCGTAATTGTTAAGCGTATTACTTTCGTTTACAACCAATTTATCATGCACAATCACTTTGGCAGGGCCATATTTTATTTCAGCTCCTGTGCCATCTATTTTAGCACCTATATTACTTGTTGCGTTTTTACCACTAACAACTAATTCATCTACTTCTATAGACGCAGCATTTTCCCCATAGTTTAAACTATTAACATAAAAGACATTAAAACTATCTGTAGTGAGTTTCTGTGTTTTAATATCGCCATAAGCTTCAATACTTGATGCCTGTATTTGCTCATCAACAGTCAGTAGAGTTTTCTTTTCATCCCTCTTTGACCCAACAGTCAATTCCCCACTAACGCTCAATTTATTGAGATTTTCATTTGCATTAGCTCCTACTAATGCCTCTTCCCCGCTGATGTGAAAATCCCCAATAACTTTTAACTCTCCGCTAGTAACATACATCTTGTCATAATTCATAATAAGACCAGTTATCGTTTCAGTTCCATTGTAAATAAACGTACCATGATTACTTAAATCGGAAGCCAGCTTATGATTAACAGTTAATGAACCAAAATTATCTACACGAGGATCACCATAACCAACAAGTTTCCCATCAGATTCTAAAGTCCCGATTTCTGCTGTTCCATAATTATTAAGTTTACCTCTATTGCCATTGATAAAAATTTTAGCGTTAGCGGCGTTAAGAGTAGCATTAGTATTGTCTCTAGTACCGTTATTAAACATTTCTGTTGTTACCGTAACGCCGTCGCTTATATTTATAATACTACCAGATATATTCGTTAAGGCTTCTCCACTCGGCTCTTCTTCTCTATTTTTAAAAATTGTATCGCCAGTAATATTTAAAACAGCGCCTTCATCGTTATACGTCCATCCGACTAAAGTACCGCCGCCAATAGTTGTTGTCCCCTCATTAATAAAGCGAATAGTGCTGCGGCCAATTTTTCTCGTACTTAGCACCTGCAAGTTGCAAATTTTTGACTTCTAAAATTCCCCCATTATTATAAACGCTTCCAGCAGATAAAGTGCCCACGCCTGTTATAGTTCCTTCATTTACAACACCCAAAAGAATTTTATTGTAAGGAAATGTACTATCCACTTTTAAATCATAGCTATTGCCTTGTATATTTCCGCTCTTCTCAACCAACAAGCCGTCGCTGTATGTAGTTTCATTTCCCAAAGTAACGATATTATTTATTTTCGTCTCTGCCCACGCGCCGCACGGCATCGCCAACAGCAACCCCAAGGTTATAGCTTTCGCTAAAATTTGTTTTCGTTTCATATCCATTCAACCCTTTCCTCATAAAAATTTTTATGTGTGCGGCCTGCAGCAGCGCATACTGCGCAAACCAAAACTCACGCATCAAAATCCCAAATTATTTGGGGAAATAATTGCGCCCCCTTTGTTGTATTTTATTGTATCATACTTGTACCCCCCCGCAAGACCTTATCATTTGTAATTTTTCCGCCAAACAAAAAAGCTGACAAGAAAGTTTTAGCTTTCTCATCAGCTTTTGTTTTACTTATTCATTTGGCAAATGAAAGTCAGTCAATAATATTTTGTTTGTAATCGTGATAGAGAACCTTCAGCTCCTCCACCGCTTTGGCCATTTCAATCTTCAAAGCGGAAGCCGTATCGTAATCTTCGGAAGCGATAGCCTTACGGATGCTGGTAAACAGGCTCTTTTCTTCAAAGGAATCCTTAGCCAGCTTCGCGCGCAGCGCCTGAATTTTATGCCACAGCGCCAAATCGCAGTCGGTGCAGCTTTCCGGGTCGTGCAGCTTTTTCATTTCGACAACCGCTAAATAATTTTCCGGAATCAAGCGGGTCAGCAGCTCCGTTTTCCAGCGGGTCAAAGCGCCCTGCTTAAAGGATTCGATATATTCCTTCTTCAAGATGCCGCCTTGAGTAAGCACGTCCACCTTTTCGGGATATTTATCAAAGGCGCAGAGATTTTCCCAAACCGTAGCGGGAGGCTCGCCGAATAATCTGCTGCGTTCTTCCGCAGTGAAATCTTCAAAAACGTCGTCCTCAGTGCGGTACTGACGGTCGGTATCCAGATAGAAGCCGGGCTCGCCTGCTTTCTTGGAAATTTCCTTCTCCAGCGCTTTCAAATCCTTGCCGGATTCCACGCAGGCCTTAATGCCGTCCAGGCAGGACAGGTAGAAGGCTGCCAAAGCGATATAAGTATTGGTGTAGGGATTCGGCGAACGCATCTCGATGCGGGTGGCCTTATCGTTATCCAGGTCGCGGATTAAGCCCGCCAGAATCGTTCTGTTGCGGGACGGATTTTCCGGGCTCATGCCCAAGCTGGTAACGATACAGACCGGCGCTTCAAAGCCGGGTTTCAAGCGGTTCAGCGAATCGATAGTGCAGGAAATAAAGGGATTGGTAACCTCGTAATTTTTCAGCAGGCCCATCAACGCGCCGTAGCCGATAGCGGACAAAAAGTCCTCGTGCATATTCTTGGGCGAAAACAGGTTGACGAATTTGCCGTTCTTCATTTTTGCGGCCATGCCCACATGCGTATGCTCGCCGCTGCCTGCCACGCCGGGAATCGGCTTAGCCTGGAAGGAAACCTCCAAGCCGTTCATGCGGAATACTTCTTTTACAATGATACGCGCCAGCAATTCGTTATCGCCGGTCTGTACGCCGCTGGCAAACTTCCAGTCCACCTCCAGCTGCTCCATAACGTGGGTCATGTGACCGGCTGCGTCGATCTGGCCCTTAACGCCGCCGCATTCCTTGTGCCCCATTTCCGGCTCCAGGCCGTAAAGGTCCAAGGTTTCCACGGTTTGTTCCAAAGCTGTGCGCACATTGCCGCGGGTGCGCTGCCAGTATTGCTCCTGCATCATTTGAGAAGAGGACAGCGCTTCGATGGGAGCGTCCTCGCGCGGAGATTTTACCCAAAATTCCAGCTCGGTAGCGCTGGTGAAAACAAGCTTTTCAATTTCAGCCGGATCAACGTGCTCCAAGCCGGGAATCACCGGATGCTTTTTAAAGAGCTCCATGATTTCGCTTTCCACATAATCCAGCGTATTTTTCAAAATAGAACGGGAATCTACAAAATTGCCGTTGTGCAACAAATAGCAGGGAATGCGCAACGTGCCGATCATTTTGCCGTTAGCCGCGTCAAAATGCTCATAATTATAATCTACAAACCAATTAACGGATTTATCTACTACCAGATCTACGCGGGCGTTATTCAGCGTGGCGATGCCCGTCAACACTACGGAAGAACCGTCGGTCTGTGCGGCGCTGCCCTCCAAAAAGCTGCGCATATCTTCCAGAAAAACCTTCATGGGAATTTTTTCATCCGTATCATTACCGGCAAAATCCACGCCCATCAAGGAAACAAATTTTATTTCCGGATGCTGAAGCAAAAGCTCGCGCAAGGCTTCTTCGGTTTGCTGTGCAGGTTTAATAACATACAGTAAATCTTTGTTGTTCATGATTGTGTGCAGCGTCAATGACGGCTGCTCTCCTTTCTCAATACTCCCTAATTGCCCAGAAAAACGAAAAAGACTTTTTTAAGAACAGGGACACTAATCCCCGACCTAAAAAAGTCTTCGTTGACTGTTCACAGCTATTATAACAAGTTCTTACGTCTTTGTCCAGCTTTTGTTTGCTGCCCAAGGCTCAGCCAATGAGGCACAGCAAAATTTCCTCCAGGCGCTCGTAGCCGCGGCCTCCACGACGCAAATCGATATTCAGCTGCGTTAAATCCAGCAGCGCTTGCTGCAAGGACTCCGGCTGAAAACGGCGGCACTGCTCCTGCATTTTTTTGGCGGCGTACGGATGCAGCTTGAGCTCCGCCGTAGCTCCCTTCAAATCGTAGCCATGCTGCCGCAGCTCCATAAATTGCAGCATCTGTCGCAGCTTAAACATGATTAAGGCACAGATGGGCAAAATATTGCCGCCCTTCTTGCGTTCGTCCGCCAAAAGCCGCAGCGCCTCCGGCAGCTTGCGGTCGCAGATAAAATTCAGCAGCGCAAAGCTGGAGGTCTCCGGCAAAGCGGAAAAAATTTCCTCCACGTCCGCCTTCGTCCACGTTTTACGCTCGCCTGCGTAAACGGCCAGCTTAGCGATTTCCTGCTGCAACAGCTGCAAAGGAGCGCGCTCCACCGGCGCCAGATATTCCAGCACCGTACCCACGGCGTCCCGCTCCCAGCGCGCGCCGTACTGCTCCGCCTGCCGCTCCAGCCACGGAGCCAAATCATAAGGGCGCAGGCTGGCGCATTCGCACAGCAGCGCCTGCTTTTTCAGCAGCTTGAACAGCTTGGTACGCTTATCCAGCTTGCTGGCGCAAATCAGCACCGTACAATATTCCGGTACGTCGCTTAAAATATCCGCCAGCTTATCCAGCTGCTGCTTTTTGCTGTCGCTGTCCTGCTTGCCGCCCCACAGCTTTTCATCCTTCAAAATCACCAGCGAACGGCCGCAAAAGAACGGATAGGTATTGACCACAGCAGCCATCTGCCGCAGGTCGGTATCCTTATCAAAAATTGTGATTTCCCTGTCAGCCTCGTCGATACCGGCAAAAATAAAGGCGGGCGCCGCCGCGGCAATTTGACTGCGGTAATAATCCTCCTCGCCGTAAACGGCAATTATGCCGCTCAAGTCGGGCAGCGGCTTGCCCTGCTGTAATCTGAATAATAATTCCTCCGGCTTTATTTCCATGACGGCACCTCGGCGTCAATGGGAACAATCGCCAGCTTTTTCCCCAGCGGGACTAAAATTTTTATCAGCGTGCTGATACTAGGGATAGAAGTACCACGCTCCAAACGCGCGATTACCGGCTGCTTAACGCCGCTCAATTCCTCCAACTGCTTTTGCGTAATATTTTGCTCATGCCGCGCTTTAATAAATTCGCCAATCAAAGCCACCCGCAAATCGCATTCCGCTATTTCTTCCGGCGTATACAATTCTGCGCGTACCTGCTGCCACTCGCTGCCCACAGAGCTATACTCTTTCGTCATTTTTACCGCTCCTCTCACAAAAATCCTTAAATGCGTTCTGCGCCTTTTCTATTTCTCTTTTTGGAGTTTTCTGCGTTGTTTTCATAAAATAATGCAGCAGCACAAAGCTATTGCCAGTCCATGCGGCAAATAATACTCTGTCGCGCAATGGCCGCAGCTCCCAAATATTTCCTGCCAAATGTTTTATGTAAGGCTCGCATAATTCCAAACCATATTCGCTTAACGCGCTGATGTACTCATTGTACTTATTTAATTTTATTCTGCTATCCTTGTCTTTTCTCTTGCTGAGCTGTACAAGGTAGTTTTTTACCGGCTGTTTGCCCTTGCGGTCTTGATAAAATATTATTTTATACACGTTTCCTCCTATATTATAACTCATAAGTTATTATTCTGCAATCTTCTGAACGCTTTCCCGTCATACGCCCAGCAGCGCAGTTCCTCCGCGAACTCTATCTTAATGCAGCCCATAGCGTCCGTGCGTAGTACGCGGCTGCCCGCCGCCCGCAAGCGTTCCATAGTTTCTGCATGCGGATGGCCGTAGCGATTGCCGCGGCCGCAGGAAATTACCGTTACTAAAGGCTGTACCTGCTGCAAAAATTCGGCGCTGCTGCTGTATTTTGAACCGTGATGCCCGGCCTTCAGCACCGTATAGCAGCCCAATGCCAAATTTTGCTCCCGTTCCTCGCCCATATCGCCCGTCAGCAGCAAACTGCCGTAAGGGCTGAAAAGTTCCGCCAGCGTACTGGCTTCGTTGCCGACAACTTGCTCCGCAGGCACGGCCAGGCGCAGCAAGCTATCCTCAAACTGCCAGCTGCGCCCCTGCCTAGCTAAAGATATTTTGCCTGCACCCGCCGCCGCGATTATTTTTTGACGAATCGCGGCGCTTGCTTCCGTCAGCCGTTCCTGAGGTAAAACAATTTCTTTAACCGGCATTTGCCGCAAAAGTCCTGCCGCGCCGCCTGCGTGGTCAAAATCGTAATGGCTGACGATAAGTAAATCGATTGCGCTAAACCCCAAACTACGCAAAAACGGCGCGACTATTTTAGCGCCCGTATCGATCCCGCTCAAGCCGCCGGTATCGTACACCGCTACTTTACGCGACGGCGTAACGACGACGACGCAATCTCCCTGCCCCACGTCCAGAAAATACGCCGCCAAAGGACGCGGCCCATACTGCTGCCACAGCAGCGCGCCGCTTAAAAGTAAAACACAGCCTGTCATCAAGCAGCGCCTTTCCCAATTGCGCAAAAATTGCAGGCAGGGCCAATCGGCCCACACCGCTAACAAGCCATAATAAATAACGGCGCACCACAGCGGCAGCGCCCCCACCGTCAGTACGCTGCCGGGCAGGCAGCTCAGCCACGCGCCCTGGGTCAGCGCCTGGCGCACTAAAAAACCGGCCGCCGCTAATAAATAATCGCCCAAGGGCAGCGCGCATCCTGCCAGCCCCAGCAAAGCCGCCAGCTCCAAAAGCGGCACCAGCACAATATTGCTGACCAGAGAAATCACCGAAAGCTGATGAAAATAACCTACAATGAATGGCAGTACGCCCAGCTGCGCCGCCAAGGTCACGGCCGCGCCTTCGCTGATAACAGTCGGCAGCCAGGCAGGCAAGCAGCGCCGGCAGGCCGGCAGCAGCCACACCAGGCCCGCCGCCGCGCCGAAGGAAAGCTGAAAGCCAATATCCGCAAGCCACACCGGCTTGAACAGCAGCAAGCTCATCGCCGTCAAACACAACAAGCGTCCCCGTTCGGCCCCCGCGCCGCCGAACAGCACAACAGTACTCATGAGCAACGCCCGCAGCACCGGCGGCCTGCCGCCGCACAAAGCTGCGTAAGCGCACAGCAGCAGCACCAACAGCAGCCTGCGCCACTTAAGCGGCAGCGGTTTGAGTAACGCGGACAGCAGGCTGGCCAGCAGCACTAAATGAGTTCCGGAAACCGACAGCAAATGCGCTAACCCGTTAGCAATAAAAACTTCTCGCGTTTCATCGTCCAAGCGACCGCTGCCGCCCAAAAGCATACCGCCTAGCACCGCTCCCGCTTCGCCGCCCGCACCCCGCTCCAAACGGCGGCACAAGCGCAAATTCAGCAGCTCCAGCTTATCGCGCCACCCGGCTTCTTCCTGCGCGGCCAGCAACTTTGCGTTTTTCAGCCTGCCGCCCAAGCCGTTGACCCGATGATACTGCTCGCTGTCGAAAGCGCCGGGATTGCGAAAACCCGTCAAAGGCTCCAGCTGCCCGGCCAGCGTCAGCCTGCCGCACTCCGGCAGGATTTCCTTTTGCCGCACACCGACCCGCAGGCGTCCGCGGTAAGGACGCAGCTCCGCGCCAAGCCGCAGCTGTTCGCACTGCAAAATAAAGCTTTGATAGCCGGTGTCCTGCCGCAGGCTTAAAGGCTCCAGTTTGCCGTAAGCCACCGCCTGCCGTCCCCAAAGCTGCTCCAGCTGCTGCGCCGCGCTGAGTTCTACGCGGCAGCCGTTGCCCCAGCCCAACAACAGCAGGCTCAGGCACACGCACAAGCCGCGCCGCCATCCGTCCGTCAGCCGCACGCCTAACGCCAGCGCCGCCGCGGCCGCGCCTGACAAAAGCGGCCACGAGGCGAAGGCAGCGGCGGGCTGCAGGCCCAGCCACAAGCCCAGCATAAAGCAAACCATTCCTGCATAAATAAACTGCATCGCCGTCCTCCTTAATCTGCCTCGACTAAATCGCGCAGCCGTTCCAGCTTCGCCTTACCAATGCCCTTAACCTGCAGCAAGTCCTCCACTTTTGTAAAACGTTTTTTCTGCCGCCGCTCCACAATGCGCCGGGCCATCGCGGGGCCGACGCCGGGCAGCGCGTCCAGTTCTTCAACCGTAGCCGTGTTCAAATTTATGCGCCCGCCGCTGACGTAATTTTTTTCAACGCGCACTCCTGTTGAAAAATCCCCGCCGCGACCCGACGAAATTTTCCCGGCCGCAGCCTTCAGCGCCGGTACGTTGACCTGATTGCCGTCCTTCAGCTTTTTCGCCAAATTCACCTTTTCCATATTGGCGTCCTCCCGCAGTCCGCCTGCTGCCTCCACCGCCTGCCAGGCCCGCGAACCTACGGGCAGGTCGTACAGTCCCGGCTCCAGCACCGCTCCGCTGACATAAATTTTTATTTTCGTTTGTTTAAGCTCGCCGTCAGTATGGGGCGGCAGCGGCGCAGGCAACGGCTCTTTATTCCCTTGCGCCCACTCGGCAACCGCGCTGGTCAGCAAGCAGCCCAGCAATAAAATTCCTAACAGCATCAACTTCTTTTGCTTATTATCCACAGTAAAAACCTCCCTCTAAATATTCCTGAAAAACAAAAAGAGTCCCTAAGAATAACGTAAGTTATTCTCAGAGACTCTGAAAATGTAAGCGTTATTTTGGCACTACTAATTGTCAAAACCTACTTATTCGATTATCAAAGAAACATTATGGACAGCTTATTTAGCTACGATATTTACCAGACGCCCCGGTACGCAGATGACCTTGCGCACAGTCGCGCCGCCGATATGAGCCTGCACGTTGGCGTCGGCTAAAGCGATTT
Source organism: Phascolarctobacterium sp. (assembly GCF_030531065.1). Lineage (GTDB taxonomy): Bacteria > Bacillota > Negativicutes > Acidaminococcales > Acidaminococcaceae > Phascolarctobacterium_A. Next base: position 4,285 of record NZ_JAUNOQ010000017.1, on the reverse strand, counting down.
GCTCCAGCTCCTCCTTCGTAGCGGCTGCGGGAACGGTCAGACGGCCGCGCACCTTGCCGTTAACCTGCAGAACGATTTCCACATTGTCAACCTTCAAAGCGTCCTCGCTGTATTCCGGCCAGCTTTGGTCGTGTACGCTGGTATTTTCATTCACAGCGCCGCGCCACAGTTCTTCGGTAATGTGAGGAACGAAGGGGCTCAGCATTTTAATCAGATCGGTAATAGATTCGTAAACTAAACCGGCGTTGGGCTCCTGCTTAGCGTCCTTATAAGCATACAGAGCGTTGACCAGCTCCATCAGCGTGGAAATGGCGGTGTTGAAATTGAAACGGGTCTCGATATCGCTGGTTACTTTCTTAATGCTGCTGTGCAGCACGCGGCGCAGCTCCTTGTCCGCTTCGGTCAGCGCTGCCGCGTCATAGCCAGTAAGCTTTTGCTCCATCTGCGGCATATAGTTGAGAACGATACGCCAGATACGGTTCAGGAAACGGAAGGAACCCTCCACGCCTTGGTCGCTCCATTCCAGCTCTCTTTCCGGCGGAGCGGCGAACAGGATAAAGAGGCGGGCGGTATCGGCGCCGTATTTTTCCAAAATTTCTTCCGGAGAAACTACGTTGCCTAAGGATTTGCTCATTTTCGCGCCGTCCTTAATTACCATGCCCTGGGTCAGCAAATTGCTGAAAGGCTCGTCGTAATCCACCAGGCCTGCGTCGCGCAGCACCTTGAGGAAGAAGCGGGAGTAGAGCAGATGCAGGATAGCGTGCTCGATGCCACCGATATATTGGTCTACCGGTCCCCAGTACATATTAACGTCCTTAGCGAAGGGCAGCTCCGTATTTTTCGGGTCGGTATAGCGCAGATAATACCACGAAGAGCACAGGAAGGTGTCCATGGTATCGGTTTCGCGGGTAGCGTCAGCGCCGCACTTCGGGCACTTGCAGTGAACAAAGCTTTCAGAAGTTGCCAGCGGAGATTTTGCTCCGGCGGTAAAGCTTACGTCCTCCGGCAGACGCACGGGCAGCTCTTCTTCCGGCACCAGCACCTCGCCGCAGTGCGGGCAGTAGATGATGGGAATGGGCGCGCCCCAATAACGCTGACGGCTGATGAGCCAATCGCGCAGACGGTAGTTGACGCGGCGTTTGCCGAAGCCTTCCGCTTCCGCCTTATCCATAATCGCAGCCATTGCCTTGTGCATTTCCATACCGGTGAATTCGCCGGAATTTACCAGCATGCCTTCTTTTTCTTCATAAGCATGGGTCATTTCTTCCAGCTTTAATTCCTTGCCTACCGGGCAAAGAGTAACGATCTTTTCAATGCCGTATTTATCGGCGAACATCCAGTCGCGCTGGTCGCCCGTAGGCACGCCCATAACCGCGCCGGTGCCGTAATCGTACAGCACGTAGTTAGTTACCCAAATCTCTACCTTGCGCCCGGTGAAGGGGTTAATGCAATATACGCCGGTAAAGATGCCCTCTTTTTCAGACTCGCTGGAGGTACGCTCGATCTCGGACTGATTGCGCACGCGCTCGCAGAAAGCTTTAATTTCTTCTGCCTTAGGATTATTTTCACAAATCTTATGAATCAGCGGATGCTCGGCAGCCAAAGCCATAAAGGTTACGCCGTAAGAGGTATCGGGACGGGTGGTGTAAACCGCAACTTTGTCATGCAAAGCCGGGATTTCAAATTCAAATTCCAAGCCCTCGCTGCGGCCAATCCAATTGCGCTGCATGGTCTTAACGCGCTCCGGCCAGCCGGTCAGCAAATCCAAATCTTTCAGCAGCTCGTCGGCGTAATCGGTAATTTTAAAGAACCATTGGCTCAAATCCTTTTTAACTACCTCGTGGTCGCAGCGCCAGCATTTGCCGTCGATAACCTGCTCGTTAGCCAGCACCGTATTACAGGTATCGCACCAGTTTACGGCGGATTCTTTCTTGACAGCCAGGCCGCGCTTATAGAAAAGCTCAAAGAACCATTGGGTCCATTTATAATAATCTTCCTTGCAGGTAGTTACCTCGCGGTCCCAATCGTAGGACAGGCCCAAAGCCTTTTGCTGGCGGGTCATATTGGCGATATTGTCCAGCGTCCATTTTTTCGGCGGAATACCGTGCTTAATAGCGGCGTTTTCGGCAGGCATACCGAAGGAGTCCCAGCCCATGGGGTGCAGCACGTTAAAGCCCTTCATAGTGCGGAAGCGTGCTACTACGTCGCCGATGGAATAATTGCGCACATGGCCCATGTGCAGATTGCCGGACGGATACGGAAACATTTCCAGCACATAGGATTTCGGCTTGCTCTTATCCATTTCTACCTTAAAGGTTTTATTATCCTCCCAATATTTTTGCCATTTGCTCTCTATCTCATGAGGAGCATATTTTTCTTGCAGCATTTCATTACCTCCAACAAAATTTTTGGCCGAAAGAAAACAAAAATCCCCGACCCTAAAATACAATAAGGTCAGGGACGAAAAATCTTCGCGGTACCACCCTGATTGCGGCATTGCCGCCACTCCATTAGCCTTAACGCAGCGTCACGTCCGCACATTTCCTTGCGGCTTCTTCACGGTGAGTTCATCTTCGTCGTTTACCGGCTCGCATCGCCCGCCGGCTTTCTGAAAAACGCTTACGACTACTAATCCGCTTCGCAGAATTTTGCAAAATTATCTTTAATATTATATAACGCGGCGTGGCAAAAGTCAAACCGCCGCGCTCATTTTTGTTCAAGCTTTTACAAAAATCTGCGCGCGCGCAGGCCATATTGCATGTATACAATATAATATGCCGCTCCGGCGCCGTATGCAAAGCTTCTATGGTATAATAAAAAAGTATTTTACAGTCAGCCGCGCTTATCCCATGGCCGCCGACGTATGCTAAATTTTAAAACAAAGGAGCCAATGTTATATGAAACTTTCCGCACGTGTTCAAAGCCTTACTTCATCTCCCATCAGAAAGCTTTCCCCTTATGCCGACGCAGCCAAAGCCGCAGGCAAAAAGGTTTATCATCTTAATATCGGCCAACCCGACATCAAAACTCCGGCGCAATTTATGGACAGCATCCGCGCTTACCAGGCGCCCGTTATCGCCTACAGTAATTCCAAGGGCGAAATGTTCTTGCTGAAAGCAATTCAGAAATATTATGCAGAAAAGGGCATGAATTTTGCCATCGACGATATTTTTATCACCAACGGCGGCAGCGAAGCGCTGATTATGGCGGTCATGGCGCTGTGCGACCCCGACGATGAAATTATGGTGTTCGAGCCTTTCTACGCTAATTACACCACCTTCTGCAAGGAATTCGGCGCTAAAATCAACGCCGTGCCTACCAGCGTAACCAACGGTTATCACCTGCCCAGCGAAGAAGAAATCGAAAAGCATATTACGCCAAAAACCAAAGCTATCTTGCTGACCAATCCCGGCAATCCCACAGGCGTAGTTTACACGCCAGAAGAACAGGACATGATTTCCCGCATCGTCCGTAAATATGATTTGGCGCTGATTGCCGACGAAGTGTACCGCGAATTTGTTTACGACGGCGCATACCGCAGCTTCGGCACGATGCCGGAACTGGAAAATAATTTAATCATTATCGATTCCGTTTCCAAGCGCTACAGCGCCTGCGGCGCGCGCATCGGCTGCATCATCAGCAAAAATAAAGATTTAAGCAAGCAAATTATTAAATGCTGCCAGGCGCGCCTGTGCAGCCCCATTCTGGAGCAGGTCGGCGCAGCCGCGCTTTACACCACGCCCGCTACTTATCTGGAAGAAGTCAACAAAGAATATAAAAAACGCCGCGACACCATCGTCGCAGCTTTGGCAAAATTGCCCGGCGTTATGGCCTCCGACCCTAAAGGCGCTTTCTACATTATGGTCAGCCTGCCCGTCGACGACGCCGAAAAATTTGCTATCTGGACTCTGGAAAATTTTGCCATCGATAACGAAACCATAATGTTCGCTCCCGGCAACGGTTTCTATAATACGCCCGGTAGCGGCGTGAACGAAGCCCGCTTGGCCTACGTACTCAAATCCGAAGATTTGGAACGCGCCATCTATATTCTGGGCGAAGCTCTTAAAGCCTATCCCGGCCGCGTAGAAAGATAAGCAACAGAAAATAATATTCGTAAAAAAGAGTTAGGCAAACGTGAGCCTAACTCTTTTGCTGTATTTACGTTAAATTATTTAATGCTGTTCAAAAGCTCTGCCAGCGCGGCGAATCGTCAGCCAGGCCTGCGCCCTTGTCGGCAGATGTCTGCGCATATAAAAACAGCACCATGCTCAAGCATGGTGCTGTT